>CBDFGC010000021.1:0-47665 GCA_965246935.1 Chitinophagaceae bacterium | reverse complement strand
TATTAAAAAAGAGCATTTCTCAATTAATGGAAATAATAATCGGATATCAATACAAGGTTGGGATGCGTCTGGTATCTTATATGGCTGTCTGGAATTAGCCGACAGGATAAAAACAACCGGTAAACTACCCCAAAATATTAGATTCTCAGATGGTCCCGAAATGGTATTACGTGGCGCTTGTATCGGTATACAAAAGCCGTATTACCTGCCCGGCAGAACCGTGTACGAATATCCGTATACACCGGAAACCTTTCCCTGGTTTTACGATAAGCAATTATGGATACAATACCTGGATTCCATGGTTGATAACCGGATGAATTCTTTGTATCTATGGAATGGTCATCCTTTTGCTTCGCTGGTTAAACTGAAGGATTACCCGTATGCCGTAGAAGTGGATGATGCCACCTTTAAAAAAAATGAAGAAATCTATCGTTTCATTACCAGCGAGGCAGACAAACGGGGAATCTGGGTGATACAAATGTTTTATAATATTATCGTATCCAAACCTTTTGCTGAACACAACCATATTAAAACGCAGGACAGAGAAAGGCCGATCATTCCACTGATTGCCGATTATACCCGGAAATCCATTGCTGCATTTATTGAAAAATATCCAAACGTAGGTTTAATGGTGTGCCTGGGCGAAGCCATGGAAGGGGTGGGTAAAGATGATATTGAGTGGTTTACCAAAACCATCATTCCCGGTGTAAAAGATGGATTGGCTGCATTAGGTAAAAAAGAGGAACCTCCGATTGTGTTGCGGGCACATGATACCGATGCACCTTCTGTAATGGAAGCGGCATTACCCATCTATAAAAATTTATATACGGAAGCAAAGTTCAACGGCGAAGCATTAACGACGCCAAGGCCGCGGGGCGCCTGGGCACAACTACATCAAACATTAAGCAAACTGGGAAGTGTGCAAATTGAGAACGTACACATCCTGGCTAACCTCGAACCCTTCCGGTATGGCGCCACCGATTTTATTCAGCAATCTGTAATTGGCATGCACGAAGTAATGGGTGGAAACGGTTTGCATTTATATCCGCAGGCATCTTACTGGGATTGGCCTTACAGCGCCGACAGTATAAAAGGAAAAAGATTACTGCAAATTGAGCGGGACTGGATCTGGTACAAAGCCTGGAGCCGATATGCCTGGAAAGCCGGTAGAAACAGAACAGATGAAATAACCTACTGGAGCGAATTATTAGCTGATAAATACGGATGCAGCCTGCAGGATGGGAAAAACATGCTGGAAGCATATGAACAATCCGGGGAGATAGCTCCAAAACTATTACGCCGCTTTGGAATAACGGATGGCAACCGCCAAACACTCACCTTGGGGATGTTGATGACCCAATTAATTAATCCGTACCGCTATGGTTTATTTACACTTTTGTATGAAGCTGAAAGCCCGGAAGGAGAAATGCTGATTGACTATGCCGATAAAGAATGGAGGGGTGAAAAGCATATTGGCGAAACGCCGGTGCAGATTATAGCCGAAGTAACAAAGCATGGTGATAAAGCAGTACAATCAATTGAATCTGTTGCAAAAAATATTACACGAAACCGGCCTGAATTTAATCGTTTAAAAAATGATATGTATTGCTACCAGGCACTGGCTGATCACTATGCACAAAAAGCAGCCGCCGCTTTGTATGTATTGCAGTATAAGTATTCAAATGATATTAAAGATTTGGAAAAAGCACTGCCTGTATTAGAAAAAAGTGTAGCCAGTTACAAAAAACTTGTTGCATTAACGAAGGGTACTTACCTGTACGCTAATAGTATGCAAACCCAGCAGCGCAAAATTCCCATCCGTGGTTCTAATGGTATTTTTAAAACCTGGCAGGAAGTGTTGATCCCTTTTGAAAATGAACTGAATCATTTTAAGAAAGAAATTGATTCACTAAGGAATAACCCTAATATAGCGCCACAAAAAATTGTTCCGTTAAAAAATGCAACAGTAAATATTAAAAATTCCGACCTGCTGTTTTATACGATCGATAGCCTGTCAAAAGTATTTGCAGATACAACGGCATTTATAAAGGTGTATGCAAAAGAGTTAAAAGGATTAAAAGGATTGCAATTGCCCTTTCAACATCAATTGAAAGAAGGAACAACTATTCAATTTAATAACAGTAAACCAGTTAAAGTTTTAGTCGGTTATTTTAATCCGCAACATGCAGCAGCTTTTACCGCTAAAGACACCACCTTTGTAAAAGCCCCGGAATTGGAAACCAATGCCAGTGCAAACGAATACGGGCAATCGGAAATACGGGTTGCCAACGCCATAGAAATTAATGGAATGCCGCCTGTAAATATTCATATCTATAGTTTTGCGGCAGGCAGCAATACACTTAAATTAGCAAAAGGCACTTGCTTAATATTGGGCTTTGTAGATGGCGACCAGGAAATTCCATTGTACGATGCAGGCATCACCGCAGGCGGCAGGATGAAAGAAATTGATTGGTTATTTGAATAAATAAAAGTATGATATGAAGAAGTTTCTGATACTGGCAGCAATTATTTTTTCTTCTGTAGTTGTTCATGCCCAAACGATGTACGACGTAACAAAATATGGCGCTAAGCGGGACAGCAGTGCTAAAGCAACGATGGCTATTAAAAAAGCAATTGATGCAGCATCCGCAGCAGGCGGTGGCACTATCTATTTCCCGGCAGGTAAATATTTAACCGGCCCTATTCATTTAAAAAGCAATATCACCATCTTTATTGATGCCGGTGCGGAACTGCACTTCAGCGACAATTTCGATGATTACCTGCCAATGGTGGAAAGCCGGTATGAAGGGGTAGATGTTATGAGTTTTTCACCCTTGTTCTATGCTTATAAAGCGGAGAATATTACCATCACCGGAAGGGGCAAAATAAATGGTCATGGAAAAAAATGGTGGGACTATGTAGAAGGATTTAAGGATGGGTTGCCACGTAATAAATGGCAAAATACATTCGATAGTGTAAACAAGAACATGGTATTACCGGAAGATCCGGGGCAGATGAAAAGAGGCTTTTTACGACCACCATTTATTCAGCCGATGTATTGCAAGAATGTATTAATTGAAGGCATCACGATTACGAATTCACCTTTCTGGACGGTAAACCCGGAGTTCTGCGAAAATGTAACGGTACATGCGGTAACCATTGCCAATCCACGATCACCCAACACAGATGGAATTAATCCGGAGTCGTGTAAATATGTCCATATTTCCAACTGTCATATTAGTGTTGGCGATGATTGCATTACCATTAAGTCGGGCAGAGATGCCGGCGGCAGGGCCAAAGGGATACCGGCAGAAAATTATACCATTACGAATTGTACCATGCTTAGCGGACATGGTGGTGTGGTAATCGGCAGCGAAATGAGTGGCGGCGTTAAAAAAATAACCATTACGAATTGTGTGTTTGATGGAACTGACAGGGGCATCCGCATTAAAACAGCCAGGGGCCGTGGCGGGGTAGTGGAAGATATAAGGGTGGATAATATTGTGATGAAAAATATAGGGCAACAGGCAATTGTGTTGGACATGGAATACACCAGAGTGGCCCCGGAACCGTTGAGTGAGCGTACGCCACAATTCAGAAACATCCGGCTCAGTAACATTACGGCATACACCAAACAAGCCATGTACATCAACGGACTGGATGAAATGCCGGTTCAGGAAATTAGTTTGAACGATGTAGTGTTTGAAGCAGAAACAGGCATCGTTATCAAAAATGCAAAGGACATTGAATTGCACAACGTGCGGGTAAATACAAAAACAGGAAGTGCTTTACAGGCAGAAAAAACAGAGCGGCTGGATGTAGATGCATTGTTATCCGCCAAACCGATAGCTGGTGTGCCAATCATAAAACTGCTGAATGTGCAGGATGTGTTGATACGCAATTGCTGGCCTTTCAAAGGCACAAGCACATTTGCAGAAATTAAAGGGGCTGATACGAAGAATGTGAAGATGAGTAATAATGAATTGGGTGAAGCGGTAGTGAATTATGGTAATGAAGTGATACGGTAAGTATTGGGGCAGAATCAGTTTAGATTAATACTCCTGTCATTGCGAGATCGGGTTCTTGCCCGACAGCCTGTCCCGTTCGTCCGGGAAAGCAACCTCCCCGGTATTTGTTGGGGATTGCCACGGGCATCCGCCTAGGCGGACGCAATGACTGTCAGATTAATCTAATGTAATTGTGGATCACTACTTAGTTAAATAAAACTGGTATCAAAATGTATCATTTGAGTATCAATTTAATTATTACAAGTAATTATTTGCTGCCTGTTAATTTGGTACCCGGTAACTATTTACAATGATAACAAAAAAAATAAAATATTTATTATTCGCCTTATATTTTTTTTGTATAAGCACGGTATGGTCTCAAAAATTTGAGCTCTGGTATCAGCAACCTGCTGCTAAATGGACAGATGCATTGCCCATCGGAAACGGAAAAATGGGCGCCATGATTTTTGGTGGCGTAGCAGAAGACCATTTACAATTCAACGAATCAACTTTATGGACGGGCCGGCCACGGGAATACCAGCGTAGTGGTGCCTGGCAATACCTGGATTCGATCCGGCAATTATTGTTTACCGGAAAGCAACAGGAAGCAGAAGCATTGGCAGAAGCACACTTCATGGGTAGTAAAGATCCGGACGATAACCTGTATGCTTTGCAAAGAAAAGAATGGTTGCAAAAAATGGAAAGCGATACAGCAATGGCTGCTTTTGATGTGGCCGATGCTTCCTGGAAAACGATGCAGGTGCCTACACCCGATGGATGGGAAAGAGACGGTCAAGAAGGATTGGATGGTGCCGTATGGATGCGGAATGAATTTATAGTACCGGCAAGTATGCAGGGGAAAAATCTGACAATTGATCTGGGTAGAATAAGAGATAAGGATATAACGTATGTAAATGGCGTTCGTATTGGCAGTATGGAAAGCCTAACGGACCGCCGTCGTTATACCATTCCTGCTTCTACATTAAAAACCGGGAAAAATGTAATTGCTATACAGGTAATTAATTTTTATGATAAGGGTGGTTTAATTGGTGTAAAAAACAACAGCAAAACATTTTGCCTGTATGCTGAATCAGGCGGTAGTGATACCATCAATCTCAATCCTGCCTGGAAATATTTTATTCAGGATAATGATCCGCCAATATTTCCGCAATACGAAGCCAGTTATCAACCCTTTGGTGATATTTATTTCAGGTATAATCATACGGAAGAGACAAAAAATTATCGCAGGCAATTAAATATAGAAAATGCAATTGCTACCACTTCTTATTCAAACAATGGAATTCATTTCAGCAGGGAATATTTTGCCAGCGCACCCGGCAATTTTATAGCTACTCATTTATCTGCGGATAAGCTTAACAGTATTTCTGTAACGGCTTATTTTAAAACACCGCACCAGGAGTATACCATTCAAAAAGCAAGTAGTACCATTTTATCCATATATGTAAAAGTAAAAGGCGGTGCGTTGTATGGTGTTAGTTATTTATCTGTACAAACCAAAGGTGGTAAGACCATTATTTCAGATACTGCCATTACCGTTACCGGGGCTGATGAGGCAACTTTTTATTTTACGGCAGCTACGAATTTTGTGAATTATAAAACGGTGATTGGTAATCCGGATGCTATTTGTAAAAAGGCTCTGCTACAATTGTCCGGCAAAACTTATGCAGGTTTAAAGGCGGAACATATTAAAGATTATCAGTCTTTATATAACCGGTATGCTATTTCGCTGCCTGCAACTGCCAATGCCATTTTGCCAACCAACGAACGCATCCAAAAGTTTACGCCGCAAACCGATCCTTCTTTGCTGGCCCTGTACCAGCAGTATGGCCGTTACTTATTAATCTCCTCTTCCCGGCCCGGCGGCCAACCTGCTAACCTGCAGGGCATCTGGAACGATTTGCTTACACCGCCCTGGGGCAGTAAATACACGACGAATATTAATCTTCAGATGAATTATTGGCCGGCTGAACCGCTGAATCTTTCGGATTGTACAGCACCACTGTGGCCGATGTTGCAGGAATTGTCAGAATCCGGGAGCCTCACAGCAAAAGAACATTACAATGCTGCGGGCTGGGTGCTGCACCATAATACCGATTTGTGGCGGGGTACCCCGCCTATCAATGCATCCAACCACGGAATCTGGCAAACAGGCGGTGCATGGCTGTGCCAGCATATCTGGGAACATTTCCTGTTTACACAGGATTCGGCATTTCTCAGAAAATATTACCCGGTAATGAAAGGTGCCGCTAAGTTTTTTTTAGCGACGCTTATTAAAGATCCGGTAAGCGGTAATTTTATTAGCACACCTTCTAATTCGCCGGAGCATGGTGGATTGGTAGCCGGGCCGGCCATGGATCGTCAGATCATCCGCCAGCTATTTTTAAAATGTACAGAAGCTGCAAACATTTTAAAAACGGATGATGCTTTTGTAAAGGAATTGAAACAGGTTTTACCCGAAATAGCGCCAAATAAAATTGGCCGTTCCGGCCAGTTGCAGGAGTGGTTGGAAGATAAAGATGACGTTAACGATAAGCATCGCCATGTATCGCATTTGTGGGGTGTATATCCGGGAACAGATATTACCTGGAGCAACGCTAACCTGATGCAGGCTGCAAAGCAATCATTAATTTACCGGGGTGATAGCGGCACCGGCTGGAGTCTTGCCTGGAAAGCTAATTTGTGGGCAAGGTTTAAAGATGGATATCATACAATGAAAATTTTGAATGCGTTATTGCAGCCTGCTATTGGTAAATCAGGCATAGAGCAGGGCGGCGTGTACAATAACCTGTTCGATGCGCACCCACCATTCCAGATTGATGGTAATTTTGGCGGTGCCACTGCCATTGCCGAAATGTTAGTACAAAGCCAGACGGATACGATAGAAGTATTGCCGGCATTACCTGAAGCATTACCCGCTGGTGCGGTAAAGGGCTTATGTGTAAGGGGTGGTTTTGTGCTGGATGTGGAGTGGAAAAACGGAAAGCTGCAAAGCCTGGTAATAACATCTAAAGCAGGTTTGCTTTGCCGGCTAAAGTATGGAGCAATCACAAAAATAGTAGTAACCAGAAAAGGAGGCATTTACCGGTTAAACGGGAAGCTGCAATAAATTCCAATTACCAAGACATTGATATTTAAAAAATATATTTTCATTTTTGTCATCCTGTTTATAAGAATAGGTGCTGATGCACAAACCCGTAAGGATATTTTATTAAATAATAATTGGTTTTCCGTTGCCAGTGATAGTGATGAACATGCTTATGATGGTTTTGAAATTGCATCTTATCAAATAAAAAACTGGAAGACTGTAACCGTGCCGCATAATTGGGATGACTACTATGGTTATCGTCGTAAACTGCACGGCAATTTACACGGTACTGCCTGGTATCGCCGCAATTTTCAATTGGCTAAAAAAGAAAACGGCAAACGGTATTTCCTTTTTTTTGAAGGCGTTGGTTCTTATGCTACCGTTTGGTTAAATGGAAAGCAGGTGGGTTTTCATTCAGGTGGCCGCACTACGTTTACCATTGATATTACCGATATGATTTTAGGAGGTAATCAGCAAAACACATTAGCAATAAAAGCATTTCATCCTGCCTTCATTAAAGATTTACCCTGGGTTTGCGGCGGTTGCTCGGACGAGCGTGGTTTTTCAGAAGGCTCACAGCCGATGGGGATTTTCCGCCCGGTACATTTGATAGTAACAAATGAAATTCGCATTGAACCATTTGGTATTCATGCCTGGAATGATACAACAGTTTCAGAAAAGAGCGCAGTTGTACGTGTTGAAAACACCGTCAAAAATTACGGTACTGCTTCCCGGAATATTACCCTGATCAACCGCTTAATTAATAAGGAAAGCAGAACCATTGCGGAAGTAAAAAGCACCCGGAAATTAGTGGCCGGGGAGGTATTCAATTTACGTCAATCTTTTCCCTCAATTAACTCAGTAATATTATGGTCGTTACAAAATCCTTATTTGTATACAATTGAAACAACGGTATCTGAGAACGGAAAATTGCTCGACCGTCAAACAACTCCCTACGGCATCCGATGGATTAGTTGGCCCATTGGGAAAGCAAAATCATCTAACCAGTTTTACCTGAATGGAAAACCGGTTTTTATTAATGGCATTGCAGAATATGAGCACCTGATCGGGCAAAGCCATGCCTTTTCACCGGAGCAAATACGGGCAAGGATTGGCCAGGTAAAAGCAGCAGGCTTCAATGCTTTCCGGGATGCCCATCAGCCACACAATTTATTGTACCAACAATTAATTGATAGTACCGGTATGCTTTGGTGGACGCAATTCTCTGCACATATTTGGTATGATACGCCGGCCTTTCGGGCAAACTTTAAAACACTGCTGAAAGAATGGGTAATGGAACGCCGGAATAGTCCTTCGCTAATATTGTGGGGTTTACAAAATGAAAGCAAACTGCCGGAAGATTTTGCAAAAGAATGCAGCGATATCATCCGCTCTCTTGATCCCACCGCATCTTCACAGCGATTAATTACCACCTGCAATGGCGGCAGCGGTACCGATTGGGATGTACCCCAAAACTGGACCGGCACGTATGGCGGCGACCCTGCTAAATACGCAGATGATGTAAAGCGACAAATACTCATTGGCGAATATGGCGCATGGCGTACATTGGGTCTGCACACGGAAGGCCCGTTTGTAACGAATGGCCCGCTAAGCGAAGACCGTATGACGCAACTGATGGAACAGAAAATACGCCTGGCCGAAAGTGTAAAAGACAGCAGTTGCGGGCAATTCTTCTGGCTGCTCACCTCACATGATAATCCGGGCCGGGTGCAGGGTGGTGAAGGCTTTCGGGAATTAGACAGGATTGGGCCGGTCAATTACAAAGGCCTGCTTACACCCTGGGAAGAACCGACCGATGCGTTCTACATGTTCCGCAGTAACTATTCGCCTAAGGAAACAGAACCGATGGTGTACATCGTCAGCCATACCTGGCCCGACCGCTGGACACAACCCGGCATCAAAGACAGTATCATTGTGTATTCCAATTGCGATGAAGTTGAGTTGTTCAATGATGTGGATAGTATATCCTTAGGGCGAAGAAAAAGAGATGGCATTAGTACGCATTTTCAGTGGGATGGTGTAAATATTCAATACAATGTATTAAAGGCAACCGGATATGTAAATGGCAGGCAGGTAGCGGAAGATGTAATTGTACTGCACCATTTACCGAAGGCACCGGGTTTAAAAAAATTGTTCGTACAGAGCAAAGGAGAAAAGGAGAAAGCAGAAATAAGCAGGGGAAATCAGCAAAGCAACACAGCGGCGCCCTTCTCCGGGCGGAGAAAGGCCGGGGATGAGGCCCTGCTCCGCATCAATTGTGGAGGCCCTGCCTACACCGATCATAATGGAAATCTTTGGCAGGCCGACATTGCCTGGGATAGTTCTCAAAGCACCTGGGGTTCTATTTCATGGACAAATAAATTTCCGGGCATGCCACCTTACTTTGCCAGCCAGCGTACTATCAGTGACCCGACTAAGGAAACAAAGGACTGGCCGTTGTTTCAGAGCTTTCGGTATGGTCGGCAGGATTTGAAATACCGCATTCCGGTGCCGGATGGAAAGTATTTAATTGAACTATATTTCGCTGAACCGTGGTGGGGAACTGGCACTGTAAATGCAACAGGCTATAGAATATTTGATGTAGCAATTAATAATAAAACGGTCATCAAAGATTTGGATTTATACAGAGAAGCGGGGTGTAGAACGGCTATCAAAAAAACAGTTGAAGTAGAAGTAACTAGCGGTGTAATAATGATTTCGTTTCCAAATGTGAAAGCAGGGCAAGCCGTGATTTCAGCTATTGCTGTTTTTGCAGAAAATAGTAATATTAAGCCAGTGCAAGTTTCAAAATCTGTAATCAATGTTACTCAACTTTACAAAGGTGTTTTAGTGAAAAGCTGGTTGAATACAGGTGATACTTGTTTTACATCTGATAAAATAACCTTTAGTGCTTTGCCATCAGAGCTATATGGGGCTGAGTGGCTACAGTTCAATAAATCTGCTGACAGCAGGAAAAGTTTATTTTTTGTGCTAACAAAAGATGCAGATGTATACATAGCAATTGAAGATACAGCTAAGAAAAGATCAGGCAGGATAAATGGTTATGAAGATGCTAAGTCGGATATTGAAACAGATGAAGGCGGTGGTAAATTGTACCATGTTTACCGGAGAAAATTTACCAGAAATAGTTCTGTAATGCTGGGAGAAAACGTAAACTATTTTGTTGCTGTACAACCCGCCAGTAATTTAGAACCTGCTTATGATTTAAAACCTACTACCAGTTATCGTCCGGCTACGGCGATATTAAAAAATGCCATGAAAGATTCAGTAAACGGAAGAGAGAGTGTACATCTTACGACAGAAAACAGTAGTATGGAGTGGCCTGTTACCACCGGTGTGGCAGATATTTATTCGATAACGATCCGGTATGCAAATAGTACCGGTAAAAAGGTGAACGGAACACTTACCCTATTGGCAGCGGATGGCACACAAATGATGCAGGAAAAAATTGAATTCACCCCTTCGCCAAAAGGCAAGTGGAACTACGTTGCTACCAATACCGGAACACAAATTAATGCAGGCAATTATAAAGTACGAATTACAGGTGCCGGCGTTAATGTTTCGGGGTTAGATGTGCAGTAAACTCCCTCACCCCCAGCCCCTCTCCAACAAGTTGGAGAGGGGTGCCGCTACCCGAATTTCAAAATGAACTTTATTAGCGGGTCTCTGAAAAACTACCTTCGAAATAAAAAGGGAGTTCAAACAGCAGGAACCCTTTGGTAAATTATATAAACAAAATTGTAAAGAGGCACCCCTTCTCCACCGTATGGAGAAGGGGCCGGGAGATGAGGTCTTGTCTGCACAACTGCTGGTTAACAAAAGAAAAAACAACATGAAGAAAGCAACGATACAAATGAAGCCAGAACTGGTGCGTGTCTCACGCACCGGAATAGTATATTTGTTTCTGTTAACCGCATTAACTGGCTTTTCGCAATTACCGGAAATAAATAATCTGCGCTGCGAATACCGTAACAATCCGTTGGGTGTTGACAATGCTAAGCCAAGATTAAGCTGGCAAATAAATTCAACAAAAAAAAATGTATTGCAAACTGCCTACAGGATTCTGGTATCGGACGATTCGATTTTGCTCCAAAAAAACACAGGTAATATTTGGGATTCAAAAAAAGTATTATCGGACAAATCTATACAGGTAACATATGCTGGCAAGCCTTTGGTTTCGGCTAAAAAATATTACTGGAAAGTGATGATATGGGATAACCAATCAATGGCATCCGGCTGGGGCAACACAGCGCATTGGCAAACAGGCTTGCTGAAAAAAGAAGATTGGAAAGATGCTGTCTGGATTGGGTATGATGTATTACCGGATACATTAATTATCGTACCGCACATACATGGTAATGGCAAAAAAGCATTGGGTAAACGACCGGATATTTTACCACTGTTGCGAAAGGAATTTACGGTAAGCAAAAAAGTAAAAGATGCCACGATGTTTATTTGTGGATTAGGGCAATTCGAGCTAAGCATCAACGGACAAAAAACCGGTGATCATTTCCTGGATCCGGGCTGGACGAAATATGATAAACATGCATTGTATGTTCCGTTCGATGTAACACAACAATTACAGCCAGGTAATAATGCTATCGGCGTAATGCTGGGCAATGGCTTCTATTATATTCCTAGTGAACGCTACCGCAAAATGACCGGCGCCTATGGTTACCCGAAAATGATATGCAGGCTGGTCATTCAGTATACGGATGGATCGGAGGAGAATATTGTAAGCGATGCTTCCTGGAAAACGGCGCCGGGCCCCATTATTTTCAGCAGCATTTATGGTGGTGAGGATTACGATGCAACAAAGGAACAGCCGGGTTGGGATAAGCCAAATTTTGAAGATACATCCTGGCAGACTGCCGTGATTACGATTGGACCACCGGAATTAAATGCACAAACCGCAGAGCCGGTAAAAGTGATGGCAGAATTACTTGCCATTCATGAGACGAAAATCAGAGATAGTGTATGGGTGTACGACTGTAACCAAAATATGTCGGGCATACCGCAAATAACCGTGGAGGGTAAGAGGGGTGACACCATTAAGATCATTCCTGCCGAACTGCTAAATGACGATGGAACCGCAAATCAGAAAGGCTCTGGCAGTCCGCATTATTATTTATATGTATTAAAAGGATCAGGTAAGGAAACCTGGCGGCCCAGGTTTACCTATTATGGTTACCGGTATTTGCAGGTTGAAAATGCAACGGCCATAAAAGAAGAAAGTAATCTTTTGCCGTTTGTGCATGATATTAAATTCCTTCATACCAGTAATGCGGCTGAACGGGTTGGACGGTTTCAATCCTCTAACGAATTATTCGCTCTTACCAATAATTTAATTGACTGGTCAATTAAGAGTAACATGGCAAGCGTATTTACCGATTGTCCGCACCGGGAAAAATTAGGCTGGCTGGAGGAAGCACACCTGGTAGGCAGTTCCGTACGGTATAACTATGATATAGCTGCATTATGTAAAAAGGTTATCCGGGACATGCAAATGTCGCAAACACCGGAAGGCCTGGTGCCGGAAATAGCACCGGAGTTTGTACAGTTTACCGAGCCATTCCGGGACTCGCCTGAGTGGGGAAGTAATTGCATTTTGCTACCATGGTATATGTACGAGTGGTATGG
Source organism: Chitinophagaceae bacterium (assembly GCA_965246935.1). Lineage (GTDB taxonomy): Bacteria > Bacteroidota > Bacteroidia > Chitinophagales > Chitinophagaceae > JAZKFT01. Next base: position 34,891 of record CBDFGC010000021.1, on the reverse strand, counting down.
TGATAAACAGGTGCTGGAAGAAAGCTACCCGATGATGCAACGCTACATCAAGTATCTACAGACGAAAGATTCTGCCGGTCTTTTAAAACAAGGGTTAGGCGACTGGTATGATATAGGCCCGAACCGACCTGGCCTTTCGCAGAATACACCACAGGGACTAACGGCAACTGCATTTTATTATTATGATTTAAATATGATGAGCCGGATTGCCAACTTACTTGGTAAGAGGCAAGATAAATATAGTTATTATTTAAAGTCAGCTCTAGTTAAGGTTGCTTTCAACCAAAAGTTTTTTAACCATGCTGCCAAACAATACGGAACCGGAAGCCAAACAGCTAATGCCATTGCTGTATATATGGAGTTAGTAAATCCTAAAGATAAAGCTGCCGTTATTGCGAATATTGTAAAAGATATCCGCAACCGGAACAACGCACTTACAGCAGGCGATATTGGCTATCGTTATTTACTTAGGGTGCTGGATGATGCAGGCCGTAGTGATATGATATTTGATATGAATAACCGCAGTGATGTCCCTGGCTATGGTTATCAATTAGCTAAAGGCGCCACAGCACTAACGGAAAGCTGGCAGGCACTGCCTTCTGTTTCTAATAATCACTTTATGCTGGGCCATATTCTCGAATGGTTTTACAGTGGCTTGGGCGGCATCAGGCAAGCACCGGATGATGTTGGCTTCCGTAATATTGAAATCCGTCCGCAACCGGTAGGGAATGTAACTTCGGCAAAAGCCAGTTACCTGTCACCTTATGGCGAAATAAAATCAGCCTGGATCAATACAGGCAATACGTTTAAATTAGAAGTAACTATACCCCCCAATACCAAAGCAGCCATTTATTTGCCCCATTTAACCAAACCCGTAAAAGTTGGTTCCGGTAATTATAATTACCAGATAGCAATGAACCCATTACAAATCAACAGCCATCAATAGATGATTATTCAGCAGCTAAACATAAGTAAAAAGTATTCGCTGTTCTTTTTTTCAGTAATACTGTTATTGCAATTTTCATTTGCACAAGTTCCCCGCAGTGTAATTGGTTTTAACAGTAACTGGAAGTTTTTTTTAGGTAACGATAGCAATGCCATCCATGCAAATTATGACGACACAAAATGGAGAACACTAACCCTTCCACATGACTGGAGCATAGAAAGTAATTTTTCGGCAACAGCTGCTGCTACTACACAAGGTGGTGCATTACCCGGCGGTATTGGCTGGTACCGGAAAACATTTACCGTTCCGGTATCTTCCAAAAATAAAAATGTATTCATCGAATTCGATGGTGTATACCGAAACAGCGAGGTTTGGATAAACGGGCACCATCTGGGCAGGCGGCCCTACGGATATATCTCGTTTCGGTACGATCTGACGCCATATCTGAAATTCGAAACTGAAAAAAATATTATTGCAGTCAGGGTCGATAATTCACAGCAGCCTAACTCAAGATGGTATACCGGTTCTGGTATTTACCGGAATGTAAGATTGGTGACAGAAAATAAAATTGCATTTGATTACGGAGGAAACTTTATTACAACTTCTGTATATAATTTTAATCATGTAGAGTGGGTTAATTATGACCAATCAAAGCCTGGATTACCTGTAGGAATAGTCAATATTTCGGCTGGTATTCATAACAAAACTTCACAAGCTCAAAACATTACGCTGGTACATACTATTTATGACGCCGCCGGAAAAAAAGTTGCATCAGGCAAACCATACCAAATGCTGCTTGATACATTCGGGCTAACTACCAGGCAAGATCCGGGAATGAGTATTAATAATCCCATCCTTTGGTCAGTTCACAATCCATATCTGTACAAAGTTGTTTCTACAATTTTTCAGAATGATATTCCAATCGATGAAATGACAACACAAATAGGCATTCGCACTTTTCACTTCGATAGGGAAAAAGGATTCTTTCTCAACAACCAGCCATTAAAAATAAAAGGCGTTTGTATGCACCACGATTTGGGTGCATTGGGTGCAGCTTTCAATTACCGGGCGGCACAGCGCCAACTGGAAATGTTGAAAGCAATGGGCTGTAATGCCATCCGTACATCCCACAACCCGCCTTCTCCGGAATTGCTGGATTTATGCGATAAAATGGGTTTCCTGGTAATGGATGAAGCCTTTGATATGTGGCAAAAGAAAAAAAATAAATTTGATTATGCAGTAGACTTTAAAGAATGGCATCAGCAGGATCTGGAAGATATGATCCGTAGAGACCGCAACCATCCGTGCATTTTTATGTGGAGCATTGGCAATGAAATAAGAGAACAATTCGATAGTACCGGAATGGCCATTGCAAAAGAACTTGTGGGCATCGTTAAAAAATTAGATGGTACCCGACCTGTTACCTCGGCACTAACGGAATTAGATACAACCAAAAATTTTATTTACCGGTCAGGGACTTTAGATGTTTTGGGCTGGAATTATAATCAGCAGACCTACCCCAATTTTTTGAAAAATTATCCGGGACGAATTTTTATTGCTTCCGAAACCAATTCTGCCATCGCTACCCGTGGCCACTATGATATGCCTTCCGATAGTGTAAGAATCTGGCCGGCCAAAGGCCAAAAAGAGATAAGTAACCTAAATGGCGACTGGACGGTTTCTGCATACGACAATGCCATTGCTTACTGGGGCGGCACCCATGAAGAAACCTGGAAGATTATTAAAAAGTATGATTTCTTATCCGGCCTGTTTGTATGGACCGGTTTCGATTACCTGGGTGAACCTACACCTTACCCCTGGCCCGCCAGAAGTTCCTATTTCGGTATCATTGACCTGGCAGGTTTCCCTAAAGATATTTATTATATGTATCAGAGCGAATGGACAACCGGCCCGGTGTTGCATATTTTTCCGCACTGGAACTGGGAACAGGGTAAAATAGTAGATGTATGGGCTTACTATAATAATGCGGACGAAGTAGAACTGTTTTTGAATGGCAGATCGCTGGGTACTAAAAGTAAAACAGGCGATGCGTTGCATGTAATGTGGCAAGTACCATTTGAGCCCGGCACCCTACAAGCTGTTTCCAGGAAAAACAGTAATATAGTTTTAATAAAAGAAATAAAAACAGCCGGTGTGCCTGCTACAATAGAACTACGGGCTGATAGAAATAAAATCAGGAACGATGGAAAAGACCTTTCATTTATTACGGCAAGGGTGCTGGATGCAGCAGGCAACGTAGTGCCCGGCGCAGATAATCTTATTCAATTTTCTGTTTCTGCATCCGGTATAATTGTCGGTACCGATAATGGCTACCAGGCCGATACCACTTCTCTTAAACTCCCTGTAAGAAAAGCCTGGAATGGGATGGCGCTGGTAATAGTAAAATCCTCCGGACTACCGGGAACTATTCAACTAAAAGCGACCACTACGGGACTACCGGATGCATTTGTAACCTTACAAACATTTAACTAATAAGGGTAAATGAAGGTTGGAGATAACCCGTTGTTTCTTTTTTAGGAATAGGAAAATATTCCATCATTATAGCAAAACCTTACATTGCTAACAAGCTGGTACAGAGTACTTTTATTGCATGAAGCAGAAGGCTTTTTTTAACTGCTTTATTCAACGATTACAGATGCTTTTTACGAAAAAGTTATTGCCAGCTATGGATAATATGCTGCCTGCTTTGGAGAATTTCCCGGCAGTGGGCTTCCGGCGCTTCCATTTACCTGCTTCTATTCAGTTATGTATGCTTTATAGGGTTTTCATCTTACTGTTGCTTTTAGTTAGTACACAAATACAGGCACAGACAGATAATAAGGCAAAAGAAGTCCAGGCTGATTACAAAAAAGTAGTTACCGACCGTGTCGTTAAAATTGTCAATCCACTTCAGATAGCAGATTCCTTAAAATATAAAAAGGTAGTTTCTATTATCGTCGATCAGTATAGTAAAATAAACGCCATTAATGAAGAAGCTACAGTAACCAGTGCAGCACTAAAAGCACAGTCATTACCGAAAGCAGCCCTGGATTCGGCATTGAAAATCCAAGAGAAAGACAAAACTGCAAAACTATTGCAGCAACACCAGGTTTTCTTACAACAGTTAAACGGGCAATTGGCCCCGGAACAGGTGGAGCAGGTGAAAAACGGCATGACTTATAACCTGGTACATGTTACTTACGATGCGTATGTAGATATGATTCCCAGCCTGAAAGTGGCAGAAAAACAGCAGATTTATAGTTGGCTTGTCGAAGCTAGGGAATTGGCAATGGATGCAGAATCAGCCGAAAAGAAACATGCTGTTTTTGGTAAATACAAGGGGCGGATTAATAATTATATTTCTGCACAGGGGTACGATTCGCAAAAGGAAAGAGCAGAATGGGAAGCCCGGATAAAAGCAAAAAAAGAAGCTGGTAAAAGCAGCAACTAAGTATAAATAATTGCCATACCTATAACGATTTTATTGTTTATTTTTTTCAAAACTAAAAGCCATATGAGATTTCCCAAAATCTTTAAGAACGTCTTGTTCTTTGTAACAATGCTTTGCCTGAGCGCTGTTGCATTTGCACAAGAAAGAACGGTAACCGGTACGGTTACGGACAACACAAACCTGAAAGCGCTGGAAGGAGTAACTATTACTATAAAAGGTACATCCAAAAGTACAACTACCAGCGCCAAAGGTTTATTTACCATCAGTATTCCATCAGGCGCTGCCCTTGTTTTCAGCTATGTTGGCTATACCAGCCAGGAAGTGAAAACAGGTTCTACCGGTAATTTCGACATTAAGCTTTTAGCTAATACCAATACCATGGATGAAGTAGTGGTAGTGGGTTATGGCACCAAAAAAAGAGTAAATGTACAAGGCGCAGTTTCTACTATTAAGGCGGCCGATATTGAGGATTTACCGGTAGCCAACCTGGGTACAGCTTTAATTAACCGGGTACCTGGCGTTTCTGTTAACTACGCTTCCGGTAAGCCAGGTTCTACAACCGATATAACGATCCGCAACCCGGTTACGTTTGCCAATACGCTTGGAGGTACTACGCAGCCACTGTACGTAATTGATGGAATTGTTGTTAACCCTACGTCTAACTTTTCACAATCACCCAACCCGGAATATTTTGAAAATTTAGACGCCAGCCAGATCGAAGATATTACCTTTTTAAAAGATGCTTCTGCTGCCATTTATGGTGCAGCCGGTGCAAAAGGTGTAATATTAATTACTACCAAAAAAGGGAAAATTGGGAAGCCACGTATTTCCTATTCCGGTTATCTCGGTACTTCTACCGAAGCGGTGCATTCAAATACCCTCAGCGCATATGAGCATGCTAAAATGCTGAACGATGGATTTGAATTGGCCAATACAGCGCTTACATCAAGATTTTCACAGGCCGACCTGGATTATTTAAAAACGTTACCAGACCAAAGCTGGCGTGACCAATTGTGGAAAGCTGGCAAAGTAACCCGCCATGTAGTAAATATATCGGGCGGTTCGGACAGGGTTACTTTTTTTGCAGGTGGCAGCTATTATAATGAAACCGGAAACTACGGAGATATTACCGTTGATAAGTATAGCATCCGTACCGGTATTGAAGCCAAAATTATTGAAGGCTTAACTGCAAACATAAATGTGTCATCGGATTACAATCATGAGGACAGGAATACACTGAAAGGCGCTAACCCTGAAACCGACGATTATACCATACGGGCATTATATCTTACACCAAAATGGGTACCGCTTACCATTAATGGTGCACCCACGCAGTTTAATGGTCCTAACCCGCCTGGTAACTGGAGTATATTAGGTTTATTTAATTCCGGCAATTATACCCGGAACCAATCAAGAGGGTTAAGTGTAAATGCCTCTTTGGATTATAAACCTAAGTTTATTCCCGGATTAACGGCCAGAATTCAATTTGCAAAATTAGATAGGACAAATACCGATAAGCAATATTATCCTTCTTACAAATTACCCAATTTTGTTAAAAAAGGTCAGCTAAATTTATTTTACTCTGATTCTGTTAATACAATCGGGGGCGTTCAGCAATATACGACTGTTACGAATAATAATCAAATGTCGGAAGGCACTACTACCTCCGGAAGTTACCAGCTGATAGGAACGTTGAATTATTCCAAAAAAATTAAGCAACACGAATTTTCGGCACTGGTAGGTATTGACCAGAGTGAAGCGCAAGGCAGAAATATTTTCTTAACCAAATTTCAGCAACTGGTGCAAGGGGTAGATGAGTTTTGGGCTTTTAGTAACGATCCAACCAGTGCAGCTTCGCTTACCGATATTATTCGCAATCCCCAGGGAATTCAATTTGCCAAACGTTCCTATATCAGCCGTGCCGACTATTCTTACAGCGGTAAATATTTTGTAGAGTTTATCGGCAGGGGCGATGCGTCCTCCAACTTTGCACCCGACCACCGGTGGGGCTTTTTTCCAACTGTTGGCCTTGGGTGGCGAATAAGTGAAGAAAAGTTTTTTAGACCCATTCAATTTATTAGTAATTTAAAGTTAAGGGCCAGCTTAGGTTTGGTGGGCGAAGACAGGCTTAACAATAAAACCTATGTAAACAGGTATACCCAAACTACCGGTTACCTGTTTGGAAGTACCTACACAAACGGTCTTGATCCTAATTTGTATCCCAACCCGGATGCTACATGGGAAAAGTCAAGAACACTAAATGTTGGCTTTGATGCCAGTTTATTAAAAGGCAAGATCAACATAACCGGTGATTTCTATAACCGTTATACCTACGATGGATTTAATACGATTGATGCAAGCCTGTTACCGCTCACTGTTGGTATTCCAAGTGCTGTTAAAAACTTTGGCCGGCAGCTAAGCTGGGGGTCAGAATTTTCAGTGGGATACCGCACCAACATTGGCCGCGACTGGGTAATTAGCGCAGATGCTAATTTCGGTTGGTCTAATAGCCAGGTGTTGCAGCAATATTACAGCCCAACGAACTTTGGTTTATATGGCTCAAACGGTTTCTCCAACATTATTGGTAAGGATCCACGCACCTATAACAGCAATAATTACGGTTACATTGCTACCGGAATATTAAGAACGCAGGCGGATGTAGATGCCCTGCTGGTAAAAAATCCGAATTACACCATTGGCGGTTCCAAACCCCGTGTTGGATATATGAATTTTAAAGATGTAAATGCCGATGGCAAAATTGATGACAACGACATTACGCTGATGTTTGACAGAACAACAGCTATTGTTTCCGGTGGCCTTACACTGGGTGTTACCTATAAAGAATTTAAGCTGCAGACTAATTTAAATATAGTTGTTGGCGGAAAAAAATTCTTTGATACCGAAGCACGTAAAGTACCAACAACTACCCAAAATGCACCCGCTTTCTGGGCCGACCACTGGACACCGGATAATCCCAATGCAAAATACCCGGCTGCCGATGCACCACTGGCCAAGGAAACTTCTACCTTTTGGGCAGTTAATGGTACCCAGTGTAGAATTAACAACATGGTTATTTCTTACTCCATACCAAAACGCATCACCGCAAGGTATAAAATACCTGATTTCCGGGTAATGGTAACCGGGACCAATTTATGGAGCTTAATTAATCCCCTGGATTATAAAGACCCATACACCACCAATTTTGCAAATTACCCAACGCTGAGAACCCTGTCTGTAGGTATAAATGCCAGTTTATAAGTCATAAATAATTATAAGTATGAAACAGTATAAATCAAGATATATTACCCTGGCAGTAACGGCTTTATTGCTGGCAGGTATATTTTCTGCCTGCAAAAAAGATTTCTTCGAAATTAAAGACCCGAACGGGCTTGAGGTAGAAGGTTCATTTAATGATGAAGGTGCTATACAATTATTATTGAACAGGACCTACAGCCTGATTATTCCGGGATGGCCTCCCCTTGGCAACAGCAGTACTGTGGGCAATATTCATAATACGTCAGATGAAATGAATAATGCAAATACTGCTTTTTTGTACGGCCAGCTTACTGAAAACTCTGTTACAGATATTGGTACTGCAACCAGTTTAACGGCTAACCGCTATGCTGATATACGACGCTGCAACCAGGCAATTGATGGTATTAATACCAGTACTGGTTTAACTACAGATGTGAAAACATTATTAAAAGGCCAGTTCTTCTTTTTGCGGGCTTATGCTTACTTCAGATTGGTAAGATTATACGGTGGCGTTCCTTTAGTTATTCATGCACAGGGTATTGATGATGAAAACTTACAGGTACCACGGGCTAAAACAAGTGAATGTGTTGCGCAAATAGCTTCCGATCTTGATTCTGCCGCGGCATACCTGCCCCGTATATGGCCATTAGCATCAACCTCAGATGCAGGAAAGGTTACTAAAGAGGCGGCATTAGCTGTAAAGGGAAAAGTGTTATTATATTGGGCAAGTCCGCAGTTCAATCCGACAAATATCTCTTCCCGCTGGACAGCAGCATATACTGCCTGCAAAGCTGCTTACGATACCGGCGTTGGAACCGGATATGGCCTGTATGCAACTTATGCAAACATTTTCTTAGCTGAAGATAATACAAACAAAGAGTTGGTCCTGGTAAGAAAATATAATACTTCGAAAGATTTAGGAAATAGTGTTGAACAACTTGCCCGCCCTTCCTCTGAAGTGGCCGGTGGTGGAGGTGGTTCCTATCAACCAACATGGAATCTTGTACAAGCTTATTTAAAGAGCAATGGGATGCCTGTTACTTCCAGCGATAATTCGGTTGTATATGACCCCACGCTGTTTTGGCTAAACAGAGACCCCCGGTTCAATGCAACCATTGCATACAACGGGAGTTACTGGCCTTTAAGTGGAAATACTACCCGCAGACAGTGGTCTTATACAGGCATATTAGATGAACCTAACAATAATACCGGCTTTTACTGCAAGAAGTTAACAAATCCTACTCTCTCGTCTGCGCAGGCGGTTTATAATTCTAATTCGGGTGGCGGTAATGGTATGGATTGGATTGAGATGCGGTTTGCGGAAGTAATACTCAACCTTGCCGAATGTGCAAATGAAACCGGTGGTCTTACTGAAGCCAAAAATATGGTTCGGCTAATCCGGCAAAGAGCAGGCATCACAACATCCGGCACTTTAGATTATGGCCTTTCCATTGCTACTGATGTTGTCTCAATGCGGTCGCTGATATTAAACGAAAGGCAAATTGAGTTTGCAATGGAAAATATGCGCAATTATGATTTACGAAGAACCCGCAACCTGGGGCTGATCACAACCAGATATGGTTATAAACCTGTTGCAAAGGCGCCTTATTATGCCGGTGCAAAACCTACCAGTCCTGTTCCTCCTGCAACAAATATTTATCTTGATATACCCGATGCACTTGGTGTAAAACCACGTGATACAGTGAATGTTAACAATATTGCAGTTTATACCAAGGTTTTTGTTACACCTGTTGTACTTACTAATTTAGAAGGAACAAACATCATCAGCCTGCCTGATAAATATTATGTTTACCCACTGCCTACCCTGTTTACCCAAACACCAATTATTCAGCAAACTATTGGCTGGGCCGGCGGTACATTTAATCCCTATGAATAATTAATATAGAAAATAGTAAACGAATATGAAAAAAATAATATCAGGGAGCATTTTACTGGCAATCCTGTGTATGGTTGCCTGCGAAAAAAAAGTTAACCCCGTGGATAGCAGTAACGCCGTTGTAACATTAAAAAATGATGGTGCCAAATATGTTACTGATAATATTACTGTAAATGCAAAGGACAGTTTGTTTTTTAGCTTTACGATTACATCGGATATGGATATGAAATATGTAAGTATTCAGAAAAATCCTACAAATCAAACTGCATTTTTGGTAAGAGATACCGTAACTGATGCAAACAAACATACTTATACCGCTACTAAAAAGCTGGTGGCCGATAGTGCCAATGGTACATATATTTATCGGATAGTGGCACATACATCAACCGGTATATACATCGGGCATAAGGATATTGTAGTTACTGTATCAACCGATTTTAATTTTTACACCTATCGTTTCATGAGAGTGCCCGATACTACAGCAAAAGTGAATCCTTGCTACTTATCGGCTACTACCGGTGAAATTTTTAATTACACGGCTGGTGCAGCTAAAAGCTCCTTGATTGATTTTGGTTTAATGTACGATACTACAGGTGCCGCTAGTGTAAGTACTACAGATGATCTGAAGTTTTGTCTGTATGCATTAAGTGCTCCGCAATCACAGTTATCTTATTATGATATTTCTACATTTACAAAAAATGCAACTATCATGAAAAAGGCCACTACGCCTGCATTTACTGCGTTAACGTCTACTGCAAGTTTGAGGGCGGCAGCAACTACAAATCTTGCTTCCGGAACCAGCAGCAAGGTTACTCAATTGATAGCTGGTAATCTTGTGTTTTTTAGAACTGCAAGCGGTAAAGCCGGTTGCTTACTGATAAATTTTGTAAATGATGCCGGCACTGCAAAAGAAAGTTATATAAATATTGATGTAAAAATTGAAAAATAATAGACGGTTTTTTGTTCATGTATTTTAATGATCCTGCTGCAACATTTATTAACCTTTTTTGGGACTACACAACGGTCTGGCAATGTATCTTGTCGCCTGTAAGTTATCTGTAAAAAAATTATAAATTAAAGTTGAATTAATGTTTAAAAAAGCGTTTTCTGTTGGTACGGCTTTATTCTTAATAGCAGGATTTTTTCAAAAGGCACAGGCGCAGTACCCCGACATTCCTAAAGACGTTCAGGAACGTGCTGATTCTTTACTGGGTGCTGCCCGAAAACATTCTGATTCTGCCTGGTCATTTGCCAGGCCGATTGTAGAGTACGAAGCAGCGCACCTGCAACGGCCATACGTTCCCTGGGCAGGCCGCCCGGTTGATTTGCCACAGGCGGATATTCCGGTGTTTCCCGGTGCAGAAGGTGGTGGTAAATACAGCAACGGTGGCCGTGGCGGTAAAGTATATGTCGTTACCAATCTGAATGATAATGGGCCCGGTTCACTCCGCTGGGCTTGTGAGCAGGGCGGTGCAAGAATCGTTGTGTTCAATGTATCAGGAATTATTCGTATTAGTACACCCATTATTATTCGGGCGCCCTATATCACCATCGAAGGCCAGTCGGCTCCCGGTGATGGTATTTGCGTAGCAGGCGAATCCTTCTGGCTGAACACACATGATGTCGTTGTTCGTTTTATGCGTTTCCGCCGTGGCGAAACATGGGTAGGCCGCCGGGATGATGCCATTGGTGGCAACCCGGTTGGAAACATTATGATCGATCACGTTTCGGCAAGTTGGGGGTTGGATGAAAATATGAGTATGTATCGTCACATGTACAACGATAGTACATCCGAAGTATTGAAAAAAGGAGAAGAGAAATTAGGTACGGTGAACATTACGATTCAAAATTCTATTTTTTCCGAATCACTGGATACCTATAACCATGCATTCGGCAGTACATTAGGCGGAGAAAATTGTGCCTTTATTCGTAATATGTGGGCTGATAATGCCGGCCGTAATCCATCCATTGGTTGGAATGGCATTTTTAATTTTGCGAATAATGTCGTGTTCAATTGGGTGCATCGCAGTACGGATGGTGGCGATTATACAGCCATGTACAATATTATTAATAATTATTATAAGCCGGGCCCCGCTACGCCAAAAGGTGATCCTATTTCGCACCGCATTCTGAAGCCGGAAAGTGGCCGTAGCAAATTACCTTACCGGGTATATGGCCGGGCTTATGTAAATGGGAATATTGTAGAGGGCAACGAAACCGTAACAAAGGACAACTGGAATGGTGGTGTACAGATTGAAGAAATGCCCAATGCCGGTGCATACAAAGATTCTATTAAGTGGAACAAACCACTACCCATGCCGGAAATGACCATCATTCCAACGCTTCAGGCAAAGGATTTTGTATTGGCAAATGCCGGTTGTATTTTACCGGTACGGGATGCGATTGATAAACGCATTGTGGCCCAGGTAACCACCGGGACAATTGCCGTTTCCCCGGATGTAGTGGCACCAACAACTCAATTTAAACATCGCCGCCTGGCATTGGATTCTTACAAAATCGGTATTATAACAGATATTAACCAGGTAGGTGGCTATCCGGAGTATAAAGGAACACCCTATAAAGACAGTGATAATGATGGAATTCCGGATGCCTGGGAAAGCAGTCATGGCTTAAATCCAAAAGATGCTGCTGATGCACCTGCTATTGCAAAATCCGGTTATAGCAATATCGAAAATTACCTGAATAGCCTGGTGCCTGTTGCTAAAGTAACACCTGGTAAAGTGGAAACAATAGTAGCTGGAAAGGTTGTACGCCAGTAAGCATTCCGTTTACAATTATCATAATGCAAATGACCGCCCGGAAAAAATTATATCAACCGCTGTTACTGGTAGTAGCAATTAGCTGTATGCAGATGGATGCATTGGCACAGTATCCGCTTATTCCGGATGCGGTGCAGGCAAAAACCGATTCAGCACTGGAAGTGGTACAACACTTATCGGATAAGGCATGGGAAAAAGCGAAATTCGTCGTTGACAAGGATGCGCAAAATGGCAAACCGTACGTGCCCTGGGCATCCAAACCGGAAGATTTAGTAAAGGCAAAAATTCCGGCATTCCCAGGTGCAGAAGGTGGTGGCGCTTTTACGTCCGGTGGCCGGGGTGGTAAAGTGTATGTTGTAAAAACATTAGCCGATAGCGGACCCGGTTCTTTTCGGGAAGCCTGCGAGCAGGGTGGCGCCCGTATCATTGTTTTCAACGTAGCGGGCATTATCCATCTTACAACACCGGTAAGTATCCGTGCTCCTTATATTACCATTGCAGGTCAAACGGCTCCCGGTGATGGGGTTTGCATTGCAGGAGAATCGGTTTGGATTGATACACATGATGTAGTGGTCACCTATATGCGTTTTCGCCGGGGTGCCACAGAAGTTACCCGCCGGGATGATGGCCTGGGTGGAAACCCCATTGGCAACATTATGATTGATCATGTATCGGCCAGTTGGGGATTAGATGAAGATATGTCTATCTACCGGCATGTGTACAAAAAAGAAGGCCAAAAAGATATGAAACTGGCGACGGTAAACGTCACCATTCAAAACTCTATTTTCTCCGAAGGATTAGATACCTACAACCACGCATTCGGCAGTACCATTGGCGGGCACAACAGTACGTTTATGCGGAATCTATGGGCCTGCAATATTGCCCGAAATCCATCCATAGGTATGAATGAAGATTTCAATTTTGTAAACAACGTTATCTTCAACTGGTGGAACCGTTCGGCCGATGGTGGTGATAACACTTCTATATTAAACTTTATCAATAACTATTATAAACCAGGACCCATTACGCCAAAAGATAAACCAATTTCCTTTCGGATTTTGAAGCTGGAATCCGGCCGGGACAAAGAAAATAAATCGAAATATGGAAAGGCATACGTTACCGGAAATATCGTAGAAGGAAATGAAACGGTAACAAAAGATAATTGGGCAGGTGGCGTACAGATTGAAGACATGCCGGGCCTGGGTGAACATGCGGCTGAAGTAAGGGCAAATCAACCTTTCCCTATGCCGAAAATAACTATTATGCCTACGCTGGAAGCCCGTGATTATGTATGGGAAAATGCCGGTGCTATTTTACCGAAAAGAGACCTGGTGGACGAACGCATTGTAAGGCAGGTGAAAACCGGGAAAATTGAATACAAAGACGTTACAGACGCTATCGTAAAAACACCTTGGATCAAACGTCGTTTGCCGGAAGATTCTTATAAAATGGGCATCATCACCGATCCTAAACAGGTTGGCGGTTATCCTGATTATAAAGGCACGCCTTACAAGGATTCAGACAACGATGGCATGCCGGATGATTGGGAAACAAAGCATGGCCTGAACCCGAAAGATGCAAGTGATGCCATGAAAGATATGGATAACGACGGTTATACGAATATCGAACAGTTTATTTTTAATATTGATGCGAAGAAGACGGTAAGCCAGGTGGCCCGTAAACAACCATAAGTTTTTGTAAATGCGAATAGCCGGCACAACTGACTTTCCCCGCTATAACTGACTGTAGAATATGAGATATTAACTATAGAAGATTTTGTATGCTCAAACCCGCTTTATGAACTGCTATGTTACTGCATTGGCTTTCGTGAAGCGGGTTTATAAATTTATAGCGTTGCACAGAAAATTACGAAGCACTTTTAACTGGAATATGTCAGGAGCATTGGTATTACTGATAACACTCCTGCTGTCTGAAAGAGGGATTGCCCAAAAGAAAGCGCCGCCACCTTCACCCATTGTCTTCCGGGGAAGTTCTATTGCTTATACCCCCGATTCGTTGGGCAACCGGGTTCCTGATTTTTCTTACGCCGGTTACAAAGCAGGTAATGAAATCATTCCCTATGTGGATACAAAAATTATTGTTCCGGTAAAAGGGGGTGATGCTACGAATCGAATTCAAAGAGCGATTGATTATGTAGCTGAATTACCACTTGATAAAAACGGTTTTAGAGGTACGATACAGTTGCAGAAAGGAACTTATGAATTAGCAGGGAGATTGAAGATAAAGGCTTCTGGTATTGTGTTGCGGGGTGCAGGTTTCAGCCAGGGCGGTACTATATTGATAGCTACCGGGCTAGACCGGGAAACACTACTTACGATTGGTGGAAAAAACGATAGAACGATTCAGCGGGAGCAAAAAATTACAGACGTTTATGTACCGGTGAATGCGGTGCGGTTTCATATTGCGGATGCAACGGAAATAAAAGCTGGTGATAACGTAATCATTCGTCGCCCTTGTACGCAAGCCTGGATAGACCAGACAGGAACCAAAACTTTTGGCGGGGAGAATCGGCATTAGGATGGAAACCGGGTGAACGGGAAATTAAATGGATGCGAAAAGTAGCGGCTGTATCCGGTAACGAAGTCACGGTTGATGCACCAATAACAACCGCATTGGATACGACGTATGGTGGCGGCACAATTGCTGTGTATGAACAGCCGGGTTTAATCAATAATATTGGAATTGAAAACCTAACGCTTCAATCAACCTATAACAAAGCAAATCCGAAAGACGAAGCACATTGCTGGTTTGCCATTACCATGAATAATGTTTCTGATGCATGGGTAAGACAGGTACAGTTTCATCATTTTGCCGGTTCGGCAGTAGCCCTTTGGGAAGGGGCCGGCCGCATCACCGTAGAAGATTGTAAATCACTGGAACCGGTTTCAGAAATCGGCGGACAGCGGCGTAACACTTTCTTTACGGCAGCCACGCAAACCTTATTTCAGCGCTGTTATGCCGATTCCGGCTACCACGATTTTGCCACTGGCTTTTGTGCACCCGGGCCTAATGCTTTTGTACAATGCACCAGCCATAATCCTTACAGCTTTAGCGGAGCTATTGATAGCTGGGCATCGGGTATTTTGTTTGATGTGGTGTATGTGGATGGAGAAGCTTTGCGCTATGGAAACAGGGAACAGGACGGCCAGGGTGCCGGGTGGGCTGCTGCGAATTCTGTTTTCTGGCAATGCAGTGCTTCACGGGTGGATTGCTACCAGCCGCCGGGTGCACAAAACTGGGCCTTCGGAATCTGGGCGCAGTTTGCCGGAAACGGCTATTGGGAAAGCAGCAACGAAACTATCAACCCCCGCAGCTTGTATTATGCACAACTGGAAGACCGGCTGCATAAAAAAGACCCGGCACGTAGCCAGCTTTTACTGAACGAAACGAATGCCAGCAGCAGCCCCACTGTAGCGCAGGCCGCTGAATTAATTGCCATGTCAGTAAAACCGTTGCCTACTATTTCCGACTGGATTAATGATGCGCCCAAACGCAACCCAATTAAGGTGAGTGAAAACGGGTTACAAAAGGTTTTTGATTTTTCTGGATTTGAAGGCACAAAATATTATTTGGAGCACGGATATGATGTTTTGAAGGTAAAAAACGGCTGGCTGGTTCGGGGCGATGAAGTACAAACAACTGATTTCCGGCTGGACGCACCCTGGTGGACCGGCGGTATTTTGCCAACCGACATTCCGAAAATGAAACCGGCCATTACCCGTTTTGTACCTGGGCGAACAGGTACTGGTTTTACAGATGATATAGTAGCCCTTGCTGACACAATGCAGCAAACACACCGCACTGTTTTTGAACAGAACTATGCGCTGTGGTACGAACGCCGCCGGGACGATCATGAACGTATTCGCCGGATGGACGGCGATGTATGGCCACCGTTTTACGAATTGCCTTTTGCCCGTACCGGAAAAGAAACGGCCTGGGATGGATTAAGTAAATATGATTTAACACAATACAATTCCTGGTACTGGATGCGGCTACAACAGTTTGCAGACCAGGCAGATCAGAAAGGATTAGTGCTCATACATAAAAATTATTTTCAACATAATATTATTGAAGCCGGTGCTCATTACGTTGATTTTCCCTGGCGACCGGTCAACAATATCAACAATACCGGCTTCCCGGAACCGGTACCTTTTGCGGGTGATAAACGGGTGTTTATGGCGGAGCAGTTTTATGATACCACGAATGCCATTCGCAAGAAACTGCACAAGGCTTTTATTTACCAATGCCTGAATAATTTTAAGGACAATAACAGCGTCATTCAGGAAATTGGTGAGGAGTTTACCGGCCCATTGCATTTTGTACAGTTTTGGGTAGATGCGGTTAAAAGCTGGGAAGCAATCAACAAGAAAAAAGAACTGATTGCATTAGCTACTACAAAGGATGTGCAGGACGCCATTTT
This sequence comes from Chitinophagaceae bacterium, assembly GCA_965246935.1. Taxonomy (GTDB): domain Bacteria; phylum Bacteroidota; class Bacteroidia; order Chitinophagales; family Chitinophagaceae; genus JAZKFT01. Next base: position 18,121 of record CBDFGC010000021.1, on the reverse strand, counting down.
AGCCGATGCTAAACGGGCTGCCGCCATTGATGTGATTGATATTCGCTATTGGAATTACCAGTTCGATAGTACGGAATATGCACCCAAAGGCGGACAGAATTTAGCGCCTCGTCAGCATGCCCGTTTACTGAAACCCAAGCGTAGTTCATTTGAACAGGTGTACCGGGCTGTAGCTGAATACAGGACTAAGTTTCCGGCCAAGGCGGTAATGTACTCGGGTGAAGGATTTGATGATTTTGGCTGGGCTGTTTTTATGGCGGGTGGTTCATTACCGCATATACCTGTGATTAAAGAACCCGGTTTTCTAAAAGCTGCTTCCGCTATGCAGACTGTTAGTTCATCCGTAAAAAAACAATGGATATTGATTGGAAAAAACGGGATGATTGTTTATAGCGATAACAGTTCATCGCTGCCGGTTGATTTGAGTGCTTTTTCAGGCAGCTTAAAACTGCATTGGATAGATGTGAGAAATGGAACAACAATAAAAGAAGAAACAGTAAACAGTGGTAGTAAGATAAATTTGAATTCGCCAGGTGGTGGTGCTGTTGTGTTGTGGATTGAGAAATAATTGAAAATTGATAATGCGTAATTGTGCTCTACAAAGTCATAAACTAAAGGTGTTAGAGATATTAAAAAGTTCTTTTGCATAGCCCTGAAAGGGCGACAATAACTTAGCCCGGAGTTTAAGCCCCGGGTTATGAGGTTATTTTGGAATGAAGGAGCCCTGAAAGGGCGTAATAACTGCTAATGTTATTGCGCCCTTTCAGGGCTTGCTGAGATAGACGGAACGGCTTTTTGGCCGTATCCGCCGCGGCGGACTACGCTAAGTTATTTCCGCCCTTTCAGGGCTAATTATCAGCTTTCGAACACTTATGGTCTCCGAATTCATAGCCCTATGTTCTTTGTAGTCTATAAACTACGCTGGTTAAAACTTTAAAAGGTGATAATTTTTTGAAGATAAAACAGCAGCCTAAATTGATTGCTTGAATGAATAGAAAATTAATTATAATTATTGGATGGTTGATGCTGGTACTTCCAAAGTTGTTACCGGCACAGATTAAGCCTTTGCCACAACTGAAAATATCCGCCAATCACCGCTATTTTATGACGGTAGACGGCAAACCATTCTTTTGGCTGGGCGATACCGGTTGGTTGTTGTTTGTAAAACTAAAAAGAGAAGAAGTTATTCAATATCTGGATGCCCGGAAAGAGCAGGGTTTCAATGTAATTCAGGTGATGGTATTGCACGATGTAAAGCTGGGTGTAAATGCTTACGGCGACTCTGCTTTAATCAATCACGATGGATCCAGGTTAAAAACAACACCAGGAAATTCTTTTGCTGATACAGAACAATATGATTTTTGGGATCATGCGGATTTTGTAATTAAAGAAGCTGAAAGGAGAGGCATTTACATGGCGTTGGTACCCGTTTGGGGTGGTAATGTAAAAGACGGCCTCGTAAATGAAAAACAGGGAAAGGTATTGGCTACATTTCTGGCCAACCGGTATAAAAATCAAAGCAACATTATCTGGCTGAATGGCGGCGATATAAAAGGAAGCGAAGGATTGAAAGTGTGGGAAACAATTGGCAAAACTATCCGGGCCATTGATAAAAATCATTTAATGACTTTCCACCCCAGGGGCCGCATGTCATCTTCTGCCTGGTTTCATAAGGATAGCTGGTTAGATTTTAATATGTTTCAATCGGGACACCGAAGTTATGCTCAGGATACTTCTGCCAATGAAACACTGCACTACGGTGAAGACAACTGGCGATATGTACAAGCGGATTATCATTTAACACCCACCAAGCCTACCATGGATGGCGAACCTTCTTATGAAGACATACCGTATGGCCTGCATGATGCAAGTGAGCCTTACTGGCAGGATTATGAAATACGCCGGTATGCCTATTGGAGTGTATTTGCAGGGGGCTGTGGTTTTACATACGGCCATAATTCAGTGATGCAGTTTTACACGCCCGGTGATTCAGGTATTTCTTTTTTTCCTAAAATAAAATGGCAGGACGGGTTGAAAGCGTCGGGCGCAGGACAAATGCAGTATTTAAAAAAAATAATTTTATCCGAGCCTTATTTTGAAAGAGTTCCCGACCAGTCATTGATTGTAAATAATGGAGAAAAGTATGAAAGGGTGGTTGCAACGAGGGGCAGGAATTATGCAATGATCTACTCTTACACTGGCCGGGCTGTTAAATTACAAATGGGAAAGATTGCCGGTAAAAAGGTAATGGTTTCCCGATTGAATCCACGTACCGGGGAGTATTCAAAATATAATTTATTCGAAAATAAAGGAATAATTGAATTCAAATTTCCCGGTGAACCTAAAGTGGGTAATGACTGGGTATTGGTATTAAACAAATTCAAGTAAAAATCACCGGATATTACTAAATGAAATTGATTGTCGTTCTCATATCGTATTGTTTGTTGCTGATGAGTTGCAGTTCACGGAAAACTGTGTATCTGTTCACCTCATTTCATGAGCCCGCAAATGAAGGCCTGCGCTTGCTTTGGAGTGAGGATGGTTACAAATGGAACGACCTGAATCACATATATCTTCAACCGGAAGCAGGTACTGCGAAAATTATGCGGGACCCTTCGATGATTCTGGGGCCGGATGACAGTTTTCACCTGGTATGGACGAGTGCCTGGAAGGGAAACGAGGGTATTGGATATGCCGGTTCAAAAGATGGGGTACATTGGAGCGAAGAGAAGCTTGTTCCGGTGATGGCTGCTGAGCCAACGACCGTGAATGTGTGGGCGCCGGAACTGTTTTATGATGCTGATAGCAGCCGCTACATCATTATCTGGGCAAGTACCATTCCGTTTCGCTTTGAAAAAGGAATCGAAGAGGAAAACAATAACCACCGGATGTATTACACCACTACCAAAGACTTTCAATCCTTTACCCCAACCCGGCTTTTTTTAGACCCGAATTTTAGTATCATTGATGCGCAAATCATTAAACGGGCAGGTAAAAATTATGTACTGGTATTGAAAGACAATACTCGGCCAAACCGGAATATTAAAGTGGCTTTTGCAGATGCGCCAGTAGGGCCCTGGAGGGATATTTCGCCACCGTTTACCACACAACTTAACGGAAGGACCGAATGTGGCTAAAGTGAAAGGAGGCTGGTTGATTTATTATGATGATTATGGTAAGAAAAAATATGGTGCTGCCTTTACAACCGACTTCAAAACCTTTACCGACGCATCTGACAAAGTGCAGGTGCCGGAAGGACATAAACACGGAACCATCTTAAAAATTTCGGGGCGGCAATTAAAAGTGTTACAAAATGCTGCGCAGGTAACACCAGGTTCAACTAATCCTTAATTTGACAAAAAATTACTACCATGAACTTTCTTACGAACAGCAGGCGGAAATTTATAAAAAATGTAGCCCTTGGAGGCGCCTTGTCAACAGTGCTGCCGGAAATTCTTTCTGCAGCGCCGGCGCCTAAAAAGGCAGACCGGATTTCACTGGCAGATGGTTCAACCATTTTATTCCAGGGAGATTCCATTACGGATGCCGGGCGGAAAAAAGATACGAAAGATTATAATACGACAGGGGCGTTGGGAAGTGGTTACGCCATGCTGGCGGCCGCCGCTTTATTGGATCAGTATCCGGAAAAAAAAATTAAAAATTTATAACAAGGGAATCAGTGGAAATAAAGTGTACCAGTTAGCCGAACGGTGGGATGCAGATGCGTTGGATATAAAGCCGGACGTGCTGAGCATATTGGTAGGCGTAAATGATTTCTGGCATACGATCACAAACGGATACACAGGAACAATTACAACCTACCGTAATGACTTTAAAACCTTGCTGGATCGTACCCGCCAAAAGTTGCCTGACATAAAATTAATTATCGGGGAACCCTTTGGTGTAATGGGTATAAGTGCTGTAACGGCAAGCTGGTACCCGGCTTTCAATGAGTACCGGCAGGCCGCTAAAGAAACAGCAGAAAATTTTGGTGCCGTATTTATCCCTTACCAATCGGTGGTTGATGAAGCTCAAAAAAAAGCACCTGGCAATTACTGGACAGGAGATGGTGTACATCCGACATTGGCCGGTGCCCAGTTAATGGCACATGCCTGGTTAAGAGCCATTAAGGGTTGGGATGATTAATAATAAGTATATGAAAATTACATTTAGGTTATGTTAGTTACGGGTCATTGCGAGGGTTTTCCGGACGGCGGGACAGGCTTTGCCCGCGGCAATTCCCAACAAAAACTGGGAGATTGCTTTGTTGGGCAGGAACCCAATCTCGCAATGACACGACGGATTGTTCAAATGTTATTGCTGCATCACTACTTAGAATAGAATTAATTAAAACGAATGATGGATTTGAACGGATTAATTGCAAGTAATTATGACACTAACTCAGAAGCACCCCTCTCCACTTGTGGAGAGGGGCCGGGGGTGAGGGGAAAGGAACCGGGGGTGAGGGCTTGCCTGCACCAAAAGAAATTTCTAATTAATGTATTCATTCTTTTTTTACTTTTTACTTTTTATTTCCAAACTACTTCCGCCCAGGATACAATCCGTTATACCGGCAATACACTTTCTAATGTAGATTACCATCATGGCCAGTTAAGCCCGGCTATCGGTGTTCACAACATCCAGGCTTTCCGTGCCAACCGGGAACACCCGGAATGGGCAGGTGGCAACAACTGGACGTACAGTCATCAGCCCATGCTGGCTTACTGGCATAACCTCTTTTACCTGGAATATTTAAGCTGCCCGATAGGGGAACATGTACCCCCGGGGCGAACGCTGTTAATGACTTCAAAAGATGGCTATCACTGGAGCAATCCCGAAGTCATTTTCCCTGAATATAAAATCCCAGACGGTACAACCAAAGCAGGCCGTACAGAAGTTGCCAAAAATCTGGATGCAGTAATGCACCAACGGGTCGGATTTTATACCAGTAAAAGTGGCCGCTTGCTGGCTCAGGGTTTTTATGGAATTGTGCTCGGGCCGCATGATGATCCGAATGATGGAAAACGGCATCGGTAGAGTGGTTCGGGAAGTACTGCCGGATGGTAAATATGGTCCTATTTATTTTATTCATTACAACCATGCTTTCAACGAAAAAAAATACTTCCTATCCTTTCTATAAAACGGCTACAGACAAAGGCTTTGTAGCTGCCTGCGATGAATTGCTGGCTACGCCTTTACAAATGCAGCAATGGGTTGAGGAATCGGATCGCAATGACCCGCTGATTCCGTTGAAGAAGGATTTTAAAGCTTTTGATTATTATCGTTTGTCCAATGGAAAAGTAGTTGGACTTTGGAAATATGCACTTACCAGTATGACGGCTGATGAAGGAAAAACCTGGCAATACAACCCCACCCGTGCCCCGGGTTTTGTAAATGCCAACGCCAAAATATGGGGGCAAAAAACAAGTGATGGCAAATATGCTACGGTATATAATCCATCTGAGTTCCGTTGGCCGCTGGCCATATCGGTAAGTGAGGATGGATTGAATTATAAAAATTTGTTATTGGTAAATGGTGAGATCACTACCCTGCGGTACGGTGGTGCGTATAAATCCTACGGGCCACAATATGTACGGGGTATTCAGGAAATGGATGGCACACCACCCGGTGGCAATATGTGGGTGACGTATTCTATGAATAAAGAAGACATCTGGGTATCCGAAATCCCGATACCGGTGATAAGCGAAACGACGACAGATATTGATGATCATTTTAATTCGCTGCCTGCAGGGCATGAACTGGATAAGTGGAACATTTTTAGCCCGCTATGGGCGCCGGTTGGCATAGAGAAAATGAAAGATGGCACAAAAGCTTTATCATTAAAAGATCATGACCCTTTTGATTATGCGAAGGCAGAAAGGGTAATTCCTGTTTCGAAAAAGATGACAGCAGCATTTACGATTGTGCCGCAGCAAACAGATAATGGAACTTTGCAAATTGAATTTGTAGACAGAAAAGGATTAGCAGGCATCCGGCTGATGTTTGACACGGGTAGTACATTACTTTGCAAAGCCGGTTACCGGAACAAAAGTCTGGGTAAATACAAAGCCGGCGAACCTTGCAATATCAGCGTGGAAGTGAATTGTGCAACCCGTTCCTACAACGTGATGGTGAATGGAAAAGCTGCAGGATTGCAGTTGTTTTTTCAGCCGCTGGAAAGCATCAGCCGCATTACCTTTCGTACAGGTGATGTGCGCCGCTTCCCGGATGCCGATACGCCCACCGATCAGGATTATGATTTGCCCAATGCCGGTGAAAAAGTGAACGAAGCTGCTTACTTCATTACGAGTTTTAAAACACAGAAGAGGGAATGAGGGTGAGGCTTCCAATTAGCATTGAAAAATATAGATGATAAAAAAAATAAACATATTAGTACCACTTCTTTTGTGCACTGCTGTTGTTTTTGCACAAAAGAGATCACTTGTAGCAAGCTCATCCATTCTCAAAGCAGCTTCTTTCAAACATTATGTTGATTATTTCAACAAGATGGAAGATGAAAACATTGCACAACTGATACCAAATGCGCAAGCCTGGGATTGGATGCAGGCTAATATTCCATTATTTGAATGCCCACAGCAAAATTTTGAAGAGTTGTTTTATTTCCGCTGGTGGACGCTTCGCAAGCACCTGAAGCAAACGCCGGCTGGTTATGCATTCGACGAGTTTTTAGTGCAGCGCACGTATGCCGATAAATACAACCTGATTGCCTGCGCTTTTGGGCATCACCTGTACGAAGGCCGCTGGCTGCACGACCAAAAATACCTGAACGATTATGTGCATGTGTGGTACCGGGGAAATGAAGGGAAGCCGATGAACAAACTACACGGCTTTAGTAGCTGGGGCGCTAATGCTATCTACAACCGCTATTTGGTGAACAATGATGCAGCGTATGTGAAAGATATGTTGCCCGATTTGAAACAGGACTATGCGGCGTGGGAAGGCGACCATCGGTTACCCGGTGGATTGTTTTGGCAAACCGATGTAAAAGACGGCATGGAAGAAACGATCAGCGGTGGCCGAAAAGAAAAGAATGCCCGGCCAACCATCAACAGCTATATGTATGGCAATGCAAAAGCTATTGCAAGCATTGCAACACTGGCAGGGAACACGACCGATGCTACCCTGTACAATGCCAAAGCAGATACCATGAAAAGTTTGGTTGAAAATAAACTTTGGAACCCTGCTGATACTTTCTTTGAAACGCGTAAGGAAAAAGGGGATACCAGTGCCAATGTGCGGGAAGAAATCGGCTTTATTCCCTGGTATTTTAATCTGCCGGATAACGGGAAGAATGAGGCCTGGAAATATGTAAAAGATGGCAAATCTTTTCTGGCGCCATTTGGCATTACAACAGCAGAACAAAGCGCATCTGGTTTCATGACCCGTGGCACTGGTAAATGTGAATGGGACGGTGCCGTATGGCCTTTTGCTACGAGTCAAACATTGACGGGCATGGCCAATTTATTAAATAATTACCAGCAGCAGGTGGTTGATGATTCTATTTATTTCCGGCTGATGGAATTGTATGTGGAATCGCAGTACTACCGTGGCCGTCCGTATGTGGGCGAATACTTACATCCGCAAACCGGCTTTTGGCTGATGGGAGATAAGGAACGCAGCCGCTATTACAATCATTCTACGTTTAATGATTTGATGATTACCGGGCTTGTCGGCCTGCGTCCACGGGCAGATAATGTGCTGGAAGTAAACCCGCTGGTACCGCAAAATAAATGGGATTGGTTTTGCCTGGACAATGTATTATATCATGGAAAAATAATCAGTATTGTTTGGGATAAGCACGGAACAAAATATAACAGGGGCAAAGGGTTAAGCCTTTTTGTAAATGGGAAAAAAGTGGCAAATGCAGCGGGCTTGCAGAAACTGGAAACGAAGCTATAACGAAAGGCTACTGCTGGTAAGGTCGGCAAGATAGGCGCAGGACTCTGTCCTGTGCCGACTTGTTACTTATCTCAGATAGTCATGTTGCCCGAATGAAAGTAAAGGATAGACACAGGACAGAGTCCTGCGCCTATTGCGTACGAAATGTATTGGCGATTAGCCCTGAAAGGGCGGCCATATTACAGCGCAGGGTGAAGCCCTGCGTACGTACGATAGCACCAAAACCATCAAGCCCTGAAGGGGCGTCATAGGAGTGGGTATTACGCCCTTTCAGGGCTTGATGAACATGTATTTCTATTTCATTTTCATAGGGCTTTACCCTATGCTATGATATGGCCGCCCTTTCAGGGCTATAAATCATGTTTCGAGCACTATAGTGTTTTCACAAAGCGTGGTGAGTTTCATTTTGCGAAAACATGAATCGGGGACAGAGAAGCAATCCAAACCGTTGAATTAAAAAGAAATGTAAAATGATTGTAAACAGCAAATTTTTTACTGCTTTTTGTTTTATCATTATTTGTTTGATAGCAGTAAATGCTGTTGCCCAAATTTCATTGCCAAAAATAATCGGGAATGATATGGTATTGCAGAGGGGCGAGGCAGTTCCTATCTGGGGTTATGCATCGGCGGGAGAGAAAATAATGGTAAAATTTAATGGGCAGAAAAAGCAAACGGTTGCAGATGCGCAGGGAAATTGGAGCATAAAACTGGATGCCATGCAGGCTTCATCCACACCCCAAAAAATGGTGCTGGAAGGAAAGAACAAAATAGAATTGAATGGTATTTTAATTGGCGAAGTGTGGCTTTGTTCCGGCCAGTCGAATATGGAATATGCCATGCGGAAAAACAGTAAGGTAACCGTGCCGCCGGGAATGACAGGCTGGCCGGTAAATGAATTGGATGTGGCACATCAACAAAATATCCATATCTTTTTGGTAGATCGGAAAAAGATGAAACCTGACCCAACACATGCAGGCTGGGCGGTTGCGGAAGATTCTGCCCTGCGTTCCTTTTCTGCCGTTGGCTATTTTTTCGCAAAAAAATTATATGAAGAATTACATGTGCCCATCGGGATGATTTCATCTGCCGTACCCGGAAGCCGGATTGAGCCCTGGATGCCAAGAGAAGCAATGACCGCATTACCATTTTTTCAGCAGCAAACAGATTCTACGCATAAAATAGATGGCGAGCCCGGCAAATTTTATACAAGCATGATTGCCCCGCTGGTTCCCTTTGCCCTGAAAGGTTTTTTGTGGTACCAGGGAGAGACCAATTGTTTTTTAAAAGAGACCATTCAGTACACGTATAAAATGCAGGCGCTGATTAATTGGTGGCGCAAGGATTGGAATAATTCATCCATGCCCTTTTATTATGTGCAGATAGCGCCTTTTGCTTACTCTACTTCACCCGGACTTACAGAAGAAACACTGCCTGCATTTCGGGAAGCACAGGCTGCCGCTATGAAAATTCCGCATACGGGAATGGCGGCGACAACTGATTTGAATGATAGCCTGAATAACCTGCACCCACATTTTAAATGGGAGATTGGTAAGCGGCTGGCGCTGTGGGCATTGAATAAAGATTATGGAAAAAAGGAAATTGTTCCAAGTGGGCCTGTGTATAAATCACTTACAATAATTGGGAACCAGGCTGTTATTAGCTTTGATGAAGTGTACGGTGGATTGAAAAGCAACAATAGCAAACCGCTGAATTGTTTTACCATTGCCGGGGCCGATGGAAAATTTATTCCTGCACAAGCAGTCATAAAAGATAATGCCGTTGTTGTTTCATCCAATTCAATTGCAACACCTGTTGCCGTACGATTCGGTTGGAACGAAGCGGACCACCCGAATTTATATAACAAAGCAGGCTTGCCGGCCATCCCATTTCAAACAAACAGTACATTGACGAAGCAGTTTGCAGCACAAGAACCTGTAGAAGAAAAAAGCCAAAAGTAAAAAATCAAAACTGATCATCGTAGTTCATCCACCATTTTAGAAATACAAATACGGGCAGTAAAAAATTACTATGTGTCAACCAGTTAAAATAGCAACCCTCTTTTACTTTTTACTTTTTACTTTTTACTTAGCTAAGGCGCAGCAAACAGAAATACAATATTTATCCGGAACAGGTAGTAATGATATGAAGCAATGGCAATTCTATTGCACAGCAGGAATGAATGCCGGTAAATGGACAACGATTGGTGTACCGAGTTGCTGGGAATTACAGGGCTTTGGCAAATACGATTACGGTTTTGCAAAAGACAGTGTGCGTGGTAAAGAAAAGGGATTGTATAAATATGAATTTATGGTATCGCCAGCCTGGAAAAATAAACAAATAAATTTGGTTTTTGAAGGGGTGATGACGGATGCTGAAGTAAAGGTAAACGGCCAGTCTGCAGGTGCTATTCACCAGGGCGCTTTCTATTCTTTTAAATATGATATCACTGCCTTGCTGAAGTACGACGCAAAAAATTTGCTGGAAGTAACGGTTGCCAAACACTCCGCCAATGAAAGCGTAAACGAGGCAGAACGTAAGGCAGATTTTTGGATATTTGGTGGCATATTCCGGCCAGTGTTTTTGGAAGCACTGCCACAAAACCATATTGAGAAGATTGCCATCAATGCAAAGGCCGACGGCAGCTTTAATGCAGATGTGATAGCAAAAGGTTTCCCGCAAAATATCAGTGTTCAGCTATATACTAATGCCGGGATTCCATTTGGAACTGGCATTACAGAGAACTGGGGAGAATCTCCCAATACACTGCTCATAAAAAATAAATTTCTTTCGCCAAAGCTTTGGAACCCGGAGTCGCCGAATTTATACAAAGCCGTTTTTACCATTTACATAAAGGGAAAAGCAGTACATACCGTCACGCAAAGATTTGGTTTCAGAACAGTAGAAGTGAAGCAGCGGGATGGCATTTATGTAAATGGCGTGAAGGTGAAAATGAAGGGCGTAAACCGCCATTCGTTTCGTCCGGAAACCGGCAGAACCATGAGCAAACAAAACAGCATTGAAGATGTGCTGCTGATAAAGGACATGAACATGAATGCCGTGCGGATGAGCCACTATCCGCCGGATGGGCACTTCCTGGATGTATGTGATTCATTGGGACTATTTGTAATGGATGAACTATCTGGTTGGCATGGTCATTACGATACCCAAACCGGATCGAAGCTGGTAAAGGAAATGCTGGATCATGATAGAAATCATCCCTCTATTATTTTTTGGAGTAATGGGAATGAAGGCGGCCATAACCTGGAATTAGATCATTTATTTACGGAGTGGGATATTCAAAAACGTCCTGTGGTTCATCCCTGGCAATCATTTGGAGGGTTTGATACGCAGCATTACCGGGAATACAATTATGGTATTGGCAATTATGAAAACGGGCATGACATCGTGATGCCTACCGAATTTTTACATGGGCAGTTTGATGGCGGCCATGGTGCCGGCCTGGAAGATTACTGGGAAAAGATGTGGCACAACCCGTTAAGTGCAGGCGGCTTTTTATGGGACTTTGCCGACCAGGCAGTGGTGCGAAAAGATTTACATGATTCGTTGGATACCGACAAATTTCGGGCAGCAGATGGCATCATGGGCCCGCACTTTGAAAAGGAGGGAAGCTATTATGCCATTAAGGAAATCTGGAGCCCGGTGTATATTGAGCCGAAAGAAATAACGCCTGAATGGGATGGAAAACTGAACGTGGAGAACCGATATTTTTTTACCAATTTGAAGGAGTGTGAGTTTAGTTGGGAGTTGTTAAACTTCAATCCTGGAAAATCGACTTGGGGAAATCACTCTGCATTGGTTTCAAATGATATAGTAGCTCCAATAAATATAGAATCTCCAAATATAAGACCACTTGAAAAAGGGATATTTAGTCTTTATTTACCTAAGGATTGGTTCCAAAATGATGTGTTATATATAACTGCGAAGAAAGAGGGCAAAGAGATTTTTACATGGAGTTTTCCTATTAGTAAGCCTATTGAAAATATTAGGCATTTTATTAAGAAAAATGGCAATGAAAAGGCATTTATTATAGAAGATGATTCGCTTTATAAGATTTCTGTGAATGGTCTTGAAATATTATTAAATAACCAAAATGGCTTGCTGCAACAAGTAAGGAATAGTAAAGGGATTATTCCCCTTGCGAACGGCCCTATAATACAGCAGGGTATAAATAATTTCAAAGGGTTTAGTTACCATTTCGATAGTAATAATTTAGTTATTGAATCAATTTTTGAACGAAAGAGTAGCTATAATACTTTGCAATGGACAATCTATCCATCAGGCATAGTAAAAATGAAGGTTCGTTACTTTCCTGAAGCTTATAATACTGATTTTGTTGGAATAAATTTTGACTATCCTGAAGAAAAATTGCAATGGATTGGGTATCTAGGTTATGGACCTTATAGAGTATGGAAAAATCGAATGAAAGGCGGGGAGTTCGGTCTTTGGGGAAAGCGTTATAACAATTCAGAAACAGGAGAAGCACCATGGAAATACCCAGAATTCAAGGGATACTATAGAAATTTTTATCGGGGGAAGTTTCTAATAACTGACACATCTTATTTCACTGTTCTTACAGAAACCGAAGATTTATTTCTCCGCCTCTTCACACCTACTTGGAAAACCGATCAATGGCATAATTACGAACCTATTTTCCCAAGCGGAGATATTTCGTTTATGCAAGGCATCAGCAGTATCGGTTCCAAAACACAGCGTAACGAAACTACCGGCCCAATGGGCATGAAAAATATTTTTTACGATTACGAAAAAGATCCGTCGAGAGCACTGGAATTAGTATTATACTTTGATTTTACTGGAAATTAGTCAATATGTCCATTTTTTTGGGGTAAATACTTCACGTCCTTTACTTCTTAGCGGTTCAAACAGAAAACGATGATAAAACAGCTTGTCCTCTTTCTTCTTTCACTCCTTGCCGGATGCAACTTGGAGGCTCAGATAGTTGTACAGAACCTGCGATGCGAAATGCTGCCAAATCCCGAAGGCATTGATGTGATGAATCCACGCCTGAGTTGGGAAATAGAAAGTAATCAACGGGCTACGATGCAAACCGCTTACCAGGTGATTGTTGCATCAACAGAAGCGAAGCTGGCTGCTAATGATGGTGACTTATGGAACCCCGGAAAAATAACTTCCGATGCATCTGTAAATGTGAATTATGAGGGTAACAAATTAGGAAGCCGCACTGAATGCTACTGGAAGGTAAAAGTCTGGACGAATAAAGGAGAAAGCGAATGGAGTATGCCTGCACATTGGAGTATTGGACTAATTCATTATCTGGATTGGAAAGGCCGCTGGATTGGTCTTGACCGGGCTTTTCCCTGGGACAATGAAACAGCGATCTCCCGTTTATCTGCCCGCTATTTCCGCAAAGAATTTGCTGCTCCGGCTGCCATCAAAAAAGCAAAGTTGTACATCATTGGCTTAGGCTTGTACGAAGCCTATATTAACGGGCAACGTATTGGCGACCAGGTGCTGGCCCCGGTACCCACCGATTATACAAAAGGTATAAAATACAATGTGTTTGATGTAACAGCTCATTTGCAACAAGGTAATAATGCCATTGGGGTTACATTAGGCAATGGCCGCTATTACGCCATGCGACAAAATTACAAGCCTTATAAAATTAAAAATTTTGGTTATCCGAAAATGCTGATGCAATTAGAGATAACATATGCAGATGGCAAAACAGATGTGATTGAAACCGATGATACCTGGAAGGCAACAGCAGATGGCCCCATCCGCACCAACAATGAATACGATGGTGAAGAATACGATGCCACCAAAGAATTAACAGCCTGGAACAAAACCGGCTATAATGATAGCAAGTGGCTGAAAGCAGAGCTGGTACAGGAACCCGGCGGCGACTACGAGGCACAGATGACAGCGAATATGAAGGTGATGGAAACCATTAAACCGGTTGCCATTAAAAAGCTGGATGCGAAGCGATATGTACTTGACCTGGGTCAGAATATGGCCGGCTGGCTGAAATTAAAAGCATCGGGGAAAAAAGGAGATACACTCCAACTGCGTTTTGCTGAAACGCTGCAGAAAAATGGAGAATTATACGTAGCTAATTTGCGGGATGCACGATCAACCGACCGGTATATTTTTAAAGGTGCAGCCACCGAAGAATGGCATCCTTCCTTTGTATATCACGGCTTCCGGTACGTGGAAATTACCGGCTACAATGGTACACCAACATTGAGCAATTTTGAAGGGCAGGTGGTGTATGATGAGATGCAAACCACCGGTAGTTTTCAAACTTCCGACAGTGTGATTAATGGTATTTATAAAAATGCGTATTGGGGTATCCGCAGCAATTACAAAGGCATGCCGGTTGATTGCCCGCAACGGAACGAACGCCAGCCCTGGCTGGGCGACCGCAGTGCAGGCGCCTATGGCGAAAGTTTTATATTTGACAACAGCCGCCTGTATGCCAAATGGCTAGACGATATAGAGCAGGCGCAGAAATGGGATGGCAGCATCCCCGATGTTGCGCCGGCTTTCTGGCGTTACTATGGTGATAATGTTACCTGGCCCGGCACCTACCTGAATGTAGCCGACATGCTGTACCACCAGTTTGCCGATGCCCGGCCTATCCGCAAGCACTATGCATCCATGAAGAAATGGATTAATTATATGTATGAAAATTATATGAAAGATGGTCTTATGACGAAAGACAAGTACGGCGATTGGTGCGTACCACCGGAAGCGCTGAATCTGATCCATTCCCGTGATTCCAGCCGCATTACGGATGGCGAATTACTGGCTACGGCTACTTACTATCATTGCCTGACGCTGATGCAGAAATTTGCAGCCATCGCCAACCAGCCGGAAGATATAAAAGGGTATGCTTCCCTGGCTGAAAAAATGAAAGATGCATTCAATAAAAAGTTTTTAAATCATAATAACTTTCAATATAGCAACAATACCGTTACTGCTAATATCTTACCACTCAGCTACGCCATCACCAATGCAGAGGAATCAAAAAAGGTATTTCTGAATGTGGTGAATAAAATGGTGAATGAAAATAGCGGCCACATCAGCACGGGAGTTATCGGCACGCAATGGCTAATGCGGTCACTCACCAATAATGGCAGGCCCGACCTGGCATACCAGCTAACTACTAATACCACGTACCCCGGCTGGGGTTATATGCTTAAAAACGGTGCTACTACCATTTGGGAATTGTGGAATGGCAATACAGCCGATCCGGCCATGAACAGTGGCAACCACGTAATGTTACTCGGCGATTTGATTATCTGGTATTACGAAAATTTAGCAGGCATTCAATCCGGTGATACAGCACCCGGCTTTAAGCAAATTATCATGAAGCCTTCATTTGTCAATGGACTCAATTTCGTGAATGCGTCGTATCAATCTGTTTACGGTACTATTAAGAGCAACTGGCGAAAAGAGGGTAATTTATTTACCTGGAATATTACGATACCGCCAAACACAACAGCATTGGTTTACTTACCTGCATCTTCTAAAAATGAAGTATTGGAGGGTGGTAAAAAAGCAGGTGATGCCCAGGGAATCACCTTTAAGAAAATAGCAGATGGCAAAGTTGTTTTTGAGATTGGTTCAGGCAACTATTCTTTTAGTACGATCAAATAATACAAGATGATAAAGCCACTATTGCTGTGTACAGCTATTTTAGTAATGGGTTTTTCTGTTCATGCACAGGAGCCGGGTAAAAACACAACACCGGATACGGCACTGGAAAATAAAGCAGTACAATGGGTTAAGGCGCTAAACCTGAATGATGCTGCAAAAGAGGCACGGCTCACCAATGTGATTGCAACACATTTGATTACTGTTAAAGAATGGAACAACACCCATCCTGCATCGGCTGTGCCGGCTGGTATTAACCCGGCAACGGGTAACCGGCTGAGCGAAATGGACCGGCAGATTATTGCCAATTCTGCCATGCCTGCATCCGTTCATCAAAACCTGATGACCGGCTTAAAAGCCGATCTTACACCGGAGCAGGTTGAAACGATATTAGATAAATATACCGTTGGTAAAGTGGCGTTCACCATGGCCGGATATAAATCTATTGTTCCGAACATGACGCCTAAGGAAGATTCCGTAATTCTGGTATTTATGAAGCAAGCCCGGGAGCAGGCAGTTGACTTTAAAAGTATGATGCAGATATCTGCCATTTTTGAAATCTATAAGACGAAATCAGAACAATACCTGAATATGAATGGCCGCAACTGGCGGGATATGTACCGGGCTTACTCAGATGCCGCAAAGGCAAAAAAAGCAGCCGATAAAGCAGCAGATGATCTGGCTAAACCGAAGCAATAAATGTTGAGCCTGCTCGGCGAAATTTCGGACTATAAGCCATCAAATGTATTTGTAGGAATACGCCTTAGGCGTGTTCTAAAATGGCGGAAGGGCTGATTTTATGATGAAACCTGCCTCCCTGCTGAACGTGCCGTAAGGCAGATTCCTACAAAAACCCGTGATAAAACAGGTTCTTTCTTCCCCGCAGGGGCTCTGGTTTTCTGATCCTGCAGGGAAGAAGTTGCAAATTATTTGCGAGTCGAACAGAGGGGAGATGCCATGAAAATATACATTAGAATGGAGCCCCGGAATAACCGGGGTAGACTGTCGCCAATGTCGCCGTTTTATGAAAAACTACTGCTGGTCTCCAAATAAAAAATTGTAGATTACAAAAAATAGAATTATAAAAAAATGCTATATAAAACGAAACTTACAAAGCCATTTTTACTTTTTACTTTTTACTTTTTACTTTTTATTGCAGCAACTGCGCAAACGCCGCCCTTTAAAAGCGGCATTCTTGAAGATGAATTTATTTATGATGTGGCGCCGTTTCCGGAATGCCATGCAGTAACGATTGTTGAAACACCTGCCGGATTGGTAAGTGCTTTTTTTGGAGGCACCAAAGAGCGAAATCCGGATGTGGAAATTTGGGTAAGCAGGAAAGAAAAAGGCAAATGGACAGCACCGGTATCGGTTGCAAACGGTATACAAAGCGACACGTTTCGATATCCTACCTGGAACCCGGTTTTATACCAGGTACCGGGTGGCGAACTGTTGTTGTTCTACAAGGTTGGCGCAAGCCCCGGTACCTGGAAAGGATGGATGAAATCCTCAACTAATAATGGTGTCACCTGGTCAGCCGCAAAGGCGTTGCCTGAAGGGTTTATTGGCCCGGTAAAAAACAAGCCGGTGTTGATAGGTAAGCAAAAGCTGATTGCTCCATCGAGCACGGAAGGAGACGGATGGAAAATACATTTTGAAGTGACAACTGATTGGGGTAAAACATGGAGAATGATCGGGCCTATCAATGATGGAAAAACATTGAATGCCATTCAGCCAAGTATTCTCATTCATAAAGACGGAAAGCTGCAGATATTGGCACGTAGCCAGAACCGGGCTATCCTGGAATCCTGGTCGTCTGATAATGGTGAAACCTGGTCGCCATTGGCCAAAACCAGCCTGCCGAACAACAACTCCGGAACAGATGCGGTAACCTTAAAAGGTGGCAGACAACTGCTGGTGTATAACCATACTCTGGATCCCACTGGCTTGCCCAAAGGGCCACGTACGCCTTTAAACCTTGCCTATTCGGACGATGGGAAAACCTGGTACGCTGCACTTATTCTCGAAGACTCACCCATTAGCCAATATTCTTATCCGTCTATCATACAGTCAAGCGATGGTATGGTGCATGTGGTGTACACCTGGCGCAGGCAAAAGCTGAAATATGTAAAAATAGACCCAACTAAACTGGTTGGAAAAAAGATTGTAGATGGGTTATGGCCGTATGGCCCTGTTGCAAATGATAGTAAAGCAATTAAGACAGCTAAAAGCAATGAAGACTTGTAACGATTGTTGAATAACTGCCAATGAAAAATCTACCTGTTATTGATCTTGCTATCATCTTCATTTACCTGCTGTCGATGGTATTAGTTGGCTTTTATTTCTCCCGGAAAAATAAAAATCCGGATCAGTTTACCAAAGCTTCCGGTTCCATTCCGGGTTGGGCCATCGGGCTTTCTATTTACGCTACTTTTTTAAGCAGTAATACGTTTCTGGGTGTTCCGGGTAAAGCTTTTGGTACTAACTGGAATGCTTTTGTGTTCAGTATTTCTATGCCATTTGCAGCATGGGCGGCATCCAAATA
>CBDFGC010000020.1:0-25457 GCA_965246935.1 Chitinophagaceae bacterium | reverse complement strand
GCACCCCGACAACAGTGTCGGGGAGGTTTCAGGTTTGAATCCTGACGGGATCACTAAAAGAGTTTACAGCTATGTAGCCTCTGTTTTAATAATGGGTAATCTCAAATACGTAGTTCAATTGAATGAAACACCCAATATGGATGGTTGGGTAGGTTTCAGGTTTGAATTCTGTTTAAAAATTACAACCTTGTACATTACCAGGCGTATAGCATTGTACAAGGAAAAGCCACAAATCGCGGTAGATAAACCGGACCGGATAACTGCTAATACATACTCCCTTTAAAAAGATTCACTATAAAAAGGCGTTCAAATATATTTTCGTACTTCCAACCGATTTGGAAAATGGAATGTAAAGAAATAGTAAGGACGTGGAAAGTATCGGTAGAATTATTTATCCAAAAGCATCTACACCGGGAGACGTTATAAAAGAATGAAGAAGGGAAAAAGCTATTCTTGAACTTTCAATTTTTGTTTTGGAAAAGTATTATGCTTTTGCAAACGCAACGCCTGCAGTAAGGCGTGGTTCAAATAAACCAAACGACATAGAGAATCAAGATGCAGAATTCACCTTTTATGTCGGTGTTTCGCTCATTCGTTGTGTGCTTACAGTTAAAAATATAAAAGCTAACCCATAAACATAAGTATAAGTTCCAAAATAGTAAGTCAAGTGCCTATAAGGCATATAGACAGCCCAAGTTAAAATAAATCTTATAACAATCTCGGCTTAAGCAGATTCTTCTTTCACCCTTTCACTATATACCACAATTTAAATTATAAAGAAATATCAACTATTGTGGATGGAATATGGCGGCACTGTAGGGAGCGAACGCTTAAACTCCTTTGAAGACATTGTTAGTATCTCCGGTAAAGATTCAGCTAAGTGAAGTTGCAAAAGTTTTTAAAGAATAAATGGCTGGATAAATAAAACCCCATGAATTTAATTTAATAAAAACTAATGCCATCAATGATTTTAGCGTTAGGCCATACCATAACAGGAAATTCATTTAACTCTATTTGTCAAATTACTTTTGCAACTTCACTTAGCGTTTCAATGGCCTGTTCAATAGTTGCCGGGATGCCAGTGAACTTTATTTCTTGATAGCTGCCTACATTAACAAGGCAAAAATGAAAAAGCCATCCCGACGGCTATCAGAATGGCTATCCAGTGTTAATTGGGGAAAACAACTGAATATTTTAGAATTACTTTAAATGATGCTTAGTAATCGTATTTGCCTGGCCAATTATTATCAGATATGGGGCATTAATGCCCCATATCTGATAATAACATTATTTGTAGAAAATAATTATAAATATTTTTGATTTGCAAAGAATGCAAAAAAATTTATCATAAACAAGTTCTTTATTATTTTTTAATACTGATGCTTAAGAAACTATTAGTTTTTATGCTTTCCGATACCTTGTATAATTTAGCTGGCAATATGTCATTAGAATAGATTTATGTAGAAAATTAAGTGCCATATATTTGCTGTAGGGAAAACAACACACGGGCCCTTTGGTAAGTAACCAACCGTTTTACTAAGTTCTTAAAGTAACTATCCAAATTCCATGAAAATCAAAAGGGATGACGAAATACCATTAGACGACGGTAATCGTTAAAGACCTGTTTCTAAATCCAATCTATGAAAATTGTTACTTTACTGAAGGGCCCATTTTTTACTTTTTTCATATTCCGGTTAAGTCCCTGGTTCCTGACAAACAGGTAATCGTTTGCCACTGTTTTGCCACTCGGTTAGTTCTGGTATATTGTTAAACATCAATGTAGCTTGCGCCGGATCCATTATGTGCACAACCCCTTTAATAATTTTCAATTTTGTGACCTTGTTGCTACTGAC
Source organism: Chitinophagaceae bacterium (assembly GCA_965246935.1). GTDB lineage: Bacteria > Bacteroidota > Bacteroidia > Chitinophagales > Chitinophagaceae > JAZKFT01. The sequence goes on along the minus strand of CBDFGC010000020.1, from coordinate 23,604 downwards.
TGCAACTATACAAACCGGTTCTCTTATAAGATAGGCAATTACAAACATGTAGCTCCATGGAATAGGGTACTCCTGCATGGCTAAGCAGTATATGCGTAAATAGCAGCAATAAAACCTTACCTTGGCAAAAACACGTTGCGTAGTAATAATTAATCTTCCCTCGGGCCATTTTTTGCTAATAAAAAACTATCGGCAACCAGTTTATTGTTCCGGTACGATTTCACTTCTTTCTTCAGCCGATCTCCCATCTCATCCCTGGAAATACCTTGTTGCATCAGGCTTTGCATATCCGGTTTGCCGCCATCTACCCAGGCGGTGTACCAAAAATCAGCTACTAAGTTTGCCGAATGAAGTAACTGCTCATTAATAGTAGGAGCCAATTCGGCACTATACGCTTTGGCAAAAGCAGTTGTATAATATTTAATCTCTTTGCCGTTTCTAATTTGAATGCGGTATTTAGTCGAATCGGTGAATTGTTGGGTAACGGTTATTTCCTTTGCAAAAACAGCTGATACTAAACGATGAGCATGCCGGATAGCTTTCCAGATGGCTTCCTCCGGATGAGTAAGATGCGAAGCGTTTTTTTGTGCTTTCAAATTCATAGAACTTATTTCCAGTTCGGGTATCATGCTTTCCCATAATGAGTGAAGTCCTTTTTGATTGGTAAGCTGGCCATCATAATTAACACTGGTGTGAAGCGGTACGTTTGCGTCTTCAATGTAGTGGGCTAAGTCTGAGGCAATAAACAGGATTTGCTCTTTATCTTTTGTTCTGAAAGCTTCCGTCAGTTTTTTTTGTAACCGGGTTACTTCATATGGTACATACCCATATTTCAACAGACTGTCTTTGGTATACCGGATTGTGGCCGTTTCCCAATCTAATGGCATTTTGTAAGCAGCACTGTCGCCATACATTTCCAGGTCAATAAAATGTTTGGTAGCTTCCGTCGTATCCGTCCGCCGCCGGTCGTCGGGGCGGGTACTGTTTTTTACCAGGTAAGGCATTTGCCCGAAAAAGAAAAGTTGCAACGATTTATTCTTCAACTGGTAAACGGCCAGTTGGGTGGTGGTGCGGTGCACCAATGCTCCCCAGCTACAACATAGCATACCGGTAACAGATAAGGCTACAGCAAAAAGGAACTGTTTTAAATGTTTCATAAACCGAAGCGTTTTTGTCCGGTAACAAATGTAAGATCAGTGGTACGAGGGAAAGGTTAAGAAATATAGGATGGCTTATGCTTTTGCATCCGATTTAATAATGGTAAGTGTGAAGAATATCCGTTAGTGCAGGCCGCAATCATATAACACGGCTTCCTGTATGGAAACGCTACCCATTACGCACCCTCGAAATAATGCGATGTTTAAAATTTGGTTCAAATTGTTTTTCGTTCAAAAATCTTCGCTTCTTCCATTGTTACGCCCATTACATTTACCAAAACATTTTTCCTCCATGGCCAACCTGCTGGAAGTAGCCAACTTAAAAAAGTATTACGCCACCCAAAAGGCGGTAGACGATGTCAGCTTCAACATTGAGCAAGGCAGCATATTTGGTTTGCTGGGACCGAACGGCGCCGGTAAAACCACACTCATCCGCATGATTACCGGCATCTTTTATCCCGATAGCGGAAATATTCAATTTGCCGGACGCAAGTTCGATGCGATGAATGACATCATCAATATCGGGTACATGCCGGAGGAGCGGGGCCTGTATAAAAAGATGAAAATAGGCGAACAGGCACTCTACCTGGCGCAGCTAAAAGGCCTTAGCCGAAACGATGCCATGGAATCTACCAAAAAATGGTTTGTAAAGTTGGAAATGCAAAGCTGGTGGAATAAAAAAGTAGACGACCTGAGTAAAGGCATGAGTCAGAAATTTCAGTTTGTAATTACGGTACTGCACAATCCGAAACTGGTAATTCTGGATGAACCCTTCAGCGGTCTCGATCCGGTAAATGCCAACCTGATAAAAGATGAGATTTTTAACCTGGCCAAAACCGGCAGCACCATTGTATTCAGTACCCACCGTATGGAGCAGGTAGAGGAAATCTGCAATCACATCATTCTGGTGAATAAAGGCAAAAAAATACTGGACGGCACCGTGAAGGGAGTTAAGCAGCAGTTCAAGGAAAACCTGTTTCACCTGGGAGCCCATACAATGCCGGAACACATGCACACCCATATTTTTACGGTGGTGAAGCATACGCCGGAAGATGTTATATTGAAACTAAATGAGGGCATTACACCGAACGATATACTCAACCACTTTATCCGGCAGAACGTGATCATTAATTCTTTTAACGAAGTACTACCATCGCTGAATGATATTTTTATAAAGTTGGTAGGCGATACACCAACAACACGTCAGTTTGAAAAGAAGGAAATCGTTGAAAATTGATTATGTGAAGGAGACGACTCAAAAGATATAAATTATGCGATTTAATAATTTTGGTTCGTGAATAAATTACATAGCTAATTATTGAATCTTACCGTTAAGCTTCTATTTTTTAGACACTTCTTATTGCTGATTGATTGTTTGAAAATAAAACAATAACTATCGTTTGCTAATTTTCACATTACGTATTATGAAAAAAATCGGACTCATTTTTAAACGGGAATACCTTGCCCGGGTAAGAAACAGAACATTTTTGCTTTCTACTTTTTTGCTGCCAATTGTAATTGTTGCATTTATTTTCGGCACCGCTTATTTATCCATTAAATCCCGAAGCAATAATAAGATAGCGGTTTACGATCCCAACAATTACTTTAAAGGAGCCCTCAAAAGCAGCGATAATTTACAATTCGATTTTGTTTCGACTGCTGATACCGCTTCGTCAGTGTATAAGAAGAAAGGGTACACCGGGTTATTGGTAATACCGGTCTGGGATGGCAACAGTAAATTAAATTATACCATTCGCTCACCCAAGCAATTAGGTATAAGTGCCACTTCAAAAATAGAAGACAAAATAAACAATGCCATCGAAGACAAGGTATTGCAGAAACAAGGTATCACCGGGGTAATGCTGGATAGTTTGCGTAAGACTGCTCCCCAATCCGATTACGTAGAAATAGCGGAAGGTAGAGGCGACGTTAAAACCAGCAGCGGACTGGCATATGGCATCGGCTTTGGCAGCGGCATTCTCATATACATCATGATGTTTATTTATGGTGCCATGGTAATGCGGGGTGTTATGGAGGAAAAAACCAGCCGTATTGCAGAAGTAATTGTCAGTAGTGTGAAGCCTTTTCAGTTAATGATGGGGAAAATATTAGGTATTGGTGCGGTTGGCCTCACCCAGTTTTTATTATGGCTGATTTTGATATTTGGGCTGGCGGCGTTATCGCAATTTTTTATACCGCATGATACGTTGCAGCAGGTAGCGGAAGCACAGCAGAACAACCCGATGCAGGGCAATATACCGGCTGCTAATACTATGCAATTATCCCAAAATATTTTTGGTATGTTAGGAAGTGCTAACTGGGCCAGGATTATCCCCTGCTTTCTGTTTTACTTTTTAGGTGGCTACTTGTTTTATGCGGCTTTATTTGCATCCGTAGGCTGTATGGTAAATGAAGATCCGCAGGATGCACAATCGTTGATGTTCCCGATTATGATGCCGATTGTATTTGGTTTTATTATTATGCAATCTGCTATACAAAACCCTGATAGTTCACTGGCTTTCTGGGGTAGTATCATACCGTTTACTTCGCCCATTGTTATGATGGCCCGCATACCCAGCGATCCGCCCGCCTGGCAGATTGCATTGTCTATGGCATTGCTCATCGGCGGCTTTTTGGGCACTACCTGGATGGCCGGGAAAATTTACCGGACCGGTATTTTAATGTATGGTAAAAAAGGAAGCTGGAAGCAAATGATGAAGTGGGTGTTTGCGAAAAACTAATTAGCAAATGCGACAATTAGCAAATTAGCAAATTCTGATAGTGGACGGGTAAAAAAAAATCTGATTCAGTAAAAGTATATTAGATCAGTTACGGTTCTTCATTGACGATTCACCATTCACGACTATGTTTTCTTCTTTCCAGAAACTTACTGTCAATAAATTTAAGTTTGGACTGTTTCTCCTGATGAAACTGCCCAGTGCCTTTTTGTGTGGCGTACGGTTGCGTAAGCTGGATGAAGAAATATGCGTTACCAGTGTGCCCTACAAATGGCTGAGCCAGAATCCTTTCAACAGTATTTATTTTGCCTGCCAGGCAATGGCTGCCGAAATGAGTACCGGCATGTTGGCTTTAGGGCATACCTATCAAAACAAACCGGCTATTAGTATGCTGGTTGTAAAACTGGAGGCACAGTATTTTAAAAAAGCCACCAGCCGCATTTATTTTACTTGTGATAAAGGATTGGCTATAAAAGAAGTAATTGAAAAAAGTAAGTCTGCAGTTGAGGGACAAACGGTAGCGTGTATCAGCATTGGCAAAAATAGTTCCGGTGAAATTGTTTCGGAATTTACGATTACGTGGTCATTTAAGGCAAAGGAGAGATAGTGGGATGCCAACTCTCTTGGAGTTGGCATCCCTATAAGCAGGGAGCCCGCAGACAGTCATCCATTTAAAGTTGTCAACGCCAGAAGAGTTTGCAACTTTTACTACAAGTTGGTAACTTCAAATTATTACACATGCCTATCAACCAAAAATACCTGGCGGATTTTGAAGAGAATGAGTTATATCATATTTACAACCGCACAAATAATCAAGAGTTACTTTTTCTGTCAGATGAAAACCGGTATTTCTTTTTAAGAAAATACGCTGCCCTGCTTTCACCTTTTATCAGCACATATTGCTGGTGTTTACTGCCCAATCATTTTCATTTATTAGTGCGTATAAAACCGCTTGATGAAATAAAAAAATACTTCAAACAATTACCAAAAACAAATCTTACAATTACAGAACAGCAGTTTAATAAAAGAGGAGATAGTCCTAGGTGTCCTTATCGAAAAGACATTCAAAAGGTTTTTCCAATCATACGCACAGGCGTTTAATAAAACAGAGAATAGATCCGGTAATTTATTTTACAAGCCTTTTAAACGGGTTTTGATAAATAACAATCACCATTTTACCCAAACGGTAATTTATATACATGCCAATGCGGTAAAGCATGGTATTGCAGCAAATATTAGAGATTATGCCTGGTCATCATGGCATAGTATTTTGAGCAGCAAGTCTACCATGTTGCTCAGGAATGAATTGCTGGATTGGTTTGGAGGGACGGATGCTTTTGTAAAAACCCATTTAGAGAATACAAATTATTATCATGAAAATGATACGCCGTTGGAGGATTAAAGTTGCCGACACTGTCAAAGTTGCCAACTTTCCTGAAGTTGGCAACTTTAAAAAGCAGAAATACCGAATAAAGAACACAATCTTATTTACAGCCATGAACTGTAAGAAAAATGCGTTTTCCAATATAGCTACAGTTACGCCGAAAATCATTGCCAATAGTAGGGATGCAATAGACACGAAAGGCATTTCTTTCTGTAACGATATTGCCCTCATAAATGTCATATCTGATACTAAGGTTGCCAACTTTTGGAAAGTTGGCAACCTATTCATCATCGTTTGCTGTTATTTATTGATTACTTGCTCTTCCGGCAAATCAAATGCTGCAAAAGAAAATCTTCAAACAAATAAGGCACTTACACTATCCGTTCCGCCCTGCATTCAAAGCATGATCGATTCTGCAAAAAATCAACCATCAGGAATGGCTATTACAGAAATCAGGCGATATTTATTTAACGGTTCCAAAGTGTACGTGGTAGCTGCGCCTTGCTGTGATCAGTTCAATAATGCTTATGATAGTGCCTGTAATTTCCTGTTTGCCCCGTCCGGTGGTATTACCGGTAAAGGCGACCGAAGCAACCCTGACTTTTTTACGCAAGCCAAAGAAGATAGCCTGATCTGGCAATCAGATAAAAAGTAATAACGGATAACTAATAACTGATCACAATAGAGTGGTGTTTGTATTCATCACACCATTTGCCTATTTGCTTTTTTTACAAGACTGCCTATTACATTTACCTTGTAAAGCTCTTTTTATATTCTTTTGCCTTTTTGCTAATTGCCTGTTATTCATTTATATTCACTTACCCATCAGGCAATTGAGTAACTTGCCTGCCTGCAAGCAGGTTTGCATATTTTAATCAATGAAATTCAGCGATACCCTTCAACTGGCCTGGCAAACAATTAAAGGTAATAAACTTCGTACCGGCCTTACCGTAGCGATTATTGCTATTGGTATCATGGCACTGATGGGCATTATTACCGCAATTGAAGCCATGAACCAAAGCCTGCGGGAAAGCTTTAGTACCATGGGAGCCAATGCATTTAGTATCCGTTTCCGGGAGCGGCAGTTCCGCATGGGTGGCGGCAGGGGCCAGCAGGTAGTAAAAACCAAACGTTCCAATCTGAAGCAGCGTAAAAGCAACGAAGGCCGGGTCATCTCTTACCAGGAAGCTAAAACATTTAAAGACCGTTTTACTTACCCGGCCCTGGTAAGCATAGCTATACGGGGCGGCAATGGAAAAGAAGTAGCTTATACAACCAGTAAAACAAGTATTAAGACTAATCCGAATATCGTTGTGCAGGGCGGCGACGAAAATTATTTAGCGCTGAATGGCTACTCACTGGAAAGCGGACGCAACTTTAGTACGCTGGAAATTGACAATGGCCGGAGCGTTTGTATCATTGGTAACGAACTGGTAAAAAAGCTGTTTAATGAAAATTCAGAATCGGCTATTGGTAAAATAATTAAAGTGGGGGGGCTGCCTTACTTAGTGATTGGTACCCTTAAAGCAAAAGGCGCCAGCGCCTTTTTGAACCTGGATAACCTGGTTATTACAACGTACAACAATGTTCGCCGCCAACCCGATGCCGGTACTTCTTTTAATATCGGGGTAATGGTAAACGATTATACGATGATGAATGATGCCATTGGCCAGGCAACCGGCACATTCAGACCTATCCGCAAACTGGATGTAGCGGATGACGAAAATTTTTACATTGATAAAAGTGATGCACTGGCTGAAACATTTATTGGATTTTTGGCGGGCATCAGCGGCTCGGCAGGTATTATCGGGTTGATTACGCTGATCGGCGCTGCCATCGGGCTGATGAATATTATGCTGGTAGCCGTAACGGAGCGTACAAAAGAAGTAGGATTGATTAAAGCATTAGGGGGCACCCGCAAAGTGGTACGCCAGCAGTTTCTTTACGAGTCCATCATCATCAGCCTGATGGGTGCAGCGATTGGTATTTTTCTGGGCGTACTTGTTGGTAATGGGTTTGCGTTGGTGTTGGAAACCGGTTTTATTATTCCCTGGCTATGGGTATTTCTGGGTGTAGTTATCTGCTTTATTACCGGTTTACTTGCAGGATATTACCCGGCCCGCAAAGCAGCCCGCCTTGATCCGATTACAGCTCTCCGTTACGAATAGTATTGCGTTCATTTAAATGATGAAAATGTTATTGACCATAAGTAACTGCCGGGTAAAAGAAAAATTCCTCCGTCAAAATAAAGCCGGATAACCGGCAGGCAGTACAGGATGGTGCTTTAAAATAAAGTTTGTATAGATGCAGCTTAATACCTTACATTTATTGTCTTAAAAGCTAAAATAGTATTAATATTATTTTAGGATTGCCATGCCGGAATTGCCTGCCACTAACCTGTTGCGGTTAAAAATCACTTTAATTAGTTACACTAATCCTATACGTAACTGCCTGTTTTTTTCTGAGATTTTATTTAAAGAAAAATATATGTTACCGGCGACTTTGCCTTTATGTAATATTATCTCTAAGGCGACTTTTTTAGTAAAGAGAGTTCAAAATTTTCTCATTTCACGAAAGCTATTTTTATCTTACCTCTTCAAAGGCTATGCTTATGCAATTATCCATTACACTCAATACCAGTTAACAACATCCGGCACAGCAAAATCATCCGGTAATGCTTTTGCGAACTACTATTATCCTTTCCGGTAAAGAATTCAAATTACTTAAGTCAATCGAATCAATGAAAAAAATGAAAACAAAGAGCAGGAGACTTTTTTCTGCTATCACAAAACAACTGCTTGTAAAAATCTTCTCCTTTGTATTACTGTTTTTTAGCCTGCAGGCTACAGCGCAGGATGTTCGGGTAACCGGGCGGGTAACCGATTCAACCGGTGCCGGCGTAAGTGGTGCTTCTGTAACGGTTAAGGGCGGCAGTACCGGTGTAGCTACCGATGCCACCGGAAATTTTACAATTACGGCAGGCCCCAATGCTACGCTCACCATTTCTGCTTTAGGATATGGTACCCGGGATGTAGCCATTGGTGGCCGCACTTCGGTTAGTATTTCACTTACTGCCGCTGCTTCCCAATCGTTAGACCAGGTAGTAGTGGTGGGCTATGGCACCCAAAGAAAAAGAGACCTGACCGGTTCGGTAGCTTCCGTATCGGGGGCCGAGCTTGCCAAGCAGCCTGTACTTACTGCTACCCAGGCGGTACAAGGCAAAGTGGCTGGCGTACAGGTTATTACAAGTGGTGACCCGAATGCATTACCTGTGATTCGTATTCGTGGTACAGGTACTATGCTGGCAGGCGCAAATCCTTTGTACGTTGTTGATGGGGTTATTAACGATGATATCCGAAATATTAATTCCGCCGATATTGTAACGATGGACATCTTAAAAGATGCTTCTGCGACAGCTATTTATGGCATGCGGGCAGCTAATGGTGTTGTTCTGATCACTACCAAAAGAGGCCGGCCAGGAAAATTAGTTATCAATTACGATGCATCTTTTGGCGTAAAAGAAGCTACCAAATTAGTAAATATGGCAGGGGCTAATCAGTACGCAGGTTATATAAATGAAGCCAATATATACTACAACAATAGTGATAGCATTGTTACCCAGGCATTATTAGCAAACGGGGCAAATACAGATTGGTATGATGAAGTGCTAAAAAAAGGGTTCTTTCAAAATCATAACCTGTCTATGGCTGGTGGTAGTGAAAAAATTAATTATTTTATCAGCGCAGGGTTGCTTACAGATGAGGGTATTATCAGAACAAATGATTTTAACCGCTTTACCCTACGCAACAACAACGATTATAAAATTACCAACAACTTTAAAATATCAACCATTCTTTCCTACAGCCGCACTGATCTCCGTTTTGTTGACTTGGGTGTGTTTAACGTAGCTTACCGGGCAGCACCTTATGTGCCGGCATTCCGGAATGGAAAATATGGTAATACTTCATTGGCTAATAACGTAGGCAACCCTTTGGTAACACAGGATAAAAATGACAATTCCGGCAAAGGCGACCGTTTCCAGGGAACAGTTATTGGTGAGTATAAGCCCATCAGCTGGCTTACATTACGCACCAGTTTCGGAGTGGATAAAAACAATTTCAGAAATATTATCTATGGATATAAATATGCCAATGACGGCCCCGGGAATATATTTACTACAGCAGGCAGCAACCAGTTACGGAATAACAGCAGCCTGAATGTTTCTGAAAGTCAAGGCAACCGCTGGGTATGGGATAATACCGCTACAGCTGTTAAGAGATTCGGCGACCACAGCTTTAACCTGTTAGTTGGTACTACTTCGGAGGATATACGTTCCAACGTAATAGGTGGTACACGTATAGATGTTCCGGAAGATAAGGACCAGTGGTACCTGAGTGCAGGTAATGACATTGGTGCAACAAATACGAATACAGGAGATAAGTCAACCCGTAATTCCTACCTGGCCCGGTTGAATTACAACTTTAATGATAAATACTTTTTAACGGCCACCGGCCGCTACGATGGCAGTTCCCGCCTTCCCTCCTATAACCGGTGGGGCTTTTTCCCTTCTGTAGGTGCAGGCTGGGTTATCAGTAATGAAGGCTTCATGAGCACTCAAAAAACATTTAGTACCCTAAAGTTGCGTGTTAGTTATGGAAAAGTAGGAAATGACGGTATTGACAATAGTTTGTTTATTCCATTGGCAACAGTGAACCTGCCTTACGTTTTCAATAATACCCAGGTTCAGAATTTCCGCCTGGAAGAACTGGCGGACAGAAACCTGAAATGGGAGGTTACAACTGAAGTAAATGCCGGTATTGACTTTGCCGTATTGCGTAACCGGCTCTCCGGTACATTGGATGTTTATAAGAGAAAGGTAAAGGATGCATTAGTTAATATTAATATTCCTGGTATTCTGGGTGATCCGAATAGCCTTATTACTACAAATGCTGCTTCTTTTACAAACAGCGGTGTAGAATTCAGCCTGAACTGGGCTGACAATATTAACCGGGACTGGAAATACAATATCGGTGGCAATATTGCTTATAATAAAAATAAAATTGATAATCTGAACGGTGGTCAGGCATTAACCGGTGGCGCTGTTGGCGGGCAGGGTACGACCACATTGTCTGCAAACGGGCAGCCAATCGGCAGTTTTTACTTATGGGAAGTTGCCGGTATATTTCAGACAGCAGCAGAAGTAGCTTCATCAGCACAACCTAATGCACGCCCCGGCGACCTGAAGTATCGGGATGTAAACGGTGATAAGGCTATTACTGCGGCTGACCGTGTTTTTCAGGGTTCCTACCAACCAAAACTTACGTTTGGCATAAACGGAGGACTAAGTTTTAAAACATTAGACCTTTCCGTAGGAGGTTATGGCACCAGCGGTGGTAAAATTTATAATGGCAAAAAAGCTGCCCGTGGCGATTTCAGGGATAATGTTGAGACCGAAGTAGCCTTAAACCGCTGGACACCTAATCATACCAATACAACTATTCCCCGTGCTACCACTGCAGAACTTCCTGCTTCTGATTATTTCCTGGAAAAAGGTGATTTCTTCCGTATTAATAATCTTACGCTGGGTTACACAGTCGCAAAAAATATGCTTACCCGGTTTAAAATGCAAAACCTCCGGGTATATGCAACTGTTCAAAACCTGGTCACCTTCACAAGCTACAGTGGCTTCACTCCCGAAATCAGCGGTGGCGGTACATTGGCTCCCGGTATCGAATCCAATATTTACCCCACTACCCGCACATTTGCTTTTGGCGTAAACGTAGGTTTCTAATTATTAAAACAGACTATAACTACAATAAATATGAAATATAGAATTCTCTTGTTAATACTGTTTCCGGCATTGGTGATCACTGGGTGCAAAAAAGATTTTCTGGAAGTTGATCCGCAGGGACAAACGACTGAAGTACTGGCTTTAACAGATCCGAATGCTGCAGGTTTATTAGTAGGCGGTGTATACAACACCCTCTACTACGGAAGTTTTGGTAAAACAACCTTTGGACTTTTATGGGTATTGGCAAATGATGTAGCCAGTGATGATGCTGACAAAGGCAGTACCCCTGGCGATTTTAATACCGGGGGGGCTGGTGATATCGATAATTTTATACATACCCCTACCAACTCTATATTTAATAACATCTGGCTTGGACATTACAGTGGTATTGTAGCCGCAAATAAGGCAATTGATGTATTAAATAAAAGTACAATTGATGCTGCCACAAAGAACCGGCTGTTGGGTGAAGCCAGGTTTATAAGGGGTCTTTATTATTTTAACCTGGTACGTTTTTTTGGCGGCGTCCCTAAAATTATTAGTGTTATTCCGTTTGACCAAGGCAATAGCGATGCAGTACAAACACGTGCTACTGCTGCTGAAATATATACTGCCGTTATTGATGACCTGCAATTTGCAGTGGATAATTTGCCACTGAAAGGTGATGCAAGCACACAAATTGGCCGGGTCAGTAAAGGTGCTGCTCAGGCTTACCTGGCAAAAGTTTACCTGTATCAAAAAAACTGGGCGAAGGCACTGGAGCTTAGTAATGCGGTAATTACTTCGGGTAAATATTCATTGGTTACAGATTATGCAACTATATTCCGTGAAAAACCGGCTGGTGGTGCTGTGCAAGGCGGGAATAATAACAACGAATCTGTTTTTGAAATAGAAACCGGGGTTAATTCTCTGGAAAATGCAGTAAGCCCTTTGTTTAGCAATGGACAAGGCCCCAGGGGCCGGGGCGGATGGAACGACTTAGGATTTGGATTCAACAGTCCTACAACTGATTTGGTTTCATCTTACGAAACCGGTGATACGCGAAAAAATGGTACGATCATCTTTATCAACCCAACCGGTACTGGCGGCAATGCTGGTACGGTACTCTGGGATGGCTTACGCATACCTACCAAAGATTCGGTGGAAAATGACCGGTATAGCCTTAAAGCATACCATAGTCCCCTTGCAGAATCTGCCCAAACTAGTGGCAATAAGGATAATAAACCCAAAAATATCAGGCTAATGCGCTATGCCGAAGTATTGTTGATATATGCAGAGGCTGCCGTAATGTCTGGCAATGCTGATGGTGTAAACAAACTGAACCAGGTAAGAGCCCGTGCAGGCTTAGGTATAACTACCCTATCCCAGGCTAATGTTTGGAAAGAACGCCGCAACGAACTCGCTATGGAGCAGGACCGCTTCTTGGATTTGGTACGTCAGGGCCGTGCCGGAATTGTGTTAAGGGCGCACGGAAAAGCTTTTGTAGATGGCAAACATGAATTGTTCCCGATTCCGCAGGCACAGATTGACCTTAGTGGTGGTCGGCTGAAACAAAACCCGGGCTATTAATATTTAGTATATAATCTTATAAAAATTAGCATATGAAAAAGTTTAAAAACATATTACCTGCTGCTCTTTTAATGGTAGCGGGTGTGGTGAGCACTGGTTGTACCAAGGCTGATTACGGCGATGACTTTATGAAGGGGGATGCACCCCCGGTTGCCGGAGGCTATACCAATTCCCGGGAAGTTGCATCTGCAAATCTTGTAGGCTATTGGGGATTTAATGGAAGTTTGGTTGATAGCATTTCCGGCACGGTGGGTACCGGCTCAGGCAACAAGTATTCAGCCGGGCTTAAAGGATTGGCGTTTCAGGGAAGCGACAATGCTTATGCAACTGCAACCCCCAGCAATGCTATTAAAACAATGACCTCGTACACCGTTAGTTTATGGGTGAATACTGCTCAGAATGCTGCTGCCACTGGTCTGGTAAGTTTGGGGGATGCACAAAATTTCTGGGGAAATATTAATATCTTTTTCGAAAACGGTGGAACGGCAACGTTAGCCCGGTTTAAAACAATATTTGAAGATAACGGAACTGTTTATGACAATGGTATACAGGATGTGCAAAACGGATTTGGTAAATGGACGCAGTATATTATTACATATGATGGTGCCGGTTCATTTAAATCATACGTGAACGGAACACTGGCCGCTACTAAAACGATTACAGGTGGGGCTATCCGGTTTACAAATGTTGGCCCTATCGTCTTTGGTACCCTGCATTTCATGACCAACCCCAGCAGCACTACCGGTTCCACAGCACAAGGCTGGGCAGGCTATTTATCAGGTAAATTAGATGAAGTAAGAATTTACAACAAAGCACTTACAGCAACAGAAATAACTGCTTTAGCTATCCTGGAAAAGCAGGGCCGTTAATCTGCTTTATCTTTTATCTTAAAGCAAAAGGCTGGCTCTTTCGGCCAGCCTTTTGTTTTCTATCAACTTGCACAAAATAGCCGCATGAAAAACTTTTCTGTCATTGTCGGGACAATCTGTGTTATTCTTTTATCCTGCGGCAAAGACAATGGAACGGTGACACCGCCACTAACTCCGGCTACTATATTTCAGGTAAAATCGCAGCAACTAAACGGCAACAGTGCCGGTAATAATTATACCAATGTAAATCTTACCCCTATAATAAAATTTACATTTTCAGGACCCGTTAATACAAACACGGTTGCAGCTAATGTTTTAGTAAATGAAGGTGGCGGTGCAGCAGCTTCGTTCGTAACGGCGTCAGAAAATAATGATAGCACATTGGTAGTAAAACCTAATTCGTTAAAAGGACTAACCCGTTATAACATTACTGTTGCAACCGGCCTGCAATCGAAGCAGAACATAGGTTTACAAAGCCCCGCAACGCTCAGCTTTATTACCGGCATTGATTCTTCCCGAAAGTTTCCGGCCATTACAGATGATGCATTAATGACATTGGCACAGCAGCAAACGTTCAAATATTTCTGGGATTTTGGCCACCCAACCAGCGGCCTGGCCCGTGAAAGAAATACCGATGGCGACCTGGTAACCAGCGGCGGCAGCGGTTTCGGCATCATGACTATTCCGGTTGGTATTAACCGAAATTTCATTACCCGTGCACAGGGTCTGGCCCGTATACAAACCACTGTTGCATTTTTAAAAAACACAGCTCAAAAGTTTCATGGTGCATTTCCGCACTGGCTCAATGGCAATACCGGTGCGGTTATTCCATTCAGCACCAAAGACAATGGCGCTGATTTGGTAGAAACGGCTTACCTCATTCAGGGACTTTTAACCGCAAGACAATATTTCAACGGAGTGGATGCTGCGGAAACGGCATTGCGAAACAGCATTGATACCATCTGGCGCCGGGTGGAATGGAACTGGTTTCGCAAGGGCAGCGAAAATGTATTGTACTGGCACTGGAGCCCTGATTACAACTGGGATATGAATGTGCAGATAAAGGGTTGGAATGAATGTTTGATTACTTATATATTAGCTGCGTCGTCGCCCACTTATTCTATTCCAAAAGTGGTATATGATAATGGCTGGGCCAGCAATGGCGGAATGGCGAATGGCAACACCTATTTCGGTGTACAGTTACCATTAGGACCCACCCGTGGCGGTCCGTTATTTTTTACACAGTACTCTTTTTTAGGAATGAACCCAAACGGCCTTAGCGATGCATACGCTAATTACTTCACTCAGAATAGGGCTCATACACTTATCAATTATAATTACTGCGTAAGTAATCCTTTGGTTAATTCCGGTTATAGCGATAGTTGCTGGGGCCTTACTGCCAGTGATATTGCCAATGGATACACGGCAAGTTCGCCTACCAACGATGTCGGTGTAATTGCACCAACGGCAGCCCTTTCATCCTTTCCGTATACCCCTACGGAATCTATGAAAGCATTAAAGTTTTTTTATTATGTATTAGGAGATAAGCTCTGGAAACAATATGGTTTTGTGGATGCTTTTTCCATAAAAGATTTGTGGTTTGCGGATTCGTTTCTCGCTATAGATCAGGGGCCAATAATTATAATGATAGAAAACTACCGTACCCAATTATTATGGAATCTTTTTACCAGCGCTACCGAAGTAAAAACCGGTATGCGAAATTTAGGTTTTAGTGCACCGTATTTGTAGGGGCAAGCCTACGTAGTGCTAAATAGGTAGAACATACAGTTTTGCCCCTCTATTAACGTATAAATGAAAACCCTAACATTAAACGGTTGTCAATGAAAAGTACAGTAAACCTAACCCTCAGCTTTTTTACTTTTTATTTTTCTATTTTCACATTAACTGCTCAAAAAAAAGACCTTTCGGACAGCGCTCTGCTGGATGTTGTGCAAAAGCAGACTTTTAAATACTTCTGGGATTTTGCACACCCGGTAAGTGGCATGGCCCGTGAGCGCAGCAATGTGGCTTACGATTACGGCAACGAAGTTGTAACGACTGGTGGTACCGGTTTCGGTATAATGGCCATTCTTGTTGCAACTGAACGTGGCTGGATTGGCCGGGATACAGCTGTAAAGCATTTACTGAAAATGGTAAAGTTTCTGGCAAAATCGGATGCCTACCATGGTGTATTTCCTCATTGGTTAAATGGCGCCACCGGAAAGGTAATTCCGTTCAGCCGAAAAGATGATGGCGCCGACCTGGTAGAAACTTCTTATTTGTTTGAAGGATTGTTATGTGCCCGGCAGTACTTTACCGGCAGCAGCCGTACAGAACAGGAGCTACGCAACCGCATCAACTGGCTGTGGAGCGATATAGAGTGGAACTGGTTTACAAGGGATGGCCAGGATGTGCTATACTGGCATTGGAGTCCGAACAATGGCTGGAGCATGAATTTTCCGGTGCGGGGCTTTAATGAATGCCTGATCATGTATGTGCTGGCAGCTGCAGGCGAACGCTATCCGGTTACAGCTTCTGTATATCATCGTGGATGGGCACAAAGCAATTTCTTTAAAAACGGGAAATCATTTTATGGCATTACATTACCGTTGGGTTTCGATTACGGTGGACCGCTGTTTTTTTCACATTATTCATTTTTAGGATTAGATCCACACGGCCTGAAAGACCAATATGCCGATTACTGGGAGCAAAACCTCAATCATACACTCATCAACCGGGAGCATTGTGTGCGTAATCCATTGGGCTTTACAGGATACGGTACCAACTGCTGGGGCCTTACTGCCTGCGATACTTATAATGGTTATAACGCATATTCACCCACCAATGACAGTGGTACCATTGCACCAACTGCGGCTTTGTCTGCCTTCGCCTACACACCAGAGTATTCCATGCAGGCCCTACGTCATTTCTATTACGATCTGGGCAATAAAATCTGGGGTGAATATGGCTTCACCGATGCATTTAATGAAACGAAAAACTGGTATGCAAAAAGCTACCTGGCTATTGACCAGGGGCCAATTGTTGCTATGATTGAAAACCATCGTACTGGCTTACTTTGGAAACTATTCATGAGTTGCCCGGAAATACAAAAGGGATTAAAGAAACTGAATTTTCAGAGCCCGTATTTGAAGTGATTTTTCGACACTGTCATGCAAAACAGTTTGTAGCTATGCTTTTGTTGCTTTGCGAAGCCTCTTGGCTTCACATCTGTATTTTGTAGCCTCCGGCTACTTATTAACAACGAATAAAAACAGTAGCGTTACCCATACAAAAAAATCAACAAATACCATGAGCTATGAATACGCTGACGGCTACAAGATCAGAAACCTGGGCGGCTTACACTTTGTAACGTTCACAGTTGAAGGTTGGATTGATTTATTCAGCCGTTGTATCTGCCGTGATATTTTTCTGGAAAACCTGCAATATTGTAGAACGCACAAAGGTCTAAAAGTAAGTGCTTATGTTATTATGTCCAATCACATTCACCTCATCATACAATCAACTGTTGATAAGTTGAGCGACACCATCCGGGACCTAAAATCGTCCAGTATTAAGAAATTCATTGCAACCATACATGCGGAGCCGGAAAGCCGGCGGGATTGGTTGTTGTATATGTTTGAATTCCACACCAACCGCACCAACAAAAATAAAGATTTCAAAATCTGGACAAATGATAATCATCCGGAAGCTATTTATTCAAACGAATTCCTGCTTACCAAATTAAATTATATTCATGAAAATCCGGTACGGGCAGGCCTGGTGATAAAGCCGGAAGAGTATGTGTATAGTAGTGCATCTAATTATGCTTATGGTAAAGGAGTTACAGAAATTGATTTTTTGTTTTGATAGTTTTATGTTTTGGAATGGTTAGTAGCCGGAGGCTACAGAATAGTAGTGCGAAGCCAGGAGGCTTCGCATAGCAACAGCAGAGACTTTGCATAGTGTTTTTAGCTTCGTATGATTATCCTTTTTAAATTAAACACCATGTTGAAAATTAGTTTTGTTCTGATTATTCTGTTTAGCCTGCTTAGCAACATCTCTGCCCAGCAAACTACCTACTGCAATCCGATGAACCTGGATTATGGCTACACCCCCATACCAGGCTTTAGTGATGAAGGCCGGCATCGTGCCACCGCCGACCCGGTAATTGTAAATTATAAAAATGAATACTATTTATTTAGTACAAACCAATGGGGTTATTGGCATAGTAGCGACCTGATGAACTGGAAATTTATTTCCCGCAAATTTCTACGCCCGTGGAATGTGGGAACGTATGATGAATTATGTGCTCCGGCAGTAGGAGTTATTGGCGATACCATGATCGTGATTGGCAGCACATATACCAAAAATTTTACCTTGTGGATGAGTACCAACCCGGCAGCTAATGAATGGAAGCCGCTGATCGATAGCTTCGAAATTGGCGGCTGGGATCCTGCTTTTTTTACCGATCCGGCAAGCAACCGGCTATATATGTATAATGGCAGCAGCAACCGGTATCCGCTGTATGGCATTGAGCTGAACCGGAAAACATTCAAGCCAATTGGTACCCGCCAGGAAATGTATGTGCTGGAAAGCTGGCGCTATGGCTGGCAACGGTTTGGCGAGTATCAGGATGATATTTTTTTAGATGCTTTTACCGAAGGCGCTACCTGCAATTATTATGATGGAAAATATTATTTTCAGTATGGGGCGCCGGGTACGGAGTTCAGTCATTATGCCGATGGCGTATTAGTAGGCGAAACACCGCTGGGCCCCTGGACACCGCAGCCCATGCCTTTCAGCTATAAACCCGGCGGATTTGCACGGGGTGCCGGTCACGGCTCCACGTTTCAGGATGCATATGGCAATTGGTGGCACACCAGCACCATCATGCTGTCGGTTAAAAATAATTTTGAACGCCGCATTGGTTTATGGCCTGCCGGCTTTGATAAAGACGGTGTCATGTATTGCAATCAGGCATTTGGTGATTATCCGCATAAAATGCCAGCCCCCTCTATCTCCCCCAACGGGGGAGGAAACCCACAAGATCGGAGTGGAAGATTATATGATACAACTGAGCAAAACTTAAATAACTACGGTTCTAAAGCCTCCCCCGTTGGGGGAGGTTTGGTGGGGGCTTGGATGCTTCTCAATTATAAAAAGCCGATAGTGGTTTCCAGTACGTTGGGTAATTACAACGCCAACAACGTGAATGATGAAGACATTAAAACGTATTGGAGTGCTGCCACTGCCAATAGTGGCGAATACGTTCAAAGCGATTTGGGAAATACATCGACGGTGAATGCGATACAAATTAATTATGCCGATCAGGATGCTGCCAGCACAACACTGGGCAAGCAGGGCCCGGAATTTTATCATCAGTATAAATTGTACGCATCAGCTGATGGTAAAAAATGGAATATAATAGTGGATAAAAGCAATAACAAAACAGATGTGCCGCATGACTATATCGAATTGTCGAACCCGGTACAGGCACGGTATATTAAACTGGAAAATATTCATATGCCAACCGGTAAATTTGCCATCAGTGGCTTGCGGATATTTGGAAATGGAAATGGTGTTAAACCGGAACCAGTCAAAAAGTTTGTTGTATTGAGGACCGAAAAAGACAAACGCAGTGCATGGATTAAATGGCAATGGAGTGATGATGCGTATGCTTACAACATCTATATGGGAACAGCGCCGGATAAGCTGTATAATTGCATCATGGTTCACAGTGCCAATGAATATTTTTTAAAAACAATGGATAAATTAAGCATTTATTATTTCCGGATTGAAGCCATTAATGAAAATGGAGTAAGCACCGGAAGCAATATTTTAAAAGTAGAATAATGAAACAAATAGTAAAATATTGGTTATTGATGGTGTTGATGATTGTCATTACCGGCAACCTGACTGCACAACCATTCATCAACGAGATACAGGATTTTAAAAAAATGGATAGCCTGAATCCGCCTCCAAAAAATGCGATCTTATTCGTAGGCAGTTCTTCGTTCCGGAAATGGACGGAAGCAGAACAGATTTTCAAAGATTATCCAGTTATCAACCGGGGTTTTGGCGGCTCATCTTTACCTGATGTAATCCGCTATGTGGATGATATTATTTTCCCTTATCAACCCCGGCAAATTGTAATCTACTGTGGCGATAATGATCTGGCAACCTCCGATACCATTACTGCTGATATGGTGGCGGGTCGTTTCAAACAATTATTTGGTTTAATACGAAGCCGGATGAAAAAAGTGCCGGTAGCATTTGTTTCCATAAAGCCAAGCCCTTCCCGCAAAAGGCTGATGCCAAAAATGGAAGAAGCAAACACAGCTATCAAACAATTTTTGAACAAACAGAAACGTACAAAATTTATAGATGTGTATCATCCGATGCTTTTACCCGATGGCTATCCGAATGGTGCCCTGTTTGAAAGTGATAGCTTGCACATGCTGCCGGCAGGTTATGCCATCTGGAGAGAGAAGATTGAACTGGCATTGAAGAAATAATTAAACTATATAAATTTTCTCGATGAAACAATTGCTGTTTTTGATATTAACAATAAGCACCTTGCAATCAAAAACACAAAACAATCAATTTGAAACATCTGAATGGAAAGCACTGCAACAAAATATTGGGTATAGCACTATTGTAGGATTAGGTGAAATAAGCCATGGAATAGCTTCGATCAATGAAGCAAAATCTATTCTGATTAAATTTCTTTACAGGCAAATGTACTTTCATGCAATTGCTTTCGAAAGTTCTTTCACTGAAAGTGTTGTTGGATTTATCCAAAATGATTCCGCTGAATTTCGCCCCGGTAATTTTTTATATCCATTCTGGAATACACCAACTATACAAACTGTTATAAAGGAGTTTCTAAAAGAAGAATATTCAAGTCATAAACCTTTACTTATTGGCTTTGATATACAGGAGGACTGTCGGTTCGTGAAATTTTCTGAGTATCTCAATGGAAAAGGATTAATCATAAAAAATAAGAGTAAGCTTTTGTTATGCGATTCTATTCTCTCTTTTTATATTGGGAAAAATTTTACTCGTAATTTGGCGATGACAAGGCAGGAGTGTGACATACTTATTAATAATTACAATCAAATAGCTTCCGAACTTAGGGAACAAATAAATGATTCTGTTCAACAGAAGCTATTGCAGCGTTGTATTACAAACAGAAAATCTTTATGTAGATATTTAGCCATCCGGAATATTTCTGAAAGAATGTATTATCGAGATAGTATGATGGCCGACAATATTCAATGGCTGAAGAATGAATTTTTTATAAGAGAAAAATTGATTTTATGGGCAGCAAATACACATATAGCCAAACAAAATAAAAATGGTAAACCGGCATGGATGGGAGAATGGATTTCCAATTTCTATCCCAATGATTATTATGCTGTTAGTGTAAAAAAGGGCAGCACAAAGAGCGGCAAAGAACTTAGCCCGGGCATGCGTATAGAAATGACCAAAAAGAAAGAACCATTTGATGCTATAATTATTCTGCAAAAAACGGAAAAAATAAGGCCGCAGGAATGGATAACTAATTGTGAATAAAGTACTACTTGTGGTTTCTTTGCCTATCAGTTTTATACCGCAGTTCTAAAAATCTTTTGAAAAATTTGAAGATTTCTAAAGGAACAAGAGCCAAAAGATGCACCGACAGATGCCATGAAAATATATCCCTGAATGGAACCCCGAAATAATTGGGGTAAACTGTGCCAATGTCGTTCCTTGTTGCTGAAACTCCTGGTCTCCAAATCTTACAACACCCGATTCTTCAACGTAAACCCTCCAACCATATGAAACAGAATCTACGATGTGCTTTGCTGCTGGTCTTATTGTATGCCGGTTGCTTACAGGCACAGCCAAACAAAAAACCTGCTGGTAATAGTAATCAACCCAATTCAGAAATGAATGGTTACATAAAGAACCTGATGGCTAAAATGACGATTGATGAAAAGATTGGCCAGCTTAATTTAGTAACGCCCGGCGGTGGCCTGCTTACCGGCGCTGTAGTAAGCAGTGATGTAGAAAGTAAAATCACTAATGGTAATGTAGGCGGCCTTTTTGGCGTAATAGGGGTAGATAAAATACGGCAGGCCCAGCAATTAGCGATCGACAAAAGCAGGCTCAAAATTCCACTTATTTTTGGCAGTGATGTAATCCATGGCTACAAAACTACGTTCCCGATTCCGCTGGCACTGAGTTGTAGCTGGGATACAACGATGGTTGAAAGCAGCGCAAGACTGGCAGCGAATGAAGCCACTGCCGATGGGCTTTGCTGGGTATTTAGCCCTATGGTAGATATTGCCCGTGATCCCCGCTGGGGCCGCATTGCAGAGGGAAACGGCGAAGATCCTTATCTCGGATCCGCTATGGCAAGGGCAATGGTAAGGGGATACCAGGGAAATAGTTATGATGGCCGTACACTGATGGCTTGTGTAAAACATTTTGCTTTATATGGTGCTGCTGAAGGTGGGCGGGATTATAATACTACGGATATGAGTTTGCAGCGGATGTACAACGAGTACCTGCCACCGTACAAGGCCGCACTGGATGCCGGCTGCGGTTCGGTAATGAGTTCTTTTAATGATATAAATGGCACACCAGCCACTGTAAATAAATGGCTGATGACAGATCTGTTGCGGAAGCAGTGGGGCTTCAATGGTTTTGTAGTTACGGATTACACAGCCATCAATGAAACAGTAGCCCATGGCATGGGCGATTTGCAGCAGGTATCGGCATTGGCCTTAAAAGCCGGCGTTGATATGGATATGGTAGGAGAGGGCTTCCTCACCACATTAAAAAAATCTTTAACAGAAAAAAAGATTACCGTAGCTGATATAGACCTAGCCTGCCGCCGCATTTTAGAAGCTAAATATAAATTGGGTTTATTTCAGGATCCTTATAAGTATTGCAACAGCACCCGTGCAAATACTGATGTATTAAACAGTGAAAAGCGGGCCGCTTCCAGAAGCATGGCCGAGCATTCAGTTGTATTATTAAAAAATGACAACCAGACCCTTCCGCTTCTTACACGCCAAAGTATTGCACTGGTTGGCCCGCTGGCAAACGATAAAAGCAATATGCTGGGCACCTGGTCCGTAAGCGGCGATGCATCAACTTCAGTAGACGTTCTGGAAGGTATTAAAAACAGGATGGGCACAGTAGTAAGAATAAACTATGCAAAAGGCGCCAACATTACAGACGATACGGTACTGGCTAAGAAAGCAAACGTATTCGGCGAAAAAGTAAGCCGTGACAGCCGCACTCCCGAAGCAATGATAAAGGAAGCGGTGAATATTGCAAAAAAAGCGGATGTAATAGTGGCAGTGGTAGGTGAAGCCAGCGAACTGACCGGCGAAAGTGCCAGCCGTACCGACCTCAAACTACCCGAAAGCCAGCGAAAATTATTAATAGCATTAAAAGCAACCGGTAAACCACTGGTGCTGGTAATTATGAGTGGCCGCCCACTTACATTGGAGTGGGAAGACGAGAATGCAACGGCCATAGTGCAAGCCTGGTTTGGCGGACACGAAACCGGTAATGCACTGGCTAATGTGTTGTATGGCAATTATAATCCTTCCGGCAAAACCACTATTAGCTTTCCGCGAAATGTGGGACAGATACCCGTTTATTATAATTCAAAAAATACAGGGCGGCCACAGCCCACAGCGGCCTGGCAAAAATTTACCAGTAATTATCTCGATGCGCCAAATACACCGCTGTACCCATTTGGTTACGGATTAAGCTATACATCGTTTTCGTATGGCGATATTCAGTTAAATAAAAACGAGATCGGCGCCGGTGGTAGCTTGCAGGCATCCGTCACTGTTGCTAATACCGGTAATTATGATGGGGAAGAAGTCGTGCAGATGTACATCCGGGATCTCGTAGGCAGTATCAGCCGCCCGGTGAAGGAATTAAAAGGCTTTCAGAAAATCATGCTGCGCAAGGGTGAAAGTAAAATAGTTACATTTACTATTACTGAAAACGATCTGAAATTTTATAACAATGATTTGAAATGGGCTGCCGAATCCGGGGATTTTAAAGTATTCATCGGAACCAACAGCCAGGA
>CBDFGC010000019.1:0-609934 GCA_965246935.1 Chitinophagaceae bacterium | reverse complement strand
ACAGGATGTAAACAACCTGGGTGGTATGCACGAACTGGTTTCTGTAAAGAACGGTTACGCCCGCAACTACCTGATACCGCAAAAGATGGCGGTAGAAGCAAACCCCAGCAATATGAAAATGCTGGAGGAAAAGCAAAAAGTAAAAGCCCGCAAGGAAGAAAAGCTGCTTATCTGCTATTAATGATGTAGTGAACAAACTGAAAGAAGGGCCGTTAAAAATTGGCGCTAAAGTGGGCACCTCCGGTAAAATATTCGGAAGTGTTACATCAGTGCAAATCAGCCGGGCCATCCGGGAACAGAAAGGTTACGAAATTGACCGCCGCCGGATTACCATTCTGGATGAAGTAAAAGAACCGGGCACTTTTAAAGCAAAAATTGATTTTGGCAACAGCAATGAAACCGAAGTTGAGTTTGAAGTAGTTCCTGAATAATTTCGCAACTTTTTTATAGAAATCCTGCTTTTTGTAAGGCAGGATTTTTTTATTTGATGATATGTAAAAAGTTATACTTTTGATTTGCCTTAATGATCGTTGCTGGCTTTAGGTACGTAGTGCAACGGTGTTCGTTTCTCAGTCCTTTTCCCGATGGTTCATTACAGGTAATTATTTTCATTTTTAAATTAAATGTAATGAACATTTACGTTGGGAACCTTTCCTGGACCATGACTGACCAGGACCTGGCTGATCTTTTTAGCCCTTATGGCGAAGTAGTTTCCGCCAAAATTGTAGTAGACAAATTTAAAGGCAACCGCAGCAAAGGCTTTGGCTTTGTGGAAATGGCTGACGATGCAACCGCAACGCAGGCAATTGCTCAGCTGAATGACAGCGACCAGGGTGGCCGTAAAATCATCGTAAACGAAAGCCAGCCACGCCCGGCAGGTGACCGTAAGCCTTATGGCGGCGGTGGCGACCGTGGCGGAAGCGGCGGTGGTTACGGTGGTGGCAGCGGCGGCGGTGGTGGTTACCAAAAGCGTAGTGGCGGTGGCGGCTATGGTGGCGGTGGCGGCAGCGACCGTGGCGGCAGCGGTGGTTACGGTGGCGGTGGTGGCCGTAGCGGCGGAAGCAGTGGTGGTTACAATCGCAACTATTAAGATGTAATAGCTCTTAAAAAAACAGAGAGGCTGTTCTGCATTATCAGAACAGCCTCTTTTTTATGTATATATAAGTCCGTAATTATTTCTCAAAATAATAAAAATTATGGGGTCATTTTTCCGATTTTCAACTTACCCAATTATATATTTCGTACCAGTATTTCCAACTGTTATTCTCTTTTTTGTAAACAGCTAATATGCCTTGGCCGCATAAGCCTCCGCAAAAATAATCGTAGTAGAATAGGCAAACAGTTCCTTTTCTTAAAAAAATGGGTGGTACAATATGGTATAAGGACGGCCGCTGGTAATTTGGGGGAGAGATTGTGTCTGTATCAACCAATGTAAGTGCTGCAAAGTTTATATCATCTATCCACTCTTTTTTCCATGAAAAAGTTTTAAATGCGATTAAACAACTGTCTACATAAGCTTTTTCAGTATGGGAAAAAATAAATGTGTCTCTAACTAATTTACCATTTACTCCACTTCTTTTTACAAGTGAATCTCTAATAGAAGCTTTGATTTCAGATAAAAGAGACTCTTTTAGCTTTATTGCTAATATTCCGTTTGTTGTTTTGGGGATTACTGAATTTATAAAATTAGTGGACAATTTATTGATTGTAGTATCCGCTTGGTTTTGAGCAAACGCTTGTGTGTTTATATTAAGCGATAACAAGTATATACATGGTCTGATGAAAATTGTTAGTCGCATAAATTTTTCAGGCTCCGGTTCGTGTCCTCACGAATCGGAAATTGCATAACTGTTGATATTCCGGTTCGTGAGGACACGAACCAAGGCAGCACCCATTTATCTCCTGCTGATCCAGGCTGCCGGGTTAATCGGCCCTCTTTCGGTATCAACCCGTAATTCTACTTCTCCAATTCCATTATCATCAACACCGGCAGTGCCGATAGGTTGGCCGGTAGTTACTTTTTGCCCCCGGCTTACCGATGCGGATGCAAGATTGCCATAGGTAGTAAAATACTTACCGTGTTTAATAATCACGGATTGATTCAGCTTCCGATACTATATACCGAAATTACCTCACCTTCAAAAATTGCTTTTACTGCACAGCCCTTTTCCGTTTCAATCGTTATTCCGTCACTAACTCCCTTTATTTTGGTTTCAGGAATGGTATAGTTTCCAAAGGGAATTACAATTTCCCCTTTACTTACCGGCCAGGGCAGACTGCCCTTTATTTCTTTCAAATTCCTGCGAAGAAATAATGCCTTCCGGCGTAAGTTCCAATGCACTTGGCGGCACGTTGTGTTTCTTTACATTGCTGGTGTTACTACTTTTGTACTGTTGTATTATTTGTCATCTGGATTTGTTGTCAGCAGTTGTGGCCGTTCCATTTTCCTTTAGCCGCTGCGGCTTTGGCTGCTTTTTCCTTCTGCTATATGCATCCAGCCTTGCTTTTTCTCTTCTGCGGTCTTCCGCTTTAGCCAGTTCTATTCTCCCGTATAATAATCTTATTAATGGTAGCCGAATTTTGCTGGCGCTGCTTTTCTTTTTTAGAAATCGTAGCTGACAATTGCTGCTCCTGACTTTTGATTACTGCCAATGCCTGGTCTTTGCTTTTTTTATCCTGCGCCAGTTCGTTCATCTGCTTGTTCTGTTCGCTAAGGGCAGTCGTTTTATCGGCGCGTTTTAGTTTAAGTGCTTCACTTTTTGCCTTTAATACTTCCTTTGCTTTTCTTATACGGCCTGCCTGCTGCTCCCGGTACTGCCGGTATGTTTTCAGGTAAGCCAACCTTTTCAATGCATCATTAAAATTGCCTGCCGAAAACAGGAAATTCAAAAAGTCGTAATTGCTGCGGTTTTTATAGGCATATACGATACTTTTTGCATACTGTACTTTTAAGGTATCTACTTCCTTCTGTAACGTTTCCGTTTCATGAAGGTTGCGGATAATATCCTTTTCAATATAATAAACCTCGCCCTTAATATTGCTAATGACCTGGTTACGTTTAGTAATAGCACGGTTCAACTGCTCCAGCAAACCCAGTGTTACTTTTTTATCTCCTTTTGCTTTATCCAAATCGGCCCTGATGCCGGCTATCTCTTTTGCCAGGTCAGTATTCCTGCGTTGCAATTCTTCTTTAGTAGGTTGCTGTGCAAAAATCCGAAGACCGGTTAACAGCGCAAAAAATAGTACCGATAGCTTTTTCATGCGTAAGGAGAGTTTAGGATGTACTACTAAAACGGAGAATCGGGGCAGCTATTACTTTACCTTGTAATTTTTTGGAACATTAAATGGAAAAGTTTGTGGCTGGTCGAAATCAAACTGTTTGAAATCCATGTGAATGTCCAGCTTGGATTTTTCGGTAACGGTTAGCCTGCGGTCTTTTGAAAAAGCCCTGCCCGTCTTATTTTCATAATCATCGAACGTAATCTCCGCCGTACGGTTGCGGGCCACATCAGCATCGTCAAGCTTACTGTGAAGGATATAATTATTAGTGGTGTCAAGAGTAATCAGGTGTTTGAACAAAGTGCCAAAACTTTGAACCAGCAACTGGTTGTCGCTTTGCTTAAATGAACTGATATTATTGCTGAAATAAATAGGATTGCCTACCAGCAAATCCTGTAGGGTACGAAAATCAAAGGGTAGTTGCGTAAGGTCCTGCAGGTAGGCAATAGAACGGTACTGTATTTCCTTTTTCAATTTATCCATCAATTTTACGCTGTCCCTGGTAATCATTACCCGGAAGCCCTCAATGCCCAGTAGTCCTGTAAGTTGCATCCAGATAGCACTGTCCTTTCGGATCCGCATATTAGCCGTAAAATCTGTGTTTTTACCACTGTTATCCTCATAGTCTACTTTCATTTTGGCGTTGAACCATTGGAAGTCAATATGGTTGGCATTTACCTTCGCAAGGATGGCAGCCCGCAATGCGGCGGAATCAACGGGGTTGTTGGGTATAATGATGGCTATAGCCGTATCCCGCTTATTGATGGCGGTTGTTATTTTTTTTGTACCACGGCAGGCAGCAAAAAGCACAGAATGCTTATTAAGCAAATTCCAAAAAAACGGATCGTCTTCATATATCATTTATTGTTTACCGGTATGTCCAAAACCACCTTCACCACGGGTACTTACAGATAATGCTGCCACTTCCTGCCACTGCACTTTTTCTGTTTTCTGAAATACCATTTGTGCAATCCGGTCGCCGGGATGTATTGTTTGTGCCTCAGCCGACAGGTTAATCAAAATTACTTTTAGTTCGCCGCGGTAATCGCTGTCAATGGTGCCGGGTGTATTAAGGCAGGTAATACCGTGCCGCAATGCCAGCCCACTGCGGGGCCGCACCTGTGCTTCGTAACCATCTGGTATTTCCAGGTATAAACCGGTAGGTACAGCTATGCGTTCCATTGGCCGGAGTGTAACAGGTTCAGTAAGCATAGCCCGTATATCCAGCCCGGCAGCACCTGCTGTAGCATAAGCCGGCAGTTCGTTTGACGATGTGTTTTTAATACCGACCGTAATCATAAAATTTTCAAGAAGATATGAGTTATGAGAGATAAGAGATGAGAGATGAATTTGGAATGCCTTGCATTCATAGGGCGTTGCCCTATGCTGGAATATTGCTGCCCTTTCAGGGCGAATACAATATCATCTGTGTATTCATTTGTATTCCATTTATATTGATTGTCTATTGGTTATTTGCATTTTGTATTTATTGAGTAATTGAGTCATTTGCTAATTTGCACATTTGCATATTGCCTATTGTTTTTTTTGCAACAGCACCGTAGCATACGCAACCAAACCTTCTTCCCGGCCGGCAAAGCCCATTTTTTCGGTAGTGGTTGCCTTTATAGAAATGTCGTCTATTGTTACCTGTAACAAGCCGGCAATTATTGCCTGCATGGCAGCAACATACGGCTTAATCTTCGGTTTTTCCAGGCAAATGGTGCTATCAAGATTTATCAGATGATAGCCTTTTTCCTGAACCAGCATATACGTTTTCCGGAGTAAAATTTTACTATCGATATTTTTAAATGCAGTGTCAGTGTCAGGAAAATGAGTACCGATATCACCCAAAGCAAGTGCTCCCAATAAAGCATCGCAGATTGCATGAAGTAATACGTCCGCATCGCTATGTCCTAAAGCACCCTTTGTATGTTCAATTTGTACGCCGCCCAGCCAAAATTCCCGGCCTTCTGTTAGCTGGTGAAAATCGATGCCAAATCCGGTTCTATACATGCTGCGAAGAAAAAGGAAAATTGTTAAACACCAAACCCTTATAGTTTATCCGCCAATGCAGACCTTACCCACACCTGCATTGAAAATTAAAAGGTTAAACTGAAAGTCATTATAATTTAATCAAAACCTTTGAAGGAATTTGATGAGCCCTTCAAAGGAGAAGGCGAAAAAGAAAAGGCGAAGTTTTTACACTTCGCCTTTTATAATAAAGTATCAGTAAGATTTATTGGGCGGTATTTGCAAAATTGAATACCAGGCTGAAACGCAGCGTATTCGATAATGGATTACGGTTTACACCATTACCGGAAGGGATCAGGTACGAAAAATTTAAGCCGAATACATTGTACACAATACCAACACCAGCGGTAAAAAATTTGCGGTTTCCTTTTGTTTTATCTTCAAAGAAATAACCGGCACGTGCAAAAAACTGATCGGCATAATTAAATTCTGCACCCAGGCTAACCTGTACTTCTTTTAATTCACTGCCTGCACTGCCTGCATCGCCAAAGGAAGAGAACCAACTGCTGATCAGGCCTTTGGAGCGATAATTAAATAAACGGGTCGAATCGGTTGTTACGTCGCCGGTAGCAAGCGGTGGAGTCGGAACCAATAATTTGTTTGCCTCAATACCCAGCATCAGCTTGCTGTTTGCGTCAATCGTAAAAGTGTTTGAAACGCCTATACCCATATTTGCAGGTATATAATCCCGCTGGTTGGCATCGTTGGTATAGGAAATTTTAGACCCTAAATTGCTGAATGCCAATCCTGCCCGAAATCCTGTTCCCTGATCATTTGTGTTATCATAAAAAAAGGAAAGATCACCGGCTACTGCACTGCCTGCCTTGTACGTAACACCGGTACTGGAAGCATAGCCCCTGGTAAGGTTACTGTTGATATAACGCAATGCTACCCCCACTCCTAACTTATCTGTAATCTTACGGCTGTAACCGGCATCAATACCCAATTCAGTAGGCTTACCGGTAGAAATATCCGTTCCGGAGAAATCGGTAAACTGAATAGTACCCAGGTTGAAATATCGAAGTGAAGCGGAAACAGCTGATTGATCATCTAATTTATAGTAACCGGCAAGCGAGGCCAGGAATACATCATTTACCCCTAAATCTTTAAGCCAGGGAGTGTAGGTAAGTGATACGCCGGCTTTTTGGGTTGCAAATGGTGTTTTAGCAATATTCCAGAAAGAAGAGTTGGCGTCGGGCGAAGTGGCAATACCCATATCGCCCATTCCACCACTGCGGGCATCCGGTGAAATACGAAGGAAGGGAACAGCGGAAGTTACTACATTGATAGGCTCTGCCTGAGAAAATGCTTCGGTTGAAATAGCAGCAGCACAAAAAAATGCAGCAGTTTTAAGTTTAAGTCTCATTAGTCAGTATTTGTTTTGGGTACAAGCAAACAGCGGGCTAAAATAGTATTTTAGATGCTGCCGCAAATTTAATAAACAGGTTGAAGTAAAGGTGAGCCTATAAGCTATACTGAATTAATGATTTAATACTGCAATGTATGTAGTGTTTTTTAAAACGTGCATATTTTACAGTGGATTTTTTTTGATAGATAAACGCAGTCAATATTAGGTTATTGTCGAAAAGAAGGTTATTGTCGAAAAGAAGCATCCATTATACGGTCAATACACCATTAACGATTGACCAGTACTCCTTTTTATTATTTATCATTAAACTGCCAGCCTGCTGCAATAAGCCGGAAACCAAAATTTCACCATTACATTAACAACTTCCATTTCACTGATGATCAGATCTTGTTCTCTTTCAACTATTATAATTATTTCATAACTAAATTCCCGGCAGGCAGGCAAAAGGTTTTCAGAAAGAATTACTACATTCGCTACCAATAATCATACAATATCCGGCGATTGCCAAGCGTTTAATCATTCAAAACCATCTTTGATGTATATAATGAGAGTTGCCCCGGCAGTAATGCTAATAAGCAGCATGATCGTTTTCAGTTCGTGCAAAGTTTTTAAAAAGAAGCCGGAAACTTCCGGTGCTACCGGCTGGAATTATAATGATAAAAACCAGGGCGGTTTTCAGGTAGCCAAGCCGAAAGATATAAAAGCCGGCCCGGGCCTTGTGTTTGTACAGGGCGGCACTTTTACGATGGGTGCTACGCAGGAAGATGTAATGAGCGACTGGAATAACGTTCCTAAACGGGTAACGGTCAATTCTTTTTTTATTGATAAAACCGAAGTGGCGAATGTACACTACCGGGAATATATGTATTGGTTGAGCCAGGTGTTTGATCCGGAAGCTGAACCAAGAAACCAGGCCATTCTGGATGCTGCCCTGCCTGATACACTTGTTTGGCGCAGTGAGCTGGCATTCAATGAGCCCTATGTGGAATATTATTTTCGCCACCCTGCATATAATTTTTACCCGGTTGTGGGTGTAACCTGGCAACAGGCACACGATTTTTGCATCTGGCGTACGGATAGGGTAAATGAACTGGCATTAGCAAAACCGGGTTTTATTAATGCCAATGAAATTAAAGGCCAGACCCTGAATGGTAAAGGGGAAGAAGCGTTCAATACAAAATCATACCTGATCGGACTTAGTGATGACCCGGCTCCCGGAAAAGCAGCCAGAAACAAAAAGTCAGGGCTTACTAATTCAAATGGTACACCCCGTACACATGTTACTTTTGAAGATGGTATCCTTAGTCCTGATTATCGCCTGCCTACAGAAGCAGAATGGGAGTATGCCGCATTGGGATATGTAAATCTAAACCCACAGCCCCGTAAAAAAGAGAAAGGCCGCGGCGAGGAACTGATTAGCAATAAACAGGTATATGCCTGGAGTAATGGTGGTTTCAATGGACTGCGGGATAGCCGCCGTGGCGCCTGGCAGGGTGCTATGCTGGCCAATTTTAAACGTGGAAACGGCGACCTGATGGGTGTGGCCGGTGGTCTGAATGACCGTGCTGCCATTACTGCACCGGTTGAATCTTTTTATGCAAACGGTTTTGGCCTGTATAATATGAGTGGTAACGTAAGCGAGTGGGTAGAAGATGTGTACCGCCCGCAGACATATGAAGTGGGTGATGACTTTAACTATTTCCGGGGTAATACATTTAAACGCCTGAGTAAAACTTCTGATGGAACAGCTTATGTAAGAGATAGTGTAAATGGGGTAGCTGTTAACCGGCCTAAATATGAATTGGAACCGGATAGCATGCTGGAACATCGTGTAAATTACCAGCGTGCGCAAGCTATTAACTACCTGGATGGAGATAGTTTAAGTGGTGTTTCTTATGGCTCTGGTATTACTACCCTTATCAGCGATAAAAGCCGCGTAATAAAAGGTGGTAGCTGGCTGGATATGCCTTATTGGCTTAGTCCCGGTACCCGCCGTTACTTACAGGAAGATCAATCGGCAAATACCGTTGGCTTTCGTTGCGCTATGACTTATTTTGGTTCACCTGAGGGCAATAGCCGTAAGAGCGGAAACTATTTCCCTACCAAACGCCAACGCCGGTAATTATAAAGGATAATCTGATCCCAAATACGTTTATCAAACAAAGAGCCATCCGTAACAGGGTGGCTCTTTTTCGTCAATCGTCAATCGTGAATGGTTCAAAATAATCATGCTTTCATTACGCTTCGGTATTTTCTGCTCCTTTTCAGGAGGCATTATACAGACCAAAGTTCATAAATTATTTTAAATGCCGAACCGCAACCACTATTCACGATTGATGATTCACAAAAATGATTGGCGATTCACGAAAATGATTGGCGATTCACGATTGACGATCATCATTAACGAGAATTAACAAAATTCCTTCTATTGTTAACCGTTTTGCGGTACCTGTATAGATAGCTTTGCCCGATTCCTATCCTGCCTTCAACTGTTTAACTTATGAAATACTTTCTACTACTGCTTATTTCCGGTATTTTTTCCCTGGCTGCATCCGCTCAAAGCGGCCTTATCAAAGGAACCGTTTCTGATACGGCTATTAAAAAGCCGCTGGCGAATGCTACTATCAGTGTGGTGCAGGCATCCGATTCCTCGCTTATTTCTTTTGCCAGAAGCAACGACCAGGGAAGCTTTTCTGTAACCCGGCTGGATGCAGGCAATTACGTACTAATGGTTTCCTATACCGGTTTCAATACGTATTATAAAAAATTCTCCATAACGGATGCAGTAAAGCAGGTTGATGCAGGCACTATTCCGTTGACATCTTTAAACAGTGGCATGAACGTAACGGTGACGGCAGAGCCAATTGTTATAAAAGGGGATACTATTGAATTCAATGCAGGCAGTTTTAAAACTAAAGTCAATGCATCAGTAGAAGATCTGCTGAAAAAATTACCGGGTATTGTAGTAGAAAAAGATGGTACCATTACGGCTAACGGAAAAACAATTACCAAAGTAATGGTCGATGGAAAAGAATTTTTTACCAACGATCCGAAGCTTGCAACTAAAAATCTGCAGGCCGATATGATAAATAAGGTACAGGTGTATGATAAGAAAAGCGACAAAAGCGATTTTACCGGGTTTGATGATGGCAACAGTGAACCTACTATTAACCTTACCCTAAAAGCAGATAAACGGGTCGGTATTTTTGGTAAAGTATCCGGCGGATATGGTACCAGGGACCGCTATGATTTTAGCACCAATATCAATAGTTTTAAAAAAGGCGAACAGCTTTCCTTAATTGCCCAGAGCAATAACGTCAACAAACAAGGCTTCAGTATTATGGATGCACTGAGCTTTAGTGGTGGCGGAAGCGGTGGCAGTTCGGGTGGCAATCTTCGTACAATTACCAGCGGTAATGGCCTGAATATTTCCGGCTTTGGCGGAAGCGGCCAGGGTATTACCAATACCAATGCCGTTGGCCTCAACTATAATAATTTCAAGAATAAAAAACTGGACTTGAACAGCAGTTACTTTTTCAACAATACGCACCTGCTGAAACAATACGTTACCCGCCGGGAATATTTACAAGGCAATGGCACCGACTCTTCTCAGATTTATACTGAACCCGGGACAACCACCCGGGACAACAATAATCACCGGTTCAATTTGTCTGTTGACTGGAAGATGGATTCATCTAATTCTGTAAAAGTTACGCCTTACTTTACCTACCAGACTACCAATACCCGCAGCCATTATGATTTTTCTACCCGTAGCCCGAAAGAGTTAATGCTTTCAGCGGGAACCAACACAGCCAACACTGACAATGAAGGTTATAATGCAGGCGTTACGGCATTATTCAGGCACCGCTTCGCTAAGAGGGGCCGTACTTTTACAACCCAGCTAAGTGGCAGCCGTAACCAAAGTAATGCTGATGGTAACCAATATGCCATTACACCACGCAATACAATGAGTGGGGCTGTTTCTTACGATACCATCAACCGCATTAACACAACCGATGCGGTTTCCAGCAATTATGGTATCAACGTAAGCTACACGGAACCAATGAGCAGGCGCTCCCTGATTGAAGTAAATGCTTACCACAATCATAACGGTAGCACCAGCGACCGGAAGGCATTTGATTACAATAAAGCTACAGGCCGTTATGACCGTATTAACCAATCGCTTACCAACTATTTTGATAATAATTATGACTACTCCGGTGGTAGCCTGAATTACCGTGAAAACCGGAAACTCTGGAATTACTCTGTAGGACTGAATTTTCAGGAGTCGGAACTGCAAAGCCTGATACAGGCCAAAAATCAAAACATCAGGCAAACATTTTTTAATGTGTTGCCTACGGTCATGTTGCAAATAAGGCCCAACAGCTACAAAAATTTCAGACTTAATTACAATGGTACTACCCGCCAGCCATCGGTGGCGCAACTGCAACCCATCCGCGACAGTACCGACCCGCTGAATGTAACCCAGGGTAATCCGAATCTGAAGCAGGAGTTTACCAATAACGTTCGCATTAACTACAGTGTATTTGACCCCTATACACAAAAAAGTTTTTTCCTTTTTCTAAACGCTTCTCAGACATTCAACAAAATTGTAAACGATGATAGCATTGGCCGGGTAGGTAACCGCCTGACCCGCTATGCCAATGTAAACGGAACCTATAATGCCAACGCAACCGGCTCGTTAGGATTCCCGGTAAAAATTGCCAAATTAAAAGCCAACCTTAACCTTAGCACCAATGCTAATTTTAATCACAATATCAACCTGTTATTTAATAAGGATAAACTATTTTCGGAAGAAAATAAAATTAATACCCTCACCATCACCGAACGGCCATCGCTTAATTATACCTACAAAGAATTGTTTGACGTAAGCCTGAATGCAGGCGTTACCTGGTACAACACTACGTACTCTTTACAAAGCACCCAAAATAACAGCTACTTCAGCCACAACTACGGGCTGGATATGAACTGGTACATACCCGGTGGCTTTACGGTAGAAAATGATATTGACTATACGCTCAATACCGGTCGTGCTGCAGGTTTTAACCCTAAAATATTTTTGTGGAATGCAAATATTGCCAAAAGTATTTTTAAGAATAAAAAAGGACAAATACGGCTGGACATATACGACCTGCTGAACCAGAACCAGGGCGTTACCCGCAACACCAACGGTAACTACATCGAAGACCAGACTTATAACGTATTAAAGCGTTATTTACTGCTTTCCTTTACTTACAATTTAAGCAAGTTTGGATCGGGTGCACCCAATATGCCCGGCGGTATGCGGCAGATGATACGCACTATGGGTGGTGGCCGTGGGGGAATGTAAAAGGCAAATGGGCAATACGCAACAGACAAATGAATACAAGATACAAATCAGGCAATTAGCGAATAGGACGGAGTCGCTTGTTTCGCATTCCAAAATTAAATGCACTTACAGCGACACCGTCCTTTGAAAACAGCGAAAGTGTGTAAACGAATTTAAAATACAAATGGGCAAAAGGAAGTAGTCCAATAAAATGAATTTCATTCTAAATTCTTAATGCACAACTATCTCATTAATGCTTCCATACAAATAGTGCCACTTGCACAGGACCGGCATCCGTATGCCTGGGTGGATGAAGCCATCGCTATTATTCAGCGATCGGGTATTAAACATGAAGTGAATGCGTTTGCTACTGTCTTGGAAGGTACGTATGCAGAAGTAATGCAAGTGATACATCAGGTAAATGAACACCTGCAACAACAAGGCTGCCATGAGTGGATTACAAACCTGCAAATACAAATAAGAAGTAATGCCGATATAACGGCAGATGAAAAAACGGAGAAATACCGAAGCAATTTATGATTTAGGATTTTTGAATTGTGATTTTAAAAATTGCTGAATAGTAAAGCCGAAATTAAATTTAATCTTTTCAGTTGAAGTTTATGGTATTCAAAGGTCTTTATGCTTCCAGACATTCCGGTCTTTCTGTCTTCCGGTCTTTCTGTCTTCCGGTCTTTCCGTCTTTCGGTCTTACCCTCTTACATCCAGTGCATCCCGCAATCCATTTCCCAGTAAATTAAATGCCAGTACCAGTAGCATAATCGCAAGCCCCGGTGCCAGTGCCAGTGCCGGGTTATTAGTAATAATGAAATTATAATTTTCTTTAATCATCAGTCCCCAGCTTGGCTGCGGCGGCTGCACGCCTACGCCTAAAAAACTGAGGCCGGCTTCAATTACGATGGCCGATGCAAAGTTGCCTGCGGCAATTACCAGAACAGGCCCGGCAATATTGGGCAGAATGTGCCGGAAAATAATTCGGCTATGGCTGAACTGCAAGGCTCGGGCTGCTTCAATATATTCTAAATTTTTAATGCTTAGAACCTGTCCCCGTACCAGCCGGGCTACATTTACCCACATGGTAAGGCCTACGGCAACAAACACCTGCCAAAAGCCCTTGCCCAATGCCAGCGTAATGGCAAACACCAGCAATAGCGTTGGAATGCTCCATACCACATTAATCAGCCACATAATTAGGTTGTCCGTGCGGCCGCCGAAATAACCGGCCAGTGCGCCTAACAGGACACCGATACTTAATGAAATAATAACTGCAATAAACCCCACACCCAGGCTAACCCTTGTGCCAATGAGTAAACGGCTCAGAATATCCCGGCCAAAATTATCGGTGCCCAGGTAAAAACGTTTGGTAACAATCATATCCTCAACCTGCCTGCCATTACTGATATTTTGCAACCCGAATGCCTGCCGTTCCGTAATGCCTTCATCTATATATTTTTCTACGATGATGGAATCCTTTTCGATCTTGTAACGGCTGATAGGCAGGTAACGGTATTCCTCTTCCCTCCCATTCAGCAACCTGTTAAAAAAACTCGTTGGCCGGGGCTGGCGTTCTTTGGGCAGTAGCAGAAATTGCTGCCGGCCACCGGGCTTTTTACGGCTTATTTCTACTACCTGGCGGTTAGCGTAAGGTGAAGCATCGGGCGCAACGATGTAAGCAAAAATGGCTGCCAGTACCGTCCCGAAAATAATAATCAGGCCAGCCATAGCACTCTTGCTTTTGCGCAGGCGGCGCCATACAGGGATTGTCATACAGGAATTGTATTAAACTGGGATAAGATGGGATGATTGGGATAATACATGGGATGAATACAATTATATTTCATTTAATATGCTGTCATATGGCTTGGTACTGTGCTGACGGTATATGGTTGTCTTTCAGGGCCTAATATATTTAACTGCAACCACCGTATTTATATTTTGTATTCATTGAGCAATTGAGTCATTTGCTAATTTGCAGATTTGCCTATTCGTCTTCCCTTCCACTGGTACGAGCCGAAACGGCCCAGCCAGCCTGCAATAATCGTGTACGGTATGTGTAACAATTGCAAAAATGGAAATGGCAACAGCCATTTCTTTTTATGAAAGAAATGGGCCACCGGATAAAGAAACCAAAGTTCAACAAGTGTTTTTGCAACAAGCAGGTCCACTAAAACAACCAAGTATTTTAAATTGAAAAAAGCAGCAATTACCAATACTACGAAGTAAACATTGAATACATATACTAATAACAATGTCCAGAAGATCCGCTTGTCACCGTAATGCACAGCTTTGCTGGCCCAGCGGATACGTTGATTTAAAAATGCCCGCCAGCTATGTGCTGCTGCCGTAGCTACAATGACTGTTTTACTTTTTAAATAAAATACCTGCCGCGGGTGCTGCCGGTAAATTTTATACATCAGCAACATATCATCGCCGGTGGGTATGTGGTCAATGCCGGTAAAACCATCTACATCCATAAATGCCTGTCGGGTGTACAGCAGATTGGCGCCATTACACATGGTATGAAACCGCCGGTAAACCGATGCGCCGGTAATGCCCTGCAATGTCATAAAATCAAGCGTTTGAAAGACAGACAGTGTATTATTTTCCGTAATATAACTGACCGGTGCAGCTATAAACTGTGCAGCCGTTTGCTGCTGATACTGAATCATTGTTTCTATCCATTGCGGATGAAAGGTACAATCGGCATCCGTGGCGATAATGAGCGGTGCTGTTGTAGCTGCAATCCCTGCTTCAATTGCTCTTTTTTTATAGGATTGATGATTGGATGGCTCCTGTAAAGTAACCAGTTGTATCTGTGGATGCATTGCTGCAAATGACTGTACAATGGCTGCTGTATCATCTGTAGAAAAATCATCAATAATCCTGATTTGTGAAAGGCCGGCCGGGTAGGTTTGCGCCAGCAATGAATGAAGGCAGGCAGCTA
This sequence comes from Chitinophagaceae bacterium, assembly GCA_965246935.1. Taxonomy (GTDB): domain Bacteria; phylum Bacteroidota; class Bacteroidia; order Chitinophagales; family Chitinophagaceae; genus JAZKFT01. The sequence goes on along the minus strand of CBDFGC010000019.1, from coordinate 594,964 downwards.
TATTTTTAGCTTCGTTACGGGCAGCAATGATAACCGCAACGGGGGCTGTGTATCCGTCTTTTTTTTCCACAAAAAATTCCGGCAAATGCCGCCAGCCATTGCGGTAAAAAGCAATGAGACAGGCATATAAAATAAAAAGAAAAATTACCGGAATAATGAGAACCATTTTCAAATATATACGGGATCAGAAAAAGGAACGTTGGTTTAGACAGCGAACACTGATCTATACATTAAATATTTTTATGTGTTTGATTTGATCCGAATCCGCTGTGGAGGATAAAGGTTAAGAGTGTGCATTATCGTTCCGGCAGCAATTTCATAATGTCATCGGCGTATCGTTCGTGCATTAAAAAATGGCCTGCCGGTATAATGGTTCCGTGCAGCCACTGCGGACATCCTTTCTGAAAACGCATGCCATCTTTCCAGGAAATCACCGGGTCGGTTTTACCGAACAGCATTTGTACCGGTACCTCGTATTTTGATAATAATTTATGGATGACCCGAAGCTGCGGCCGGAAAAGGCTAAGGCTGGTCCAGCGGTTATACAATTGCATGCGACCCTCTTCATTTCCTAAAAAATACATAGCCGAAGTTGTCAGTCCTTTTTTGGCCAGCTTAAACCGATCGGTGGTGCGGATGAGGCGATATAGCCAAGTAGGATTGTGCATGGTATTATGAAAAATTTTTTTTCCTAATTGGGTACGGGTAGCCGCCCGGTACCAGGGATTGGTGCGCAGGCCGTCCGGTGCAATAAGTGCTATGCTTTTTATAGCTGCAGGATATTGTTGAAAATAAGCCAGCGCAATCCTGCCACCCATACTATATCCCAGCAAGTGTATTATTTTATTTGCCCCCGGCTGTATTTGTAATACAATTGCGTGTAAATCGGCTGGAGTGAAAGGCCTTTTTTCTTTCCAGACGGTTAGCCCGTGATAAGGTAAATCGATAGCTAACAAAGTAAAACGGTGCTGCAGCCTTTTTACTAAAAAGCCAAACGACCGGGTACTATGATTATAACCATGCAGGCAAAGTAATAATGGCCCGCTGCCATACAGGCTATAGTGGATCGTAGAGTTGTGGTACGTAAGATGTGCTTCCAAATAAATGATATAAATAGGAGCTTCAGGCTGTAGTATTAAAACGTTTCTAAGCCATAAAGTCTATACAACAAAGATGTAAAGTTACTCGTCAGGCGTGTATGAAACGTTTGATAAGAGATTCAGTTAATTGGGGAGCCGGTTAATCATACCCTTGCCGCTATTAAGCGTTCTTCACCAACACCCTTACAAATACCTGATTAGGCATCTACAAATGCTGGTAACGAAAGGGTGAGAGTCTTGTTAGTGGAAAACACACAACAAGGGCATGGGTTTGACAGGCTAATATTCACAATAAATAGCAGCCTTGATTCTATTCGATATGTCTCTTACACTTACGGTTATTTGCTCTGCATACAGAAGGAGTTGTTCTGTTTTATAAATTGGTACGCTCTGTAAATAAAAAAAGTTTGTTGCCGCAGGAATTATTTACTATCACCGTCTAAACATAAACACTAAGCGCAATTGCAGGAAAAAGAAATAATACATGCATTGCAAAACGGGCAGGCACAGGTGTTTGAGCAGGTAGTGGAGTTGCATAAAAACAAGATTTATAATACGGTACTATCCTTTTTACAAAATGAGACCGATGCGGAAGATATTACACAGGAAGTATTTGTGAAAGCTTATCAGCAGATACACCAGTTTAGGGGCGATGCCACACTGGCCACCTGGCTATACCGGATTGCTGTAACACAGTCAATTGATTTTTTGCGCCGGAAAAAAAGAAGGAATCCGGCACATGCGATCAGCCGTTTTTTTGGTTCAGCACACATCAATGAAGAAGTGCCTGATTTTCATCATCCCGGCGTAGCAGCCGAGCAAAAGGAAACGGCCGCCATATTGTTTAAAGCCATCAACCAGCTACCATCCCAGCAGGCGGCTGCCTTCCTGCTGCAAAAAACAGAACAGCTAAGCCAGTACCAGATTGCCTCTATTCTGCAAATGACAGAAGGTGCAGTAGAATCATTGTTATACCGGGCTAAAACCAATTTGCAGAAGTTATTAAAGGATTATTATCAAAAACATTACGCATGAAAACAGTACCTGAAAAAGTAGCAGAAACGTTGCACAGCCTCGATGGCTTGCAACAAGTGGAAGCAAATCCTTTTTTGTATAGCAAAATTTTGAACCGGCTTCAGCAGGTAAACAATCCTGTGCAGCAGCAATGGGTGTGGCGCCTGGCCATGGTACTAAGCATCGTAGCCATTGCAAATATTTTTACCCTGTTCCATTATACTGCAGCAGAAAAAACAGGTGCCAGTGATGCAGCCCGGGTAGCTACCGAGTATTCTATTTCCATATCACAAACCTATTAAGATGAATACCAGGGGAAAATGGCTCATAGGGCTGGTCGTTATATTAGTCATCCTAAATATTACACTGCTTGCCACCATCTGGCTAAAAACAGCGCATTCAGACAATGTCGCACCAAGGGGCGATGCCAGAAATTACCTGGTTACATCCCTGCTGCTGGACGAGGCACAGATTAAAGCTTTTGACAGTTTACGCACCGGGCATTTTAACCGCATCAGGATGTTTAAAGATGAAATGCGGCAATTAAAAGATCAGTTGTTTGACCAACTGAGCCAGCCCGGCAGTATAAGGATTGATACGCTGGCTCAGCAGATCGGTGTTTGCCAGTCGAAAATTGATATAGAAACATTTAACCACTTTCTGACCTTACGCATGTTGCTTCACCCGCAACAAATCGGCCTGTTTGATCGTGTTATCCGGGATGTGTTGCATGCACCGCCGCCAGACAATGCCCCTCCCCCGCCAGGCCGCGGCCCTGGCAACCGGCCCGAGGGTTCCAACTAAAAGAACTTTACTTCAATAAAAACAAATACATGAAAAAAACAATCCTCAGCAGCTTGTCCTTGCTGCTAACCACGATGCTGGTGGCCCAGCCCAGTCCCGGCGCCCCGCTGAAGCCGCCGCCGCCACTTACCGAACGCTGGAAAAAAGACAGTATTAAATTGAATTTGTATGTAGTTCCACTGGCTTCACAAATGGCGAACATTCATAATATCTTCTATTTGTTTTATAACGAACTGGACGCCTTGGTGGAAAATAATAAAACGGCACCACCCGCAAAGGAAGCGATAGATAAAATAATCGATGCCAGGAAAAATGCTTTACGAGGTGTATTAGCGGCTCCTGCATTCGACCGGTTTGAAACGTTTGAAAGGGAGTTTATGCCGCCCCCGCCACCACCCGGCCGCCCAGGTATGCATGAGCATTTGCGCCTGCACGAACAGGTAGCCCCGACTCCTAATACGTAAAATCATAACCGTTTATTTAAAAACCAACAACTTAAAACACTTATCATGAAGCGATTCCCCTTTTTTGCCATCCTCCTTTTATTGGGTGCGGCAGCCTGCAAAAAAAATGACAACAACACCGGCGGCGGTGCTACGACTGCGGTGCCTGATGTGTATAAAAAAATATACGGCGCTACCGATATCTATGTCGAAGGCAACTTCATCGTTATCAAATCCAATGGCCGACCCGATCATAAAAGTCCTTACTACAAAAACACGCAGTGGGAAAGTACTTTATATGTAAATGATACCCGCCCGGGGTTTGCTCCAAATCCAAATATTATTGCAGCGCAGAACTATACTTTTAAAATACCGATGAAACCGGCAGCTGCTGCTACTGTATCCCAAACACCGGGGGGGCCAATAGGGGTGTCACTCAACGGTGTACCCTTTTTTAATCAGTATGCCGCCGGCCGTACACCGCTTACTAATGAAATATATGGTTTTGATTTATATGGCGGGCATCCTACGCCAACCAATATGTACCACTATCATGTAGAACCCTACTACCTTACCACTACTAAAGGAGCCAATGCACTTCTGGGTTTTTTGCTGGACGGCTTCCCGATATATGGCCCGGTGGAAAATAGCCGTACTATTACCAACGCCGATCTGGACGTTTACCATGGCCACACTACCGTTACGGCGGAGTATCCGAATGGTATTTATCATTATCACATTACCAGTACTGATCCTTACATCAATGGCAACGCATTTTATGGCACTCCCGGTACAGTTAGCCAGTAACCTGCTGCTAACCGTGTGTTTGTATGGCTGCATCAGCAGCGGTACCGATGAGCCGGCAATGAATGTAATACCTGCTGTTTACCGGAAAGTAACTGATACTTTATTTAACAGGCATAGTGGCTTCTTGTATGACCGGCAGCAAAAATTTTCCGGCCATGTGTATTCGCTTTTTTCCAGTGGTGATACAGCGTTTTCGGGTGCATTTGTAAATGGAAAGGAAACGGGCTGGCAGCGTAGCTGGTATAATAAACAGCAATTGATGGAAGAACGCTGGTACGAAAACGGGCGTAAAGAAGGCATTCATAAAGGATGGTGGCCCGGTGGTAAACCCAAATTCTGCTACCATTTTTCGAATGACGAATACGAAGGGGAGGTGACCGAATGGGATGAAACCGGCCAGTTATACCGGCGTATGCACTACCAGCAGGGCCGGGAAGATGGCCTGCAGCAAATGTGGTGGAGTGATGGAAAATTAAGAGCCAATTACGTGATAAAAGGAGGCAAATCATACGGCCTTATCGGACGAAAACTTTGTATTAATAATGACAGTACAACTAAACAATAAAACCAAATTTCAACAGGCAATGGATAATCAGCGATTACCAGATAAGCGTAAGCCAGCCAGATATTTTCCGCAGTCTGTTTTCATCTGGTATATGTTAGCAGGGATCATAGTTGTGTCATTTGGCTGCACGGTACCGAAGCAAAAAATAACGGCGCTTCCTTTTTATAATACGCCTGATTTTATGCCACATTGGCTTTCCGCCAATGATACAGGATACCATTCCATTCATACCATTACCCCATTTCAATTTACCAATCAACATGGCCAAACTATTACAGATAAGAATGTCGACGGAAAAATATATGTAGCTTCTTTTTTCTTTACGAAATGTGGTAGCATTTGCCCGCGGATGATGGAAAACTTACAAATAGTAGCCAACGCTAATATCAATAACGGGGATGTGCTCCTGCTTTCGCACAGCGTAACGCCTGATACGGACAGCGTACCACAACTGGCTCATTATGCATTGGAGCACCACATTAACAGCAAACAGTGGTGGCTGCTTACGGGCAACAAAGACAGTATTTACAAGCTTGCCCGACGCTCCTATTTTGCCGACGAGGAAACGGGCTATGCAAAGGATAGCAAATCATTTTTGCATACGGAGAATGCGGTGCTGATAGATCGTAAAGGCAGGATACGCGGCGTGTACAATGCCACCCTGCCGCTGGAGATGCAGAAACTGACCGGGGATATTCAATGGTTACTTTCCAATGAAGATTAGCTGCAGCTAAGTATAAATATTTATGCCTGCAAAATATCCTGTGTATGTTCTTTTGTATTAATTGTAGAAATAATGCGTTCTATTTTTCCTTTTGCATTTATCAGGAAAGTTGTGCGAATGATACCCATGTATTCCCGGCCCATAAATTTCTTTAAGCCCCATACGCCATACGCATCTGCAATGCAGTGTTCTTCATCTGCCACCAGCCTGAACGGCAAGCTATATTTGGTTTCAAATTTCTTATGCTTTTTTATGGTATCCGGACTTATACCAATAATTTCGTAACCGTTCTGTTGCAGCAACTGATAATTATCCCGCAGGTTGCAGGCTTGGGCTGTACAGGCTGGTGTATCGTCCTTCGGATAAAAATAAACAGCTAATTTTTTGCCTTTAAAATCTTTTAAGCTGATGGCATTTCCATCCTGGTCTTTGGCTGTAAATAAGGGAGCCTGCTTACCAATGGTTAGATGTGACATAGTTGGAACCGGTAATTTTATTTGATTTAAAAGTGTTTGTCATATCATCCTTGTGCAGGTCTCCCGGCATGTACATACCTGTTATTTTTCTGCTATATTTATGCCGCCTGAACATAAGTAACAAACCGGCACAGGGCAGAAGCCCTGCGCCATTGTGAGCAAATGTCAGCTTCTGTTAAAAGTCCTTGTACTGATATTGTCTTTTAAGTATGGATAATGCTGTGTCAGAAAAACTGTAATCTCTTCCACTGTCCTGAAGAATAGATCAAGTAGTATAGTGTGAAAAAGAAATTTGTAGCTTCTTTGATTGCTTTTGAGACTTCCGGTTTCATCTTCAATAAGAAAAGTGATTTGGTTATCCTTCACATAGAAGTAAAACAAGTAATTGTCAATAGTCTCATCAAGAGTAAAAGAATGGTTACTCCAAATCACGCTGTCAAGTTGTGGTAAATAAAGGAAGTCAGGGTGAAACTCTTCATCCAACTGATTTGCTTTGAAAATAGTCTCAAAAATTTCTCTATTGGATAGACCTTCAAACGCTTTTGGAAAAAGCAAGTGTTCTGTGTCAATAATATGATTTTTTCTTTTAGTTAAACTAAAAAGCCAAGTCGGCAAATAACAGGCTTCGTCAGGCTGTCCAATTAAGGTATTATTTATGATTATATGGCAAATCGCCATTAGATCCGTAGAAGTATGATTGTATTCGTTGGGATAAGTCCGGTAATGAATGGAAAAATTATTCCTGTCTCCAAAGATTAGTGATGTATTCAAATTAATAGTAGCTATGTGAGTGCCCATTGTATCACAATGTTTAACCCGCATTGTTTTTCAATTATTTCTGCCGTTGTAAAAGCTGCATGAGTAAACCGTTTCATTTCCAGCTATATCTTTTGCCCTTACTTCTAAATTATGCCAGCCGAGAAGGCAGCGGTCATCAAAATCATACGTATAGCGGTCATTTTTTTGCCGGAACAAAATCCATTGCCCGTCAATATAGCCGTTGAAAGATGGCAGGTCACCGGTTTCATCGTAAGCATCAAACACCAGCCGCTGGTCTTTTACAAATGTAGCGCTGTCGTACACATTTACCGGCCTGAGCGTTGGCTTTACGTCATCATATTTTAAATTAAAAAATCCGAAATTATTCCATTTGGCTTCGGCCCAACCGTCGTTCCAGATGCAGCGCTGCGCATTGCTTTTAAAGCTGCTTGTCATTACCATCACCGTTTTATTACGTATACTGTCCGGCAGCGGAGCAATCGGTTTTATACTAAGGGTAAAGGAATCATGCACGGGTAGCCGGTAATCGCCGATAACCTGTACGGCAGACATGGCCGGGGAAATAGCACTAAAACTCCGGTATTGCAATGATATTGTATCGTACAGAGCGGTTTCACCCAGCAACATTTTCACCTGATTATTCTGAAAAATTTCGGTACGGCCAGGTAGTAGCTTCTGCACCACAGGCCCGCTAACATTTGGCCTGAAATAAATGCTGCTGTCCCTTCTGATTTTAAACCGCAACTGTGATTCATTTCCGGCTACATCATTTACAACTACTTCTACAATGTGGATACTGTCATCCAATAATTCTATCAACCCATCACCAGCAGCGGTATTGAAAAAAGGTGCATGGTTGCCGGGAAGGCGGCTGAGGTGCTGCATGTAACTGCCGCCGTTTAGTTTTGTGTAATAATCGATGCCGGCATTAATGTAGCGGCTTTCTTCATATCTGCATTTGTCCATCACAAAGCGGCACTGCAAAACGCTGTCGACATACAGGCAGCTTTTATAAACACCAAACATGAATGACTGATCAGTTTTGTCTTCCATACCCAGCCCAAAACTAAATTTTCCGTACGGTACTTTTAACAGCGTATCTGCAGGTGCATAAAAGACTTCGCCTTTCGATTTCTTCTTTTGCAGCCGGTACACATTTGGCGAACTTTCATAGATACTTACGTTGCGGTTAAAAATTCCTACCCGGTATAATACCGGTGGTATGCCGTCGGCTATGCCCAGGCCAAACAGCAGTGGGTTATGATTGCGTCCAGCAGCCAGGCCGCTGTCCCGTATTTCAAAATGCAGATGTGGGCCTTCACTGCTGCCGGTATTGCCGCTCCAGGCAACCATTTGCCCTTTGCGCACCGGAAACTGACCAGGTAAAAAATCAATATCCTGCCGCCAGCTTTGTGTGGCATATTGTTTTTGTCTGGTAGCCTTTTCCAACTCCGGGTAAAAGGCATTCAGGTGGCCATATAAGGTGGTAAGACCGTTGGGATGGGTAATGAAAATAGCACGGCCGTAGCCATACGGTTCAATCCGTATATGGCTTACATATCCATCAGCTGCAGCTATTACTGTTGCGTTTTCCTGCCCGCCGGTACGAAAGTCAAGGCCCATGTGATAGTGGTTATTACGCAGATCGCCAAAGTTGCCGGCCAGGGAAACGGGTATTAGCAGCGGAGTGCGGAAATAGTTTTGAGGGTAGCTGGGATAGGCCGGCTGGCTGAATATAAAAAGCGGTATCAGACAGGAAAACAGGATCAGTATCTTTTCATTTACCCAGTACGCCGTTACTGCGTTCCGTACTTTTCTTTCATTTATGCTATAGCTTTTATTATCTTTTCCTTTCATCCTTCTATTGATCATTATTTGCTTTGCTTCTATAAAATATTTCCGTCTGAAATCTTTCTCTTTATCAGCCCTTAACTTATATCTTATCTCTCATAACTCATAACTTTTTTACGGCATTAGCAACCGGAATGCCCCGGGCACAATCTGAATGTCAAAGAATGTGGTCGTCTCTTTCGGGTCGCCGTCAATATGAAACGGGGCCGAACGCAGGTTGCCAATTTGTAGTTTCGGTGTTTGAAAATAAAGGATGTTCTTTTTGCCGAGGTCGTCGGCTAATTGCTGCACCACATTATTACCCCGTATTTGCCGCAGTATGGCAAAAGGCAGTCTTGCTTTACTCATTTTCTGCACAATCACAATATCCAGCAAACCGTCGGTAAGGCTGGCTTTGGGGGCAATGGTAAAGTTGTTGCCAAACTGATTGCTGTTGGCAATGCTGATAAAAAAGGCTTCGGTAAAAAAGGTAAACTCCGGCAGGCGTATCTGAAACGGATAGAACCGGGCTTTAAAAAATTGTACCACCGACTCCTGCGTATAGGTAAAAAGTCCACGACGGGTATGCCGGGCAAAATGATGAGCTACCTGGGCATCGAAACCCAGGCCGCTTAGCATACAACTAAACTGCCCATTAATCAGAACCCCATCAATTAAAGTGCTGTTGCCTTTAAAAATTATTCGTAAAGCAGCAGCCGGATTAATAGGAATGCCTGCTGTGCGGGCCAGGCCATTACCACTGCCTAATGGCAAAATGCCAATATTTACCGGTATGTTTTTTAGCGAGGAAGCAACTGCATTAATTGTTCCGTCACCACCGCAGGCCACCACATCCGTTATCCCTTCATCCGCTATTACAGAAAGCAAATGGCGGTAATTACCGGACGCCACAGAAGGAACAATCCGGTATGCTATACCAGCCTTTGTTGTTTCATTTTCAATTAGCTGTTGCAGCCTTCCCTTGTTAGCGGTGCCGGATATAGGGTTAATAATATAAACGATCTTTCGTCCCATAAACTGCAAAAAATTTACCCGGTAGCAAAGCGCTAAAAGTAAAGATTCCTGCAAAGGCAGCGTCATCGTTTATGATTTCCTTACTTCCTCCTTGTTTTTTGGCTTTGGCCCTTCATCAGCGCCATCCGGTTCAAAAGCGCCCTGCTGTTGGGTTGGATTTTTTTCATTATAGCCGCGTTCGGTGCCGTCGTTGGAGGAGGCTACAGGTTTTCCGTCGACTTCTGATTTTTGTTTGTTTTCGGCTGGCATAAAAGGTAGTTTAGCAGCTAATTATAAATTTTGTGCCGGAAGTACCGGATGCTGCTGATTAACTACTTCACGTTAAGTATGCTGCTCACAGAAGCCCAATCTGTGAACCATCTGCCTCCAGTTTGCAACAATCAGGATGACACGGGAAGCCTTTGTGATTTGCGCTCCAAAGAAAGTTTTAAACAAGCAATGCATGCTTCTTACAAATCCTGTACTTTGTACATTGCAATTTATAATCTGCCCATGAGCACCGTAGCCATCAGCACCCCTTTCAACATTAACCTGGATTTTGAGATTGCCGAATTTCACAAACGGCTGCTTGCCTACCTTATTGATACTGCCATACTGGTAATTTACGCCATTGGTATGCGGTATATTTTGTACGAAGGCATTCGCCTGAATGTATTCGACAGTGTAGGCATTGATATTTTTTGCGTGGATATTCCCTATATCTTTTACCATTTGCTCATGGAGGTTTTCAACAACGGGCAAAGCCTGGGTAAAAAGGTAATGGGCCTGCGGGTAATGAGTCTTGAAGGTGGCGAACCTCACCTGGGCCAGTACCTGATGCGTTGGATTTTCAGGGTATGGGAATGGCTTCCCATGCTAATGCTGTTTGCCTGGATGTCGGCCTCATACTGGGAAAAAAACATCATCCTGATTCAGCTATTTATTACCGGCCTCTGCGGGCTGCTGGTGGTGCTGGTAATTGCCATCAGCAAACAAAGCCAGCGCTTTGGCGATATGGCAGCGGGTACCACCGTTATCAATACCAAAATTAAAATCGGCATTCAGGATACTATTTTCCAGGAAGTAAATACCACCGGCTACAAAGTGCAGTTTCCGGAAGTAATGCGGCTGAGCGACCGGGATATTAATGCCATAAAATCAGTGGTAAGCCAGTTGCACAAAACCAATAAGTTCGATACCGCCAGCCGGGTAGCTTATAAAGTAAAAGAAGTACTTAAAATAGACACTATGTTAACGACCGGCGACTTTTTAGAAAAGCTGCTGGAAGATTATAATTACCTGGCTACAAAGGAGTAATACCAAATTCAAACAGGCAATAGACAATAAACAACCTGCCGGCAGGTAAGCAAAGTTGCATCAACCAGCCAGATATTTTCTACAGCTTGTTTTGATATGTAGTAGTGGGCAGATATCATTGGTATTATACCAATGATAAGACTATAAATAGTCTAATCAGATAGCTGCATTTCAGTCTGTTCTTTGAACTATATAATGAATACAATTGGTATTATAACCAAGTGCAACTGGAAATACCTGTTGCACTTGGTTGTAATGGATTGCCACCCGGACTTACCTAAAAGCAGAACCAAGTACGCCGAAAATGAGCCCTAAGGCATATAGCGCTAAGAAAATAATGGTTAGTATGCCTACAAACTTATACATCCTGCGGTGCTGACTGAACGCTTCATTCATCGTTTCCTGATCGTTGGTAAGCAAAGCCGCTTTCATTTTTACAGAAAACCGCAGCAGAAACAAACAAGGGAAAAAATAAACCAATGCAATCAGGATATATATAACACCAATAGCAGGCCCCATTCGGGAAAAGATGTTACCATAATAGCCGGAAGCACTGCTTACAAGGACGGAGAATGCAATACCTCCAATTACAAGAAGTCCGCAAAAAATAAAACCGATAATTGCCAGAAATTTTCCCCACTTAGCCGTGTCCGACAGGTGAGCAGCAGCAATATTATCTATCTCCAGTTGCGATTTCAACAGATCAACATTTTCCATTTTTATTGTTTTAAAGTGTTTAAGAATATTAATAGGCCCTTGCAAAAAGCACCCGCTCTTTGCTCGGTTTACCCGTCAAAATACAGCTTCCCTCCTCCTGCGGATTCTGCAATGGTATGCAGCGAATGGTAGCTTTACTAAGGTCTTTTATTTTGTCCTCCGTTTCCGGTGTACCATCCCAGTGCGCCGATACAAAGCCGGCCTTCGTGTCCAGTACTTCCATAAATTCCTCCCAGGTTTGCACCGGTGTAATATGTTCCTGCTGGTAGGTTTTTGCTTTATTAAACAGGTTATTTTGTATTTCCATGAGCAGGTTTGCAAGATAAACAGCGATGCCGTCCAGGCTTACCGACTCCTTTAATTTTGTATCCCGGCGTGCCACTTCTATTGTATTTTTCTCGATATCTCTGGCGCCGATAGCAAGCCGCACCGGTACACCTTTCATTTCGTATTCGGCAAATTTCCAGCCTGGTCTGGCATTCTCACTGTCATCGTACTTTACCCGTATCCCCAGCTCTTTCAGGCTGCTGATTATTTCACCCACTTTTTCGTCCAATATTTTCTTCTGCTCCTCCCCTTTATAAATCGGCACGATTACCACCTGCAGCGGAGCAATACGTGGCGGTAGTACCAGGCCATCGTCATCGCTGTGCGCCATTACCAAAGCGCCAATCAACCGGGTACTTACGCCCCAGCTGGTGGCCCATACGTATTCCAGTTTATTTTGCCGGTCGCTAAATTTTACATCAAAGGCTTTGGCAAAGTTCTGACCTAAAAAATGGGAAGTGCCTGCCTGCAAAGCCTTGCCATCCTGCATTAGCGCTTCAATACAATACGTGTCTTCTGCACCGGCAAAACGTTCGTTGGCACTCTTAACTCCTTTTATTACCGGCAAAGCCATCCAATTTTCTGCAAAATCGGCATATACTTCCAGCATTCTCCGGGTTTCCTCTATTGCTTCCTGTGCTGTTGCGTGTGCGGTATGGCCTTCCTGCCAGAGAAATTCGGCGGTACGCAAAAAAAGGCGGGTACGCATTTCCCAGCGCACTACATTAGCCCATTGGTTAATAAGCAGTGGTAAATCCCGGTATGATTGTATCCAGGTTTTGTAAGTGTTCCAGATAATGGCTTCGCTGGTAGGCCGAACTATCAGTTCTTCTTCCAGCTTGCTTTCCGGATCCACTATCAACCTGCCTTTTTTGTCAGGATCGTTTTTAAGCCGGTAATGCGTTACTACCGCACATTCTTTTGCAAAGCCTTCCGCATTTTTTTCTTCAGCTTCAAATAAACTTTTAGGAACAAAAAGCGGGAAGTAAGCATTTTGGTGCCCGGTGTCTTTAAACATTTTGTCCAAAGCAGCCTGCATGTTTTCCCAAAGGCTATAGCCATATGGTTTTATGACCATACAGCCCCGTACGGCACTATAGTCAGCCAGGCTTCCCTTTATCACTAAATCGTTATACCACTCCGAATAATTTTCTGCCCGGCTGGTGATCTCTTTGCTCATGCAATCAGGTTCGGTTTTCGTGTAGAAAGACTTTTTTACCACATAGGCACATCAGATACACATAAGGTACACATAGAAATACAGAGAAATAAATTTACAAAAGGTTTTTGGGAGTAGAAAGGGCTTCATAAACAGTTATTAAATCCTATTTACGCTTCTCTCATCTGCTTTTCCTGTTTTCTGCCTTCTATTCTCCCTTCTAATACTGTATTTCTATGTGAACCTATGTGCTCCTGATGTGACTGTGTGGTAAAAAAGCCGAAGATAGCAGATTTGGCTTTAGAGTTTCCTTAACAGTCATTTAAGTTGTTACAACGTTTTTTATTTAAGCATAAACAAAACAAATAGTTTAATTTTAGCTCACCATTTTAAATACAGCAATATGAAAAATATAATACCAGCAGCGATTTTGGGAATGATCTTCCTGAGCAGTTGCTCCAGCATGTACAAAACCGGACAAACACCGGATGATGTATATTACTCACCTACCCGGCCTGCTACTGAAACGGTGAAAAAAGAAGAGGATACAAGGGATGCCTACACCTATACGGAACCGGATAACAATTACCTGCGGATGGTAGTGCGTAACCGCAGCCGCTGGAATACCATCAATGATGCGGACTACTGGTACAGCTACAACCGTCCTTACCAATATACCAATAGCTATTATGACTTAAATAATTGGAGTTATAGTAATAGTTATCCGCTTTGGAGTGAGAACTACCATGGGTACAATGTTTATGGCAATCCTTATTATTATAATCCCGGGTATTATGGCTACCATCCCGGTACAGTTGTAAGAAACTTGCGGAGCAATTCCGGCCCTAAACCTTATATGGGTGGTCAAACAAATACTACTTACAGTAATACCAATAATACATATGGCAGTGGCAAAACATCCAGCGCTTTAGGCAATACACTCCGGAATGTATTTACTCCTAATACCCGCACTACTACCACCACTTCTTCCGGCGACACATACAGCAACCCGGTTCGAACGTTTACACCATCAACGCCATCTACCAGTACGCCTTCCTCGTCGTCCGGTAGTAACAGCAGCAGTGGCCGTTCCAGCACCGGTAGCAGTAGCAGCAGTAGCCGCCCGGCCCGTGGGGGAGGTAATTAATCTGATTTTGATATAAGACCCGTGGAATTTGTTTACATGCATTAGGTGCAGCAAACGCACGGGTTTTTTAATACGTGAAAGAAAGTAAAAGACGTTAGTCCGCAGTCGACAGGAAAGCATTCGGCAGACAACTGACGACAGACCAAAAACGACTGACTATATACAACTGATTAACTGTCAACTAACCAACTGACAACTGACAAACATTACCAATGAAACAGATTATACTAAGCACCATGCTCTTAGCAACAGGCTATATGAGCTTCTCCCAAACGCCGGATGATGCCATCCGCCAATCGTACCAGATTCAACAGGGTACGGCCCGCAACATGGCTATCGGTGGCGCCATGGGTTCGCTGGGTGGCGACCTCACGGCTTCTTACGTAAACCCCGCCGGACTTGGTTTCTACAAAACCGGCGAAGTAGTAATTAGTCCCGGTTTTAATTTGATGAACAGCAATTTCAATTTCAGAGGAACGGATCTAAAAGACAAAAAAAATAATTTTTCATATGGGCCTACCGGTATTGTGTTCGGCTGGCAAAATGAATACAACGCCAAACGTAGCACGGCTATCTCCTTATCTATTAATCAGGTTGGCAATTTTAATAACCGGGTGCATTACAAGGGCCTGAACAATGTAAGCAGTTGGAGCGAACAATACCTGGAAGAATTAGTACGTAACCGGGCAGACACAAACCGGGCATTAAGCGATTACATTTTCGGCAGTAGCCTGGCTTATCGTACATACCTGGTTGATCATGTACTACAGAACGGACAGTTTGTTGGCTACAAAAGCCTGGTGCCGATCAGTAGTGGTGTTATCCAGGAAAATGATATAGAAACCAGTGGTGGCATTCATGAAATTTCCCTGGGCTTTGCCAGCAATAATAATGACAAGTTATACCTTGGGGCCAGCGCCAACCTGCCTATTTACAGCTATACAAAAGACCAGACATACTCCGAAACAGATGCTACAACCAACCCGAATAATAACTTTGCAAAATTTACCTACAACGAGCATTATACCAGCAGTGGCGTAGGTTTCAACGCAAAACTGGGGCTTATTTATAAACCAGCAGATAAAGTGCGGTTAGGTATAGCTATCCATACCCCCACTTTTGCATCCCTCACCGATCACATTAACACCAGCCTTGAAACCAATACGGAGAAATATGGCGGAACGCTAAAAGAAAGTAGTAACAACTTAAACAGTGGAAATCCTGGTGAGTATAAATACCGCATGACAACTCCGTGGCGGGCACTTATCAGCGGATCATACGTGTTTAATGAAGTAAAAGATGTAAGAAAGCAAAAAGCCTTTATAACGGCAGATGCTGAATATGTGCGGCATCCGGGTTCGGAATACGGCATTGTGGAAGGCGGTGCAGAGGCGGATGAAACCTATTATAAAACAGTAAACAATGCCATTGATAACCGGTTCAAAGGTGCCTTCAACTTTAGGCTGGGTGGCGAGGTAAAGTTTACTACCATTATGGCCAGGGGCGGGTTTGCCTACTACGGTAATCCCTATAAGCAATCGGAATTAAAAAACAACCGGATGTTGCTGAGTGGCGGACTGGGCTATCGCAATAAAGGCATGTTTATTGACCTCACGCTGGTGCATTCTATTATTAGGGATACAAACATCCCTTATTACTTATCCGATATTGCCAACACATATGCCACCGGTAAAAACAGTAAGAATAATGTGATGCTGACATTAGGCTTTAAGTTTTAAAAACCAGGTATTCAGTTAGAAAGAGTCCCCCGATAAATCGGGGGACTCTTTCTATTTAACCTACATTACTGCCGATGAACCAACGACTTTTAAAATATTACATTCGTGAAACAATGTTTAGACGATGATGATCTACTTTAGCATGGTTTTTATAGCATAGTTTTTACGTATCAGGATTGCCGGTTCAGGTGTTTTACATCCGCCAACTTTTGTCTTTCCCATCTGAAAAATTTTTACTTATTATTGATTGCACACCGGCATTTAAACAGCAGGCCGAACGAATTATATATGACAAGAAGAAAAGCATCTTTATTTTACCACATACCATTTTTTTTAATCTTTGGTTTATTTCTAAACCGGAATGTACAGGCACAGCAATACACTGGTGGTGATAGTACTTTGAAACTGGCTACGCTGGAAAACGTAGTGCAATATGCCATCAGGCATCAGCCCATTATTCAGCAGGCGCTGATAGATGAGAAGATTGTGAATGCACAGATACGTTCCCAACTGGCCCGGCTGCTACCACAAATTAACCTTAATTACTTGTTGCAGCACAATTTCCAGGTGCCTACCAGTTTTGTAAATGGAGCTGCAATTCCCTTAGGCGTTGGCAATACTTCTGCACTACAGTTAGGCCTCAACCAGAATATTTTTAGTTCGGAATTATTCATCGCCAACCGCACCCGTGGCGATGTATTACTGCAAACAACGCAGACAACTACCAGCCGGCGCATTGATGTAGTATCAGATGCATCGAAAGCTTTTTATGACATCATCAATACACAACAGCAAATACGCCTGGCCCAGGAAGATATTGTACGGCTGGAACGGAGCCTGAAAGATGCTACCGCACAATACAAAGCAGGTATTGCAGATAAAATAGATTATAAGCGAACCACCATTACATTGAATAATACCAGGGCCAGCCTGCGTAGTAATGAGCAACTGTTACGGGCCAAAACAGAATATTTAAAAAATATCATTGGCTACCCGGTAGAGGATTCTTTACAAATTGTGTATGACAGTCTGCAAATGGAAAAGGATGCTTTTATTGATACAACTGAAATGCCGGATTACACCAAAAGAATCGAGTACGAATTATTGCAAACACAACGGCGGTTGCTGGAAGCCAATCTCAAATTTAATAAGCTCAGCTATTTGCCAACGGTTAGTTTGAACGGCGGTTATAATTTAAACTATCAGAATAAAAATATCGGGAAAATATATGGTAACAATTTCCCAAGTTCCTTCGGTCAACTGGTTATTTCGCTACCCCTTTTTACAGGGGGCAGGCGCAAGGCCGATATTGATGCAGCCCAATGGCAATTGAAGCGGAACGACTGGGATATTTATAATTTAAGAAACAGCATCAATTCAGAATTTGCACAGGCCAAAGCTGCCTACATCAGTAACTATATTAATTACGCTATGCTAAAAGAGAATGTAGCCCTTGCGCAGGAGGTGTATGACGTGGTGCAATTGCAATACCGTAGCGGAATAAAAGCTTACCTGGAAGTAGTAACAGCCGAGGCAGAACTACGAACATCCCGCATCAATTATTACCAGGCACTATATGAACTGTTAAGCAGTAAAGTAGATGTACAGCGGTCATTAGGGCAAATTCGGTATTAGAAGAATAAGCAATAGGCACAAGGCAATCTGCAATGGGCAATCTGAAATGGGCAAAAAAGAAACAAGTAGCAAATTACAAATAACAAAAAGTATAAAGAAGTGCAATTAAAAAAGTAAAATCAACACAAAGCAAACTAATCAACTGTAAACAGTGATCGCAATAGGAAATTTAAAAGTAAAAACAGCAGCCATCGGCCTCGAAAGAAAAGCGTTAAGAAAATTGTGGCTTATGCCGTTAAAAACGAAAAAGCTGTTTGAGCCCGTCGTAACCTGCATCCACACGAAGTACGAAGCGAGTTCCTTTGCATTTATCCGCCGCGGCAGATTGATTTTTTGTTTCTTTTTTATCAAGAAAAAAGAAAGAGAACAAAACCATTTCTGCGACAAAAGTGCTTTACGAGTCAGCTACCTAAATTAAAAATTAAGATTTTTTACAATCATTAAAATGACCAATTATTCATAAACATGACGACACATACTTTGAAAGATTTCTTATTATTAATATGTCTTATGGCACTCACTGCCTGCGGCGATAAAAAAGCACAGGATCCTAAAAACCAGCCGCCACCACCGGTGCCCGTAACGGTACAGAAGGTAGAAAGCACCGAAGCGGTTTATTACAATGAATACCCGGCTACTATCGTTGCATTGAACCAGATTGAACTACGGCCACAGGTAGGGGGTTTTATTACCGGTATCTTTTTTAAAGACGGCGACCGGGTTCGCAAAGGGCAATTGCTGTACACCATTGATCAGCAATTATATTCGGCCAATGTGCAGCAGGCGGTTGCCAACCTAAGGGTGCAGGAAGCCAATGTGACAAGGGCTCAGAAAGATACAGCCCGCTACCACGAATTAGACAGAGCCGATGCGGTAGCCAGGCAATTGGTAGATAATGCAGATGCAGCGCTGGAAGTGACCCGCCGGCAGGCGGAAGCAGCAAAGGCCAATATACAGGCGCTACAAACCAATGTCCGATATACACGGGTGTATGCCCCGTTTGATGGATTGATTGGTATTTCCAACGTAAAAACCGGTGGCGCCGTGTCTGCCGGACAAACTATCCTGAACACGGTTTCCACAGACAACCCGGTGGCCGTGGATATGAGCATTGACCAGAAAGAGATTTTCCGATTCACTAACCTACTGCAAAAGCAGGATTCCATGAAAGGGCAAGGAAATGATTCCACTTTTATGCTGGCTTTTGGTACTGATAAGTATCCATATCCGGGCAGCATCTCTTTACTGGATCGGGCCGTTGATCCGCAAACCGGAACACTGCGTATGCGGCTCGTTTTCCCCAACGAAAAAAATATATTGAAATCCGGCATGAGCGGAACGGTACGGGTTAAGAACAATGCAAACGTGAAATCATTAGTGATTCCTTACAAAGCAGTAACGGAGCAATTAGGAGAATTCTTTGTGTATGTGGTTGGCGACAGCAATAAGGTGGCGCAACGCAAAGTGGTGTTGGGCAACCAGGTAGGTACCAATGTGATCATCAGAGAAGGCTTACAGGAAAACGAACCCGTTGTGGTACAAGGCGTACAAAACCTTAAGCAAGGCTCGGTAATTACGACAGCACCGCCGAAAGCAGACTCTACAAAGAAACCTTAGGCGTGAATGGTCAATGGTGAATATGGATGTAGTTCTGAAATTCATTTTTGTAATTATCTTCTTGGCTTTCAATATTACACATACAATTTATTCACCATCAAATTCCCGTTATGTTTCTTCAACTTAATCACCAAAAATTAGATGTCTATTAAACTTCTAAGGCCTTTACACTTGCTTGTTACAGATTAAGCAAAAAATTATCGGCAGATGAAAAATTTGGCATGATTAGCCAGATAAGAAGAGCAGCCCTTTCAGTCCACCTAAACATAGCAGAAGGCTGTTCCCGCAAATCACTGACAGAAAGAAAAAGATACTATGAAATATCCAGGGGTTCACTCATTGAAATAGATGCTGCATTGGATATTGCAAATGAATTAGATTATTTACAAAATATCGATTTAAACCCTTTAGGTGAATCATTAGTGCGTTGTTTTAAAATTTTGTGTGGAATGATTGATACAAAGGAATAACTGTCTTCGAAAAAGCAACTCCTAAAAATCAAAACTGCAATAATGTGAAGATAAATTTCAATTAAAATGTTCAACTAATGCATTCACCATTCACCATTGACCATTCACGACTATGATCGCAGATACTTTTATTAAGCGGCCGGTTACGGCCATGGTTATTTCCATTGTGATTGTGCTGGTAGGCCTGATTGCGATGAGCAGCCTTCCCATTGCACAATATCCGAATATTACGCCGCCAACCGTCTCGGTGACGGGCAATTTTACCGGCGCCGATGCCCAAACGGTAGAGCAGACGACTACCACAGCCATGGAAACCCAGATCAACGGGTCGCCTGGCATGACGTATATGAGCAGCAACAGTACGGCCAGCGGGCAAAGCAGCATTACCGTAAATTTTGATATTGCGACAGACATCAACATTGCAACGCTGGACGTGCAAAACCGCGTAAGTGTGGCGCAGCCAACACTGCCCGATGCGGTAAAACGCCTGGGGCTAACGGTGCGCAAACGCAATCCAAGCATCATGGTAGCCCTGGCTTTGTTTTCGCCCAACGGTACACACAATGCCATCTTCCTGGGCAACTATGCCAATATTTACCTGAAAGATGCCTTGCAGCGGGTACCAGGCGTGGGTGATATAGTAACCCGTTCCGATGACTTTGGAATGCGCATTTGGCTGAATCCTGAAAAGTTGGCGGCTTTAAAAATGACACCCGCAGACATTAATGCAGCACTAACCGAGCAAAACCTGCAAATTGCAGCCGGTACGGTAGGTGGTAATCCACAGCCCAGTGTACAGAGTTTTGAATACAGTGTACTCACCAATAGCCGCATCAATACCAAAGACCAGTTCGAAAATATCGTGGTACGGACGTTGCCGGAAGATGGCCGTATTGTGTACCTGAAAGATGTGGCAAGGGTGGAATTGGGCCGTTTTGACTATGGCAATAATTCTTTTGTAAACGGCAAGCCGGCAGCTTTCGTTCTTATTTACCAGGCGCCGGGTGCCAATGCACTCGATACTTATAAAGGTATTACCAAAGCACTGGCCGATTTAAAGCAGTCTTTCCCCAGCGATGTGGATTTTTTAATGCCTGTGGAAACGGTAACGGTCGTAAAAGTATCAATTGACGAAGTGGTAATTACGTTGCTGGAGGCCTTGGGGCTCGTAGTATTAGTAGTGTTTTTATTTCTTCAAAACTGGCGGGCTACGCTGATACCCGTACTGGCCATCCCCGTTTCACTCATTGGTACGTTTATCTTTTTTATTCCCTTTGGCTTTACTATTAATACCCTTACCATGTTTGCCTTTGTACTGGCTATCGGTATTGTGGTAGATGATGCCATTGTAGTAGTGGAAGCAGTGCAACATAATATTGACCACGAAAAGCTTTCCCCAAAAGAAGCTACTGAAAAAGCGATGAAGGATATATCGGGACCGGTAATAGCCATTGCGCTCATATTAGCGGCAGTATTTATTCCGGTTGGTTTTATACCGGGTATTGTAGGAAGACTATACCAGCAGTTTGCTATTACCATTGCCGTATCCGTTATCATTTCTGCATTTGTAGCCTTGTCGCTTACCCCGGCCCTTTGTTCAATCATGTTAAAGCCGTCGAAGGAAGCAGATGCCAAAAAGAATTTTATAGAGAAATTTTTTGATCGTTTTAATAATTGGTTTGGCCGCGTAACGTATGGCTATACCCGAAGTGTTGGCAAGTGGATTCGCAAAACACCTTATGTTTTAGTAATGATGGTTTGCCTGTTCGTCATACTTTTTTTCCTTTTCAAAAACAAGCCATCCGGTTTTATTCCGCAGGAAGATGAGGGTCGCCTGTATGTAACCTATGAATTACCGGAAGGCAGTTCCACCAACCGAAGCATTGCCATGCTGAAAGATATTATGCAGCGGGTGCAGTCCGTACCGGGCGTAAAAGTGGTGGGCGGATTGGCAGGGCTGAATATTATCAGTTTTTCCAATAAATCCAATGTAGGAACCATGTTTGTGAACCTGGAAACCTGGAAAGACCGGAAGGCTGCATCCATGCAGTTGAACAGTATTCTTGCAGAAGTACAAAAACGGACGGCCAATATCAAAGAAGCCCGTATTCTTACGATTGCGCCACCGGCTATACCGGGCCTGGGGCAAACCGCAGGCTTTACATTTGAACTACAGCAAACTACCAGCACCGATCCCATCCAGCAGTTTGAAGCCGTAGGCCGCAATTTTTTAGCAGCTGCTAACAAACGTCCTGAAATTGGCCAGGCGTTTACTTTTTTTACCACCCGTACACCGAGTTATCAGATTAATGTAGATCGGGAAAGGGCCAAGCAACTCGGTGTGCAGGTAAATGATGTATATACCACACTCGGCAATCTGCTGGGAAGTAATTACGTCAATGATTTTAACCTGTATGGCCGCAACTTCCGGGTGGTATCGCAGGCCGACAGTAATTATCGTTCATCGCTGGAAAAGCTGCAACAGTTTTATGTACGCAACAGGGAAGGCAACATGGTACCACTAAGTGCGTTGACCACGTCAAAAGTGGTGGAAAATCCATCACTGGTTTCGCATTATAATATTTACCGCTCTATCGAAATCAATGGGTCGCCAAAGCCCGGCTACAGCAGCGGCCAGGCTATTGATGCGTTGAAAGAAGTAGCAGCCCAAACGCTGCCTGCCGGGTATGGATATGAGTTCAGTGGCCTGAGCCGGGAAGAGATAGCAGCAGGCAACAGCAGTACCACCATTTTTGCCATTTCTATTATTTTTGTGTTCCTGTTTCTGGCAGCGCTGTACGAAAGCTGGTCAATACCCTTTACCGTGTTATTGGTGGTACCTATCGGGGCATTCGGTTCTATTCTTACGCTTACACTGTTGCCTAAACTCACCAATAACATCTACGCCCAAATCGGGTTAATTACCCTAATCGGACTTGCCGCCAAAAATGCTATTCTGATCGTAGAGTTTGCGAAAGAAAGGGTAGATAAAGGCGTAAACCTGGTACATGCCACCTTACAGGCAGTGCGGCTGCGGTTGCGGCCGATTTTGATGACATCCCTGGCGTTTATCCTGGGCGTAATACCGCTGATGACAGCCAGCGGCGCTGCTGCCGAAAGCCGCAAAACCATTGGCTGGACGGTATTCGGCGGTATGCTGGCAGCTACCACACTGGCTATTTTTGTGGTGCCGGTATTATTTATCATCATTACCCGGACGGCCTATGGCAAAAAATTAAAAGCTTTACAGGCAAAGCCACCGGTGATAGAAGAAGGGAAAACGAAGGAGCCGGAAGTTTGATAAGTAAATTTCTTGTAGGAACACGCCTAACGGCGTGTTCTGCATTTGCAAAATAACCGGTAACAGTTAACTATTTCAAAATGGTTGCAGTTTCATACATGTTGATTTTTATTAATGCACCATGCAAATCGAATTTACACACCCTGAACTGTGGAGCATTTTTGGCGGTACCGGATTGTTACTGATGCTCCTCTTCAGACTGGTTATATTCAAGACTTCTTTTTTAGGCAGGGCGTTGATTTGCTTTTCAGCAGGGCTTGCGCTGTTTGTACTGCTTGTATTTTTTCGGTTTGATGATTTGTTTAAAGTGCCGGCGATATGGTTGATGGGTGCTTTTCAAAAGACGCATATTTTAAACGATCCTGAATATACTGTCACGTATTACTACTGGTATTTGCTGGTGCTGGCACTGTCCA
This sequence comes from Chitinophagaceae bacterium, assembly GCA_965246935.1. Taxonomy (GTDB): domain Bacteria; phylum Bacteroidota; class Bacteroidia; order Chitinophagales; family Chitinophagaceae; genus JAZKFT01. Next base: position 571,562 of record CBDFGC010000019.1, on the reverse strand, counting down.
TAGGATCTGCCATCAATATTACCTGGTTACTATACAATAAGTGGAAATACAAATGGCTGGATAAACAACAACAGGCAAAGATTTTTGGGCTTTCGCTGGGGCTGGGTTGTGTATTGGTCATGCTGATCGCTGCATTTTATACCACCTGACACAATGAATAATTAACAATTAAGAAAAGTTATCAAAATAACTTGAACATTTCATCAATCTGGCCTGGTCGCCTCCAAACCTCCCGACCTATCGGTACGGGACAGGCTCTAAGGGGGCTTTTGGCCACTTTCAAACTTCATAGGAACTTCAAAATACTCGTAGTTATCACTAACTTTTCAGGTAAAAACGAGTTCCCCTGTAGGGCAATGTCATTAAGTGAAGGATTGATGTAGCAGTTATGCGCCGTAGGTGCAACCTGTTTGTAGAAGATAGAAATCATTGATGTTGGTGCATGCCACGTAGTGGCTACCTGATCAGAGAAGAGGGGTAGCCACTACGTGGCAATGATTGCCTTTGCCTCTTTGTTTGCTACAAACAGAAAGCCCCGATGGGGCTTAACTTAATGACATTGCCCTAAAGGGGTTAGGGGCAACCAACGCCGAATAAAATCCTGCTTCAATTGTACAAGTTATTTTGACCACTTTACTTACAATTATCAATTAATAATTAATATTTTCACCATTCCATTTTTTCACAATATGCCCAATGGCTTCCGATTCTGTTAAAAACCCGTCGTGGCCATAAAAGGAATCAATGATGTGCAGCTCATTGTGGGGTAAATAAGCTGCCAGTTTTTGCTGCTCCGGCACCGGGCACAGCAAATCGCTGCTGATACCAACAATCAATGCCGGCTGATGAATTTGAGCAACTGTTTTTTCGATACTACCGCCCCGTCCCCTGCTGATGTTGTGACTGTCCATGCTTTTAGTAAGCAACCAGTAGTTTGTAGCGTTAAAACGTTTTACCAGCTTATCACCCTGGTGGAGAATATAAGATGATGCTTTAAAATCATCCTGTTTTTCATTGCTATCTGTTTGCGTAGCTACATATTGTTCGTAACTACGGTAGGCAATCATTCCCATGGCCCGTGCTGCTTTCAGGCCGGCAGCACCGCCTCCATTTTGCAGCCAGGTGCTATCGGCTTCTATCGCCAGCCGCTGCGCCGTATGTATGGCAATGCCCCAGGCTGTTTCGGCAGCGGCGGTAACGGTGAGAAATAATTTTTGGATAACAGCCGGTTCTGCCAGTGCCCATTCCAATGCCTGGTAACCACCCATACTACCGCCTGTCAATAATGCAATTTTTTCAATTCCGATATGTTGCCGCAACAGGATATGTGCCTGTACCATATCCCGGATGGTAACTAAAACCGGCTTTTCACCGGCAGGAAAAATTCCATTGGCAGCCGTACCATAGCAGGAACCCAGGAAATTGGCACATACCACAAAATGCGTAGTGGTATTAAATGTCAGCCCCTCACCTACCATACCGGGCCACCAGGTTTGCACATCACTGTCGGCAGTAAGGGCATGGCAAATCCAGATGACATTGTCCTTAGTAGCATTAAGCGTTCCATAGGTGTGATAAGCAATTTGCAGATCCGTAAGTACAATGCCGCTTTCTAATACAAAGGCCTGTGGGTGCTGATAGTATTGTACACTGCTCATAAAGGGTTTGCAAAATAGGGTAGAATGGCGGAAGGAGATATAGAAATCAGTTGAGCAGATGGCAATTATTAAAAGAAAAGAAGAGAATTAGCTGTATACTATTTATTTAAATGTCATCCCTAAACTATAATTTTCGCTTTCTATTATATCTTCTCAGTTTCTCCTGATCGCTTTTCCTGCTTAACTTAAAATCTTATCTTGCTATTAATTTCAAATAATACCATTATGGAACTGGCAGAATTGAAAAAAAATTTACAGGCCTCCATTGAGGAAATCGAAGATGAAAACCTTTTACTAAAAGTAAAAATTGTTATTGAAAATGAAACAGATGCTGAGGATATTGTTTATGAAGACTCGCCTGCTTTCATCACTGTACTCAATGAATCAATTCAGCAGGCAGATAATGGTGAGATTCATTGCGATGAGGAAACAACAAAATGGTTAAACGACCGGGCATGGCGTACGAAATAGGATACACACAAAAAGCCCGGCAGTCAATAGCCAATGTAGTAGATTATCTTGAATCAGAATGGTCTGAAAAAGTTGCCGACAAGTTTTACTCAAACTAAATGAGTATATCCGCATGTTGGCGCTGGGAACTTTAGAGGGAAGGGTTGCTGCTAAAAAGAAAGATGTTAAAACAATTCTTGTAACCAAACATAACAGGCTTTACTATCGGGTAAAAAAGGACCAAATTCAAATCATACTATTATGGGATACCCGGCAAAATCCTGCCCGGAATCCTTACGAATAATCCTTTCAGTACTCCTTATTTCATCTCCTCATAATTCATATAAAAATTCTGATCCCAGGCATTGGCAGTCGTTAAGGCAGATAGGTTAGTTTTTGCTGTTACCGGCATTTGAGCAGTAACTATTGTCCACTGGTATTTACCGGGGGCAACGGGTAGTTTTACTACCATTTTAAATCCCGGAATGCAATTCGTAAATTTTGCTTTGATAACTCCGTTACCCACCGACCATTGCAGCACTGGTATTTGCGTGGTGCGCAGGTACTGATCGAAAACTTTGGAGAAGTCAATATTGCTTTCTTTACTAATATAACTTTCAACCTGGCCTGTGGTAACGGTTTGGTGATAAAAGGTTCTGTTGAGACCGCGGAGGAGATTACGGAAAACGGAATCGTTATGAATAATTTGCCGGATGGTATGAAGCAGGTTGGCGCCTTTATAATACATGTCCTCGCTGCCCTCTTTATTCACACCATAAGGACCAATAATGGGTTTATTATTTTCAATATTCTCCCGCAGGCCCTGCAGGTAGGTATCTGCCGATTGCTTACCAAACCAGTATTGTAAAAAAAGCGTTTCACTATAATTGGTGAAGCCTTCATGCACCCACATATCGGCAATATCTTTTGTAGTAATATTGTTGGCAAACCACTCATGGCCGCTTTCGTGCACAATAATAAAGTCAAACTTCAGCCCCTCGCCGGTTTTGGAAAGATCCCTGCCTAAATAGCCGTTCTGGTAACCGTTTCCATAAGCCACGGCACTCTGGTGTTCCATACCCAGGTGCGGTGCATCCACCAGCTTATAGCTGTCTTCATAAAACGGGTAAGGGCCAAACCAGTATTCAAAAGCTTTTAGCATCCGGGGGACTTCTTTAAATTGCTTTTTTGCTTTATTAAGGTTATAATCCAGTACCCAATAATTGCAATCCAGTTTGCCTTTTTCGCCGTTAAAGGTTTCGCTGAAATTTACATATTTGCCAATGTATGGGATGATGTTATAATTATTGATAGGGTTTTTCACTTCCCAGGTATATGAAGCCTCACCCCCGCCACTCCTCACGGAGAGGAGTCCTGAAGTTGCATTATGATTCTCTTGTTTAATTGAAATCAGCCGTCCATTTCCTACCGCTACTAATGTATCCGGTACATGAATGGTGAGGCTGGCGCCGCTGTCCGGCTCATCGCCCTGGTAATCTTTGCAGGGGTACCAAACGGAGGCGCCCAGACCCTGGCAGGCAACGCTCATCCAGGGGCGGCCTTTGGCATCTTTTGCCCATATCCAGCCACCATCCCAGGGGGGCCTCACTGCTTCCCGCGGCTTACCGTGATAATAAATTTCTATTTGCCGGATGCCAGGCTGTATTTTATATTTTGCTGCTGAATCGCGGTAGTAAACCAGGAAAATATTATCACTCCGGGAAAATTTTAATTGCCTGTTTTTACCTTCATTTGAATAATCAATTGCTACAACGTTGTCAACGATGAGTGGTTTTTGTAAGTCAACCTGCATCGTATGCCCGGTGCCACTATCAAAAAAACGGATTGTCGTTTTTCCGGCAATCGTTTTTGTGGCATAATCCGGTGTTACATCAATATCATATCGCTTTACCTCCCACCAGGTACGGTTCGGATTCAGGCTACCACGGAGGGTATCGGCATGGGTAAAGGGCTGGGCTTGGGTGAATAGTGAATGGTGAATGGTGAATAACAACAGGATGAGCTTGAGGGATAGGTTCATGGAGCCTGAGAATTTGAAAAACGAAATTAAAGACAAAGGATTTTATTTACAACGGATTGAAATCCGTTGCAATTCATCACATACAACGGATTAAAATCCGTTGCTACAAAATGGATCGTGCCTACGGCACTACACGTAACTGCCATTACGTAAAGCCTCGTAGAGGCGACCCATTTTGTAGCCAGGGATTTTAATCCCTGGTAATGAATAAGCATTGCCTGAATTATTACCGTACGTAAAACAATTACATTAGCTTATGTTTTTGATTACCCGCTTTTCAGTTTTTTTACTTTTTACTTTTTATTTTTTACTTCTTTCCTGCCATTCCAATCAGCAGGAAACCCGAACCGTTTTCCGCTATAACGAAGCCAACGGCATTGCTACGTTAGACCCGGCTTTTGCTAAAAACCAATCCATCATCTGGGCGGTTCACCAGTTGTATAATACGCTGGTGGAAACCGATACCGCTTTGCATATTGTGCCCTCATTAGCCCTGCGCTGGGATATTTCGGAAGACCGTCAACTGTACACTTTCCACCTGCGCCGGGATGTGTTTTTCCACGATAACGCAGTTTTTTTAAATGGAAAGGGACGAAGAATGACCGCAGCGGATGTAGCCTACAGCTTCCGGCGTATTATGGACCCCGCCACAGCCAGCAGCGGCGCCTGGATTTTTAATGGCCGTGTAGATAGTATTACGCCATTTACAGTTGTTGATGATTCCACCTTTCAATTAAAATTACAGCGGCCCTTTAATCCGGTCCTGGGTATTTTAACCATGCAGTATTGCAGTATCGTTCCAAAGGAGGCAGTAGATAAATACGGAAAAGATTTCCGGCGAAACCCGTGTGGCACCGGGCCTTTTGTGTTGAAGGACTGGGAAGAAGGTCTTGCCCTGACCATGCTAAAAAACGAACATTATTTTGAGTACGATGATTCGGGAAAACGGCTACCCTACTTAGATGCGTTGAAAATTAATTTTTACGATAGCAAAGCATCTGAGTTTTTGAATTTCCGGCAGGGCAAACTGGATTTTATTAATGATATCGACCCCTCTTTTAAAGATGAAGTACTCACTAAAAACGGTGAGTTGAAACCAGCGTGGGTGGATAAAACGGTTTTGCATAAACATGCCTACCTGAATACAGAATATATTGGCATTTTGGCTGATACAACCAATCCGCTTTTACAAAATAACCCGGTGCGGCTGCGTCAATTACGGCAAGCCATTAATTACGCCATTGATAAGCCACGGATGATCCAGTACCTGCGCAACAGCATTGGCTTTGCAGCTACAGCGGGGTTTTCGCCGCCAGGGCTGCCCTCATTCGATACGGCCGTGCATGGATACACTTACCAACCGGCAAAAGCAAAGCAGTTATTGGCAGAAGCAGGTTTTAAAGATGGAAAAAACCTGCCGGTTATTAAGCTCCAAACTATTCCCATTTATGCTGATTTGGGCAGCTATGTAGCCAGCCAGTTGGCCGAAGCCGGTATACCGGTGCAGGTAGAAGTAATGCAGCGGAGTTTGTTATTGGAGCAAATTTCCAAAAGCCAGGCCTTGTTTTTCAGGGCTAACTGGTTTGCCGATTACCCGGATGCGGAGAATTATTTTACGCTGTTCTACAGTAAAAACCCGGCGCCGCCCAATTATACCCGGTATAACAATGCTGCCTATGATGCTTTGTATGAACGGGCTTTAGCAGAAACAAATGATTCGTGGCGGTATAACCTGTACCATCAAATGGACCGGCAGATCATTGCCGATGCGCCGGTAGTACCCTTATGGTATGATATGGTGATTCACCTGGTGCAGCCACGGGTGCAAGGCTTTTATGCCAATGCGCTGAATTTGCTGGAATTGCGGCGGGTAAAGGTGGATTAAGAACTGATATAAAATGCTAAAGAAAAATGTTGGTCAGGATATGTTGATAAGGTTTGTCAGCTTGTTTTCCTGGCAATAAGCATCAGTATTAAATTGAATATTATCAAACAATTCTAAATTCGTATTCCAGGGGTGTACCTGCCAAGGCAGACCGGGCTCGGCTACCATCACAAGTTTAGTTTTAGAAAAAACCCAAACCACTTTACCCGTTCCAAATTGCAGAAGGCGTTGTGTTTTTCCGAAGATATACTCATCTTTAGTTACCTCATCATTCTCCACCGAAGTATCAATTTCAACTACTAACTCCGGTGCAACGTTTACATATTCATACCCGATTGCCCCAGGTAGCAGTTTTCCTTTTTCGTAAACAGCCAGGTCTAAATTAAAAAGATTTTTCTTTTCAGGTGTATACCCTGTTTCCCCTGTCATCAACCAATATTTGGTTTCATCTAATTTAATTGCCAGTAGCTTTATAAAGTAAGAAAGCAAGATCGAATGTATAGCACCGGCACCCATAATTTCTTCAACTTGTGAGGGGTTATGTAAGATTTTTTTATAGCCATTGTAGTACATGGGAATACCGTCCAGGTATTCAGCAATAAAAACCTCCGGCACTGTTGCTTCGGTTACTTCTTCTGTATTTGCAATTGATGTAGGCATAATAAAAAGATTACCAAATATAAAAAACCGTTTTCACAAGTGCGAAAACGGTTTATAATTTTCAGGAAGAAAGGACTGTATTGGCTGTTGACTGCCAACTGTTTTCTGTATTCCTGCTGACTGCCGACTATTGACTAATTTTTTTTCAATTTATCCTTGAATACCTTTTCAAACTTATCCAGTTTGGGTCTTACTACCGCCCGGCAATAGCCATAGGCAGGATTGTTTGCATAAAAATTCTGATGGTAGTCTTCGGCGCTGTAAAATGGCTGTGCTCCTTCTATCAATGTAACAACAGGGCTGGCAAAAGCGCCGCTTTCGTTTAGTTTTTGTTTGTACGCTTCTGCCTTCTGTTTTTGCTCGCCGTTGTGGTAAAAAATTTCACTGCGATACTGCGTGCCCATATCAGCACCTTGCTGGTTAAGTGTAGTAGGGTCGTGCACTTTCCAGAACACTTCCAGCAACTCGTCGTAGGTAATAACGGTGGGGTCGTACACTACATCAATACACTCTGCATGGCCGGTGGTGCCGGTACACACCTGCTCATAAGTTGGATTTTTTACATGGCCGCCACTATAGCCACTAGTAGCCTTCAGTACACCATTTAGTTCCTGAAAAACAGCCTCGGTACACCAGAAGCACCCGGTGCCGAAAGTTGCTGTATCTGTTGTCATTTTTGTGTTTGCTTTCTTGTCATTGAAAATTTTAGCTTCTATACTAGCCTGCCCGCAGGAGGCTAACAAAAAGCTGAACAGGCCTGTTACAATCAACAATCGCATATCTTTTTCCCCGGTTGGTTAACGACTGCAAAGTAAGGTTACAAACCATTTATGAGGTACTGAAAACCGGCAAGTTTAACAATACAAAGCCATAAACGTCAGGTAAGAACTTTGTGGAAATGTCATTAGGGCATACAACCGTTTTGGACTTAATTTTGTTTCCCTTCCTGTAAAACAATTCATTTCCAACTAAAAACGATTATTATGGCACTCGAATTCACTGACACCAATTTTAAAACTGACGTTATAGCCAGCGATAAACTTTCGGTAGTTGACTTTTGGGCAGAATGGTGTGGCCCCTGCCGTGCAATAGGCCCGGTAATAGAAGAATTAAGCAAAGAATATGCTTCTACCGTTAAAATAGGTAAAGTAAACGTAGATAACAATCCGCAGGTTAGCCTGGAATATGGCATCACTTCCATACCGGCTATCCTTTTTATAAAAGATGGTAAAGTGGTGGATAAACTGGTAGGTGCTCAACCTAAAGCCAATTTTGTAAAAAAGATTGAGCAGCATAAATAATTGCGGCATAGCAATTTGAAAAGCATCCATTCATATGGGTGCTTTTTTATTAATGACGCAACTAAAATTGTTAGTAAATTATTGCATTTTTTTAAATTCAATTAGCTACATTAGGCCCCTAAACTTTTCATTATGAAACAGATAATCATTGCTTTCTGCAGCGCAGCGCTCCTTTTTTCCTGTAATGAGGCGGGCACCAAAGCGGGTAGCGACAGTGCCGGGGCCAAAGAAACAGTCTCAACCTCCGATGCCAAAACAACAGATGAGGCCTGGGTGCCGGTTGATTCGGCCACAGCCATGAAAACCATGATGGAGGTTGGAACTCCTGGTAAAGAACATGCCATGCTGGCTAAAGACGATGGTGTGTGGGCCGGTGAAACTACCATGTGGATGACACCGGATGGACCGCCTATGAAATCTGCCGCCGTTGTAACGAACAAGATGATTATGAATGGCCACTACCAGCAAATGACTTATAAAGGCGATATGATGGGAATGCCTTTTGAAGGGAGCAGTACTACCGGCTATGATAATGCTAAAAAAGTGTTTACCAGTTCCTGGGTTGATAATATGAGTACCGGTATCATGTATATGGAAGGACCCTGGGATGAAGCCAGCAAATCAATCACCTTTACCGGCAAAATGCTATGCCCGGCTAATGGAAAAATGTGCGAAATGAAACAGGTGTACAAATTCATTGACGACAAAACACAGGTAATGGAGATGTATGGGCCGGATATGAAAACGGGTAAGCAATTTAAAAATATGGAAATGAAACTGACCAAAAAGGGATAAGCTACTCTCCTGAACAAGATTTAAAAATGCGTCTTTTTTAAAGGCGCATTTTTTTTAGGTTAACCGGATTTATCCAAAAAATTGTGGATGCCTACGGAAGCATTTAGGTTATTGCAAAGTACCGGTTGTTGTAATTATCATCAAATCGTACCATTTTCGATTCCCCGCCTGATTAATAAAACTACCATTATCAAAATGCAAAAGGTTAAGTAGACAGGTATGATTGTTCTTGCTCTGTCAATTTGCTTTTGCGAAACTTCAACTTTTCTAAGCTTGCTTTCACGAAATACGATTGAAAGAAAAGTAAGGATCAAACCAAAATACGCAAGCCCATAAATCTTTTGTTCGCCTCTATCCAGATTTGTACTCCACGGAAAAATGTAATCGATAGACTTTTTAGATATCAATATTATATGAACAATGTGCATAGACCAAATGGAAAGCATCGTAATCAAAGCCCGAAAATGAGGAATATCTGTTCCTCTGTCTTCAAAGGATCGATAAATAATAGCAGGTATTTTATAGAAAAAATTCATTCGTTTAATTACTAATTCTGATCCCATCTACTCAAACTTCCCCCCTTCACAAACAACCGGTCAATTCTTTTCTCCACTGCCGGGTCTTTCTCTAATGGCGGGGCATGGTGCGGCTTAATGCGGGCATCAATTACCAATGGGCCACGGCATCCCCAATGTTTGTATTCGGTGAAGCTGCCAATGCCGTAGATATCATGACTGGGATTACAACGGGTAAACGTAACCCATACAAAATTGCGCAGGTTGGCAGCTGTAAATGTTGCATCATCGCATACCACAATCAGCATCACTTCTGCTAACGATGCTAACTGACTGCTTATTTGCATATTTAAAGCCTCCATTTCTTTTCCTGCACTTTCATACGTTAAAAACCGGGGTGCCTGCACTGCTACTACACCAGGCATTGCTAAACCTGCATTTTCGAATCCGGAAATATTTTTCAAGACAAGTGGTACCTCCGTACAAAGGCTGCGCTTTTTTTCGCCGTAGGCAGCAAATACTACTTTGCTGCCCCTGTTGAGGCCGGTACCGGAATAATCAAGCGTATCAATCGTCGTATGCGTATAAAAATGTACATCCTGTGTTAGATCAATCCGTTCAAAAATAAAGGCAAAAAATGCCTGCACATCTGATGCACGAAGCTGCCCGGTTTCGTCTGCCGTGATGAATAAAAACTTGGCCAGGCTTAGTTGCCCGGTTCCTAAAATCCGGTTGGCTATTGTAAGTATTTCCGCAGGCCTGGCAGTTTGGGCATAAGGTGTATAGCGTTCACTTCCAATAGCCAGCAGCAACGGGTGCACACCGGCAGCATCTACTGCATGCACTTCTTTCAATCCCGGTATTTCCTGCTGTACGGCATCGCCGGTTAGTTCATGGATCAGTTGCCCAAAGCTGGTATCTTCCTGCGGTGGCCGGCCCACTACCGTAAAAGCCCAGATGGCATTTTTTCGGGCAAATACTTTATGCACTTTCATTAGCGGAAATGGGTGCCGCAAACTGTAATAACCCAAATGGTCACCAAACGGACCTTCGGGTTTGTTCTCATTCGGAAACACTTCACCGGTAATTACAAAATCGGCATCCGTGCTTATGGCAAATCCATCAACGTAGCAATACCGGAAACGTCTGCCGCCAAGCACACCGGCAAATGTCATTTCACTAATGCCTTCGGGCAAAGGCATTACTGCTGCTACGGAATGTGCCGGCGGCCCGCCTACAAAGCAGCTTACTTTTAGTGGCACCCCTTTTTTATTAGCCTTGGTTTGATGAATGCCAATACCCCGGTGCAACTGGTAATGCAGGCCAATTTCTTTATTCAATTCATACGCATTCCCGGTTAACTGAATGCGATACATGCCCAGGTTGGCTTTCATAATGCCTGGTTGGTCAGCATCTTCGGTGTACACCTGCGGCAGCGTAACAAATGCGCCGCCGTCCATGGGCCAATGCTGTATGAGGGGTACATCCTGTATGCGTATTTCCTGGTATAGTACCGGTTTTTGAAAAGGATTTTTAAGGGGCAACGCTTTAAAAGCGGCGGCGGCCGCACCCATATTTTTAAACGGGCTTTTCAGCGCTTTCATCGGGTCATTCCGCAGTTGAATAAGTTGTTGTACCTGCTTTAACGTATCGCTGAAAATAAATTTGCTGCGATCCAGTGTACCAAAAATATTAGAGGCAGCCCGAAATGTTGAGCCTTTTACTTTTTCAAACAATAACGCCGGGCCCTGTGCTTCGTACACCCGTAAATGAATAGCTGCCATTTCCAGGTAGGGATCCACTTCTTCTTTAATACGAATAAGATGGCCATTTTTTTCGAGGTGCAGCAGGCATTGTTCTAAGGAGGCGTAGGGCATTGTAAGTTCTAATAAATGAGAAAGAAGTTTTCGGGTTCTGTTTGCTATATTAAGAACAAATATGGCAGCATAGGGTTGCAAAAAGATATTTATGTAAGTTTTTAAATACAGGTTTCGCACAGAGGCAATGAGAACACAGAGGAGTTGAGTTATTATGAGTTCATGATCTATATCGAACTTTTTGTTATGACTAATTTTCGGCAGAATTAGCAGGAAAAGCAGCTTGTAAAAGAAATGTTGTTTTGTATTTCTCCTTTGCTCCTTGTCTCTGTGCGAAACCCTTTCCTACTTTTGTCCCATGACCAAGCTCTCAGTCAATATCAACAAAATTGCCACCCTACGTAATAGCCGGGGCGGCAACAATCCGGATGTCATTAAAACAGCCCTGGATATAGAAAGATTTGGTGCGGATGGCATTACCGTACATCCCCGGCCTGATGAACGCCATATTCGCTACGCAGATGTAATGGAGCTAAAAAAAGTAATTGGTACCGAACTAAATATTGAAGGCAATTGCCGGGAACAAAAGTTCATGAACTTAGTGTTGCAAACCAAACCGGCTCAGGTTACGCTGGTGCCAGATGTATTGGGCCAGCTAACCAGCGACCACGGCTGGAATACGGTGGAGTACAAAGATTACCTGATTGAGATGATCCATATTTTTAAGCAGGCAGGCATACGGGTAAGCCTGTTTGTTGATCCGGTAATAGAAATGGTGGAGGGTGCTGCTGCTACCGGTACCGATAGAATTGAATTATATACAGAAGGCTATGCCAGCCAATTTTTTCAAAATAAGGAAACGGCTGCTGCACCGTATGTGGCCGCTGCTCAAAAAGCAAAAGAACTTGGCCTGGGACTCAATGCAGGCCATGATTTAAGCCTTGACAACCTGGCTTATTTCAGCCGGCAAATTCCGGAACTGGACGAAGTTTCAATAGGCCATGCCTTAATCTGTGATGCTTTGTATTATGGATTGGAAAATACGGTACAATTGTATAAGCGTCAGTTACACACTCACTGAATTTTATGCTATAAGCATCTGACCCACACCTGCAAAAAACGTACTATCGTTATACTGCCGGATTAATGCAATTGATAGTAATGTTTATCAGAACAAAAAGTGAACTGGCTTTTTTGTGTGAGATAGATTCTTTCAGAATAAATTATTGAGTGTGAAAATGACCTTTAGAGAAGCAACAATAGCCGACATTCCGCAGATACAAATAGTGCGCAATTCAGTAAAGGAAAATATGCTGAGCAACCCTGCATTGGTTACGGATGCAGATTGTTCGGCATATTTAACCCAAAGAGGAAAAGGATGGATTTGTGAGGCCGATGGTCAGCTTGTAGGTTTTGCTATTGCCGACATGCAGGACCATAATATATGGGCGTTATTTGTAACGCCTGAATTTGAAGGAAATGGAATCGGTAAACAATTGCATCAGATGATGCTGGACTGGTATTTCGGGCAAACAAAAGAAACGGTTTGGCTCGGCACTGCCTTTAATACAAGGGCAGAAACCTTTTATCGCAGGCAGGGCTGGAAAGAAGCAGGCTTGCATGGCACGAAAGAAATTAAGTTTGAAATGAGCTATGAAGACTGGAAGGCCAAAAATTAAATAAAATAGTTGACGTTTTGTTTGTATAAGCACCGGCGTATGCTTAGCTTACATGAAACTTATTTTTCATGCCCAAAAGCCATCACAGACCAGGTACCCATAAATTGCCTCCGCAGCAAGTACACAAGAATAAAAAACCTGCTTCCGCTGTAATAAAAATTACACTGATGATCTGCCTCCTTGGCCTTGCCATTGGTGCACTGGCTACGGATTTCTCTACAAAATGGATGATAGCCGGCAGTATTGCCGGAGCTGTGGGTGGCTTCCTGATCGGCATGTCCGTTGATAGGGTACTGGAAAAGAAGCACATAAAATGACGTTATCAACAGGCACTGATAACATATTCTTAATAGCTGATAGCAGGCAAACAATACCTTTCCGAAAATTCTACGTTGCCACATGCGTTTTTGCATTGCTAAAATTCTTCCAACCTTTTTTTTATTGTTGATGGCCTGTGTGGCAACTGCAAGCGACAGCCTGCATGCCCGCCGCCTGGTTGATACGCTTTCGTCACCCTATTTCAGGGGCCGTGGTTATGTATCCGATGGCATGAAAAAAGCTGCAGGCTTTATTGAAACTGAAATGAAAGGTTTGAACCTGACACCGGTTTCCAAAGATTTTCAGCAGCATTTTAATTACCCGGTAAACGTTTTTGACGGTGATATGTCACTGAGCATCAATGGCGTACGATTGGCGCCGGGCAAAGATTTTATCATTGGTAATGAAAGCTGCTCTACCAATACCAAAGGCGAATTGACGCAGGCTGATAGTGTTACCTGGATTAATTCAGTGCAACGCATCATTATTATTTTGGTAGATAAACTTACCTGGGATGTAGAACAGCACCAGGCGGATTACACTTCGTTCCGCATTTTAAAATCAGCATTAAAAGCAGCACCCAAAACATTTGAAGCAAAAGCTGATGCACGTTTGATCAAATCATTTGACGCTGCGAATGTAATTGGTAAGGTAAAAGGTACTGTGCAACCAGATTCCTTTATTGTATTCACTGCCCATTACGACCACCTGGGTGCTATGGGTAAACAGACCTATTTTCCCGGTGCAAACGATAATGCCAGCGGTACTGCCTTATTATTAACGCTGGCTAAATATTACGCAGTGCACCCTGCCCGGTATTCCGTTGCATTCATCGCTTTCGGCGGTGAAGAAGCAGGTTTGGTTGGTTCAGAATATTTTGTCAGTCATTCGCTGATTCCGCTCAGTAAAATCCGGTTCCTCACCAATATCGACCTGATGGGAAACGGAGAGGAAGGTATCACGGCTGTAAATGCGACTGTGTTTCCCAAAGATTTTGAATTGTTACAAAAAATAAATGCAGAAGGCAAACTGCTTACCGCTGTCAACAGCCGTGGCAAAGCCAAAAACAGCGACCACTATTGGTTTACGGAAAAAGGTGTTCCCTCCTTTTTCATTTACACCTTAGGCAAAAGAAAGTCGTATCATGATGTGGACGATATGGCGGTAACATTACCGCTGTATGAAATAGATAATCTGCAAACTTTACTCATCCGGTTTTCGGAAGCATTGATAAATTAGGTAGTAGGCTGCCGATGATAAGCCGTCAGGAATCAGCATACTATAGATAGATGTTCGAAAGCTGCTAAAAGTTTGTTTTATTATGGTTTTTGTAGGAACGTGCCTTGCGGCACGTTCAACGGGGAGGCAGGTTTCATCTGTCACGTCCTAAAATAGGTTTACAGTAAAAGCTGTAAAAATGACGATAAAACAAGAAATCATCAACGAGTATTTACAAGGCGGTATCACTTTCCCGGAATTATCGAAAAAGAGTGGTTTCGGTGTGCGTACAATTTGCCGCTGGATGGCCACTTATCATCGCCCTGCTGTTGCAGTGGTTGGTTCTCAGATGGCCGTAAATTTGCCTTGTATGAATCAAGCAGAACAGGCTGTTGAACAGCCAGGTGAATTAGAAGAACTCCAGCAACAATTAGCCGAGGAGCGGCTGCGGGTAAAGTTGCTCACTGCTATGATAGAAATAGCCGAGGAGGAGCTTAAAATACCGATCAGAAAAAAGTATGGCACCAAGCAGTAGAAAGAGTAAGGCATAATGAAAGTGCAGCAAGCTTGTCATCATTATGTACACTGCTTGGTTACAGCCGACAGGCATATTATGGTAAAAACAACCATCACTTACAGCAAGTGTATGAGGCTGAACTCGTCTTGCAGCAAGTGCTTAAACATCGGCAGCAGCAGCCTAAGATTGGCACCCGAAAACTTATTGTGCTGATGCAGGATTTTGCTGCACAACATCAGTTTAGTATAGGCCGGGATGGCCTTTTTGATCTGCTTAGAGCGCATGGTTTATTGATCAGGAAACGTAGGCGCAATGTGCAGACCACCTTCTCAAGACACCGGTTCCATAAGTATAAAAACCTCATCCGGGGCTTTGAGCCATTAGCTGCAAACCTATTGTGGGTAAGCGATATAACCTATATCGTAGTAGCAGATGGGCATGGCTATCTTAGTTTAGTAACAGATGCTTACAGCCGCAAGATCGTAGGATACTACCTCTCAGAAACACTTGCGGCCAGCGGTTCAGTAAAGGCATTGCAAATGGCACTGGCAGGTTGTGAGGATGTTAGCAAGTTGATCCATCACTCTGACCGGGGCGTACAGTATTGCTGTAATGAGTACGTAAACCTGCTGACAGCAGAAAGCATAAATATCTCTATGACAGAGAATGGCGACCCTTTGGAGAATGCCATTGCCGAACGGGTCAACGGTATACTGAAGTGTGAATTGCTGCAAGAAAAATACAGCAGCTTTGAACAGGCAGAGAATGCTATTGCAAAGGCAGGTGCGATTTACAATACACTCCGGCCGCACAGCAGTTGTGATATGCTCACACCTATGGAAGCACACAAAAAAAGCGGGGTATTGAAAAGACGTTGGAAAAACTATTATAAAAAAAAGGAGGTAGAAATGGCCAGTCCGTGAAAAGGTTTTTTTCAGGCATGAAGACCTCAAAAGTAATTACAAAAATGCCCGGCTATTAACCAGGCAACATAATGAATTACTTCATCGGTCACAGGCTTATTCCTGGTGGGTTGCTCCTCAGCAGAGCCCGCTTCCGCTTCAGCCTGATAAGTGTAAATGTAAAGCTATTTTAGTACTAAGTTTGACTGTACATCTATAACAGGATTATCTAACAAAATGTAAACTTTTTTTAGGACGAGTCAATCATAAATTCAACCCTTTCGCCAATTCAGAACACGCCGTAAGGCGTGTTCCTACATTTGATCGCCATAAAGGTTTCGAACACGTATAGGCTAACCTTCTTATAGTGAACAGCCGTTTTCGTAACCTGTTAGATTTGGTATTAGCGATCATAAATTATCAATCGTGAATGAAAATCCGGTAATCTTTTCATCCGGCGAATCATGATTCAGACAATTCAAAAAAGCTACTCCCGGTTAAGAGAGCAGCTTTTTTTAAATTAATCAGTGATTGCTTAATGAGACACGATTAGTTTTCCGGTTTGGGTAGCCGTTCCGGTTTTTATACTTACTAAGTAGGTACCTGCTGCCAGCTTACCGGTTTCAAGCTGATAGTCATTGCTGAAATTATTTACAGTAAGTGTTTGCACAGTTCTTCCATTTGCATCAAACACCGTTAGTTTACCGGATTTTATATTCTTATCCAGATATAATGTAGCTGTCGTATTAGCCGGGTTTGGTATAATGGTAAACAGGTTACTTCCTTTCGCAGAAAAATTAACCAGCCGAATATCAGTATAGGTAAAGCTGCCGTCTTTATCTATCATTTTTATCCGGTAATAATTCTGGCCTTCCACCGGTTGCTGATGGTACATTACATAGGTGCTTCCGCCGCTACCTTTTGCTGCTATAGTGCCTGCTTCACTCCACAATGTACGATTGGTGCTATGTTCAACTATAAAGGATTTTGTATTGATTTCTACAGAAGTTTGCCAGGTTAGCAATACCGTTTTGCCAACTGGTTTTGCAGTAAACGAAAGAAGGTTTAGCGGCAATGAAGCAGGCGTAATAAATATTGGATTATATACCGAATCCATTTTATTTTGGGCACTGTTAATCAATACAGCTTTTGTCAACCCTCCGCAGCCGTTATTCAGGGTTATGTCATCAATAAACCAGCCTTCATACGTTTGGTTACTGGCGTTAGTAGCATTTGTACGCATTCTAAAACGGATACGTATTGATTGCCCGCTGAATGAAGAAAAATTGATCAGCGTATTAATAAACTGGTTACTGCCTTGTGCATAGCTTACCCCTGTGAATACTTTTTGGCTGGCTCCCCAGGGTGAAGTACTGATCGTTGTATCATTATAGCCGTTCTGAAGTATATAAGGTGCAGCATCCAGCCAGGTAGTACCACCATTCGTTGAATATTCTATACGGCCACCATCCAGTTTATCTTCCAGAACGAAATAATGCCAGAAAGAAAGTATGGACAAATTACCCACGGTAAAGGCGCCGGAGGTAAGCACAAAATCCCGTAATCCTGCAACATCTGCTGCATACCATGCATTAGACGCACTTTTAAAACGGGTAGTACTAGGCACCCATTCAGTGGCCCCTGTCAGTGCAGTTGTATCCAATCCACCAATGGTAGAACCATCCCGGTTATCGTTTATACTTGTTGTAACAGCACAAGCCGGGCCTGCTGCTTTCATTACTATAGAAAGGGTTTTTGTTTCATTTACGGTGGTAAAGTTCAGCGGAAAAAAGGTAACAACATTACCACTTACGGCGCTACCTGCTGAACTGCTTACATAGCTGAATCCTGCCGGTATCGTATCCAGAACATATGCGGTTACAGGAACCTGGCACTGGCAGGAAGCATTCATGTTCACGGTAACATTATTACCGATCTGAACGGTAGCAGGTACAATAGAACGGGTAAGCAATAATGCATTAGGTATATCAAAAGCTGCAACCTGGTCTGTAGCACTGGTTGAAAGCCCCTGAACGGCACTTACCCCCATTCCCCGGCGGGCAAAAGCATTCCAGATACTGCATTTGTGTTTATAACCGTACAAGATAGAATCAGCAGCCAGGATAGCATCACGGGCATCTAAAAATCCGGGACGGCAGGTTTGTAGCCGCATCCCTTCCATTACCAGCTTCATGGCCATAATATTACCGCCGGTACCGCTTACGCCGGTAGTGTCATAAATATTTGGCGAAATACGATTTTCCTGTTGGATGATATACCAAGTCATATCCCATATGGCCGAACACCAGACTTCCCCGATAGCATGTACCTCTGTATTAGTTGCAACATCTGTATAGGTATGTGGATTGATGACCATGTTCGTTGAATAAGGATAAGTACGGAGGCCTGGGCCGGTTACCGGATAGGCTTCTGCATAATTACCTACCGGGCGGGCTTTAGGCCCATCGGTTACCTGTGCAATCGTCCAGTCTGTGGTCATCATCAACCCAAAATAATCGCTCCAGCCTTCGCCACCCTGTTCGGCATTTCCCAGGCAGTTTGCATTGGTACGGCCACCCGTCAGGCGGTTAGAAATACCATGACCGTATTCATGGCAGATAACACCATTATCTACATCGCCATCCCGGTCTGGTCCGGCCGCCATAGTTACGGTAATAACAGAACCTAACCGGGATGCCAGTAAGGCGCCATCATCCTGGGAAATCATAATAGCCGGGATTGTAATTGTATTGTCCGTTCCGCCCATAGTAATAGGAAGACCAGGAACATTGTTGATCATAATTACGCCGCTGGCACCGGCATTTTGCGCATTCTTTACTTTTTCCACAAAACCACCTGCGCAGCCACCTCCCCGAACGATGAGGGCAATTTTTCCGGCAATCGTATTAGCCGGGGTGCCCGGTACACCACAGGCATAGTGTGCCGTTCCTGTAACGTCATCATTATAATAAACCAACGTATCTGTAAAAGTGCCAATATTTTTCAACTTGTTATTGGTGCTAAAACCACTCTCTTTTACAAAATAGGATCCTGCTACCTCAGGAGGAGCCGTTACCCTGAAATCGGTAGGGCCGGACCACAGGTACATTTGCATTCTTCCGCTGCTACCATCGGCAGGTGTTGAAAAATTGGCATTATCGGTTCCGGAACCATCCTGTGCTTCGGCCCGCACATAATCATTGCCGGCCCCACCCCTGTTTGTTTCACCAAATACATTAGAGAACTGGAAATTACCCGAGGCCTCATTAAAACCGTATTGATAGGTTACATCATGCATCAGGTTGTTCCAGTAAAACAGGTTCGTAATCATGTGCAGGCGGGTAATACTATCCGCAGGTTGTACGGCAAAATTAGGAGCATAATTAAAGGTAAGCGTTGGCTGGGGGGTGGTAGAAACAGCGGAAAAGTTAGGCTTTGCCGGGCTGTTGCGGTTTGCCGCATCCAGGTAGGAATGTACATTGTTGCCACGGGTGCTATCGTAGTAAGTAGTACCATCATAATGCCAGCCATAGGTAGTAGCAGGATTGCCGGGACCGGCTTTTTCCCAGGGGTTGGTATCCAAAGCCGGGTTAGCAGCATAGGGGCTTTCATTAGGGAAAGTAATGACCCTGTAGGTAGCTGAAGTAACCGTTTGTGTACCACGCAGTAATATGGGTGGGATGGAAGTATTTTTTTTTCTGAAAATATCAGTGGCCGGCAATGGTAAAATTGTCGGGTTAACTACTGATTTTTTATCATCATTTCTGCCATCATCAAATTTTTCAAAACGGTCATATACGGTAAAATTGTTTTTATTTACAAATTCCCCGGATAATGCATCTATCCGTACATTCCACCAATCCGGTGAGCCAAGCACATCGATACTTACATCCCAGGCAAGGTGTACAGTGGTACCATCATCTTCCTGCACCCACACCAGCTTCGCTTCTATATTTTGTTTGGCAATTCCGGATGGTCCAAAAACGAACTTCTTATCCGTTGCAAATCTGTCTTCTATCATGTTTACCTCTGCAGGTACGGTTAGTGACAGGTAAGCGGCTGTTTTCCTTACTGCCTCAGCAGAACTAATGTTTGGCTGGGCTACAGGAACTTTAGTAGCAATATCAGAAATAAATACACCGGAGTTGAACGCCACTACATCATTACGTAAGGCGATCGTCATTACCTGGTTAAATACACCAATAGACTGATAACCTTGCTGTAAATAAATGTAACGGAGGCCGGTAGCGGCATCGGCAAAGCTGCTGTTGATGATAGCATCATTAATATCAGTGGCACTGAGGTGCAGCCGGGCAGCATTTTTACTGATTAGCTGTTTCAATTCGGTATCTGCTAATTGCTGGGCCTGTGCAAAAAACGTAGCAGCCAGGAACATCCCGAGCAAAAAGGGTTTTTGCGTAGAAAATTTTCTCATAAGATTAGGTTTTTTTTAACGAATCCAAAGTAGGATGTATTCTTATGCAATCTTCGCTTTTAGATAACTATTTTTTAAACGCCATTTTACCATCTCATTCTGTTGTAGCAGAACGGCTGGTAGTATCTTGCAGGGTTCTGGCGCCTGTTAAAAAATGATGTAAACGACTACAGGTGTAACAGCTAAAACACAACCGGACCACAGAACCTTAAAAATGAAACGGTTCTGCCAACGTGTAAACAGGTTGACCTGCCGTATGGCAAGGGGCCTGTAAACCGTTAAACTTTTTTCTTCATGCACTACGTATCCGCAAAAAACCTTACCAAATCCTATGGAATTAATCCATTATTCAGTAACCTTTCCTTTGATATAAATGAAGGTGATAAAATAGCGCTGGTAGCCCGGAATGGAACCGGAAAATCCACCCTTTTAAAAATACTCACCGGCAAGGAAACACCTGATGAAGGACAGCTCTGGATTCACAAAGACGTAAAGGCAGTCCTGTTCGACCAAGACCCGCAATTTGATGAAGGCGGAACCATTGCCGACAATATTTTTTACCATAATCACCCGGTGCTGAATGCCATCCGGGATTACGAAAAAGCACTGGAATCAGAAGATGAAAAAGCCATTACAGAGGGGCTGCACGTGATGGACGAACTGCAGGCCTGGGACTTCGAGGCCAAAGTACAGCAGATTCTAACCAGCCTGAATATTCATCATTTTACACAGGCAGTAAGCGATCTGAGCGGCGGTCAGCGTAAGCGGGTGGCACTGGCCAGAACGCTGATTGATATTGGCTTTGACGATAGCCATATATTGCTGATGATGGATGAACCCACCAACCACCTGGATGTAGAAATGATTGAGTGGCTGGAATATTACCTGAACCAGCAGCATATCACCTTACTGATGGTAACCCACGACCGTTATTTTCTGGATGCGGTAGCGGAAGTAATATGGGAACTGGACAACGAAAACCTATACACCTATAAAGGCGATTACGCTAATTTTCTGGAGAAGAAAGCTGCCCGCATTGAAAGCGACCAAAGCACTATTGACAAAGCAAAAAACGAATACCGCAAAGAACTGGAATGGATGCGTAAGCAACCCAAGGCCCGCACTACCAAAGCGAAAAGCCGCATCGACCGTTTTTATGATGTGGAAAAAGAAGCAGGACGAAAAATACAGGATGAGCAATTACAACTGCAAATGAAAATGAACCGCATCGGCGGTAAAGTAATTGAGCTAAAAAAGCTATACAAAGCCTATGACAGCCAGGTGATACTAAAGGGTTTCGATTATACATTTAACAAAGGCGAACGGGCTGGTGTAGTAGGAAGAAACGGCGCCGGCAAATCTACTTTTCTCGATATTATCCAGGGCATAACCCCGCCGGATAGCGGTAAGGTAAATATTGGCGATACGGTGGTATTCGGTTATTACAACCAGCAGGGCCTGCAGTTTAAGCATGATATGCGGGTGATTGAATATGTAAAAACCTTTGCTGAAACCTTTCCGCTGGCCGATGGCGGTGCCATATCAGCTTCCAAGTTTTTGGAAATGTTCCTGTTTCCGCCGGATAAACAGTATACCTATTTAAGTGCGCTGAGTGGCGGCGAAAAACGGCGGCTGCAACTACTCACTTTATTATTTCGCAATCCCAATTTTTTAGTACTGGATGAACCGACCAACGATCTGGATTTATCAACGTTGGGTGTATTGGAAAACTTCCTGCTTCACTTCAGAGGCTGTGTGGTGATTGTAAGCCACGACCGCTACTTTATGGATAAGCTGGTAGACCATCTGTTTGTTTTTGACGGCAATGGCGAGGTAAGGGATTTTCCTGGCAATTACACCCAGTACCGCATAGAGGAAGATGCCAAATTAAAACCAGGCACCAAAACCAATAAAGAAAAAAATGAATTAAAAAACGGGCACGCAGGAACAGGAACAGTAACAGAACCAGCCAAACCTGCTGCCCGAAAACTGTCGTTTAAAGAAAGGAAAGAATTTGAAACCCTGGAAAAAGAAATGCCGGCACTGGGGAAAGAAAAAAATACCCTTTCTGAAAAAATGAACAATGGCACTTTGCCTTACACTGAGTTGGAAGCGGCAGCCAAACGCATCGGCGAAATCAATAAGCTGGTGGAAGAAAAAGAAATGCGCTGGCTGGAGCTGAGTGAAGGTGTATGAATGATCGTTAACAGCACCGTGACGGATAGAAAGGTAATATATGTGAATCAAGGGTTGACATTCATGGATATTATTGGGCAGCGCCCAATTCTGTTGATAGCATACGTAAGCAATGCCAGTGCATTATTGGGCAGCGCCCAATCCAATTCGGCGCTCCGGCTATAAAGGGGTTGGGCGCTGCCCAAAAGATAACTGGGAATGGATTTATCTGCCAATAGGGTTGGGCAGCGCCCAGCAATACATAAGACAGTCAGTTTGTCTAATTAAAACTAACTGATTGTGAACTCAACTTTTTGTTATAGGGCCATTAACCCTTGATTTGCATAGTATACCAATGGGAAAGAATTGAAGAAATGTGAAAAATTAAATTAAAAGTTATAACACTGGTTTACTTTCTTTACAACTCAACTCAAAAATTTACGACATGGCAATCCTTGGAGGACTTAGCAAATACAAAGATTTCGGATTACTGTTGCTACGCATTGGTATTGGTATTATGATGATAACCCATGGGTATCCTAAATTATTAGCTGGTCCCACAGGAAGCCAGATGGCATGGGAAAACGTTGGAAAAGGGATAGAAAACTTCGGGATTCATTTTGGCTTCACCTTCTGGGGTTTTATGGCGGCTTTTGCAGAGGGCGTAGGTGGTCTGTTAATTTTACTGGGCTTAGCTTTTCGACCGGCGTGTGTTCTTCTTATCATCAATATGATTGTTGCAGCGATGTTCCATTTAAAAATGCCTCCCGGGTCACCTATGGCCGGGTTTGGCGGAGCTTCTCATGCTATCGAATTAGGCATCGTTTTCCTGAGCTTATTTATCATTGGCCCCGGCAGATATTCTATAGATAAAAAGTAAATAGGTTTTGCTATTTTACAGGCAAACAAAACCTTACGGCCATGCCCGCCAAACCATCTGCCATTTCCACTATTGTAAAAGCCGGTCTCGTTGCCGGCACGTTGGATATTACTGCGGCCATAATCGTAGCTTTTATAAAGGGGTATAAACCCATCGTCATCTTCCGTTACATCGCCAGCGCTGTATTTGGTAAGGCGGCTGCTATGACCGGTTGGGGCATGGTGGCTATTGGCCTGCTATTTCACTACCTAATTGCATTTATATGGGCAGCAATTTTTTATGCAGCCTACCCGCTTATCCGCCGGCTCATTAAAAGCCCTGTAGTAGCCGGGCTGATATATGGCATAATCGTATGGGTAATAATGAATCTGGTAGTAGTGCCTCTAACCCGAATAAATCAAGCTCCGTTCAAATTGCCGGGTGTAATAAGAGAAATGGCAATACTGATGGTTTGTATCGGATTGCCGATAGCCATTATTATTGATCGTTATCACGCTAAAAAAATGAATCATTCGTTGCAGGTTTAATCGCGTGCTAAAAGAATGAATAAAGGGGGGAAGTAAGGTAAATAGTTACCTTACTTCCCCCCTTTTAAACATATAGGTGTATTGAAGTTGAAAGCTGAACCCTATTAAAACTTACACTACTTAGGGCTTGCTGAACAACCTAAAAGTCTTAATATATTTGAGATGTATGGAAAAGACTACTGAACAAGTGCAGGGAAAACCAACAAAGGCCGTCAGAAAGCGTGCATCTACCCCTACGTATGTGAGCCCAAACCAGCTAACGCTTTGTGGTTTTGAAACACCTTTTGCACAAAAATTAAACAAGAACAATCGCTGGGTAAAAATGGCACATGCCATTCCCTGGGATAAGCTGGTAAGCGCTTATGATAATTTGTTCAAATCCACAGAGGGCCGCCCGCCCATCAGCGGCAGGGTGGTGCTGGGTGCCATAATGATCAAACATTTAGAAAACCAAACCGACAGAGGCACCATAGCGCATATTCAGGAAAACATGTTTATGCAGTATTTTTTAGGTTACAGCAGTTTCACCAATGAAGCCCCTTTCAGCGACACCCTATTTGTAGAAATCAGAAAGCGGCTAACCCTGGAACTACTTTCCAAACTAAATGATGTCATTGTCCTGCACTGTATAAAAGAAAGCCCCGAGGATCCCCAACAACATTCACCCCCACCCACAATGATGTTGCTGAAAGAAAAGAGGAAACACCGCACTTGATCAATACAAACACATCAGAAAATAATATAACACAAGATTGCTCAACGCCAGCGCCACAAACCCTTATAGCGGAAACAAAAAGTGAATCGACTCCCGTAATGCTCAACAAAGGCAAGCTTATAACAGATGCCACCGTAGCCCCACAAAACATTACCTATCCTACTGATTTAAAACTCCTCAATGCCGCAAGAGAAAAAAGTGAGGAATTGATAGATCAACTGCACGACCCGCTCCTTCATGGCAAAAAGGTGAGAACCTACCGGCAAATTGCACGCAAAAACTTTTTACATACAGCCAAAAAGAAAGCCAAAACAAGGAAAGAAATATACAAAGCCGTCGGTAGCCAATTACGCTATGTAAAAAGGAACCTGCACCATATTGATACGTTGTTGGCAGCCTATGATAAATTTCCTTTGAAGGCCAGAGAGCAAAAATATTTAATGGTTTTGTACACGGTTTATCAGCAGCAGGATCAAATGCACCGTAGCAACAGCAACCGCATTGAGGATCGCATCGTAAATCTCCATCAACCGCATGTGCGGCCCATCGTGCGGGGCAAGGAGGGTGCAAAAGTGGAGTTTGGTAGCAAACTTCAAATGGCACTTGTAGCAGGCTTTGCCTTTATTGATTATTTGTCATGGGATGCATTTAATGAGAGTAAATATTTAGTACATACAATAGAAAAATACAAAGAGCGGTTTGGTTTTTATCCGGCAGAGGTGCTGGCCGATCAAATTTATTGCACCCGGGATAACCGAAAGGTACTGAAAGGCAAAGGGATAAAGTTGATAGCAAAGCCCTTAGGGCGACCGTCTTCAACGGCAGTGGCAGTCCACCTAAGACCAGGCGAACGCAATCCAATTGAAGGGAAGTTTGGGCAAGCAAAGATTGCTTATGGATTGGACAACATCAAAGCCAAACTTAAAGAAACCTCTCAATCCTGGATTGCTTCAATAGCTTTAGTGCTAAACCTCGTCCGACTGACGAGGCGGGCACTTTTGTCCCTGATATATAAATATTACCAAATACTATTGGGCCTAATTGAAAATTTTAAAATAAATCGCTCTGGGATATTTCCCTTAATATCCATTCAACCCTGAGTTGTTGAGCAAGCCCTAATTATTTTACTTTCAATATCTGTTTCATCTGTGTTTTGTTGCCATTCTGGAAACGGATATAATACATACCCATGCGTACATTGCTCAGGTCAACACGCTGGGTACCTGTAGTTGGCTGATCGAATGTTTTTTCCATAATAGTAGAAACGACGTTGCCATCGGGCCCTACCAGTTGCATCAACGTATGTCCACCATCTGATTTGAATTCTACCATTGTAAAGTTGGTAGCAGGGTTTGGGTAGTTGGTGATTAACTGAGCCGGATTTGGCCGTCCGCCCGGAGGGGTTGGTACGCAATCCGCATTGTTTACCGTAGGCACCTGGGGGAAGCTGCGTAGCATTGTAGCCAGTGTACTCGGGTCGTCCTGGCAAAGCCAGTTGCTAAGCAGGCTTTGGTAGATACTGCGGAAGTCAGTTTGCATCGCAATATTATCGTTAACGGTAGCAGTAGCTGGTATTGCAGGGCTGGTACCAATAATGCCGCCGGTAACTTTGGTTCCAAACAGGAACATAGGCGCTGCCTGGCCATGGTCGGTTCCGCCGCTGGCATTGCTTTTAATACGGCGTCCAAATTCGCTGAAGGTCATGCCAATCACACGTTGATCCTGGTTCATCAGTTTCAGGTCGTCGTAAAAAGCTTTAATACCATCGCTTAGCTGTGCCATCAGGTTGGCATGTGTACCGATAGAATGGTTGGTAGCATCAGTTTGGCCGGCGTGTGTATCAAAGCCGGAAAAATTCACCGCATATACTTTTGTTTTCAATCCGCCGTTCACCAGCCGGGCTACAATTTTCAATTGGTTTGCCAGCGTCGTATTCGGGTAGGTAACCTTGTTTACATTTCCCGGTATGTTATACGCATTTTTTACGATGTTGGAATATACTTCGGACTGTTTGGAGATTTGCCTTACATAAGCCAGTTTTGCACCTGCAGGTGTATTAGGTACTGGTTCTTCCACATCATTAACAAAGTTTAAAAAGGTATCCGGATTAGTGATGGTTATACTCATTTGCGTAGAAGGCCCAAGCAGGGATAACGAAGTGGACGACCCGAACTGAATAGCCAACGGATCAGGCATTACGGTATTAGGGTAACCGTTCGGAAATCCGGCAAATTCGTTATTGAGGTAACGGCCCAGCCAACCACTGGTAACGTATTCGGTGCTGTTGCTGGCACTCATCCAGATGTCCGTAGCCCGGAAATGGGAAAAATTAAAAGTTGGATAGCCGGCTGATTGTACGATTGCTACTTTACCATTGTTATACATATCTCTGAGGCCAGTCATGGAGGGGTGCAGACCGGTAGCTGCAGTGCCGGTAAGTGCCAATACGGCACTTTGTGCAACAGCTATATTGGATCGGGCATTGTAATAGTTGGCATATAAATCCAGCGGAATTACCATATTCAGCCCATCGTTGCCGCCGGCCATCTGAATAATAACCAATACATGGTCCGTTTGCACGGTAGACGTGTATAGGTTGTGCAACATGCTTCCTT
The DNA here is from genome assembly GCA_965246935.1 of Chitinophagaceae bacterium. Taxonomy (GTDB): domain Bacteria; phylum Bacteroidota; class Bacteroidia; order Chitinophagales; family Chitinophagaceae; genus JAZKFT01. Next base: position 544,459 of record CBDFGC010000019.1, on the reverse strand, counting down.
CACCGTAGGCTTTCATATTAAAGCCGTTGATAAGGCCGGGCAATGCCACAGCAGAAGCGGCGGTATTGCGGATAAATTTTCTGCGCTGCATAAAAGCTAATTAAAGAAATAATAGTTGTCAGTCAGCAGTCGTCAGTCAAATACAAAGTACAACAGACCTCAGGCTATTGATGAAAACCAAATAGTAATTTAAAAGAACATTCTAAAAACAAGAGTGAGGGCCTGAATTAACTGCCGGAAGTGATGGTATATCGAATAATAATTTGCTACTTGCCATACAGGACTGTTGACTGCTGACTGCCAACTGATAACTTATTGCCTACATCAAATGGTATTCTTCCAATAATAAAAAGTAATTGCAGAGGTTTTTAAGGCGATTGGTAATATCGTTAATCGTGCTTTGCAAGTTCGGGTTTGCTGTGTAAGCAACCCATGCATCTGTCCAGTAATGGTCGCTGGTTTGCCCGGTAAGCAGGGTATCCTTTTTTATCTGATCCAGGGAAGCAGTGGATAAAGGCATGCGCAAAAAATAAGTGGCAAAATCCTGTACCAGTGTATTCGGATCTCCGGGATCAGTCATACGGCTGGCCACCTGAATAGGATTGATGATCAGTTTTTGGTTGGTATTGGTATATCCACTTAGCATTGTAGTAATAAAAGTGCGGCGCTTGGTATAGGTATCTGTGCTTAGCCATACCTTATCAAACAGTGGCTCCAGGTAGTAAGCAGACCAGCCCGACACGTTAACCGGGTCGCCCAGGTTTTGATCCATCGGGGCCATTGCAGTAAGAGCCAGGTAGTTGAGCATTTTATATTGCATAACCGGGTTTGCCGCAGGGGGGAACACTATCTTCAATTCCCGTTGCATCCCCATTACAAAATCAACAGGGGATTTTATCATCGCACCCTGTGTAAGCACGTCAAAAAAGTGTTCGCTATTGAACAATGCGCTAAGCACAGGTTTTATTTCATAGTTGTTATTCCGGAAAATATCTGCCAGCGGTGTAATTACATTGGTTTCAATAGTGGCATCTATATTTCCATATACAAAAAACCGGTAGATGCGCCTGCACATATACTTGGCTACTTCCTCCGGTGTAAAAATCATATTTATCAGATCGTCCAGTTCCTGCGTACCTGCGGCACCGGTGCGGCCGGTGATGAGGGTATTATTGTAATAAGCTGAAAATTGCTTGTTGGTTGTATCGTGGTTGGCACTATTAAAAGACGAGGTAGCCGTAGTTGTATTTACAGTATATCCTGTAAGCACTTTAGCCGCTGCCTTTACATCGTCTTCCGTATACTGGCTACCGGAACCTTTACCCTGGGTAAATAATTCCTGTAGCTCCCGGCCATAGTTTTCATCAGGGGCTGTTTTGGTATTATAACGTCCATTAAGGTATACCAGCATGGCGGGTTCAAGGGTTATCGCTTTTATAAATGCTTTGAAATTGCCCAGCGCATAGGTTCGTACGGTATTCAGATATTTGTATACAAGGGTTCCCGTTCCTACTGTATTAAATCCTGCAACCAGGTGATTCGTCCAGAACAGGATCATCTTTTCTTCTATGCTCCTTGGCTGATTGATGATTAAGCCGGTCCACCAGCTTTTCAGTGATGATACCCTGTTGCTATTGATACTGCCTGAATTGGTAGGCGTATTTACCCAGGTGCTCCCCACCGCTATGCTCCAGTCAGGGTCGTTGGCAGGAGTGCTTACGGTGTCGGATGTGTAGGTTTTTAATGGCTTACCGGGGTTCGGATTTACAGTGTTCAGCAACTCGCTTACTGCCTGGTAATAGGTAAGCGTACTGAAATAATCCACATCTTCTTTTACGGCGCCAAACATCAGCCGCTTCAGTAAATGGATGACTTCATTTTTAGTCCAGGCGCCGAGATAAGGAGTAATGCCACTTTGCAAATACAATGGCGTCTCCTGTTGTGGCGCAACAATTTTTTCCTGCTTTGGCTTTACCAGTTTTGGTTTAGGCGCAGGCGCCAACAGCGTATTAAAAAAAGTTTTCCGATCCATAAATTACCAATTTAAAGATGTGAATATGATGGTGGACAACAAACCAGATATGACTTCTACCAAAATTGTGCATTATACATCTGCCTGCCCGTTATCCGATATTGATTAATCAGGTGAAAAATTATTTTGTTGTCTGTCGTCCGCGGTCTGTAGTGTGTATTTACTTAGTGGTCTGTCGTCCATTGTCCGTGGTCTGTATTTGCGCCTTGAGCTTTTCTATTTCCTGTTGTTGTTTTTCTACCATCGCCTTTAATTCCTGTACGGCTTTTACTAACGGTACTACTATTTCAGAATAGCTAATGCTGTACAAGGATTGCTCATTTTTGGGCTTGTTCACACCACTGAATTCATAACCAGTTTTCTGAGCGGCTGCTTCTACTTCCTGTGCCAGGAAACCCGTATATCGAATACCCTGTTTTTCAGCATAGGAGGTACGGGCTGCAAGCGGTATTTTTTGAATATCATCTATTTTCTGCAAATTGTAATTGTACGTCACCGGCCGAAGTAAGGATATGAAAGAAAGACCTTTTACATCTTCACGGATATTGGTTTTTACCCTTTCATCACTTACAACAGAGTAGCTGACCGAACCACCAATTACAGTAGTACTGGTATTGCCCAGCCTCACCAGATTGCTGGCCGTAGCACCAGACCCGCTTCCGATAACTACAGTGTTGCTAACGTTTGCACTCACCGGTGTGGAGGAAGTACTACCAGCCAGGTAACCAATAAAAGTATTATTGCTACCAGTTAATATACTTCCACCTGTTTGATAGCCCAAATAGGTATTGTTGCTGCCGCTGGTTTGGTTAGCCCCGGCCTGGTAGCCTAAAACAGTATTATAATTGGTAGCAGCGGTAAAAGCGCCGCTTAGCGCATAGTGTCCAATTAAGGTGTTGTATGAGCCGGTGGCGATGTTAAGGCCTGCATTATACCCAAGTGCTACCTGCTCTGTACTGGTAATAGTATTAGATAAAGCGCCATTGCCAATTGCTATATTAATATTTGCTGCACCTACATTCTGGCTCAGCGCATTGGTGCCAATGGCAATATTGTCCGACCCGACATTGTTCTTATTTAAGGCTTGGGTACCAACAGCAATGTTTCCTGCAGCAACATTATTTTCCAGCGTACGGGTACCAATAGCTACATTATCGCTGGCAAATACACCGGCAGCAAGGCTGCGGCTGCCGATGGCAATATTTTGCGAACCACCGGTAAGCAAAATACCGGCATCTGCACCCAGTAATACATTATCCGTCCCGCTGGTGAGGTTAAAAGCAGTTGAATCACCGATGGCCACATTGTTATTTCCAGTGTTTACAGCACTTAATGCCTGGTAACCAAAAGCATTATTGCCAATACCGGTAGTAGGATTTAGCAACGCCCGGTTGCCAAACGAATTATTTCTTTTGGTAGAATCGAAATCGATAAAGCCTGAGCGCTGGTTATTAGTACGGAAGAAAAGTGAGGAAAGGTTGGTAGATCCTAAAAAGGAGGTTCCGGTATTGGTAGCAAGAGCATTACCGGTAAGCAGCCAGCCGGTACCACCACTGAATACACTGGCTACTGTACGCCTTTTTACGACACCGGTAGCAGTAATAGTAACAATACTGTCAGTTGCTGCACCACTTGTAACACCTTCCAATCGTAGCGGGTCAGCCGTACTTAGTACATGCAACCGGTTACTGGGTGCAGGAGTTCCGATACCAACATTAGTTTGTGCGTTGGAATAAACCAGAAAAGAACAGAAGGCAAATGACAGCAATAGCCTCATAGCAAACAGATTAGTTAGTTTGAACGGTCAGGGAAAAATACTGGATGCAATAAGGAAAGCAGGGGGAGAACGTAAATATATAAGATTATGAGACACTTTAAGTTAAATATCGTAATTTTTTTTTTCGAAAATTGTTTATTGCCAAATTAAACCTGAAAATTATCTGCTTTAAAGGAGAAACAGATCCTGTTTTTCCTTTTAAAAGTAGGTTAGTAAAGTGGTCAAAATAACTTGAACAATTGAAGCGGGATATTACCCGGCGTTGGTAGCCCCTACCCCCTTTAGGGCAATGTGATTAAGTGAAGGATTGTAGTATCAGTTATGCGCCGTAGGTGCAACCTGTTTGTAGAAGATAGCCATCCTTGATGTTGGTGCATGCCACGTAGTGGCTACCTGATCAGAGAAGAGGGGTAGCCACTACGTGGCAATGATTCCCTTTTTCGCTTTGTTTTCTACAAACAGAAAGCCCCGATGGGCTTAACTTAATGACATTGCCCTAAAGGGGAACTCGTTTTTACCTGAAAAATTAGTGGCAACTATGAGTATTTTGAAGTTCCTATACAGTTTGAAAGTGTCCAAAAGCCCCCTTTAGAGCCTGTCCCGTACCGATAGGCCGGGAGGGTTTGGGGGCAATCAGGCCAGATTGATGAAATGTTCAGGTTATTTTGATAACTTTCCTTAGGTATTACAGCGGGTAATCCAAATAAAAAAGCAGGCTTAAAGGGTTGGCCTGCTTTTTCAATAAATTGTTGTTTACTATTCTCCGGAAAACTACATACATCAATTCCTACCTATATCTACATCGTCCTGAGTTTTTGGAAAATGAAGTATGCAACATGCTAAACAAATAAATAAATGAACCAGCAAATCATCAGTATCAAATCATCTGTTTTTACAGCTTTATTTCCTCACCGTGGGCATCAGAAAAATGATATTCCGTTAAGTGGTAATTGGTATTACCTTTTATGCGTATCCATTTTTTGTATGCCCAGCTTAGTCTCATCTGGCGGCTGGGCCATCCTTTTTTCAGGTAAGCTTCTATAATAGGATGCACTTTCAGGCTCAGCTTTTTGTGACCGTGGGTCATCAGGTAATTCAGGTTTTTCCCTATCTCATCTTCCAGCACCAGGCTCGATGATATTTTACCGGTTCCATCGCAACTTGGGCAAATCTCCTCGGTTTTAATGTTCATTTCCGGCTTCATCCGCTGCCGGGTTATCTGCATGAGACCGAATTTGCTAATAGGCAAAATGGAATGCCGGGCCCGGTCCAGCATCATAAATTCCTCCATAGCTTCTACTAGTTTGCGCCGGTTGTCGGGCAATTTCATATCGATAAAATCCACCACAATGATGCCGCCGATATCCCGTAGACGTAGTTGGCGGGCAATTTCTGCAGCTGCTTCGAGGTTGGTTTGCAGGCTATTCTCTTCCTGGTTGCTATTAGTATTTTTATAACCGCTGTTTACATCTATTACATGCAGCGCTTCCGTGTGTTCTACAATCAGGTAAGCGCCGCTAGGCAGGTTTACCGTTTTACCAAAAGCGGCTTTTACCTGCTTGGTAATACCGAAGCTGTCAAAAATGGGGGAGCCATTGTTGTAATAAGAAACGATCTCCGTTTTTTCCGGCGCTATCTTTTGGATATAATTACGGGTATCATTAAAAATATTTTTGTCATTAATAACAACCCGGTTAAAGTCAGCACTTAGCAAATCCCGCAGCATAGAAGTTGTTTTATCTTCCTCGCTCAAAATTTTGCAGGGTGCCTGTACCCCCTGCAGGTTTTGCATGATACCTTTCCAGCGGGCTTCAAGCATCAGCAAATCTTCCTGAAGTTCTGTAGTGCTTTTTCCTTCCGCCGCCGTACGTACAATTACCCCAAAATTTTTTGTTTTAATAGCCTCTACAATTTTTTGTAGCCGACGCCTTTCCTCACTGCTATGGATTTTTTTTGAAACCGCAATGATATTGTTGAAAGGTGTCACGACCACAAACCTGCCTGGTAAGGAAATTTCACAGCTTAGCCGGGGTCCTTTGGAAGCAATAGGCTCTTTTAAAATTTGTACCAGCACATTTGGCTTGCCGCTCATTACCTCCGTTATTTTGCCGGTTTTTACAATCTCCGGCTCCACCGAGAACTTGCCAAAATCCATAGGCGTATCGGCTTGCGGGTGGCTCATGCACATAGCTGTAAACTTCAGCAGGCTTTTGGCATAGGGGCTAAGATCGGTATAATGCAGGAAACCGTCTTTTTCAAAACCAACATCCACGAAAGCAGCATTCATGCCGGGCATTAATTTGCGCACCCTGCCTAAATATAAATCGCCCACGCCAAAGCCGCTGTTGGTTCCGTCGTGGTGCAGCTCTACCAGTTTTTTATCTTCCAGTAAAGCAATTTCCACCCCCTGAGGGGCGGCATTAATAATAAGTTCCTTGTTCACGTTCCATCCTTGTTACGTAAGTTATATAATGTAGATGTTGCTATGGAAAGCCTGAAGCCTGCTTTTACAGGGGGATAGTATGTACAGAAGCTTCATGGATGGACGGCCACAGGCAGCAAAACCAAAACAATCGAAAGCAATAAAGCAGTAAGAAATACTGTTACCAGGCCTGTTCAGGATGATAACAGCATAACTATTCAGGTGTTGTAAACACTATTTCTTTCCTTTCTTATGCCGGTTTTTACGCAGGCGTTTTTTTCTTTTATGGGTAGCAATCTTATGTCGTTTTCTTTTTTTACCGCAAGGCATAATCAGTTCCGTTTTTATATGTTTTAAAAATAAATTACTTTTTTAGCTGTGCTATCCGCTGCTGCAACTCTGTTTTCATTTCAGGAATCTTTACGCCTCTTTCAATCGTCTCATACCACCTGATTGCATTGGCTTTGTCGCCCATGGTTTCGTATGTTTCGGCCAGTTTAAACAGCACTTCCAGATTGTCAGGTTGTGCCCTGGCTACCCTTTCAAAGCGCTGTACCGCTTTATCGTATTGGCCCGATATTACTCCACCAACACCTAACATGTACTGGGCAAACAGGTTATTGCTATCCTTCTGTGCAACTTCCCGTATTTTCAGGATGCCCGCCATCGGGCTGTTATCGCCATCCTTACCAGCTCCATAAAAATAACAGGCTCCCAAACCAACTACCGAAGAGTCATTTTGCGGATTAATCTGCAATGCCTGTTCGAACAGAGACCGGCATTGGTTAGCCAGCCATACCCGTTGAGCAGGCTGCTCAGCAAATGGTAAATACCCTAAAATGGAATGGGCGGCAAATGTGAGGTTTTTTTCCGACTTATCCAATGCAGATGCTTTGCTTAAATAGTATAAATAAGCAACAGGGTTGGCAGCACTGTCTTTCCAAAACGCAGCCTGCTGATGAAATACGTGCAATTGCTGATTATTTACATCCCCCCTTTTTACTTTGTTTTCCAGTTCGAGCAAGTATTGCTGCCGTACAGGTGAAAGGCCTTTTTGGGTTTCTGTCAGAAATGTTTCAATTACAAAATCGCCGGCATTGTGCGGGCCATTGTCAACAGCAGCCTGAAGCGGTGGCTTTTTGGTGCCTACGGTAGGGCCAAAACGATAAAGTCCGGCCGTAAGGGCCACTGCTGAAAATATAAGGATAACCTGTTGCCTGTTCATAACAAGCGGCGAAAATAGTACTGGATGGCCGGATATGGCAAGATGTAGGGAAGATTCAGCAGGGATTAACGTTGTTCCGGCAATTCAATGTATAATACACAGGAGAAATTGCCATCCTTTATACCAGCTCACCAGCTGATTTTACTGCAAAGTACTTTATCCCAACGTTACCTATATGAGTTGCCCGCAGAACTGTATTCTGCGGGATAGCGGTATTTATAGAATAAAATAGTAAAGATGAATAAACAAGGTACAGCGTATGAGTTGTTTTAAATAGTATTACCGGTGTTAAGATAATACATACTTGTGTGTTGAATATGCAGAAAGCTCAGTTTCCGTCATAACTAATCATCGATGTCTAATACCAATTCTCCATCCAATCCGTTTTGTATGGGAACTAATTTTATATCCGCAGCAAACTCTTTAGCCGGTTTAAACGCCGGAATATAATGCTCCGGGATTTCCAAGGCGATATTGCGTTTAATGTTGCGGCCAATTTTTGCAGCCCTTCTTTTCAGAATAAAGGAACCGAAGCCACGAATGTAAATATTATGCCCGTCGGCAAGGTTGCGTTTCACTTCTTTAAACATGGTTTCCAATGTCACCAGCACATCTACTTTTGGAATACCCGTTTTTTCGGAGATTTGGTTAATGAGATCAGATTTGCGCATAGCCTTTTAATTTTAATTCCGGATAGTCCGGCAGGATAAACCTGTGTGAAAACTTTTAGTAACGCAAACAACCTGCTACAATTTTACTGTTATACCTAATCAACTGATTTTTTTTTAGTTAAACTAAAAGATGTGAATGATAAGCAGCAAAACCATTAAACAGCAATATAAAATACTATTCAGAAAAAGCCTTTTACAATGGCACACCATACAAAATACGCGTGTGATGCCCTGGAAGGGAGAAACAGATGCTTACAAAATATGGCTAAGCGAAATTATCCTTCAGCAAACCCGTGTACAACAAGGCTGGCAATACTATCAACGGTTTGTGGAGCATTACCCAACTATTGACCAACTGGCCCGTGCTGCTGATAACGAGGTGTTCAAACTATGGGAAGGGTTGGGTTATTACAGCCGCTGTAAAAATTTATTGTTTACCGCCCGTTACATTGCTTTTGAGCTTAATGGAAAGTTTCCGGATACCTACGAAACTATTTTACAATTGAAGGGCGTAGGCCCATATACGGCAGCGGCAATTGCTTCATTTGCCTTTCACCTGCCCCATGCTGTGGTAGATGGGAATGTGTACCGGGTATTATCCCGCTATTTTGGCGTGGAAACACCTATTGATGAAACAGCCGGAAAGCAATTTTTCACCGGCCTCGCAGCGAATTGCCTGGATGATCAACAGCCCGCCGCCTATAACCAGGCTATTATGGATTTTGGCGCTACCATTTGCCTGCCAGCCAACCCGCTATGCCCGCAATGTCCGTTACAACCCGGCTGTGTGGCTTACCTGGAAAAGAAGGTGAACCGCCTGCCGGTAAAAACAAAAGTATTGCAAAAAAAAGATCGCTGGTTTACCTATTTTATCATTGAACAGAATGGCAAAGTGCTGGTACGGCAACGCACAGAAAAAGACATCTGGCAAAATCTACATGAGTTTTATTTACATACAACTGCTGAGCCCCCTGATTGGGCTGCTGCTACTGCACAACAGTTTTTGCAAAAAATTTTTGGCAAACCGGTTATTATTCAAAATATTGCTGCTCCCATACGCCAGCAACTTACCCACCAAACGGTTTATCTCTCTTTCATCCGGGCAACGCTGAATTCGGGGATTGATTTACCTTCTGGCTACTTTTGGCAGGATAAAACCCAGCTAAACGAACTGGCTTTTCCAAAAACACTGGCACAGGTGCTGCGGCGGAAAGCCGTGCCGGTTTTGTTATTTTAACCACAATTTGTTCCTGTACCGAATGCGGGTTAGGAATATAGAGCAGATTCAGTACAATACATAGTAATACAGAATACAATAATGAACCACATAGGCACATAGGGCACATAGAATACATGTAAACATTTTCACCTTCTGAAAGAAATTTTGATTTTGAATTATGTCTTTTTTCGAAATATTTTTTATCTCATTTTAGTGTATTTGTATTTCTTATGTGCCCTATATGCCTATGTGGTTCAAATCTGTATTCATAATTATGTTTATTCCAATTGTGGAAAGATAAATTGTGGTTAAAAAAAATCTTTCGGATGAAACATAATTCCGTATTATCTTTCAAACCGTAAACTGTATCAAACCAATATTATGAGAGGCGTTAACCGTGTTATGTTGATTGGAAACCTGGGTAAAGACCCCGACCTGCAATACCTGGAAGGTAATATTGCTGTAGCCAAATTTCCGCTGGCTACCACCGAAACCTATAAAGACCGCGGCGGAAAGCTGATAAGCCAAACCGAATGGCATACCGTGGTACTATGGCGGGGGCTGGCCGAACTGGCACAAAAGTACCTGCACAAGGGCAGCCTGGTATATATTGAAGGCCGCTTAAAAACCCGTAACTGGGAAGACAAAGAAGGCGCTAAAAAATTTGCAACAGAAGTAGTAGGCGATAACCTGATTATGTTGGATAAACGCCACGACAGCTACCACCCGCAACCGCATCAGCCCATGAGTACCGACGACAGTTTTAGTCCCGGCGAAATTCCCCCACCCTCCCCGGGAGATGCATCAGAAGGGCTGCCTTTTTAAATCCGGATTTTAAAAACGACGTTTGGTGACATTATGCTATAAAAACATCCGGCAGCTTTTTTGAGATAGTAATTCTAACATCAATAATTTTTCAATTGGACATCCCGCTTTTACTCACTTACATTGCTTTTTTAAAACTTTATTGTTAAGCTATGTCAAGTGAGGTTACTACCGTGTTCGCTATTTTGTTACTGGTTCTGTTGTGTATTTCATTTTGCGTAGCCGGCGCCGAAGTAGCGTTTTTTTCGCTTTCTTTCAAGGACATCAACTATCTGAAAACACGGCCACAGGGTCGTTATAAAAGGATTATTACACTGTTGGAAAGCCCCAAAGTGTTGCTGGCAACTATGCTTATTGCCAACAGTCTTACCAATATTGGCATCATTGTCATTTCTAATTTTATTATCGATGCTTACCTGCCTCAGTTACTGTTACAGAATATCTGGTTACAGTTTGCGGTAAAAGTATTGATCCTGTCGGCACTTATTTTAATGGTAGCCGAAATTTTACCCAAAGTGTTTGCTACGCAGAATAATATCCGTTTTGCCAAAGATGTAGGATGGGTAATAGAAGGCATTTACCTGCTTTTTAACCGGCTGGCCAAAGGGCTGATCAGCTTTAGTGATGGCCTAGAAAATAAATTAGGGCCCCGTACCAAAAGCAGTACCCGTGAGGAAATGCATGCAGCGATAGACCTGACGACACCGGAAAAAGAAAAAGGTATACTAAAAGGTATTTTAGACTTTGGCGATAAAACAGTGAAGCAGATTATGAAGGCCCGCATGGACGTTAGCGGTATTAATTACAATACCTCCTTTGCCGATCTGAAAAAGCAGGTGGAAGAATTGCACTACAGCCGCCTGCCGGTTTACCAGCATACACTGGACGAAGTAAAAGGAACCATTCATACTAAAGATTTATTGCCCTACCTGGAAGATGAAAATTACGACTGGCATACAGCAATGCGGTCACCGTACTTTGTACACGAACAAAAAATGATTGAGGACCTGTTGCAGGAGTTTCAGCAAAAGCATATACACTTTGCAATAGTGGTAGATGAATTTGGCGGCACCAGCGGCATCATTACATTAGAAGATATTCTGGAAGAGGTAATTGGTGATATCCGGGATGAATTTGACGAAGAGGAAAAAAGCATCTATAAAATTGACGACCTCAATTATATGTTCGAAGGTAAGACCATGCTAAATGACGTGTGCCGGGAAATGAGCCTGCAGGCGGACACCTTTGACGATGTAAAAGGCGAGAGCGATTCGCTGGCAGGACTACTGCTGGAACTGGCGGGTGAAATACCCGCGGTAAACCAGGTAATACAAACCGGCGACTTCGACTTTACCGTAATGGAAATAGAAAAAAACCGGATCAATAAAGTAAAGGTTACCATTAAGCCAAACGGAGAAGTGTAAAAAGTAAAAAGGTAAAAGTAAAAAATGAAAACATTGGTGCATACTTAACCTCACCGGCATTTCGAGAAACCCTAACTGGTTATAACCTGTTACCATATTGGTTTCCTCTCTGTAATTTGACCTTTAATCTCAGAAATTTTTTCTGCATGTATCTTTTCAAAAAGTTCAATCATATCACTTTCGTACTTTTTACTTTTTACTTTTTACTTTTTACGCCTGCCTGTAACTCCACCTTTGTACCAAAGCCACGGGGCTATTTTGCCATCCAATTTCCACAGCATCAATACCGGTTATTTAATCAGCCGGGCTATCCCTACCAGTTCGAGTACCCGGTATACGCTACAATTTTGAAAGATTCAACCTTTTTTGAAAGTAAGGCTGAAAATCCCTGGTGGATCAATGTTGACTTTCCACAGTTCAACGGTCGTATTTACATTAGTTATAAGGAACTGGCAAAAAACAGGTTCGATAAAATGGTAGATGACGCTTTTAAACTTACTTACAAGCATACCACAAAAGCCACCTCTATTAAAGACTCGCTGATTAATACATCCAAAGGCATTCACGGCGTATTTTTTTCGGTAGGTGGAAATGCCGCTACCGGTAAACAGTTTTTTGTATCAGACAGCATTCATCATTTTTTACGGGGGGCTTTATATTTTGATACGACTCCGGAAGCCGATTCAATTGGCATTGTGTATGATTTTTTGCAAACCGATCTGTTGCACCTGATCAACAGCTTTGAATGGAAAACCCAATAATTCTTTTATGAAGCCTTCCCTTAAATTACTGCCGGCTATTGCCTGGTTTATACTTACCGCTGTTTTATTAACCCTGCCGGGAAACGATTTGCCAAAGATTGGATGGATGGAAAATTTGCCAATAGACAAGCTTGTTCACATCTTTTTGTTTTCTGTTTTAGTTACCCTTTTCTTTTGGGGCATTGTTTCCACAAAGCCGGGCATTATTAACAAACAAACGTTAGCAATAATTGCCATAACGGCTTTAGTATATGGTATTGCCATGGAGTTTGTACAGAAGTACTGGATTCCCAACCGCAGTTTTGATATATGGGATATTGCAGCAGATGGGGTGGGTAGCTTCCTACCCATTTTTTTTATGACAACTATCAAAAAAATATTCAGAATAGAAACAGTGAAACTAAAAAGATAAAGAAAAGTGCTGCAATATTGAGTGGCTATACATAAGTGACTGATACCTATACGTATGCAAAGCGCAAAATAATTTGATAATTAGCCGCTAATAATATACAGCAGTAGTCTGCCAAAGGGCAACGAATAGCAAGGTTGGGATAGGTACAAAAAATTAGCCCTGGTAGAAACCAGGGCCGCAACCAAAACTAACTGCTTATGAGAAAAAGTTGAAATCTATTTATTTATCTGCTCTTTATAATAAACGGTAGAAAAAGTAATAAGTTATATCAGTGTGTGTTAAAATATTTCTAACCAATTTGTGTTTGTTACCGTTTTCTATTTATCACTTCTGCTAAATTGATACCAAAGTGCAAAGAATTTTTCAGACTTCATAATATTTTTTTTCCATTAACCCCACTTTAACATACGCTATCATTTTTAACTGGTTCATCTTCCAAAAAAGCCTTTGATTAAATCTCCCAGGCCGCCTTGCTGTTGCTGTTGGCGGGCGCCATTTGTTACCTGAGAAAGGATGTCGGAGATATTAAACCCGCCGCCACCTGTATTTCCCTGGCCCCCACCGGTTAACTGACCGAGTAGGCCGCCAAGGCCGGAATTGTTGCTGCTACCGAGTCCACCGCCACCACCGGTAAGGCTACTGATGAGGCTGCCTAAATTAAAGCCACTATCCTGCGGCGCCGTACTATTCGTACGTTTCACCAGTTTGCTTATCACTATCGGAATAAGTGTAGCTGCAAGGCCCATTGCCACATTTTTATTAATCCCCAGTTTACTGGTAACCCTATCAATAAAGCTACCCTGCATATTTTGTGCTACCGGGTTGCTCATAATCTGAGCGGATGATTGACCCTCAAACATTTTTTGAACCTCCTCGCCCTGGCCGTTAGCCAATGCATCCTGCATGGTACCGGCTACGGCATGAGAGGCTTCGGCCAGTACCGCATCATGATGTTCAGTTGGAATATCCGGGTTGTCAACTACCTGTTCCTGTCCGGCTTCTTTGATCAAATTGAAAAGATTTTCAAGCATTCGTTACTATTTTAAAGTGTTTAATAAAACCCGCAGGATGTATAAATCCGTACGGGATAAAAGTAATTGTTCTGTTGAAAATCAATGTATTAATTCTGATTAGCCATTTTTTCCGCATTCTCAGCCACCTGTAGTTGTTCAATAAATTCATCAATGCCACCATTCATTACTGCATCCAGGTTATAAACCGTCAGGCCAATGCGATGATCGGTTACCCGGCCTTGTGGCCAGTTATACGTGCGTATTTTGGCACTGCGGTCGCCGGTACTAACCAGCGTTTTGCGGTGGCGGCTTATCTCCTCTTCCTGCTTGCGTACCTGCTCTTCGTACAGGCGGGTACGCATCATCGTCATTGCTTTTTCGCGGTTGCCCAACTGGCTGCGTTCGGTTTGGCATATTACTACGGTGCCGGTGGGAATATGGGTAAGCATCACCTTTGTTTCTACCTTATTTACGTTTTGACCGCCTGCACCACCGCTACGGCTGGTTTCCATTTTTACATCCGCCTCCCGCAACTCAAAATCCACTTCCTCGGCTTCGGGCATCACGGCCACGGTAGCGGCCGAAGTATGTACCCGGCCCTGGGTTTCTGTAGCAGGCACCCGCTGCACCCGGTGTACGCCACTTTCAAATTTCAACGTACCATATACATCTTCACCTGCTACTTCTATCACTACTTCTTTATATCCGCCCATCGTGCCTTCACTTTCACTTACCAGCGACGTTTTCCAGCCTTGTTTGGCGCAATAGCGCATATACATATCCAGCAGATCGCCGGCAAACAAACTGGCCTCATCCCCACCGGTGCCGGCCCTTATTTCAACGATCGCATTTTTATCATCCTGCGGATCCTTTGGCACCAACAATTTCTTCAGCAACGTTTCCAGTTCCTGTGTGCGGGTTTCGTAGCCGGGCAGTTCGTCTTTAGCCAGTTCCCGCATTTCCTCATCTGTTCCATTCAGTAGTTCCCGGCTATACTCCAGATCGGCCAGCACTTTTTTATACGCTTCAAAAGGCTGTACAATTTTTTCCAGATCCTGGTATTCCTTGCTTAACCGGCTGAATTCTTTCGGGTTATTGGTTATTTCAGGATTAGTAAGTGCCAGGCCTACCTGCTGCTGTCTTCCTTTTATAGCTTCCAGTTTATCAATCATAATATATATGTTCACTTGTTTACCCGTTTACACATTTAAGGGTTTTGAATATCGTTTAAGGTGTAGGAATGTAGTCATGGTGCAAAGGAAGGCATCGCTTTAAGCGATGCCTTCCTTCACTACGCAATTTGCAAAAATACCATAATCAGTCATTGTTTTATTAATCAAACGACGTTGCCACCGGGAGCGGCTCCATACTTATAATCAATTACATTTGACTGATGCCTTTTTTAAAATTCAGGGGAACGCAAATCTTCACCGGTACGCAGTTGCTGGATGATTCACACGTTTTAATTACGAATGAACAAGGTATCGTGCAGGAAATTGTTGCTGCTGAAAATGCTGGTTCGGATGTTCCCTTTTATGATGGTATTATTTGCCCGGGTTTTGTAAATGCTCATTGCCATGTAGAACTAAGCCATCTAAAAAACCAGGTTAAACCGGGCAGCGAAATGGTGCCGTTTCTGTTGCAGGTAATGGGTAAACGGTTTCAGGAACCCGAAAAAATACAGAAGGCTATTTACGATGCAGAGGTTGAAATGCTGCAAAATGGTATTGTAGCCGTTGGCGATATCTGCAATACGGCCGACACGATTACTGCAAAAAAAAAGAACAAGCTTTATTACCACAATTTTATAGAAGTAAGCGGCTTTATAGCTGCTACTGCTACGGGCCGGCTGGCAGCAGTACAACAAATTGCCACTCAGTTTAGAGCCGTTTTTTCTGCAAACCAGGTAAGCATTATCCCCCATGCACCCTACTCGGTATCGCCGGAACTTTTTGAATTGATCAACCATTTACCAGGCAATCGCCTGTTAACCCTACATAACCAGGAAAGCGAAGCGGAGCAGCTTTTTTTTACAAAAAAGGAAGGCAGCTTACTAACCCTATTTGATACTATTGGTGTGAATATTGACTTTTTTAAGCCTTCCGGCAAAAGCAGCCTGCAAACGGTTTGCCCGTTCATGCACCGGCGAAACAAACAATGGCTGCTCGCACACAATTGTTACACTACAACGGGGGATATAACAGCCTGCCGGTTGATGGAAGCCAATGTGTTCCTGTGCCTGTGCCCCGGCGCTAACTTATATATAGGAAATCCATTACCAGATGTAGTGATGTTGCAGCAATGGGGTCTATCACTTTGCCTGGGTACAGATAGCCTGGCCTCTAATAATCAACTAAGCATATTGCATGAGATGAAATTGCTGCAGGACACCTTTTCCGGGGTACCATTGCCAACATTGCTACAATGGGCTACGCTGAACGGAGCAAAGGCTTTACAGATAGAAGATCAATTTGGTAGTTTTGAAAGTGGCAAGCAGCCGGGAATTTTAGCTGTAAAAGATATTGATAATGGTAAGTTTACTGAAGCAACTAAAGTGAACAAAATTATGTAGTCAACTTCAAATACAGGTTGTCGCACAGAGAAAAGGAGAATACAATAAATTAACCTCTGTGAATTCCTTATCTCTGTGCGAACCTTCATACCTCTTATGATAATCATTCCCGGCGAAATAAATACGGCCCTGTTACATCAACACCTGTTAGGCGCTGTAGCTCCAAGGCCCATCTGCTTTGCCAGCACCATCGATAAACAAAGCAATGCGAACCTTAGCCCATTTAGTTTTTTTAATGTGTTTGGCAGTAAGCCGCCCATCCTGGTTTTTTCGCCGGCACGCCGTGTAAGAGACAATACTATAAAGCATACCCTGGAAAACATGCAGGAAACCGGCGAAGTAGTTATTAATGTAGTAAGCTACGCCATGGTGCAGCAAATGAGCCTTAGCAGTTGCGAATACCCGAAGAACACAGATGAATTTGTTAAAGCAGGGTTTGGCAAACTGCCTTCCAAAATTGTAAAACCCTGGCGGGTTGCCGAAAGCCCGGCCCAACTGGAATGTAAAGTGCTGCAGGTAATTGCCACCGGTAACGAGGGCGGCGCCGGCAACCTGGTAATTTGCGAAGTGCTGGCAATGCACGTCAGTGATGCGGTGTTGAATGAGCAACAGCAGATTGACCCGCATAAAATAGACCTGGTTGCCCGTATGGGATTTGATTATTACTGCCGGGCAAGCGGCAATGCTGTTTTTGCCGTACCCAAGCCCAGTATGCAGTTGGGTATTGGCATGGATGCTTTGCCAGCCGCTATACGAAACAGCCGGGTACTCACCGGCAACGATTTGGGAATACTGGCCAACGTGCACCAGCTACCCGCCATTGATGCATCGTATGAAGACGAACGCCTGACACATATTATTCAATATTATAGCCTTAACCCGGAGGAGATGGAACAGGAGATTCACCAACATGCCAGGGTACTGCTGGAAGAAGGTAATGTGGAAGCAGCCTGGCAGGCACTGTTGGTTGTTCATAGTCATTCCGGCTAAGCGTCAATGTTTTATTTAATTTGCGGCAATGGGATATGAACTGCTTTACCACAACGATCTGGATATAAAAAGCCTGGAAAAGAACTTTGGCAAAACCATTAAGCAACTACAGGGCGGCGATTTTAAAAGCGCTGATGTACGCAAAATGGGCGAAACCGGCTTTTACCGGGCAAAACTGAACGATAAAGACCGGCTGCTATTTTCTATTGTTCATTATCACAATACCGGGTACCTGCTGCTGCTGGAGGAGATCAGTAATCACAACTATGCCGGCAGCCGCTTTTTACGAGGCGCCTCATTGCCGGATGATGATAAGTTGATCCCTTACACCGACCCTGTTGCAAACCATAAGGCGGCTACCACCCTCAGCTACCTGCACCCGAAAAACCGGACCGTGCATAGCCTTAACAAATTTATTTCTTTTGATGAAATACAGAACGCCGTATTGCAACTGTACCCACCGCTGGTCATCATTGGTTCGGCCGGCAGCGGCAAAACGGCACTGGTACTGGAAAAGCTGAAAACCCTGAACGGCAGTGTAGCTTATATTTCCCTGTCGAAATACCTGGTGGAAAATGCGTCGAGGTTGTTCTTTAGTAATGGCTATGATAATGAGCACCAGGAAGTAGAGTTTCTGTCGCTGGCCGATTACCTGGCTGCCTGGGAGAAACCGGAAGGCCGGGAAATTACTTTCCGCATCTTCGAACCCTGGTTCAGTCGCCATGCACAGGCGCTCAAAATCAACGAGCCATACCGGGTGTTTGAAGAGTTTAAAGGCGTCATCACCGGTTCCCCTACGCATACGGCCTGGCTCAGCTCAGCGGAATATTTAAATCTCGGCATCAAGCAATCTATTTTTGAAAAAGAAGACCGGGAAAAAATATATAACCTGTTCCTTAAGTATCTCGACTGGCTAAAGGAAAGCGGTTTTTATGACAGCAATATTATTTGCCATCAATACCTCGGAAAGATAAAGCCGAAGTATGATTTTGTAGTAGTAGACGAAGTGCAGGACATTACCAATATCCAGTTAAAAGCCATTCTGCAATCACTGAGCAAACCTTCTCATTTCATCCTCACCGGCGACAGTAACCAGATCGTTCATCCTAACTTTTTTTCGTGGAGCAAGGTGAAAACGTATTTCCACCAGCAGCAGGATAACGCCGGGCAAATCCGCATCCTGCAAACCAATTATCGCAACAGCCCGCAGGTAGTACAACTGAGCAATTACCTGCTAAAAATAAAGAACAGCCGCTTTGGCTCTATTGACAGAGAAAGTAATTACCTCGTAAATACCATCAGCACGGCCAAAGGCGAAGTGCTGCTATACCCCGACGATGAAAAAAAGAAGGCCGAACTAAACAAACGTACCCAAAACAGCACCAGGTACGCCGTTATTGTTACCGACAATATATATAAGAGCGAAGCCGCCAAATACTTTAAAACCCCGCTGGTATTTAGTGTGCAGGAAGCAAAAGGGCTGGAGTACGATAATGTGATCCTGATGAACTTTGTATCCAACCACGAAGCGGAGTTCCGGGAAATTATCAGCGGCGTGACTACCGGCGACTTGCAGCAGGAAGAACTACAATATAACCGGGCTTCCAGCAAGCATGACAAGGATGCCGAGATCTATAAATTCTATATCAACTCGTTTTATGTAGCGCTTACCCGTGCGGTACAAAATATTTACCTGTTCGAGAAAAAGGTAAGCCACCCGGCGCTGCAACTGCTGCAAATGCAGGAAACCAAAAAGGACATACAGGTTGCCGAAGCCAGAAACACCCGGGAAGAGTGGCTGGAGGAAGCCCTCCGGCTGGAAGAGCAGGGCAAGCATGAACAGGCGGAACAGATACGGGCTAAATATTTAGGCTACGAATACATCAGCGCCGAACAATTAGAGGAAATCATCAAACTGGCCCTGGACCCTGCGAAAAAAGAAGCGGAAGTAAAAAAGCAGCGTAAGCAATTGTACGAGTATGCTGTTAATCACCAGCGCTACGACTGGATAGATGCCCTGGCAGCGCTACAGTTTCAGCGGGCTATGCTGTACATGCGGGAAATAAGAGGAGCACGTAAGGAGTTTGCCAAAAACCTGAGGCTGGGACGCAAAATGGAAACGCTTGCGGTCATTAAAAAATATGGTATCGGCTTTACCACCGAAGAAGGTGCCACTGGCCTGATGCTGGCGTTGCACCATGGCCAGAACGAGTTAGCCACTGAACTGCTGAAAATGAGTGCATCTGTTACGCATAAAGATGAAAAACAACGGCTACCCATAGATTATTTAATAGACGGATATTTTAAAAATACACTATTAAAGCAGCAACAGATGGCTACGTTGCAAACGCTCCGGCAATTCTGGCACCTTCTGCGGCCGCCACAAATTGTTTTTGAAATCAACAGGCAGCGTTTTATTTCCGGCAGCCATACCATGCTGTTTTTTCTGTTGGTAGCTATGCGTAATAAAGAAAGTACGCAAACCGGTAAGGTGAAAATTTCCTGGCCCAAGGAGCCTGACCGCCCCGGCGTTACTACTGGTGCTTTTACCATGGATGAGATGGTGCAACTGGCTGAATTAATGCCGGAGGAAGTGTTGCCGGCTTACCGTAAAAACCGTTCGTACATTAATAGCGTACTGGCCACCAACGAAGTAAGCCGGAGGGAGTATACCAGTTGCAAAATGACTTTTAAAAGGGCGGCACGCGGCGTGTATATTATCAATAATGAGATGGTGTGGGAATAGGATTTTATGGGGGTTATCGGCTGACTGTAAGTAAGCGCAGGACTCCGTCCTGTGTTTACCCTTTACTTATTTTGCTACATCAGAAATTCCGGATTTAAGTAACGATTAGACACCGGACAGCGTCCGGCACCTAATGGGAAGTAATTTTTTATTTGGGGCTATCAGCAGTAGCAGCTATTATTCTTCAGCCCTATAACGCAAAATCGTTGTTTTACATTACCATTGTTGGGTCTGTTGGGTACTGTCTAAAAGCCGTAAATCTGTTCAATGATTTTGTTTAATTTATTTTCAGCGCCCACGTCATAATTCCCTTGTGCGGCAATACTTTCTAAAATAGTTTGAACAGTTGAATTAATTAACTCCTTTTGTTCATCTGGTGGTGCAATAAATGGAATTTTCTTAATATAATTTGCCGGATTGTTTGCAGACGGGTTTATTGTCCTGATAAGTTTGTTGCAAGTTGGCGAATTGAAAAAAGCTAACAAGTAATAAGTCAAACTTTCTTCTTTTGGAAAAATGCCAACTATTGACTGGTCAAATAATTTATTTTCGATTAATGAAGCTGTTATACTTGACGAACTTATCATAGGAACGCCAATGCCAAATCTGAAATAATATTGAGGATTTTGGAAACGTGCTTTTTTGTCTTTTTTGTAATGCAAAACAGCCTGCTTACTCCAATTCATAAACCAGCCTTCGGGCTTTAAATATTTTGTATTACCCCCTTTTACAATAGGTAGAAAACATTTTCCCCCTTCAAATCCATCAAGAATATTGGTAGCATTCTGATATTCCCGATTTATTTTATTGGGATCAACCAAATTATAATTTTTCCCATTCTTTAAGTCAGCATTGTTGACTTGTAAAAAACTCTTGTCGTCTCCCGAATAAAAGCCTGTAACGCAATTAGCGATATCTCCAACTTTTAATGTTGCTTCATTTATTGCGTTTGAAATACTTGAATTGTCAGATATTAAAAAAGCGTAGTCGGGGTTTGACAATATTTCTTGTTGAGAGAATGAATAAACCTTTAATTCATTTTTTTTAATTTTTGCTAATTGTTCAACCGTTGAGAAATTGGTAAGAACATTAAAGGTATTAGCTAAACATTTCTTTTGATTTCCTGCCTTTTGTAAAGTAATAATTGAAAGGTTTGCATATCCAAAGTTCACGCCTGGAAAAAACGAAGATGGAAACAACGCTAATTCTACAATCTTTGTTTTAGTTAAAATATACTTTCTGATTGCCTTGTGCATATGCAAATTCAGGAATGTGTCGGGAATAATGAAAGATAAAATTCCTCCTTCTTTCAATAACCCGATGCAACGGAACAGAAACAAAGCGTAGCTTTCTTTTGCATATAATTCCGGATACATTTTTTTCAGGATAGCTCTTTTTTCTAAATCTTGCCACGCCCCATAAGGTGGATTAGCAATTATTTTGTCATAATAGCCTCCAAAGTTTGAATTGAAACTTAAATCATTATCAAGCAAAGTGTCACACTTTCTGATACTTACATTTTGAAAGGTTGAGAATTTGTTTTGCAAAACTGCAATAGAAGTCGGATTTAATTCGCAAATGTCAATGTTGGCAAATCCATTTGCATCTAATATTGTTTCTACAAATACGCCATCTCCGCCACAAGGTTCAAATATTTTGTCTGTTGGGTTAAGCAAAAGCTTGTCCACCATATAATCAACGATTGGTGTTGATTTGGTGTAAAATGCCTGATATTTTCTTGCTTCGTTTATCATTACCAAAGTAGGTACTGAAGTAAGTTGCCGGCAGTAAGATGTGCTGTAGTTTCAGTATTAAAGTCGGTTGCCCAATCTATATTTTTTTCTGTCCATAATTTTAAGTTATAACCTGAATATTCTTTAACTTTTTGGTAGGCTTCGTTTCCACAATAAGCATCCCAAATACCTGAATTTTTTAAAGTGTTGAAGTAACTATTGTTTTCCTCTGCTCTCACAAAAAGCAAACACTTGTAATTTTCATCGAGGTTCTGATAAATAGTGGCAACCAATAATAATCTATTGGTATTGCCTTTTTCGTTAGAGCCAAAACCGCTTTTAAAGTCAACAACATATTTTTGGTCATTATAAGAAAAATGCAGGTCGAGTTCTAACTGGATTTCACCTGAACTTACTAAACTCCAAACCTTGTTATAGTATCTTTTTAGTTCTTGTTTCTCTTCATCTGTTATTGTTAATTTGACAATATAGTCAGCAATTTCATCTGTCATTTTCTTTTTGACTTCTGAAAAAAGTGGTGGTATAAAAAGCGAAAGACTGTTGATTGGATAGTAAAAGCATAGCTTACAAAATGGGTCCCACAATTCGCCAACTCTACGTGAGAAGTCCATATATTCATATGGTCTGACAGAATTCCTACTCTAATCATTACCACAATATTGCAGTAAGTAATCATAAGAATACATTCAAGCTTCTCTTGGTTTGTCCACTTATCTTTTTCAGCCTGCTGTAAAAGTGTTGTTATTAAAACAAATTTTGTTTGATTAAGGCTTTCGTTGATGGCTCTTGCTCTTTTGTCTGATTGTGTTTCCGCAAATCTGACCTTGATGTCTGTCAATGCTTCACTTGCCCTGTTCCTAAAATAAGATAACAGCTCCATTTTGCGGTCTTTTATGGCCTTGTCAATGTTCATCTATTTGTTTATAGCATTGGTTGTAAAGATAAGTAGTTAGCTAACTTTTTTCATAAGTAACAGCTTTTTTACAAGTCGAATGATTAAACTATCGTAGGTATTCTGATAGTCGTGGTGTCGCAGTAGGGTTGCATACAACAGGTGGCTTGTTGCCGGTAATATCCCATTTGTTGGCCGCTCCCACTCATTCTTTGAGCTTTATAAGCAATTTGCTGACGAATCCGGGTGGTTTGCTACTTCCAATGAGTCTTTTGTTGCCGCTTCCAAACGATTTGCTAACGGCTCCAAACGGTTTGCTACTGTCAACAAATAATTTGCTGCCGGTTCCAAACAGTTTGATAGTAGCTCCAAATGATTTGCTATTGCGTTCAGAGCTTTTGCTGGTACTTCCGGGCTGTTTGCTATGGCTTACAGGCTATTTGCGGGCTTTTATGAGGCTAACGTTATGGCGTAACGGTTAGCTATGTTTATTATTCAGGGCCTGTTATTGCGGAAAAACAGGTACGCTACGGATGCAATCAGGGTTGTGAGGGATGTTCTGCTAAAACAATCAGATTCCGGGGAAAGCGAAATAATCTTCAGATTTTTCTTGTCCGCAGGGTCAAAAATACAGGAGACTTTGCGGGGAAGAATGTGGGCGCCTTGATAGCTTTCATATACTTATGAACAGTGTACGGCACATAAAAAGGATTTTATCTGGTGATGAACCCACAAACTCATTCGTGCACAAACAAACCAGTTCTGTAAATTTGTAGCATGCAGAAAGCTTGCCCTGTAAAGATGAACGTTGTTAGTGATGTTACCGGGCTCGTTCTAAACAAATGCTTTTATCTTTTCTGGTGCCTGCTGCTAACCGTACCTGCCCGTGCACAACTTTGCCAGGGCAGCCTGGGTGATCCTATTGTAAATATTACCTTTGGTACAGGCGCCAATCCCGGACCTCCTTTATCTGCTGCTATCGGCTATCAGTACATTTCGGGTGATTGCCCGAATGATGGTTTTTACACCGTAAGAAATAGTACCAGCAACTGTTTTAGCAATTCCTGGCATACCCTTACATCCGATCATACAGGCAATGCCAGTGGCTATTTTATGCTGGTGAATGCTTCTATTCAGCCCAGTGCGTTTTACGTAGATACCGTAAGAGGCCTGTGTGGAAGCACCACTTATGAATTTGCTGCATGGGTGATGAATATTATTGTACCATCAGCCTGTGGCGGCAATCCGAACCAGCCCAACCTTACTTTTATTATTGAAAAAACAGATGGCACGGTACTTCAATCCTACAATACAAACAGCATCCCGGCTGCCCCTTTTCCTGTCTGGAGGCAACAGGGATTTTTCTTTACAACACCCGCTAACGTTTCCAATATTGTATTACGAATTATAAACAATGCTGCCGGCGGTTGCGGAAACGATCTTGCTTTGGATGATATTACCTTCCGGCCTTGTGGTCCGCAGGTTGTACCCTCCATCATCGGCGAAACATCCAATACCGTGAACATATGTTTAGGTACAACCCGGACATTCAATTTCATTTCCACGGTGTCTGACTTTTTTATGAACCCCGCCTACCAATGGCAGCAGCGCCTTAATTCCGGGCCCTGGATAGATATTGCAGGCGCTACCAGTAAAACCCTCACCCGAAGTTTTACTGCAACCGCTGCAGCCGGCATTTATGAATACCGGTTAGCTGTTGCAGATATTAGTAACCTGGGGTCACCGCAATGCAGGGTAAACTCGTTGCCACTTACCATTGGTGTATATGCAACACCGGTGGCAATGGCCAACAGCAATACGCCCATCTGCATTGGCCGCGACTTACATTTGTATGCTACCGGTGGTACCCAATACAACTGGACAGGCCCAAATGGATTTGCCAGTACTATTGATACGCCAACCATAGAGCATGTAAATCCCATACAGGATGGAACATATACTGTAGTAGTTGCTAACCCTGCCGGGTGTAGCAGTACTGCTTCTATTACCATATCCGTTAAACCATCGCTCACTGCTGTTATTTCCAATGCAGATACCGCCATTTGTTTGAAAGATACTATACAGTTAACTGCAGGCGGGGGCATTTCTTACAAATGGTATCCCCCTACAGGTTTATCATCGGCTACCATTTTTAATCCCCTCGCCTTCCCGGCCACTACTACCCGGTATAGTGTGGTGGTAGCTAATTCTTTCGCCTGTACCGATACAGCCCATGTAAATGTTACCGTGAATATCCCTGTTGTAACCAATGCCGGCCCCGATAAAACGATCATCCGCGGCACAACGGTCGTTTTGGAGGGAAGTATTCAGGGTGTACCTCTCAGTTATTCTTGGAGCCCGGCATCTGCATTCACTAACCCTGGAATATTGAAGCCAATGGTTACGCCACAAACCGATGCGGTATATGTGTTGACGGCAGCATCTGCCAATGGCTGCGGAACCTCTTCCGATACCATTGCCATAAAAGTGTATAAGGAAATTTATATACCTACCGCTTTTACACCGGACGGTGATGGCCTCAATGATACCTGGAGTATTACGGCATTAAACGCTTTTCCGGAATTTGAACTAATTGTTTGTAACCGGTATGGACAGGTGGTGTTCAGTAACCGGAATGTGGTGAAACCCTGGGATGGAAAATACAAAGGGGAATTGGTAGCAGCCGGTGCTTATGTGTATACCATCAGCCTTGGAAACGGACTCCGGGTTATAAAAGGTACGGTAGTGGTTATCCGGTAGCAGTAATATGAAGCAGGAAATTTTATCAAATTAAAAAATCCTTTATACTATTTATTACGATAAATTTATTAGGAGATATACCCTGCTGACCATCATATGGTTTTGTTATTAAATGTATGATGTTAGAAAAAGTTCCAAAAGTTGTTTGGGAAACCGGTCAGGGGCTCCATGAGAGCCTGTTCCGATAGCACAACATATCGGGAAGGGTCTGGGGTGAGACGACAAGCAACAGGAAACGATACTACTATACACCTGGAGGCCCTACCACAATTCAAGCTGACCTGCTGTGGTGCTGCTTCCCGGTTTTAATGCAATTTCACCAAAATTAGAAAGCGTAATACCAAGCAACCTGATCTTTGCTCCTTCTGGTTCAGTTGCAGCCAACAGTTTTTTTGCCGTAGTACTAATTGTTACAACATCATCAATTAATTCTGTGAAAGACGTGCTTCGGGTAATTTGTCGAAAATCATAATATTTAATTTTCAGCGTAATAGTCTTTCCTTTCAACGTATATTTTTTTAACCGCTCTGCAACAATAACAGCTATTTTATCTAATTCTGTATTCATTTCTTCTAAAAGAACCAAATCATATGGAAAAGTATCTTCTGCACCCATTGATTTATGTTCCCTGTCGGGTTCTACCTGCCTGTTGTCAATTCCCCGTACAATCTGGTAATAAAAATGTCCGCTTTTACCAAAGTGTTTTACCAGGTCTTTTTCTGAAAGGTTCTTTAAGTCTGTACCGGTATGCAAACCCATTGTTTTCATTTTCGCCGCCGTTACTTTTCCTACCCCGAAGAATTTTTCGACAGGCAGGTTTTCCATGAAAGCTTCAATTTTAGAAGGTCCTATAAACGTAAGCCCATCCGGCTTTTGAAGATCAGAAGCTATCTTAGCAACAAATTTATTAACGGATACACCGGCAGATGCGGTAAGGCTCAACTCCTCTCTGATCGCTTTTTTTATTTGTTCGGCAATATCTAAAGCAGAACCAATTTCCTGCTTGTCTGCCGTTACGTCTAAATAAGCTTCATCCAGTGAAAGCGGCTCTACCAGGTCAGTATACCGGTAAAATATTTCCCGTATTTTTTTAGAAACTTCTTTATATGCATCGAACCGGGGTCTTAGAAATATAGCCTGTGGGCAAAGTTGCAGGGCTCTTTTGGATGGCATGGCTGAGCGGATACCAAATTTACGGGCTTCATAGCTGGCTGTAGCCACCACACCGCCCCTTCCTTCCGGTAGCCCACCTACTACAACGGGCTTACCCCGATAATCAGGATTATCCCGCTGTTCTACCGATGCATAAAAAGCATCCATATCAATATGTATAATTTTACGCAAATTTTATAGCCTTAAAAGGTTAATACACAATCGAAATTAACCGCTATTTCAACAATATATCTTTATTTCCTACCAAATAAGAGATTCCCTGATAGCTTAGTAAAGTGGTCAAAATAACTTGTACAATAGAAGCGTGATATTACCCGGCGTTGGTAGCCCCTACCCCTTTAGGGCAATGTGATTAAGATAAGGATTGATGTATCAGTTATGCGCCGTAGGTGCAACCTGTTTGTAGAAGATAGACATCATTGATGTTGGTGCATGCCACGTAGTGGCTACCTGATCAGAGAAGGGGTAGCCACTACGTGGCAATGATTCCCTTTGCCTCTTTGTTCTCTACAAACAGGTAGCCCCGATGGGGCTTAACTTAATGACATTGCCTAAAGGGGAACTCGTTTTTACCTGAAAAATTAGTGGCAACTATGAGTATTTTGAAGTTCCTATACAGTTTGATGGTGTCCAAAAGCCCCCTTTAGGAGGTTTGGGGGCAACCAGGCCAGATTGAAGAAATGTTCAAGTTATTTTGATAACTTTCCTTAGGAATAATTCGTCAAAATTTGAATGAACTGAGGGAACTAATGAATAATAAATAATACCTTCTCTACTTTCGACTCATATGGGTTAGCCTGGGATTATTAATTTTTCAGTTGTTTGTTAGCTCAATGCTAAAGGCAAATAATAGGTATATTTAAAATAAACAGTTTGAATTCAAATGAAACATTTCAGATTATCAGCACTGTTGTTTTTATTATTTCATGCTTGTGGAAACATCAAAAGCGAAAAAAAATCTGAAGGATTATCCGGTAAAGTAATAGCCGTAAAAGATGGCGATACCATTGAGATACTATATGAAGGAAAACCGTTAACCATCCGGTTAGCCCATATTGACTGTCCGGAAATACGAAAGAAGCAACCCTTTGGCACGGCTGCCAAACAATTTACGTCCGGCTTATGCTTTGGCCAAATCGTAACCATACAACATGAAAACAAATATGACCGGTATAAGCGGTTAATAGGCGTTGTGATAAATGAAAAGGGTGATAATGTAAATAAAGAATTGGTGAGAGCCGGTTATGCCTGGCACTACAAACAATATTCTACGGATGCTGAATATGATAGATTGGAAGAGGCTGCCAGGGAAAATAAAAAAGGGTTATGGGTCGACAGCATCCCAATACCACCCTGGGAATGGCGGGTGTCAAAATCAAAATGAGCGATTTACGAATATTTACTTAGCTCTTTCGTGAAAATCGCCGGAATTGAATATCAAAAACTGCCTGCCGATCAGGCATATTGGCTACCTGGCATTTCCAACATATTATCCACATCAATCCCTGGCATTTTCTTTAATTTAAACACTCAGTTATTTATATTTCTTTTTATCATATTTAGTCCGTTTACGTTTAATTTCATTTTTTAAGTATAAAATGACGAATCATTTGATTTTATACCCCCGGTAAACTTCAGTTTGAATATTTAAGCTTGCTTATGATGATATAGGCTATATTGTAATTTTTTTAACCAAAAATTACAACCATGAGAAAAACTGTAGCATTCGCCATTATGTGTACCACTATATTGTATGGTACTGCTTTAATGGCCCAGAAAGTTACTGGCTCGGTGCGAAGTAATGGTAGCCCATTAGAAAACGTAAGTATTACGGCAGACCCATCCGGTAAAGGAACAACAACGGATAAAGATGGAAATTTCAGCCTCCCCTTATCAGCAGGCAATTACAAAATCACTTTCTCAGCAGTCGGATTTCAACCGCAGGTAACCAGCGTATCTATAACAGGCATGGAAGAAAAAGTGGTAACGATATCTTTAATGGTATCAAGTACTGAACTGCAGGATTTTGTCATTGTAGGCACCCGTACCCTACCCCGTTCGTCAGCCAATTCTCCATTACCGGTCGACAATTTTGACTATCGTACCTTAAAGAGTACCGGACAACCAAGTTTTGATAAAGCACTACAGTACCGCGTGCCTTCTTTTAATTCGGTGAACACGCCCGTAAATGATGCTACGACCTTACTGGATCCCTACGAAATCAGAAATCTTGGACCCAGCCGTACACTCATACTAATTAATGGAAAAAGAAAAAACCTGAGTTCTCTTTTATACGTTCAATTTTCGCCGGGCCGTGGTGAAACCGGGGCTGACCTGTCTGCTATTCCAACAGATGCCATCAAGCGGGTTGAAATTCTACGGGATGGCGCATCGGCACAATATGGTAGTGATGCCATCGCCGGTGTAATGAATGTGATTTTGAAAGATAAATTCGAGTACAGTTCTTTAACCCTGACGGGGGGCGTCACCGGAAAAGGCGATGGCGCTAACTATCGTTTGTCGTTCAATAGCGGTGCTAATTTTGCAACCAATGGTTTCATTAATTATACGGTCGATTTTAGCCAGCAGAACAATGCTGTCCGCTCCGGCATTATTGATATACCTACCGAAATTGCTACTTTCGGCGACCCCTCCTTACCATTAACCGCACCTGTAAATAAGGCCATTGTTGATTATTTACGGATATATCCAACGGGTAATAATACCAATGGAACCGGCGAAATCACTGCGGCTAAATTTAATTACAATTTAGGCGTGCCATTGGGCAACGGACAATTTTATAGCAACGGTGCGCTGGTTGTTAAAAAAGCCAAAAGCAATGCCAACTACCGGACACCTTACTGGAGAAGTGATTTAGGATTATTGCATGCCGCCGGCACTACCTACATCGGTTATCAGCCTACGTTTGAAGGAGATTTGATAGATTATAATGCAACGCTTGGTTTTAAAAACGACATCAATGGCTGGAAGCAGGATGTAAGTTTTACGTTGGGCGGCAACCAGCAATTGTATTCAGTAGAAAATACGCTGAACCGATCATTGGGTACTGCCAGTCCAATTTCCTTTAAACCAGGCGGGTTTAGTTTTACCAACCTGATTGGCAATTATGATATTTCAAAACCGGTTACCAATAATTTCAGTGTAGGATTTGGTACTGAGATACGGGAGGAAACCTACAAGATATATGCAGGAGATACTGCCTCTTATTCGGGTGAAGGCGCTAATTCTTTTCCGGGTGTGCGCCAGGAAAACGCTACCACCAACAGCCGTTTTAATTTTGGTGCATACCTGGATGCCAGCCTGGATGTTACCAAAGACTTTTTGGTGAATGGGACGATAAGGGCTGAAAAATACAGTGATTTCGGAGACGCATTTGTATGGAAAGTATCTTCCCGGTATAAAATAGCCAGCGATAAATTTGTGATCAGGGGTTCCGCTTCTACCGGCTTTAGAGCACCTACCCTGCACCAGATTTACACGCAATCTACCCAGTCATCTTTTGTAGGCGGAACGATTGCCCTTTCCGGCCTGTTTAATAATCGAAGCAAGCAGGCTTTTGCACTGGGCATTCCTCAGCTAAGGGCCGAAAAATCAAACAACTACACGGTAGGTATTGGCGTAAACCCTACCCGCAACATCAGCTTTACTCTGGATTATTACAGCATCCTTATTAAAGACCGGATTGTTTACAGTTCTTCTATTTCTTCCAGCAATCCCAACAGTGCACTGGGGCAGATTTTAACCAATGCAGGCGTAAAAACCATCCAGTTTTTTATTAATGGGATTAAAACAAAAACGGAAGGAATTGACCTGGTTGCCAGCTACAGAAACCTGACTGTAGGGCAAGGTACACTTGGTGTAAACCTTGCTGGCAATTATACCCTGAAAAATGAAATTGTAGGAAGCCCGAATGATCCCGGTGCCATCAAAGCCGGCGGCTCCACCATTCTAAGTACACAAATTAAATCCCTGCTTACTGAAAGCAGGCCCAGATACAAAGCGGTATTGGGTTTTGATTACAACCTCAAAAAGTTTAGTATTAACCTGAACAATACTTTATTTGGCACAACTAAATTTCAGGACCTTGACAATGGTGGTTCAGATATGGAAAATATCCGGCAAAAATTTAAGCCTGCCGTGGTTACCGATTTAACAATAGGGTACAATTTTACAGAAAAAGTCAATCTTTCCCTTACAGCAAATAACCTGCTGAATGTGTTGCCGAAATGGGAGTTGGAAGCATTAAACCCTGCCGGCCAAACAGTGCTGAACAATGCTGCTGCCAGAAATTTGCTGGAAGGGTTTTTAACCTTTAGTGGTCGTTACCGCATATTGGGTTATAATGGTTCCCAGTTCAGCCAGTTGGGCACTATTTTCTTAGCCAACCTAACGGTTAAGTTTTAAGAAAATCGTATTTAAAAAGGGGTTGATGTAACAATCAATCCCTTCTTATTTTCACAGTTACAATTTTTGCAGTTATGGCAATGTATGATAATGCGAATACCGTTTCAGCATCTTTCGACCTCAACTATATTTCCGAGCATTTAATTCAGGCACAGTGGGCAGAGTTTATCGAATTAAAAAAAGTAATTACTTCTTTATTCCAACGGGAGAACAAGCCTGTATCTATTTTAGATATTGGTGTGGGCAATGCCCGTATTCCCAAACATTTATGCGGCGTAAAAGAAATGTGGGAAATGATAGCCCTATATGATGGCACCGATAATGCGCAGGCCTGTATTAATATTTCCATGGAGAACATTGCCCGGCTTGGTATACAGGATAAAGTAAAAGCCTATTTGTTTGATGCAACCCATTTACACCAGTGGCAAAAAAAATACGACCTGGTCATTTGTACCTGGTTCACGCCTGGCAATTTTTACCCGGATGATTTTTCATTTGAAACATACGCTTCATCGGCCGGGCGGTTAGATCTGGCCCGAAATAAAAAATTTGAGACCATTTTCGGAAGTGCTTACAACCTGTTGAATCCGGGTGGAGAACTATTGTTAGGAGCCTGCTATATAGATAATGAAAGCACCCGTTTGAAGCAGGAAGAATCCTATGCAAAAATGGGCATGACAGTAATTACCAGTGCTGAAGACAGCTTCACAGCAACCAGGGAAGGCTTCTGGTCGCAACGGTTTACAAAAGAGAAAATGATTCAGTATTTATCCTTTGCACTACCGGAAAAAATATCGTTTACGCCACTGGATACGTATGACTATGCTATGCAGGTAAGGGTAAAAAAGTAGGGATCGCTTTGCTAAAAGGATTATTAAGTTATAAAATTTTATACTACTTTAATTGAATCGCTACGCTTAATTTTTCTGCTGCTTTTTTAAAATCGTTCCATAGTTCCTGCACAATTGCTGCCGCAGGAATAATTGTTTTTATTAAGGCTGATACCTGACCGATTTCCAATTCGCCTTCCTGCATATCGCCTTCCATCATGCCGTGTTTGGCACGGGCCCTGCCCAATAAACTAATTAATTCATCCTTCGTAGCACCTGTTAATTCAGCTTCAAATACGTCATTATAAAATTTATTTTTCAGCAGGCGTACCGGTGTCAATTGCTTCATCATTAATTGCGTATCGCCTTCTCCGCTTTGTATAATGGCCTGCTTAAAATTATCATGGCTGCTGGCTTCCGGTGTTGCTACAAAACGGCTGCCTACCTGTACCCCTTCTGCACCTAATGCAAAGGCTGCTGCCATTTGTGCACCGGTGGCGATACCACCGGCAGCTATTACAGGAATATTCACAGCAGCGGCTACTGCCGGTATTAATACCATTGTTGTCGTTTCTTCTCTTCCGTTATGTCCGCCTGCTTCAAACCCTTCTGCTACTACAGCATCGCAACCGGCTTCTTCACTTTTCATCGCAAATTTGCTGCTGCTTACTACATGCACTACGGTTAAGCCGTGGTCTTTCAGCCGGGCCGTCCAGGTTTTAGGATTGCCTGCTGAGGTAAAAATGATAGAAACTTTCTCTTCTACAATAATTTGAATATGTTGTTCCAGGTCGGTGTACAGCAGCGGCACATTTACACCAAAAGGCTTGCCGGTAGCAGCTTTACATTGCTGAATATGATGACGTAGTACATCCGGGTACATGCTGCCGGCACCAATAATACCCAGCCCGCCGGCATTGCTTACCGCACTGGCCAGTTTCCAGCCGCTGGCCCATACCATTCCTGCCTGGATAATGGGGTACTGAATGTTGAGGAGTTGTGTAATTCGGTTCACCGGAATGAAATGGGATAAGATAAAATGAGATGAATGAAAGAGGCAGAAATTAATTGTGCTTTAGGCTTTGGAAAGTATTCCCTGCAGTTTAGCAACGAACTCACGGAGGTATTTACAATTTTGCAAGATGGTCTCAAATACCAGATACCTAAACATTTCGGGGTTCACCGTTTCCGTATATTTCTTACAATTTTATTTCAAGAATTCTTTCGGCATTTCAAGCTTCATCGGATCAGAGTCATAGAAAATATTACAATCAAAATACCGGTTGAATGTGGATAGGTCAGAAACGATCAGTGCTTCTATCTCATAAATATTTAATAGAAAAAGGCCTTTCCCATCAACGACACTATTAGATGCCCGGTAATAATCCAGCCGTAATTCGTAAGTACTGTTATTTTCCAACGTGCCGTCCAAATCCCTAATGAAAATTATTATATCGGGCCTTTCGTTTTCAAATTGCTTTCTTAAAATATGCTTCGTTTTTTGGTTATCCAACAAGCTTCCGTGAACATCATTTATCAGCGTAATAAAATTGACATTGGCAAACAGCGGTTGCCGGGACAGTAAATTTAAAATAGAATTGGTATCATGTGGTGCTTCTCCAACGAGCCCGATTTTCATAAGCATGTTAATTAGCTGGTTCTAAATTAGAATGCATCCAATAATCACTTAAATACATGTCTTTGATATACGATTTTGCATCTAATTTCTCTTTATCAGTCATGTTGCGCAACAGTGTTCCCTTTTCTTTATCATAGGTTGAAAGTATAATACTGTCCAATTCATTAGCATTTAAAATATTCAAAACTTCAGGAGAATGTGTAGTTATAATAATTTGCTTTGTTTGTGATTGTTCTTTTAAAAACAGCATCAATTTATGCAACTGGTGTGGGTGAATACCAAGTTCGGGTTCTTCTATAAGGATGATACGGCTATTTGAATTTGCTTCACCAAAATTTGAGTATCTGAAGAAAAAATAATCCTCAGATACTACTTCAGAAATAATATAGAACAATCTCTTAGTGCCATCTGATAATTTAGAAAATGGATACCAATTACCATTAACTTCAAATTCTATGAACAAATTAGAGATAATGAATTCTCCTATACCCACATTTTCAAAAATGTTGGGATTTTTATTAAATTTTATATTACTAATTGGTGAAGTATTCTGCAATTGAGTTTTCAAAGCATTCAGTGTGTCAAAAATAGGAGGTAAAAAATACGACTCTACTTGTTTTACACCTATTTTGTTTCTAAATGCAAAGTTATTACTACGTTCATTGAAGAAGAAAGAGTATAATATACTATTAATAAAATATGGCTTTTCGTAAGAAATATTATCCACTTGAGCAGCCAGCCATTCTCCTTCTTTTATTACTATCGTAATTCCAAATGGTTCCGAAACAAAATCATACTTTATAGGAACACCATGAGCAACTAAAGTGCTACTTCTTAATAAATCTTCACTTTGTAAATTTTGATTTAATTTATTGTTGTTATTGTCATATTCAGTTTTACTACCATTTATAATTACTGTAAAGCCTAATCCATCATTAACAATAAATTGTCTTTGTTCAAAAATGTTTTCTGGTATTCTTTTTTCGGCTAATACTTCTATCTTCTTTTTTCCACTAAAATTTAATACAGCTCTAAATTCATACAAATCATTTATATCATCATTCAAAACCTTATTCAAAAACTCCAAAAAATTCGTTTTCCCCGCTCCATTCTTTCCTATTATAATATTGAAATTACTTTTCAGTTCAATTTTCGTTTGCCGGATAGATTTATACCCGGATAAGTAAATCTTTTCCAGAAAATATTTATCAGCAAAACCTCGCTTATTTTCCATACAGAATTAATTGAAACAAAAGTAATCCTTTGTATTTCTATGTGAACCTTTGTGCTCCTTATGTGCCTATGTGGTGAAAAACTACCCGAAATCTATCTCAGTATTATCCCCGATATTTAAGCTACGGCTCAGGCCTTTTACGGATGCATCGCTGCCGATTAATGAATTATCCAGTACCACCTCATGCAGGTTGGTATAGCTGCCGATGATGCTATCCCGCACTACCGAATGCTGTACGTTGGTATTGCTGCCAATGGCCACATGCGGCCCAATGATGGAATTACGAATCAGGCAACCCGGTGCAATGCTTACCGGCGGAATAATAATTGTATCCTCGTAGGTATGTGTTTTCGGGTTTACGTTGCCACCTAATTTTTTCAGCAGGGTGGCATTGCTTTCCAGCAACGTTTCCTTTTTGCCGCAATCGAACCAGTTTTTTACTTTAAACGATTTAAACCTGGCACCATGTTTTATCATGCTTTGCAGTGCATCTGTTAAGTTGTACTCGCCGTTGGTCTTAATATTTTCAGTAAGGATAGTATTCAGGCAGGCGTATAAAAATTTCGTTTCTTTAATTTTATACAGCCCTACAAGCGCCATATTGCTTTTAGGTATCGCCGGCTTTTCCACCACAAAGTCCACAAAGCCATCAGGGCCCACCTCTGCCACACCAAAAATGCGGGGGTCATCTACTTTTTTTACACCCAGCATATTGTACGGGCTGTTTACTATTTCCTTTACATCGTATTCGCAAATGGTATCGCCCAGTACTACCATTACTTCATCTTCGCCTACTATTTCCTGGGTAAGTTTGATGGCGTGGCCGGTACCCTGGCGTTCATTTTGATATACAAAGTGCGTAATCAGGTGCGGATAGGTATTCCGAACGTACTCTCTTATCTTTTCGCCCAGGTAGCCTACGATAAAAATAAATTCCCGTATGTTGGCTTCCTGCAACTGATCAACGATAAAGCTTAGAATGGTTTTGCCTGCAATGGGTATTAATGCCTTAGGCTGGGTATACGTATGTGGCCGCAATTTAGTGCCGGCGCCTGCTACAGGGATAACTGCTTTCAAGTAATGTAACTTAAATTAAAAAATAAACGGTCAATATAATATTGGGTTCGGGATTTTATAAACAGGTTGGACTGTTAAATAGGATTAGCTATATGCTGTTTCGTAATTTGATGACAGGAGCCCTGCCGGATAAAGTTCAAAAGTAAGCGCTAATTGTTTACCGGCATTTGTTTTACCCACCTAACGATACCCAAACGAGGTTGTAAAACAGCTTGCCCGAAATTAAATATAACGGCACTTTGTTTCTATATCAAAAAAGCTATTTTTGCTGCCTTATTTAAAAAACCAAAAATCATGTCTGACATTGCATCACGGGTAAAACAGATTATTATTGACAAACTGGGTGTGGATGAAGCTGAGGTAACACCTGGTGCCTCTTTTACCAACGACCTAGGCGCTGATTCTTTAGATACGGTTGAGCTGATTATGGAGTTCGAGAAAGTGTTCAACATTTCTATTCCCGACGAACAGGCCGAAACCATTACCACCGTTGGGCAGGCTACGGCTTACATTGAAGAACACGCCAAGTAATCTTCTCCCCTATTTTAATTATCGCAGGCAAGCTATATGGAATTAAAACGCGTTGTTGTAACGGGTATCGGAGCCCTCACCCCAATTGGCAACTCTACAGAGGCTTTTTGGGATAACCTTGTGAAAGGTGTAAGCGGTGCTGCTCCTATTACTTTATTCGATGCCTCTAAGTTTAAAACCCGGTTTGCCTGCGAATTAAAAAACTTCGAGCCCACCGATTTTCTCGATAAAAAGCAGGCCCGCACCATTGACCGCTTCAGCCAGTTAGCAATTGTTGCCAGC
Source organism: Chitinophagaceae bacterium (assembly GCA_965246935.1). Classification (GTDB taxonomy): domain Bacteria; phylum Bacteroidota; class Bacteroidia; order Chitinophagales; family Chitinophagaceae; genus JAZKFT01. The sequence goes on along the minus strand of CBDFGC010000019.1, from coordinate 507,773 downwards.
GACCAAGCGATGAAAAGTGCTGGCCTCGATAAGAGTAATTTTAATCCTGACCGTGCCGGTGTTATTTTAGGCAGCGGCATTGGTGGGCTGATTACTTTCCAGAACGAGGTCATCGAATTTGCCAAAGGCGACGGAACGCCCCGTTTCAATCCCTTCTTCATTCCAAAGATGATCCTTGATATTGCTGCCGGCCATGTAAGTATGCGGCACAGTCTGCGGGGGCCTAACTTTAGTGTGGTAAGTGCCTGTGCCAGCAGCACCAATTCTATTATTGTAGCGCTGGACAACATCCGGGCCGGCAAGGCAGATTTTATTGTAACCGGTGGAAGTGAGGCAGTAATTAGTATGGCAGGTGTAGGTGGTTTTAATTCCATGAAGGCTTTAAGTGAACGGAATGATGATCCTGAAACAGCCAGCCGGCCGTACGATAAAGACCGGGATGGCTTTGTGATTGGCGAAGGGGCCGGTATTTTAATACTGGAAGAACTGGAATATGCCAAAGCCCGTGGTGCAAAGATTTATTGTGAAATTGTGGGCGGTGGTGCTTCTGCTGATGCTTACCATATTACTGCTCCACACCCCGAAGGATTGGGCGCCAAAAATGTGATGCTGGCAGCATTGAAAGATGCGAATATGCAACCATCGGAAATTGACTATATCAATACGCATGGCACCAGTACGCCACTTGGTGATGGCGCTGAAGTAAAAGCCATTATAGATGTATTTGGTGAAGATGCCTACAAACTGAATATCAGCAGTTCCAAAAGCATGACCGGCCATTGCCTCGGTGCCGCCGGCGCCATTGAAGCCATTGCCTGCATCAAAGCAGTAATGGATGATATTATCCCTCCTACCATCAACCATTTTACCGATGATCCCGAACTGGATCCCCGGCTAAATTTTACGTTTGGCCAGGCTCAGAAGCGTACGGTAAATGCAGCCCTTAGCAATACTTTCGGCTTTGGCGGGCATAATGCCTGTGTGATTATTAAGAAATATAAGGAATAATGTGCAAATGAGATGATTTGCTGATGTGCTGATGATGATTGGCCGGTTTGTTTCCCATATTTCTCCCTGTCATTTTTTCAATTTATCTGATTCGATGAATGAATCATTGATTTGGTAATTATACCGATGTGCATATTTGCTAATTTGCACATTGGTAAATTAACTTTATGGGATTAGTATATGCAGATATTGAATTGATAAACGGGCTTGACATTGAACTTGCCCGTAGACATATTATTGGCGAAGAAGAAATCAAAACTGTAAAACTGAATATATTAGTTGATACCGGCAGTTATATGCTGGCTATCAACGAACGCATTCAGGACATTTTGCAACTGCCTGTTGTAGAAAAACGCAAAGCACAAACTGCTGATGAACGTATCATTGAATGTGATGTAGTATCTCCAATAAAATTACGTTTCAAAAACCGTCGGTTTTCGGGAAGTGCCATTGTACTACCGGACGAAAGCGAACCGCTATTAGGTGCTATTCCACTGGAAAGTATGCGTGTCCCGCTACCATTGCCTTCCATACAATTAATTTAATTGCGGGAGACGTGTTAATCCACCCGTTACGACAGGAGTTAATTGTAAATCCGGATCATCCTTATTTTGCACAGATGAAGTTGAAATAGGGTGCATCACAATTTTTCGCACTCGGTATAAAAGCCCTGAAAGGGCGGCATAGCTTAGCATAGGGTGAAGCCCTATGACAAAGAGTAGCATTTTCCCATCCATCAAGCCCTGAAAGGGCGCAATAACCGCTATCCTATTACGCCCATTCAGGGCTTAATTTACCAGGATAAATCATTTCCCAACACAGGGCTGCACCCTATGCTGTGCTATCTCGCCCTTTCAGGGCTGCCCCTCTATCTGCGAAAATTTGTAATACACCCTTAAAATAGGTTTTGCTACAAACTAATCCGGTATTACCAACGTTTGCCGGTAGCTCCCATTATTATTTTCAACAACCAAGGCATATATACCGGGTTGAATAGCAGGAGGCAGTGCAAGCGTACGGCTAACCGTTTGTGGTGTAAGGCTAAGCGTAGCCGCCCATACTTTTTTACCATCTGCACTGTACAGATTAGCATTCATTTGCCCCGATGCCGATGTACCAAACTGTATGGTAAATGTTCTGTTTACAACCGGATTCGGATAAACCGTAAATGAATTAGTCTTTGATGCACCGGTTATTTTTACAATAGATGAATATTTGGATTTGCCATCCAAATCAACAGCCTTGATGCGATACCAGGCTGTTCCGGTTAACAAGGCAGCATCTTTCCAGGTGTATTCAGCGGTTAAGGCATTCGTTGCTGCTACTTGTCCGGTTGCATAAAACTGCTGCCCGTTGTCTGATCTTTCAACTACATACTCTTTTACATTTATCTGCGCAAGCACTTTCCAGTTAAGGGCTGCTTTGCCATTTTGCAGGTAGCCGGTGATGGAATTGAATTCAGCAGATAAAATAACAGCGCCACGAGTGCAGGTGTAAACAGATAAATTTGGATTATATGGGTTGGTACCAGTTCCATAATTGACAGCTCCTAAGTATTCAACATCACAGTTAGCGTAATATACTTTGAATTTCCAACTCCTGCCGTGGGTACAACCTGCCGGACAATCGCCGCAACTATTGGTATAAGTGATGATTATACCATCAATACTCTGGTAATTTAATTGAATACTATTACCATCTCCAACAAAATTAGCTGGCTTGCAGGCATACGAATAGGGAAGATTGCCGATGATATTATTAAAGGCTTTGGATAATCCGAACGTGTTCACTGCACAATTGGCCCGGTACCCAATATAGAAATAAGTGCTGAAATGAGTAACACCTAAGACATTAATTCCATATTGGATTACAAGTTGATTAATTTTAGGATTTACCGTATTACTGTAATTGCCCGATTGCCACTGAATAGCCCAGATAGTAGTATCAGGCACCGACATGTTTACAGATTTTGGAGAAAAATTAAATAGTAAATCATTTCCATTATGATAAATATGTAAAGAATCTGATTCTAAATAATTTGGCCCATAAGCAGTTGTATAATTTTGGAATGCAAACAAATTCAATATAGTATCTTTCAATGAACTTCCGGGCATGTTGTAAATAGCATAAAATGCTTTTGCAATGCTGTCCTTGAAACTGTCAGGTACATCAATACTATCCTTGTAAGACGAGTTGATTTCAAACAATCGGTGTGTAGCAGTTTTTACCACATCATTCCGGTAAATATTTTCCATTTGGGGTGTGGCAATGCAACTGCTAGTATACACTTGTGAAAAAGCAAAGAAAAAACTGTAGCTAAGTAAAAGTGTTAAAAATAGTTTCATGAGTAAGTTTTAAAATTACAAATCACTAAATTAAAGCCTGTACCGCTCACCTTTTTCAAAGGCATAATTTCTCGAAAGCAACGCTGGTCTCCTTATTATGCTCGTAGTTGCTTACCTGCATATTTGCCATTTGCCTATCTGCTAATTATCGAGTTTTCACATTTGCCCTTTAGCTTTTCATATTAATATACTGTAGCGGAACGCCGAAATTACCGGTGCGGCATTCGGCAATTACTTCCTGCAGGTCATCCAGCTTTTTACCCGTAACCCGGATAATGTCATCCATAATCGCAGGCTGCACTTTCAGACCTTTGTCCTTGATCATCTTCACAATTTTTTTGGCATCTTCCTGCTTCAGGCCATTGCGTACAGGCACTTCCTTTTTCCAGTGTTTACCGCTTTGGTAGCCTTCCTTACTGGTGTCGTACACTTCCGGCGCCAGGCCCTGCTTATTGCTACGGCTGATTAAAACATCGAGTATCTGCTGCATCTTCATATCACTGTCGGCCTCCAGTTTCAGTAAATATTCTTTTTTATCCAGGTCGATTACCACATGGCTTCCCTTGAAGTCGAAGCGGTTTGTAATCTCTTTCTTTACAATATTCACTGCATTATCCAGCGTTTGCAGATCAACTTTTGAAGCAATATCGAATGATGGCATACAAGCATTTTTTTGAATGAGAAAATGGAATGTAAAATTACGATTTACGGAAATGTATACCACAATAAAAAAGCCGCTTCTTTTTGAAAGCAGCTTTTTAAGGCGTTGGTTGTATCGGACTTCAACTATAAAGAAACTTATAGCAGCCTGTCCCTAAATTTCAGGAATGCCGACCTTAGAAATACTGATCCTGAATTAATCAGTTAATAAGGCCTCCTGTAAATTTCATATTGAAGGACGGCATCGCCCAAACAGGTAAAAAATTTAAGATTACAGACAAGCGATGCCGACCTACGGACGTTAAAGGACGGTGTCACCGGGAGCAACACCGTCCTGGTTTTTACCTGTTGGTAATTTTAAATTCCGTACGGCGGTTTTTAGCACGACCGGCTGGGTTATCTTTTCCATTAATGGTATTGTCCGCTACCGGTTCCTTTTCACCCATGCCTTTGCTGGTGAGGCGGCCACTATCAATCCCTTGTTCAACCAGGTAATCAACACAAGCCATCGCCCGTTTTTCTGATAAGGCCTGATTATAAGCATCTGAACCAAAATTATCCGTATGTGATACAATCTCAATGGTCATTGCAGGATTCCGGTTCATTCTTGCTACTACCTTGTCTAAGATTAATTTGGAGCCTTCTGTAAGGTTGGATTTATCAAAACCAAAAAGGGCATTATCAAATACAAAGCTTTCGTTATCTCCCGGTTCTTTTTCTCCAATCGGTTTGGGAATGAGTGTCAGGCAGATAACAGGGCTGGTTGTAGAATCCATTTCTTCTGCAGGAACAGCTACCGCAGTTGAATTACTGTTATAACCCGTAGCTGCCGCAGATACTTTCAGCGCCTGGTATTCAGCCATGATAAGTACATAATTTCCGGCAGCGTCTGTTGTTTTTGTAGCAATTGTTCGTCCGCCTGCATCAGTAATGCTTACCGAAACGCCGGGTAAAGCCTTGCCACCGCTGCAATCTACCACCGTTCCGCTGATGACTTTTGGCAGGCTCTTCCTGTCAAACGCATACATCTCCAGGCAACAGGGCGAATCCCGGTCGGAACTCAGCAAAGCATTATTCCATATTGATTTTTTATCGCTGGTGGCATAGTAAATATCATCCTTAATGGAATTTACCGGCTGGCCCATATTTACAGGTGTTTCCCAGGTTGTAAAATCACCTTTGGAATAAAACAAATCGTACCCGCCCATACCAGTACGTCCATTACTGGCTACTATTAAGGTTTTAGAAGGCAGGTGGTAAAAAGGAGCTTCATCATCTCCGGCCGTATTAACGGTAGCTCCCATATTCATAACCTCGGCCGATGGCTCAAAAGTGGAACTAAGTGCTACATACCAAATATCAAACTTACCGGAACCGCCGACCCTGTCGGAAGAAAACAGCAGGTATTTTCCATCAGCCGTTACAAAAGGTTGCTGGGTACTTGCGCTTTCGGCGTTAATGGTAGCAGGCAGCCTGGCAGGTGTTGTCCAGCCATCACCGGATTTGGTACTGCTGTATAAAGCGGCTACTTTTTTAATGCCCTGGTTTACCCATTTTGTAATGAACATCTTATTGCCGTCTGGTGTAAAAGCAGCTACCCCCTGCTCCATTTTGGTGTCGGTAGGTACGTTTAGTTTCTGTACATCAGCAGCAATCGTACTGTTAGTACCAGCCTGGTATACTTTATTGGTATAAGGGTTTTTGCCGGCTGGCAGTGCAGCAGCCGTATCGTTGCGGGTACTGGTAAATGTAAGCGTTCCATCGGCCAAAAAGAAAGGGGCATAGTTAGCTCCGGCCCCACTATTCAGCGGATTTTCCGACTTGGTTACGGCGTAACGGGCCAGGTCTCTGCGGGCCTTTTGCCCTTTTACAAAACTTAAGTTGTCCAGTTCTTTCTGTACATCTTTTGCAATATCGTCCTGTGTTGTGTACGATGCCTGGAAAGTCTTTAATTCTACTTCAGCCGAATCAAGGTTGCCAATAGCCCGCTGACATTTGGCGTGCCAATAGGCCGCCAACGGATAAACAGTTCCCATTTCAGCAGCCTCCCGGTAGTAAGGCTCCGCCTTTGAATAATAGTGAACCATCCGGTAGCTCTCGGCTATATTGTACACAACATCTTTACGGCTGCTTGGGCTGGTTGCCGCAGATGTGGCTGCTACTCTTTGCACTACATAAGGATTATATCCGGATTTAGCTTTACCCGGTTTTCCGGTAAGGAATTTCTCGTAATACTGTGATGCGGAATAATAATCACCTTCTTTAAAGAATCGTTCTGCAGCCTGTAAATAATCTGATGCCGTTTGAGCAGTTGCTGCAAGTGCACTAATAGAAAATAAAGCGGTGTAGAAAAATCCGTTTCGTATTTTTTTCATTAAAATAAATTAAAACGTATTAACTGTTTTAAAAATAATTCTTTTCGGAATGCCTTTTCATTCATAGGGCGTTGCCCTCCCGACCTAATGTACGGGACAAGTTATGCTGGAATATTGCCGCCCTTTTAGGGTTCATGCAAATGGACATTGTATTCATTTGTAGTAATTGCTTATTGCCGGTTGCCCATTGCTTGTTTGTATTTATTGAGCCATTGAGCTATTGAGTCATTTGCACATTTGTCTACAGTCTCGGGCAAAAGAAATCCTCCTCTTTCATCCTTGTTTTTTTCTTGCCAATGTAGGTGAGTGAAACCTCAAAGGAACTTGCTCCGTTTACCCGCTTACCGAGGTCAGACGTGTTTACGTCATAACTCACACCCAGGGTAAGATTCTTGTGGTTGAACCCAACAAAAGGAGAGACGGCATCTTCAAAACGGTAGTTAGCACCGAAAAGAAAATCGGTATTTTCTGCGGCTCTGAGCGTAATATAAGCTCCCGCCATTTTTTCTTCGGCATTACCTTGCCGCATGTAAAGCAGGTTAGGTGTAATCGTTCCGTTATCGCCCATTTTTAGGCGTATACCTGCGTGTGCCGTATAGCGTACCGGAAGTTTCTCCTTTCCGCTTGCGCTAAACGGATCTTTGGGTTGGGTAAGATGGGAAGCCGAAAAGCCAAAATAGACGTTGGCATTGCGGTTAGCCCTTCCATCATAATACATGGCACCGGCGCCAATATCAAAGGTAGTAGCCGAATTTGTCTGAAGTACATCTGCACTTGCAACGCCGGGATTATAACCGGTGATCGGGTTCCACTGGTCGCCAAAGTGTAGCTTGCTGGGATTAAAGCTTCGATTGACGATGCCTGCCTGCATACCAAAGAGTATATGTTGATCGCCACCGTTTCCAAAGCGTACACCCGTAAAAGCTGCCGAAGCATAAGCCGTAGTGTAGCTATACCCGCCATCGCCGGCTTTCTGGTTCAGCACAGAGGCACCGAAGTTCATACCCTTTCCCGTATTGAAATCGGCCGCTAAACCCGGTGTTGAAAAAGGGCTGGTAATACTGCCCCACTGGCTGCGATAAATGCCGCCCACCCGGTACGATCCGTCAAAGGCGCCCGTTAACGCAGGGTTTAAAAACGACGGATAAACATAGTACTGCGAAAAATGCGGATCTACTTGTGCACCGGCCTGCATGCTGCTTCCCAGCAAACAGACTATAATGCATGATTTGATAGTTTTTCTCATCTTGCTATGAATTGTTATAGATTTTGATTCGTTTTATTTATCGAAGGATGGTAGTAGAACCGGTGAAGGCCTTGGCGCCGTTTTTCAGATCAATGATATAATAGTAAACCCCTACCGGTAATGCTTTGCCATTGATGGTACCATCCCATGATTTATAATTACCGGTTTCCAACACCAGCGTACCGTAGCGGTCAAAGATTTTTACGTTGGCAGACGGGTAATCAGTTAAGTTAGCAATGTCCCACCGGTCGTTGATTCCATCGCCGTTCGGGGAAAACACATTCGGTATAGTAAGCGGCCGTATTACACCTACCTTCAGGGAATCGGTAGCGGTACAGTTACCGGCCCCGGTGGCAGTGAGGTAATATACCTGGTTCACCAATGCAGTAAGCGATGGGCGAAGTGTGGTTGGATTGCTCAGTGCGGAACCGGGTGACCACAAGAAACTGAGGTTAACTGAATCGTTGACAATCGGATTAAAAGTAATCAACGATCCGATGGGTACCAGGAATGATGGCCCTGCATCAATGAGCGGTTGCAGATATACTTTTACATTTTTGGTAAACGTATCCGAAACGCATCCCTGTGGCGTACGCACTATTAGTTTAATATCGTAATTACCTGGCAGGTTGAATTTTTTAGAAGGAGTAGATGCAGGAGATGTAGACCCATCACCAAACATCCAGGACCAGCCGTTGATGATGCTGCCGGTTGCTGTACTTAAATCGGTAAACACATTGGGCGTTCCCTGGCAAAGTGTCTGGGGCGTCACATTAAAATCAGCAATTGGCTGATCGTAAAAAGACGACAAAATTTTGGTGGTATCATGTTTACAACCCGCTGCAGATGTTACTTCCAGGTTAACCGGGTAATTATTCTTAACTGCATAAATATGGGTAGGATCTTTCAGATTGCTGATTGTACTGGCATCGCCAAAATTCCAGACATAGGTTAAGGCTTCGTTATTTGGAATAGAGGATAAATTCGTAAAAACAGCTTTTCCCGCCGGCAGGCAAATACTTGCAGGCAATGTAAAATCCACTTTTGGTAATGGATTTACAATCAACGTTTTTACAACCGAATCACTTATACAACCGCTATCCGAAACGGCCCTGAGACGAATAGTATAGTTGCCATACGTTAAATAGCCTTTGGTAATGGCTGCATTCGTCACATTATTAGCAGTGGTACCATCGCCAAAATCCCACCTATACGACGTAACCGAACCAGTAGAAATGGTTGCCTGAGGCGTAATTACCGTGGAAGCGTCCGCACAAAAAGCCGTACGGGATAGGGTAAAATCAGCCGTTGGTTTTGGATGAACCTTAATGGTTTGTGAAACAGAATCCTTACAACCGGCATTACTGGTGAAAATATACCAGATGGTTTTAATGCCCACACCGGCCAACGCCGGATTGAACAAACCGGCAGCATCCGTTCCCGGTCCACGATATATACCTGTGCCCGGAACACCGTTGGTTACCGACCCTTTTGCAATGGAGATAGCACTTGCATCCACACAAAGGCTGGTAAGTGGCGCAAATGCCAGGGTAGGCCGTACATTAAAGGTAACCTGGATAGGCGTATCTTTTACACATCCATTGGCGCTCATTACGCTTAGGGTAATCGTGTATTGGCCGTACGCATTATACTGGTGAGTAGGGTTAACGAGCGTTGATGTGTTAGGGTTACCAGGTGTAGCATTTACATCTCCAAAATTCCAGTTGTAAGTTAAGGTTTGACCATCCGGAACGGTAGTAGCATTGGTAAACTGCGCAATATTTGTTAGTGGTAAACACCCGATCGGGTAGGTAAAATTAACCCGTGGTTTTGCAAATACTTTTATTGTTTTCACAGCCGTATCACTAATGCACAGGGCAGATATTTTTACTACGTGTTTAACCACATACGTCCCATAAACCGGATACAGGTTGGAGACTGCATTATTATTGGTATTGCTCACCGTTTGGCCATTACCAAAATCCCAGTACGAACCAGTGAAAGCGCCACTGCCGCCATACGCAGATGCATCAGTAAAATTAACGGTGCCCGGCTCGCAGATAGTTAAAGGAGAACCCGTAAGACTGGCTACCGGTGGGGCAAATACGGTAATGGACCGGATACTATCATCAACACAACCTTCCGGCGTAGTTACCCGCAACCTGATGGTATAGGTACCGGTAGGTAGCACCACACTTGGATTTTGCAGAATAGAGGTATCACCGTTCGAAAAATTCCATTTCCATGTACTAATAGGGTTAGTAACAGTGGAAGCAACCCCTGTTAAATAGACGGTATCCAATTTACAACCCGTATGGGTAAAACTGAAACTCGATACTGGCAATGCATTCACTTTTACCTGCTTGCTAACGGTGTCGCTTACGCAACTGCTATCGGAAATATTGTATAAACTGATGGTATGCTGACCGGGTGTTGCAAAACTTTGTACAAATGGATTGTTATTAGCATACGTAACAATATTATTGTCAAAACTCCATTTCCAGTCTTTAATCGTACCGCTGGCAATAGTGGAACCGGGGGTAACCGTAGTAGCAACATCCAGGCAAAAGCTGGTATCCGACAACGCAAATGCGGCTGTTGGTCTTGGAAATACTTTAATGGTTTGAAATACGGAATCCTTACAACCGCCTGTAGAGGTAAATATAAACCAGATGGTTTTGATACCTGCTCCGGCAACTGACGAATTAAAATTACCAGCGGTATCGGTACCCGGACCTTTGTAAATACCGGTACCGGGAACACCATTGGTAACAGAACCATTGGCAACAGAAACCACTGTATTGTTTATACATACGCTGGTCAATCTGGCATAAGCCAGTACCGGCCGCACAGCAAAAGTGCAGGTAATAGGCGTGTCTTTAGAGCAGCCATTGGCTGTAGTCACCGTAAGTCTTACTGTATACTGTCCGAAAGCGATATATTTATGGGTAGGGTTTTTAAGAGTAGAGGTGTTTGGGTTACCCGGCGTGGAATTGGCTGCATCCCCGAAATTCCAAGCATAGGTTAGTACCTGACCATCGGGAATAATAGTAGAATCGGTGAACTGGGCTGTTCCATCGGGTGCCAGGCAGCCCACAGGATACCCAAAATTGACTCTTGGTTTTGCAAAAATGGTCACTGTTTTCCGGGCTGTATCACTGGGGCACTGTCCTGTTTGGGTGGCCACATGCTTCACGGTATAGGTGCCATAATTTGGATAGGTGGCCGATGTTGTATTCGTTGCACCGGCGCTGGTAGTTCCATTACCGAAATCCCAGTAAAAAGAAACACCTGTACCGGCCGCTGTAGCTGAAGTAAAACTGTAGTTAGACGGTTCGCATAAGGTTCCGGGGGTAACTGTAAAATTAGTAGAAGGCGGTGCAGAAATAGTGATCTGCCTCACCGTATCGCCTATACAACCTTCCTGCGAAATAACCTGAAGTTTAATCGTATGCGTTCCAACCGGCAATACCCGTTTAGGTTTTTGAATGCTATCCGGACTTGGCCCCGGAAATTCCCAACGCCAACGGTTGATCGTATAATTTCCGGCTGATCCGTTGCCTGAGAAGTAAATGGTATCTGTATAACATCCCGAATGGGTATAAGTAAAATCGGCTACCGGCTTTCCTTTCACCGTTACGGTATAGCTAACAGTATCTGATTGCGTACAGTTGTCAATCGACGGAGAAGTAACGACAATGGGAATAGTAAAAGTGCCGGTATCGCTGAAGGAATAGGAACCAGGCAGCGTGTACTTATAATACTTGATACCGTTTACCAAAGGCGAATCAATTACCACCGGCGGATTGACGATTACATTTGCATTGGGCGTCATTACCGACGACAAAGTGTTGAGCAGCCATTCCATCTGCAATGGCTTGTAAGCCATTAATACCGATAACTCAACAGGCGTTCGGGTACAGGTGAAATTATTGCTTGTACTGCTGGTATCGTATGTATTGTGGATAGAGCCAATAGCACTGAGGTTATTAATGTAGGTACCTGCATTATATCCATAGCTTTCGGCACCGCCCAACCCATAAGTAATAGCCGTAAAGGCGGAGTCGCAACGGACTAATGCCTGCGACTGGGACGATACCCACCCTTTTATGACGACCGTATATCCTGGCAAATTGGGATGTGGATACGTATAACTAAAAGTAGATGAGTTGTCAATTCGTAAAGAAGAAACACCTGCTGTGGGCACCACTAATGTCAGGTAATTTGCGTCGATAAACTGCTTGGTATTCCGGTAAAATCCCACCTGTTTAATCGCTTGTTCAATCGGACTCAGTATAATCATTTCAGGATCGCCGGAACCGCCATTGCAAGCGCCTGTGCCACTCATAAACTGAGCCAGCATGACGGGCTTATCCGCTACAATATAATCAGCTGTACTGCTGGAAAATTTATAGTATTTACCCCCGATAATACCGGTAAGCGTAACACCATTCCTTTTTACAATTGTTGCCGGGTCTTTTACCACAACTTTATACACACTGGTTTGAAACTGGTTGGCTTGCAAGGTGCTTCCCTGCGATTTTGAGAAAGGCGTGGTAGCAAAACGTTTTCCCCAGGCATGTTCCGGAAAAAGTTGTTGCATATCATTGTCCCTGCCTGAACCGGTACCGCAGGTAAGCGTTTCACCACCGGTTCTGCTGCTTCCGCCAAAAACGGCTACCGGATGACATTTTCCATCAGGGCCCATCAGCGATTTCACGGTTGTACCGGTAAGTTCGGGGCCATTGCCGGTAGCACAATCACTTTGCCCTACCAGTTGGTAAATCTGCCCTTTTTGAATGAGTACGGTAAACGGTACACCTGCCGGTTTCCCCCGGCGGGAAGTAGCAGAAGGCGTGATCTGCACCAGGGTATTATTTTCTTTGGCAATCACATACATCCAGGAGTACGACCTGTCGGCATCCCGTTGCTCACTGTTGACAGATGTATAGGAGTAACCCCAGGTGTTTACCGGCATCAGCATGGTGGCACCGGAAGATACACCTCCGTAAATATGAGCATATGCTACAATCGGTACATTGCTTTCGATATGGATCCCTTTTTTGCGCCAGAGATTTTCACCGCCCGAACCCAACGGAGGTACATTATCAAAAAGCCGGGCATCATACAAAGGATCGCTGCCGCTTGCTGTTGCATCTGTTGATCCTTTGGGAAGGTTTTCGGTAGAGATAACCGTATAGGCAGGTATTACGTAGGTACGCTTCCATGCCGGCACAAAACTGGTTCCGCTGCTATCAATAGTCACCGTAACAATAGCAGGTTCCTCAGCACTCAGGTACAGCACCATGTTCATATCGTTAGGTGCCGCAAATTCTCCGTTACAACCTGGTTCCATGTACTGATGATGGCCGTAACCCACCCAAAACTCCTTTCCCTTGTTGGTAAAGTTTTGACCAAACCCCTGAGCAGAAAGTAGCAATAGCAGGACGGATATTAAATATTTACCTCTCATTTGCCACAATTATAATTTAGGTGCAGGGTGTCGGTATTCGTTGTGGGTGCTGAATCTATATCTGTCATACAAATTAGATGAAAGGAGCGGGGATTTTGCTGCTTCTTCCCCGCTCCGTTAAAGTGAATTATCTTACCAGGTTAATAGAGCCTTTCCTGGTTTCTACCGTTCCGTTGAGCAGTTCGAGCCTGCATATGTAAATATAAACGCCTACCGGTTGTTGCTTGCCATTGAAAGTACCATCCCATACCCTGTTCTGTTGGGAAGATTCGTAAATCTTCTGACCCCACTGGTTGAACACCGTGAATGTGAGATTCCTGATGGTATAACCGTACACCTGAAGAACATCGTTTAAGCCATCACCGTTCGGCGTAAATACATTCGGAATGTAAATCTGATCCGGTAATGTTCTTCCGGTAACCGCTGCTGAAGTACTGGTCTGACAAGTGATGATGCCGATAGCCCTCACCCGTATACTTACGGTATCTAAAGCCCTTAACCCGGTAACGGTATGTGTAAGTCCGGTTGGTCCGCTGCTTGGCGTAATCCATGGCCCGCCTGCCACAGATACCTGGTAGGTGCCTGCTCCCGGTACGGCATTCCATTTAAACTTAACCGAATTCACCGTTACTGTATCCACCGATGCAACAGGTGATGCGAGTTGTACCAGCACAGTAGCGACTACCCTTGTACGCTGGTTACTGGTACAGCCGCTGGTAGCTCTTGTTTGTTGTACATAAAATGTGGTAGTAGCAGTAATACCAGCCGCCGTATAAACAGGACCCGTTGCTAAGGCCGTACCACCGGTAGCTGTGCTATACCAGGTATAAGTGATTCCTGTTTCTACCGGCGTTACCGCAAATGTTACACTTGAATCACGGCAAACAGCCACCGAATCCGGTACTACGGTTGCCAGGGAATTGGTACATCCGCTGGTACTGGTACTTAAACTACTCTGGCAACTGTTGGCGCCATTGGCCCTAACGATGATGCTGGCAGAGGACAAGGTTCCCAAACCGGTTACCGTATGGGTTAAGCCCGGCCCACTTGGTGCTGTAAAGGCGCCGGCATTTACCGAAACTTCGTAACTGATAGCACCCGCAACTGCTGTCCAGGTAAAGGTAACTGAGCTGGCTCCGGAAACTGTTTGCGTAACCACAGGTGCAGTCAGTAATGGTAATTGGTAAGCTGTTACTTTTTTGCGTGTCACACTAATACAACCAGCGGCAGACGTTGCTTCTACATAAAAACTAACAGGCAACGTCGTAACGGTTGGCGTGTAGGTAGTGCCGGTAAACAGTGCTGTTCCACCGGTTGGGACGCCATACCACCTGTAAACTGCACCGGTTGCAGGGCTTGATACCGTAAATGATACGGTGCCATTCGGACATACACCAATACTATCCGCTACAATGGCTACTACCGGCCTTGGATTAATGGTTACTTTTTTGATCGTATCGGAAATACAACCATCCGCTGTAATTCCCCGCAGACCTACGTCGAATACACCTGCATTCGGATAGGCAAAAGTTTGTACCTGGCCTGATGGCGTAGTACTGGTGACACCATTATTGAACCGCCATTGCCATTGGTTTAAAGCAATGCCATTTTGGGTAATCAAATCACCCGTAAAATTCAACACATCTCCGGCACAACCTGCTGTTCCGCCATTCGGATAGGTTACTTTAAAGTCTGTAATTGGTGCCGGCAATACCTGTATCACGGCTCTGCCATCCTGTTTCTGATCACATTTCTCAATCGTAGCTGAATAGAACTGGATAGGTACGTAGAAGGTACCTGCCGTATCGATGGTGTAAGAAATGTTCAATACATAACCGTAATAATCAATGCCATTGATTTGCGTTGTATCCACAGCTACCGGGTTTCTTTGCATCACATTGGCTGTGGGGGTCAGGTGTGGCGCCAGTGCACTCACCTGCCAGAAGATAGAATCCGGTTTCAGCGGCAACAACACTTTCAGTTTGAACGGCGAATTTTTACAGGTGTATCCTGTGGCATTCGGACCTACATTCAGATCGTTGTTTACTGAGCTGGCGTTATTCAGGTTTTTCACTAATGTACCGAGGTTGTATCCATAACTTTCTACCGAACCAAGACCATAAACAATACCTGTAAATGGCTGGTCGCTTTCCACCGTTGCTGCAGTAGCTGTTGCAGGCGCATATTTTTTGGTTACCACGGTGTAGCCCGGCAGGTTGGGATGTACATAATCATACTTAAGGGCTGCCGGTATGGAACCATAACCAATGCCATCTATTTTAAGCGAAGCCATGCCTTCTGTGGGTACTACAAGCGTGATAAAATTTTGAGTAATAGCGGACAGGACATTCAGGTAGAACTGTGTGCTCTTGATTGCCTGTTGTACCGGGCTCAGATAAAACATTTCCGGATCTCCATTATTGCTTGTATTCGTACAGGAGCCATTGGAAGACATGTATTCAGCTAATAACACCGGCTTGTTGCTCTCAATATAATCTGCCGTATTACTTTCAAACTGGTAATAGCGGCTGTTGATAATGCCGGTAAGCGTAACACCATTTCTTTTTACAACTGTTGTCGGATCTTTTACCAATACCCGGTAAATCATGCTCATATTACTGGTAGCAGTTGGCCCAAGATCGTTACTGGTTGGTGCTGTCAGGTATTTATTACCCCATGCCTGGGAAGGGAATACCTGCTGTATGATCAAATCGCCACTACCACCGGTGGTTCCGCCGCAACCAATAGCCGTTCTGGTACTACCGGCAAATACGGCAATCGGGTGGCAGGTACCCTGTGCATTTCCGATTGACTTTACGTAGGAACCGGTAAGATCATACCCTTCAGCGCCGCTTAGTACGGCTCCCAGTACCTGGTAGGCATCTCCCTTGTTCAACTTCACCAGGTAGTTACCATTCGGCTGTGTGCCACCACCAGTTACCCATCCGATGGATGTTGGGTTTGATGGATTTATTTCAACCCAGGTACTATCATCTTTTGCCACAATAAAGAAAGCAGAAGCAGAAGGCCCGGTTGTACCGGCGCTGTAGTATTGCCTGGAAGTCAATGCATAATATTCGTACCCCCAAACAGAGGTCGGCATCAGCATGGTCGCACCGGAGTTAGTGGAATAATAGATATGTGCATAAGCAACAATGGGCACATCACTCACAATGTGAATTCCCTTTTTATTGAACTGTCCTTCTGCTGTTAACCGGGCATCGTCCGCACCGGTTTTAGGAATCAGGTCGCTGGAAATGGCGGACCCTGCCGGAACGGTATAGTTTCTTATCCATGGTGTTCCGTTTGTTCCTTCAATGGATACCGTTACATGTGCATCCTGCGTAGCGGAACCCATATAAACTACCATATCCTGGAAGCCACCGGTTGTAGTGAAATCATAGCTCTTCTGATAGGCTACCCAGAAGTCTTTGCCGCGGTTGCTGCTGCTATCCTCACTTTCAAGTTGTGCATACGGATTTACTAAACCGGTAAACCGGTCAAGATACACAATGGCATCCTGGCTGATTTCCTTTCTGGCCACATTCACCCGGCTATTGGCACCCACTACCCACGCATTGGATGGCGTGGTACGGCCCATGCCAATTACATTTTGTGATGGTATGGAACCCTGCCATGGGTTGATATAATACAACTTAGCTGCATACGGATAATTACCCCCGCCGGGTATGGTTACCTGTGTGTAAAAGAACATGGAATCCGTACCGGGCAATAATCCTGTTGGTACCACGCCGGAAAACCTTCTCACTGCGAGGCTTGGCGGAGCAGTAGCACCCCAGGTAATCTTCATTACGGTATCGGTACCATACGAGAAGGTTTGTGTAACGTTTGGAGCCGGGGTTGCAGGGGTTGCAATCATAATAGTTGGCTGTGCCGTTGGGAAAAATTCATACGCTCCCAGGTCCGGTACACCGGCCGTCAATGAATCAGGACGGTATTTATTATCGAAATCATACCTGTTGTACTTAATCTGCGTTCCCCTGCCGTGCATAGCCCACACATCCGGAGTAGCAATATTAGGCCTTAGGTCGGTGGTACTTACAAATGCCGGCGGATAAGAAATAGAGTAACGATCCCAGTTCCAGGCATTGGTCCATGCTTTAAGGTCGGCAAATGTGGTAACCGTACCGGTAGAAGTTTGAGCCAGTAACGCACCTGTGGTGTAAAGCATGTTGTAGTCCGCCGTAAAGTTGGAAGGGTTGCTCACGAACAAGGCTTTTCCGCCGCCGGGGTTGGAAAACACATTATTATTAACCTTGAATGCTGCTTTTGCTGCCTGATTGAAATAACCCGCATACCCCGTTGGTGATATGCCCCGGATGTTTACACTATTGTTGTAATAGTTAATAGAATCTGTGTTTGTTAAGTGGTAGAAGCCATACACAGTTGATGCAGCACCGCTGTTATTCAGGGTGATTACGTTATTCAGCGTATTGATGCCTTTAGACAGCGTAATGCCGATACCATATAGTGCACCTGTGTTTCCGTTGTCTGCAATTACCTTATTGCTGGCAATGATGGACGAGTCTGCAAAAAGCGAACGGGAATTCAGGATATTGATACCATACACACCGGATGTATTATTATTGATGTTCACGGTGTTGCCGGTAAGCCTGAAGGCCGTATCGCAATAATCCATATAGAAACCGGAGCTGTTAGCAGCCTGAGAAGCTCCCAGGCTTACCGTATTTCCACGTAACCTGATACGGGATACAAACTGCGTAAAAATACCATGTGAATAGGAGCCTGTAACCGTATTGCTGTCTATAGCCACGGTGCTTGCCAATGCAGCGGCCGAGGTTCCGGCGAATGCAATTCCACTGGCACCATTTACAAAATTGTTGCCTTTGATTACGATGTTTCTTCCTTTGAATGCAGTTGCATACAACCCGGCGGTAGTGGTAACGGATGAGGTAGTAACCGGCGCTGTAATGTTACAGTTAATGATCGTGTCGTTGTAAGCCGAACCAGCCAGTTCCACTACCCTGCCGAAAGCCGGATTGGTTCCGGTGATTGCCAGGTTACGGATAATGAAGTTGCTGGCACTATCCAGGCGCAGGGTATAGTTGAGCGTAGAAGTTGCAGCAGTGGTAAGGGTTGCCGTTCCTGCTACTGCCGGGTCTTTTTGGAACGTAACTGTTTTCACCGTAGAAGTTCCCGGCACATACGGAATTCTTACCTGTTCGGTAAACGTAACCGGCGCTACATTAAATATTACGGCACTGGCAATACCGCACTGTAAGGCAGCTACTGCCGTTTGGAAGTTGGTAAAGTTTCGTGCACCACTTCCTGACGGATCAATAGTGTAAACGCCTGCCATTGGAGCGGAACTGAGGGTGATGGATACCGTATTGGAAATAACCGTATTTCCGCTACAGATAACTATAGCACGATAGAAAGTGTTGACCGTAGATACCGTATCGTAATCCGGCGTGTACTGTACCGGGCTCAGGTTGGTCCATGGACCTGTAGCTGTTGGCGCACTTTGCCATTGGAACGTCAGGGTTCCGATGGGGCGAATTTCCGGTTAGCGTTAAATGAATAGGTGCTTCCAGGCAAATGCCGGATGAAGGCGTGACGCTGGCCCCTCCTGCAATTGGCGGAGCAGTACAAACCGGTGGCGCAAATTCAAATGCACCAATGTCTGGTGTAGTGGTACTACGGGTTACATTCAAAATGTCAGTAGTAATACCTACTGGTACACCCTTATTATCCAGTGGTAATAAACCTGGCCGGTAGTCTCCGGTGGCTGGGTTAACGAAAGTAGGATCGATGCTTAATGAGGCGGCATCCTTGGTAGTAGCAGCCTGCCAGGCAGCAAGGGTGGCCTGGTTGGTGTTAAAGTAGCCGATATAATTACTGGTACCACCGGCTTTTACATAAAAATCGTTATTGTTCGAGGCTACTTCGCTGGTATTGGTAGCGAGGTAAATGGCATGTTTGGTACCGGTTCCACCTCTTTTAATAGAAACGATGTTGTTTTTTGAACTCAATACCAATCGCTAATCCGGTCTGGTAAAAACCTTGTGTAATGGCGGCAGATGTGCTGGTAATATTATCCAGTGAAATCGTATTGTGGTAATATCGTACGTTGTCGGAATTCAAATTATACAGCGGGTTCAGCGCACCATTGCCATCCAGATCGGAAAACAGGTTGTTGGATACGGTGTTTTCAGAACCGGCAGTAGCATCCACATTGTTATGATAAATGCCATAAAAAGGTGCTGTGTTCCCTGGAATTCCACTAAACATCCTGTTAAACCTGTTTTTTGAAATCCGTAGGCTATTGCTCAGCACCGTTGTTACATATACACCATATACCGGGTTGGCCGTTACGGTGGTATTTGGCCGGGTGAAGGTATTTCCTTCGATGAGGGTATTGGTACTGGCAGCTACATAAAAACCGGTAGAATAGAAATCCCTGAAGGTGCTATTGGTAAACCGGTTATTTAAAACCGGCACTCCTGTATTGCCTACCAGTGTAGCGCCATAATAGCCTCCCACAATGGTATCCCTGTCAAAAGTGTTCGCATCGCATAGTGTGTTTCCGGTAGAAACAGGCCCGGCATCAGTAGCGTTGATAACAATACCGGCAAAGTTGGTAGTAGTTGCTGTAATAGAACTGATAATGGTACACTTACGGAAAGTATTCGAGTCGGCATTATTAATCAGTTGAACACCATAGCCATATGTACCGGCAGCTGCATTAATTACCAGGCTATCAAAAGTGATGAAATTTGCTCCATTCAGCTTAATAACGGCCCGTTCAGCAGAATTAGCCGACGCAAACGAAATGGTATTGCCATTACCATTAAAAAGTGATGGTATTTACGGAAGAGGTACCGGCAATATTGTCTAGTTTAAATTGTTCGTTGTAAGCACCTGTACCCGCAACTACATTGAACACAACCGGGCCGCCAATAATACCGCAACTCATAGCTGCTTTGGCATCGGCGAAGCTGGTAAAGTTGACCCCTGTAAGCGGATAATTAGTAGGTAAGGTTTTATTGATAGTGTAAATCCCTGTTGGCAATGCCGGCGTAACATTCAGAAACAGCGGCGTGGAAAATTGGGTATTGCCGCCGCAGGTTACCGCACAACGGTAATACAGGGAAACAGTAGAACGGATGGTTGTATCCGGGTAAGCCCTTGGGCCACCAACCGGCACGTATGGGCCTGCGATAGCAGGCGATGATTGCCACTGGAAAGTTTCGCCGGTGCCCCATGCCCCAATCGTTAGATTCAATAATACCGGAACATTCTGGCAAACCGTAATGGTGGTAGGAGAACTGTTTAGGATGGTAGCTCCCGGAACCACCGGCTGGATACAACCTGGTGCCGTAAATTCATAAGCACCCATATCCGGTGAGGTAGTGCTACGGGGTAAAAACCGGATATCCACAAGCACATCTACAGGAATTCCCAGGTTATCTACCCCTCCGTTGGTTGGGGCATAATCACCGGCAGCAGGGTTGTTATAGAATGGCAACCTCGATATAGAATTGGCATCTTTACCGGTAGCTGCCTGCCATAGCGGTAGCGTAGCCTGGTTAGCGTTAAAGAAACCGATGAAATTGGTACCAGCCGCAGCGTTGTTCACATAATCGTTATAGTTCGTAAGGATGCCGGTAGTAGGGGTAGCAAGATAAATACAATGCTTAGCTCCCGTACCGCCGGTGCTGATGGTGATGATGTTGTCGAAAAAGAAGATACCGCCAGCCAAAACCGTTTGATAAAACCCTCTTGTAGTAGAGGTGGAAGTAGAGGCAGTATTATCTAATGAGACGGTATTATGCAGGTAATACACATTGTCGGAACTGTTATTGGCAATACCGGTGATGGCGCCTACTCCATTGATGTTATAGATCAGGTTGTTGCTTACAATGTTAGGGTCGGATGAGGTAGCATCATTGCCAACAAAATTAATACCGTTGAAGCCGGAAGTACTGGTAGACTGCCCACCAAACGGATTGGTGATCTTGTTTTTTGTAATCAGGGCATCGGTACTGATACCTGTAAAATAGATACCGCTTATTTCAGCACTATTGGCACGGGTAGGCCGTGCTATGGAATCGGACTGTATGGTAGCATAATAACTACCGGCAACATAAATACCATATTGGTAAAAATCCAATATCTTATTATTGTTAATGGTGTTGTTGCCATTGGCGCCTGCAGTAGTGGCTACCATTGCTATACCTGCATACCCGCCGGTAATTGTATTGCCTGTGATTGTGTTATAATCATTTAAAGCTGTAGCACTGGTAGTCGTGATAGCTGTGGCAGTACCATTAATAAGTACGCCGGCAAAGTTTGTGGTAGTAGCATCGGTAACGGAGCTGTTGATGATACAGTTTCTTACTGTATTAGAATCCGCATTGTTCAACATTTGCACCCCGTAGCCATACGTACCCGTATTGGCATTTACCACCAGGCTATCAAAAATAATGTACCGGGTGCCGATGAGTTTAATCACGGCCCGTTCATTGGTATTGGCAGAAGCAAATCCGATAGCAGCAACGCCGTTGCCTTTAAAAGTAACGGTATTTACAGCAGAAGCACCGGGTACAGCAGTCATAATTAACTGTTCGTTATACGATCCGGTAGTGCCATTTAATACATTGAATACAACCGGACCATTGATACCGCATTTGATATAATTATAAGCTGCAGCAAAGGTTTGGAAATTGGGCAATGCTGTGGTACCTGCACTGTTAATGGTAAATGTACCGGATACAGCCGGCGGGCTTACGATTTGCAAACTGGTGGAAGGGGATGATATATTACCATTGATACAGGTAATAACCCTGCGGTAGTATGTACTTGCAGTTTGAGTGGTCGTTAACGATTCTGAAGTGGCGCCGGGTATATTTGTCCAGGTAGTATTGTTTGTAGAAGTTTGCCATTGATAACTTAACCCATTAGCATCTGTAGCACCGGATATATTCAGGGTAAAAGGCGATGCCAGGCAAACAATTCCGGAAACAGTAGTGGTAGTAGTACCAGCCAGCGGTGTACCGGTACAAGGCGCAAAATTGCTCAGTTTAACGTTGTCAATACCGATATCGGTAACACCAAAGTCGCCGGTGGCTCTGAACCGGATAATGGTAGTTGCTGATGAACTAGCCAGGATTAATGTCTTATTTCTCCAGGTGGCAGCAATGCCTGCACTATCCAGACGGGTAAAAGTTGTTCCGCCATTGGTGGAAAACAATACGGTAAGAGAATCGGTACCGCTAGTATTGATGTAATCGAACGTTAGCCTGTTAGTAGCTGAATTGCTGCAGTTTACATAAAAATCCAATGTGCCTGTAGTACCGGATGCAGCCTGGTAAGTATGGAACCTTGCCGAATGCAATCCTGAAGAAGCAGGCGGTGTATAGGTACCCAGCGTAGGGTTTACCCAGGCCCCTGCTGCTGCATCATCATCCCGCCTCCAGGAATTATCGCCGGTTACCGGGCTGTTGGTCCAATAGATAGAAGGAATTTCTCTCGTGTTGCAGGAACTAATCCAGGTATTTTCAAAATCTTCTATAAATGGCATGGGCGAGTAGCTTGGCGCTATGATGCCTACCAGGATAGCCGTGGAAGTGGTGGAAGAACCACCGGTATTCGTACAGGTAACGATACGGCGGTACCAGATAGCAGTGGTTTGCGTTCTGGTTAAAGTAATTCCGGTTGCCCCGGCAATATTGGTATAAGTAATATTATCCGGCGATGATTGCCATTGATAGGTAAGGCCGGCAGCATCCGTAGATCCTGTTACATCCAAAGTGAAAGGAATGCCCAGACAAACCGGGGAAGCTGATGAAGTAGCATTTCCGGCGACAGGTGCACCGCTACATGCGCCAAAGTTGCTGATTTTGACGTTGTCGATACCAATATCAGTTACACCAAAGTCGCCTGTGGCCCTGAACCTGATGATGGTAGTAGTCGAAAGTGTACTGAATAATACCGTTTTGGTTCTCCAGGCCGTTGCCACGCCAGCACTATCCAACCGGGTGAAGGTGGTTCCGCCATTGGTTGAAATGAGCACCGTTAGCGTATCCGTACCGGAGGTATTAATATAATCAAATAACAGTCGTTTGGATGCATCGGTTGTATTGCAATTCAAATAAACATCCAATGTGCCGGATGTGCCGGATGCAGCCTGGTAGCTATGGAAGCGGGCAGAATTTACACCCACGGAAGCAGTAGGTGTATAGGCGCCAAGTGTAGGATTTACCCAGGCTCCTGCCACAGCATCGTCGTAACGTCTCCAGGAATTATCGCCGGTTACCGGGCTGTTCCGCCAGAAGTTGTTTGGAGCATCCCTGGTATTGCAGATATCTATCCAGGTATTTTCGAAACTTTCATTATAAGGCAGCGTAGTATAAGCCGGGGCTGTGGTAGTAATTACGACAGGGGTAGAAAAACTACCATTTCCGCTACAAATGGTTTGCCTGCGGAAAGAAGTAGTGCTACTGATACCGGGTGAGGTGTAGGTTGCCCCGGTTGCACCTGCAATGGGTGTCCAGGTAACGCCGCCGTTGGTAGAAATTTCCCATTGGTAGGTTAATGCCCCGGCGTTGGTAGCTCCGGTTATGGTTAAGGTGATTGGCGTAGTAGGGGAACAAACACTTAAAGGGGATGCCACCGCAGTGCCAGGCACAGGTGTACCGGTACAATTAGGGAAATCAGCAACAACCACATTATCCAACCCAATATCGGTAACGCCAAAATCTCCGGTGGCCTCGAACCGGATAACCGTAGTGGCAGAACTGGAATTGAAATAGACAACTTTCGTGTTCCACACCGTGGATGTTCTAACACTATCAATCCGGGTAAAAGAGGTGCCGCCGTTTGTTGAGAAAAATACAACCAGGCTGTCATTACCAGATGTATTAATATAATCAAAAGCAAGCCTTTTGGTAACGTTGGGTGTATTGGCATTTACGAAAAAGTCCAGCCTGCCCTTGGTACCGGAAGCTGCCTGATAACTATGGAACCGGGCAGAGTGTGCGCCAACTGATGAAGCGGGTGTGTATATTCCAAAGGTCGGGTTCACCCATGCTGCTGAAGTACCATCATCCTCCCGACGCCAGGAATTATCACCGGTTACCGGAGAATTCCGCCAGAAATTATTGGGAGCGTCATTGGTTCCGCAAATGCTGAGCCAGTTGTTTTCAAAACCCTCGGTATATGGAAGGGTCGTATAAGCCGGGGCGTTCGTAGTAACCAATACCGCAGCGGAAAAACTAGTAAATGCGCCGCAGGAAATTTGTCTTCTGTAATAGGTGTTGACACTAATTCCGGGAACAGTGTAAGAGGAGGTATTGATTCCTGTAATATTGGTCCATGGGCCTGTGGCTGTTGGTGCACTTTGCCATTGATAGGTAAGGCCCGAAGCAGCCGTAGCACCCGTGGCAGATAAAGAAAAAGGAGTAGTAGGACTACATACGGATGTCAGGGTGGACGTTGCTGTTCCGCCTACAGGGGTACCAGTACAACCCGAACCGGCAATCCAACTAAATATGATGTTCGGCCTGGTAGTTTGTGTTCCGGTATTGGTTGTAATAGCGGTGCCACACAGATTGCCTCCATTATCTGCCCTATAGGTATGTGAGCCATTAAAGGATAAACCTGTTGTCCAGGGAACAGTAGCATTTCCTGTGTAGGAGACGTAGGTATTGTTTAATGGATCACCATTACAGATGTCTATTACAATATTATCAGTACCATTCCATACAAAAGGAGTCGTGAAGGTGAACGTATTGATGCCAAGCGTAACATTATAGTCAACAGGGCCATAAACGGAGGTAGTACCGGGCTCCCAGGTGGTAGCCGATAATGAGGTAGCAGAAGTGGTACCAATATTAATGGTATACTGTTCCAGTGCAAAAAACGTGTTGGCGCTGGTAGCCAGGGCCTGCACATCAAATTTAATGGCAACTACATTTCCCGGCGACATACCCGCAGCCGTTAATTCGGCTGCAGTATATAAGTATTGGGCCCGGCTGCCTTCATAAAAATCCTGTAGCGGGGCAGGGTAGGAAGTATTGTCATTACCAACCGTTCCTGTTCCAATCGGGATGTCAATCTGGGCGTTCAGGGTAGTTTGTAAAAAAACACTACATACAACAAGAAGGGTTATCAGTTTTTGCTTCATTACAATGGTATATTTTTTCAATAAAATTTTCTGAATTAAACGGTTCTGGGTAAACGTGTGCAGAAACAGGCTATAAAAGTTTTACCTTTTAAACAGGAAGAGCTAACGAAAAACGGCTTTTATTTACCGGCAGCGCCGGAAAACAAAAACCGCAATCAATCTATTTTGTAAAATTGGTGTTTGGAAAACCCTGGTGTTGCTGATTCAAAAACAGAATAAATGATGGCAAAAGGTGTAAGCCTGCATAAGATATACCGGCATGACTTTAATAACCAACAAATTATTTTTCCGGAAATAAGCAGTGTTTTTTAAGTAGGAAGTGGGATGGCGTAAAAATAGATGATTTTATGTTGATTGTTAACTTCTTATTAAAAAAAATTCTGTTGAAGTTGTCTCGGTCGAAGTGTTTTTATGCTTTTTAAGAATGAAGGCAAATCATTGAAAAATGTTTAATCATACCTGCTCATCTCTGAACATCTTCGATATATTTTTACCCGGTGTTTTATCTAGGATGTAGAAAACAGGGATTTTCCGCGTAAAGACCGGCCAATCAAAATGGCTATTCCAAGGATCATCAGCACAAAAGCGATGATTTGCGCCTGCGAAAGCTGCATTGATCCAAGTTGGAAATGGGTATTCACCCGTATTTTTTCAATTAAAAAACGCTCAAAACCATTCAACAGTAAATACAAGCCAAATAACTGGCCTGCTTTGGAAAACCTTTTCCGCATAAACCACAGCACTGCAAAAAGGATCAGGCCAATCATGGTTTCGTAAAATGAAGTTGGATACACAGGTACCGGCAAGGTGGAGCAATACTTATCGTCACAGTTGTTCAATTTTACGCCTTCATTTATTACATTATGGGTAAAAGGATAGGCAACTGTCCAATCCGGTAACCAACGGGGTGCTACAAATGAGGCATTTGGTATATCGGCAGGGGTTTGTACCTGCGTTACGCCCCGTAACGACGATTGGTAAAATGTGAAATTTTTATGGATGGCAGCATCATAATCAGCCGGTGAAGCTATGATTGCTTTCCCTTCTGCACTGGTTACATAGGCACTGTTCAGGATTCCCCAATCTCCGTCGCCGGCTACCTGGCAGCCAATACGGCCAATCGCATATGCAATCATCATGGCCGGGCCAAACGAATCAACGAGGTGCCATAGGTTTATTTTGTGCTTGCGGGCATAATAAATAATAGCTACTCCGGCACATATCAGCCCGCCGTAAAAAGTAAGGCCGTCAAAAGAAGTAAGTGCTGCAATAGGATCCCGTACCAGATTATCCCAGTTTTCAAGATTATGAAAAATTTTGGCGCCGATAAATCCGAATACAAAAGCAAGAATAGTCATATCGCCTACCCGGTCGTGTGGCCAGATGCGGATGTTCCGCTTTTCGGGTTTCGCCAGTTTTTCCTTACTGCCCTGCCAGTACTTAAGGCCGCCTAAAATAATGGCGAGTACAATGCCGGCAGGGATACTGCCTTGTTTAGAAAGTATAAATCCCTGGGGATCGGCCATAGCAGTATCTTTTGCCAGAAAAATGCCGACCAGTTTAAAACCAATCAGGAATCCAAAAAAAGCATTTAGCACAACCTCACTCCAGTTAACGCCTTTACCTGCCACCACCGTAGCATCGGTATAGGTGAGCCAGCCCAAACTTTCCCGGCGTTTTAATTCGCTGGTTAAAGTAATGGCAGCGGCAATAAAAGACAGGGCTACAAAAAAACCGAAAGAGTTAATGAATTTCAGTCCGCCAAGTTTGACGCCGAAAGCATCCTTAAAAAAATAATAAAGGTTGGGATACATTATCGGTACACAGGTTGGGTAAAAGGGGCAATATCCTTAAAAATCTCATAACTAAGTAAATAAAAACCGGTTCGCAGAAGCGAAACCGGTTAAAATTAATAATAAGAAAGATGTTTATTAACAGTATTGGTCAAAGGCGGCCATCAGGTTGCGGGCAATCATTTGTGCCGGGCGTCCTTCTATCTGGTGGCGTTCGATCATGTGAACCAGCTCACCGTTTTTAAATAAAGCAATTGCCGGTGAAGACGGCGGGTAAGGCATTAAATGCTGGCGAACTTTGTTGATTGCCTCAATATCGAACCCGGCAAAGGCAGTGGCAAGATGGTCAGGCTTTTTTTCAGCATTATGCACAGCCATCAATACGCCGGGCCGGGCACTGCCAGCCGAACATCCGCAAACGGAGTTAATCATCACCAGGGTAGTCCCTTCCTTTTTTAACTGCTCATCTACTTCTGTGGCAGTCTGCATTTCGTCAAAGCCGTAATCAGTAAGTTCTGCCTTCATTGGCAATACTATTTCTTCAGGATACATATTATTGGTAGTTTTTAGTTTAAGTGCAATAGAAAAGACTTTCTGAACACCATGCAAAAGTAACTGAACTATTGCTTCAACACCAAAACTGGATTTTTTGACGCTCAACCTTCTTTCGTCCGGACAATATGTCACAAAATTATCATATAACTGACTTTTTGCTGCTATGTTTTGCATTGGAATGCAAATTGAACAAAGGGTTACAAACATTCAAAAACTAAAAAAATATACAGCTATGACAATCATGAAAGTAAACAACCGCCCTCAGTTCCGCAATTTTGATGGCCTCGTAAATCAACTGTTCGGAAGCTTTGATCCTTCTTCCGTAAACCGGGATGCTACCGGGAATACTGTTCCGGTAAACATTGTTGAAAATGAAGAAGCGTATCACCTCGAATTTGCAGCACCTGGCCGCAACAAGGAAAATTTTAAGGTAAAGGTTGAAAACAACCAGCTCATCATTTCTTACGAAGAAAAGAAAGACGCAGAAGTAAAAGAACAAAACCAGGTTCGCAGAGAATTCACACTCAGCGCTTTCCAGCGGAGCTTTAGCCTGAACAATAAAGTAAATACAGAAAACATACAGGCTACCTATGAAAATGGCATTTTGAAAGTAGTGGTTCCTAAGAAAGAAGAAGCAAAAGCCGTAGTAAAAGAAATTACAATCGGCTAAGATGTTGAGGGTTTAGAATATAGGTTTGTTTGATTGAAGGCTGCCTGCTGCAAAGCGGGCAGTTTTTTTACAGGGATACTGTCTTGAAATGGGATAATACAATTTTGTAGAGACGCCATGCTGGCGTCTAAAACACAGGCAATGAAGTTGCCAACTTTAAAAAAGTTGGCAACTTTCACATTAATAAATTGCTGATAAATGTTGAGTAAGTTATTCCAGTATTTTGCTGCCGGCTGTTGACTCACAACTGTAGACTTCTTGTATTTTTGTCCAATGTTTGAAAACTGGAAACAACTAATCCCTGAAGATTTTAGCCCCGCCAGCCGGGTATGGATTTACCAGGCCAGCCGCCTTTTTACCCTGGGCGAAGCTTTGCAGATTGAACCGTTGCTACAGAACTTTATAGAAACCTGGAATAGCCATGGCGAACCCGTAAAAGGCTATGCTAATTTACTATTTGGGCAGTTTGTGGTAATTATTGCTGATGTAAGCCAGGCGGGTGTAAGCGGATGTAGCACTGATAGCTCCGTAAGGGTGATTAAGGAAATAGAAAAATGTTTTCATGTACCGATGTTCGATCGTACGATGCTTGCTTTTGCAGTAAAAGGGAAAGTGCAAATGGTGCCGCTGAACCAATTAAAATATGCTGCTGAAAATGGCTTTATCCAACCAGCTACTATTTACTTTAATAATACGGTTTTAAATAAAGCAGAACTATTAGAAAAATGGTTGATACCGGTAGAGGATAGCTGGCTGTCCGGCAGGATTGGGTGGCCGGTAGAATCGTAAAAATGGTGGGAGGCGGGTAGTAAGCACTTATATTTTACATGTCAGCATTACTTTCTTGTACTTCCACGTTTTCAGGAATGTTCCGGCGATCCCACACCGAAATTTTGGGAATGCCAACGGTTATTTTACCATTGGGTACATGCAGATTTTAATTATTTAAAAGATTTATTCGGTTCTAATAGTTTTATTTCAGCATCCGGAACTCAATGAAGATAGCCACAATTAATTTTCATTGTTCTGAAAATCAACAATAAGTCAATAATGATTTATGGTTAAATAAAAAATCTATTGCTAAGAAACTTTACACATTGTACGCCGGTGAATTTTAGGTGATTGTACTTACCTAATAGAAAAGCTGCTCAACGTGAGCAGCTTTTCTATTAGATACAAGTTAGTTGTTTCGTTCAGGCTTTTTATAATGCTTTCTACCGGGCAATAATGGTTTGGGTAAACTGCATCTCT
The DNA here is from genome assembly GCA_965246935.1 of Chitinophagaceae bacterium. Taxonomy (GTDB): domain Bacteria; phylum Bacteroidota; class Bacteroidia; order Chitinophagales; family Chitinophagaceae; genus JAZKFT01. The sequence continues at coordinate 478,228 of CBDFGC010000019.1, read as the reverse complement.
TTATTTACAACCCGAAGCGAGTAAACACCTGCCGGCATTGTCCGTGACAGCAAAACAGACTGTGTGGCTGAACCACCCTGATGATCTATTTGCGTTACAAATACCAGTTTTCCGGCACTGTTATAAAGTTGCAGCATATATATTCCCTGGGCAGCATTGTTTAACTCAATCGTCAACCTATCACCTTGTACAGGGTTAGGATATACGACTACCCCGCTTTTCTTTGTGTTTAGCTGTATCCGTATCACGTTGGTGAACTTTACGTCACCATTTTTACCAATCACTTTAATGCGGTAATAATTTGTACTTGTAAATGGTTTTGTGTCCGTATAGATATAATGGGTAAGTAATACACCGTGCCCTGTTGCCACTATGCTGCCAATATTGCTAAAATTCACAGCATTTGCCGACTTTTCTATTTCGTACCTGTCAATATTTTGCTCCATGTATGCACTCCAGTCGAGCTGTATGCCATCTGTTTTTTGCGTAGCCTTTAGTGTGGTAATAGTAACTGGTAATATAGCAGGTGGGGCGGATATAATGCCGGGTGAACCAATTTCGTTGCCATCATTTGCCGCAGCAAAAGCACCGTTTACACCTGCTGCACTCAATTGGGTTATCGTTGCATTGTTAAGCCCTGCCACATTGTCGAAACTGGCGTAAGGGCCCGTTGGTGATGCACCAAAACTGACACTGGCCTGTAATAGGCTGGCATTATTATACAGGTTAACCGCATCTGTAGTGGTGCTCAATCCAACACCGCTGCCCGTGTAACTGCCAATGAGAAGTCCGGCCGGTGGATTTGCCCCAAACCAGGTACTGATAAAAAGCGGGATGGTAGTATTAGGCGTAGCTGTTTCGATAAAGATAACCGACTTGCCGGCAGGGATGCTGGTAATGCCGTTTAGGGCTACTGCTGCTGCAGGCGAACCTGAGTTGTCGTCCATCTTCCATCCGGTAATATCTACAGCCGTTGCCCGGGTATTCGTTACCTCGAACCAATCGGCACCAAACGGGCTGTTACTGCTTGACCAGGGCGCCACTTCCGAAATAAAGAGTTTGCCAATGGTTCCGGGTGAGCCTATTTCCATCGTATCGCTTACAGCAGCAAAAGCACCATTTACCCCCTTTACACTTAATTGAGAGATAGTTGTACTATTAAGACCTGCCGCATTATTAAACGTGGGGAACTTGGGCCCTGCCGGAGAGCTTCCAAAAACGACATTTGCCTGAAGGATACCGCTTGCATCAAACAGGTTTACCGCATCACCGGCGGTGCTTAATCCTACGCCGCTACCTGTATAGCTTCCAATCTGTAGGGAGGCAGGCGGGTTCGCTCCAAACCAGGTACTTTTAAATGATGGGATGGTAGCAGTAGGGGTAGCAGTTTCCAGAAAAATAACGGATTCGCCAGGTGCAATACTGGTAATACCATTTAGGGCGACCGAGGAAGCAAAAGCATTTGAATTATCGTCAAATTTCCACCCGGTGATGTTGATAGCACTGCTACTGGTATTGGTTACTTCAAACCAATCAGCGCCAAAGGGGCTATTACTGCTTGACCAGGGCGCCACTTCCGAAATGATAATCGGAGAAGTAACAGATGTTTCATTCACAACATCTATTACCGTCAGGGTATAAGGCGTGGTTGCATCCGGTGTAGTACCCACTGTTGGGTCATCTACATTCACCGTGAGTGTATAGCTGGTTTTGGTTTCATAATCCAGAACGGTTCCTGCTTTAATATATAATGCGGTACCGGTAATCTGAAAAAAGCTTGCATCTGCTCCGCTCAATGAAAGGTTGTTGGTTCCGATTCCATCATCGGTTACTAAAATATCAGCAACTTTTATGGGCGATCCACTACTGGTGTTTTCCAGGATAGAAGTAACGGTATTACTGAGTGTTACTGCCGTGGGCGGCTGGTTGACACCGGTTGACGGAGCATACACCCACAGTTGCGGATGGTCAAAATCGCCGCCACCGTTTTCGCTTACCACATACAACACACCATTCCGGTCCATGGTTAGGCCCTCATGTTGCTGGTCTGGAACAGATAACGGATTTCCGGGATCGGAAACGATGGTTAGTGAACTGAAAATATTTCCCGAACGATCTATGTTTATGATCTTGCCCGACTCCTGACTGAGAATTAACAGGTGGCTGTAGTCTGATTGAGCAGTAAGTGACGGCAAATTGGACAAGGCAAAAACATCGGCAAAATCCAGCAAATTAGTCAGTGCCGGATCAAACAGATTCGTTGGGTTCACGGTTGTTGGCGAGCCGTTGGTGGCTGTACCTGTATTAAAATTAATACCGGTTTGAAAAACACCCTGTGGCTGTGTTTCTTTTACTACAACATAACCGCTGGTCATGGGGTCGTAAGAGATGCCCTCATTACCAATATTGCCTACTGTAGTGCCTAACTTTACCGTTTGTGTTGCGCTGCGGGTAAGAGTAGTACCGGCCACATACGTAAATAAAACGGCCTGCCTGTCACGCTCTTCACTCAGCACAAACTGGCCGTTGCCAATATATGTAAGCCCTTCGGTATCGTAAAAGTCGGTGCCCTGCGGGCTGGAGCCGGGAGCCAGCGTCATGGAGTTTATTAATTGGCCAGTGGTAGTTACCTGCACAATAGATGTGCTGCCATCGCCAACAACAAACAGGGTTTGCGTATCCCAGTTATAAGTTACGGCCGAAACTTCCTGTGCCAGTAAACTGTTGGGAGGCGCAGTGGTACGGGTAGGCTCCGGCAAATCGTAACGCCCGATGCGTACATAATTTGCGAGATTAACCTGGGTAACCTGGGCAGACGTTTTTCCATAGAAACCTGTTAAAACAATTAGTATGAACAACTGCAATAATCGTTTAGGAAAAAGGTGAAGGATATCAACCTGCCACCTGCCAGACGTTGCAGAATTAAATTTTTTAAAAATGGAAGGATGTGTAATAGTATAATTCATGTAGAAGTTTTTTCCGGTGAAAAGTTTTGTTTGGAAAAATGATTAAGAGATGTAATAACAACAATCTCCTACTCCTAAAAAAGAATTGACTATTATGTAAATATTAAATTTGTGCTGCTGTTTATTTAGCGGTAAAAAATGGATTTAAAAATAAGCTACACGCTACCAAGTTGCCATTAACCAAATGATGATAAGCAGTGGTAATCTCCCTGCTATCAGCGATGCCGGTCATTTTATTGAACCTGATATTAATTTGTAAATTCTTCAGTTAGCTGGTAAGCAACTTTAAGTTTGTGATTCAAAGGCCGGCATCGCCCGAAGTCTCTAATAATTGAAGAATGGTTATAAGCGATGCCGGCCTCCTATTTCCCCATTATCTTCTTCAACTCACTTGTACTAATCTTTTTTCCGGCTGGCTTTTTAGGCGTTGTATTGTTTAGCTGCCAGGCTACCGTAACCCGGTAATTACGGGTACGGGCCGAGTTGTAACTTTCCAGCGCAAAATTGCTGCCATACGTATAGGTCGTTACTATTTGGCGGGTAAACGGATCGGTAAGGTTAATGCTAATAATAAGGCGGCGGTTCAAAAACCGGTGCTGCGCCCCCAGGTTCATTCCAATATTGCTTTTACTGCGGCCCTGCGGGTCGGCATATGAGTTAAAGCGGAAATTACCATCCATGGTAAATACTTTGGAGAAAATAATATTATAGTTCAGTGCCGTATAAAAGGTGTTGCCATCCCGGTATTTATACAATCGTTTTAAGACCGTATCATACCGGTTTTGAGAAAATCCGGCACTTGCATTTACGCGGAATGCAGCGGAAAAAGTATACCCGCCGAACAAGCTTGCTTCATACTCTTTGCGGCCTGCAATATTTTGCCAGGTTACAAACGTTTTACCATCGGGCTGCAGGGTGCGGATGGTGTTGAAAATATTGTCAACAATATTGTAACCGATTGAACTGTTGAGGTACCATTTGCCTTTACTGGTGCTAAAATTCAGGTCGAAATTATGTGCTAAAGAAGGCTCCAGGTACGGGTTGCCAAAACGCAGATTATAAGGATCACCGTAATCAATGGCCGGGTTTAGTTCCCAGATGCCGGGCCGGCGCACACTTTTACGATACACGCCGCTGATATTGGTACGGTCGGTTATATCCCTGCGGATGGTAACCGATGGCATGATGTTCCAGTAATCATTTCCCTGCCTGCTGTTACTGTCTTTATAAGAAAAATAAAAATTCGTTTTTTCGGCCTGTAGGTTCGCATTCATCTGCCACCGCTTTGGTACCCGGAAGAAAAGTCCGGTTCGTACCGTATAAATATTCTGGGTAAAATTAAAATCACTGCTTAGCCGGTCGTTCTTTACAAAAAGGTTATCCGGCTTTCGTAAGAAAAAAGTATTCAGTACATTCTGGTTACTGTTATTATTCCAGGTGGTGCCGGTTGAAAAACTTAAATTTTTAATTGCCAGGGGTACATCGTAATTAATTCGGAGCGATGTATTGTACGAAGTATTATCAGTAAGCTGATCCTGGGTCGAATCAGCACCCGTGGGGGTGGCATCAGGTTGTAAGAATTGCTGAAAAAAACGGCGGCTATTATCGGTATTGCCATATGCATAGCTGCCAATTATTCGTAATACCTCTCCGGGTTTGGTGCCCCGGTATGTCAATGAAGGCTGTAGGTTCAAAGAAATATTATCGGAATGGGTGCGGTTGGTACGGTTGCTAAGCCTGTATATTTTTTCGAAGCGGTCAAGATTGGTATATTCCGTTGTGCTGGTGTTATCGGCATAACTGCTGTTTGCCTGGGCTACAAAGCTCCATTGTACTTTTTTACTGGCTTCATAATCCAGTTGCAGGCGCAGGTTAGGCCGGAGGTTCTTATTTTTATAAACAGCATCCGTATTAAAATAATTCGTTGAGTCGGTGTAGATATTCTGTCTTCTTGAGTAGCTATTCCCATTTAAAACACTTGCCCCGGCGCCGGCTATAATACCCACCATTACTTTTTTGTTGCGGTAAGTAAGGTTTACCGTAGCAGTGCCCTCTCCCCTGCTGCCTGCAGATGCAGTAGCCCGGCCAATCCACCCAATACGGCCTTTGCGGGTTACAATATTAATAACGCCACCTTGCTCAGTTGCATATTGCGGGGGTGGCGTAGTCATTAATTCTATCCGTTCAATGCTGCCACCCGGCAGACTTTCCAACAGTTCGGTTAGTTGCTGGGCAGTAAGGTCAACCGGCTTATCATCAATCAATATTTTAGGTTCTTTTCCTTTTAGTAAAAGCCGGCCATTGGGGTCGTTGCTAATGAGCGGCATATTTTTTAGCAGTTCCGAGGTATTACTGCCGGCACTCAGCGCCGATTCAGAAACATTGTACACTACTTTGCCATCCTTATTTTCAATGAGTGGCTTTTCGGCATACACTACTACGCTGCTCAGTTCCGTTTCACTCTTCTGTAATTTCAGGTCGCCCAGGTCAAAATCAAATCGTTCCGCCCGTATATGAATGCTATCCAGCACAAATTTACCGTAGCCGGTATAGCTAATGTGAAGCCGGTATATACCAAAAGGCAGGTTTTCGATGGTGAAATTTCCTTTAGTATCGGTTAGTTGCCTGCGGCTAAATGCTGAATCCCGTGAAGAATAAAGCTGAACAGAGGCGCCATCAGCGGGTGTACCTTTTGCAGCGTCCAGTACAATACCGGTAAGCAGGCCGGGGCTTTTTTGAGCAAAGGCTGCCGTACAAATAAATAAGGCCGTGCAAATCCAGGACAACTTTTTTACCATACCGCCCAAAAATAAGAGGTGCTGTTCAAAAGAGGATGTTGCATTAACCTACTTTAAGGTTAAGTATCGGTTTCACGCATGTAATTAAATAGAAAACACTAACCATGAGCTTATTAGTTTTGAAATTCAGTTAGGGCTATAGAAAAATTACAATACATCTTCAACATTACCTCTTATGTGAAAATTGCCTTATCATCAAAATCACAAAATGAGACTGACCTATTCCTCCATTTACTGATATCTGACTTCTTTGTATGACTGCTGACTTCTTTTTTGTATTCCTGCTAACTGCTGACTGCCTACTAATCTCTCTGTTTTCTATTCCTATCTTTACCGCTTCAAAAATTTTTGGAGCAGTATGGTTGAGGTATCAGATTTTTTTCCGGCGGCAACCGCAACCCACAAGCAGCACGAAGAGATACGGCAGGGCGAAGCGTTTGCACCCTTTACTTTTGATGAAGCCGTTTACCAAAAGTATTTTTACATTGAAAGCTACGGCTGCGCTATGAATTTTGCTGACAGTGAGGTGGTAGCTTCCATTCTGAATAACAACGGTTTTGGTGCTACCCGGAATGTAGAACTGGCTGACCTGATTTTGGTGAACACCTGTAGCATCCGCGAAAAAGCCGAACAAACCGTACGCAAGCGGCTAACGGAATTCCGAAAAATAAAAGATGCCAGGCCCGGAACGTTGGTAGGCGTATTGGGTTGCATGGCCGAGCGGTTGAAATCCAAATTCCTGGAAGAAGAAAAGTTAGTGGACCTGGTAGTAGGGCCCGATTCCTACCGAAGCCTGCCAGCCCTTGTGAAGGAAGCAGAAACCGGCCAGAAAGCCGTCAATGTTTTGCTCAGCCGGGACGAAACCTATGCCGACATTTCTCCGGTACGCCTCAACAGCAATGGTATCAGTGCTTTTGTGAGTATTATGCGGGGCTGTAATAATATGTGCAGCTTTTGTGTAGTACCATTCACACGTGGCCGGGAGCGGAGCCGGGATGCCGAAAGCATCGTAGCCGAATGCAGGGATTTATTTGAAAAGGGTTATAAGGAAGTTACTTTATTGGGCCAGAATGTGGATAGTTATTACCAAGCCCCCTCTATTTCCCCCAACGGGGGAGGAAACCTAGAGGATCGAGTAGAGGATCGAGTAGAAGATCGTCAGAATAGTAATAAACAAAACTTAAAGAACCACGGTTTTAAAGTCTCCCCCGTTGGGGGAGGTTTGGAGGGGGCTGGGGCTGTCACTTTCGCTTTGCTACTCGAAAAAGTGGCTCAGATTTCTCCGCTTGCTGCGGGTTCGTTTTAGCACATCACATCCAAAAGATATTACCGATGAGGTACTGCATACCATAGCCCGGTATAATAACATTTGCAAATACATTCATTTACCCGTGCAAAGCGGCAGCAGCCGGGTGCTGCAACTCATGAACCGTACGTATAGCCGGGAGTGGTATATGGCAAAGGTGGCCCGCATCCGCCGGATTATTCCGGATTGCGGCATTAGCAGCGATGTAATTGCGGGGTTTTGTACTGAAACGGAACAAGATCACCAGGATACATTAAGCCTGATGGAATATAGCCGGTACGATTTGAGCTATATGTATTTCTATAGCGAACGGCCCGGCACGTTAGCTGCCCGTCGGTATGCAGATGATGTACCATTGGCCACTAAAAAAAGAAGGTTACAGGAAATTGTTGACCTGCAGCACCAACTGAGCTCAGAAAGCAACAAACAGGATATTGGCAAAACATTTACGGTGCTGATAGAAGGCGACAGTAAAAAAAGTAACCGGGACTGGATGGGTAGGAATTCACAGAACAAGGTAATTATCTTTCCGAAAGCTGATTATGCATTTACGAAAGGGGATTATGTGCAGGTGCAGGTGACAAGTAGTACAAAAGCAACGTTGTTAGGGGAGATGATACCAATTGATAATTTGTAAAATCTAATTTTATAAAACATAATTTAATATTATCATTCTTTATACTAAAAATATTTAACGTGACTGTTACCGCATATCCCATCAACAGGAAACAGGAAAAAGCAATCAAGGCTTTTTTTGAGGCGTTGGAAATTCCTTTTAAAATAACAAAAGATGAAAGTTCTTACAATCCTGAATTTGTAGAGCAAATTTTGCAAGGCTCTCAGGATATTAAGGATGGGAAAGGAATCAAAATAAATGTAGATGATTTATGGAAGTAGTTCTCTCTCCTAAAGCTCAGGAACACGTACACTTTTGGAAAACATCTGGCAACAAACAAATTCAGAAAAAGATTCAAGACTTGTTAAAAGCCATTGGAGAAGACCCTTTTAATGGAATTGGGTAGCCAGAGGAATTAAAGTATAAACTGTCGGGCTTTTGGAGCCGAAGGATCAACAAAGAACATAGGATTGTTTATGATCCTAACAAAAATCCTATCGAAATCATTTCTTTAAAAGGCCATTATTTAGTAAAATAAATGTTCGCACATATCCAACAACAACTAATCACCCTTGAACAGACACAACAAATTAAAATTTTGTATGCGGTAGAAAGCGGCAGCCGGGCCTGGGGGTTTGCCTCGCAAAACAGCGATTGGGATGTACGGTTTATTTATGTGCATCCGCCGGAGTGGTACCTGCGGATTGATCATACACGGGACTGCATCGAACAAATGCTGCCCAACGATCTTGACCTGAGCGGATGGGAACTACAGAAAACATTACGATTATTTAGAAAGAGTAATCCGCCACTGCTGGAGTGGCTGCGTAGCCCGATTGTTTATCAGCAATGGGGCAACTTTTTGGAGAAAATGAGGGATGCTACAACCCGGTTCTTCAATCCAAAAAATTGCCTGTACCATTATTATCACATGGCAAGACGCAACTGGGAAGCTTACTTTAAAGAGGAAGAAGTAAGGCTCAAAAAATATTTGTATGTGTTACGTCCCATTTTTGCCTGTATGTGGATTGAAAGAACCGGAACGATGGCTCCAATGGAGTTTGAAACCTTATTAGGAGAGCAGCTCATAGATGAACACCTACGGGAAACCATTCATCATTTGCTGATAAAAAAGAAGAGTGGTGCGGAAATGGATAAGGGCATAAGGATTGAAGTGATAGATACTTTCTTAGTTGACAAAATGAATTACTATGAGTTATTCCTGAAAACGGCTGAAGCGGGTAACGTGCCAGGGTGGGAAGAACTGAATACAATTTTCAGGGAACTATTACATGAAAGCTGGAGTAAAAATAATTGAATGATAGACCAGGATTTCTGCGACTTTCTTGAATACGAAATTTGTGATGCATTTACATTTTCTGATAACGAACTTGTAAAAGGTTTTTGGTGCGATGGCGTATTACTACCCACTTTTGAAAATCATTATTCTCAAAAGTTTGTAAATGACAACAGGAAAATTGTAATGATTGTATTTATAGGGAAAACAGGAGGGGATAAATATGAACTAATACTCAATTTCGGCAGAAAAGCTTTAAGTAAATACGCAAGGGGATTAGCTATTTCAGATTGCGTTCCAGATTTTAAAAAGCCGCATTCGTTTGATATTGATACAGTAGAAAAAAGATTAATAATACAGCTTACCTGAAATTAAAATATCAAACTACCTGGCTTAATAAGTAAAGAATTTACTAAAAATAATTTAACCTTACCATATTACGGTTTTCAGGTCCCTCTCAACGCAATTGCAGCCTTTTCCCTTCTTCCCGAAAATCGGGACAAGCTCTCATGGAAAAGGTGTACGCCGCGGCGCACGGATGAGGCTGAAAGGGATTTAGGGTGAGGCTTCTTAAAAAAAACAAATGGCAGATATACAATCTATAAAGAACAGGTTTGGCATCATCGGCAATTCGCCGGCGCTGAACCACGCTATTGACGTAGCTGTTCAGGTAGCTAATACCGACCTAAGTGTACTCATCAATGGCGAAAGCGGTGTAGGCAAGGAGGTGTTTTCGCACATCATTCATTCGCTTAGCCCCCGCAAGCACAACCCGTTTATTGCAGTCAACTGCGGCGCCATACCCGAAGGTACTATTGACAGTGAGCTGTTTGGCCACGAAAAAGGCTCTTTTACCGGGGCGGTAGATAGCCGCAAAGGCTACTTTGAAACGGTGAACGGCGGCACTATTTTCCTGGATGAAATAGGCGAACTGCCCATGGGTACGCAAGCCCGGCTGCTGCGGGTACTGGAAACCGGCGAGTACATCCGTGTAGGCAGCAGCAAAGTACAAAAAACTGATGTACGGGTAATAGCTGCCACCAACCGTGACTTACTCGAGTTTGCCCAGGCCGGTCGTTTCCGGCTGGATTTGTATTACCGGCTTAACTCCGTACCCATCCGCATCCCGGCACTAAAAGACAGGCCGGATGACATTGTGCTGCTGTTCCGGAAATTTGTAATTGATTTTGCCGAACGCTACCGTACAAACCCTGTACAACTGGATGAAGATGCAAGACAAATGTTAATCCGTTACCCCTGGCGGGGAAATGTGCGGGAATTAAAAAATATTGCCGAACAAATTTCCGTACTTTCAAAAAGTGCAACACTTACCGGCAGGGATATGGCCGCATTTTTACCGGTAAGCGAGCAGCCGGGCAGCCAGTTGCCGGTACTGGTGGGCAGTGGTCAGAATGGTTTTGTAAGCGAAACTACTTTTGCCAATGAACGGGAGATTTTGTATAAGCTCTTTTTTGATATGAAACGGGATGTGAACGAACTGAAAAAGATGTTTGTGGAACTGGTGCAAAATCCCGGAAACCTAAAGCAGGCGGTAGGCAATTTCCGGTTTGATGAACAGCAAAATAATGAACTGCCGGATACAGGTTACCAACCACAATATCAGCCGCCGGTAACACAGCCCCGGAATGCCGGCACAGGCCAGCCGCCCGTTTACTTTCAGCCGTCGGCGAATGGGAAAACGGGCAATGACGAGATTCAGGAACATGTGGAAGTAGAAGAGTCACTGAGCATTATGGATATGGAAAAAACGCTCATCATCAAAGCGCTTGAAAAAACATAAAGGCAAACGCAAAGATGCCGCTTCGGATTTAGGCATCAGCGAACGAACCCTGTACCGCAAGCTCAAGGAATATGATATTGAGGAGTAGAGAACAAATATGCAAATTAGCAAATGGCTCAATAACTCAATGAATATAAATAGGCAACAGGCATTGGGCAATCAATACAAATTAAATACAAATAGTCAATTGTATTAGCCCTGAAAGGGCGGCAATATTACAGCATTGGGCAACGCTCTATGAACATAAAGGGCAACGCTCTATGATTGTAATGTAATGTTTTGTAAACGAAACAATAAGTTGAGAAACTATTAAATACAGTATAAAAAATTGAAAACCTTATTACTGATACTTAGCTGTAGCCTTTTATGCTTGCTGCCTGTGGTGATTTATACGTTTAAAGATGTAAGCATTCCGGCGGATATTAAAACGGTGAAAGCTGGGTTTTATCGAAAATAAAGCCCGTTACATCAACCCGCAGCTTTCGCCCCGGCTCAACGATCGCCTGCAGCAAAAAATTGTGGGCCAAACGCATCTTACCCGCACCACCAACGATGATGCCGATTACGTAATCAGCGGTTATATCAGCGATTATACCGTAAGCCTCAGCGGCATTAGCGGCCAGCAGGCAAGTACCAACCGCCTCACCGTAGGGGTACACTTAGATATTGAAAAATAATAAAGCAGTCTGAGGAAAAACCTTTTGATATATCCAAAAGTTTTGAGTTCCCGGGTTCCAAAAGTCCATTAGTCAGGTAGAGTCGACACTTACCGATGAAATTGTACGTGGCATTAGCGATGAGATCTTTAACCGGCTTGTTTTCAGACTGGTAGTTCTTCAACACTGCTTAGAGTTCAAAGTTTAAGGTTTAAAGTTCTACAGTCCGTGCATTATTGAATTCCTGCGATCAGTGATTCATTGGATTATTTATGTGTTTATAGGTTGGTTCAAAGTAGGTAGTTCAAGCCCGGAAGCAATAAGCACTTTCAAATTAGCTTTTCAATCTGATCTTTGTATTCGGATGCCCTTAGCCTATTTAATCTTGGCACCCCTTGCATATCACAGCTATCTTGTTTACTATTGTTGCCAGTTCATCCTACTATGGCTTTGCATTTCCCAAATTATTCAGCAGCATCCCGATGCCGGTTACTGGCACCAGCAATATCCCTGGTTTTCCATCGGGCAACTGGTGACATGCAGTCAACAATAAGGAAACACCTGCTTTTACGGCATCCGCCAGGCAAACAGCTATATTTTTCAACGACATTCCCCGGCTGCACTGGCTGCTGTACCAGACAGGAAACGGATATAGCAGCAATCCGCTCATCTGGTGCATCCGGAGAAGGTAGCTGAGGTAGAAAACACCTAGCAGCAGCAGATTAACCTAACAGGCTCTGGTAACAGGAACTACGCCAGGCTAAAAAGCTGATGCTACAGACAGAGGATATTAAAGATACCGGAAATACCGGTATTACAAGCTGAAAAAATAGTAGCTTCTGCAACCATTAATGAAAGTGCTAATGAAATAGCAACAGAACCGGTTGAGTTAATACCGTCCTTTAACACCAGCGAAATATCGGCAGAACCTGTAGTAATAAACAGCCTTACGCTGCCTCAAATAACCGGCAATGTTTTAGATGCGGCGTTCATGGAAAGTGAATCGGCTATAGAGGGGCAGGAAGATGATGAAGCGCAGGAGCCGGAATTGGTTCCGCTGCCAAATAATCTATTGTCCGCATCGCTGGCCCAGGCTGCCGACAGCTATAAAAACAGCGCTGCGGACGACGATACGGTGGTTTTTAAAACGGCTTACCAGCATACGATTGATTATTTTGCATCGCAGGGCATACAGTTGGATGGCGAACCTGCCAAAGACGACCGCTTTGGTCAACAGTTAAAAACCTTTACCTCCTGGCTGCGGCAAATGAAACGGCTTCCCGACGCACCCGTACCAGAGGCAGACCCATTGGTGGAAAGCCATGCTGCCCATTCGTTGCAAAAAGGCGAAGTAGTAACCGAGCCAATGGCGGATGTACTGTTAAAACAAGGCAAAACGGGCCAGGCAATTGCTGTGCTGGAAAAATTACGTTTGTTACATCCTCAAAAAAGCCATTATTTTGCCGCCCGTATTGATCAACTCAAACATACTTAAATGACTGTCTTTTTTTTAATACTCATTATCATTTGTGCCATAATCCTTGGCTTTTTAGTATTGGTACAAAATCCCAAAGGCGGTGGCCTGCAGGGTAATGTAGCCGGATTTGGTAACCAGTACATGGGTGTAAAGCAAACTACAGATGTACTGGAAAAAGGAACCTGGATTTTTTCGGGCCTTATTGCGGTACTTTGCCTGGCATCTACCTTATTTTTTAGTAACCCCACTACCAAACCAAATCTTAACCGTACCCTGCCTGCTACACAACAGCCCGCCACGCAGCAAAAAACTACTACAATACCCAACACAACTCCACCTAAACCATAATAAAATTTCTTTTGCAAATAGTTGCCCCGTCCGGAAGGCGGGGTTTTTTATTGTATTATTCCGAATTCTATTTGGTTGTGGACTTCACCTTAGCCGTTCAAACTTGATTTGTCTATTGTCTATTGCCTATTTTGATTTGGTATTATTTATCTATTTATCACACATTTGCCGGTATGCTCCGAAAAATTTTGTTCGTCATTTTGTTACTGGTAGTTGCAGGCGGTATTGCAAGCTGGTACCTTTTTATACGAGGCGCCACTGCTTTTACCTCCGATTATAAAATTATTTACATCTATACCAACAAGGCCACGCCGGATGCGGTGTTGCAGACGCTGGAAAAAGATTCTGTTATCACCAGTACCAAAAGTTTTAACTGGCTGGCCGGCCAGATGAAGTACTGGGAACATATAAAACCCGGCCGTTATAAAATTCCGGCAGGCCAAAGCATGCGTGGGGTAATCACGCAGCTTCGCAATGGTACGCAGGCGCCTGTGGATTTTGTGATCAGCCGGAAAATAAGGCAAAAGGCTGACCTGGCCCGAATCGTTGCCAATACATTTGAATGCGACTCGGCTACAATGATGGCCTATCTGACGAATAAGGACAGTTTAAAAGTGTTAGGATTAGACAGTACTAACTGGATGACCGCCATTCTTCACAACACGTATGCTGCTACCTGGACCTGGCCACCCTCCCGCATTTTCCGGAAGTTATACAGTGAGCAACGAGGGTTTTGGGAAAAGGAAGAAAGAATGGATAAAGCAGAAAAGCTGGGCTTTAAACCCGGCCAGATCTACATACTGGCATCCATTGTAGCCGAGGAAACCAACCGGGAAGAAGACAAGCCGAACATAGCCAGCACTTACCTGAACCGCCTGAAAACAGGCATGAAGCTGCAAGCCGACCCAACCGTAAAATTTGCGATGGGCGATTTTAAATTAAACCGCATTCTAAATAAGCATCTTGAATTCAAATCGCCTTACAACACTTACCTGAATGCAGGCCTGCCGCCCGGTCCCATCTGCACAGTGGGGGGCAATACCATTGATGCGGTGTTAAATGCGCCGCCAACTGATTATATATACTTTGTAGCTAATGCCGATCTGGAAGGCGGATCCTCATTCAGCAGCACTTACGAACAACACATTAAACTGGCACACCTGTACCAGGATTCACTTACCGCTTTTCTAAAACGCAAGGCGGCAAAAAAGCTACAGGATTCTACGGATAAAGCCCGCATGCCATGACGAAACTAAAGCGACATATTATTACATTTGGGCCTGTAGCCGGATTCATACGCTTCACCAAAAAAACGTCGCCACCTGGATTTGAGGGTATGCCGTTATACGATGTATTCAGTTTTTTTAGAAAGCACTCCCAAAAAATCGGTTTCAACGAACGGGCAGCAGCCATATCCTTCAATATTATTCTGGCTTTGCCTGCCGGGCTCATGTTCCTGTTTACCCTGGTGCCCTACCTGCCTGTGGCCAGCCAGTTTCAAAGGGAATTTTTAAAAACGATACACGATGTGCTGCGGAGTGACCGGATATATATACTGGTAAAGGGCGTTTTGGATGATATTTTCGATGTATTAAAAACCCGGCGGGGCGGCCTGCTTTCGGTGAGTATTTTTATTGCCTTTTTCTTTGCATCCAATGCGATGATGGGCGTGATGCGAACCTTTGACCGTAGCTTTTACCAGGAGCGGAAGGGCAGGTTTTTGGTAAAACGCTGGACGGCTATTAAGCTTACTTCGTTGCTGCTTTTACTAATATTAGGCACCGGCCTGCTGCTTACCACGCAGGTTTCGTTGCGCAAACTGTTGGATCATAAATGGGGCAGGCAGCAGCCTATCGTCTGGTACACATTACATTCTATCCGCTGGATCATTATCGTCCTGCTCAATTTTTTTTCCATCGCTTTCATTTACAAATATGCAACAGCGGTAAAAGTACGCTGGAGAACATTTTCCCCCGGCGCCGTACTTGCCTGCCTGCTTACCATTATTACCTCGTACTTATTTTCTATTTGGGTAAATAACTTCGGGCGGTACAACCAATTGTATGGTTCGCTTAGCACTGTACTGCTACTCATGAATCTTATCTTTTTCAATGCGCTTATTTTACTAATTGGCTTTGAGCTGAATGTAAGCATCACGTTGCTAAAAGCGAAGAAGTTGGCCGAACCTGGCGGAACCGAAACGGATGAGATGTATAAGCAGACAATATGAACGGCTCATGTAAAGTTTGCTTTTATGTTGTTTTCCTAAATGTTGTGTGTGCCTTGCTAAATTGCCCCGATGCCAGTGCGGCAGCAATCGATAACTCACCGGAAAGGGCAATAGCGCCACAGATTTCGGCAAATTTCCGGGCACTACCCGGCCCCTGGCAATCCATTAATTGCAGGCATTCATTTTGGGTGGGCAACCTTGTACCTCCACCTACTGTTCCCACTACCAATGCAGGCAATGTAATGGCTACATACAAATCATTACCCTGCATTTCCATGCGGGTAATGCCAATATGTGCTTCGGCTACACAGGCCACATCCTGCCCGCAGGCTAAAAAGATAGCTGCCAGCCCATTGGCAAAATGACCCTGTATGCCAATGCTGTTGCTTTGTGAGGCAGCCACTACCGATGCCTGCCAGTACTGCGAAATAGCTTCCGGCGTACTGTGCAATATTTCTTTTACTACCTGCCGGCTTACCAGTACTTCGGCCGTTACCTTTTTGCCCCGAACAGAAATAAAAGAAACCCCAGTCGCTTTTTTGTCGCCGCTGTAATTGCTTTCAATGCACCAGAAAACGGGCTGCACCGGTGCTTTTTGTAAGATGTACTGGCAGATAGCCTCGGTACAAATGGTTACCATGTTTTGCCCGGCTGCTTCGCCGCAGGTATATTCAAAAATGGTAAGCACATGGTTGCCTTCCATATTTATCTTCAGTTCTTCCAGCACGGCATAGCGGCTGTGCTGCCCGGCAATATTTTTTAAGGTATCCAATTCTTCCAGTATCCAGTACATAAAACGGCCCGCCTCTCCCAAATTCGTAAACTTCCAGATGGGCGTACGTTGTAGGCCTTCGGTGAGGCAAACAGAGGTAATGCCGCCACATAGCCGGGTAGCTTTTGCACCGCGGTTGTAACTCGCAACCAAGGCTCCTTCCGACGTAGCAAGCGGTACATAAAAATCGCCTTGTGCCGAAGTGCCATTAATAAGCAAGGGACCTACCAGGCCTGTTGGTACTTGTGTAAGGCCAATAAAGTTTTCGATGTTCCCTTTATAAAAATCTGCCTCCGGCATTGCTTTTTTTCCGGCTAAATAAGCTAATGTGCTACCCGTTTTTTGAGATAAAAATTCAACTCTTTTCTGATGGGAAGCGGTATCCCAACTCAGGTTATTGGTAAAGATTGCATCAACAGGCAATGCGTCCGGATGCTTAGGAGAAAGTTCGGCTAAAACCTTTTCAAATGGTTTGCCTTTAGTGTAAAGCTTAATGAGCTGTTTTGCTTTATTGCTGAAAGTGGTCATGAAAGATGGCTTAGGGTAATAAAACGTAAATAATGATAATTAGCAGATATACGGTAATTTTAACAAAGGAATACGACGTCTTTACATTCAGTTAAGATGAAATATTTCAATACTAATAGCAGGCACAAGCCTTATTAAAAGAAAATTCTACATTTTACATTACAATATGAAATCCTACTTCAAATACCTTTCTAAAGACCTTATTTCACAAAAAGTAAAAAAAGGAGATTTTCCTTTTTCCCAATTTTTATTTTGGGATACAGCAGTTGAAAAAATAGACCCTGATAAAAATAAAAACTATATTATTGAAAGAGTAATAAGCCGGGGCCTGCTGCAGGATTTCTATTTTTTATTGCAATTATATTCCACTGATCAAATAATTACTGCTTTAAAAAAAAGCAAAGTTTTAGATAATAAAACGGCTAACTTTTGCAGTCACTATTTCAAAATACCCTTAATGGATTTGCATGTTTCATCATTTTACAGTTGAAGCTGATACATATAAATTACTACAGGAAATCTTTAGAACTAATCTTATCTATGATAGCTTTGCTCTCGCTGGCGGCACTTCACTAGCACTTCAGATAGGCCATCGCAAATCTATAGATTTTGACCTTTTTTGCCTTAATGCATTTGATGTAAGGGAACTTGAAATAATTCTTAGAGATAGCCACAATTTAAAATTCCAATATATCGGCAACAACAGCAGAATGCTGTTTGGATTTATTAATGATATAAAATGTGACTTTGTTCATGAACCTGCTGCACTAATTGAGTCTTTTATAGTTGCAGATGGAATTAAATATTTCAGTGTGAAAGATATTGCAGCCATGAAACTACATACTATCTGCGGGAGAGGTAAAAAGAAAGATTTTTTTGATGTATATGCGCTACTGCAATTATACAGTTGGGAAACATTGATTAGTTGGTTTGTAAAGAAATATGATGAGAAACAATTGTTTTTTTTATGGCGTAGTATTTTATACTTTAATGACGCTGAAGATGATCCTGAGATTGAAGGGTATTCACCTTTTACAAAAAATTGGGAGGAGATCAAAAAGTATATTATTGTTACTTGTTCATAGAAATTTTATTATACAGTTGTTTACAACAACCATTCATTTAAACAAAACAGCCACAAAAAGAGGGTAGCATTTTAACTATACCAATTCGCATCAGCTAACCTGACATACACACTATTCGGAAATATCTTTCATAAAAAAACCTGCCTTTGTAAGGGCAGGTTTTTTATATACATAAAATATTATTGCAACTTCAACACCACCCGGCGATTTTTAGCACGGCCGGCAGCAGTGTTATTGGTGGCAATGGGCTGGCTTTCACCGTATCCTACCGTTGTGATACGGGTGGCAGCAACCTCCCTTTTTGCCAGGTATGTTTTTACGGTATTGGCACGTTTCAGGCTTAGCTTTTTATTGAGGGCATCGCTGCCGATATTGTCTGTATGGCCTTCAATGGTTAATTGCAGATCCGTGTTCTGGCTCAAAGATGCTGCAATAGCGTTCAAGGCACTGTAAGAGGAAGTAGTGAGTACGGCACTACCGGTTTTAAATAAAATATTACGGGCAGCGGTATCCATCACCGGTTGCATTTCATCTACCGTAGGCTTTGCCTTTTCCTCGGGGCAGCCGGCATTGGCAAAGGTTCCTTTCACATTTGGGCATTTGTCAATATCGTCCCGTACGCCATCGCCATCGGTATCTGGTATCGGGCAGCCCTGGTATTGTGGCAAGGGCGAACCGGCTACATCCGGGCATTTATCTACTGCGTCCCCTACTCCATCTCCGTCCCGGTCGGGGCAACCTTTCAGGGCAACGGTTCCTGCCACATCAGGACAGGCATCATCTTTATCTGCAATGCCGTCACCATCTCTGTCCGGGCAGCCACGGGTGGCGGCTGGGCCTGCTACATCGGGGCAGGCATCCTGTGCATCATAAACCCCGTCTTTGTCCCGGTCGCTGGGCGGAGCAGGAGGCGTATAAGGCATTGCTGGTGTACTTACTACTTTGTCAGCATGTTTTCTTTTTAATAAATTAAAATCAACAGTAAGGCGGCTAAACAGGTAACGTCCATTAAAACCAAACTGATTAGGGTTAAATAGCAGGCGGCCCCGGTTGCTCAGATCACGGCCGGCGGAGTAACCACCTACCTGTTTGTTTGTTCCCAATGCACCATTAACAGGATTAGAATATACCAACGCAGCGTTATTACGCGGATCAACAAATATGCGATCCGGATATACATCGAATAAATTGTTAGCTCCCACCGAAAGGTTTACACCTGGCCTAATGTTATAGGTAAATACCAGATCGGTAATAACCTTTGAACCAAAGGTTTGATCGGTACCAAAGCCAACATCATTGAAATATACACCACTCGGATTTTTAATATAAGGATCGGTGGCGCTTAACTGGGTCACCGGACCGAAGTGCACCACACGGGCTAAGATGTCCAGTTTATTGATAGTGTAATTAGCAGTCAGATTTACTTTGCTGCGGGGCTGGCCTACTTCGAGGCGGGCACGCTGCTGGCGGTCAAAAATACCAGTCTCCAAATCGTTCGAGGGATCTTTGGTAGGATCCGTACGGCTTGGGTTATTGGCCGCAGAACTAAGCACTGAGTTGGAATTAATACCACCCACAACCTTATTGCGGTTATAGTTGCCTGCCAGTGAAATATTACCGGTACCCATGCCCAACGTATAATGTTTGCTAACCACTACATCTATGCCTTTTGTTTCGGTGTTAATGGCATTGGTCCAAAATTGTAATGCGTTGGTAGATACCGGAACATTGTTAGCTGTAAGAATCGTATTTACCAGCGGATTGTTTCCCCTGTTAAAGGCAGTTGATAAAACAATCCGGTCATCAATCTTGATAAAATAGCCATCAACCGTAACCGTAAACCCATGACCAAACTGGCTTACCACACCGCCACTAAAGCTTTGTGACGTTTCAGGCTTCAGTTCCTGAATACCAAAGGCTGTGCGTACGATGGGATTTTCATTATTAGCCGTCAGTGAGTTTGAGGGAAGACCATTTACAAACTGCGTGGAGGTATTCTGAAAATACCGCTGGTGCAATGACGGTGCCCGGAAGCCGGTGTTAAAGGATCCCCGGATGGCTAATCGTTTCGTAATGGCATAACGGGCAGTTGCCTTCAGGCCTACACCATCATAGCTTACATCTTTTTCTTTATATACTTCGTAGCGGCCTGCAGCACCCACTAACAATTTACCTAATGTATATTCTAAATCTACATAGCCGGCATATACATTACGGGAAGCATTTACCGCATCGGAAGGCTGAAAGCCGGGAAATACCTGTGCACCGGATGCCGTAGCAGCCGGGTTGATGAAGGTGCCGAACTGGGTACCCGTATAAGGAAGAACTTCAAACCGGGGCGTTAAGCGTCCGCCATTGCTATAGGAGGTCGGTTCGCCTGCTTCAATCTTAAACATGTCGTGCCGGTATTCGCCGCCAAAGGCAACGTTCAGGCTGTTGCCACCATCCATATCAATGCTTTTACTCAAATCCAGGTTCACCGTGTTTTCAGCAAACGAAAGCTGGCCTGCATTGAATTCTGTTTGCACGTTCACAGCCCCCGGCAGCGATGCGTTACCGGTGTTTTCGATATGGTATTTCAGCGTGTTTTTGCCGTAGGTATTACTCAGGTCCACATCAAAGCCTTTAAACGTTCCTCTGATACCGGTAATGGCCGACTGGTCATCAATTTTGGTATGGATTTCCGGCAAAAAGCCATCAGGGTATTGGTAGTAACCGTCGGCATTTACGGGCTGCTGTGTAATAGCGTTGGGATTACGGCTAAAACCGG
This sequence comes from Chitinophagaceae bacterium, assembly GCA_965246935.1. GTDB lineage: Bacteria > Bacteroidota > Bacteroidia > Chitinophagales > Chitinophagaceae > JAZKFT01. The sequence continues at coordinate 457,578 of CBDFGC010000019.1, read as the reverse complement.
AACCGGCGCCATTACGGTGAGAAGCGCCGAATGTGGAATAGAAGTTTACCTTTTTACCAATTGGGAAACCGGCATTCACAAAGGCGCCGATATTATCGTTTTTGGTTTGCCCGGCTACAATATTTTGCCGGTTGTAGTGGCGCTGTGCAGCAATCTTGTTGTCTTCATCAATTAAATAGCGGCGATACAAAACAGGGTCTACACCAGCCTGGGTAGCCGGGAAAGCACCACCATTGCCAATGTACAGCAGTGGTATATTATCGAATCCACTACGGTTGGTATGGTCACGGAAAAGGTATTGGCCGCTGGCATTAATATAAGCGCCGCTTTTTGCATATGTACCTGCGGTGAAATCAACCTGTACAGTACCACCATCACCCATGCGCTGGTTGGTACTACCTACGGGCGTGGTAGTAAAATTTTTACCAGTCAGGGCACTCATGTTAAACCCTTTGTATTTGGTACGGGTAACAATATTGATAACACCGGCAATAGCGTCGGAGCCATATTGGGCGGCAGCGCCATCCCGCAATACTTCGATGCGGTCAATAGCAGCAACAGGTATTGCATTCAAATCAGTACCTACGGAACCGCGGCCTACACTGCCATTTATATTTACTAACGCCGTGGTATGCCTTCTTTTACCATTTATTAATACGAGTGTTTGGTCGGGACCCAGGCCACGTAGCCCTGCCGGGTCAATATGGTCTGTACCATCGCTAATGGTTTGGCGGGCCGATTGAAAGGAAGGGGCCACATAGGTAAGCAGTTGCGCCACATCCGTCTGGGCAAAGGTTTTTACCTCACGGGTAGTAATTACATCCACCGGCACAGGCGTGCTGATACTGCTACGGGGGAGGCGGCTACGGGTACCTACCACTCTTACAATATCTTCGTTGGCCGCAGCAGTCAGGGTTATATCCTGGGTAAGAGTTGCACCCGGACCAACGGTTACTGTCTGACGCTGGGTAGTTTGTCCAATAAAAGAAATGACAATGGTATAAGTGCCACTTGGTACGCGGAGTGTGTAAGTGCCGGATGCATCAGTAACGGTACCACCGGTGCGGCCCTCAACGGATACGGAAGCACCATTCAGCGGCTTGCCACCTGCGTCTTTTACCGTTCCTTTGATCATAGCGGTTTGGGCTGTAGCTGCCACCGAAAATAACAGCAGCACTACCGTGGCGGAAAGGGCATACAACTGCCTGGTAAATTTCCTCATAAGTAAATTGTTTTTTTTAACGTGTAAACAATAAGCTGGCTAAAGTAAGCTGGAAAATACAATAGTTTTGAAACAGATAATCACATTATTTAAAAATCATTGCCTGATGACTTATTGTAAAATTTTAATGATTACTGTGTGTACTGCTCTTTCCTGCCTGACGGTACCGGCACAAAGTATCGGCAAAAAAATTAAAATTGATCCATATCATTATACGTCGCAGAAAGATGTAACGGGCAAAAATGGCGTAGTTGTCTGCGCCCATCCGCTGGCAGCCAAAATAGGATTGGATATTTTGCAACAAGGCGGCAATGCGGTTGATGCGGTTATTGCGGTGCAACTGGCATTGGCCGTTGTTTACCCGGAAGCCGGCAATATTGGCGGCGGCGGTTTTATGGTGCTGCGTACAAAGGGCGGTCAGGCCATCACCATCGACTACCGGGAAACGGCCCCTGCCAGGGCTACAGAAAATATGTATGTTGATAAAAAAACCGGCAAAGCCAATACAAGACTATCCCAAACTGGTCACCTGGCAGCCGGTGTGCCGGGTACAGTAGCCGGGCTATTTGCTTCGGCAAAATACGGCAGACTTCCATTTACAACATTAATACAACCTGCCATCCAACTGGCAGACAAAGGCTATGTAATTACACAACGGGAAGCTGACAACCTGACTACCAACCAGCAGAACTTCGACCGCAACAATACAACCCTACCCGTTTTTTACAAGAAGAGCGGCTGGAAAGCAGGCGATACGCTGGTGCAAAAAGAATTAGCTAAAACGCTCATCCGCATCCGTGACCAGGGGCAAAAAGGATTTTACGAAGGCGAAACTGCCCGGCTGATTGCGAACGAAATGGAACGGGGTGATGGCATCATTAGCCCGGCTGATTTAAAAAATTATAAGGCCAAAGAAAGAACAGCGCTGCGGTTCAATTATAAAGGATACGAGGTGGTAACCATGCCGCCGCCCAGCAGTGGCGGTATTTTACTGGAGCAAATGCTGAAAATGCTGGAACAGCGGCCGCTGGCGCAATATGGTTTCCAGACGGCTAAAAGTGTACAATTGATAACGGAGGTAGAGCGCAGAGCATATGCCGACCGGGCCGAACATTTGGGTGATCCTGATTTTTTCAAAGTGCCGGTAAATGGGTTAGTAGCCGCTGATTATTTAAAAACTCGCATGGCGGATTACGACAGTACCCGTGCCTCCGTTAGCACCAACATAAAAGCCGGCATACCCAAAGAAAGCGAACAAACTACGCATATCAGTATTGTAGATAAAGAAGGTAATTGTGTATCTATTACCTACACGCTGAATGGCGGCTATGGCAGCAAAACGGTGGTAGCGGGAGCAGGTTTTTTGCTGAATAATGAAATGGATGATTTTAGCGCACAGCCGGGTGTACCCAATATGTACGGTGCTATTGGCGGTGCAGCCAATGCCATTGCACCCGGCAAGCGAATGCTGAGTAGTATGACGCCTGCCATTGTACTAAAAAACGGAAAGCCTTTTATGGTGGTGGGTACCCCGGGCGGTACGACGATTATTACTTCCGTATTGCAGAACATTGTCAACGTCATCGACTACGGCATGAATGCACATGATGCCGTAAACAAACCAAAATTTCACCATCAGTGGCAGCCGGATGTGGTAGATGTGGAGAAAGATTTTCCGATTGAGATACGTAAACAGTTGGAAGCAATGGGTTATAAGATAAATGAACGCACTGCCTGGAGCCGTACGGAAATGATTTTGCTGAAACCGGATGGCAGTTTTGAAGCGGCTGCGGACGGACGGGGGGACGATGCTGCGGAAGGATGGTAATATCAGCTGTAACAGGAAATTTTTTTAGCTACTAACCTGGATAAATAAGCCGACATCGCCACGAACCGGGATATTGTATTTATTACAAAACATGTATTTTCCTGTACTTCTGCTAAAGTAATTTTTTTAGAAAAGAGAAATACAATCCGTAAGAAAGAATTCTTGTATTATAAATTTTTAATACGTTCAATTATTACAAGGAAAGGATAAAATCGGGTCTTGCCAATTTCTTTTAATACTGATCGGATTAGTAATATACTTTTTACAGCCTTAAAATTTAATTGTTATGAGTACGCTTTTCTCGTCCATGCTGCTTTTGCTAAGTACAGTCACAACCTTTAACGAACCATCCGATTCTCTGAAACAGCATGATTACCATTACTACATGCAGAAGAGCAAGAATCAAAAAACTGCTGCGGACATTTTAATCGTTACAGGGATAGTAGTTGAAAGTGTTACCTTATTAGTTGCACTTGCTACTGTAGTAGGTGAAGGATTACTATCTATTGTTACTTTGGGAACGTCGAAGCCTGAACATCACTCTTATACCCTTCCTATTCTTTTGGGTATTGCAGCTATAGGTGTTGGCATTGTTTTATATTCAGCAGGCTCAAGGAATAAGAAAATAGCAAAAGGTATTTCACTTGATGCAGGAATAGGCAGTAGTCCGCTGTTGCAACAGCAAAGTGTAAAGAATTACACTTATCCCTCCTTGTCACTAAAAATCCGGTTATAACACAATATCAATAATCTTCTTATCAGGAATTATCTGCAATTCAATAAGTTTGGTTACCCTGAACAATAATTACGCTGGCCTTACGAACTTTTAGCGGCTTTCCGCCATTCACAGTAGCACTTAAGCGGATAAAGGGTATTAATTCAGCCCGTTTTCTTGTAGTGATATTTGTGAAAAGTACAGATCCTTTCTTTCGAAATCTGTTCGAATCATAGCGATTATGTGTATAAAACAGGCTTATTATGATTTTTAAAATGCCGATGAGCTTCCTCCAAATCTTCTTTTCAGTAGATTATTTCGTTGATTTGCCGCTATTAGTACATCCAAACGATTTAAAATATACATTAGCCACCTAAAATAAAATACGCATCGTCTATATGAAAAAATACAACCCCGGAGTTGTTTTTGGAAACGAACTGGAAGCACTCCTCCATGATGCAAAAGACAATCAATTTGCCCTACCGGCTGTGAACTGCATTGGCACGAACTCTATTAATGCTACCCTGGAAACAGCTGCTAAAGTGAATAGCCCGGTAATGATACAGTTTTCCAACAGTGGTGCACAATTTCTAGCCGGGAAGGGTATGCCGAATGACAAACTGCAGGCCAATATTTCCGGTGCTATTTCCGGGGCACTGCATGTGCATACCGTTGCTAAATATTATGGTGTTCCTGTTGTATTGCACACCGATCATGCTGCCAAAAAATGGTTGCCCTGGATTAGCGCACTGATTGATGAAGGTGAAAAATTCTTTAAAGAAAAAGGCCAGCCGTTGTTTAGTTCTCATATGCTCGACCTTTCGGAAGAGCCGGTAGAAGAAAATATTGAAACTTCCGTTGAATTTTTTAAACGTTTGGCCCCTCTGGGGATGGCTATTGAAATTGAACTGGGTGTAACCGGCGGCGAAGAAGATGGCGTGGACAATAGTGAAGTGGAGAACGAAAAATTATACACGCAGCCTAAAGACGTTGCCTATGCCTATGAGCACCTCAGCAAAGTGGGCAACCTGTTTACGGTAGCGGCGGCATTTGGTAATGTGCATGGTGTGTACAGCCCGGGCAATGTGGAATTACGCCCCATCATTTTAAAAAACAGCCAGGACTATATTCAGCAGCAGTTTAATACTGCTAAAGATCCGGTGTTGTTTGTTTTCCATGGCGGCAGTGGTTCCCCGCAGCACCAGATCCGGGAAGCCATCAGCTATGGTGCTATTAAAATGAATATTGATACCGATATGCAGTGGGCATTTTGGGAAGGTGTCATGAAAAATTATAAAAAGAAAGAAGCCTATTTACAAGGTCAGTTAGGCAACCCCGAAGGTACAGACAAGCCAAACAAGAAAGATTACGACCCCCGTAACTGGCTCCGCAAAGGCGAGGAAAATTTCATTGCCCGCTTAGAGGTAGCTTTTGAGGATTTGAATTGTGTGAATAGGAATGCGTAAGTAATTTGATACTCGTGAAAGGGATATGCAGAGATGTGTATCCCTTTTTTCTAAATTATAATTACTTCTGCTTGGGTATCTATCCTAAACCTATACATATCAAAAAACCGGCGCTTAAGCTCAATTTCTATCTCTTGAAATCTTGGCTTCTTTTTATTACAGGCAAAAGCCTTTTTATGTCGAAACCTTTTTAAATCATGATGAGCAATAAAAAATTGAATCGTTGATTCTAATTGTTCTATTGCCCTTGATTTCCAGGAAGGGTAATCTATATTTTTGAGTTCAATAAAATAAAGATGCTCGTCAGAATTTAGCATTGCATCACAACGACCTCGGCCTTTTTCTTCTACATCTTTTATCACACATTTATCAATAGCTGTAAAGACGAGCATTTTGCTTCGGTCATTTTTCACGGTAGCGATCCAGTTATCTGACTTGTCAATATTAGTGAAAGCCTTCTTTCCATTCTCATCATCGCATAGTCCGAACAAGGTATGGTTCAATGCAGGCTCCTGGCATTGCGGGTCAAAAAAGTTCATACTTACAGTTCCTCTTCAATTTCTAATAACGCATCAAACAATTGGTTACCCTTTGCAAGGGATTGATTTAAATAGTTTTTATCGGAAGGAATACCTTCATAATCCGACAACAGGCAAATAGTACCATCATCCTGAAATTGATAGATAGCAACATCAGCGGCAGCTACACAAGATTTAATTGGTACAATTGCATTTAAGCGTTGCAGCAAATCATCCTTTTTGGATGAAGCATTAATTTTATCCAGCAAATATTTTCCTTGAATTGCTATGCTCAGATAGTTAATGATATAAGGACTATGCGTTGTCATCAACAATTCATTAGCTTCCTGTTTATTTGCAAACTCTAATAAGCTATTCAAAATATGCCGCTGAGAATCCGGGAAGAGATTTTGCTCAGGTTCTTCGACGATATTGATGAAGCAGCTATTGTGATATTTCGAAAGCAATTCTTTTTCTTTCTCTACTTTCTTCTCGTTTGGCAATGAATGATCATTTGTCAATTTACGCAACTCATCAGATAAGCGTAGTCTCTGGCGAGCACTTAATACTTTATCTATAGCATTAATATCTATTTGCTTTTTTATAGATGAAGACAAGTTTCTGGAAACAAGATAAAGCGGCACAGCAGATTGCAACCCACTTGATGCTTCTAACAAACTTGTATAATCATTTCCACTTATTATTATTGATCGGTCAATAGATTCTATATACTCATACTTATACTCATTAATTGGCAAATCGATTGTTTGACCATTTAACTCCCGTTGAGCCCTTATCAGTTCATCGGCAAAAAATGAGAGTGAAACAGGAAGTCCTGTAACATTAGAAGCATCTCTAATTATGCTTAAAAAGTTCCTTTCAGATGGGACATAAATTATTTGTGGAACCTTATATCTTTTACTCTCGGCCTCCTGTATATCCATATTTGGAAATTCCGAGTGAGCATCATAATTAATTTTAAAAGCATCGCCAATGTATTCAATTTGTGAACTGTCAGGTATAAAGTAATTGTGTATTCCTTGATTTGAACAGTAAGTTGTAAAATCGACAAATTCCATTTTTCGTTTTACATCCCCTCTATTCAAAGCCTTTTCCAACCAAGAGCATGTCGAGATTAGCTTAGCAACAGTGCTTTTTCCCGAACCCTGATTTCCAATAAAAACAGTAATCTTTTTTATATCTAAAAAAACCATTGTTTTCTTCAAAACCGTTCTTTATGGGGCCGAAGTTCTTTACTCGTATTTTGCTCATTTAGATTTGTTCTGACCTTCAAATTTACAGATAATATTTTTTGCCAGCTTTATAGGACATTTCACCTTGTTATAACCCCTATTTTAGTTGTAATAAGGTTTAAAAAGTTTAAACCATGACACAGATCTTTGTAATCTTGTTTCTTAAAACTTCTTCCTCATCTTTAAAAGTTTATACTTTGCCTCTCATTGCTCCATCCCTTTTAGCGTCCGATTTCCTGAACCTGCAGGCCGAATGTAATATGCTGAATAGCAGTGAGGCCGACTGGTTTCACTTAGATGTAATGGACGGACGATTTGTGCCGAACATCAGTTTCGGGCTGCCGGTGATTGAGCGGCTGCGAACCGCTACTACCAAGCCTTTTGATGTGCACCTGATGATTCTGGAGCCGGAAAAGTTTGCCGCCGATTTCAAAAAAGCCGGCGCCGATATGCTGTGTGTACATGTGGAAGCCTGCCCAAACCTGCACCGCAATATTCAGCAGATTACCCAATTAGGCATGAAGGCTGGTGTGGCGATCAATCCGCATACACCACTGGTGATGCTGGAAAACATTCTGGCCGATATTCACCATGTATGTGTACTCACCGTAAATCCGGGTTTTGGTGCACAGGCATTTATTCCGCATTCATTGGAAAAAATACGGCAGCTCCGGCAAATGATTGACGAACGCAACCTGAATGTAAAAATAGAAATAGATGGAGGTGTTACGCTGGATAATGCTGCCCAAATTGTAGCTGCCGGGGCTGATGTACTGGTGGCAGGTAACACCGTTTTTAAAGCGGCTGACCCCATGAAAATGATCGCAGATTTAAAACGTGTGTCATAGTATGAAGTTTTTCCCGACCATTAGTTTCTCCTTTTCAGCTCCAGCTTTGCACCGGCCTTTACCCTTACATAAGCACCTGGTCTTAGCTGCAGGCTTCCGCAGGCAGTATTTGTGCTAACAACCGGCAAAAAGTAAAAAACCGGGGGTATCCTGTCAATTATTACATCCGTATTTGCATCAGGCAAAATACCGCAACTCCAGTTAGCCGGGTTCTCCCAGGCAGCATTAGCAGAGCCTTTCCATGTAACAGCAAATTTTAATGTATTTGGTGTAGTGTAGGTGTTGCCATTTATGATGCACCGGTATGTAGTGCCGTATAAATCAGTGGAAGGTGCAATTAATTGTAAGGTATCAGCCGATGTTCCGTTATAAGTTGCATTATCATGTAGGTCGGTAAAGCCACTACCGGTATCTGCCTGCCATTTGTACATGTTTCCAATACTGCTACTCCCTGATACAAAATAGGTATTGCTGCTAGGGCAGATAGGAGCATGGGAAGGCATAAACCCGGACACACTGATATTATCAATATACAAAGCATTACCACCGTCCGGATTATATTGGTAATAGATTCCTATATAATTGATACCGGTTGCCTTTGACAGCAAACTACTAAAAGGCGTATAGATATTTGGCCAATAGGTTGTATTTCCTAAAAAATTAGTCATAGCAGGAATGGCGGGGCTGTTACCGTAAAAAACCCGGAATGGAAATTCATTGCTTACTTTATTATTATACCCCCTGTATTGAAAGGATAAATAGTACTTCTTACTACTGTCAAAATCCATAGCTGGCAGAAATATCCAAACATTGTAATCAGCAGCCAGGTAGTCATCTCCGGTAATTAATAGTTTCTTAAATCCCTCAAATGGGTGTATTGAATCAGTTACCAGAATAATTGGGAAACCGGTGCTATACTGATATTGTATTGTAAAACATTGTGGTGTTTGTCCTGCAACCTCATTTTCAAATCCGTTAAAATAAGGCAGTGTAACGGGAGTACTGCATTGAGAAGTTGTTTTCAGAAACATAATTAACAGGCAACAACATAAAAAAATATATTTCATAGTTAAAGAATTACAGGTTTAAAGGTAAGCTCGAATTTGTCGGCTTGTATATATGCGTACAACGTACCGCTATTCCCGGTCAAGTTATCAATTTGGATTCCACCCTTTCACTATTCTTCCTACCTTGCCCCCACAGCTAATTTCTTATGCGTTATTTATTGATGCTATTGCTTACACTCGCCATGTGTACCGTTTTTTCCCAACGTCGTTCCGCCACCATTAGCGGTACGGTAACCGACGAAACGGAAAGGCCCTTACCTAAAGTTTCTGTTATTATCCTCGGTAAACAAAGCGGTATCACCACTAACGATAGTGGCCGCTTTTCAATGGCGGTACAAGCCGATAAAGCTTTTGCATTAATTTTTTCGTACACCGGCTACAAAACCCGGCAACAAAACTTTTACCTGAGCAATGGCGAAGCGGAAATCATTTCTATTCAATTAGAAAAAGGAAATGATACGTTGAAGGAGGTAATTGTTACGAACACCATTGACCGGAGTGCTACCGGACTGATTACAATTAATCCAAAATTGGCTATTAATAATCCCTCTCCCATTGGTGGCATTGAGGCCCAGATTAAATCGTTGGTGGGAAGTAACAACGAGCTTACCTCCCAATACAATGTACGTGGCGGCAGCTTCGATGAAAACCTGGTGTATGTAAACGATTTTGAAATATTCCGGCCTTATCTCATCCGCAATGGCCAGCAGGAAGGGCTGAGTTTTATCAACCCCGAAATGGCACGCAACGTCAACTTTTTTATTGGTGGTTTCCAGGCGAAATATGGTGATAAAATGAGCAGTGTGCTGGATGTGGATTACCGTAAGCCAACCCGCTTTGGTGGCAGTGCCTATATTGGTTTGCTGGAGCAGGGCCTGCACCTGGAGGGAACGGCTGCTAACAAAAAAGTTACGTACATCGTTGGCGCCCGCAACCGCAACCTCAAAAACCTGCTGAGTGCCCAGGAAACCAAAGGAAACTATGCCCCCAGTTCTGCCGATTTGCAGGGCTACATTACCTGGCAGCCGAATAACAGGTGGCTGATGGAAATGCTGGCCAACGTAAATAATACAAACTTTACCTTGTTCCCCGAAGAAAGTAAACAAACCACGTCTGTTTTCTCCCCGCTGTTTACCCAAAATTTAGGGCTGGATGTATTTTTTGAAGGGCAGGAAAAAGATAAGTACCGCACCAATATGATTGGGCTGGCAAGCACGTATAGCTTTTCAAAATCGTTTAAGCTGAAGGGAATGCTGAGCCATTTTCAGAATAAAGAAGAAGAGAATATTGATATCGGCGGTGCTTACTTATTTGGCGATCGGGACTTCGATAAAAGCCAGGCAACCTTTGGCCTGATCGTAAATCCACTGGGTGCAGGCTATTACCAAAACTATTCCCGCAACCGCCTGAATGTAGAGATATGGAATGCAACCTTGCGGGGTACGCTGGAAAAGCAACATCATTACATCCAGTTTGGCAACAGCTTTTCGCAGGAAAAAATTACAGACGTATTAAAGGAATGGGAGTACCGGGATAGTGCCGGATATTCGTTGCCAAACAATAGCGGCCCGCTTGCCGTGTACAGTAGTATTGCCGCTAACAGCAACCTTAACATTACCCGTCTCCAGGGATTTGTACAGGACAATATGCTCCTAAACGATGCCTTTACCATACAGGCAGGTGTTCGCTACAATTACAATAACCTGAATAATGAATTTTTAATTTCTCCGCGGCTGGGCATTAGTTATAAACCCATGCATTGGAAGAAGGATATGGTGCTCCGTGCTTCTGCTGGTGTTTATAATCAGCCGCCATTTTACCGGGAAATGCGCCGGCCCAACGGAACGGTGAACACAGATCTAAAAGCGCAGAAAAGCCTGCAGTTCAGCGGTGCCCTGGATTATAATTTCCGGATGATGGGCCGGCCTTTTCGCCTGAATACAGAATTCTATTATAAGGACATGAAAGACGTGGTGCCGTACGATATTGACAATGTACGCCTGCGTTATTTTGGCACCAACAACGCCAAAGCCTATGCTTACGGATTGGAGACCCGCCTGTATGGCGAACTGGTAAAGGATGCGGAAAGCTGGGTGAGCATTGGGCTAAGTAAAACGATGGAAAATTTAGATGGTGATTACTATTACCGCTACTTTAATAAATCAAAGCAGGAAATAACATCAACTGTTACAGATCGTGTAATTACTGACAGTACGAAGCAGGAACTCGGATGGCTGCGCCGCCCTACCGATCGCCGCATCACATTCGGCTTATTTTTTCAGGATTATTTAAGCACCAACAAAAATTTTAAAGTATCGCTGAATATTATTTATGGCAGCAATTTACCATATAATATTGCGGGTAGCACTAAGTACCGCAATGCGCTGGAAATACCTTCTTATATCCGTACGGATATTGGCTTTAGTGCCCTGCTACTGGACAGCGACAAAAGCAGCCGCCGCAGCCACAATCCCCTACGTGGCTTAGATAATATTTGGCTCAGCCTGGAAGTGTTTAATTTAATTGACCGGGCCAATACCATTTCTTATTCGCTGATTAAAGATTTCTCTAATAACATTTTTACCATCCCAAACCGGTTGACACCGAGGCTGATTAATTTGAAGTTAGTGGCGAGGTGGTAAATACTTTCTCACTGCAATAAGCTCCCCGCCGATGTTGGTTTTTTCTCCAACATCAGGTACGGATATCAATGCAGGTAAAGAACACAGGCAATGGCAACGATAACAGCCTGCAAAATTGCTTATATTGCACGTTAAACAGTATTGCCGCTATGGCCAAAATCATCACCCATCAATATGAACTGGAGCTACAGTATCCTCCTTTTGAAAACATGACGGATGAGGAATTTCTTCATTTTTGTGAACAGAACAAGCATATTCCCATAGAAAGAGACGAAAACCACCAAATACTTTTTATGCCCCCCGTAGCCAGCGAATACGATAGTAAGAATGGTGATGTAATAACAGACCTATACATTTGGAATCGTGAACGGAAACTTGGAATAGCATTTAGTAATTCTGCCGGCTTTTATCTGCCCGATACCAGTATGAAAAGCCCGGATGCAGCCTGGATAAGCTATGAACGCTGGAATGCCTTATCAGAGGAAGATCGAAAAGGGTTTGCTTATATCGCTCCCGATTTTGTAGTGGAACTGGCATCGCCATCCGATAGTATTGTACAACTAAAACACAAAATGGAAAAATGGCGGGAAAATGGCGTTCAGCTTGGCTGGCTGATACATCCTAAAACCGAAACCGCTTTCATTTACCGGGCAGATGGCACCATCAGCAAAATAGAGGGATTTGACAATACACTAAGCGGAGAAGCTGTTTTGCCGGCCTTTGAATTAAAACTGGAAATACTGAGATAGAGCGACATTTGCCGCTTGCTGCAGCCCCTGCCGGACAGCGATAAAAGCCACTGCCAAAATCCCCTACGTGAGTTAGATAATATTTGGGCCAGCCTGGACGTATTTAACCTCATTGACCGGGCCAATACCATTTCCAATTCGCTGATTAAAGATTTCTCTAATAACATTTTTACCATCCCGAATAGGTTGACACCGAGGTTGATTAATTTGAAGTTGGTGGCAAGGTGGTAAGAGGTTTTAAGTACAGTGGCACTTAATTAAGTCGCATTTAAACACAATAAAAATCTTTTTTAGATTTTAAAAGAGAAGTTTACAGAAAATTTATTAAAGTATTATAAGTGTAATTTTAATTGCTGCGGATGAAATATTTGTGAGTGACATTCTAATTACAACTCAGATAGATAATGTAAAAACTGTAGATATACCTACTTTTTTAGAAAAAGCTGAAACATATTTAGAGCAATTAGGGCATATAAAAGTTAATGGACTAAAGCAAAAAATTTATGTTATTAATGATTTATTTGCTTTATCCCTCTCTGGTTCTGTTTATGAGATGAAAACTTTTTTAGAAGATATAAAATTCAATTTTAAGCTAATTGAAACTACACCAGATAATATCAAAGGCTTTATTGAAAATTATGATAAAGAAATCATTATAAAAATTTCTATTGGAGTTTCATTTTATCACAAAGGCAAAGGTTTCTTTTTTGTAAGAGTAGGTTTAGATTGGCGGGAAAACCAGCACGATTTGTTTGGTAAGCTAAGTGTATGTGGAAATGGAGGCTCATGGTTCATTGAAGATCTAAGTAAGCTTCTTAACGAGCAAAATACTAATAATTTTGACTATCAAAACCTCGCCGATCATAGAAAAAAGATTGAAATTTTAAAATCAGGAATATTTATACAAATTGGTAACTTTATTTTTAGAGAAAGAGTGTATGGTGATACAATTAAAGAATTATGGGGTGGTGGTTTTGAAATGATTTCATTCGAAAATGGAGCTTTTAAAAAAATTGATGATTATACTTACGTCATTGTAAGAGCAGAATTTGATAAAGATGGTGGGTTAAGGGCCACTCCTTTTTTGGCAGTAAATTATAAATATTACGGTGATGTTTTGCTGTTAACATGTACAGATTTTTATTAATAAGATGGTATCCTGTTCCTCCTTTAGATATACATCAAGAAGAATTCAACAGAATACCTTTTCCTTCTCACCCGATTCTTGAATCGAAAAGAGTGATAGGGTACTATGGTGTAAGTATGCCTGATAATACTCAAAGGCATGTAGGTTTTGATTATGAACATAAAAATCTTGAAGAACAACCTGCCGCTGAACTTTCAATACTTGGTGACAAACGCATACAATATGCAATAAGTATTGAATTTGAGAATGTTGTCTTAGGAGACGTTATTGCTGATGCCCATAGAATGATAAGTCAAAAATAATTTTATGCAGACTACAATATCGGTGTTCCTCATTAACATCAAAGCCAAATATCACTGCTTGTAAAAAATTGGTAATACTTGTAAATTATTTTTTTCCATTATCATACCTTTAATACCATGAATATCAAAGACCTCATCAACACCGATCCTGAAATTTTTGGAGGACATCCTGTTTTTATGGGTACACGGGTGCCTGTCAAATCTTTATTCGACCATTTGGAGGCAGGAATTTCTCTTGACAAATTCTTAGATGATTTTCCAACTGTCTCAAAAGAGTAGGCCATCGCAGTATTAGAAATTGCGAACAAATTCCTCACATCAAAAAATGTGGCTACGCTTTATGAAAATGCTGCTTGATGAAAACCTACCTAAAAAGCTAAAAATGGAAGAAAAAATACTACTCACAGATTATAAGCCCGGCAGAACATTGGCAGAATTAGAACGGCAACAGCTAAAGGAACGCCTGAACCATACGCCTACACAAAGTTTCAGGATCATGATGGACCTGATACGCATTTCTGAAAAAATGAAATCAGCTACGATTACACATGCCTCCCAATAATAATTTTTCAGTGTATGGATGTTTACAATGGAGATGTACTGAATTTGTGGCGGGTTTTGAACCGATATGAGATACGATACATATTAGTAGGTGGCTTTGCCGTCAACCTTTACAAATACTACCGCACTACGGCTGACATTGATATGGAGGATACAGCACAAAACCGGGACCATTTAGGAGGTGCATTGGAAGAAATTAAAGTCTCTACAAAAGCATTGATAAAAAGAATGCAGTTTTTGCCGGGCTGGTCAATCATACATTTACATAATGGTTTTCCAATGGATATTATGACAAGCGTGAAGGGTTTAGAACACCTGACTTTTGACAAATGTTATGCCCTTGCTTCTATTGCCCAGATAGAAGATGTATCTGTAAGATTTCTTCATTTCAATCACCTGTTACAATCTAAAAAAGCGGCTAACCGCTCTAAAGACCAGATTGTTGTATTGGCGTTGGAAGAAATCAGAAAAATAGAGCAGTCTGGGAAATAAACGATGCTATTTTTTCTGCATTTTTCCCGGTTTTTGTGTTCTTCATTGATATCAAGTTCGCTCCTGTCTCTGTTGAAGAACACCAGTTACGGCCAAATAGATCATATTAGCGAAACTGGCAAGTTGATTGCGAAAATCATTTATTACTTATCAAACCACCATACGGATGGAATTTCAAAATACCACAGATGGCTCCGTTAGCCATAAGCAAACAATAGGCCGCTGGCTGCTTGGCTTAATGCTGATGACCGCAGGTACCAGTCATCTTACGTTTGCCCGAACGGAATTCAGAGCGCAGGTGCCTAACTGGGTTCCGATGAATACAGACTTGGTGGTGGTGCTTTCCGGGATCGTAGAAATTTTGTTAGGGATAGCGATTGCCTTCTGGTCACGCAAAAGGGTGTTTTGGGGCTGGGTAGCTGCCCTGTTTTTTATCCTGGTATATCCCGGCAATATTGCACAGTTTACTAATCACCGGGATGCCTTTGGATTGAATACGGATTTTGCCCGCGGGCTACGCCTGTTAATGCAACCGGTGCTGGTTATCTGGGCTTTGTGGGGATCGGGTGCATGGCAAGCCTGGCGCAAAAAAATTGAAGTACTCTAACCACTTCTTACGCATAAAGTTTTTGCAATTACGAGAAGACTCTTCCTATTAACAGTAGTATGATTTGTTATGCCGGTTGCATAGATTTAAGGCACTGCTTCTATGGGTAAAAATCTTTACTCCTTTTCTAATACTTTTTACTTACTTTTTTATCTATTGCACACAATTCCGGCTCCACTGTGAAAAATTGGAGAAATCGGCCGGCCTATTTGTATCCGCTCTCCAGCCTGTTAGCAATAAAATGCTTGATTCTTAAATCGTTCGTGATATCGGTCAGCCTTCCGCCTCTAATCGCTGTTGAAAACGCTAAAAATCGAAAGTAACATCATAACCAATACAATAAATAATACACCCTAATGTATATATTTCGACCAATTAAAATGATATAAACAATAAAAAACAGGATTTTCGAAAAATATTTTTTGAAGTTTGGTCATAAAATTTATATTTTACTCCCCACTTAAAATTAAATTTTATGACCAGACATGGAGCCCTGTATCAGGACATTGTTCCTTTTACTTCCCGCTATTATGATAAGGGGAAATTTGGCAGAATCTTCCCGACACTTCCGCCCTTTGCGCAAGACACGCAAAAAGTAAGGGAAGCCCTTAAAGACATTGGAAAAAAAGGCGGCATCATGGACGCCAAAGACGACCTTACCCAAAATCCGATAGATTTAATTACCAATCCTGCGCTGCAAACAGGCAATCCTAATTCGCCGGTTATGACTGCAGGCATGACCTTCCTGGGACAGTTTATTGACCACGATATTACGTTTGATCCTACCTCAAGCCTGGAGCGGCAGTCCGACCCTGAATTTATTGCCAACTTCCGCACGCCCAGCCTGGCACTGGATAATGTATATGGCAGCGGGCCTGGTGCTTCTCCCCATCTGTACGATCAGTCGGATGGTCAGGGTATTAAAATGCTGCTTGAACCAATTGGTTCGCAGGGCAAGGAAAACATCAATAAATTTGATGTGCCCCGTAATTCGCAAAACACAGCACTCATTGGCGACCCCCGCAACGATGAAAACCTGATTGTATCGCAGTTGCAGGTTTTATTCCTTCGGTTTCATAATGTAATGGTAGATGCTATCCGGATTAAGTACCCGACCAAATCTCCCTCCATTGTTTTTAATGAAGCCCAGGAAATGGTACGCTGGCATTATCAGTGGATATTACTGCATGAATTTCTGCCGCTGCTTTGTGGTGAGGATGTAATAAAGGAAGTGATAACAAACGGTCGTAAATTCTATGGCTGGCATAACGAGCCTTATATACCGGTGGAGTTTTCGGTAGCTGCCTACCGCTTTGGACACAGCCAGATACGGCCCTCTTATCGTGCTAATTTCGGTATAGCTAACCAGCCTAATCCTACACCGTTCTTTGCTGATATTTTCGATTTTTCTGTAAGCCCTTCAGATGCCGATCCTAATGACTTGCGGGGGGGTAAGCGTTCGGCACGGCGTTTTATAGACTGGCACACCTTTTTTAATTTGGGAGATGGTAGTACACGTCCGAATAAACTGATAGATACAAAACTATCTTCCCCGTTGTTTCAGTTACCCGGTTTTACAGATGTTAATTCACTTGCTTCCCGCAACCTGTTGCGGAGTCTTACATTTAGTTTGCCATCCGGGCAGCGGGTAGCTCACGCCATGAGCCTAACGCCATTGGATACCGAACATTTCGATGAACTGAAACATTACAAAGTAAATTTTGAGAATAGTACGCCACTCTGGTTTTATATTTTGAAAGAAGCAGAAGTACAACAAATGGGGTTACGCCTGGGCGAGGTAGGAGCACGTATTGTAGCAGAAGTTTTCGTGGGGTTGCTGGAAGGCGATAATACTTCATTCCTTTCTCAAAATCCATTCTGGAAACCGTTGTTGCCATGCTGGGAACCTTACCGTAATAATAAACACTTTACCATAGCTGATCTTATCCGAATTGCTGAGGGAAAAGTTTCTGTTACATTGTAGAAAAAAAGCCTGTCTCTACCATGTAGAAGACAGGCTTTTTTATCGTAACAATTAAAAAATTATTTATTGGCAGATACCATCCAGATAGTATTACCGCTATCATCCGCGACTAATAAGGATCCGTTAGGCAATACCCGTGTGCAAACCGGTCTGCCATATACCTCGTTACTACTTTCGTTGGCCACAAAGCCGGTTAAAAAATCTTCCGGTTTGCCAGGCTTACCATTGGTAAAGGGTACAAACACCACTTTGTAGCCTGAAAAAGTGGACCGGTTCCAGGAGCCATGCTGCCCCACGAATGCACCATTGCGGTACCTAGCCGGAAAAGCCGTTTTGTTATAAAAAGCTAATCCTAAAGAGGCTGTATGGGCACCCAGCGGCACATCAGGCGCCACTGCTGCTTTCACCAGATCATCTCTTTCCCCTTTGCGACGGGGGTCGGGGTTGTGGCCAAAATAGCTGTACGGCCAACCATAAAATGCACCTTGCTTTACACTGGTCATATAGTCAGGTACCAGTTCGTCGCCCAGTTCGTCCCGTTCGTTTACGGCTGTCCACAGTACATTCGTACCGGGCTGCCAATCCATGCCTACCGGATTGCGGAGGCCGTAGGCATACACCCGTTCACCGGTACCATCCGGGTTTATTTCCAGAATATTCGCCCGGCGGGTTTCGTTTTCAATTCCATGTTCGGCTACATTGCTGCCACTACCAACCGATACATAAATTTTTGAGCCATCAGCGTTAGTAATCAAATTACGTGTCCAGTGATTATTGTAACCACCAGCCGGCAATTCCAGTATTTTTTGCCCCTCCCCTTCCAACTTCGTCTGATCAGTTTTATACGGATAGCGATAAACGCCATCGGTGTTGGCTACATAAAAAAAGTTGTTTAATATCAGCATCCCAAATGGCTTGTTAAGCCCGCTCAAAAAAGTTTCCCGCATATCCGGTATGCCATCATTGTTCATGTCTCTTAACAGGATGACGGCATTCGCACCGTCACCACGGGTTTGCGCCTGCGAAACAAAAACATCACCGTTAGGCCCCAGGTAAATCCAGCGTGGGTTATTCA
The DNA here is from genome assembly GCA_965246935.1 of Chitinophagaceae bacterium. GTDB lineage: Bacteria > Bacteroidota > Bacteroidia > Chitinophagales > Chitinophagaceae > JAZKFT01. The sequence continues at coordinate 439,102 of CBDFGC010000019.1, read as the reverse complement.
TTTTATCGGCAAACCGGGTTACTGTAAACCCCTGTGGTGCAACCGGTGTTTTATTTGCCGGCCAGCCAATTACTTTGCTATTTTTCCGGGCCGATTCCGTAGCATAAGGTGGTGGCAGTTCTTCGGTTTTATTTTTCAGGTTGGGGTCGTTGGCTAAAGTAGAGTCGTGTTGTGTGGTTGGGTTGTCTTTTGTGGTTTTGGGCTGCCCGCAGGCCATTAATGCAAAGGCTATAATAGCCAGCATGCCTATCAGTTTTCTTTTCATGGATACAATAATTGTTGATGTAGTAAACAGGTGCAGGCAAATATTGTTCCGTCAGGTGCAGTTTTGTGTTAAACAGTGTTCATTCTTGTTCCTGGACAAGCGTTATATTGTCTGTATTTTTACAGACAGCCAACATGAGCAGGTATTTTTTGTATGCCGGGCATGCTGGCTACGTCAATCCTGTTTACAGAATAATTTGTCACCCGATTTTACAATAAATCAATGATTACTGGTAGCTGCGGGCCACCCTAATTTTGACTATCGATTTTTAAGCAAAAAAATCCTTCACATTTTAATCTATTTTCATGATCAGAGTAATAACGCTGTTATTTTTATCAGCCGGCAGCACACTTATAACAGCAGCACAAAAATCCGGTATGTCAGACAGTATGGCTATTCCAAAAAAGAGCAGCATTATTGCAGATGGTGCCGGGCTGCAAATGATTTCGGACCAGTTCAGTTTTACCGAAGGGCCTGCGGCTGATAAATGGGGCAATATCTATTTTACCGATCAGCCCAATAATAAAATCTGGAAATATGACACAGATGGAAAGCTTTCCCTTTTTTTAGAGAACGCAGGCCGCTCAAATGGTATGTATTTCGATAAAAAAGGAAACCTGGTCACCTGTGCAGATGAACATAATGAGTTGTGGAGCATTACGCCCCAGGGGAAAGTTACGGTGCTGCTGAAAGATTTGGGTGGGGTTCATTTCAATGGCCCTAACGACCTGTGGATACACCCTAATGGCGGCATTTATTTTACCGATCCCTATTATCAGCGGGATTACTGGACCAGAAAAGCCCCTGAAATGGAAGGTCAAAAAGTGTATTATCTGCAAAAGGGCAAATCTCCAATTGTAGTTGCCGAAAATTTAAAAAAACCCAACGGTATTATTGGTACACCGGATGGTAAATATGTATATGTTGCCGACATCGGGGCTAATAAAACGTACAAATATGAGATTGCTGCTGATGGCTCATTAACCCAGCAAACACTTTTTGCACCCAAAGGCTCCGATGGAATGACTATTGACAATGAGGGTAATGTTTACCTGACGGGCGATGGAGTTACAGTTTTTAATTCCGGGGGGAAACAGGTTGAACACATAGCTGTACCCGGCGGCTGGACGGGCAATGTAACGTTTGGCGGTAAACAAAAAGATATGTTGTTTATAACTGCCTCAAAAGCGGTATACACATTGAAGATGAAAGCAAAAGGTGTTTAATGATTTTTTCCAATAGGTAACAACTTTTACCGGCCCAACACAACAAATGCAATTACAGCATTGATATAGGATTAAAAAGTAAGTTGCCATATATCAATAGCGTAAGATGATTTCCACACATGAACTGAAAATGCAATTTCATTTTTACAAACACTGAAACAGTCCTTTACCTGATTGCCGTTCTTAGTATCTTCCGGGAGCATTTTTTTTAAATATTATTATCCGAAAACTACTCCTGTAGTTCTTGAATTTACTTATACCAACTCATAAATACAACCTTAACCAGGTAATTATTTCTGCCTGCCGGTTGATGATATTTTATCAAACTTTAGTATTTTTTTTGTATTTGCTGCTAAATCCCAAACTGGTAAATAATTAGGTTATAGATTTAGGTATTGCTTAAACAAAAACTGCTACTATGAAAAAAGTAATACCCCCTTTTTTGAGGGTAACGTTACGTTGTATTTCCCTGTTTGTTTTTTTACTTCTTTCCCACGTTTTAATTGCTCAAAAAACAGTAACCGGTGTTATCGCTTCAAATGATACTGCCACTGCAGGTGCTACCGTATTAGTTAAGGGCACTACCATTGCTACCAAAACCGGTGAGAATGGGTCATTCACTATTTCGGTACCCTCAGGAAGAAACACATTAGTTATTACATCCATTGGTTTTGAACAGCAGGAAGTAATAATTGGCAATAGCACTTTCTTAAATGTCAATTTAAAATCACTATCTGCTAATTTGAATGAAGTGGTAGTAGTAGGCTATGGTACACAAAAGCGTAAAGATCTGACAGGGGCGGTTAGCAGCATAAATGCTGCAACTATTGAAAAGGTGCCTGTTATTTCGGCCACGCAAGCATTACAAGGCCGGGCTGCAGGTGTACAGATTATCAATAATGATGCGGCTCCGGGCGGTAATATCAGTGTATTGATAAGGGGTATAGGCAGCCTTGCCAGTGGTGGTAATGATCCTTTGTATGTAGTAGATGGTTACCCGACAACCGGGGGTATTAATAATATCAACCCCAATGAAATTGCTACCATTGATGTGCTGAAAGATGCCGCTGCAAGCGCCGTTTATGGTATCCGTGCAGCTAATGGCGTGGTAATCATCACAACCAAAAAAGGTTTAAAAAACCGCGTACAGGTTTCTTATGATATGTACGATGCTGTGCAAAGCAGACCGAAACAATATAATATATTAAATTCGCAGGATTTTGCTACGATGTCTAACCAGGTTGAGTTATCAGATTCAACTCATACTTATCACGGGTTACCAATATGGAAAACACCAAGTGCCCTGCATAGTGTGGACTGGCAGAATGCCCTATACCGTACCGGGCTTACCCAAAATTACACGGTTGGTATAAGGGGTGGCAGTGATAAAGTTCAGTCAGCCGCTTCGTTCGGTTTTTATAAGCAAAAAGGTATTGTGCTTGGTTCTTATTTCCAACGGTTTACAGTAGGGCTTAACCTGGATTATCAACCCACTGACTGGCTTAAATCCTCTACCAGTGTTAAGTATGGTAACCAGGATGCGAATAATCCTTTGGGAACGGGATCGTTATTTCAATTAGTAGTGAATCCGCCGACGCTGGACAGTGGCAGCAGGCTAACCAACCAAATAAAAGATGCCAATGGTAACTATGGTTTTTATAACCCGCTAAATGCTAATGTATTCAAATTCGGCAATCCTGTTTACGATGTAGAAAGTAGAAAATCTAAAAATATAACGAATTATATTTTGGCTAGTTCTTCTTTGGAGGCTACACTATTTAAGATGCTTAAATTTAAAACCAATGCCGGGGTAAATGTTACTAACTTCTCTGGCTCCTATTATCAGCCTGAAGATAGGCGGGCAAATGCGCAATACCCATCCGCTATTGTGAGTAATGCGTTTTATCACCAGAACCAGAGTAATACTTTTGAGTGGCTATGGGAAAATACGGTAGCATACGATAAAACTTTTGGTAAGCATACGGTCAATTTTGTTGGTGGCATTTCTGCACAGAAAAATACACTCACCAGGAACGGAGCAGGCGGCATCCCGCCCAATGGCGTTATACGGGATTTAGGGCAGCTCGCTAATGTGCAGTTTGACCAGTTTGGCAATGGTGAAATCATTACCACGCTTGCCTCTCAATTTGCAAGGTTAAATTATAATTTTTCTGATAAGTATTTATTTAGCGGTACCATCAGAAGAGATGGATCTTCTAAATTTGACGTCGGCCATAAATATGGTGTATTTCCTGCCGGATCAGTTGCATGGAGAATAAAAAATGAATCATTTTTAGAGAATGTTAGTTGGCTGAGTGATCTGAAATTCCGTGGCAGTTATGGACAATTGGGCAACCAGGGCCCTATCGGCTTATTCCAGTACCAGGCTTTATATGCAGGAAATTTTGCAGCTAATGTAAATGGTGGTGGCGCTGATAATTTGGGTTATCCTTTCAACAAAGTGTACTTGAATGGTATTGCACAAACACAACCTGCCAATCCGGATCTGAAGTGGGAAACGGACGTTCAAACTGATATTGGAATGGATGCTGCATTTATGCGGGGCAAGCTAACTGTAACGGCAGACTGGTTTAAGAGGACATCAAAAGATTTCTTATTAAACATTGCAGTGCCTGCACAAACCGGGTATAATTCTGTAACCCGTAATGTAGGTAGTATGGAGAATAAAGGCATCGAACTTTCCCTGAATTATAGCGGCAATAAAGGAAGGGATTTCCAATACGGTGTGGGCTTAACCTGGTCAGCTATCAGGAACAGGCTTACAAGTATTACTTCCGGAACGAATGCATTAACAAATGCAAACTTCGGCTTTAGTTTAACAGGGCAAGGCTGGAATGAATTTAGCCATTCAGTAGTCGGAGAAAAAGTAGGCGAATTTTACGGGTACAAATCACTGGGTGTTTTTCAATCGCAGGCACAGATAAATGCGTTAAATTCAAAAGCACCCGGTAGTATCTATTACCGGGCTGCTACAAAACCTGGTGATCGTTATTTTGCCGATATAAACGGCGATGGTGTAGTAAATGCTTCTGACAGAATAAGTTTAGGCAGTCCGCAGCCTAAATTTTTTGGTGGTCTTAATTTAGATGCCACCTACAAAACATGGGATTTCAACCTGTACTTCTACGGGACTTACGGAAACAAAATACTCAACTATATAGAAAGTAACCTGGAGTCTTTCCAGAAAAGAGGTTCAGAGGGAGTGGAAAATGTTAGTACGAAATATTTCCAGAATTACTGGACACCCACAAGACCATCAGACCGGTATACCAGGGCACTGGCGAATGATGATAATACACTTAACAATGTTCCGTCCAGCGCCTGGGTTGAAAACGGTAGTTTCCTGAAATTAAAAAATCTTACGGTGGGGTACACGCTGCCAGGCAGTTTGTCTAAAAGGTTTACGCTATCAAAACTGAGGGTCTATATTTCTTCACAAAACCTGTTCACCATTACGAAATATACCGGGCTTGATCCGGAAATCGGAATACAGGGTGGTAATCCTGTTTTCAATGGTGTGGACAACGGAATTTATCCGTCATCCAGGTTTTTTACATTTGGTTTAAATGTTACCTTCTAAATAACGAACAATTAAAAATAGCAATATGAAAAGAGTCCAACTGTTTATAATTATTATAACATGCTTTTTAGTTGGGGCAGTCCCACTTGCCTGTAAGCAAAGTTTTCTGGAGCAATCCAATACATTTCAGGGCACCGCCGATGCTACTTTTAATAAGTCTGCAGATGTAGTAGCTTTAGTAAACAGTATCTATGATACGTACCAGAACAGCGATCTGCTGAAAAAGTGCATCTGGTATAGGGCTAACTTCGGATCTCATGATTTTTTTAACTGGGGTGGCGATGTATTCTGGAATAACTATCAAATACCGGCAACTTTTGGAGGGCTCATTACTTTCTGGAACCAATCCTATATTGGTATTGCCAGGGCAAATTCGGCATTTAACATCATTACCACTGCACAACGCAAAGGGATCGTTACGCCTCAGTTAGCAGCCCGTTTGCGTGGCGAAGCTTTTTTTCTGCGGGGTATGACCTTTTATTACCTGGCTGCTTCTTTTGGTGGTGTTCCCTTAGAAACAGATACAAGTGGTACGGTAAACCTGGGTTTACGGGGAAGAGATTCCCGTGATTCTGTGTTCAGGCAGGTAGTGGCTGATATGCAGCAGGCCGAGGCTTTATTGATATCAAAAACAGCACTGCCCACAGCTGATTTAGGAAGAGCAACCAGAGGTGCAGCTTATGCGTACGAAGGGGCAGCACGTATGTGGCTAAAAGATTATACAGCTGCATTGGCAGCATTTAACAACCCGGAGCTAACTAATAATTACCATTTGATGCCAACGTTTGCAGATGCGAATGAATACAACAAACAGAATAATGACGAGTCGCTTTTTGAAGTGCAGTTTGCAAAAAAAGCCGGTGATCCGCAGGACTGGGGTGGAAGCTGGCAGCCGCCCGGGGCTGAATTGGGTTGGATAGATAGCTTTAGCTGGCCTGAAGAAGTAACGCAGCAGGGGTATGATTATGGCAACCCGGCACTATGGAGTTCATATCAACAAGGGGATAAGCGGAAGCTGCTTACAATCGTCGGCCCCGGCGATACCCTGGCAAGCCCCGGAATTATTGCCACATGGGGTGGATTAAAAGGTTATCCTCCGGTAGTATCAGGTTTTGCCGCCGGCGACGCAAAATATAAAGCAGATAATGGCACCATCCTGAATACGGTTGGAACGTTGACCAGACCGTGGTATGGAACGGATGGCGCCCGTACCGGATATTTTTGCGCCAAAAAATGGAGAGATCCAAACCTGACCGGCAATTATGGCCCTCAAAGAATTTTTGGTGACCAAAATCAGATTCTCATGCGTTATGCTGAAGTTTTGATTAGCAGGGCCGAATGCAAAGTGCGCACCGGCGACGTGCCCGGAGCAATGGCTGATTTGAAAACAGTTCGGGACCGGGCCTGGGGCGGAGCAGGCCTGGCACCTGCTATCATGAAGGATAGTGCTAATTATAATGGAACCCCTGGTGTAGCAATTACGGACCCTTTACAAATGGTACTGAGCGAATACCGGCATGAACTCAGTGGTGAATACTCTGTGTTTTATGATTTATGCCGGGCCGGTAACGATGTGGCAATTGCTTTTGTAAAAGCAGCTAATGGTACTGTGGATGGCAGCTATGAGCCTGTTATTAACCCGGCGCCGGGCCCAACCTTCGATGCGAAGAAGCATGGTTTATACAATACAGGTCTTACGGTGGAGAAAACCCTGTTGCCAATTCCGCAAGGGGCAATAGCGTTAAATCCTAATCTAAAGCAGAACCCTGGCTATTAAAAACAATTCTTTTTTAAAAAAGGTTTCTCTTGTGAGAAACCTTTTTGCTTTAGTACCTTGCTTATTTTGCTTTGCCATAATTACTTATCTCCCGTTAAAATAGTTATGCGAAATTTTCAGCTACTGCTTATTTCTCTGTCCCTGCTATGGTTATCAGCCTGTAACAACCATTCCGGTTTATTTAAAAAAATTTCAGCTTCTCATTCCGGTATTCATTTCAATAACAGCATCACAGAAAACGACTCTATTAACCCAATGAATGTTGTAAATATTTACAATGGCGGTGGTGTTGGTATTGGTGATTTTAACAATGATGGCTTGCAGGATATTTATTTTACCGGTAATATGGTGCCCTGCAAATTGTACCTCAACAAAGGCAATTTTGAATTTGAGGACATTACAGATAAAGCAGGTGTTGATGGCATGGCAAGATGGGCCAGAAGCGCAGCTATCATTGATATCAATAATGACGGGTTGATGGATATTTATATTTGTAACACTATCTACGAGGATTCAAGAAGAACCAATATTTTATATGTAAACCAGGGATTAGACAAAGACGGAATACCGCATTTTAAAGATATGGCATCGGAATATGGCCTGGATATTCACGAGCAATCAACCATGGCTAATTTTTTTGATTACGATAACGACGGTGACCTGGATATGTACCTGACTGTCAACGGAGCCTCGTCCGGCAATGAAAACAAATTTGGGAAGGGTTCGAACATTGATATACGGAGTAGCAAAGGAAAATTATATCGAAATAATGAAAATAATGCCCTTCATCATCCGGTGTTTCAGGACGTTTCGGCAGAAGCCGGTATTACGCTGGATGGCTTTGGGCACGGTGCTACGGTTGCAGATATGAACATGGATGGCTGGAAGGATATTTATGTGAGCAACGATTTTTTGTCGGACAATATCCTATACATCAACAACCACAACGGCACCTTTACCAACCGCAGTAAAGCGTATTTTAAGCATACCTCTTTTAATGCAATGGGGCAGGATATTATTGATATTAATAACGATGGATTATCAGACGTGGTAGAACTGGATATGAACCCAAAAGATAATTACCGGAAGAAGATGATGCTGGGTTCCATTAATTACAATGCTTTTAGAAATTTCGAATTGTATGGCAATCAATATCAATACATACGCAATACGCTGCAAATAAATCAGGGACCCCGGCTATTCGAAAATGATTCGGTCGGTGCGCCGGTTTTTAGTGAAATAGCTTTTATGAGTGGCGTGGCGCAAACCGACTGGAGCTGGACACCGCTGATACAGGATTTTGACAATGATGGTTACCGGGATATGATCGTTACCAATGGATTTCCCAGGGATGTAACCGACCATGATTTTATTGCCTACCGCCAACATTCCACTGCCGGCGAAACGCCACTACAGATGCTTAAAAAAATACCGGAAGTGAAACTGGCGAAATACGCTTTTAAAAACACAGATGGTATTAGCTTTAATGATGTTACTGATAATTGGGGACTAAGCACTCCCGGCTTCTCAAACGGTGCAGCTTATGCCGATTTAGATAATGATGGTGATATGGATATAGTAATTAATAATATCAACGATGAAGTTTTTTTATATAGAAATAATCTCCGTAACGCAAATGACACAGCCGCTCATTTTTTGCAGGTAAAATGTACCGGCAACCAACAAAATATAAACGGTATCGGCGCCTGGATTGACATCTACTACGACGGCTCAAAACACCAGGCTTTTGAAAATACACCTTATCGTGGCTACTTATCTACGGACCAGTGTATGGCACATTTCGGATTAGGAAAAACGACTATGATTGATTCCGTAGTCATTAGGTGGCCGCAGGAAAAAAAACAAACAATCAAAAGAGTAGCTGCCGACCAGGTGCTGAAAGTAAATAGTAAAGATGCTACAGAAACATATAGTTGGGAGCCTGAGAAATTAACTACACAGCCATTATTCAAAGAGGTCACCAAATCGGTTGGTATTCATTATAACGACGCCGATATTGACTTTGCTGATTTTAATATACAAACAACGTTGCCACATAAACTTTCGGAATATTGCCCTGCCCTGGCAGCCGGCGATGTTGATGGCAATGGCTTTGACGATATTGTGACAGCCGGGAATTATTTTAACGGGCCACAGCTTTTTTTGCAACAACCCGATGCTCATTTTAAAAAAAGAAGCCTGCTGGCCACGGCAGATGAAACACATCTTAATACGAGAGATGAAGGTATGTTGCTGTTTGATGCAAACGGCGATGGCAGCCTTGATGTATATATTGCCAGTGGTGGGTATAAATATGCAAACAATAATCAATTTTACCAGGACAGGCTGTACCTGAATGACGGGAAAGGAAATTTTACCAGGGACAGTACTGCCCTGCCGGCAAACTACACCAGCAAGCTTTGTGTAAAAGCGATGGATTATAATAAGGATGGCAAATTGGATTTATTTGTTTCAGGCCGGGTTGATCCCTGGAAATATCCAAAACCCGTAAGTAGTTTCATTTTTAGAAATGATACCGAAAATGGCAAAACAAAGTTTACAGATGTAACCAAAGAAGTGGCTCCTGACCTGCTGAATATCGGAATGGTTTGCGATGCATTGTTTACCGATTTTGACAATGATAATCAAACCGACCTCATACTTACCGGCGAATGGATGCCGGTTACTTTTTTGAAAAATGAAAATGGAAAATTTAAGAACGTCACCCAAACGACTGGCATAAGTCATAAAACAGGCTTGTGGAATTCCATTGTCGCAGGAGACTTCCGGCACACCGGCAGAACAGATTATATCGTCGGCAACATCGGGCTAAATACCCTTTACCAGGCAAGTAACGAACACCCGGTTTTTATAACGGCCAAGGATTTTGAGAATAACGGCGGATATGTGCCGATCATCTCTTTGTTTCTTCCGGATACGAAGGGGAATTTAGCAGAATTTCCGTCTGTGGGCCGGGACGATATTATTGATAGGATCCCTTCTTTGAAAAAAAGATATGATACTTATAAACCATTTGCTACGGCTACCATGAGTGACATCTTTCCGGCAGCGGTGATGAAAGATGCCCAGCGTATGAAGGCAACTATGCTGCAATCCTGCTATTTACGAAACGAAGGAGGCGGAAAATTTACGATGATTCCATTACCAAAAGAGGCACAGGTGTCTGCATTAAATGGCATGGTAGCAGACGATTTTGACGGAGATGGCAATATGGATGTACTGATGAATGGAAATGATTATGGAACCGAAGTATCCATTGGCAGGTTTGATGCACTGAATGGATTACTATTAAAAGGCAATGGCAATGGTGGTTTTACGCCACTTTCTATTATGCAAAGCGGTATCTATATTCCTGGCAATGGTAAGGCGCTGGTTAAATTATTATCAGGTAAGGGTACTTACCTGGTGGCAGCCAGCCAGTATAAAGATGCCCTGAAAGTGTTTCAACTGAAACGAACAATAAAGCCGGTTTCCATCAACCCGACAGATCAATACGCCATCATCAAATATAAAAACGGCACTACCGAGAAAAAGGAATTTTATTACGGCAATTCATTCCTTTCACAGTCAGCCAGGTTTTTTGATGTAACTACAACTATGGCAAACGTTACTATTATCGATAATAAAGGACAAACCAGGCAGGTTCAATAATTGGGATCGTAATCGTCATTTGTACTGCGGTATGCCGGGGATGCTGTAGGAACACGCCTAACGACGTATTCTGTGATGGTTACTGAACGTGCCGCAAGGCACGTTCCTACAAAACACCTTAATAAAAACTGTTACTTTAACAGGTTTCCTACACCCATGCTGTTATATACTTGTATAAAAAAACCTGTGAGTGCTGCCCACAGGTTTTTTATTAAATTCAAAATATTTAGGCTGCTGATGCCTCTGCTATTTTCGCTCTTATTTTACCTTCAATTTCATTGGCTAATTCAGGGTTGTCACGCAGCAGCTCTTTTACGGCATCACGGCCCTGGCCCAGTTTATTAGCTTCGTAGCTAAACCAACTTCCGCTTTTGTTTACAACGCCCAGTTCAACACCCATATCTACAATTTCGCCCAGCTTGCTGATGCCCTGACCGAAAATAATATCGAACTCGGCCTGGCGGAATGGGGGCGCCACTTTATTTTTCACCACTTTTACCCTGGCACGGTTACCTACCGCTTCATCGCCATCTTTTATCTGTGCAATACGGCGGATGTCCAACCGTACAGAAGCATAGAACTTTAAGGCATTACCACCGGTTGTGGTTTCGGGGCTACCGAACATAACGCCAATCTTTTCCCGCAACTGGTTAATAAATATACAGATGGTATTTGTTTTATGAATAGTAGCGGTAAGTTTACGTAGTGCCTGGCTCATTAAACGTGCCTGCAAACCCATTTTGCTGTCGCCCATTTCGCCTTCCAGTTCGCCTTTGGGTACCAATGCTGCCACAGAGTCAATTACCACTACATCCAGCGCACCGGAAAGGATTAACCGGTCGGCAATTTCCAGGGCCTGCTCGCCATAATCGGGTTGTGAAATCAGCAGGTTATCAATATCAACACCCAGCTTTTGTGCATAACCGCTGTCGAATGCATGTTCCGCATCAATAAAAGCGCACATACCGCCTTTCTTTTGTGCTTCAGCAATTACGTGTGTGGCAATGGTTGTTTTACCGGAAGATTCAGGGCCATAAATTTCAATCACCCGGCCACGTGGCAGGCCACCTATACCAAGAGCCACATCCAGCCCGATAGAACCGGTAGAAACCACCTCCACGGCACCGGCAGGCCGCTCATTCATCATCATTACACTGCCTTTACCAAAGTCTTTGTCAATCTTGTCGATGGTCAGTTTCAGCGCTTTCAGTTTTTCTGAATTCAATGTACTTTTTTCTGAATTTGCTGTGTTCTTTTCTGCGGTTGCTGTACTCATGTTTGTTACTTTATTAGTTTAAAAGATGTGCAGCCAAAGTAGGTTTTCACCTCCAATAACTGTTTGTAAATATATCTACAAATATGCAATCCGGCTAATAATTTTAGTGTTGATTGCTAAAGAAAATGATAAGGTTTTTAGAGGTAGCGGTCTTTAATAAATTCATCTGAACGGGACTTATGAATGCTGCCGGCAATTCTAACTGTCTTATTCTTAATACGATATAAAATATGGAAACTTTTTGAACCGGATTTTTCTTATTTGCTGATTCACATTAAAAACCCCATAAAGTTCTGGATTGATTGCGATGCGTTCATAAAACTTACGTAACTCCGACAAAATTTTGTAGCAAGAGTTGGTTCTATTTCCTGGTACCAAAGCAATATGTGTTGTACATCCTGTGTGGCAAGACTACTAACAGAAATTTTAAATCTGTCCATGTACTTCTCTTGCATTTTTTATGGTATTCAACCAGATTGCTTCCGCTTCTTCCCAAGTATAGCCGGGATCTTTTCCTGACTCCATATCCTCTAATCTTCGTACCATTTCCTTTATAATTTCCGTGTCAGCATCAGATTCATCTGCTTCCTGTCCATTATCTTCATTGTCATCAATACTATGCAATAACTGGTCAATCAGGTCAACTTTTACATGCGTTGGCAGCTTTTTCAATTCTTCAATATCTATCATGCCTTAAAAGTAGTTTTTCTTTTGAGAAACATCATAAAGTTATCCCTCTTTTTCTTCCTCCATGGCAACGGCTTTTCCCTGCTCCATCAGCCAGTCTTTACGGCGAAGCACAAAATTGGTTCCCAGGTATAACTTACGTACCTGTTCGTTGTCGGCCAGTTCTTCGGCTGTGCCGTGTTTAAAGATTTTGCCGTCAATCAGCAGGTATGCACGGTCGCAGATAGATAAGGTTTCGTTTACATTATGGTCGGTAATCAGGATGCCGATGTTGCGGTATTTTAGCCGGGCCACTACACTCTGGATGTCCTCTACGGCAATGGGGTCCACACCGGCAAAGGGTTCATCCAGCAAAATAAACTTCGGATCAACGGCCAGGGCACGGGCAATTTCCGTACGCCTGCGCTCACCGCCGCTGAGGGTATCACCATTGTTCTTTCGTACATGGTGCAGGTTGAATTCGTCCAGCAATGTTTCCATTTTTCGATGCCGTTCGGCTTTAGTTAGCCGGGTCATTTCCAGTACAGCCAAAATATTATCCTCCACGCTAAGCTTACGGAAAACACTGGCCTCCTGTGGCAAATAACCGATACCCATTTGGGCCCGCTTATACATGGGCAGTTTAGTAATATCCTGATCATTTAGAAATACCTTACCATCGTCTGGCCTTATCAGACCAACTACCATGTAAAAACTGGTCGTTTTACCAGCTCCGTTCGGCCCAAGCAAGCCTACAATCTGGCCCTGGCTTACCTCAATACTTACCTGGTTTACAACAGTGCGGCTTTTATATATTTTTACCAGGTTTCGGGTAGTAATTGTAAGGTTCAAAATGGTGGTATTAAAATGTGCAAATTAGCCAATTAGCAAATCTGCAAATGCCACTGCACTCTTAAAGTTCCACACAAACCGCTATTTAGCTTTTGCATTCTCCTACCCGCATGTAATGTATTTCTGAATTTAATGGAAAGAAGGTCTGCCTTGTTACGGTTTTTCATTTGCACATTTTCTAATTTGCATATTTGCTAATTTGGTACTCTATCTTGCAGGCCAAAATTTCTGCTGTAAGAATGACCGTAACAGAACATATTGAAACCGCTAACGGCGAAACGGCTGTATCATTTGAAGTACTGCCGCCCTTAAAAGGCAAGACCATCCAGACTTTATACGACCACATGGATCCGCTGATGGAATTTAAGCCCCCCTTTATCAATGTAACCTACCACCGCAGCGAAAGCATGTTCAAGAAAAAAGCGGATGGCACGTTCGATAAAGTGGAAGTACGTAAGCGGCCCGGAACGGTGGGCATATGCGCTGCCATCCGCAATCATTACAATGTAGATACAGTACCACATCTTATCTGTGGTGGCTTTAGCAAACAGGAAACAGAAAATGCACTGATCGACCTGAATTTTTTGGGCATTGACAACGTATTGGTATTACGTGGTGATGCCGAAAAAAATGAAGCCGCTTTTATACCGGACCCCCGTGGCCATGCCTATGCTATTGACCTGCTGAAACAGGTAGAAAATCTGAACAACGGCATTTACCTGGAAGACGATATTTTAAACGGTGGTAAAACTAACTTTTGCATCGGTATAGCCGGCTATCCGGAAAAACACTTTGAAGCGCCAAATCTGGAGATTGATATGCAAAAGATGAAAGCCAAAGTAGATGCCGGGGCAGACTTTATCATGACACAAATGTTTTTTGATAACCAGAAATTCTTTGATTATGTAAAATATTGCAAAGAAGCAGGTATCGACATACCCATCATACCCGGATTAAAACCCATTACTACCAAGAAACAGTTGACAGTATTACCCCGTATTTTTCATGTGGATATTCCTACAGAACTGAGCCTGGAGGTAATGAAATGCAAAACAGATGCGGATGTTGAAATTGTAGGGCAGGAATGGCTGATTAAACAAAGCCGTGAACTGAGAACATTTGGCGTACCGGTGCTGCACTATTACACGCTGGGCAAGCCAAAGATTATCAGGAATGTGGTAGAGGCAGTGATGTAAAAAATTGTGATGTAGGAATTAGGATTTTTGATTTGGGCTATACAACGGTATACAACGGGTTAAAATCCGTTGCTACAATATGGATCGTCCCTACAGGACTACAAGCTGCCTTTTTCCTTAAAGTGCCGTAGGCACGATTCATATTGTAGCCAGGGATTTCAATCCCTGGAACTGTAGGCACAAGCCATTTTGTAACAACAGATTTTAATCCGTTGCTTGTTTTATCAATTTGCCTGTTTTCATTGTATTTTGTATTCGTTGAGCTATTGAGCCATTTGCACATTTGCTAATTGCTAATTAGCTTTTTTTCTTTCGTCGCATCTTTTACGCCATTCGTTTTTAAAATTTGCCCTTTCCTCATCCGTCATACTATGCCATTTATTACGCCAGTACATTCCTCCCTGCGGACCACTAAAGCCTCCGCCGCCCCTGCCTCTAAAACCAAAACCTCCAAATAAAATGCGGCATAATAATAACAGTCCAACTGCCTGCCAATAGGCGATACGGTTCAGGGTCAGCAGTCGCGGCAATATGGCATTCCATAGCAGCATTACTACGGCACCCATGCCAAGCAACAGCAGCGGGCCAAACAGCACAAACAAAAACCTCCTTCGTGGTTCCCGAAACTTTCTTTGTTGATTATACATAATAGTTTGCTTTCAGTACATGAGTAGTTCGGCATATAAATCCTGCAGGCGTTCCCGCAGGTGCTTCACGGCATAACCCTTGCGGGAAATAATGGTTTTTAGGTTTTCGCCCGTGTTGTCGGCAATTTGCTGCAAAGTCAGATCTTCCATTTCGTTCCACACAAACACCTGCCGTTGCTTTTCCGGCAGTTCATCTAAAGCAGCAAACAGCTCTTTCCAAAACACATCCCTCAGGTAGCGGGTTTCCGGGTTATCCGTATCATCGGCCAGCAATATTTCTTTAAAACTAAAACTACCGTCGTCATCTTCTGTTTCAAAATCATCGAGTAGTTCCGGTGTTTTTTTGCGTTGGCGGTCGGTAATTTTATTACGGGCTACCTGGTGCAGCCAACCACTCATTTGTTCTATCTCCCCCAGGTTTACCGCATTGCTTAGCTGGTACCACACATCCTGCAGCACATCTTCCGCATCTTCGTCGCTGCTGACCTTGCCACGGATAAAGCCAAACAGCCGTTTGCCATATTCCTTAATAGTCGTTACGATGTTATCGCCAGCCTTTGTTGCCATTCCGTGAGGTTAGTATCCTTTATTACAGGAAGACGGATGAAGATGCGAAATACTTTAAAAGCCTCCCTCTCATTCTCCCTCCAACGGAGGGAGATGCCCCTGTGCAGTTTTGTAAATAATTTTCTATCAGTAAGCCGCAGTTATTTGTGTGTTATAACAGTATTGAAATTTGATTGAATGCTGTGAAAGCTAATAATACATAAGCTCAAATTGTTGGTTAAGCCGCTTTGCCTTGATGGTTTCTTCTAAAAAGAGCAGGCAAAATGGCCTTAATGTAACACTATTTTATTTTTAAAGACTGCGCTTTATAAACTCCATGAATATATTATATCAGCACTAATGCGCAGGGGCATCTCCTCTCCGTTGGAGAGGAGAACGAGAGGTGAGGCTGCTCTCAAACAACCGGTAAATCCGTTTGTACTCGTCCGTCCAGCTACTAGGTTCTACAAAGCCATGATCTTCCATAGGGTAAGGGGCTAACTGCCAATTGTTTTTACCTAATTCAATTAAGCGTTGCGTAAGCCGCACCACATCCTGAAAATGCACATTTACATCCACCATGCCATGGCATATCAACAAGTGATCCTGCAAACCAGATGCGAAATAGATAGGCGAACTGCGGCGATAAGAAATGCTGTCGGTGGTGGGTTCATTTAAGATATTGCTGGTATAACCATGGTTGTAATGTGCCCAGTCGGTTACGGGCCGAAGCGCAGCACCAGCTGCTATTTTACCAGGTTGAGTAAACAAAGCCATTAAAGTCATAAATCCGCCATACGATCCGCCATACATGCCAATGTGTTTCGGATCTATTTGCAGCGAATCAATTAAATATTGCACAGCATCCATTTCGTCATTTAAATCTTTGCCGCCCATATAGCGGTAAATGCCTGTGCGCCAATTCCGGCCGTATCCGGCACTGCCCCGGTAATCAATGTCCAGCACCGTATAGCCATTATCAACTAAAAAATTATTGAACATGTATTCCCTGAAATAACTACTCCACCATTTATGGGCATTTTGCAGGTAGCCTGCTCCATGCACAAATATGACGGCCGCTTTTGCAGCATTGGGTTTGGCAGGTTGGTACAACCTGGAATAAATAGACTGGCCATCCCTGGCTTTTATGGTAAATATTTTCGGATCCCGCCATGGATAAGCAGCAAAAGCAGCGCTTTGCGCTTTGCTGGTAATCTGTTTAGCTGTGGTGCCGGGTATTGTATTTTGCAGGTATAGTTCCCAGGGTTTATTACTGTAGGAGTATAAAATAGCTGCGGTTTTGCCATCAGGTGAAAGCGTAGCCAGGTTGGCGCCGGTCATCGTCGTAATGCGTTCCCGGCGTCCACCCATTACAGCCATTTTGTATAGATGCTGCTCGCCGGGATGTACTTCGTTTGTAGTTAGATAAAAGATTTTCCGGTCATTGGAAAGTTGCACGTTCTGTACTTCAAAATTTCCGCTGGTGAGTTGTTTTTTGGTGCTGTCAATCGTACTGTAGGTGTACAAATGGCTATAACCGCTCCTTTCAGACTGGTACCAGAAAGTTTCGTTATTGATCCAATAATTTTTACTGTTTGCACTAAAAATACCCGGGCCGCCAATCCAGGCTTCATCCCGCTGCCGGTCGGCCAAATATAGCTTTCCGGTAGCTGCATCCAGCAGCATCAGCCACCGGTCTTTATTATCCTGCGATGTAATGTCCACAAAAGCACGGGTGCCACTTTCATTCCAGTAAGGGCCATCTATTATTACCGGCCTCAACTGCGGCTTTTTGGGTTTAGCTGTATCGCTCTTAGCTGTGTCTTTTTTAGGATAATCCTTAACATAATCCGGCAGATCAGTAATACCGGGCAGGGGAGCAGTACGGATGGGCAGTACCATATCCCGTTCCCGATCATACACAAAAGATTCATACGTGCCTTGCGGGCCGCCTACTTTGGTGCGGGTATTCAAATCGGCCGTAAAACCTGTTTCGGTTACGTAATTAGGAACGATTACGCTTTTTATACCTACTGGTAATTTGAATAACCGGTAGGTAATAAACCGTCCGGTAGGGCTAATGGTAACACTTTGCAGAATCTTATCCTCCGTGTATAAACTACGTAATTCTTTCGGCTGCAACTTCCGGTTTAGCGAATCCGTCAGTTCCAGTTTTTGCTTACGCTGCCGTAATACCTCAAAGGTTTGTAACTGATCGGCAGCCAGCCATTTCTCTTGGGCATTGGCGCCGATTACTTTGTCTTCTTTCGGCGGCGCCGTTCCTCTTTTAAAATTGGTAAGCTGTGTGGTGAGGCCGGACGCCAGGTCCACCGAAAACAAATTCAAATCCCGGCGATATACGATTCGGGTATCGTTGAAACAAAACTGCGGGCCGGATTCCGTATCGGTGGTTTGCGTAATACGATGTACGGAACCATCCTTTATCTGCGCCACATATACATCACCGTATTGGCTGTACGTGTACGCAGTGAGGCTGGTGTTAAAAGCAGCATTGTTATAATAAACGGTTTGCTGTAATTGTGCAGCGGTGGCTTTTTGCGGAGTGGTATTTTGAGGGGTAATGTAATAAAACGAATCGGCTACCGCTCCTTCGGGGTTCCACCGGAAGAACAGGTATTTACCATCAGCGCTCCACCGCA
Source organism: Chitinophagaceae bacterium (assembly GCA_965246935.1). Classification (GTDB taxonomy): domain Bacteria; phylum Bacteroidota; class Bacteroidia; order Chitinophagales; family Chitinophagaceae; genus JAZKFT01. The sequence goes on along the minus strand of CBDFGC010000019.1, from coordinate 420,718 downwards.
AATCGGATGGCGAAGTGCCCATCCACTTAGGATCCTGCATTATTTTTTCGATGGTAAGCAAGGAAAGATTTTGCTGGGCGTTTATATGGAATGGCAGGATACACAGGAGAATGGGAAATAGCTTTCTCATGGGCGGCTGGTTTTGGAGAAAGGTGAATGTAGATAAAGCAGATGAAACAAGTTGAGCAGAAAGCAGCAGGCATTAGTAAAGAAAAGAGCTGAATAATTATGCTGTGTCAGTAAAGTATCCTACGTTTTACTGTAATTGTTGGATTCCTGCTAACTGTCTTCTGACCGCCTTGTTGCTACTGTTTATCTTACTTACAAATTACAAACTATTATTTTTCCACTCTATCTCATGCAAAAGCTCCAGTATTTTTTGATCCGCTGCCAGCTTTTGCAGCAACGCCAAGTGGCGTTCATGGTGCAGATCGGTACCGGCAAACGATACCATTTTTTGCCGGATGAGATGTTCTGCCACTTTTTTAACGCTTTTACCATAATAGCCGGTAAGCGATAATAAATTCACCTGGAGCAGACAGCCGGCCTCCCGGAAATCCTCAAGTGATTCGACATTGTGATGGTAATAGTTATACCGTTCCGGGTGAGCCAATATGGGCTTGTACCCTTTCATGATCAGTTCAAAAATCACCTCCCGGATATTTGGCGATGCAGCAAGGTAGCTCATCTCAATCAGCAGGTAATTATCACCAAATGGCAGCAATTCGTTTTTGCTGATTACTTCTTCAAAATCAATATTCACCATAAACTCTGCGGAAAACTGTATTTCTACCGGTACTTTTTCATCCAGCAGCCTTTGTTTCAGTAATTCATAAGCAGGTTTTATTGTGCCACGGTTATTTGGATACAGGTCACTAATGATATGAGGTGTACAAATAAATTTCTGGTAACCAAGCTGGTATAGTTCTTTAATAAAGCTCACTGAATCTTCTACATCCTGGCTACCGTCGTCCAGGCCTGGCAGCAGGTGACTATGCATATCGACACCTAAAAAAGCCAGGCTATCGACGGCAGGCCTGGCAGAAGCAGGAGAAAAAAAACTGAATAATCCCATGGATAGTATTTAGATAGGAGCCTTCACAATAGTAAGCATAAGCTTAAAACTTGCAATTAGCCGGATAACAGGGGTTAGCGGCACGTTTATTTGCCAAAAGCGGGCCTATCTTTTGCTAACCTAAATATTATATCTAAATACGAAAAGTAATACTATCTGAAACCGGTTGCACTAATGAGAGGCAGCCAAATTGTCCGGGTTCACTTCATCATACGATGCATGTAGGGAATTCTTACTAACAAACTCCGGCAGCATTCGTTTCATTTTGCGTACTACCTCCTCATCCCGGTTCATCTGCGCTTTTTGGATCAGATCGTCTATTGACCTGTTAATCTCATAAAAATCGTACTCCATTACTTTAGCAATCAGGATTTTTTTATGATGGGTAGGCACTACCTGCTCCTTTTTATTCAGCAGTTCTTCATACAATTTTTCGCCGGGCCGCAGGCCGGTAAATTTTATCTGTATATCCTTACCTGGGGTATATCCGCTGAGGCGAATCATCTTTTTGGCCAGATCGAGAATTTTAATCGGATCGCCCATATCAAAAATAAAAATTTCGCTACCCTGACCTATTGTTACTGCTTCCAGCACCAGGCTGCAGGCTTCAGGGATGGTCATAAAGTAGCGGATAATCTCCGGGTCGGTTACCGTTACAGGCCCACCATTAGCTATCTGTTCTTTAAACCGTGGAATAACCGATCCATTGCTGCCCAGCACATTACCAAACCGGGTAGTAATAAATTTAGTGGCGCCCGGGCTGCTGATTTGCATCTTGCTAATACGGTCATCCGTATCAGGGCTGGACACATGTGCTACTTTACGGTTACGGTTGCCCAGCGATTGCACATATATTTCGGCTATCCGCTTGCTGGCGCCCATGATATTGGTAGGATTAATAGCCTTATCGGTTGAGACTAACAGGAAGCGCTCCACACCATATTTTATGCTCAGGTCGGCCAGCACTTTCGTTCCCATTACATTGTTCCGGATGGCTTCGCTGGGGTGATATTCCATAATGGGAACATGCTTGTAAGCCGCTGCATGAAATACAATATCAGGTTCGAAACGCTGGAACATATTTTCCATCGTGAACACATCCCTTACATTACCAATATACATTACCGGATCGGGGCATTCGGGAAAACTGTTTTTAAGCTCATACTCCAGATCGTGCAGGCCGGTTTCCATCTGGTCGCACAGGATAAGCAGCGTTGGGCTGATGGCGGCAATTTGCCGGGCTAATTCACTGCCAATAGAACCGGCTGCTCCTGTAATAAGGATGCGTTTATTTTTTAAAAAACCGGTAACCCCCGATTTTTTAAGATCTATGGAAGGGCGGCCAAGCAGTTCTTCAATACGAACCTCTTTTAATTGCGAAATGTTCAGGTGACCCTGTATCCACTCTTCTACGGGTGGTACATTTTTCAGTTCAATATTATGCGTAAGGCAGTAATCAACAATATTGTTTTTTTCCGTTAAATCCATTTCCTGTTTGGCAAATAACAGCAGGCCAATATTCCAGCTTTTTAATACATGTTTAATTTGCTCAAAGGAAAAGATTTTAATATTATCAATCGACTTGCCAATAAAGTTAATATCATCATCAATAAAGGCAATTACTTTATAGGTGTAATTAGAGGCTTGCTCAATGGTATTTTTGAGTTGTGTACCGTGGAGCTCGCCACCATAAATAACCACATTGGTGTTACTACCGATGGTAAGGCTGTGGCGGTACAAATATTTTACCAGTAACCGATAGCCAACTATTAAAAAAGAGGCAATAAAAAAGTAAATAAACAGTACAGATGTAGGAATAGGTACACTTACCTGCATGCCAGCCATCAACACATTCACCAAAGTAAGAAGGATGAGTGACAGTGATAAAGCGCCAATGGTACGTAAGGCTTCTCCCAAACCGGAAAAGCGAATAATACCCTCATACGTACGGGTAAGATAAAAAAACAGTGCATTTGTACCTAAGATAATCAGCGAATGGTACGCCAGCGAATAATCGTGAAAGGTAATGTTGCGTAGCTCAAAGTTAAAACGCAGCAAATCCGCCAGGATAATAGCAAAAATGCAAATGCCCAAATCAAGAAAGAAGATAAGCCATTTGGGTGCAATCTGATTATTAAGAAGGAATTTTCTTAGCTTGTACAAAATAATGTGTTTTGGTTTTCAAGCGTTTTGGATAATCAAATGTAATTAACATTGTGATTATCAATAACAAGATAATTATGCTATTGTTTCAACAGTTGCTATTATTATCCATAAAACTCATACATATTTCCCCTTACGGTGTTCCCGGTTTGTCAGTCAATACGGAATCCATCGTTCCATGATAATTAATAGCTGTATTAACATGAAGATATCATCCGCTTGCACTCTTGTCTCCTTGTTCCTTTCCCGCCGCAGATAATCATCCGGCGAAGCATACCTGCCTTTGCCGGCAAACTTATCTACGGACATGGTATTAGAAAGGATTGCCCTGGAAGCAGGACTTTACCAGCAGGCAGATTAATGCAGTATTAGTACTCATCTAAATGACGGCTTTCGGAAACGCATATACGAATGTTTTCTCCATCAGGTACCCAAAAAAAAGCGGCTGTCTCAAAAATCGAGACAGCCGCTAAATATATTCTTGAAATCAACTGCTGATTGGTATTATCAGTGCATTTGCGGTGGACCGGCCTGCACCTGCTGTGGTGCTGCTTTCTTTACACTTACTACTTCCACATCAAACATCAGGTTGCTGTATGGCTTAATAATTTCGCTGGCGGGGCGGTTTTTGTAAGCCAGCATGGCCGGTATATACAGTTTCCCTTTGCCGCCCTGTTTAAATTTTTTCAGACCGTCGTCCCAACCGGGTATTACCTGGCTTGCACCTACCACAAATTCGAAAGGCTGACCCTTATGGTTAAATTGTGCTTCTATATTGGAATCGAACATTTGCCCGGCCATGTTTTTGCCGGTAGCCATGGTTTTGCCGGTGTACATTACTGCTATGGAAGTACCGGTATCTACCTGCATACCGCTGCCGGGGTTAATCATCTGCACAAATACGCCTTTAGCTGTTTGCTCTGCCGAAATTTTATTATCCTTTAAGTAAGTTTTAATACCTGCTATTTCCCGTTGCAGTTCCTTATCCTCTTCCTGCATATAATCCGCCTGCAGTTCTGCCTCGTTTTTAAATCGTTTCAGCACTTTTACGCTTCCTTTTATGGTAGAACCGGGCTTCATGATAGTGTCGTTGGGTGGTATCTGACCCATTTTACGTAAGGTGTCTACAAAACGTACAAACTCCACGCTGTCACCTACCCGCAGCAATGGTAACAGATCCGTGAAATTGTGCAGATTCAGTTTAGTGGTATCGGCAGCCCCGTATGCAGGTATGCGGTCAAAAGTGTTTTCCAATACAGAGTCGCCATTCAGTACAAATTTGTAATGAATTTTTAAAAAGTCCCCGTTCTTTATCAGGCTGTCTTTTCCATCGGAAATAATATCGTACACCATACCGGTGGACGTTTTTTTATAACTGGAATGGCCGCAGCCGGCCAGGGCTGTTGCTGCCAGCAGGCAGCCAAAAATTGCGTTTTTAATGGTGTTCATTTGTTTCTTTCTGAAATCGTTCTTTTTCGTATTCAATCGCTTTTTTAAATAATTCAACGGTATCATTGAGGGTATCGTTCGACCTGCCACCGGCTGCGTTAAAATGTCCGCCGCCATTGAAATAGGTACGGGCAAATGTATTTACATCCAGTTTGCCTTTGCTGCGAAAACTCCATTTGCGTTCTTCATCCCGGTCAATCACCAATGCAGCCATGCGGATGCCCTGTATTGAAAGCGGATAATTTACGAGACCTTCGGTATCGCCGGTTTGGATATGAAAACGTTGCAGGTCGGCTTTGGTGATAGCAATGAGGGCAGTATTGTATTCGTAAAATATTTCTATCCGGTTCAGTAATACAAATCCCAGGAAACGCAGGCGGTTCTCACCGTAATTGTCATAAATAAGATCATGTACCGGCGTATGTTCTAATCCTAACTCTTTTAAGTGCGCTACCATTTTGTGTACACTGGCGCTGGTGGCCGTAAAGCGGAATGAGCCGGTATCGGTCATTACACCTGTGTATAAACACTGCGCTACATCGAGGGTAATTTTTTCGGCATGGCCGCTGGCAACAATGAAATCGTACACCATTTCGCAGGTGCTGCTTTTAGCCGTATTGCTAATGCCATAGGTAAAAAAAGCTACCTGCGGCTGCTCGTGGTGATCAATTAAAATAGATTTTGCGGCAGCTGAATGAATGTAGTTTTCCATATGCCTGGTACGGTGCAGCACATTAAAATCGAGGCAGAAAATATAATCGGCGTGGCTGATGCTTTTAATAGCAGCTTCTCCATATTTTTCAAAATCCAATACTTTTTCGCAGCCAGGCATCCAGTTCAGGAACGACGACCAGTTAGTGGGTGAGATTACCTGCACCTGATGACCAAACTGCAGCAGAAAATGGTACATGCCTAATGCTGAGCCCATTGCATCACCATCAGGCTTTTGGTGCATTGTAATAACTATGGAAGATGGGTGCGTAAGAAAGGGGAAGTAAGCCTCAACCGGTTGCATCATAAGTGTGCAAATGTGGCGAATGACGGGTATTTGGGCAAATAAAATGTCAGCGGATCATTTTTTGTAATTTTTCCTTAACACCCCCCTCCCATTCATTTCTTAAAATAGAAAGTACAATACTATCCCGCCGGCTGCCATTGGGCAGGGGTAAATGGCTGCGCAATACGCCTTCGGGTACACAACCAATCGCCTTCATGGCATCAATAGATCGTTGGTTATTATTGTCCGCCCGAAATTCTACCCGCTCCATTCCTAATTGTTCAAAAGCATGTTGCAGCAGCAGTAATTTACAATGGCGGTTCAGCCCGGTACGACGGAATTGTTGGCCATACCAGGTATAGCCCAGTTGCAGGGATTGGTTAGCCGGCTGTATATCGTAGTACCGGGTACAGCCTGCATATTTATCTGCCTGTTTATCAAAAACAATAAACGGAAATGAATGGCCTTCTACTCTGCCGGTAACAGCGCCTTCAATATAGCTTTTCATGCCTGCTTCGCCTTTCACTGCTGTAATGGAGAATTGCCAGGTATCCGGTTCGTGCAACGCAAACGGGGCTAAATATTTCAAATCGTCGTATTGTAATGAACGCAGTAAAACACGATCGTTTTCTAAAATAAGGTCTTCGGGAATTAGCATAAAAGATAGTTTAGAAAGCAAAACCAGTCAACAGTCGGCAGTCGATAGTCAACAGTTAGCATGAAATACAAGAATACAGAAAACCCTTTATATCAGATCAAAACAGGCAATGGACAACAGGCAATACGCAAGCCGGGTTTGAATAGCAAAAGTAAAGTCCGCAACAAAATTGAATGTAGTATTAATGCAGTAATTCAATTATGATGGTTGAATAAGTGGTATAAATCCGCTATCCGTTCGCATAGCTTAGTAATTGCCTGTTGCTTATTGCCCATTTGTACTACGGTTGCGTTATTCGAATGGTGTAAAGTCCTTGTGGTGTTTGCGGAAAGGTTTGGGTTGAAGCTTTTATCTGAAACGGGTAATAAATAGCGCAAAGTGTATTCGTAACAGCGTATAGATGTTGCTGATGTCCGTCAGGAAGGCCGTTCATGATGCCCCTTATTACTTCCCAGCGGGGCTGCTCCGGGCTGCGGCCATAGTCGTGCCATACCACAATGGTATTGGCTTTTACCAAATGTTTGAAAACGTTTTCCGTATCGCTTTTCACCGACGCATAACGGTGGTCACCATCAATAAATACCAGATCAAACTGCTGTTGCAGGCTGGCAAAATCGAAGGTGCGTGAATCCGCTTCTATATGTTGAACATTGGAAACAGGTTTTGAAAACCAACCCATCTGCGAAGCATAATTTTCGGGGCCACCTTGTTGTACAATAGTTACGACAGGCAGATTCAGCGTTGTGGCACTTTGCATATAAGCCGCCACATTCAGTACACTTTCGCCCCGCCAGGTACCAATTTCAAAATAGTGGCCACCCTGCTTTTGGGCCAGCCCGGCCAGTAGTAAATAATCGGCCGGTGAAGAGCCCCCTTCTAACAAAGAGCATTGTATTGCTACCTGATCTACGGAAATCAAATCCGCAAGTTGTACATACGGCAAGCCATTGGGTAATGCAAACCGGTTTAGAAAAAGTTGTTTTTGAAAAGCATCTTCTTCCAGCAGGGCATTGATGGCCGACGGCCGGCGGACCAGCAATACTAATCCCTTTCCTAATTTTTGCAGCTTGTTCATTTGGGATTGTAAAGAAAAGGAGTTTAGTCGTCAGTTGATCAGTCAACAGTCGTCAGTCAACAGTGAGCAGACCGCGGTATATTATCAGTCATTAGCACAAAATAGATAAAACCAATGTTCAAATTTTAAGTAGCCGACTAATGACTGTTGGCTGTTCAACTAACGACTATTTGTATTTTAGCAGGCTAAAATGACAAGCACTATATGAAAAAAATGTTTTTAAGTATTGCCCTGCTTTGCGCTATTGCTGCCCGTGCCGATGAAGGGATGTGGCTGCCGCAGCTATTGGGTCAGCAGGTGTACCAGCAGATGAAAGCCAAAGGATTAAAACTGACGTCTGAACAATTGTATAGTATCAACAAGGTTTCCATTAAAGATGCCATCCTGATATTCGGCAGCGGCTGTACCGGCGAAATTGTAAGCCCGGATGGTTTGATATTTACCAACCACCACTGCGGTTACAACGCTATTGCCAGCGCCAGCACGGTGGAGCACAATTATTTACGGGATGGTTTTTATGCCAGAAGCCGGGATGCAGAAATACCATCCTCTGGCTTATCGGTGCAATTCCTGGTACGCATAGATGATATCAGCAACCAGGTAATGGATAGCATGGCCCGCTACCCTAACTGGACGGACTGGCAAATGGCTAAGGATAGCATTTTTGCCCGCATAGGGCGAGGTGCAGTAGCTGGCACCGGCAATGAGGCAAGGGTATATAGCCTGTTTAAAGACAACCAGTTTTTATTGTACACTTTTCAGCGTTATAAAGATATACGGCTGGCAGGTGCACCACCGGAAAGCATCGGTAAATTCGGCGGCGATACAGATAACTGGGAATGGCCTCGCCACACCGGCGATTTCAGTATTTTCCGGGTATATGCCTCGCCGGATGGCAAGCCTGCTGAATATAGCAAAAGTAATGTGCCACTAAAGGTAAAGTACTTTTTACCCGTTAGCCTGAAAGGCATTAACGATGGCAGTTACAGCATGATCTTCGGTTACCCCGGCAGTACCAACCGCTTTGAAACATCGTATGGTGTAAAGTTGGAAACGGATGTTAGGAATCCTGCCTTTGTGCAAATGCGGGACATCCGTCTGAAAGCGATGTTTGAAGAGATGAAGAAAGACCCGGCCATAAAACTACAATTAGCCAGCAACTATGCCAGCCTGGCCAACTACTGGAAGTTTTATGATGGCGAAACCAAACAGTTGCTGAAGTATGATGTGTATGGAAAAAAGAAGACGAATGAAGATGCATTTAGCGTCTGGGCAAAAGGAAAGCCGGAATATGAAAACCTGTGGAAGGATTATGCAAATGCATATGCAGCCTGGCAGCCATACGAAAAACAACGGCAATATTATACTGAAGGCATTACCGGTCCGCAAATTATCAGGTTTGCGCAAAAAATGGTAGATGCCAGCGTTACGCTTACAAAAGCCGGAACAGCCGATACCACCAAACGCCGCATTGTAGCCGGTTTAGATGCCGACCGTACCAAATTACTAAAAGACCTGAACCGCACCAGCGAAATAAAAATGCTGGCACAGCTTACCCAGGCATATTACAACGATATCCCAACTGACCAACAACCCACCAGTTATTATACAAGCATCAAACAAAAATGGGGTAACCTGAAAGATGCTGATACCTATAACAAACTAGCTGGCAGCATTTTTAGCAACACCATCATTTTGGATGATGCCCGCTGGAAAGATTTTGTGAATCAACGGGATGCCAGCCTGTTTGGCGACGACCCTGCATTTTTATATGCGTACGCTTTTCAAACCAACTGGAATACGAAATACCGGCCACTGCTTACCCGCTTCACTAATACCACTGCCGATCTGGGCCATAAATATTTACAAGGGTGGTTGCAAATGAACCCGAAGAAGGTTGCCTATCCTGATGCCAACAGCAGTATGCGGGTATCGTTCGGGCAAGTAAAAACCTACAAGCCACGGGATGCCGTTAATTACGATTATGTATGTACCATGAAGGGCGTCATTGAAAAATACATACCCGGCGATTATGAATTTGACCTGCCGCCCGGCTATGTGGATTTATATAACAAAAAAGACTTTGGCCAGTACGCCGATCCGAAATACAAAGATGTGGTCGTAACTTTCATTACCACCGATGACATTACCGGTGGCAACAGCGGCAGCCCTGTGCTAAATGCTAATGGCGAATTAATCGGCCTGGCCTTCGATGGCAACTACGAAGCACTGAGCCACAAAATTAATTTCGATGCCAGCCTGTGCCGCACCATTGTGCTGGATGTTCGTTACCTGCTTTGGTGCGTAGAGAAATTAGGTGGCGCTACGAATTTGATCAATGAACTGAAGTTAGTAAAGGGGGCGCCGGGGGTAAAGTAATTTACAAGGCTGCCACCTTTTGGAAAGTTGGCAGCCTTTTTAAAAATCTGTATGTGGATTAAGGCATCTTACCTACATATAGGTTCATAATATCGTTATTAGTTAGTGGAGGTGCAATAGCAGATCTACCATGGTAAAGCGTATAATTACTACCAACACCAATCTGTCCATTTACAAAGTCTGCACTTCTGTTTTTTAGCCAATCTAAAAACTGGATGGCCTCATCTAAGTCACTGAAATAGAGTGGTACTCTGTTGGCACCAAAAATGCCTCCACTTATTTTGAGATAATCATTTGCTGGCGGAGGCGAAACAGGAAAATCGATTTCCCAAAAGTCCGGTGTTACTTCATCATGGCTTAGCAAAATAATATCATTTGCACCAATACCATTGCCTGAATAAAATACAGCTTTATCATCTGATTCCGAAATACTATTAGCTCTCCTGGTAACTTTTCGATATACACCTTCAAAACTGATGCTGCCCGTAAAATCGGCTCCGGCATTAGGATATACTATGTTAGTTACACCAACTGATAATAAAGTTTTAATATTATACGCAATCCCCGTTTTTAAATTTGAAAAATGAAACACAGGTAATGTGACTGTATTGCCATCAAGTTTGATTTCTACATCAGCAATTACATTACCACTTAAATCAATACCACTGGTTGTTTCCTGATAAACAGATAAGGAATTGGCGTTGACATTACCCGATAGCTTTACCCTTTTTTGCTTTAACGCTACTTCTTCACTAAAACTGGTAGCTCTCGTAAAACCGATACTTCCACCCAGTTTGTTTTCCAACCCGGTTGATAATTCTGTTCCGTTTACATTGTTGCTTCCAGAGGTGGTTTTATCTCCTGTCGTTTCATCTACACTTTCAGTTGACCCGGTTTGTGTGTTACTTCCGGTATTTTTATTTGTTCTGGTTGCAGTTGTACCCGCACTAAGGTTAGAACTGAAGTTTGAATTTCGGTTGTAGGTAAGCTTTCCTACATCCACTGTTTCAAAATCACTTGCCAGCAGGCTGCAATTTGTAAATTTGAACGTAGGTGCGACCCCAGCAGCGGCAGCCACATTGGAATTGTAACTAAGCGTAACAAAGAGTTTAGAAATTCTGTCGGCAGGCATAGCACTTTTATTTCGTATCGTAATCACAACTCTCTTTTTAAAAGTGGTACGATCATCTATAGCAGGTGTTTGGGCAGCAGCGGCCGACATTGAATAGGAAGCACTTATTCCTTTAATCAATTCATCATTTACAATAGTATTATTATCTAATGATTTTATAAGTTGCTTCTGCGTTTTTTCAGGAAAATCGAATATGGTTTTTCGCTTTGCCGGGGTGGGTGGATCTATGTTAAAGCTGTACGCCTTCACATCAATCAATTGTTGAATGCCTGTTGCGCCACTATAACCTGGAACCTCCTGTGCTGACTGATACCGCTTGGTCAGCTTGCCATTAGTAGATGTAAACAATGATTCGATGGTGCTGCAACCAAATAAGGCTACAGAAATGAGAAAAACTGCTGACAATGACTGAATAAATTTGCTTTTCATATCGAAGAGTTTTGAGCTTTAAGAAGTCTGAGTTTTTTCTTTTTGGAAGGCTTACGAATAGATTTATGCTTGTGCTTCGTTTTAGAAGTATTCTTAGTGAAGTTTTCGGCCAAAGCCATTACAGGAGTAAGCCTATAGGCCACTACCCGTAATACGCCTCCTGTCATTTGAGGATGCAAATCTTTTTCAGGACTGTTTTGTCTTTGCCCATTAAAACTCAATTTTGACTCATGATCTATACTTGAATACAGGGTGAACTGCTCAAGCTCATCTAACGTATTAGCCTCACAGGCATAAAACCAGTTTTGGGGGTCATTTTCCCGACTTTTTTGTACATACACAAATGGTAACGGCATACATTAAAATTTTGCACAAAATGCAACCAATATCTCACAAATGCAACCTGTGTTTTCACTTTTATCACTTGTTTTATCACGGTTGATTTTATTGCTTACCAGCCGCAAATACGCTGCTTAGCTCCGCCTAATACCCTACATTTGGCTGTAAAACCTACTGCCATACATGCCCGTTGATTCTGTCAGCCTTGCCGCATTAAAAGCCTTCCTCAACAAACTGTTTCAGTTCGAAAGCCAGGATTTAGACTTTGGCATTTACCGGATACTAAATATCAAAAGCAAAGAGATAAAAGCCTTTATTGATAGCCTGCTTACCAATAAAGTAAAGGAGCAATTGCAGGTGTTTGATGCCACCCAATCGGCAAACCTGCAGGCTACTTTGCAGGAGCAGGAGGCCGACGAAACGGTAAAGAGTTTTAATAGACATTAAGTTAAATAATAGACATATACTCACCCTCGAATTAAGTTTGCAAGATGAAGTACGAACAATGACGTAAAAACGCTACCCGTTTTGTAGTTATGACAGGCTATAGCTTTGAGCAGTTTGATGAAATGTTCCCTTATTTCGGACAGGCTCATACTGCTTACTTTAATAAAGTTTCAGATTAATGGCAAGCGAAAACTGGCACCCGCAAGTTTGTGCTTTACACCAATAGTCCACTACGTACCGTAGCTGAACGCCTGGCTTTCATCCTCTCTTTCCTCAAACTCAACCTCCTGCAGCGTACATGCTCACCTTTTTAGCATGGAGCAGAAGCAATGCTACGAGTTCCTGCACAGTCTTAAAATAGTATTGGATGATGCCCTCCGCCTTGCCTGTGTGCTGCCGGCGCAGCGTGACAAAGAACTACAAAACGTGCTGACAGCTACCCCATGGCCAGTTGCCGAAAGCCAAATGCTGTTACTGCACGACGCTACGGAACGGGATATACCACGGCCCGTTGATGCAGTAGAATAGCAGGAAAAGTACAGCGGTAAAAAGAAGCTGCACACCTTTAAGAATGCCATCGGGAAGTAATGTCAGTAGACCAGGATGATTATGTGCAACTTGCGCTACCTGATTCGGATATACAGTAATTGTTCTATCAGGGAAAAATACTTAGGTGTGTTAGTAGTTATTGATAGTCTCGCTTTCACAATATGGCAGCAATACACAGATTTTGAAAATTAGCGGACGCAGGAAATGGATACAATGAAAATGCAAACGGCAGCCTCAAAAAAGCTGCCGTTTGTATCTGTTACCAGAAATTTATCTTTAAAAAATAACCGACCTTGTTAAAACCTTTCTGATGGAAGTAGGAATGGATATGGAGGTATTGGTATTTTCTTCATAAACAATCCCCTTTCCTTTCGCATACCATCTTTCTATTGTTGCAATCGGGAAAGCAGGAAAGCCCGTTGCAATTGCATTGTAAACGGCATTTACTTTTATTACATCCGCATAGGTACCGCCGGTAGTAGTAGCAGGTACGGCTTTCGCAGTAATCGTATAAGTAGCTTTCAGTTTTACAGGTATCCCATTATAGTTTACATTGAAACTATCGGCCCAACTACTGGCATTAGGAACATTGTCTTTCAGGATAATTGTTTGTTGCAGACCACCTGTACCTATCAGGTCATCCAGGTTTGCGGCCTGATAGTAAAGTCCGCCACCTTTACGGTAATAAGTAGAGTCCCCATTGTTCGGATCTAAAAGTATATTGAATGCGTTGGCGCCAACACTTTTGGTGGTTCCGGTTGAATAAATATAGAAAGTATCTAACAAGTTCCCGGTATTTCCGTAACGGCTGTAGCTCCAGTTGCTATTCGTTGTCAATGGCAAATAGTCTCCCGTTGGCGGTACAATAATCACTGCTCCTGCCGTATCAATTTTTACTAAAAATGTACAACTGCTGGTACCGTACCGTACCCGAAAACGCAAAGCAGCAGCACTATCTGTAGGTGTGCCAACACCCGCAATCACCACGGATTGTACACCTGTAGCCGTAAAGCTGCCTGTGCCTTTGAAAGAAATCCCTTTTAATGTATCGGAAGAAATAGTGTACGTGCCAGCCGTGGTAACATTTACTGAAAGTGTAACGGTATTAGCGCCGGTAAGGGCTGTATTCTTTTTGTAGATACCGCTTACAACAGCCCCGGTGCAGGTATCGGTTGCCGAGCCAAGTGTACCAACGGACACCGTGACCGGCAGCGTAGCAACACTGCGCTTTCTGTAACTGAATTTACCTTCATTAATTTTAACCAGCTTATTAGCAGAGTCTAATGCAGTTCCTGAAAAAGTACCGGTAACAGAGGTATCGCTGATCTGCGTAATGTTCACCGTCATATTCTCTGTACTGAACTGTCCGGCAAAACCGTTCACCTGGAATACTCTTCCGCTGTTATTAAAGTTGTAACTGAAAGTAACCTGTCCGTTGGCCGATTGATAGGAACCAGTGGTAGCAGTACCGGTTGGAAAATACACTTCAATGGAAATAGTAGCACTCAGGTTGGCGGTAGCGCCGTTATAGATCATCCGGGCAGATGCCGGATTACTGGTGTCGTCAATTAGATACTGTACAGCGTTACCGGTATAAAGCGTTTTTACACTGTCCTTGAATTCCCAGGCACCGGTCAGGCTTACCTGGCCATTTTCGATGCTGTATTCCTTCTGGCAGGCCACAAAAGCCATTCCTGCCAATAAAACCGCTGCTAATAATTTTTTCATGTTTTTCAAAAAATAAATAAACGAATAGATCTGAAAGGTAATCAGGCAGACTGACGGGGCCATAAGGCCCGTCTTAGGAAATCTGTACCTGATCGTTTACAGTTGAGGTTGTTTCAACTAACGGATGCTTTTTATTTGTACCCCGCTGCCTAAGCAAACGTTTCTGAAACAATAATATTATGATTAAGCCTGTAGAAATTGAGGCATCGGCAATATTAAACACGGGACTGAAAAATTCAAAAGGTTCGCCACCTACCCACGGAAACCAGGATGGGTAAGTACTATGTATCAGGGGAAAATACAGCATATCAACCACCTGGCCATGCAAGAAACCGGCATAACCGCCACCACCCGCCAAAAACCGGGCAATATTGGAGCCGTCTTCGTTGCTCCGTTCAAACAACATCCCGTAAAACATCGAATCGATCAGGTTCCCAAAGGCGCCGGCAAAAATGAGGGCTACACAAATAACAAAGCTTGTTCTATACTTCTCGTTGATGATTTTGTTGATGTACCATACGCCAAATACCACGGCCACCATCCTGAAAATACTGAGCGCTATTTTGCCCCAGTCGCCGCCCAGCTTCCAGCCCCAGGCCATACCTGCATTCTCCACAAAATGCAGGCGGAACCAGTTGCCCGCTATTTTATGCTCCTCGCCTAAATGATAATTTGTTTTGATATAAAATTTGAATGCCTGGTCGGCAACCAATACCAATAGTATAAACAGAACCACCTGAAATTTCTTCACGCCTTTATTATTGAACTGCGAAAATAGCGAAAGGAATGTCGTGAATCGTTCCGCCACGGCGGATAAATCGTGAAAATTGAACGCATAATAAATAGTTACTGCCATCATTTGAATAAAGGATGGACATTGCTGAGATCGTATTTAATAGTAATTGGTAATTGCTTGCTTACAAATTCAAGTTCCAATAACCTTTCTATATCCTTGTAAAAATTTATAAATCATCACCGGATGAACCTTTATCCATACTTGGTCAGTTACACAACAGGCAGCTTCAAAAATTTGAAACTGCCTGTTGTCACAATTTATAAATGTTTAACTTAATCACGGTTCTGTTCCTCCCCCGTTGGGGGAGGTTAGGAGGGGGCCTTTTCCTCGTTCACCACCAGCCGGAAACCGTTTCCATGGATATTTACAATTTCCAGAGCATCATCTTCCCGCAGGTATTTGCGCAACTTGGCAATATATACATCCATGCTGCGTCCATTGAAATAGGTATCGCTGCCCCATATCTTTTTGAGTGCCTTTTCCCGGCTTAGTAAGTCGTTCTTATGCTCAGCCAGCATTTTCAGCAGTTCATTCTCTTTGGGCGAAAGGGTTTGGGTTTTTCCGGCAATCATCAATTCCCGCAATTTCGGATTAAAGTGAAATTTGCCCAGATCGAACTGCATGTTATCAGCCTCCCGGTTCATTTCTTCATTCCTTTTCAGAATGGCCTTTATTTTATGCAGTAACACTTCACTGTCAAAAGGCTTGGTGATATAGTCGTCGGCACCGAGTTTATAACCGTTGATAATATCCTCCTTCATGGTTTTGGCACTCAGAAAAAACAGCGGCATGTCCGGATCCACATCCCGTATTTCTTCAGCCAGGGTAAAACCATCCATATGTGGCATCATCACATCCAGCAGGCAAATATCAAACTTCTCCCGTTGAAAAGCAGCCAGTCCCAGTCGGCCATCCCTTTCCAGGGTTACATCGTAATCATTTAATTCCAGGTAGTTTTTTAATACCATCCCCAAATTGGTATCGTCTTCACAAAGCAATACCTGATATTTTTTCGTTTCCATAGGGCAAATTAATAAGGTTAAAAAATTAAAGTTAACGGGCAGTCAGCACTCTAAAACCAATGAGTGGTGTAAATGTTGATAATTACAGAACAGTTACCATTGCCAGGCAGGTGTGAAAATCAACTATTTACTCATAATAAATTTCGTGCTAATTAATTTTTTACATTCAAATAGCCAGGCCCTGCCTCTATATTTTTTACTTTTTAAGAATTTTATACAATCTTCCAATTGTCGGGAAAAGGTTTTGCCTAAATTCGTAAGTAATGGAAGTACAGGCAGAAGATATTAACCTAAAAAAATATACACTTACCGCTGAGCAGGAAAAGCAGGAAATACTGCGGCATTACCGCGGACTGCTGCGGGTACTGAAACCGAAACTAAAGCCCGGCGACCGGGAATTAGTGCGCCGTGCTTTTGAGATTTCGGCAGAAGCCCATAAAACCATGCGGCGTAAAAGCGGCGAGCCATACATCCTTCATCCGTTGGCCGTGGCTATGATAGCCGTGGAGGAAATTGGCCTGGGGGTACGCAGTACCATTTGTGCTTTGATGCACGATACGGTGGAAGATACGGATGTAACGCTGGAAGACGTGCAGCGTGAATTTGGCACCGAGATCAGCCGTATTGTGGATGGTCTTACCAAAATTGCTACGGTAATGGATGCCAACACCAGCCAGCAAGCCGAAAATTTTAAAAAGATTCTGGTAACCCTCACCGATGATCCACGGGTGATACTGATAAAACTGGCCGACCGTCTGCACAACATGCGGACGATGGACAGCATGAAGCGGGAAAAACAGTTAAAAATTGCCAGTGAAACCGTGTATGTATATGCGCCGCTGGCCCACCGCATGGGCCTGTACAACATTAAAACAGAGCTGGAAGATCTGAGCATGAAGTACCTGGAGCCGGACCAGTATAAAGATATTGCCCGCAAACTATCTGAAACCAAACGGGAGCGTACCCGGTTCATTAACGAATTTATCCGGCCAATCAAAGAAAAGCTGACGTTGGAAAAACTGGATTTTGAGATTTATGGCAGGCCCAAAAGCATTCATTCGATCTGGAACAAAATGCGCAAAAAGCACGTAGAGTTTGAGGAAGTGTATGATCTGTTTGCCATACGGGTAATATTGGACAGCCCGCCGGAACGGGAAAAACCGGACTGCTGGAAGGTGTATAGTATTATTACCAGCGAGTACCAACCCAGCCAGGAGCGGTTGCGGGATTGGCTTAGCCGGCCTAAGAGTAATGGGTACGAAGCGCTGCATACAACAGTAATGGGGCCGCAGGGTAAATGGGTAGAAGTACAGGTACGTACCCGCCGTATGAACGAAGTGGCTGAAAAAGGGCTGGCTGCCCACTGGAAATACAAAGAAGGTACCCAGGACGAAGATCGGTTTGACAAGTGGTTTAGCCAGATACGGGATATGCTCAGCAACCAGGATACAGACAGTGTTGACTTTTTAATCG
The DNA here is from genome assembly GCA_965246935.1 of Chitinophagaceae bacterium. Taxonomy (GTDB): domain Bacteria; phylum Bacteroidota; class Bacteroidia; order Chitinophagales; family Chitinophagaceae; genus JAZKFT01. Next base: position 403,007 of record CBDFGC010000019.1, on the reverse strand, counting down.
ATTTTAAAACCAGCTTTCTTACTGAGGAAATTTATGTATATACCCCGAAAGGCGATGTGCGGATGCTGCCCTCCGGCAGTACGGCACTTGATTTTGCCTTTGGTATCCATAGTGCTATTGGCGCTAAAACCATTGGCGCCAAAGTAAACCATAAGTTAGTGCCTATTGGCCATACGCTCCACAGCGGCGACCAAGTGGAAATTATTACCAGCAATAAACAACGGCCTAACGAAGACTGGCTGAACCAGGTAATAACTGCCAAGGCAAAAACCAAAATAAAAGATGCACTAAAAGAAGAAAAACGGAAAGTAGCTGAAGATGGGAAAATAGAGCTACAGCGTAAACTGGAAGGCCTCGGTGCCGCTTTTAGTTTTGGGAATATTGAAGAAGTAGTGCAACACTACCGGCTGCAATCAGCACTTGATTTATACTATGGCATTGCCGTAGAAACCATCGACCTAAAAGACCTGAAGGAATTTAAGGTATATGGCGACCGGCTGGAAAGCCCGAAACCGGAAAAAAAGCCGGAAATAAAATACGACCCGCAGCATGGCAAAACCCTGCCCGGCAAGGATACGGAGCTGATTATATTTGGGGAGAGCAGCGATAAGATCATGTATACCCTGGCAAATTGCTGCAAGCCCATACCGGGTGATGATGTGTTTGGCTTTATTACGACCGGTGAAGGGTTGAAAATACACCGCACCAATTGCCCGAATGCTGCCCGCCTGCTAGCCAACTATGGCCACCGGGTAGTAAAAACCAAATGGGCAAAAAATAAGGAAATTTCATTTTTAACCGGTATAAGGCTGGTTGGTATGGATGATGTGGGTATGATCAACAAAATCACCACCATCATCAGCGGTGAGTTGCGGATCAATATCAATGCACTGAGTATTGAAAGTCACGATGGCCTGTTTGAAGGAATCATAAAAGTGTATGTACATGATAAGGAAGAACTGGATGTACTGGTAGAATGCCTGAAAGCCATTTCAGGAATAGATACCGTGGACCGGTTTGAGCCGGAAGAGCAATAGAACCATTCAGGATACACCGTAGCAATACTTATTGCTCCACAATATTTAAACCGGCCGCTGCCTCTATCGCAATGCAAGCCTTATTTTTAGGACCACTTTATAGAATGAATAAGCGGAGATTGTACCTTTAGCCAATTCCCGTTTATTCAACAGGCCCGGCCGGTTAGTTACCAAGTGCTCATCATGTTAAAAAAAATACTCTTCTTTCTTAGCATTTTTTTTTGTGTAAATGCGGTTTTTAGCCAGCGCAATACCTGCGACCGGGCTGCATTGGATACAGCAATTCCCTGTTCACAAACCTGTGTTTCTTTGAGCCTTACTATTCCCAATGTAAAACAGTCCACTACGTATGAAGTAACAAATGGCACTTATCTTCCCTATCCTTTTGTATGCCCTTCGGATACTTTATTAACCAGTATTAATATTGATGATAAGTTTTCGGCCGCTATTAACATGCCGTTTTCTTTTTGCTTTTACGGCGCTACCTATAGCCAGATCGTAATTGGTTCAAACGGTATTGTAACGTTTGACGTGTCAAATGCCAACTGCCCGAATGCCTATGTATTAAGAAATGCAAACACACCGGTACCAATTCCATATGCCGGGGGAATACAATGCGGCTCTGCCAGTACTACATATTATCCAAGGGCCTGCATTATGGGTGCTTATCATGATATTTACCCGAATGCAACCAACGCTACTACCGCAGGCCGTAGAATTTCCTATTATTTTACGGGCCTGGCCCCCAACCGTAAAATGGTGATCAGCTATTACCATGTACCCATGTTTAGTTGTACCAGCCTTATTTGCGACGAACAAATTGTGTTGTACGAATCCACGGGCATTATAGATGTAAATTTGGGTAATAAGCCGCTTTGCAGTGCATGGAATGGTGGTCTTGCCATTTTGGGCATTCAAAACTGGAACAGGAATCAGGCAGTGGCGGCGCCGGGCAAAAATTGTACGCAATGGGCCGCCAGCAACGAAACCTATCGCTTTATTCCATCAGATGGTACTATACCGTTGTTTAAAAAAATTGAATTATTCCGGGGAAATACATTAGTGGCTACCGGTGATACCATTACCAGTGGACCGGGCGAATTGCTGGCCACTTTTCCCAATACCTGCTTTAGTACCGATACCGGATTCTTCAAGATCGTCACTACTTATGCAAGTTGCGCAGATGCCAATACATTGATAACGACTGAAACAAACGTAACCGTACGTCATAATGGCGCCATACCGGTTAGCGCAGGATTTACCCCCGCAAGCTGTGCATCGGGCGGTAATGGCATTATTACGGTAACAAATCCAATTGGCACTGATTATCAGTATTCTATTAATAATGGTGCTACCTATCAACCGTCTCCTGTATTCACCGTTCCGGGGGGTACATACAGTATCATTGCCAGAAATGGGGTTAGTGGTTGCATCGGCTCCACTGCGGTTACCATCCCCATCGTTGAAACTATCCGCTTTGCTACCAACGTATCCAATGCTACCTGTTACGGAACAGCTACGGGTCAGGTATTAGTAATTACACAGTCCGGTGCGGCTCCATTTCAATACAGTGCGGATGGTGGTACTACTTATCAGGGCTCTAATTTATTGCAGATGGCGGCAGGCGCCCATATCATACGGGTAAAGGATAATAACAATTGTATAAAAGATACCATCGTTATTATTACCCAGCCCGATAGCATCAGTATTGCACCGCCACTGGTAAAAGCGGCTTATTGCAGTGGTAACGCCGATGGACAAATTATTATAAAGCCGGCCGGCGGCACCCCTGCGTATAAATATGCACTCAATAATTCGGCATACCAGGTAAGCGATACCCTTTTTGCCAACGTAGGTTCATTTAATATTTATGTAAAAGATAATAATGGTTGCCTGGATAGCATTACCGGTATTAGTGTACCACTGAATGATACGATGCGTTTGCAGCCATTACCGGATACCAGCGTCTGTGTTGGAAGTGGCATTACGATTAGCCCTAATACCAATGCTACTACCTTTAACTGGAGTCCCAATACCTTTATCAATGATGCCACATCGGCAAGGCCGGTTGTATCGCCACAGGATACCATTACTTATTATTTGCGGGCCGGGTTAGGTACATTGTGCAGTCGTACTGATACGTTTGTTGTAAAGGTGCTGAAGCTTCCCATTCCGGATGCCGGACCCGATACCACTATTTGTTTTGGAACAAAAGCCTTTTTTCATGCGACTGCCATACGCGGCAATGGCTTCCGCTGGAGCCCCGCTGAAAACCTGAGCAGTGCTGTTATTCCCGACCCTGTTGCTACCGGCATTACGCCCATTACGTATGTGGTAGAAGTATCCGATCCCTATGGCTGCAACTTTAAAGTATATGATAGCCTGCACCTGACAGTGCGGCCTAAAGTGCGGGCCTTTGCCGGGCAGGACACAACGGCCACGTTAGGCACACCTGTTCAATTATTTGGTTGCTGTATGGATTTGTATCATTGGTTTCCGTCATCTGTTTTTGTAAGCGATACGGCCCGCAACCCCATTGGCAATTTTCCGCCGGGCACTACACAGGTAATCATGATTACGACTACACCGGAGGGCTGCGAGGGTCGGGATACCGTATTGGTAAAAGGATACCAGGGGCCAACGTATTATGTGCCGTCGGCCTTTAGCCCCGGCAACCGGGACGGCCTCAACGATATATTTCGCCCAATCCCGGTAGGCATTACTGAGACGTATTTTTTTAACGTGTTCAACCGCTTTGGACAGTTGGTGTACACCACCAAAACGTTTATGGAAGGCTGGGATGGCCGCTGGAAAGGCGAGCCGGTACCGGGAGGTGCTTATGTATGGATGGTAAAGGGAAAGGGCATCGATGGCAAAATGGTGGAGAAGAAAGGAACGGTGGTGCTAATGCGGTAGGATAACTAAAAAGGATTGCATCGCTCCCCGGTGATGCCATCCTTAGAACTGTTTTGAAACTATAGTCCCGCCACAATCTTTTCCTGTACTTCCTTAAATTCCTCCGGCGAAAGTTTCAGCTTTTCATTGGTAGGCAGCATGTCTTTGGTTTCGTTTATGGGGATCAGGTGCAAATGTGCATGCGGCACTTCCAGGCCAATAGTTACGATGCTTACCCTATTGCACCGGAATGCTTTTTCAATAGCATGAGCAATGGGCTTCGCAAACACCAGCAGTCCCGCCAGATACTCATCCGGCACATTAAAAAATTTATCTATTTCAATCTTAGGTACCACCAGCGTATGGCCTTTTTGTAAAGGATATACATCTAAAAAAGCGAAGAACTTTTCGTTCTCCGCTATTTTATAAGAAGGGATCTGACCAGCAATGATTTTTGAAAAAAGTGTCATAATCGTGAATGGTAAATCGTTCCGCCGCGGCGGATGAATGGATTCTAAATTTTCAGAAAAGAAAAGATACATCAATCATATCCAGCGGTCTGACCCTCCGTCGTCTGTTGTCCGTGGTCTGTCGTTATTTTTTTAAATGGAAATGTTTTCTACCTTAAATTTCAGGGTGCCGTTGGGTGCTTTCACTTCTGCTACTTCGCCTACCACTTTGCCCAACAGCCCCCGGCCAATGGGTGAAGTGATGGAAATTTTTCCGGCCTTTAGATCAGCTTCCTGTTCGCCTACCAGTTGATAGACCATGGTTTTTTTGGTGGCTAAGTTGGTAATACTTACACGGGTCAGGATGCTTACTTTGCTGGTATCAATACTATCTTCATCTACAATACGGGTAATGGCAAGCGTTCCTTCCATCGATTTTATTTTGGCCTCCAGTAATCCCTGCGCCTCCTTAGCAGCATCATACTCTGCATTTTCTTTCAGGTCGCCTTTTTCACGAGCCTCGGCAATGGCACGGCTGGCAGCAGGCCGGTCAACGGCCTTCATCTGGTGCAGCTCTTCTTTCATTTTTTCCAGCGTTTCTGCTGTTACATAATTCACGTTCATACAATCGTACGTGTTGTTGGGTGTTAGAAAATAAAAAAATAACAACGCCTCCACTTTACAGTGGAAGCGTTGCCATTATTAAGTGCAAGATAAATCTCTTTTTTTAAAAAGAAGAAATTAGAAGGTACAGAACAGTTAGCTAAAGAATCCGCCAGCTATTGGATAGCTGTGAGGGTATATCTTAGAGAAACTGTTACTGTCCGGCTTCAGCAGTTGTCTGTTCTTCTACTCCATCTGTAACCTGCTGATTGTTAATTACTGACTTCAATACGCCCATGTCCCTTCCCACTTTTGTAAAAGCGGCAATCGCCTTGTCCAGGTGCTGCTGCTCATGAGCTGCACTTAGCTGTACCCGTATGCGGGCTTGCCCTTTGGCCACTACCGGGAAGAAAAAGCCAATCACATACACACCTTCCTCCAACAGACTGGCAGCAAAGTTTTGCGCTACCACTGCATCGTACAGCATAATAGGCACGATCGGGTGGTCGCCGGGCCTAATATCAAAACCGGCAGCGGTCATTTTTTCTCTGAAATACCGGGTATTGAATTCCAGTTTGTCCCGCAGATCGGTGGTTTCGGTAAGCATATTCAACACAGCAAGGCTGGCGCCTACAATGCCCGGCATGAGCGTATTGCTGAACAGGTAAGGCCGGCTGCGCTGACGGAGCATTTCAATGATTTCTTTTTTACCGCTGGTAAATCCACCGCTGGCGCCGCCCAATGCTTTGCCCAGCGTACCGGTAATAATATCGATACGACCCATTACGTTGCGGTACTCATGTGTGCCGCGGCCGGTTTTACCCAAAAAGCCGCTGCTATGGCATTCGTCAATCATTACAATAGCATCGTACCGGTCAGCCAGGTCGCAAATTTTATCGAGTTGGGCAATGGTGCCGTCCATACTAAAGCTGCCATCCGTAACAATAATGCGGCTGCGCAGATGTTGCGTTTCCTGGAGTTTTAATTCAAGGTTGGCCATATCGTTATGCTCGTACCGGTAGCGTTGTGCCTTGCAAAGCCGAACACCGTCGATAATACTGGCGTGGTTCAGGGCATCGGAGATAATTGCATCCTGTTCATTAAACAGTGGTTCGAACAGGCCGCCATTGGCATCAAAAGCAGCGGCATATAAAATAGTATCTTCTGTACCGAGAAACGTAGCTAACTTTTGCTCCAGTTCTTTGTGAATATCCTGCGTACCGCAGATGAAGCGTACACTGCTCATGCCATAGCCATGCGTATCGATGGCTCTGTGGGCTGCTTCAATTACTTTGGGATGGGATGAAAGGCCCAGATAATTATTAGCACAAAAGTTTAAAACGGTTTTTCCGTTGACGGTTATTTCCGGTCCCTGGTCGCTGGTGATGATGCGTTCCCGTTTTAATAGACCGGCAGTATTTATTTCGGCGACTTCGGCGGCGATGCGGTCAGCAAATTTTTGATTCATGCGGCAAATTTTTGGCGGGGCGAAGGTAGGAGATGAAAACGTGTAACGTATTTCTGTCAATGAGCATTCGTTTAAACAGAGAGGTTGTGTGATTACTATTTCTGCGATTTGGAAAAGCTGAATGACCTTACAATAAAATAGATAGCAGGGAATAAAATTGCAATAAGGGTAAAAGGTGCAAACCAGGCGCCGAGCCCGCTTGTTTTGCCTGTAGCAGTCCAATAAGTAAATAATGATATCAATGAGAAAATGATTACAATAACTGTTTTTAAATACCGTAGCATTCTTGTAGCGTTGGTATATTGAAGCAAGGCATTATCGTGGGTAATGGTTACCGGATAATTAAAAATATGCGGAAATTTATTCAGAACGGTCATACTTATGAATACAACGGAGACAATAACCGGCAGCAGAAAAATAGTTGATTTACTGCCTATACCATTTACCTGTCCCCGTGCATTGTAATGAATTGGGATAGTGCCAGGCAATTTAAAATAGGCAAACAAGGTGAAGCACCACAAAGCAGCGAGTATCAGCCATCCAAAAAATTCAAGCCCTTTGTCAAAAGGTGACGGGCTTAATTTTATTCCTGGTCTCATTTACGTTCAATTAAAATTTCCAATTCCTTTTTCATGTTTGCTTTTGCCCTGCCTTCACTCATCTCCTGGAAGTATGCTGTTTTATAAATCCTTTCCATACTTAAAAAATGTTCCAGCACTTTGCGGCGGCCCGGTTTATAAAGTAGGTCAGGATACATGGAATATTCTTTGCGGATGGCTTTGGCATATTTTTCATATTCGGGCCAGTCAACACCCAAAACAGAAAGATCAGCATCGGTAAAATAGTTAGTATCGGTATCTGTGGAAATAGAGTGGCTCTGGGTAGCCAGAATTTCCTGTGCGCACAAGCGGATTTTCGCTTCCGGATAATAAATTTGTTGTAATCGCTTTTCAGCTAAAGCAGCGCTCCTTTCTTCGTTGTCTTTCCGGGTAGCATCGTACACAACATCATGATAAAACAAGGCAAACATTACTGTGTCCCAATCGGTAATCTGTTCTTTTACAGGCAGCAATTGCGTGTACATGTTTTGCAAATGCTGCAACGTATGGTAATGACGACTTTTAGAAGTGTAATGGGTTTCAACCTCTTTCCAAAAGTCTTGAATTAGGCCTTCATTAGTGGTATAACGCTTAAGAAGCCGGGTGAAGATAGATGAAAGCATGGATGCTAATGGTTAGCTTCTGCAAATTTTCAGAGTGTATGCGGATCGATGGTGGTAAGATTTGTTATGCTTTTAAAATCTTTCAAATTGCGGCTAAGCAATGTGAGATTGTGCACAATAGCAGTAGCAGCAATCATAGCATCGGGCAGCTTTAGCTTGTATTGTTTTCTAAGGGCTATTGTTTGCAGGATGATGGCTTCGCTACAGCCATAAACTGTGCAAGCGGTGATATAGTTTACAAGTAGGCTTTCCTGTGCTAAAGATAATTGCGGCCATGCAAGCAGTTCAATACGTGTAATAAAAGATAGAGACGAATGATGTGAACTGATCATTTTGCCGGCAGCTGACGGCAAATAGCCATTCGTAAAATCGATTACCGCATTGGTATCAAGCAGGTAATTCATTACCATTCGTTTCTAATGTTATGAAGAAATTTTTCATACTCTTTAAAACGTTCCGGTTCCATTTTTAAGGCGCCATAGAATGGCATCATATCTGTCTGCTGTGTTGGATTCCATGTTTCTTGTTCCTGAACATCAGGATTACGCTGACCCTCCTCTATAACCTGATTGTTTTGAGGAAAAAATAGCTTAATAATATTCAATTCCTCTAATTGCTTTAGTAAAGCCATTGCCTTCTGGTCGGGAACTTCTACTTCTACAGTCATAATTCTTAGCTTTTAATAACTTTCTCAAAAATACAGCCTTTATACACCCAATCTGCCGCTCATCCATTTTCTGCTTCCCGCTGTAACCTTTCCCAACCTTCTCCGTTCTACCTTTACCCTTTCCAACATACCAAATACTTTCAACCGGCTACTGCCATGACTGACCTTGAGTACAACGAATGTGTAAACCAGTACGCAGACAATGTGTACCGGTTTATTTTGAAAAGCATCCGGCACAATGAGGATGCACAGGATGTAGTGCAAAGTGCTTTTGAGAAACTGTGGATCAACCGGGCACAGGTAGAAACGCCAAAAGCAAAGGCTTACCTTTTTACCATTGCCTACCACCAGATGATTGATAACCTGAGAAAAGTGAAACGCATGCAGTATAAAGAAGAATTACCGGAAGCCGCTGCAGGCAGCACCCTGCAGCCGCAGCGACACCTGAAAAAGCAACTGGAAGAAGCCCTGGCCACACTGAACGAAACCCAGCGTACCCTGGTGATGCTAAAAGATTATGAGGGCTACAGTTATGAAGAAATAGGCGGGATTACGAACCTCAACATTAGCCAGGTAAAAGTATATCTGCACCGGGCACGGATGACGCTACGGAATTATCTGGTACGAATGGAGAACATTGTATAAAGGTTCATTCATTTACCTGTTCACTCGTTCACACCTATAAATACAGTTTAAAGTTCATCCGCCTCGGTGGATAAAGTTCTGATAACCGATGTTTAAAATAAACTGATGCTTTCATTTAAGATTCTCCATTAACGATTCACGACAAGTATTCACCATTGACCATTCACCATTCACTACAATGATTACGCTTAACAATTACGAAGAATATTTTCTGCTGCTGGCGGATCATGAATTAAGCCCGGCAGAAGAAATGGTAGTACAGCAATTTGCAGCACAGCATCCGCAACTGCAGGAAGAATTGCAACTGTTGCTCAGTTGCCGGCTGGATGCAACGGATATGCCTGCGTTTCCTAAAGAAATGTTACTCCGACCAACTATCTGGAACGTAGAAAATCCTGCACCGCTATATACACAAATGCTAAGCTTGCTGGATAACGAGTTGCCTGCCCCGGAGAAAGAACAGCTACAACAGCAAATAGCGAAAAGCCCGGTTTTACAAGCCGAATGGGATACATTGCAAAAAACAATACTATCCGCAGAAGCAGTTGCCCATCCTAATAAAAGTAGTTTATACCGGCAGCACAAAATCCGGCCGCTGGTTTGGATGCGCCGGGCCGCTGCTGCTGCAATTATTGCCTTAGCCTGGTTGCTGTGGCCGGCCAAAACCAATCACGGCTTATCATCTTCCTTAATAGCAATCACACCCGCAACCAATCAAAAAATAGTACATCCTACCCAGCCCGATCATCCAGGTGTACACGATAAGAACCCTACTCAACAGATCACGGACCATCCTTCAACTGACGCCGTAGTAGTTACCCCGCAACGTTCCGAAGCTACTGAACAAACAACAAACAAAGCGACCGAAAGAACTTTTGCTGTTAAGCCAGTTAATAACCCTAAAAAAGAGACGGAACGGGCTTTATTTAAAGAAGAACTGATAGTACAGGATCCGGAAGATATGGTTATAACAGAACAAGGAACGGCAACATTGAATACGAATAATTCGCTGGCAGCTACCCTGTCGAAAGAAGAAAATATAACCGTGCAAACGGCTCAGTTTGCCCCAAAAACTACCCGGCTGTCACCCGATGCCCTACAAAGCACCATGGCTATGAATATAAACGAATCTGAGGAACACGACGGATACGTACAAATTGCGGGAGCCCGGTTTGATAAACATAAAGTGCGCAGCCTTTTCCGGGGTATTACCCGCTCGGTAACCCGTACATTCAGTAAAAGCAAAATACAACCGACAGAGACTGCTTATACCAACAGGAGCTTTTAATTCTTTACAAACAATCAGAGATAATAATAATGAAAAAGTATGTACTTGCCGCAGCAGCATGCCTGTTGGCCTGCTTCACCATGGCCCAGACCGATACCAGTCGTAATGGCAAGCCTGATACCCTCCGCATTGGCAATATGACCATTATCCGCAGGCAGGGAAATGATAACGACAGCGCCTGGAAACGGTTCCAGGTATGGGACCGCAAGCATCACCGCCAGCGTAAAGTAGAAACCAGCTACCTGATTATGGATTTCGGGTTCTCCAATTTTACTGATCAGACCAATTATACTTCTGCAGCAACAAAGAACTATGCCCGAACCACTCGGCCAAACGAACCAGCCTTTGCAGAAAGCGATTTCAATCTTCGCAATGCCAAATCAACTAATTTCAGCCTATGGTTTTTTATGCAGCGGCTGCACCTGATACAGCGGGTATTAAACCTAAAATATGGTCTGGGCCTTGAAACCAATAATTACCGTTTTCAAAACCGCATCAGTTTTAAAGATCAGCCGCAGCCGTATGTGTTCCGGGATAGCATTTCCTTTTCCAAAAACAAGCTGGCGCTGGATTACCTGACGGTACCGTTTATGGTGAACATTAATACCGGCCCAAAAAAAGAAAATCCGCTTGCCTTTTCGTTTGGTATAAGCGCCGGATACCTCTACAGTAGCCGAAACAAGCAAAAAAGTGATGAACGTGGTAAACAAAAAAATCGTGGCAACTACGATATTGAAAAATTTAAAATCAGTTATATCGGTGAAGTTGGGTTAGGGCCGGTAAAATTATATGGCTCTTATTCTCCAAAAACGGTATTTGAACGTGGTCTGGATCTGCGGCCGTTTAATTTAGGTGTCCGTGTAGGCGGATGGGATTAAAAATAATTTTTTGCAGATACAAGGCTGGCCCTACGATAAAGTGTGGCCGGCCTTTTTTATTAGGAGCGGTTGTTCACTCTGTTACAGAGGTTCTTCGGTAAACTTAGTAGAATTGTGCATGTACGCAGATTATCCAGAACACAAAAACGCAGAATGGGTGAACGGGTGAACGTTGAATAATATTTTCACTGTTCATACCGAAGAAGGACAAGCAATCCTACTTTGCTGATATTTACACATTCCCTGGTATATTTATTTCGCCTATGATTGTTTTTGCTGCTACCATTACCCCCCGGCTGCTACATGCCGTTACCTGGCTGGGTAATTATTTATTTGGGAAGCCATTACCAATCATCACCGATGAAAAAGGATTAACCGAAAATGATCTTGTTTTTAATTACTCTTCCACTGTATTGCCCTTTACCTGCTTTCAGGTACAACCGCATACCCTATTGTTTGAAACCGGTATCCGGCCGCAGGAAATTGAAATAAAACACCATCAAAACCAGCCTTATTTTTTTTCAACAGCAGGTGATTTTCATTTCGATGTAGTAGCAGCTTCTTTTTACCTGATGCAGCGCTACGAAGAATATCAGCCACACCAAAAAGATACATATGGCAGGTACGCACCTGCCAATAGCCTGGCTTATAAAAATAACTTTCTGCATTTACCCTTGGTTGATTTGTGGATGAAGGATTTTAAAACAGTATTGCAGGAAAAATTTAAAGAACGAGACATCCATTTTACTGAACGAAAATTTCAGTTTACACCGACGTATGATGTAGATATAGCCTATGATAAACAGGGCAAAGGATGGTTGCGGAATTTGGTTGGGATCTGCCGTTCATTGTATAAGTTGCAACCGCCCCAATTGGTACAACAATCCGGAATAAATACAGCTGATAAGAAGGACATATTTGATGTGTTTGACGAGTTGCAGGATTTACATACAAAATATGGTTTGCAACCTGTTTATTTTTTCCTGCTTGCACAACAGCAAAAAGGAGTAGATAAAAATATTAACCCGAAAAAAAAGATATATCAGCAACTCATACAAACAATTGCTGCTAATTATAAAACAGGCATTCACCTCAGTGCAGCCTCCTATGGCTCCGCAGCAATCATGCTGGCCGAAAAAGAGTTGTTAGCCAGTATAAGCCAACATGTAATTGTTGCCAACCGCAATCATTACCTGTTATTTAATTTGCCCGAAACGTACCAGGCATTACAAAAAAGTCCAATGCTTATCCGGGAAGAATACTCAATGGGATATGGCGCCGTCAACGGTTTCCGGGCATCAACCTGTACGCCTTATTACTGGTACAATTTAGGAACGGACGAAAGCACCAGCCTGCAGATTTTTCCCTTTTGCTATATGGAAGCCACTTCTATTTTTCATTTACACCATACCCCACAACAGGCCTTAGAAGCATTACATCAATTCTATGAAAATGTAAAACAGGTAAATGGGCTGTTGATTACCATTTGCCATAATCATTTAATGGGCAGACATGCAGCCGGCAGACCATGGATGGAAATTTACCGGCAGTTTTTGAGTGAAGTGCAGTAACGTTGTAGGTATATAATGGTGGGGAGGTCCCCGCCGTTACAACACATTAAACCCTGTCATATGCGATTAACCCTTTTTGTGTTTACGATTTCGCTGTTAGTAGCCTGCAACAATCAGCAGTCTGCCACTACAAAAACTATTACTGAAACAGATTCATTAGCCAATACTGGTATAGACAATGTGGTGCTCAATACCAGCTATAATGTAACGAAGTTGAAAGGCCTGTATAGCGGATCCTTCGATGGCACGCCTATTAGTATTTCCATTAATTATGTTTCGGGTAAAAATGTAAGCGGATATAATGTACATAAAGGTTTAAAGCGAAATGTACGTGGTACACTGGAGCCAATGGGCAGCCAGTTTAAGCTAATGCTGGACGAACCTGGCAGCAATAAATATGATGGCCATTTTGAACTGTTTGTGGATACAGGCTCTTACAAAGGGCAGGGTACATGGACGCCCAAGAACGACCCGGATTTAAAAAAGAAAACATTCACCTTTGCCCGCCAGCAAAAGCAGGAAAACAATGAACTGGCTACTACCTGGAATGATACGCTAAGCCGTACCTTGGAATTAAAGGAAGATGGCGCAGCTATATTTAATTATTATGTTGGTAAGGGCACACCGCAGGAACAATTGGAAAGTTTTGGTGGCAACTGGCAGCAAAAGAAAGACAGTATTTTGGTGTATTGGCAGCCCAATACTCTGTTCCCTTCCCGCCGCTCAGGGTTTCGGATGATGTACGAAAAAGCCGAAAACGATACCCTCCGTTACCTCAGCGGCCTGCGTGGCGAAAAAATGGATTGGTATAATGGAGCACCGTAAACCAATGTGATAATGTGCTGATTTGCTAATGTGCTAATAAAAACCAAATGTTACAATTAGCAAATAAATACAGGGAAAAACTAACCGTGTTATTATTGTCAAACTTTGAATCGCTGTGTGCTTCATTAGCACATTATTCCATTAGCACATCATCCCATTAGCCCCCATGCTCCTAATCAAAAATATTTTCTACGGCCTGCTGCTGGCCGGGCTGGCATGGGGTTGCTGGCTGATGATTGGATTGTCGTTGCCATATCGGGTGATGGAACCCGATGTTGATTTTTTAATTACCAAACAGAATGTATATCATATTAAAAGCTGGAGGTTTAGCTTTTATACGCATGTGTATACCAGCATTTTAGTATTAATAGCCGGCTTCACCCAATTCAGTCCCTGGGTAATGCGGCGGCATGTACAATGGCACCGCACTATTGGCTGGATATACCTGGTCACTGTTTTAATTATCAGCGGACCGGCAGCATTTGTGATGAGCCTGAAAGCAAACGGCGGCTTGCCTGCCCGTACCAGTTTTACCCTGCTGAGCGTAGTATGGTATGCCTGCACCTTATTGGCGTTAATACGGGCTAAGCAACACCGCTACCAAAGCCATGCCCGCTGGATGATCCGCAGTTATGCCCTTACACTTAGTGCTATTACGTTACGCATTTATTCATTCGGGTTCGATGCGCTGCACATTAGTGTACCGCCACGGGATGTGTACATTACCATTGCCTGGCTTAGTTGGGTACCTAATTTAATAGTAGCAGAAATCATTAACGGATGGAAAGGAAAACGGGATTAGTTTAATTCAATATGAATAAAAACAGTATGTTTATTCATTACCAGTTTAGCAAAATAGGCATCTGTACTTGTTTATTTTTCGTTTGGCTTTCCTGCAAGCAGCAGGAAAATAAATCAATAATTCCATTACCACCCCAGGTAACATTAAAAGCCACATTACCCTCTGTAGGCCTGCATACAGTGCAATCCCTGAAACAATATTTAATTGATTCTATTGATTGTTTTGCCGACAGTTCTGCTAATGACACCATTTGCCGGGATGAAAATGATCACTACTGTGTATATACCGGTATGATAAATCAAAAAAGAGTTGCCATTATTGTGATACAGGACTCGGCCATGTGTCTAGTTCAGGAAAGAAATGGGAAATGTATTATTACTGACAGTACTCTTTTTAATGACTATGCATTAGATTTTGTTCCTGTTCATTTAAATTCAGATAATCAGACAGATTTTTTGATCGAAAGCTATGCGAATATGAATGGCATGAAACGTTCTTATATGTTGATTGCAGACAGTACGGGTTATTTACATTTTCATTTCTATTTGTGGCCTAATGACTACTATATTAACCTATGGAATGTCAGTTACGACTCTTCAACAAATCTTATTAGAAGTTATTATGAAGGAAGTGCGTTTGGAAGGGACATGAAAGAATTATATTGCTGGGTTGAAAACTCTTTACAATTTTTCAGAGGAGCAGAATTAGACGCAACAAATGCTAGGTCCGAGTATCCACGCCTAAGGTTTTATAAGGAAAAAATGGAAAAAAGTTCAACTATAAAACAGTTGTAAATCCCAAAGATATTTTGTTTGATACAGCAATGTGGAAGGATGATTATTAATCAACGTAATTTCTTTTCATTGATGTCAATCGGGTGCATTACAAATTTTCGCATCTCAAACCCGATCGGCACTGCAGGTCAGACCGCCTGAACCCGCACTCCCAACCAACGGTCTGACCTGCGGTACCGACCGATTTCAATCCTATCTTTTGAATAGCAGAAAACTAGGGTAAGCGAATATTTGTAATGCACCCTGTCAATCTTAGTTTTTCACAATCATTTTATCATCTGCTTTATCCACCATCCCCAGCAATTGGGCATCACTGATAAATTTTCCATTCTCATTAATTTTATACCGGCTGGTTTTTACCAGGTCGCTCTTTGCCACTTTATTACCGGCATAGCCATTATCACCTATTGGTTTGGCCCAGGTATTTTTGTATTCTTTAATTTCAAAATTCAGGTTTTGCTGCACGGTAGCAACTTTAAATACTTCGTCAAAAGCCCGCTGCCCGGCCAGTTCCACCTTATCTATCAGCTTACCCTGCTTATTATAAGAAGCTAAGAAAAAACGGGCAGGCGTATAGGGTATATCATCTCCGTTATCATAGCTGCGGCTACCGTATACAACCGTTTCGTATGCAGGTGTTTCTGACACTTTCGAATAATAAAAAAACTCTTCGCCTACATCCCGGCTAAATTTAAAATCCCGCATCTCCGTTACATATTTTTCAAAATCGTAACTGATCGCATTGGGTTGCTTGATATTTTTAAGCGTTTCCATGTTGATGGTAAGTGGAAAGCTGGCAGGCTGAAAGCCGTTGCTATAGCTATCCCATAGCACACTGGCAGGATCGCCGTTTCCGCTCATCGCATCATTATACATATAGGTAAAATCCTGGCCTTTTCGAAGGGCCGCCAGCTTGGGCTCACTGTAAATTCTTTCCCGGTCGGCAAAACCGTTTTCAATTGCATTTTTCAGGTAGTCCAATGCGGCATCATGTTTCTCATAATCTTCTTCCGGTGCATTGGCCAGGCAGCATGCTTTTTTAAACAGCACATAACTTAAAGGACTATAATTCAACCGTTCGGCCAAATCAAATGCCCGGAACGCAAGCGAATCCTTATTGGCATCCAGCAAAGCATTGCCTAATTCGTAGTAGCCTTTATTATTCGGGTAAAACCGCAACGACTGCTCAAACAGGCCAATACTTCCGGCTGCATCTTTTTTGTTTTTGTATACATCAATTGCCTGCAGAAAAACGGCTTTGCCGGTATCAGCCTGTGAGGTTTTGGCCTGCCGTAAATACGTTACTACTTCATCAAACTGATACACAGTAGCCGGAGAAAGCTGGCTTACCGGGCCGGGAGCCGTTACAGATGGCGAAGGCTTATCCGTTTTATTTTGGCAGGCAGCTATCACACATAATACAACGGCAGCAAAAAAAGCAGAACGTAGCATAAAGAAAAGGTTGAAATTTAAAGGTATTACTGCGGATGGGGTTGCAAGATACAATAGTAAAGATTTTTAAGGCATAATGGCCTCTCAGTATTATCAAAGGGATTGCTGTAGAGCAAACCCTTTGACAGATAGTACCGGTCAGCCGTTAACTGTATCCCCGGCCGGTTGCTCTCCGGCAGTGCCCGCTTCCGTTTCATTTAGCAAGCGCAAAGGTGGATACGCTTGCCAAATAATTGTTCATATTATAAAATAATACAGCATCACTTTTGTCCACTTCAGCCAAACTACTCCTAAATAGCATCATTTTTGCCCATTACAACTAAAACTTTCGATAATTTGTCACAAAGCCTGGTAATTCACCACTGATAGGTCCGTTTGTATTTTATTTTTATGAATTTAGGCTTTAACGTCATTTTGGTAAGATTATAGCCCGGTATATTGAAATTGTAGTATATTTTCGCACCTCATTCCCTAACCGGACTGAACTCCAATATCCAATATCTATAAAACCGTCTAAATCATGACTCTTTTAAATCTAAAAGATTTACGCAAATTCCTGGAAGAATTTTTCAATGACAAAAAGGAAGAAATCTCGGTCTTAAACAAACAGTATTCCGACGAAAGATCATTCTTAAACAAGACCTACTGTGTAGAATGGCCTTTTGAAAGAGGAAACAAAAGGATTCGGATCATCGTTTTCCAGGACCTGCCTTCCCCCTATCCGGAACAGATGTACCTACAGATCAAAGCTTATATGAAAGAAAAGGGAATAGAAGCGGAATATAAATTTTTTGCCAGTTATCAGGCGCTCAAAGCGCTTGATCCGGTGCGTGTATTACGTAACTAAATCATTAACCTTATTGCAGTTACTGCCTTAACCGGTTGATGAGTTATTCCTGCAACCGGCAATCAGCAATCTGTCATTGCAAGGCTTTGTGCATATCTCCGGATATGTATGCTGCTAAAGCTATGCTTGCCCGTCAGGTTATTATATCTTTTGGCGCATAGCCTAAAGGCTTATGCCATACAAAACCTGAAAAGCAGCAGAAGCCTGCTATAAATACAGTTTGGACTGGCTATAGTTAAAAAAGAATGATGGATATAGCAGGTTCCTAATAACACTATAATTTTTCGTTGTTATTGCCTGTATTTGGAATAGTTTCCGGTATACCATTGGATAAGAAGAGGAGTATTACCTGCTTTTTTTACCTGTTATTCCGGTAGCTATCCTGCCTAAACCCAAGTGGTTACAGCAAATGAGGTGGCTTACCTTTAAAACCAGCCTGTTTTGTGCCGGCTTTAAGCTGTTTAAAGTTCAGGAAACAGGCAAAAGCTCTGTATTTATTTTGTCAGGCAATGTTGTCTTGCCGCTCATTGCTCTTGAATTGCCTGCCAGAAATAATAGGCATTAGCCTCCGGAGCCAGGTAGCACTTAACAATAATGTAAACCCTTATTTTTGCGGCCTTTATCAGAAAAATATTTTTTTTCCGTTATAGCGTTCGTATGAAACTAACTCGCTTTTTGCTTACCATAGTATGTGTTCTTGGTATGCTTTCTGTCTTTTCTCAACCCGATCTTTCCGCTGCAGATTTACGTACCGTTAAAATTGATGCTTTAAGTGATAGTGAAATCCAGGGTTACTATAACAAGGCCATTACTTCAGGTGCTACCGAAGATCAATTATACCAACTGGCACAGCAGCGGGGCCTGCCACCGGAGGAAATTGTAAAACTGCGTCAGCGGGTTGCTTTTCTCAACGCCGGAAGCCGCAAAACAGTTGCAGGAAACGTCACGACTGATAATAGCGGTGTCGACCGCAAGATGAATGCCGGAACTGACGCGGTACCCATGCAGTCCGTTAAAAAAGATGCTGCCATTTTTGGCGCTGAACTTTTTTCTGTTAATAGCAGCACTTTCGAGCCAAGTCTGCGCATATCTACGCCTACCAATTACATTGTTGGCCCTGATGATGAATTAATTATAAATGTGTATGGGTATAGCGAACAGACGTATAGTCTTACGGTAAACGCCGAAGGCAATATTTACATACCCAATGTAGGCCCGCTGTATGTTAGTGGTTTAAGTATTGAGCAGGCTTCTGCTAAAATAAAAGCTAAACTGGCGGCTACCATTTATCGCAATATCAATTCCGGCGCTACCAATGTGCAGCTTTCTTTAGGAAAAATCCGCAGCATTCATGCTACCGTAATAGGGGAAGCTACCAAGCCTGGTACGTACACGGTATCTTCCTTAACCACGCTGTTCAACCTGTTATACCTGTGCGGCGGCCCTTCGGATATGGGAAGTTACCGCAATATTGAATTAATCAGGGGCAACCAGGTACATAAGAAGATAGATTTATACGGTTTTTTGGTGAGTGGCAATATGCAGGATAATGTACTACTTCAGGAAGGCGATATCATACGCATCCCCTATTATATTACCCGGGTAACACTGAGCGGATATGTGAAAAGGCAGGGTAAGTTTGAACTTCAGAAGGGTGAAACATTCAGCCAGTTACTGAACTATGCCGGGGGCTTTACCGATAATGCGTACCAGGCAGGTGTACAGGTAAGGCAGCTAACTGATAAAGAACAAAAAATTACGGATATACCTGCCAGTGCATTCGACCAGTATAAACCTTCCGGCAGTGATTATTTTACAATAGGACAAGTGCTGGACCGTTTTGTGAATAGGGTAAGCATTGCCGGGGCTGTACGCAGGCCGGGCGAATTTGAACTGGAAAATAATATGACACTCAGCATGTTGATTGACAAAGCAGGCGGGCTACGGGAAGATGCGTACCTGGATAGAGGAATCATATCCAGGCTAAATAGTGATCTTACACCGGCAAGTGTTTCTTTTAATGTAAAAGATGTTATACTTGGGGGTGCATCCATTCCCCTGAAGCGGGAAGACATTGTAAGTATTGCCTCCATTTCCGGATTGAAGGATAATTACAATGTAAATATTGAAGGCGAAGTGCATGCACCCGGCCAATTTGGATGGCGTGAAAACCTTACAGTAAAGGATGTTATTTTTTTAGCCGGGGGATTTACAGATTATGCCAATCCCAGAAGCATTGAAATATCGAGGCGGGTAAAAAATGCCAATGTAGGAGAAAAACAGTATCAGCAGGCTGAATTAATAAAACTTGATTTGAAAGATGGCACATTATCCGGCGCAGATGCCGATGTACACTTGCAGCCATCTGATATTGTGATGGTAAGAGCATTATCGGGGTATGTGCAGCAACGTTCTGTATTTGTAGTAGGCCAGATTATGAACCCTGGCCGGTATGTTATGGAAACGAATACCGAAAGGATTGCCAGTATGGTGAAACGTTTCGGCGGATTTAGAAATGCAGCTGATAGTAATTTTATTGTTGTAAGGCGAATTACGAAACTTGGTCTTTCAGCAGATGATAAGCGGGTATTATTTGAAAGGCTTCTAAATATAAATAACGATAGCCTGAATAACAATTCCCGCCTTAAGGAAGAAATTTACCGGAATTTCGATCTGATAAGCATAGATCTGAAAAAAGCGATAAAAGAGGAGAACAGCTCTGATAATATTATGCTGGAAGATGGCGACTTCATAACGGTAGAAAGAGCATCTAACCTTATCAAGGTTTCCGGTGAAGTGTACTACCCGACTGTTGTTCCATACGAAGAAGGAAAATCAATGAAATATTATGTAAACCGGTCGGGAAGTTTTACAGACAATGCCAGAAAAAAAGGTTCAATGATTATTTACCCCGACGGCCGTGCAAAATCAATCGGAAAGTTTTTATTTTTTAATAACTATCCTTCCGTGATTCCCCGCTCCGAAATTTTTGTGCCTGCTAAAAGTAAAAGTAACCGTAACCGGCTTTCTACCGGGGAGTGGGTGGCCATTTCGTCCATTTTTGCAACATTGGGAACATTAATTATTACCGCATTTAGAAAGTAAATTATTCACCTTACGTAGCGTTATCCATAAATTCAATGTTTTCAAAGGTTACAGGGCCCTCCGACTTTCTTTTCATATCGGTCAAAACCATTGATAATACTATAAATGTTACTACCTCTGCATAACCTCAGTTAGATAATTATATACCTCCCTTAAAAATCAATGTAAACAATTACAATTCTTTTTTTATGCTTTATATATAAAATTATAATTATCTAAAAAATAAGAATTTATAAGTAATCAAAATCAGGATTCTCATCTGAAGGATAACAATTTGCCTTATAATAATAATATATTCAGTCTTATCATAAGAAGCATATGAAATCAGGAGTTATAAATAAGAACCAATAGCGCATGAGTAATAAATTTTTATTTGCATTAATTGGTTGTGGCCGGATTGGCACCCGGCACGCTGAGCATATTGTTAACTATGGCATCCTTGCAGCTGTGTGCGATACAGATAAAATAAAAG
The DNA here is from genome assembly GCA_965246935.1 of Chitinophagaceae bacterium. Taxonomy (GTDB): domain Bacteria; phylum Bacteroidota; class Bacteroidia; order Chitinophagales; family Chitinophagaceae; genus JAZKFT01. Next base: position 381,987 of record CBDFGC010000019.1, on the reverse strand, counting down.
CAAATGAAATGGCTAAAAAGTATAATGCAGCCGTTTATTACAGCCTTGAGGATTTGCTTCTAAAAGAAAAGGACATAAATGTAGTTTCAGTGTGTACGCCAAATGGGCTTCATGCAATGCATAGTATACAATCGTTGAACGCTGGCAAAAATGTGTTATGTGAAAAACCAATGGCTATTGATGTAAGTGACTGCGGCGAAATGATAAAAGCTGCTGAAAAAAATAACAAACGTCTGTTTGTAATAAAGCAAAACAGATTCAACCCACCTGTAGTAGCGGTTAAAGATTTGATTGACAACGATAAGTTGGGTAAAATATATTCTGTACAGCTTAATTGTTTTTGGAACAGAAATAAGGACTATTATCAGAATTCATGGAAAGGCACAAAAGAACTGGATGGAGGAACGTTATACACACAGTTCAGCCATTTTATTGATTTACTGTATTGGCTGATTGGTGATGTAAAAAAAGTGTATGCATTAACCGCTAATTTTGCACATCAGGATATTATTGAATTTGAAGATACAGGGGTAGTTATCTTACAATTTTACAACAACGTATTAGGCACAATTAATTATACCGTAAATTCCTTTGCCAGAAATATGGAAGGTTCTATAACAATTTTTGGAGAAAAAGGTACGGTAAAAATTGGCGGCCAATACCTGAATGAACTGGAGTATCAATCCATTGAAGGAGTAATTATGGATGTTCCGAAAGGCAACAAAGCCAACGATTATGGTACTTACATGGGCAGCATGAGCAATCATGACAAAGTATATGAAAACCTGGTAGATGTTATAAATAATGGCGCCAGCATCGTTACTAATCTTTTTGGAGGGCTTAAAACCGTGGAAATAATAGATAAAATTTACCAATCAGCTAAGCTTCTTAATTAAAACCAATTTTCTGATATAAGATACGTGTACGCACTAAAAAAGATGGCAATTTATACTTCATTTTGAGTAAAAGGTGCAATGAGTAAATACAGAAAAGAGGAAGCATCTTCGAAATAAAGCTTCCAAAAGTAAAGCGCAGCTCCGAAGAACTAAGTGAGTTACATTACAAAAGATACCATTAACCTGCCTGTTGGTAACCTGGTTGTTATACTTGCACATTGCATTTTGTATTTTTGCCTATTTGCTTATTTTCACCATACCCAATGGATATTTTCACCCGGTTTAAAAAAGATTATGCAAACTACTTTTTAGGCATTATTGTTCCCTCTCTTATCAATGGGTTATCCATTCCTGTTTTAAAACGCTTACTGGGTGCAGAAGGGTACGGACATTATGCATTGTACTTCAACGGCATGCTCATAGCCAACGCACTCATCTCAGGCTGGCTTTCACAAAGTGTACTTCGGTTTAATGCAAAAGCTACTGATAAGGCACAGTTTGCTGCACAAAGCTTTTTTATATCCGGGCTGTTGCCCTTACTTCTTTTTTTACCGGCCTGTATTATTGTGTGGCAGCAACAGGGCGATTTTTTGTTCGGAATATTATTTGCCTTTACACTATTACTGGCATCGCTGCAATTACCGCTTCAAACACTAACACAGGCAAACTTTCATTCAAAAGCAACTTTGTATGCCGAGGCCTTACGAACAACCACCTGGTTTGGCGTTGCCATGCTTTTATATTGGATAGGAATCTCTTATATATATAGCCTGTTTGTTGCCCTCTTTATTTCTTATGCGGTATCTGTTGCTTATCTGTATAATAAAAATCCGCTTCCTCCTTTTGGCAAAAAGATCATCGCTCCGGCGGGGTGGCGGTTATTGATGAAGCAGCTTTCAGTATATGGCGTTCCCATGTCTTTATGGTTTGTGTTTGCCTACCTGCTTACGTATATAGATAAGGTGTACATGCTACAGTATTTTGGACCAGTAATACAGGGCAACTACAATGCACTGTTTGATTTTATTGCTAAAGGGTTGGTGCTGATGCTGGTACCGGTGCTTACCTCGGCCTATCCGTTATTATCGGAAGCCTATGAACAGGGCGAAACCGGCCTGATAAAATCATTGTTGCGAAAGCTTATTATGTATGAGCTACTGGCTTTAGCAGCAGCATTGATTCTATACCAGCTATTCGGCTACCGGATTTTATTTTACCTTCTTAAAATTCCGCCGAAGCCTTTATATGTACATACAGGCTTGCTTATTATAGCTGGTACCCTTATCTGGCAGGTTGCTATGCTGGCTCACAAGCCGTTTGAATTAAGATTGCGCAGTGTTTTTATGTTGGGCCGGGTAGCTATTGCTTTTAGTTGCCAGATGCTGTTTTATTTTGCTGCCGCCCCCCTGCATAATCCACTAATTTTTCCGGCTGGTTATTGCCTCGCTGCTATTATTTATCTTCTGCTGGTAAGCCTGCCGCTGCTCCGGCGCAATCAGGTGTTTACAAGGCAATAAGTACTTACTCCTTCTGTTGGCACTCTATGTGATTGACTTATGGCGTTAAATATAACTACACGGGCGGGTAACCAACAGGGAAAAAGTTATACAGGCATTGCATTTTTATTCTTACTAACAAAGAATTTTAAAACAGCTGCTTACCTTATTTTTGCCGCCTTTATCAGAAAAATAATTCTTTTTCGTTATTGCGTTTGTATGAAACCAACTCGCTTTTTGCTTACCGGGGCATGTGTACCTGGTATGTTTACCCTATTTTCTCAACCTGACTTTTCCGTTGCCGACGTCAGTGCTGCAAAAATTGATGTTCCAAAAGATCTTGATATCCAGGCTTTCTATACAAAGGTTCTCAATACAGGTGCAACGGAAGAACAACTGCATCAACCGGCACAGCAACAGGTCTGTCGGCACAAGAGGTTTTAGAAATGCCGCACGTAGTAATTTTATTACACTTAAACGAGTAGCAAAGCCTGGCCCTTCGCAGAAGAAAAGTGTATATTATTTGAGCGGTTATTAAATACGGGTACAGAAAGCCTAAATAATAATTTACTGTTGCGGGACGAAATTTACTGAAATTATGACCTGATAAGCATAAATCTGACAAAGGCGTTGGTCAATGAAAGAAGTTCAGATAATATTATGCCGGAAGACGGCGATTTAATAACAGTTGAAAGAGCATCCAGCCTGATTAAAGTTTTCGGTGAAATATATTATCTTACAGTGCTGCCGTTTGAAGATGGCAAGTCAATGAAATACTATATTAACCGGTCAGGCAGCTTTACAGATAATGTCCGAAAAAAAAGGCGCTATGGTGATATACCCTGAGGGAAAGGCGAAAAAGATTGGTAAGTTTTTGTTTTTCAATCATTATGCTTCCATAGTGCCAGGGTTGGAAATTTTTGTCCCGCAAAAAGCAGGGTTAACCGCAGTTGGCTTTCAACCGGAGAATGGGTAGCCATTTCATCCATATTTGCAACGTTGGAAACCTTACTGATTACCGCATTCAGATAATTTTTTTTACTTATGGAGGAGTCATACCAGCTTGCTGGCAGTAATATGAGAGAAATGACTTTACAGGAAACATTGCATTCATTTACAAGTTTCATAAAATATCTTTTCAGTAAATGGTGGCTGTTTTTGATTGTAGGTGTGTTGGCAGGTGTGTTGGGTATTTGGTATGCTACTGTTCAAAAAGTAAAATACGAATCCCGGCTTACTTTTTCGTTACAGGATAATAATGGCAGTGCTTTAGGAGGTGCTTTAGGACTTGCGGCTGAGTTTGGGTTTAGTGTAGGAGGCAGCAGCGATGTTTTTTCCGGAGATAATATACTGGAAATAATTACCAGCCGTCGTATCGTACAACGGGTATTACTGAGCACTGATTCAACTGGTAGCAAACGGCGGACGTTTGCGGATTATTACCTGGACGTAACCGGTTATAGAGAAAAACTATCTAAAAATCCAAGGCTTAAAAATATTTCTTTCCCGGTAGGCCAGGCAAAAGCAACTTACAGTTATTTACAGGATAGCGTGTTGTTTAATATTTATAGTGGTATCAAACTATCGGAATTAGTAGCTGCCAAGCCGGATAAGAAGCTGGGGATATACGAACTAAAATATAAAGGCCCTGAAGAACGCTTTACAAAGCTGTTTACTGACCGGCTCATTACGAATACATCCGATTTTTATACGGAATTACGAAGCAAAAGATCTAAGCAAATGCTGGATGTGCTGGAGCAAAGGGTAGCTGCCATGAAAGGGTCATTAGGTGGGGCTATTACCAGTCGGGCAGCCATACAGGATGCCAATGTAAACCCGGCCTATGCCAGTGCGCAGGCGCCCGTACAGATGCGGCAAAGCGATATTACCGTTTATGGGGCTGCTTATACGGAACTATTTAAAAATCAGGAATTAGCCCGCCTGCAATACCTGAAAGATTTGCCCCTCTTACAGATAGTGGATGATTGTGAGTACCCGATGAAAAAAATTAAAACAGGGAGATTGACATCGGCCATTACTTTTGCGCTACTCGCAACATTATTAACGGTCGCTATTTTAATGATTAAACGTCTGTTTAAAAACGAACCGATTGTGAAATGACATCAAAAAATACAGGTCTTATATATACTTGGGCACTATATTTTTAAGCCTGTATATTCCTAACCGTTATTGTTCTGTAACTTTTACTCCGGCTCCGCTATACTCTACTTTTATTTTATTCTGATTGTTTTTTGCACGTACTGCATTTTTTCTAACCACCAGTTTTTTAACCCGGTTTTTCCCCTCGTTGTCAGAACCAATAAAAACAGGTTCCAATACGTTATCTATCAGTTTATTATTTTCAACCAGTCCGTTTTCAATATCAGTACCATCTGTAAAAATTAATTTACCTGCCCATATCCGGATGCCATTGCGTTTGTTGCCGGTGCAGGTATTACCAGCAATGGTGAAACGCTGACCATAGCCTCCACCTTCCAATGCAATACCATCTGTAAAGTTATTTATGCAGATATTATTGGTAATAGTGATACTGTCAAAACCAGTGTAAGCCTTTATACCCTGGCCTTCAATACCAATATGGCTCATATCGTCTAAGGTATTGGTAACTGTATTTGAATCAACCAGTATGTTTTTTGAAAAGTACGCCAGGTGAATGCCACTGCTTCCTGCACTATCTACGCTGTTTTTCCGAATAATTATATTACTGCATGTTGGCCCGATAATGATACCACGATTGATATTATTAATACACGTATTAGAAAGAATAGACGCTTTATTAATGTTGAAAAGCATAATACCATGGCTACCACCAATACTCAGGTTATTACGGATAGTAACATCTGTAACATGAGAGGGAGTGTTAGCCTGGTTTTTACCCTCTTCTGTAAATGATCTCACCATAATAGATGGATAATCTGTCCCCCGCCGGTAGGAAGAGCAGTTTTCTATTCGTATATATTTAGAGGTTTGTTGCAGGTTGCTGGCATCCACTCTTATAGCTTCGGCTAATGTATTATATACCTTTACCCGACTGATCAACACATGATGCACTTTGTTCAGGTAAATACCCCTGGCATGTACCGGGTCTTTCTCATTGCTGCGGTTGCCGTTTATTGTCAGATTGCTAATAGTAATATATTCATCTGCTACGCTGGTGTGTAGTGCAAAATTTGTATTTACAATAAAGCCTTCCGCTACATCCTGCATACCTGCAGAAATGGCAATGGTACTTCCGCCGGGATGACCAGTCAATGTAGTATTGGATGGGATGCTCAGCGGTGCTGAAATCCAGGTAATGCCCTTGGGGAACCGGATTATCAAGCCTCCTTTTTTTGCCCTGCTCATTACCTGATTAATTATTTTTGCATTGTACCTGCTCACAACTGAATCGTCCTGCATCTTTACAATAATGCTTCCGGTAAGATCTACTACATTTTTTTGAGCATAGCTATCTGTAAGAAATAAAAGCAGTATTCCGGGTAAAATATGAAAATGTTTTACGTATTTCATTATTTAAAAGTAAGATGGCTATACTGTTTTCTTTTGCCCTGTTGCAGCATTGTGAAAAGTATAACCCTCTGGTACATATCCGTTTCAATTACTTTGTCCTTTAGCCAAATCTAACCTGTTCATGCTAGCAGACCTTATTTTTATAACCCTTTTTCTCTTACACTTTCTCTTAAACTATTTCTTTTTTCAGCGACGCCTGTTACATCCTGCCGTATTGTATGCTTTTATTTGGATGAGCATAATTGCGCTACACCTGATTTGTAAGTTTACGGTGCTGCCGGACTTATTCGATTTATCAGTAAAAGCTTATTTCATATTTTTAGCAGGGACCGTGTGCTTTACAGCCGGTGCCTCTATTGCATGAACTAATGTATAGTAAATTCAGTAAAAGGGTTGCAAGGGCATCTGCTGCACCGCAGTTACCCTTTTTTCATCCCTCCCTTATCCTGCGTATTATTTTTTTAGGTATAGCACTTGCCGGGCTTCCATTCTTTTTGCGGGCGGCTGTTGCTGCCTTTGTTAAATCAGAAGCTGAAAATTTTTTAGTAGGTGTGCGAACAGAACTGGTATATGGCGAAGGTGGTCTGGGCCCTACTATTTATTTTGTAGGCTTCTCTTTTGTCAGTTACGCCTTTAGCCTGATCGCCAAAATCCGACAGCCTAACCTCATTAACAGGATACTGTTGTGGGTATCATTATTGGTTGCACTGGTCTACGCTGTTTTTTCTACCGGCCGCACTACTTTCCTCATCATCATTGGCCTGTATGCCGGGTTGCGCCACGTACTCGACAGCAAATTTAATTTAAGAATATTTCTCTGGATCATACCGGTATTTGCCATTGTTTTTGCCATGTATGGAATGATATTTGGCAAAGGTGGCGATTATGAAGATTCTCTGTCGAATAACCTTCAGGCTTCTTCTCAAAATACAGCAGTGTATGTAGTAGTACCGCTCAGCGCTTTTGATTATGAAATACATCACCCTTATGAGGTCAATGGGGCCGGAAATTATACCTTGCGCTTTTTTTATGTAGCTGCACAATCATTCGGCTTTATTTCCCGTGTACCTTTTGATGCAGGCCTGATCAATAATTTTGTTTTTGTACCCTATGCCAATAACGTGTATACCATTTACAGCTCCTACATGAAAGATTTTGGGATAGGGTATGCACTCATCATCGTGTTTTTGTTTGGTATACTGCAATCCTGGCTGTACACGAAAGCTGTACGAACTAAAAACTATAAGTTCGCCATTTATTATGCTATGCTCCTATACCCACTGATCATGAGCTTTTTTGCCGATCAGTATATTGGTTTATTTTCACAGTGGCTACAGTTTGTTATTTATGTAGAGCTTTTTTTTCTGTTAAATAAAATAGTGTTTATTTCAAAACATGGTAGATATAGTAGTAATAAACTGGAACGGCGGGTGGCTGCTACATAATTGTGTTTCCGCCATACTGGATGCTTATGGTACTGCCACTTCAGGTAAGTTGATAATCATTGATAATGCATCTACCGATCATTCTTTACAGCGGCTTCCGAAGGACAGCCGTATTAAGCTCATATTAAATACTAAAAATCTGGGTTTTGCAAAAGCCTGTAACCAGGGATTTGAAAAATGTACTACTGAATACATTTTACTGCTAAACCCCGATGCCGCCCTCTCAACCGGTTGCCTGCAAAGTTGCATCAGCTACATGAACATAAACAAAGAAACAGGTATTTTAGGTGTACGGCTTTTGGATGAGCATGGAAACACTACTCCGAGTTGTGCCCGCTTTCCTACTCCTTTACGTATATTGCAGGATGCCACCGGGCTTTCTAAATTATTTCCCCGCCGTTTTAAGCCTTCTACATTAATGACTGATTGGGATCACCGGGAAAGCCGGTATGTTGACCAGGTAATGGGCGCTTTTATGTTTATGCGGCGTACATTGTTTGATAAGCTTGGATACTTTGATGAACGTTTTTTTGTGTATTATGAAGAGCTTGATTTTAGTAAACGGCTGGCTGATGCAGGCGGTAAAACTTTTTTTAATACAGATATCACTGCTTTGCATGTTGGTGAAGGGACTACCCAAAACGTAAAAGCATTCCGGCTCTTTTTAAGCCTGCGCAGCCGGTTGCAATATGCACATAAACACTTTAAGGTTGGAGGTTACGCTTTAGTTTGGATTGCCACATGGATGGTAGAGCCGGTGAGCCGCATAGTTATGCATATGGCGAAGCGGAAATGGAAAGATGCTGGTGAAGTTTGGAAAGGTTACAAACTATTATTAAGAAATAAATTACCGCAGCAGTAAGTTTTGCGTAATCAAAAAGGATCCCCTAATTTGTCATGGCTGATGCAATTGATTTTACTAAATTAAAAGTTGGTTACTGGCCTAACCGCCAACATTTGGATCATCCCGGTGACAGGCGGCGGTTCGTTTTTTTTGCACGAGAAAAAAATATTTTATTTGACATTGCTGATCCCGCTAAACAATATGATATCATCTACCTTACTTCGGCGTGCAACGTAAGCCAATGGATAGCATACAAAAAAAAGAACCCTTCTGTAAAGCTGATATTTGAATTAACGGACTCCTATTTACTTCAGCCCTGGAGTTTGTCCAGTACACTGCGCAGCACTACCCGTTATCTTTTTGACAAGGAAAAAGAATGGTATGCAGATTATAGAAGTGCTTTCAAAGAAATAGCAGGCGTAGCGGATGCTGTCGTTTGTAGTACGCCTCTACAACGGGACGATCTTCTGTCATATAACAGCAATGTTCATATTTCACTTGACTATTTTTCTGATGATATCACAGCTTACAAAAACGATTTTAGCAGGGAACCAAAATTAAAATTGGTTTGGGAAGGGCAGGCATATACCGTTAAAAATTTATTGCTGATAAATAATGTGTGGGCACAACTAAAAGATAAGATAGAATTGCATGTAATTACTGATCCGATTATCCAGTATCCATTGAAAATGTTTAATCGCTCCACTGAATCGGTTTTGAAAAGGTTAGCCTGTCAATGGTATTTTCATAAATGGGAGAAAAATACATTTTCTGAATTAATTGCGGGTGCAGATGCTGCTGTTATTCCAATTGATACCAATGACAAGTTAATGGTAAACAAACCTGAGAATAAACTACTATTGCTTTGGGAAATAGGTATTCCTGTTTTTACTTCTTGTACGCCGGCCTATAAAAGAGTGATGGATGAGGCTGGAATATTTAATTATTGTAATGATCAATCTTCATGGCTGAAAGCTTTGCAGAACTGTATACAAAGTACGCAGGATGACATGCAGGGACAAATAAAAAAGGCACAACTTTATCTACAATCATTTCATTCAAAACAAAAGCTGATCGACAACTGGGAAAAAATTTTTGCATCCGTTATACAATGATGCGGTTTAGTATTTTAACACTTGTTGGAAAATAGATACAAAATATTATAAGATCGGTTTTATGTGCTGTAGGCACATTCTATTTGTAGGCATATAGGTGATCAGGTGTTTTATGCCACGTAGTGGCTATCTGTTTAGCCACTATATATCTGACTTGACAGCATTGGTTTAGAAGCTAAGAAAAGTTATCAAAATAACTTGGACATTTCATCAATCTGGCCTGGTCGCCTCCAAACCCTCCCGGCCTATCGGTACGGGACAGGCTCTAAAGGGGGCTTTTGGACACTTTCAAACTTCATAGGAACTTCAAAATACTTGTAGTTATCACTAATTTTTCAGGTAAAAACGAGTTCCCCTTTAGGGCAATGTAATTAAGTGAAGGATTGGAGTAGCGGCTATGCGCCGTAGGTGCAACCTGTTTGTAGAAAACAGCCATCAATGATGTTGGTGCATGCCACGTAGTGGCTACCTGATCAGAGAAGGGGTAGCCACTACGTGGCAATGATTGCCTTTGCCTCTTTGTTTGCTACAAACAGAAAGCCCCGATAGGGCTTATCTTAATGACATTGCCCTAAAGGGGTTAGGGGCAACCAACGCCGAATAAAATCCCGCTTCAATTGTACAAGTTATTTTGACCACTTTACTAAGCAACTTCCTGATGTATTATTTCAACTAACAATTTTCTTTACTTTAATAGGATCAAACAGGTAGCCACTACGTGGCATGATGCCATTTTTAAAGCCTTCATTGCTACAAACAGGTTGTACCTACGGCATAATAGGCCATTGCACCTTGTTGGTAAAGCCCGGCGTACCTGTATTATTAAAATACTAAACAACTTCAATAATTTTTTCTCCCACTGCGTGCCAATATGGGTAATTGTCTGAAATAATAACATTGTTTAAGCCGGCTTCTTGCATCATACTTGTTATCTCTGCTTTAGAAAAGCGTTGCTCCAGTTTTGTGCCAAACCTGTCGAGGGCATCATTTCGTATTATAAAAAAAGATTTAGAATGATAATAACTGAGCGGAAGGTGGGCAGCAAATTTTCTGAGTCCTGTTAAAATGAAAAACCTGCCTAATAAAATAATAGGCATATAAAAAGCGATAGCTAACAGATCGCAAACGAGCTTTTTTAAAATATCAGGTAATCTCGAAACCACCCGTCTGATAGCATTTACCATCTGAAACAACCATCTGAACATAATACTTTTATCATTAACTTTATAATATAAATAAGTATAAAAGTAGCCGCCCGGCTTTATTTTTTTTACACAATCAGCCATAGCCTTTTGTGTATCCGGAATATGATGCAGCACACCAATGCTCATTCCGAAATCGAAGGTATTGTCGGCAAAGGGCAGTGTATCAGTAGATGCCTTGGAAAGACGGATGTTATCATTACCTGCTAATAACTTGTCAGCAACGAAAATGGCATTGCTAGGATCCACTGCCTCAACAAATCCGGCTCGTTCTGCCATATACCTGCTCCATCTTCCGGTACCGCATCCAATATCAATCATATAGGAATTCTTGTTTACCATTTCAGGGGTCACAATGTCAAAGTACTCATCACCTATTTTTTTTATTTCAACATCCGAAAAGGAGTGAAACTTTTTCCATTCTTCTCCAAAACCATGCACTACTTCTTCGTCAATGTTTTTATGGTTGCTTTCCAGCGAGAATACGGAAACAATTTTATGTTGAGCTTTTATCGTTTCAGCCGGAATAATACTATATGGAACCATCATTCTACAAAAAAGATTGAGGTGGCGAATATAAGTGCCTCTTTATTCGGCTGTTCCCTAAATTATTTTCACAACATTAAAACAGGGTTAGAATAAAATTTCGGGTGAATGCTCCAACAGGCATTTACTATTAATTCGAATCAAGGGTTGAAAATTGAGTGGTACTGATGCGCCGCAGCGTATCGAATATTTATAGAAAAGATAGCCAATCACCAATTGTAGCAACGCCGTAGGAGTTGAATATTTCCTATGATCGGCTTTATTCAACCCCGCTGGGGTTGGATAACCGTTGACTGTTCACATTTCTACAAATAGTTAACTCCTCCGGAGTTTGACCCTTGATTCGCATTATTTACTAACCTCGAAACTGTTTAGTATTTTAACAGTACAGGTATGCCGGGCTTTATAAACAAAGTGTAATGGCCTATTGTGCCGTAGGTACAACCTGTTTGTAGCAATGAAGGTTTTAAGAACCCCATTATGCCACGTAGTGGCTACCTGTTTGATCACTTTAACGTAAAGGAACAAGTGTTGTTTAAAATAATAAATCAGGAAGTTGTTTAGTGTCTACATTTATTTGACACTTTAATATGTAATTGATTTTTGAGCGGAATAAGGCGGATTTTGCAGTCATAGCCGGCGTTCTACGGCGAACTGCGAAGCACCTCACTGAATACCATTGAAAACAATAAATATTCTATGAAGTAAAAATCCAACGATATTGCAGCCGGAAAGCGACACAGATTATTTATTAAAATAATTTTAGACAGCCTTTAAACAAATGCTGTCAAATCAGGTATATAGTGGCTAAACAGATAGCCACTACGTGGCATAAAGCACCAAAGCACCTATATGCTTACTACTACTACAAACAGAATGTGCCTACAGCACATAAAACCGATCCTATTACATTTTGTATCTATTTTCCAACAGGCGTTAAAATACTAAACAGCATCCTCTTAAAACTTCAACAAAAACAATTAAATGGTATAACTAAAATTTATACAGTGCTATAGTTAACAGTGGTCAAACAGTGGGTTGACCATATCCTGCATTGCCTCCTTATCTTTACACTTCAGTGTTTATATACTGCTTAAAACATCATAACTGACCATGTGTGGTATATCCGGTTCCGTTAACTTCCCTTTAGATACAGCCAAAATAAATAAGGTGTTGGGCCATCGGGGTCCGGATGAGCAGGCCTCGTACATACATGGCAATATTCATTTTCACCATCTCCGTCTTTCTATACTGGATATTTCCGGTGGTAAGCAGCCTATGCATTATCTGGACAGGTACACCATCATTTTCAACGGGCAAATTTACAATCACCAGGAAGTGCGCAGGCAGCTGAACCTGCAGTGCACAACCAACAGCGATACGGAAACAATCCTCCATGCCTACCATGCCGAAGGCCCGGCCATGCTAAAACGTTTTGATGGCATGTTCGTTTTTGCTATACTCGACCGCCAGGCCAATGAGCTTTTTATGGCAAGAGACCGGGCCGGGAAAAAACCGTTTTACTATTACCGGAAGGACAGGCAATTTGTGTTTGCCAGTGAGCTGAATACATTACGCCACTTGCTGCCCCTGGAAATACAAAAAAAGAATCTTTCTCACTACCTGCAGTTTGGAAGTATGCACCGGCAGCTTACACCTTATCAGCATGTGCATGAGCTGGAAAGTGGAACCTGGATAAAACTACATACAACCAGCCTGGAACTAAAAAAAGAACGCTGGTGGAATATTGGCGATTACTACCAGCAACAGGTGGCTGATAATGAAGCAGAAGCACTTGTAAAAGTAGATTCCCTGTTACGGACAGCCGTAGAGCGCCGCATAGATAGCAGCGATCTGGAGGTAGGTTCTTTTTTAAGCGGTGGAATTGACAGCGGCCTGATTACAGCCATTGCCAGCCAGCATACAAATAATCTAAAAACATTTACAGTAGCTTTTAAAGGAGAATTTAACGAAGCACCGCTGGCAAAGTTGGTGGCAGATAAATATAAAACAGACCATCAGGAGATACATATCGGTTTCGATTCTTTGCAAACTGACCTGGAAACAATCATCAGCAATTATGGTGAACCCTATTTTGACAGTTCCGCCATACCCAGTTATTATGTAAGTAAGGCAGCCAAGGAATATGTGACTGTTATATTAAATGGTGATGGTGCTGATGAGTTATTTGGTGGCTATCGCAGGTACGTGCCGTTTGCCCGATATAATTTCTTCAATTCCTCAGCGATTGTAAAAAGCGTATCTGGCATGGCTCACAGATTGCTTCCGCCCGGAAATAATAAAAAGTCGAAATACAACTATATCTATCGCCTGCTTTCGCTTGCCGCCAAGCGGGATAGCCATGTGTTCTTTGCTGCCAGTGTTGATATATGGGAAGGTTTTCAGCATACCATCCGGCAGGAAGAAGCTGATTATTTAGCCCCTTTTTACCCCTTGTTTAAGCAGGTATCAGAATCGGGATTGTCGGGTCTTAAGCAGATGATGTGGCTTGATTTTGAAACCAGCCTTTTTGACGATTTATTGGTAAAAATGGATATTGCTACCATGGCGCACAGCCTGGAAGGCCGTAGCCCGATGCTTTGTAAGGATCTGCTGGAATATGCCCCTGCCCTACCTGATAAGCTTAAAATTAATGGTACCACTACTAAATACCTGCTACGTAAACTGGCTGTTAAATACTTACCTGGTGAATTGTTGAATCAACCCAAACGAGGCTTCGAAATTCCCTTAAAAAAGTGGGTAACCGAAGACTTACAAAGCATTATCAACGATTATTTAACCTCTTCGGGGGCAATATATCCTGATATTGTGGACAAGGCTTTTGTAAAGCAGTTGCTGGACGGAAAAGTTTCTGTTTCGGATGAAAAGCGGGCCAAAATGATATGGGCGTTATTCTGCATGGAAGTATGGTATAAGAAGTGTTACCTGTTACAATAGTTTTACGTTTTAGAAAGCAGCTTTTTATACAATGCATCTATATCATTAACTAATCTAAGATGGCTGTAATTTTTAGAAGCCAATGAAGCTCCTTTATTGCTTAACCGGGTACGCAATGTTTCATCTTCTACCAGTTTCAATAGGTTTTCGCAAAATTCAGCATCCGCTTTTTGTGGACTAAGCAGGCCTGTTTCTCCATCTATTACCACATCCTGTATGCCACCACAAATAGTTGATACAATTGGCTTTTGACTGGCCTGTGCTTCAATCAGGCTTACCGGCGTGCCTTCGTTAAAAGAACTAAGTGCCATAATATCAATGCCGGCATTTATTACATCAATGTCGCTTCGCCAGGAAGTGAATATAACCGGTTGACTATAGTTTGGTGATGCAGGTGATGAAAATCCGATGTTTAATACTTTGCACTGTTGTACAATACTGGTCATGCACTCACCATCACCAATTACAAAAGCTTTTATTTTTTTTGTTGTGTTTTGCAGTATATGTTGAATGGCCTTTATAAAGAGTGAATGGTTTTTTACCGGTGCTAACCTGCCAATAACAGCAATAGCTATTGTTTCATCATCTATATTAAATTCCGTTCTGAACTGTTTCCTTTTTACTTCCTGATCTGTTGTAAACGGTTCCAAAAATAACCCAAGGGGTACAACCGCTATTTTGTTGGCCGGTGCAATGCGGTAGGTTTCCGACAACTCCTTTTTCTGAATAGGACTTATGGCAATAATGGCAGAAGACTTTTTAGCCAGGTATCGCTCAATGCCTATATAAAACCTGGTTTTTAATGGTGAAAAATAAGAGTGAAATACATGGCCATGGAAAGTGTGAACGATTACCGGCACTTTACAACTGGCTGCAGCCAGCCTGCCAATTGCACCCGGTTTGGCAGCATGTGTATGAACAATATCAGGCTTATAATCTTTGATAATAGCTTTAATTTTCCGATAGGCACTTCTGTCCTGTACTAAATTAATTTCCCGGCCCATCTCAGGTAAAATGAGCGGCTTAATATTGAATTTATCCAACAAATGCGTAGCTCTTTTTTCATTTGCCGCCGCCTCTCCACTTATTAAAATGGTTTCATACTCAGCAGGTAAAAAATGGGTAAGCAGTGCGGCATTCAGTACCGGGCCTCCTATATTCAGCCTGTTTAAAATTCTCAGGATTTTTGGCATGGGCGCAAGGTCGGGGAAATTAATACTTTTAGATGCTGAATGATGGCATAAATTGCGCCGCTGAATTAATTGTTTTTTATATGACGATCATAAAAACTTACAAGCGGGTTATCCAGATAGAGTTGAATGAACTGTCGAAGGAAATAATTGACCGGTTAGTAGCTAAAAATAAACTACCTGCTTTTAGACGCATTAACACGGAATGGATGTACCTGAAAACTACCAGTGAAGAGGATTATGAAAAGCTGGAACCCTGGATTCAATGGGTAACGGCACATACAGGTAAAACCTACGATGAGCACCAGATTTTCCGGTTGAGCGATGTGCATAAATTACAGCACGAGCAGGTATGGGAAACCCTAAGCCGGCATGGCATTGAATCCGGTATTATTGGCAGCATGAACATCATCCGCCGCGATACAGAAGGCGGCACTTTTTTCCCCGACCCATGGGCTATTTATAACGAAACCTATCCAGAACCGTTACGGCCGCTGTGGGATTTGATCAGTAACCGGGTACAGGGCCATGCTACAAAAAAAATAACATTCGGCGATATAAAAAAGGGCCTGCAGGCTTGCATCAGTCTGGGACTATCGCCTGCTATTTACTGGAAAATGGCAAAACAGATTCTTGGTCAAAAGATGAATGCGAAAAATAAATGGAAATTAGCTTGTGTATTTGATGAATTCCTGGCCGAAATCTTCATCAGAATCCTTCGCAAAACGGAATATGGCTTTTACACGTTGTTTTTAAATGCCATCGCTCACTACCAGCACCATTACTGGCGGGCTTTTGATATCAAACCTTTTAAGCCGGACATAAAATACGACGATATTAACGAGGACGATGATCCGGTTATGTATGGTTACCAGGTGTATGACCGAATCCTAAACCGTATTTTGAATGAGGTGAATAATGATCCTGATACGCTGATTGTTATTGCATCGGCATTAAGCCAGGTGCCGTACACCGCAAAAGACCATGAAGGTGGCATGAATTATTACCGCCTGAATGACCATAAAGCATTTGCGGAAAGCATTGGATTAAGTGGTGCTGATTTTAAAATATTCCCGCTGATGAGCCGTGACTGGCAGATACAATATAGTAATGAGCAGGCACGTAAAAAAGCAGTAACGGTTCTTTCCGGTATTACAGTAAACGGTGTTCCACTTTTCAACATACGGGAAAATACACCGGGATTTATTTTTGTTGAAACAGCATTTACGAAAAGCATTACTGCCGGTACCCAAATACAAACGCCGGAAGGTAAAGCCATTGCCGGCTTTAAAGAGGTTTTTACCAATATTGCCATTAAAAGTGGTCACCATTCCGGTATCGGTAATCTTTGGATTTCTGATGCGGCTGTCATGGATGCGCAAAAAAATGAGGAGATTCCATTGGCTGAAATTTACAAGCTTAATTTGCAGGCATTGGGTATATCAGAAAACGAACGTGTGAAATCTTGCCTGTGAAGCAGAACCGGATTCCATAAAAGAAGGGTGGTTTTGCGTTGAATAACGAACCTTGGTAGACTTTTTCCTAAAGGGCTATTTAGTACTTTAATATTCATTGGGAAGTGAGTAAAAAACGGATTTTTTGGGCGCTGTAATATATTTGTGAATACCTGTTTGTCGGTTATTTACATTATTTACATGTTTAAGGCACCAAACAACTATTCAGTAATGAAAAGCAGAAGATGGTTATCCTTATTCTTAGAAAGTATGATCTGGTATGCGTTATGAGGCCAATAGTTACAAGGCAATCTTAGAGAAAAGTTTTATCCGCCGATTATACTAATCCAGTATCCATTTTAAGTCGGAATATTTACGATGTGCTTTAAGTGCTGTAATTATAGTGGCATTATATTCCTCATTGAATAATAACATGGTGATTTTTCACATGGATGCCGGTTTGTATTGCATTACAAATGAATCTGTACAGAAATGAATAGGTTTTCCATACCCGGTTTCACGTAATTTCAAGCCTCCAATCATTGACCTTTGGTCATTTGAATGGAGTCATTAAAAGCAGATTGCTACTATCGTTTCCGGGAAGGATATTATTTAGATAAGGGGAAGAGCACAACTCAGGAGCCAATTTAAATTCCGCTTTTTATAATCACAGATTTGGTGAGCAAAAAGAATATTTTGAAATATCTATTATTTATAGTTGCTAAAAGCAAGAATAGTCACGGTTATAAAAAGCCAGATGGGTGGGTATCACTTCTATATTTGCTGCTTTGAAACATTATTTAAAGCTACATTAAAAAAAAAATTAGATTTAAAATGGAGCAGAAGATTGAAAAAAAAGTTGAAATGAATGAAAACAGAAAGAATGAATTAGTTCTATCTTTAAAAGATTGGATTTATTATTTTCTAAGAAAGTGGTGGATTATTTTATTAGTAGGTGTTATCGGTGGTTTGAGTGGAATCTACTATGCTTCAGTGGACAAAACACAGTATGAATCAAGATTAACTTTTTCACTTGAGGATAACGGCGGTGGCTTGAGTAGTGCATTCAGTCTTGCTTCTGAGTTTGGGATAAATTTAGGGGGGAACAATAAAAGTGTCTTTTCAGGCGACAATATTATTGAGATATTAAATAGCCGACGTATAATAGAGCGTGTGTTGCTTTCACCAGATTCTTTAGGTACTAAAAAACAAACATTTGCGAATGAAATGATTGAATTAAATGAACTAAAAAAGGCATTTGTAAAAAATCCACGGCTAAAAAACATAATATTTCCCATAGGGCTACCAAGGCAAAAATTTAGCTATTTACAGGATAGTATTTTATTTTTGTTATACGAGGATATTATTAAGAACCGGTTAACAGTACAAAAACCGGATAAAAAATTAAATGTTTACGAGGTTAAATTTAAGTCTCTACAAGAAAGATTGTCTAAAGTGTTTGTTGAAAAACTTGTAGAAGAAACAACTATGTTCTATACAGAATTAAGAAGTAAACGATCCCTAAAAACACTTGACAACCTGCAGTCGAGAGTTGAAAGTTTAAGAGGTTCTTTAAAGTCATCTATAAATACAAGGTCTGCAACACAGGATGCAAACTTAAATCCAGCATTCTCTAAAGCACAGGCTCCTATATTAAATAATGAAGCAGATATAAAAGTTTATGGTGGCGCCTATGCTGAATTATATAAAAATCTGGAACTTGCTAGGTACCAATATCTGAACGACATTCCCTTGCTTCAAGTAATTGATGAACCTAACTACCCAATGAAAAAAATTAAATTAGGAAAATTTAAAACAGGTATTATATTCGGATTTGTGAGTGTCATTTTCCTAATACTTGTTTTCGTGGGGGTGAGGCTACTTACACCTTCAAAAGAAATTTAAAATTACTCATGAATCTTTTAAATAACTCACTTACACAGAGTTATCCACAAATTCAATATTTTCAGAAGATATAGGGCCTTCCAACTTTCTTTTCATACTGGCCAAAACCTTTGATAGTACAGAGTAATGATTTATATCTTGAAAAACTCTTTGTGATAATTCTTTTGTCCTATACCATATTGTTATACTTACTTGTTTACAAAAATAAAATCAAAGTTCAATTACTATTATATCAAGTAACTTCAAAGGATGTATTTGATCAAAAAATTCTTTTACTTACGTGTCTTCGCTTGCGTTTTTTCTCATTTATTGACGTTTACTGCCAACCCTTCTCTGTCTCAATTTTTTGGCCATATAGTAAAGGGTGATTATCAGCCTATTTCAGATTTTCACTTCCTTTAGAGTAAAAAGTTGCAATGTTAAGGTATAGAAAAAGTAAGCATCTTTGAAATACCACTCTCAAAGATATTTACAAAATTAAACCTGAGTTCCGAAGAACTGAGTGAGCTAAATTTCGAAAGATACCATTATCCCTGCCCTGTCATACAGAAAAGATTGCAAGCCGTTTTTATAAAAGCGGTTACCGGCTTTTCTAAATGAAATGGTTGCCCTGACCGTTCACGCCAACTGCAACAGGGTAGGCCTGTGGACAAGATGTACCAGTACGGCGGCCTACCGGCATTGATGAGCAAAAGTTGCCATGTGAACAAAAGTGAATTGGAACAGTATGCTACTATTATTACAGAAGATTTCATCCTTCATCCGCCCGGCAGTATCAGTGAAGCCGTACTAAAAACAGAGAAAACAACCGGTGAGCCCGGTGAGGGTAGGGACATGGATGAAAAAACATGGTTTCCGCTTCCTTAAACCGGACATATACCGACCAATGAGGATAATGAAAAACAGAAGCAATGGGTGAATAAAACATTCAAGCCTGCTATCAAAGCCTTTCAGCCGGGGCATGCTCGCCTGCTTTTATAGACGCCGCTCATTTTGTACTACGACCTTTTCTTTGTTATCTGTGGTGTCTGACGATGCTGTTTATAACAGCGGCATCAGGTCGCAACCGTATTAATGCCTTAGGTGCCGTAGATGCCCTTGCCAAAGAAGTAACCACCGCTACCAATACCGCTTTCATCTGTGCTGACACCCTCATTGCCTTTTTAAAGCAGCTTAGGAAAAAGTACGGTGAGAAGTTGCTAAGCATTGGGCTGGACCATGCCCGCTATCAACATTATCTGGCAGTAAAGGACATTGCCGCTCCATAAATGTTGAGTTATTGTTTCTGCCTCATTATTCGCTTAATCTCAATATCATAGAGCGACTCCAGAAATTTAGCAAAAAGCAAATACTTTATGCCCGATATTATGATTAGCCTAAAAAAATTCATACGGCTATTAAAAAAATTTCCGAAACATCAATAAAAAATGGAAGAATGATCTTCGAACTTTACCCACCCTGAACTTCCATTTTTTTGACCCTAATATTGCACTGTTTTATGCAGTTTGATTTATAAAATAGCTATAGAAACAATGATAGGCTTATTTCTGATGATTTTTAGATTAAAGAGCATGACTTTTTTTATAAAGATTTGCGATAGGAGTAAAAGATTTGAATTTAAGTCTATTGGAACAGACCGATATTTTAAGCCTTTAAAAAGTACAGAATTAAGTACGCTTTTCCAAAATTCATTATCTGTCTAATTTTACAAGTTAAAATTTCACTGAATTTTAGAAACAAAAAAGTTAGATGTGGTTGCCTTCTTTTTTTTAATTTTGGCTATGATAATAGTTCGTTAGTTTTTTTCTTTTGAAACTCAATTGCAGCAAGGAAGAGGAGGGCAAACTCGTAATAATTTTATTCATCTTAGCTCGGAACTTGACCTTGCAAAAATTAAAAATTAAATATTTAAACCCTTGATTTTCAGAAAATTAATAAATTAAATACGAATTTACCTCCTATACAAGACTTTTGAAACATTGACTATAAAAGAATAGAAAGTTATGAATTCCTTTACTCAGGTAATCATGGATATTGGCTTCATTATGCTTTTTTCTATCCTTTTTCTTGTAAACTTCTTTTTTTTTAAGAAAAAAATATTTCACCCCTCTGTCTTATTTTCTACTGTATGGTTTGGAGTAATTACATTGCATTTTATTAGTAGGTTTACTTTGCTCCCAAAGTTATTCCCGTTATCGCTTGAAGCATATTCTTTATTTTTTTTTGGTGCTTTATTTTTTACAATTGGAAGTGTCTATACTACACTTTTCCAACAAACGTTAGTCTCCCGGCAGCCAATAGGTAACTCAGTTATAAGTTCAAAGCTTCGTATTATACTTTTAGGTGTTTGTACATTAGGAGTTCCTTTTTTTATTCAATCCTCTTTCAAAGCGTTTTTAGCTTCGCAAGTTGATGATTTTTTTGTTGGATTGAGAAATGAGTTAAGTTACGGAGATACTGATATTGGTCCTACAAAGTATCTGGTTAGTCTTTCATTTATCATATTTGCCACTAATCTCGTTGCCTATTTTAAAAATAAGACAATTACTAACAGAATTTTGATTTGGCTATCTTTTGTGGTAGCCATAGTATACGCAATTTTTTCAACTGGCAGAACTTTTTTTCTTTATATCATTATCATTTATATCGGCGTTAGTTATGTATTAAACACTAAATTTCGCTTGAGGTTTTTCCTTGGACTTATACCAGTTTTCCTTATTTTCTTTATTCTGTTTGGTATGATATTCGGAAAAGGTGGGGATTTCGAAGGTTCTTTTAGTCAAAATTTGAAATCTTCTTCTGAAACTACTGCGATTTATGTAGTAAGCCCTTTGAGCGCTTTTGATTATGAGATTCATCAACCTAGGGTACTTAATTATCCCGGTGAAAACACACTTCGTTTTTTTTATATTATTGGTGAAAGCCTTGGTTTAGTCAGACTTAAAAACTTTAATAAAAGTCTTATACAAGACTTTGTTTTTATACCCTACGAGAACAATGTATTCACCATTTATAGCCCATTTATAAAGGACGCCGGAGCTATTTATAGTTTTCTCTTTTTACTCTTGATTGGAATTTTCCACAGTGTTATACACAATAAGGCTGTAAATCTTAAAAGTAATAAGTTTACCGTTTATTATGCTTTACTTCTATATCCGTTAATTATGAGTTTTTTTCAGGAACAGTATCTTACTTTAATTTCAACCTGGTTACAATTTATATTCTACGTTGAATTCTTTTTCTTCTTAAATAACCGTTTTTTTTCAAAATAAGTTGCGTGATGTAGTAATTGTAAATTGGAATGGAGGAGAGCTAATGAAAAGTTGTATCAAATCTGTTTTTGAAAATTCAGGTGTTGATGTTTTGACAGGGTTATAATTGTTAATAACAACTCAACAGATAATTCTCTTGAAAATTTGCCTGGAAAGATAAGGATACGATTTGTCAGACTTGTTTAGCAAAGCATTTTATAGGGAATCGTATCATGATTACTAAATAGTTCTGTTGTGTCAAGAATTATTACAGCTAAGTCACTAGTAATTTTATACCCATCAACCTTAGTGTCTTCTGTCTTAGGAATTTGACTTTCTTGATCTTTTAACTTCTCAATTTTTACAGCTTTTCCAACGCTGTATAAATTGATAGAAGTTTCCATGTGTCTTGCGTTATAAGTATTAAATGAAATTGATTTTTTACAAAAGTTATTAAAATGTTTGAATGGTTTAACTACAAATACCACTATTGTAAAAATTGTGGGTAGAATATTTTTAACCATGAGGCTGTTCAGTATTTTGACAATTGTTTTTTAAAAGGCCATCCAATGCTGGGCGATCCAACTCTTTATTTTCTTTTCAAAGCGAATCAGCAATCATTTTAAATTATCCAGCCAGGCATTTGTCCTTTCAATTACATAGTGCTCTTTGTACAGTTCATCATCAAAATATTCATATGCTTCTGATACATCAGCGTTATTACGGGAATTATCGGCAATATTAGTTTCTATTTCTTTCTCACTACAAAGCATGTGAGCGTCTTCGTAATTAAAACCCGCATCCGCATTCATAAACACATCTTTCCAACGATATACTTGCTTCTTCCAACAACTTACAAATCTGCTCAAACACGGGACCTATTTCGTAAAAATGATGGTAAATGCCGATCTGTGGCTCTGCCATTACTACGGCTGCCGTTTCTTATCCATAAAGAACAAGGCATTGGTAGTTAGTTGCTTTATAACTTTGATAATTAATGGCTTGCCCTTCGTTTAAACGTTTATCTAGGTCTGCTTTTGCCTTATATACCCGCTTTTCCACTACCGCAACAGGCAAGGGCACCAGGATGATCCTCACCGTTATTTTCTGCTGCTCTCCCATCCAAATCTTATCGGTAATGCCCTTTTGTTCAACGGCTCTTTCTATCTCACCTCCTACCCTTCCCCACCATAGGAGCTGACATCATAGCGCAAACGGTTGATAAAGAATGCCTGGCAGGCTATGATTTTATTGAATATGTCCAGCACAAGGTAGCTTAATCCGCGGATGAGCAGGTATCCTTTCTGTAAGAAGGGCAATACATCTGAGCTGCCTCCCTGATCGTTGTCGGTAAAAGCCTTCAGTTCCACACTCAGCCATTCCCATCTTAGACGGGTTGAGCAGGTATTGCAAAAGGGCTACGGCTTTCTATATGCCATTGCTGCGGTTGCCGGAGAACTGATAACGCAAGCACTGCGGCAGTGAGAGGATGGTACTATCTTGTAATAAAGATCTTCTGTTTAAATGTTGCTAAGCGGATAGGTTTCCAGTTTTTGCAGTGCTTCGTGCCGTTCCATTTGAGCGGATAGTATCAGATCGCTATAATGCAGTTGGTGTATGTTGAATTTATATTTGTAAGGTAGATAAACCAATTTGTGCGGGTGTGGCAGGCAGCAGGCCTAATGAAAGCCTCGCACACTGGATTAGCAGCTACAACCGGATAAATCCTGGTCATGCTTTTTGATGTTTTAAAATCATTTAAGCTTTTGTGAATAGGTAGTGGGCTTAGGTACTGTTTTTCTATATTATCGGCCAAAGCGCATGTGTCGCCCTATAACTTTGTTCAGATATATCGTACGTGTTGCTGTTGTTTGCGAGCGCCGGCGTACCTTATACCTGCTGAATGCCGGATAGTACTTTGTTATGGGTAATTCTGTACAGAAATGAACAGCTTTGCCACCCTGTGTTTCGCATAATTTCACGCCTCGAATTTGAGTGGTAGGTATCTACTTTACCTAACCCATCAATTCATTGGTCTTTGATTATTTTAATAGGCTCATTTAACACAGGTTACTGCTACTTAACGAAGGCGAACCTCCCGGGGTAAACGATTGTTGGTTAAAAATATTCGCCTTATTGCCACATAGGTGAACACAAACAAATAAAACTTTTAAACCTCCTATACCCTGTAAAAGGTTTCAATAAACCGGTAAATTTCATGGTGAAAGGTTTATGGCCGTAATTTGCAGGCTTCAGGAAAAAAACAAGCAATAACGAATATTTATGTCAAAAACAGCCCTCATTACCGGTGTTACCGGACAGGACGGTTCCTATCTTTCTGAATTATTATTGAGCAAAGGTTATCAGGTACACGGCATCAAGCGCCGCAGTTCGCTTTTCAATACCGATCGTATTGATCACCTGTACCAGGATCCGCACGAAAAAAATGTGCATTTTACGCTGCACTATGGCGATCTTACCGATAGCACCAACCTGATCCGCATTATTCAGGAAGTACAACCGGATGAAATTTACAACCTGGCAGCTATGAGCCATGTAGCTGTTAGCTTCGAAATGCCCGAATACACAGCCAATGCCGATGGTATCGGAACACTCAGAATTCTGGAGGCGGTGCGTATACTGGGGCTTACTAAAAAAACGAAGATCTACCAGGCTTCTACTTCTGAACTATACGGGTTGGTTCAGGAAATTCCCCAAAAAGAAACAACCCCTTTTTATCCCCGTTCGCCCTATGCAGTAGCCAAAATGTATGCTTATTGGATTACGGTAAACTACCGGGAAGCATACGGTATGTTTGCAACCAACGGCATTCTTTTTAACCATGAAAGCCCGCTACGGGGCGAAACATTCGTTACCCGTAAAATTACGCGTGGTGTAGCAAAAATTGCCTTGGGTATGCAGGATAAAATTTACCTGGGTAACCTGGATGCCCAACGTGACTGGGGACATGCAAAGGACTATGTGGAAGCGATGTACCTGATATTACAGCAGGAAAAACCCGAAGATTTTGTAATTGCAACCGGCATTACAACACCCGTACGTGAATTTGTACGCATGGCTTTTGATGAAGTAGGAATAGAGGTGGAATTTACCGGAAGTGAGGATAAAGAAAAAGCCGTAGTGGTTTCGTGCAGTAATCCTGATTTTCAGGTAGAAATTGGTAAAGAAGTAGTTGGCGTGGATGCCCGTTACTATCGGCCTACCGAAGTGGAATTGTTAATTGGCGACCCTACCAAATCGAAAAGCAAACTTGGCTGGGAACCTAAATATACATTGCCAATGCTGGTAAAAGAAATGATGGAAGCCGATGTGGAATTATTTCGCAAAGAAAAGCTGCTGAAAGAGTCAGGCTTTTACGTGCTGAACCAATACGAATAAATCTGATGTAAACGGGCAATCCCGTACGAACCTGCCTACCGGCAGGCAGGCGGGAAAAATCAGGCAAAAGCAATAAGCAACAGGCAAATCGGTGTAAGTTAACCACGTGTTTTCTGCAACCCATTTTAATAGGGTATTGTATCAAATTATACTTTAGTCCGGGTAAAACAGTGCATTAGATAAACCTAAACATTGCACCTTTCATACGAAATGCAGTATAAAATGGGTTACGGTGATCGCTTCCATTTTCCCCGTTGCATTTGCTTATTGCCTGTTTGCTCTTTGCTGTTGCCTATTTCTTGCTATAGCCTTTTTTAATGGTTCAAATTGTTTTCTTTTTATGGATTTCTCTTCTAAGATTTATGTAGCCGGCCACCGGGGCATGGTGGGCTCGGCCTTATGCAGGAGGCTGCAACAACTGGGTTACACTAATACCATTATCCGCACTTCTGCCGAACTTGACCTTCGCAATCAGGCTGCCGTTATTGATTTTTTTACTACTGAAAAGCCACAATACGTTTTTCTGGCAGCTGCAAGGGTTGGTGGTATTGTAGCAAATAATACGTACCGGGCCGATTTTATTTATGAGAACCTGATGATTGAGTCCAATATCATTCATCAGGCCTATGTGCAGGGGGTTGAAAAGCTAATGTTTCTTGGCTCATCCTGCATTTATCCAAAACTGGCACCACAGCCTTTGAAGGAAGAATACCTGCTTACAGGCCTGCTGGAGGAAACCAATGAACCTTATGCAGTAGCCAAAATTGCCGGGATAAAAATGTGTGATGCTTACCGGGCACAGTACGGATGCAACTTTATCTCCGTGATGCCTACTAATATGTATGGGCCTAACGACAATTACGACCTCAATAATTCCCACGTACTGCCCGCTATGATCCGGAAGTTTCATGAAGCCAAAATGAAAAATGAACCGGAAGTAACAATTTGGGGAAGCGGTAAACCAATGCGGGAATTTTTACATGCCGATGATCTGGCGAATGCCTGCGTTTTTTTAATGGGACACTATAATGAGCCTGGCCTTGTAAACATTGGTACCGGTGTGGATATTACTATCAAAGACCTGGCACTGCTGGTACAAAAAATAACCGGGTACACCGGCAATATTGTGCTGGATGCCAGCCGGCCCGATGGTACGCCTCGTAAACTAATGGATGTAACCAAACTACACGCATTAGGCTGGCAACATACTATTTCACTGGAACAAGGTATTGAAGGCGTGTACAAAGAGTATGTAGCAAAACACCCGTAAGCATTTATGATTGATGATTTGTGATTTAGGATTTCCGGACGTAGAGCTTTAACCTAACCGGAAATAATAAGCACCTGTACAAAGTCTTCGGAACATCTCTACATTGTAGTGACGAAACCCTTACACAACTGAATTTTTTGTAGGAGCACGCCTTACGGCGTGTTCTGCATAAAATGAAAACTGATATTAATCAACATGATATATAGAACACGCTGCAAAGCATGCTCCTACAAAAACCTATAGAAACAGGTGTTTCTATAGGTTTCATTTCTACGATTCGTTTAGATTTTTACTGCTATATCGCCTTTCCTACGCTTTGCAACCAGCCTGAGCTCATTATTAATCCTATCAGGTTTTATCCTTATTTTTCTCAAAACCCATAGTATCAGAAAATAGCTATTTATTTGGGGCAAAATGATTTCTGTTTCACTCCTGCCTGTTTGGTAAACTAAATTATTACATGCCGCGTATTGCCATTATTCTCGGGCGCTTAGTAATCGGCGGTACTACTATGGATACGTTGCAGGCAATCCGTTACCTACAGCTGGACTATGAAGTACTGCTTATCACAGGCGGTGGTGATAAAGATGAATTTGAAGCCGCATACCTAACCAGCCATTTGCCACGTGTACGCCACGAGCGGGTGGAAGGATTCAGCGGTAAAATCAGCCCTTTTAAAGACTGGAAAGCTTACCAACATATTAAGAAAGTATTAATCAATTTCGAGCCCGATATTGTACATACCCACACTGCAAAAGCCGGCTTGCTGGGCAGATTGGCAGCATTTGGGGCCAAGGTTCCGGTTGTGGTCCATACCTACCACGGCATGTTGTTTCAGGGATATTACAGTCGCCGCATTAGTCGGATGATTATAAAAATAGAACGTTGGCTGGCCCGCCGGACTACCTGTATTATTGCATTAAGCACCATGCAAAAGCAACAACTGGTAACTGATTTTAAAATAACCGTAGCAGAAAAAATACAGATTGTATCCCTGGGGATTGAAATTGAGCAGTTCACCAATAACCAACCTGAAAAGCGTTCTTTTTCCGTAACCATTATTTTATTGCCGGGCATGAAGTAGCAATTGGCATTGTAGGTCGCATTGTACCCATCAAAAATCACCTCTTTTTTTTACAGGTAGCATCCCTGTTATTACAGAAAAAGCTGCCCGTCCGTTTTTTTATTATTGGTGATGGGGCACTTCGGAAAAAACTACAGCAGGAAAGTGCCGGCATGGGCCTCAGTAATACTTATTTCCCTGAAAATCCCATACGGGCTGATATAATCTATACCTCCTGGATTACGGAAATAGAAAATGCCATTGATGGGCTGGACATTATAGCCCTTACTTCTTTTAATGAAGGCACACCCGTATCGTTGATGGAGGCACAGGCAGCCGGCCTGCCGGTAGTAGCATCCAGAGCGGGTGGGATTGATGATATTATGGTACATGGCCAAACCGGTTTTTCGGTAAAACAGGGAGATGCTGAAACGTTTGCTGCTTACCTGGAAAAACTGGTAACTAACCCGACCCTGCGCAGGCAAATGGGCGAAGCAGGCGCCACCTTTGCCAGGAACCAGTTTCAGAAACAGCGGCAGGTAACGGATTTAAAAAATCTGTATCAACACCTCATTGGCAATGCAGCAAGCAAATAAGCAAATCCTTCGTATTGTATCAGATAAGCTTTGGGGGAAATTATTAACAGAAGAAGCCAGATACCCTTTATCTTTCCGTTAGCTTTAAACCCATTCCCATCCCATGAATGCTTTTACAATAAAAGATATTGAAAATTTGTCCGGCATTCAGGCACATACCATCCGGATCTGGGAACAACGCTATGCGTTTCTGAAACCGCAACGTACGCAAACCAACATCCGGCACTATAACAATGAGGAACTGAAGACGATATTGAGCGTGGCACTGCTGAATCGTTTTGGTTTTCGTATTTCCCGTATTAGTAAAATGAGCAGTGATGAGATGGCGCAGAAAATACTGGAAATTACACATGTACAGGCAAAGTATCAGTACCTGATCAACCAGTTGCTTCAGTACATGATTGATATGAAGCTGGATGAGTTTGATGAGGCAGTTACAAAAGTGGCCGTCAACCTGGGTATTAAAGATACAATGATTGAAGTAATTTTTCCCTTTTTAGAACGTATTGGCATGTTATGGACTGCCAGCCGTATTAACCCGGCTCAGGAGCATTTCGTATCCAATATTATCCGTCAAAAACTATTGTCGGCAACCGATGACTTACCCACTCCGTTACAAAGCCACGTAAAGGTGCTGTTGTTTTTGCCTGAAGGGGAAATGCATGAACTCGGGATTCTTTTTATTCAATACCTGGTGAAAAAAAAAGGCTTACAAAACTGGTACCTGGGAGCCAATGTACCGGTAGCAGATATTTTATTTGTGGTGGAAGCCAAACAGCCAAGTTACCTGTACACCCACCTTACGGCAGTTACACAAAGTTTTAGTCTCGAAAAATTTATATTACAGTTACACGAAGCTGTACCTGCAATCCCGGTTATTATTTCCGGTAGTATGGTTTCGGGATTTGCAAAGGAGCTTCCGCCTAACATACGGTTTACACAAACTCCAGCCGAAATTTTTTCATTTATCGATTCGTTAGAAGCTTAAACCGGCAGTAATAGCAGAAATACATGGTCTTACTGACATTCATACCTAAATGTTACATTATGGCATTACTTACAGTCATGGCAACATTTTTGTAAACTATTGTTCCAACAACAATCAAATTTGCTTCAACAGAACTCCAACTTTACGTTATATAATTTGATTCTGAATCCTTCCATATTTCTGTGACTTTACCGCATTTTATCCTTTAAAATATTTTCTGGTTTCAGATTTGTTGTTTAGGTTTGTTCCAAGTATAATTAAACACATTAGTCATGTCGCCTCTTGAATTTGACCAAATGTTATTGAGCAATACAGACTTCTTAAAGCCTTTTGCCATAACGCTTACCCGTGATAATGAAACCGCTAAAGACCTGATGCAGGAAACGTTGTTCCGGGCTTTAGCCAATAAGGATAAGTATAATGTAGGCACTAATATTAAGGCCTGGCTGTACACCATTATGCGGAATATTTTTATAAATAACTACCGTCGTAAAGCCAAGCAAAATACTATTTTCGATAGTACACCAAATGACTTTCTGTTAGATTATAACCAGGTAACAGTAGGCAATCCCGCAGAACTCAATTTAAAGCTCAAGGAAATTAAAACGGCTATTCATAACCTTCCCCATATTTTCCGCAATCCTTTTTTGCTGTATTATGATGGGTATAAGTACCATGAAATTGCAGAGATGCTGGCGGAGCCGCTCGGGACGATTAAGAGCAGAATTCATTTTGCCCGTAAACTGCTTAAAAATCAGTTAGAGCGTCATTAATTAATCATTTACTCTGCCTGCATTTGCACAAAAAGCGATTGTAATCGGAAGCGGTTTTGCCGGTCTTTCTGCTGCATCTTTTTTGGCAAAAAGTGGTTGGAACGTTACCCTACTCGAAAAGCATAATCAACCTGGTGGCCGGGCACGCCGGTTAACTGCACAAGGTTTTACGTTTGATATGGGCCCAAGCTGGTATTGGATGCCAGATGTATTTGAACACTATTTTCAACAGTTTGGCAAACAGGTAGCTGATTATTACCAACTCCAGCGCCTTGATCCCTCATACAGTGTTTATTGGCCGGATGACTTTTGGAACCTACCCTGCAGGTTATCAACAATTACAGTCTTTTTTTGAAAAATATTGAGCCAGGTGCAGGCAAAAAGCTCCGGAAAGTATTGGAAGAGGCCGCTTATAAAAATAAAGTCGGTATTAATAAACTCGTATTTAAGCCGGGCCAATCCTTTTCTGAATTTATAGATTGGGGTTTAATCAAAGGCGTTTTCAGGTTGGATGTATTTACTTCTGTACAAAAGCATATTGCTAAATATTTTAAGGATAAACGCCTGCGGGAACTAATGGAGTTCCCGGTTTTGTTTTTAGGAGCCCTTGCTGAAAAAACACCAGCGCTTTACACGCTGATGAATCATGCTGATATGGTGGGCGGAACCTGGTTTCCAAAAGGTGGTATGTACAGTATTGTGGATGGCATGTATAAACTGGCAATGGAGTTAGGCATACAGTTTATTTTTAACGCAGATGTTCAGAAAATTAATGTTGAAAATGGCAGGGCCGTTAGTATATCGGCTTTGGTAAATGGTGGTAAGATTAATACCCGGTTACAGGAATTTGGAGCGGACGTAATTATCTCCGGAGCCGATTATCATTTTACAGAAACCAGTTTGTTAGATACACAGTACCAGACCTATACAGAAAAATATTGGCAAAGCCGGGTAATGGCACCTTCCTGCCTGTTGTATTATGTAGGCATCAATAAAAAGTTGCCGGGCCTGCAGCATCATACCTTATTTTTTGATGTGCCTTTTGCACCACATGCCGCTGATATTTATTCTACGCCTAAATGGCCGGATGAGCCATTGTTTTATGTAAGTGCTTCATCTGTGACAGATAACTCACAGGCCCCGGATGGGTGCGAAAACTTATTCTTCCTGATACCCGTAGCTACGGGCCTCACCGGAGATGATGAAGTATTACGGAAAAAATATTTTGACAATATTGTAGCCCGTTTTGAACACCGTACCGGACATGTTATCAGCGATAGCATTGTATATTTTCGATCCTATGCCCAAAGCGATTTTGTAGCTGATTACAATGCTTTTAAAGGAAATGCTTATGGGCTTGCAAACACTTTGCTGCAAACGGCTGTTTTAAAACCATCCTGCCACAGTAAAAAAGTGAAAAATCTTTTTTATACAGGCCAGTTGACGGTACCAGGACCCGGTGTACCGCCGGCACTTATCAGCGGCGAAGTGGTTGCTGGGCAGGTAAACAAACTTTTTGGTTCAAGTATTGTTTAAAGAATTTCTGCTTTACATTTAACAAAAATAACAGCGTAAATAATTATTGGAACTGTATGATGCAATTGTTTCACCAGGTAAGCCAGCAATGCAGTAAGATTACTACGCAGCAATATAGTACCTCATTTAGTAGTGCCATTCGTTTGCTACATACCGATTTGCGGGCGCCTATTTTCAACATTTATGGATTCGTTCGCTTTGCCGATGAAATCGTAGATACATTTCACGACTATCCACAGGAAAATTTACTGGAACAATTCCGGCAGGAAACTTTTGCCTGCATCAAACGCGGTATTAGCCTTAATCCCATCCTGCATTCTTTTCAGCTTACGGTAAACAAATACCATATTGACCCGCAACTGATAGAAGCTTTTTTTAAAAGCATGAAGCTGGATTTGTATCAGCAGCAGTACGATCAGGCCGGGTACGAAGATTATATCTATGGCAGTGCAGAGGTGGTTGGCCTGATGTGCCTGTATATTTTTTGCGAGGGCAACGAGCACCAGTACCAGCAATTAAAACCGTATGCCCGTAGCTTGGGTGCTGCTTTTCAGAAAGTAAACTTTTTGCGGGATTTAAAAGCCGATTTCCAGGGTTTGAACCGGGTGTATTTTCCGGGATGGCTACTTCCGGAATTTCACGGCAGCTCAAAAGCTTTGTATCGAGTCCGACATTCAGGCCGATTTTAATAATGCTTATACCGGTATTCTACAACTACCCCTTAAAGCACGGTTCGGCGTATACGTAGCCTACAAATATTACCTGTCGCTGTTTTGGAAAATAAAAAAGTGCAGCCTGAAGCCATTATGAACAACGCATCCGCATACCTAACTTTAGAAAATGTATATTGTGGCCAAAGCCGGCGTACGCAGCCAATTCAATATATTATAAATGGAGCAGCACGTTATTTTAGTGGATGAGCAGGACAGGGAAATCGGCACAATGGAAAAAATGGAAGCCCACCGTACGGCCAATCTGCACCGGGCATTTAGCATTTTTTATTTTTAATAGTCAGGAAAAGCTGTTGTTGCAGCAACGACATGCTAATAAGTACCATAGTGGCAGCTTATGGACAAATACCTGCTGTAGCCATCCAAAACCGGGCGAGGAAATTGAGGTGGCAGCCAGCAGGCGGCTACAGGAAGAAATGGGTTTTACGACATCACTCCATAAAGCATTTGAATTTATATACCTGGCGAGTTTTAACAATGCCTGGTGGAATATGAGTATGATCATGTGCTGATTGGAACATACAATGGACCTGTAAATCCCAATAGCAACGAGGTAAATAGTTATTGCTACCAAAGTATGGAAGAAGTAAAGGCAGGTTTGAGTTTGCGGCCCGACAACTATACCGAATGGTTTAAAATTGCTTTACCAAAACTGGAAGAATATTTAGCCCCCACCTATCCTCCCCCAACGGGGGAGGGAAACTTGGAAGATCGGAGCGAAAAGTAATGGAAAAAAATCAATCAAATGTAAAAAGTTACGGTTCTAAAGCCTCCCCCGTTGAGGGCAGTGGTACGATGGAAGCGAAGTTCGTGGAGGGGGCCTTCATTATTGGCAGCGGCATTGCCGGCCTGGCAACTGCCATCCGGCTGGCAGTGCAGGGCTGGCAGGTTACCGTATTCGAAAAAAACAGTTATCCCGGCGGTAAAATAAGCTGGTTTGCTAAAGAGGGATACTCCTTTGATGCAGGCCCTTCTTTATTTACACAGCCACAATTGATTGAAGAACTTTTTGCAATAGCTGGTGAGCCAATAGATGAATATTTTAAATATGAAAAGCTGCCGGTTTCCTGCCGGTATTTTTTTGAGAATGGCTAAGCAGGTAATGGCATTTGCCGACAGAGAAAAGCTATGCCAGGAAATTGCAGAAAAGTTAGGCGAATCGACCGCTGCGGTTGAGCAATACCTGAATCAATCTGAAAAATTGTACGATAACATTGGGCCTTTTTTCTTAGACAATTCCCTGCACAAACGTGCTACCTTTTTAAAAAAGGCATTGGAAAAGCCATTGGTTCCAGCCGGTTTAGTCATATGTTCCGTTCGTTGCATCAGTATAATCAGTCGCATTTTAAATCGGCAGAAGCAGTACAGCTTTTCAACCGTTTTGCTACCTACAACGGCAGCAATCCCTACAAAGCACCGGGTATGCTAGGTATTATACCACACCTGGAGATGAATGAAGGAAGCTATTACCCAAAAGGCGGTATGATTCAGTATTACAGATGCTTTATATAAACTGGCCTGTAAAAAAAAGGTGTTCAGTTTCATTTTGACACGCCTGTACAGCGGATTATACATTATGAGGGAAAGGTGAAGGGAATTGTAGTAAACAGCCAAAATTTGTTTGCGGATGTAGTAGTTAGCAATGCTGATGTATACTTTACTTATAAAAACCTGTTGCAGGATGAGGTAAAATCAAAACGGATTTTGAAACAAGAACGGAGCAGCAGCGCCCTGATTTTCTATTGGGGCATGCGTAAATCTTTTCCGCAACTGGGGCTACATAATATTTTCTTTAGTAATAATTACAAAACAGAATTCAAACACCTGTTCAGGGCCAAAAATTTTGCTGCCGACCTTACGGTTTACATTAACGTTACGGCTAAAATGGAAGCAACCCAGGCGCCGCCGGGCTGCGAAAACTGGTTTGTAATGATCAATGCACCATCTATGGCCGGGCAGGATTGGCCTGCTATGCAGCAGCAGGTGCGCAGGCAGGTAATTGAGAAGCTAAACCGAATGTTGCAAACAGATATTAAATCACTGATACAAACCGAAACCATATTGACACCACCGCAAATTGAGGAAGTGACAGCTTCCTACGCCGGCAGCTTATATGGTACCAGCAGTAACAGCAGATTGGCTGCATTTTGGCGGCACCCTAACTTTAGCAGGCAAATAAAAGGTTTATATTTTGCCGGTGGCAGCGTACATCCCGGCGGGGGCATACCACTTTGTTTGCGAAGCGCAAAAATGGTAAGCCAAATGGTAAGCCTCCCCAACCCCTCCAAAGGAGGGGCTCAAACCCATAAATTTTAAAGTTTTATTACTATTCGCATTATTCTTTTTAATTAATCTCCTTCATCATAAGCCCCTCCTTTGGAGGGGTTGGGGAGGCTTTTTTTATAAAGAAGCACTAATGAGTAAGATCAAAGAATTAACATGTTAAAAGAGAATGAAGAGTTCTTAAAGCCTCATGGTTCTGAAGCCTCCCCGGTTGGGGGAGGTTTGGAGGGGGCTAATCGCCGGCAAATAGCCACCTTCATTGCCCTGCTGTTTCATGTATCCGGTTTTATAGCCATAGCTTTTTTCCATTCACAATTATTCATTAATCTTTCGCCTCTTACTTTACTACTAAGCTCCTGTTTATTAATCTGGACGCAGCAAAAAAAAACGGTTTCTTTTATCGTGTTTTTGGTACTGGCTGTTGCAATTGGATTTATAGCAGAGTATATTGGCATTCATACAAACATATTATTCGGCCATTATCAGTATGGCAGTGTGCTGGGGCCTACATGGCAGAACGTACCCTGGCTCATTGGTATTAACTGGTTCAGCATTATGTATTGTGTTGGCATAGCAATGAGCATGTTGCAGCAACGTATTACGAAAAAACTGCCTGAGAATGCACCTACTTTTAATAAATACTGGCTTTATATTTCTTTTGTAGTAGATGGCGCTGCATTAGCCGTAGTATACGATTGGATATTGGAGCCGGTAGCTGTTCGGTTAGGATACTGGCAGTGGGAAAATAACGAAATACCGTCGGGTAATTATTGGGGATGGTTCCTGGTAAGTGCATTGATGCTGTTAATATTCCGCTTATTGCCATTCCCAAAACAGAATTCGTTTGCAGTACACCTGCTGCTGATTCAGGTCATGTTTTTTTTATTGCTGCGTAATTTTTATTAATACTGCCAAAAAGTATATTTGAGGAATGGAAGAAGTACGATTGCGCAACATAAGGCCGGAGGATAATTCTATTCTTGCAGCTATTGTAAGGCAATCCCTTACAGAATTAGGCGCCAACAAACCCGGCACCGTTTATTATGACCCGACAACCGATCACCTGTACGAGTTATTTCAGCAGGCTGGTGCTGCCTATTTTGTAGCAGAAAGGCGTAACGAAATTGTAGGTGGAGGTGGTATTTTCCCATCAGCAGGGCTGCCGCAGGGTACCTGCGAACTGGTAAAGATGTACTTAACGAAAGAAGCCAGGGGGAAAGGAATTGGCAGAATGCTGATCGAAAAGTGTGAGGCAGTTGCTTTGCAAAAAGGCTATACCACTATGTATATTGAAACAATGCCCGAACTACAGCAGGCAGTCAGCCTGTACCGTAAATCCGGCTTTACTCACCTCGACGGGCCGATGGGTAATACCGGCCACTTTGGCTGTGATGTGTGGATGATAAAACAGATAACAGACGACGGACTACAGACCACTGACGACAGAAAGTTCATGACTAATAGATAATTGTTGATGACAGAGCAGAAAACAACCTGAGGCCTATACTTTATGTATAAAACGAAAATAGAAAACAGTAATCCATGTTTGGTTGTTAACCATCAGTCATCTGTCGTCCGTGGTCTGTCGTCTTTTTAAAACAAGTGAACTTCGCAATTATGCACTGGATATTATGGATAGTAATTGTTCTCGGCACTTTCGGCTTGATGGAAGGCATCACCTGGGCTACCCATAAATACGTGATGCACGGGTTTTTATGGTATTTACACGAAGACCATCATCAACCTACAGGACACCTGTTTGAAAAAAATGATGCGTTCTTTCTCATTTTTGCGATTCCGAGTTGGCTATGCATCATGCTGGGCCTGCGAAGCGAAACTTATTGGGCAGCAGCAATTGGCTTTGGCATTGCACTATATGGGCTGGCATATTTTCTGGTACATGATGTCATTATTCACCAGCGGTTCAAGTGGTTCACCCGCAGCCGCAATATTTATGTACGGGCCATCCGCTGGGCACACAAAATGCACCACAAGCATATTGATAAACACGAAGGCGAAAGTTTTGGCATGCTGATCGTGGCCCACAAATACTGGAATAAGGTAAAAAAAGACGAAGCATTTTGGAAAGCAAATAGAAAACCCAATTAGCAAATGTGACAATTAGCAAATCTGCAAATGAATACAAATAAGCATTAAGCAACTGGCAATAAGCAATGAATACAAATGAATACAAACAGATAGATTTATTCGCCCTGAAGCGAAGTCCTGTTCGTACGGGAGGGCAGCACTATTGCAGCATAAGGTAACACCCTATGAAACAGATACAATGGTCTATGAAACATCGGCAATGCCAGGTAATGAAAAATAAATTAATAAGAATTTCTGCTATGTGATTTTCAAAATCAAACATCAGAAATCACAAATCGAAACTCATAAATCACAAATCATTTGACTTTATCATTATCGGCGCCGGCTGTGCCGGGCTGAGCCTGTTGATGCGAATGATTGACAGCGGTCATTTCTCCACTAAAAAAATACTTTTATTGGACCGGGAATATAAAAATAAAAATGACCGTACCTGGTGCTTTTGGGAAAAGGGTAAAGGTTTTTTTGAAAAGATCGTGTATCATCAATGGCACCACCTGCAGGTAAAGCATCCACAAGGAGAGATCAATTTGGCCGCGGTCCCGTACCGTTATAAAATGATACGTGGTATTGATTTTTATAAGCACTGTTTTAGCATCATTAAAGCGGCAGCTAACGTTACGATGGTGTATGATGAAGTAACAACAATAGATACAGAAAAAGGAACGATAACCTGTGGCGATCAGTCATACATGAGTACCTACCTTTTTTCATCCGTACTCCTGCAGCCACCCCTATTAAAACAAAATCAGTTTTATTTATTACAGCATTTCCGTGGCTGGTGGATCGACACTGCCGAAGATTGTTTTGATGCAACAACAGCCGACCTGATGAATTTTAATGTAAGCCAGCAACACGGCTGCACGTTTGTGTATGTACTGCCGGTAAGTGCCCGCAGGGCATTGATAGAATACACGCTTTTTTCAGAAGAGGAATTGCCGGAACCTGAATATGAGCAAGGATTGAAAACATTTATTCAGAATGAATTAAACCTCAATAATTACACCATTACCGAAAAGGAAAAAGGCATCATTCCTATGACCAACCTGCATTTTCCGAAACAGGATGGAAAACTATTTTACATTGGCACGGCAGGAGGTCAAACCAAAGCATCCTCAGGTTACACATTTCAGTTTATACAAAAACAGTCGGCTGCAATTCTGCAAAAATTATTGCAAAACAAAATACCACTGGTGCTCTCAGCAGCAAAGCGTTTCGGATTTTATGATAGTACGCTGCTTCGGGTATTACATGAAAGAAAGTTAGGTGGGGCGGATGTTTTTTACCAGATGTTCAAACGCAATAAAGCCACACAGGTATTCCGGTTTTTGGATAATGAAACGAATGTATGGGAAGAGTTGCAGCTGATGAATTCAACGGATAAAAGGATATTTATTCCGGCAGCGATGAAGGAAATTTTTTGATGAGCAACACATATACACTAAAAATTTGTTATTAAATTATTATAAACACTTCGGTTTCGTCATTTAACTTGCTACCCGAAAATCATCTTTCATGACATCATTTAAGATAAGTGCTGTTGCAGCATTTTTATCCATCACCATTAATTCAATTACTCTGGAAGCTCAACCCTTTAGCTGGCCGCAGGCCACGCCACCCGTAGCAACTGTAAAAGCTAAAAACGTAGGCCTGCACAGCGACGAACGCATCGATAACTATTACTGGATGGGCGATTACTTTTTTAAAGGCCCCGATAGTACAAAGGTGGTAGAATACCTGACGGCAGAAAACGCCTACCTCAAAACCATGATGGCGTCAACGGAATCTTTTCAGCATAAGTTGTACAACGAAATGAAAGGCCGTATTAAAGAAAAAGACGAATCGGTGCCCTATATTGATAACGGCTATTACTATTACAGTAAAACCGAAGAAGGAAAAGAATACTATATCCTTTGCCGGAAGAAAGGCAGCTTAACCGGAAAGGAAGAAGTTTTGCTAAATGTAAATGAGTTGGCTGTTGGTCATCCATATTACGCTTTAGGTGGGAACAGCGTAAGCCCCGATAATAAATTATTAGCCTATAGCATAGATACCGTAAGTCGCCGCCAATACATCATTCATGTAAAAAATCTGGTAACCGGTGAACTCTATCAGGACGCTATCACCAATACTGAAGGCAATGCTGTATGGGCAAACGACAATAAAACTTTTTATTATACCGCAAAAAACCCGGTTACACTGCTGTCGGAAAAAATAATGAAACACGTACTGGGCACGCCACAATCCAGCGATGTGCTGGTATATGAGGAAACGGATAAGAGCAACTACATTGGTGTTGGTAAAACCAAATCCAATAAATTTATTTTAATTACTTCGGAGGCTACACTATCCAGCGAAATACGCTATGCCGATGCCAACGATCCGCAGGGTATTTTTAAAGTGTTTCAGCCCCGTATGAAAGAGGTATTGTACAGTGTGGAAGACCAGGGCAACCGTTTCCTGATCCGCACCAATAAAGATGCGAAGAACTTTAAGCTGATGGAATCTCCGCTTACTGCAACCGGACTCAGCAACTGGAAAGATATGATTGCCCACCGGCCCGATGTGCTGCTGGCAGACGTTGAAGTATTTAAAAATTACTTAGTACTATCCGAAAGAAAAGGTGGATTACTGCAATTACGAATTCAGGATCTTGTTAAAAAAGCCGAATACTACCTTGACTTTGGCGAGCCTGCCTACACGGCCGCTGTTTCCGTGAACCGGGATTACGACTCAAAGGTGTTGCGTTACGGTTATACATCGCTTACCACACCTAATTCCACTTATGATTACGACATGGTTAGCAAAGCTAAAACGCTGCTGAAGCAACAGGAAATAATAGGTGGCTATAACCCAAAGGAATACACCACCGAAAGGCTTTGGGCTACGGCAAAAGATGGCACTAAAGTGCCCATTTCCATTGTATACAAAAACGGTTTTGTAAAAGATGGCAAACACCCCTTGCTGTTATATGGCTATGGCTCGTATGGCATCAGTATGGATGCCTCGTTCAACAGTGCAAGGCTTAGTTTGCTGAACCGGGGCTTTGCGTACGCCATTGCCCATATACGTGGCGGGCAGGAAATGGGCCGCCAGTGGTACGAAGACGGTAAGTTGATGAAAAAGAAAAATACATTCACCGATTTTGTGGATTGTGCCGAATTTTTAATTGACAATAAATTTACATCTAAGGAACACCTGTATGCCAATGGCGGCAGTGCCGGCGGCTTGCTGATGGGTGCGATAATAAACCTGCGACCTGATCTGTGGCATGGCATAGTAGCTGATGTGCCGTTTGTAGATGTGGTAACCACCATGCTGGATGAAAGCATACCGCTTACGACCAACGAATTCGATGAATGGGGCAATCCTAAAAATAAGGATGCATATGAATATATGAAATCGTATTCGCCGGTAGATAATGTGGTAAAAGCCGCCTATCCCAACCTGCTGGTAACTACCGGCTTGCACGATAGTCAGGTGCAATATTTTGAACCCGCCAAATGGGTAGCCAAGCTGCGTACGAATAACACCGGGCCTAATCCCATTATGCTAAAAACCAATATGGCATTCGGTCACGGCGGCGCCTCCGGCCGTTTTGATTACCTGCATGACCTGGCTTTACGTTTTGGATTTTACCTGGGGCTGGAAGGAATTAAAGAGTAATTTTTTGACAACAATAATGTATGTTAAACCCCAATTTACAAGATATTATTTGTTACATTAAAGCACCTAAACAGACAAATATAAATGCTATTGTATAGCAGAAGCTAATTAATCAGTTTGATAGAGCATTACTTGTGAGGATTTGTAGCTTAAGATACCTCTTTACTTTCCACTTTTGTTTTGCATTGAAACGTTTCTCTTTTCACCTCCACTAACGTATGGAACATTGAGGTTTAAAGCTGCAAAACAGACTTTTTTACATATCTTGCCACGCTTTTTGCTTAGAAAAGTTATCCAAATAACTTGGACATTTCATCAATCTGGCCTGGTCGCCTCCAAACCCTCCCGACCTATCGGTACGGGACAGGCTCTAAAGGGGGCTTTTGGACACTTTCAAACTTCATAGAAACTTCAAAATACTCGTAGTTATCACTAATTTTTCAGGTAAAACCGAGTTCCCCTTTAGGGCAATGTGATTAAGATAAGGATTGATGTAGCAGTTATGCGCCGTAGGTGCAACCTGTTTGTAGAAGATAGAAATCAATGATGTTGGTGCATGCCACGTAGTGGCTACCTGATCAGAGAAGGGGTAGCCACTACGTGGCAATGATTCCCTTTGCCTCTTTGTTTGCTACAAACAGAAAGCCCCGATGGGGCTTAAATTAATGACATTGCCCTAAAGGGGTTAGGGGCAACCAACGCCGAATAAAATCCTGCTTCAATTGTACAAGTTATTTTGACCACTTTACTTAGTTATAATAAGCACTCTAAAATCCATTTAAATTGTAAAACAAATATTCTATGAACTATTTTTATGTCCATAATGGACACGAGCAACAGGGACCATTTGACATTGAAGAATTAAAATCCCAATCGTTAAAAAGAGATACTCCAATTTGGTATGAAGGGCTCGAAGATTGGATAGTAGCCGAAAAGATAGAAGAATTAAAGATATTATTCCAACCAATACCGCCACCTTTAAAAAAAATCGTATCCCCCCTATTTCAACTATCAAAGGTATTCCAGAAAGCACTAACGACTATTTACCAGAGGAATTTATAAAAAGAAAGTCTTATTTAAAACCTTTAATTATCGGTGGAATTACTATAGTTGTTTTACTGATTTCCTGGTTAGTTTATCAAAACCAAGATCAAAAGGAAGCAATAGGGATTGTTCAAAAACAAGTTGCAACTCAAGACAATGAGATACTGAAAGAGAGTAGTGAAAGGCAACAAAAAGAAGTAGACGCACAACAGAAGGAACTTGCAAAACAAAAAGCAACTGAAGCACTAACAAAAAAAAATAGGGAATATAGAAATAATTGGGCTAATTACATTGGCATAGGACATAGTCAATATACATATAGTGCGCTGGGTGGAATTGACGCCTTCGAAGTCTATGTTAGAAATAATACTGATTATGTCCTCGACGAAGTAGGCGTAGATATCAATTATATTAAAGCATCAGGCGAACTTTATAAAACAGAAACAATTACAATTGAAAATATAGCGCCACATTCCAAAAAAAGCGGCCTGGCTCCAAGCAGCTCAAGAGGTACGTCAATTAGTACTGACATTCTGGAAATACACTCAACAAAAATGCATTTTTGTTATGGACAGGAAGGTTCGAGTAATGATCAATCAGACCCTTACTATTGCAAGTAAAATCAGAGGTTAGATAGTTGTGACATGGTTTTTCAAATGCTTTTTTCCCGCTGTGGCAGATTGCTACGCATTTTGACATATATGCTTTGCTAACGCAATGCAGGATTAGTTGCCCCCATATTTTGTAATTAAACGTACGATCAGGTTGTTCAGATACTCAACCTGGTAGCTGCCTACAGTTGGCGTAATATGGTTATTGCCAATGCCGCTGTGGTTCGTTAAAAAGGTGTAGGTGCTATTAGTTGCCTGCGCCATAAAGCGGAATAAAAATTCGGTAGCCTTATCAATCCCACTTGCCGAAATGGGAATAATCATGATTCCTTTACTTGCTGCTAACTGAATCTGTTGCCGCATCAACTGTAGCTTTTGAGCGTCTTCATGAGGGGGTGCATCCAAAATCAGAAACAGCAATCTTGCTTTGGCACTGCTACTCCAGTTTTGCTGCATGGCTGTTTTCAATGCTTCTTCTACTGCCTCCGGCCAGTCGCCACCACCACCGGCATTTTGTGCTTTTACAAAATTTATAAGATCCGTTTTAGTGCCGGAAAAATTGCTGGCACGGGTAATATAATCATCGCCAATATCTCTGTAAAAAACACCTGCATAACGTAATATTCCGGGTAACTGATTGTCGGCACGGTTCAGTACATCCAGCAATTCATTTTTCAGATAATTGATTTCATCGCCCATGCTACCGGTTGCATCTACTACAAACATTACA
This sequence comes from Chitinophagaceae bacterium, assembly GCA_965246935.1. Classification (GTDB taxonomy): domain Bacteria; phylum Bacteroidota; class Bacteroidia; order Chitinophagales; family Chitinophagaceae; genus JAZKFT01. The sequence goes on along the minus strand of CBDFGC010000019.1, from coordinate 339,358 downwards.
TCCACATTGATAGGAGATGTTGCCGTTATGGGAAGAAGAATGCTAATTGTACGTGTGCCGGTGCTAAGCGGTCCACTGCTGTAATCCTGGTTATTGTAGCTTACTGTATAGTTGAGATTCGGCGGCAGTGATGCAGAAAAAATAGCAGGCAATACATTTAATACGCCAAACTTATTGGTTTTTCCCTGCCACAACGTTAAGCCATTGCCTGCAATGGTAATCTTAGCATCTGCTACAGGCGCCTGATGGTTGTCTTTTATACTGAAGGTCCATTTTTCGGAACAATTAAAACCCCAGGTTAGCTGGTATTTACTGAATGTGTCATTTGCCAACAGGTTTTTCCAGAATGGCCAGTTATCAAAATCATTCCACTCGCCTGCTGTCAGTACGCCTGCAGGAACGGATGTTGTATCGCCGCCAATATTACTGCCTCCACTACTTCCGCCGCCGCTTGTTATACCATTCAGAAACAAATCTGTGCTTACTCCGGATCCCGCTTTTTCATCCCCTGTTTTATTACAGGAAGTAAGAAACAGGGCAAAAAAAAGCAAACTGAAAAGGGTTGAAAAAACAGACTTCATACAATTATTTTCACTGAATGACGGTGAAGGTTGTTTAAACGTTGCATGTTTCTTTTTAGATTTTTGAAACACAACAGGAATGTATTTGTTACAAGCAATATCTTTTAAAATATTTTACAGGACGTGGTCATTCTTCCGGCGGGTCTCTAATATCCTGACCCTGTGGTTCAAACAATTAACTATTTTCCGCCGTCCGTCCTGAACGGTGATGCCGGCAGGTTTTCTTTATTATACAAACTTGTCGGTGGGTTATTACCCCAGCCATATCTTACCGCAACCGGCTTCTTAACATCCGGACTGGAAATCACGACTGTATTGCCAACGATCTGTGCTGTTGCCCATGCAAATTTTTTATCCTCCCCTGCAATGGCAAAGCCTTTCAAATTATTATCTTTTGCCATCAGTCCGCTTCCGGTATGCTTAAACTGCAACACAATGGCAGTGTCCTTTATTTCCATAGTAGTATAGATGGGGCCTGAATATTCAATTGCTTTATTACCATATGCAATGGCCTGTGCGGCAAGAGCTAACCTTCTGCCTATTTCCTGTTTATTCTTCGGGTGCACATTGGCCATATCGTTAGGGTCGGCATTATCAATGGCTACTACCATTGCCGTGTTGGGCACCGACAGATTTTGCAATTGTGCTTCTCTTTTAATGGCTTCAGCGCCGCCCCGTGCCGGCAATGAATCATAATTTTTCCCAATATTAGCTAACTGCACATAAATAAATGGAAACTGCCCCTGGTTCCACTGGCCACGCCAATCGGTAATTAAGGTTTCCATCAGGTTACGGTAAATTGAAGCAGTAGGGCTGTTGCTTTCGCCCTGATACCACAAAGCACCACGGATGGCATAGGGAACCAGCGGCGCCACCATGCCATTCCACAACACATACGGGTTATGCTGGTCACGTATCGGGTCGGGGTTAGGGTTACGGGGCCGCCTCACTTCATCTTTACCGTCGGCTTTTGCTTTGGCAGCGGCTACTTCCCATTTTGCTAATGCTTCCCGGTACGCTGCCCGGCCTGAGGTATCGGAATTATATTTCGCAATCTTTGTATCAAATGCAGTCAGTATTTTTTTAAATGTAGTGTCCCGTTCTAATGCTTCTTTACGTATCCATGCCTCGGCTGTACTTGCACCATAAGAGGTAGTAATCAGTCCAACAGGAATTTTCATTTTCTGTTGCAGTTCACGGGCAAAAAAGTAAGCCGCTGCAGATAGATGTCCCACTGTTTGCGGCGAAACAATTTCCCATTTTCCAACCACACTATCCAGCGGTTTTTCGGAAGGTGTAAAGTCAGTATCAAACACCCGGATTAACGGATAATTAGCTGCTGCTACTTCTTCTGCTTCATTAAATACGCCACACCAGTAACGGTCTTCACGGGCTACGGTAAAATCCATGTTGCTTTGGCCGCTGCATAGCCATACTTCTCCTGCATACACATCATTAATGGTGATACTATTTTTTCCTGAAATCGTCATTGTGTAGGGACCGCCGGCAACAAGTTTATTTAATTTCAGCATCCATTTACCATCTGTTCCTGCTACAGTTGATACCGTTTGTTTACCCAGTTTTACAGTCACTTTTTCACCGGCATCGGCCATGCCCCAAATGGGTACAGTTGTATTGTATTGCAACACCATATGGTCAGCAAAAGGGCTTGCTGGTTTTACATTAGCCAAGGCAGTATGTAGCACTACAAAAAGCAGCAACAAACAGGCGTTAAAACTTTTCATGACAGAAGTTGATATGTTTATATAGAAGTTTGATCGTTAGTAAATTATGTTTCGGGACTACGCCTTTGTTTTAATTGAATAAAAAGCTGCAACAACACAATAAAAAGCATTGCAAAGAATAAGCTATTGCAGCTCATTATCTACCATAGGTTATTTATACAATTAATCTTTCAATGCTTTCCTACTACAAAGGGCAGCATCAAATTGAATTAGGAACGTTGGCTTCTCATTGCCATGCTCTGTTCGTAATTAGGTCCATACAGGCCGGGTACTTTATTGCCGGTCGAACGCAGATACACAATCATTTCGCCTCTGTGATGATACAGGTGGTTCATCAAAAATCCTCTTACAACCTGTACCCTCGGCATTTCCGGCATAATGGGTTCGGTTCCGCCCATTACCATTTTCCAGTTTTCAAACATGCTTTCATCAGTTGCGGCTTCAAAAGCTGCATGTGCATTTTTTACATTTTCTTCAAACTTAGCCACAATATTAGCTGCTTTGCTAATGTCGCCTTTATCATATTTATAAGTGGCCATATCAAACACATTTTCCTGTAATGTTTGCCGGTGCCAGTTATAAATTTCTGCAATGTGTGATGCAAGCTGGCCAGTGGTCCATGAAATTTCCGACGGCTTGAAATCCAGTGCGCTGTCCGGTATGGCAGTTAGTAATTTCCGGGTGTTTTCCTGCTTCATACAAAAATTCACCTAATAAAGATTTTACGATCATACAAATGTTTTACTTGTTTAAAAATTTATATAAGTACCTGGGTGAAATCTATCAACCTGATACGTGCATTATAGCTTTTTCATTAGATCGGTTGCCATTTTTATATAGTCGTCATTTTTAGCTTCGGTGGCCAGTGCAATTGTTTTTTGGCTTGCCACTTTTGCACCTGCCTTGTCACCCATCTTTTCATGAATGCGGGCTTTCAGCAGGTACATATAATAGGCTTTGCTGTTAGCTGGGTCGGCCAGTGCTTTATCTACCCATTCCTTTGCTTTTGCCATGTCTTTTCCGGTTTCGTAATAGTAGCTGGCTGCACTGTAGTATGGCTTTGTATCCTTATTGAAAATATCATCTATCTGCGCCATCACTTTCGCATCCGTATTTGTTATTATTGGTAAATCCACTGCCGTCTTATCCCATAGCATTTCGAGGTTACAACTTCCACCGGTTACGTCGGAAAACAGCATGGTAAATGTTTCGGTTGCCTGTGGAACCTGTGTCGGTTTTACCACTACCCTTACCACATCGTTCTCAGGTTTGTATAAAGCTGGCGAGTTTACATTCAGATCTTTGGTAATAATGATCGTCCATTCACCATCTGCAGGAATCGTCAACAATCCGTATTTGCCGGCTTTTACTTCTTTTCCACCAATCGTTACATCATCGCTAAACTGGATCGTAGTGGCACTATTAGCACCCGTACGCCACACTTTTCCATAAGGTACCAGGTCGCCGAATATTTTGCGGCCTTTTATACCGGGCCGGCTGTAGCTCAACTCAATGCTGCCTACCCCAAAGTTTTGCCTGATCGTTTGTGTAGGCGAAGGCTGGGGCGTAGTAATGGGCTGGGCGCCAACCATTAAGCCTGATACTATGGCAACACAAAGAAATAATTTTTTCATACGAATCGTTTGTTTCAAACAAATGTAACTACATCATTCATAGGAACAGGGGCTACCTGCCGGCCCGGGTGTTGGAAAATAAAATTGATCAGGCATGATTTAGGACAAGCCACCCACCAAATAAAACAGACCAGGAAGTATAAAAAGATCAGTGCTAAGAAACAAGGAACAAGCGGTGCAAAACGCACAGGTTGCTGATGTAAAACTTTCTGAAACTGACAGCGTAGAGAAAAGTTCCACGAAGTTGTAAGATAGCGCTGAACTTTCCATCCGTCACAATAGATCAGGCTGCTGCTATCAATTTAGCTAAATTGACTAAAAAGTACTGCGAATGTGGAGAATAGCGGGGTCGAACCGCTGACCTCTTGCATGCCATGCAAGCGCTCTACCAACTGAGCTAATTCCCCATTTATTTTCAAAATTAAACCGCTGACCTTCCCGAATGCCTTCGGGACACTCTGCCAACTAAGCTCATTTCCTCATTTATTTTCAGGGTCGAACCGCTGACCTTCCCGAATGCCTTCGGGACACTCTGCCAACTAAGCTAATTCCCCATTTATTTTTAGAGTCGAACCGCTGACCTTCCCGCAAGTGGGTGGGATGTTCTACCAACTAAACTATTTTCTCTTCAATCGGGACGGCAAATTAAAAAGCATCCATCGCTTTCCGGCAAATCATTTTTCCATTCTTACCTATTTATTACAAAACTGACAATGGCTCCTGTTCCTTTTTGCCTTAAAAGCAGGGTTGGCTTTGGTAGTATCGCTGTTGTATCTGCCATTCAATGTCATTCATTACTTGCATCTTGTGCTCTTCTTCAGATTGCTACTATGCAGGGCAGAAGGAGAATATGGAAGACAGATTATTCAGGCACAATAACGCCGGTAGTAAATCTACTAAAAAGACGAATGACGGGAAATTAGTTTACAAAGAACATTTTCCGGCTGGAACAGATGCCTGTGCAGAAGAAGCGACTATTAAAAAAGAAGAAAAGTAGAAAATATATTTAATGGCTAATACAGCAAGTGTAACAAAGCATCCCGTATAGGGCAAACGCATGTAAATATTTAGGGTAAGCATATTACGGTTTTTTGTGCCGTAGGTCATCCGCCGCGGAGTGGGTAGCAACATGAATTTCGGGGCTACCAAGCGTTCCCATAGGAACGCCTGGTGCTTTGCTAAACGGTTTTCTACCCACCAAAAGTCCCGATGGGACTAAAAGCCATTTATAATCCAAGAGATTTTGTCTCTTAAAAAATTTAGATCTGTTTGCACTGGCATCCCGTATTGAAAATGAAGGAAGGTCAGCGGTTTTTCTACGTTATAGCGCCTATTATTTACATAAATTAATTCGGGATAAGAAAACACCGTTCCTGGTGTAGGCTGAAACCTATCAGTACAAACAATCCGGTTATCCCTATTCTTTTGATAACCGGATAGCCCGCAGATTGAATCCCCCTTTTTCTGCCAATACTCTTATCTGCTGAATCCCTTTTGCTAATGTTATTTTCCCGGCAGTAAACCATTGCCATTTTTGTTGATTACCGGAATTGGGTACCGGTACAGATATATTATTTCCCTTATTTTCTTTGATGATTGAAATCTGTCTGCTGCTGTTATCTGAAGCGGTTTCTAATGTTATGTTGTAGATGCCATTCCTCTCAACATCTAACGTGTATTGTAACCATTCGCCATCTTCGATATAGGAAATATAACTACTATCTTTTTCGCCTTCAATATCCACTCCATCATTGCGGTAGGTACGGCCGCGGTTGCCCGCTGTACGAACGCCCGGCGTGTACTGGTAGCTGGCTGTATCCTTATCGTAATAAGCCGAGCCCTGGCGGCCCATATCATAGTCCGTTGCGGACCAAGTGTAACTATTGTTAACGGTGTGCTGTTTAAAAGGAATGGTTGCTGCGGAATACACCTGGCGGAACATGGCATCCGTTACATCCCGGTGGTAAATATTATTCTGAATTTTCAGATTTTGAAGTAATTGCTGCAAAATGGCCCAGGCCTCATCTGCCGAAGGTTTATCACCTTTGGCATTCCAATATTGAAGCAGCTTATCATAGCCTTGTGGCTGTACAATCTGGAGCGGATTGTTGATGCCCATTTTCTTCTCCTGCCACCAGGCCCAGCCAATGCCGTTGCTTTCCACCAGTTGGATGGCATGGGTGAACCAGTTGTTTGAGTTTTCGCCGGATTCACCCATCCACAGTGGTATATCGAAGGTATCCCGCAGTTGCAGAAACGATTTAATAGCATCCGCTGTATTGAAATTGCCATACTTGTGAAAGCTCAGTACCATATTACCATCCCAGGCAGGCAAAATACCGCTATAATTATTGCCAAATCCGTTCCCTTCAATGATAATAATATGTTTTTTATCTACTTCCCGAATGGCTTTGGTAATGTCCATCATCAGCCTCCGCAACGGTTCATTCTTCTTTTCTTTCGTTCCCCGGATATCCTGCGGATCTTCAAAGCCCCAGTTGGGTTCGTTGATGATGTCATAGCCGCCAATCCAGGGCTCCCTTGCATAGCGGGTAGCCAGCCTGCGCCACAAGGCTATCGTTTTCTGCTGGTTTGCTCCACTTTGCCAAAGAGAAGGTTTTGCTGTGTCCCTGTCAGAAATATTAAGGTCGTTACCCTGCCCGCCCGGTGCCGCATGAAGGTCTAAAATCAGGTACATCCTGTTCGCCTTGCACCATTGCAGCAAGCTATCAGTCATTACAAATCCTTTTTCCAGCCAGGTATTTTTCCCGGCAATAGGTTCCTGTTCTACCGGTAGGGTATATAGGTTATAATGCATGGGCAGCCGGATAGAATTAAAGCCCCATGAAGCCATGGAATCAATATCTGTTTTAGTGGTATGGTTGAGCAGCCAGGCATTGTAAAACTGCACTGTTTGATCATGCCCTATTAGTTCTTCAATTTTTGCTTTAATGCGGTGCTGCTGGCCAACATTTCCCAGCCGGAACATATAGCCTTCCTGCAACATCCAACCACCTAATCCCATTCCCCTCAGAATAACGGTAGTACCTTTTTCATCTATAATATTTTTACCTGCTGCCTTTAAAAATCCCTGCCCATAACAGGGTATGGCAGCAAGCATTATCAGCAGCCCGGCCATTCCTGCAAAGGCGTTACTTATCATTTGTTTTACTTTCATATCCTATTCGTTTTTTACCATATATAAGTGGCTACGGCAGCCGGCGGTAGCGTTGCACTCAACCCTTTCTTTTTATAAGCCACGCTGAAGTTTTTTGCTTCCGCACCGTTGTTCAGCACGATCAGTACCGTTTTACCCTGAGGCGTTTTAAAAGCAACATTAGGCAATACACCGTCCGGCGTAGAAGCAATGCGTACGGAACCGGGTTTCACGAACTTGGCAGCATGGGCAATAATGTAATAAGCCGGGTTGCGGGTAACGCTATCCTTATCAATCGTAACCGCACCAAGGCAGCGGTTGCAGCCGCCACGGTCGGTATAGGGTTGGTTATTGGGGTCATTAGCGAGGTTCCATTCTATTACGGTACGGCACCAGTTGCGGGTAGCTCCGATAATGAGTTTCTGAACATGGTCCGGTATATCCTGTTTAAAATTTCCGGGCGCCCCTACCCACTGCTCTGTGAAGTAAAGATTTTTAGCCGGGAAGGCCTCGTGCACCGTAGATAGGGCCTCTATTTTCCCGCCATATAAATGAAAGGCCGAGCCATCTACATATTGGGTTGCATCCGGATCTTTCAGTATACTGATCGGGTACTCCGGCTTATCGGCATTGTGATCATACATAATTATTTTAGTACTGAGGTGAGCCATTTTAAAAGCAGGTCCTAAACTCCGCTTAATGAATGCAGCCTGCTCATCTGCCGGCATGTACATACTGGGGTTGTTGCCGGGGTGCAGCGGTTCGTTTTGAATGGTAATGGCAGCGATACGAATATGCTGCTGCTGCATCGTTTGGATATATTTTACCAGGTACCGGGCGTAGGTATCATAATACGCCGGTAACAAACTTCCACCCTTTGTATCCTTGTTGGTTTTCATCCATACCGGTGCGCTCCACGGCGAAGCCATGATGCCGATTTTTGGATTGATGGTTAGAATCTCCTTTAGTACCGGGATCACATCCTGCTTGTCCGGCCCCAGATCAAAATGCACCAGGGTTGTATCCGTTTCGCCTGCAGGCAAATCATCATACGAAAATACATGATCGTTTAAATCGGATGCGCCAATACTCACCCGCAGATAGCTGGTGCCGATGTTGTTTTTATCGGTGGCAAATAGTTCCTGCAACAGGGTTTTCCTGGCAGGGCCACTCATGTTTTTGATATGCTGGGCACTGCCACCGGTGAGCGCAAAGCCAAAGCCGTCAATTGTTTGGTAGGACTGCGTTTCGTCTACGGTAATGGCAGTATCAGCTGTTACTTTTTGCGAAATAGTGATCGGCATTTGCTGCTGAAACAATACAGTTTTATCAAACTTTGTCAGCCATACTTCAGCTTTTTGCTGGGATATACTTTTTAAGCTCAATAGCACGGCTGCACTCCATAACAGTTGCTTTTTTATAGTCATGTATCTTACCGGATAATAATAGTTGAAATAGAATGCGGAAGGCTTTCTGTAGCGGCTGCTTTTCCCTCCAGCCACAGGTAATAGGATAGTTTTTGATCGGTTGTATTCATCACTATTACGGCGATGCTACCGTCGGTATTCTTAAAGGCAATGTTTTGTAACTGCGCCCTGCTACCGGCGGCACTGATGCGTTTGGCTCCCGACTGTATGTATTTGGAAAAGTGACCTAAATAATAATACGCATTGGTATAAATGAGCTTACCGGTTTTGGTATCGGCATGTATAGGCGCAAAGCAAAAATTACCTACATGGTTCGGGCCGCCGTTTTCATCTAATAAAATATTCCAATCTGTCCAGGCGGCAGTGCCATTATTCAAATCGTTGATGAGGGAATTGCCATAGCGTTCGCCCAGCGACCAATCATCCACCTTATCCAGTTTAAACTGTTCTTTACAACCTTCCGTAAAAATGAGACTCTTATCGGGAAAAGCTTTTGCCACCTTACCTACATTATCGAATTGCGGCGGACCGCCGGTCCAGGTTTCGTACCAGTGAAAGCCGAGGCCCCACACATATTTAGCCGCCGCCGGGTCGTTGAAAATAACAGACGCCCGCTGATACATCTGGTCACGGTTATGGTCCCAGGCAATGAGCTTTTTGCCGGCCATACCACTCTTTTGCAACGTTGGCCCCAGGTAGGTTTTAATGAAATCCCGTTCGTCTTCGGCGGTATAGATGCAACTCTCCCACCTTTGTTTGGCCATCGGTTCGTTTTGTGTGCTAAGACCCCAAACGGGTATGCCTTTGGCTTCATAGGTCTTAATAAATTTTATGTAGTAGTTCGCCCAAATCTGCTTGTAAGCATCGGCCAGTTTGCCACCGTTCATCATATCATTATTATCCTTCATCCAGGCGGGCGGGCTCCAGGGCGTAACATACAGGTTCAGCTTACCACCGGCTGCAGCCATGGCCTGTTTTATCAGTGGGATTTTATACTGCTCATCATGCTTTACAGTAAAGGTCTTTAGCTCCTTATCACCATCTGCTACGTACACATAGTTATCGCTGCTAAAGTCGCAACTGTTGATGTTGGTACGGGCCATAGTATAACCGATGCCTTTTGTTTTATCGTAATAAGCGGTAAGGAGTTCCTGTTGTTGTGCCCTGGGCAATTTGAAGAAGGTTTCGGCGGCAGCATCGGTTAGTGCGCCACCAAAGCCGATCATTGTCTGGAAGCTGTGCTGCGGATCGATAAATATACAGGCTTCGGTTTCCACAGGCTGCTTCTTATCGGCAAAGCTGAGCTGGCCGGCTTCGCTGAAACGCATTTCTGTTTTATCAGCCGTGGTATATACGGTGGCCGTATAATTTTTTGCCTTGGTGGTTTGTGCGCCGGCAAAATTCCATGCCGACAGCGTTAATAAGAGGACAAAAATCCCTTTCATGTATTATTTATTTTAATTATTTAAAAGCAATTATCTATCGCACCAATATTGGATGTTTGCGGTGTATTAGTAACTGGCGACTTACGCTGCTTATTCAGCGGAGCCTTTTGTATCTGATCCATGCTTAGCGTTTCACAAGAATTTCCGAGGTATTCCATTTATATTATGAAAAATCCATTGAGTCGGTATCGCCTTACGTCAACCATATATTGCGAACGGGCAAGTACAGAAAAAAGCAACAGGCATACGCACATCAACCCTTTTACGATGTTCCAACGGCTGACCGGCAGTTGCTTTCGCTTGTAGTAAAACGGTTCCAGATGACAAGTGGCAGAGATAGCAAACATTCAGCTTCAAAACTAATTCAGTAATTCAGTAGTTGCTTGAAAAAGATAGTTTTTCGGATCTTCTGAATATTCCCCAAACATTACACTATCCAAGTTTAGCTTTTCACATATCAGTATTTGGATCTGACAAATTTTTCATCATTGTAGGAAATACGAAAAATCTACCTTGGTACTCAAACATACTTACAGCAATTGCGTGAGCAGGGAATATTATATTTACAACTTCTGCGAACCTCGTATAAAACAGGAACACAAAAGATTGCCGCCATTCTTCCGCTCAAACAACCCCATTTTTGAAATCGGTTAAGGAAAGGCATTTTTGTGGAAAGCAAGCTTTACGAATTAAAATAACCGAATTGTCATGAAAATTAAAATACCGGCTTTTGTCCTACTGCTCCTCGTCAGCAAATTCGGCATAGCGCAGCAGTCATTGCCTTCCTGGGCATTTGGAAATTTTGTGCGGCCACCTGGTAAAAACCCGGTTATCTCACCAGATACCACCACGTTTATTGATCCCGTTACCGGCAAGCGGGTAGACTGGGAATCCAATGATACTTTTAACCCGGCTGCGGTGGTGAAGGATGGGAAGATTTATGTGCTGTACCGGGCGGAAGATAAAAGCGGCACCGGTATTGGCGGGCGTACCTCCCGGATTGGCCTTGCCGAAACAACGGATGGAACAACCATGAAGCGCAGAAAGCAACCCGTGCTTTTCCCTGCCAAAGATGCACAGTTGGAAAATGAAAGGGGCGGCGGCTGCGAAGATCCCCGGGTAGCCGTAACAGCCGATGGCACCTACGTCATTTTATACACACAGTGGAATCGCAAAGTGCCGCAACTGGCGGTAGCCACTTCGAAAGATTTACTCCATTGGAAAAAGTCCGGCCCTGCATTTAGGAAAGCCTATCATGGCTTATTCAGCGGCATGGCAACCAAGTCGGCATCCATTGTTACAAAACTGCTGAACGGCAGGCAGGTAATTACAAAAGTGAACGGTAAATATTTTATGTATTGGGGCGAACTGCATGTATATGCTGCTACATCCACAGACCTGGTAAACTGGGATCCGCTCATCAATAAAGATAGTTCACTTAAAATTTTGTTTTCGCCCCGTAAAGGTTATTTCGACAGCCATTTAACAGAATGTGGCCCGCCCGCTGTGTGGACGGATAAAGGCATTGTTTTATTGTACAACGGGAAGAATTTAGGAGATGAAAACCGCAGCAAGGAATATACCGCAAACACCTATGCTGCCGGGCAGGCGTTATTGGATTCTACCGATCCAACCCAACTTCTGGAACGACTGGATGAACCATTTTTAAAACCGGAAACTGACTTTGAAAAAAGCGGCCAGTATCCCGCAGGAACAGTGTTTATTGAAGGCATGGTATTCTATCAAAAGAAATGGTATTTGTATTATGGCTGTGCCGATTCACGAGTGGCAGTAGCAGTGTATGACCCTGCTAATATACCAGCACATCAAGCCCATGGCAACCCGGTAATCGAAGGCTGGTATGCCGATCCCGAAGGCGCTGTATTCAATGGTAAATACTGGCTATATCCAACCTACTCAGACAGCTACCACAAACAGGTTTTTTTTGATGCTTTCTCCAGTTCTGATATGGTCACCTGGACGAAGCACCGGCGTATCCTGGACACAACCGCTGTTACATGGGCAAAATATGCCATGTGGGCGCCGGCCATTATAGAGAAAGATAAAAAATATTACTTATTTTTTTCAGTCAATGACATACAGAAAGATACGGCTATTGGCGGCATTGGCGTTGCCGTAGCCGACAAACCAGAGGGGCCGTTTACAGATTATTTGAGCAAGCCTTTGCTCAGTAAAAATTATAATGGCGCTCAACCCATTGACCAATTTGTCTTTAAAGATAAAGATGGCCGGTATTACATGATTTATGGTGGCTGGGGCCATTGCAACGTTACCAGATTAAAACCTGATTTTACAGGATTTATGCCCTTTGAAGACGGAAAAATGTTTAAAGAAGTAACACCGGAAGGATATGTGGAAGGACCGTTTATGTTTATACGGAACGGGAAATATTATTTCATGTGGTCAGAAGGCGGATGGACCGGCCCCTCTTATAAGGTTGCCTATGCAATTGCAGATTCGCCTTTAGGGCCATTCAAACGGATTGGTGCGGTACTACAACAAGATGCAACCATAGCAACGGGTGCAGGCCATCATTCCATTATTAAAAGGCCTGGCAGTGATGATTATTTTATTGTGTACCACCGCAGGCCGCCCGGTGAAACGGCAGCGAACCACCGGGTAACCTGTATTGATAAAATGGAGTTTGATAATGATGGGCTGATTAAACCGGTAAAAATCACCAATGAAGGGGTAGGTTCAGTACCCATTGTAAAATAAGCACTATCAAAAAGGAGGCTGTTAGTATTACAAATCATGTCATGTAACAGATTTGCTGGAACCAGCCTGCCTGGCAATACTGCATAATTTAATATTCGTCTTTTAATCTATTTGTTATGCTTTTAGACAGATCATCATTATTGTTCCAATTATAATCACCAGAAATTTCCTTATGAAAATTTTTACCGTACTTTTTTGTAGTTGCATCTTGTTTGTTTCATCATTTGGGCAAAGCATGCATACAGAAATTGCCATTATTCCTAAACCGGTAAGTATTATTGAGAATACAGGCTACTTTTCGTTGCCGCAAGATGTATTGATTGAGGCTGGTACAGAAGCCGGAATGAAGCCGGTAATTGCATTTCTAAAAGATCGCTTATCAACTCCAACAGGTAGTTCTGTTACTGTAAAAAGTGCTGCGCCAATAGCAACAATTAAATTAGTACTAAATAAAAAAGCGGAAACTGTTATTGGCAAAGAAGGGTATCATTTACTCAGTACTCCTAAAAATATTATTATTACCGCTAATGAACCTGCCGGGTTGTTTTATGGCGTGCAAACATTAGTACAATTATTTCCCAAAGAAATTGAAAGTGCCGTTCCTGTAAAACAAGTTAAATGGATAGCGCCTTGCGTAAGCATTACCGATTATCCGAGGTTTGGGTGGAGGGCTTAATGTTTGACGTATCCCGCCACTTCTTTACCAAGCAGGATGTGAAGCAATATATTGACCGGATGGTCAGGTATAAATATAATTTGCTGCATCTGCATTTAACGGATGATGAAGGCTGGCGGATAGAAATAAAGGGCCTGCCGAAACTGACAGAAGTGGGCGCCTGGAGGGCAAATAAGGTGGGCTACTTCGGCACTTTTTCTGCTCCTGCACCCGATGAACCACGCAACTACGGCGGGTTTTATACGCAGGAAGATATTAAAGAAATGGTGCAATACGCCAAAGACCGGTTTGTAAATATTTTGCCTGAAATTGATGTGCCGGGCCATAGCCTTGCCGCTATTGCTTCTTATCCCGAATTATCCTGCACACCCGGAGCGGAAAATTATCATGTTCGTTCCGGTGAGGTAATTATGGACTGGTCTCATGGCCAGCCGCCCATAGCCCTTTTAGATAATACCCTTTGCCCGGCCAATGAAAAAGTATACGTTTTTTTGGATACGGTAATCACCCAGGTAGCAAAACTTTTTCCTTTTGAATACATCCATATGGGTGGCGATGAATGCCCTAAAAACTATTGGAAAAAAAGCGATGCCATCAAAGTATTGATGGAAAAAGAAGGATTGAAAAATATGGAAGAAGTACAAAGCTATTTTGAAAAACGGCTGGAAAAAATAGTTACCTCAAAAGGAAAAAAATTCATGGGTTGGGATGAGATATTGCAGGGAGGAATAGCACCCGGCGCTGTAGTAATGAGCTGGCGCGGAATGGCCGGTGGAATTGAAGCAGCTAAGGTGGGGCATCAAGTAGTAATGAGCCCGACCACCTTTGCCTATTTGGATTATATGCAGGGCGACGTGTCCATTGAACCCCGCATTTACGCAACCCTTCGTTTAAAAAAGGCCTATGAATTTGAACCCGTTCCGGATAGTGTGGATGCCAGATTTATTAAGGGCGGCCAGGCTAATTTGTGGACAGAGCAGGTATACAATATGCGCCATGCAGAATACATGCTGTGGCCAGGAGCGCTTGCCATCGCAGAAACCGTATGGTCGGCAAAAGGAAGCAAAAACTGGAATAATTTTGCAAGCAGGGTTGAATATCATTTTGCCCGTTTTGATGTAGCACAGGTAAAGTATGCCCCCAGTATGTACGATCCGATAGTTACCGCCGGCGCCACGCCGGACCAACAAATAAAAGTTGAGTTAAATACCGAAATAGAAGGGTTGGATGTGTATTAGAAAAGTTATCAAAATAACTTGAACATTTCATCAATCTGGCCTGGTCGCCTCTAAACCCTCCCGACCTATCGGTACGGGACAGGCTCTAAAGGGGGCTTTTGGACACTTTCAAACTTCATAGGAACTTCAAAATACTCGTAGTTATCACTAATTTTTCAGGTAAAAACGAGTTCCCCTTTAGGGCAATGTGATTAAGATAAGGATTGATGTATCAGTTATGCGCCGTAGGTGCAACCTGTTTGTAGAAGATAGACATCAATGATGTTGGTGCATGCCACGTAGTGGCTACCTGATCAGAGAAGGGGTAGCCACTACGTGGCAATGATTCCCTTTGCCTCTTTGTTTGCTACAAACAGAAAGCCCCGATGGGGCTTATCTTAATGACATTGCCCTAAAGGGGTTAGGGGCAACCAACGCTGAATAAAATCCTGCTTCAATTGTACAAGTTATTTTGGCCACTTTACTTACTCTTTTGACAATTCTTTTCCTGATTCCTATTATCCAAAATATACAGCCGCACTGATCGTCCCCAAAGATGCTTTTGCGCTGAAAATAATTACGTACCGGAATGGAAAGCCCATAGGCCGGATGGTTACCGTTCCGGTTTCAGATTTAAAAATCAGGGCAGCAAAAAAGGGTTAATGAATAGCGTCATCGTCCGGAGACATTCCGTTTGTGCTGGTTTTTACCAAATATAAAATACTCGAAAATGCCGGTAACAGCGACGATAGAAAGTACGGTGATCATTATACAATTTTTTAAGGGGTTATGATATTGGTTCCTGCAAACGTCCAGACTTCAGAAAAACGTGTTCGGTTTTTGATAAAAAACAGGATTTTAACATCGCCATTCTTGTAATGATAGACCGGGATATGGCTTGTGCTGCTGATAACAACGATTACTGCCTATACCTAAAACGTGCCTGATTTAAACAGATGTTCAATTCAAATATTCGTTACTGTACGTGTTGCTGAAAAGGGGCAAACAGCGTTGGTTTCTACAATTTTTCTGCACTGTAAAACCTGTTGAGGCCTATCGTGTTATGGTAAGATGCTGATGAAAAAATATACCTGGCACGGGCAAACTTTCTGGCTGCATCCACATCGCCTGCTTTTTTGGGAGGAGGAAAAGATACTGATCGGCAGTGATTTGCACCTGGGTAAGATCGGTCACTTTCGCAAAGCGGGCATTGCACTGCCACAGCAGGTATATAAAGAAGACCTGCACCGGTTATTTGCGGCTTTCCAGTATTTCCAACCCCGGCAGTTTTTGGTGGTGGGCGATATGTTTCACAGCAAGGCCAATAAGGAACTGGATTGGTTTAGCCGCTGGCGCAATGATTTTGCGGCACTGGAAATTGTGCTGATCCGGGGCAACCACGATATACTTTCCGAAGATTGGTACACCGGTAACGGCATACAGGTTTGCCCGGATTGCATCTACAAAGGCCTGCGCTTTATTCACGACCCGCTGCCTGCAAAAAAAGAGAAAGGATTACCGGCAACGGATACACCGGAATCCATGCCTGCGGAAATAAAAGCATCCCTGCCAACGATATCAGGCCATATTCATCCGGGCATCCGGTTCAATGGTTTTGCCAGGCAATCCGTACAGCTTCCCTGCTTTTATTTCTCCCCTACGCAATGTATTTTGCCTGCATTTGGGCTATTTACCGGATTATTTACCATGAAGCCGCAACCCTGTGACGACGTATTTGTGCTGCTGAATGATGAAGTGCTGAAAATGTGAATACAGACGACAGACAACAGACCACGGACGACGGATTGATGACAGTTGTACAGGTAAACGAACGCCGGGGAAAGCTTAATAATAGTACGAATTCGAATGGTGCCAACGCCACTACTGTCTTTTTCTTACACTGTAGCCGGGCTTATAAAAATCCGGTTAAATAATGCTACCCATGATGACTAACAAAACACTGTCAGAACAGCAATAACCATTCACGATTGACGATTCACTATTCACGACTATGCCTTTCATCGCTTACGATCCCATTTACGCTCACACTTTGCCGGAAGGCCATCGCTTTCCTATGCTGAAGTACGAACTGATACCGGCACAACTGCTGCACGAAGGCAGCATTGAACCGCATCATCTTTTTTCGCCGCGGCCCTGCCCGGAGGGAGTGATTTTATGGACGCATGATAAAAATTACTGGGAAGATTTAAAACATCTACGCTTAACGCCGCAGCACATCCGCCGCATTGGTTTTCCGCTAACGAAGGAACTGGTGCAGCGGGAAATAATCATTGCACAGGGAACGATTGATAATTGCCATTTGGCAATGACGCAGGGTGTAGCACTGAATGTGGCCGGTGGTACACATCATGCTTTTACCAACCGGGGCGAAGGTTTTTGCTTACTGAATGATGTAGGAATAGCTGCCAATTATTTATTGCATAACCAGTTGGCAAAACGCATATTGGTGGTGGACCTGGACGTACATCAGGGAAACGGTACTGCACAAATATTTCAGCAGGAGCAGCGGGTATTTACATTCAGTATGCACGGAGGCCATAATTTCCCGTTTAAAAAAGAACTCAGTGACCTGGATATACCGCTGGAAGATGGAACAGGTGATGAGCAATACCTGAATTTGTTACAGGAAAATTTGTACCGGTTATTAAAACAGGTTCAACCGGATTTTGTTTTTTTTATTAGTGGCGTAGATGTTTTACAGACGGATAGATATGGCAAGTTGAACCTGAGTATCGCCGGGTGTAAGCAGCGGGACGAAATGGTTTTTACTGCTTGTAAAGAAAGAAATCTACCGGTAGCAGTAAGCATGGGCGGCGGTTACAGTGCGGATATAAAAGTAATTGTGGAAGCACATTGCAACACATTTCGAACAGCAAAAGATATATGGGAAATATAAAAATCTAAATTACGCCAATCAAAACCTACCTATCATTGTTAGTAGGAAACATCTGGTTATTCCGGCGTTTTATTTTTGTCATTAACTCCTACCCCATTGCATTTTTTTCCTAACGCATTTTTTGAACCCATCGCTGCCAATGCTGCGGGCATTGACCAGGAAGGCCTTTATCCCGAAGCCGATTTTAAATGGCTGGGTGAGCAAGGCCTGCTACAAATGGGGCTGCCTGGCCAGTTAATAGATTTCGAGCAGCCTCATATGGCGGCATTATTACAATTACTAAAACAAATTGGCGGTACTAATTTAGCAGTCGGCCGTATTTACGAAGGCCACATTAATGCATTACAATTGGTTCATTTGTACGCCAGGGAAATACAGAAACAAAAATGGTTTGATGCAGCCATGCAAAACAAAGTATTTGGCGTTTGGAACACGCAGGATGCGGAGGGCGTTAAGATACATGATATTGGGAACGGGCAGTACCGGCTGGAGGGTTGTAAAACATTTTGCTCCGGCGCCGGGCTGGTGCAGCGGCCGCTCATTACCGGCGAATTAATTTCGGCTGATAGGAAAGGCTGGCAAATGTGTATTGTGCCGGTAGAAAAGGTAAAGGAAATACCGGTCGATAAAAGTTTTTGGCGGCCATTGGGTATGCGGGCTTCAGCCAGTTTCCGGCTCAATTTTACCGATGTAATCATTGATGAAGAAGACTTGCTTGGCCCAACGGATGCCTATTATCAACAACCCCATTTTGGCGGTGGCGCTATCCGGTTTGCAGCGGTGCAGTTAGGTGGCGCCGAAGCGATCCGGAAGGAAACATATAAGTATTTAATACAATTAAGACGGACGGATGATCCTTTTCAAAAAGCCAGGTTAGCAGAAATAATCTGCCTGGTAGAAACAGGTAATTTATGGTTACAATCAGCAGGACAAAAAACAGATGCCTGGAAAAATGATACAGATGCCACCTCAAAAACGGTAGCTTACGCAAATATGGTGCGGACGATGATCGAAGAAATCTGCCTGCGCACCATGCAATTGGCGGAGCGTTGCGTAGGCGCCCGTGGTTTGTTGCAACCGGGTCCGCTGGAACGCATTCACCGGGATTTAACCTTATACCTGCGACAGCCGGCACCCGATGCGTCGCTTACCGATATTGCTACATACGTTTTTAACCAACCCGAAGCACCTGATGGCTGGAAATGATTATATCCATTTACACGAACAGGCAAAGCCACTTGTGGTATTGGAATTGGGCCATACGCTGGTGGTAGCGCCGCATCCGGATGATGAATCGCTGGGCTGTGGTGGTACGATTGCTTTGCTGCGACAGGCGGGTTTACCGGTACACGTAATTTTTGTAAGTGATGGCAGCATGTCTCACCCGGCCTCGATAAAATATGGTATGGAAAAACGGGTACAATTGCGGGAAACCGAAGCCATCCATGCGTTACAGGTTTTAGGCGTTGATAAAAGTTGCATCCATTTTATGCGGTTGAAAGATTCAGAAGTGCCCGGCTCACAGCAAAATGGATTCCTGGATGCGGTCACCGTATTCTCACAAAAATTACAAGCGCTACATCCTGCAATTATCTTAGCCCCCTGGCGGCGTGATCCGCATAAAGACCACCAGGCAACGGCACAAATTGTACAGGCTGCTTTATCCGGTTATCCTACACCTGTTCGTGTGCTTGAATATTTTATCTGGTTATGGGAACGCAGCCAGTTGGAAGACTTACCTAAAAAAGATGAAGCCGTTTTGTGGCAGGTAAATATTAATCCGGTTGCAGCTTTAAAACAACAGGCAATTATGGCTCATGTATCGCAGGTAACCAACCTGATTGATGATGACCCGGAAGGATTTATATTATTGCCGGAAGTGTTAGCACATTTTTCCGGTAACAGGGAACTGTTTGCAGAACATCTCAGTAAATAAGCAGAATTCATAATTATATGAGGTTAAACCTGCTGTCATTGCGAGTTTGGGTTCTTGCCCAACGAAGCAAACTCCCCGGTTTGCGTGGGGATTGCCACGGGCATCCGCCGTGGCGGACGCAATGACCCATAATTAATTTAATCTATTCATTATTTAATAAAATTTACAATCTATCAATAATGGCTAAAACAAATCATACACTTCCCGAAGATTATTTTAAAGATGTATACGAGAAAAACGAAGACCCGTGGAGTTTTGAAACCAGTGACTATGAAAAAGGAAAATACCAGGTTACAATAGATTCGTTACCGAAAGAAGTATATGAAGATGCATTTGAAATCGGCTGCTCGATTGGTGTATTAACCCATATGCTGGCTTTTAAATGCAGGCGCTTGCTGGCAGTTGATTCGGCTGAAGCACCGCTGGCAAAGGCCCGTAAACGAACAGAAAATTTTCCGCAGGTAACGATCAAAAAAATGATGGTGCCGTCAGCATTTCCGTTATCGGAATTCGATTTAATCCTGGTTTCTGAAGTTGGCTATTACTTATCTGTAGCTGATTTACACAAACTCATTCTTAAAATCATTGCTCATTTAAAACCCGGTGGGCATTTACTATTAGTGCATTGGACGCCCGAAGTACCTGACTATCCCCTGACCGGCGATGAAGTGCATGACCGTTTTATGCAGGAATCCGGTGAAGGCAAACAGTTGAAACACCTGCATAACCGGCGGGAAGAAAAATACCGGCTTGATTTATTTCAGCGGTTGTAGCGATAACCCTGCGTGGCGTTTGAAATAACATGGCCACAAATGCCATATATAGCGTTTATTTATCAACTTTTTGATGCGATTTGCACGGTTTCGCTGCCAATAAAAAATCGCAAATCTGCAATCGCATGTGTGATAGACACAGGCTCCCACATCCGGCTCCATTTACCTTCCGCCATTTGTTGTTCTACCTGTTGCCACAACTGTCCAAAAAAACGACTGTTTTCCAGTTGTACTTTTAACCAGGCAGGGCTAATAAAGAGTGCCTTGGCAATAGCGTTTGTTTCTTGCGGGTATTGACCGTTTTGAAGATAAGCCTGGCGGCAATTACGTAACGCAAAACGGTTTCGGAATGTAGTAAGCAGTGCTTCTGCAGGCGCTACGAATTGGATGGCAGATTGACTTGCAAGACCGCTCCATTTTTTTAGTTGTTCCGAAAACCCTACCGCTACCCTGCCTGCCATACGGGAGCTGGTATATACTTTAACTGCATTGCTTTTGCGCACTTTTGCGTCAATACTGTTTAATGCCTGGTAAAAAGCGCTGTCTTCCAGGTAGGGCACCTGGGGGAGCCGGCCTGCCCGTTCATACGTTTTGCAGGTAACGGCTAAGCTGGCTCCAAAATATTGAAAATGCCGGGGCCAGGGATCATTTGCAACAGGATCTAAAATGGCTTCGGCCCTTGCCAGCAGGGTGCGGTACATTACATCCCGCAGATGGTATAACCGCACCGGGCTATTATTGGTTTTAGTAAGTATGCGGCCACCAACTGCATCATTGCCATTGGCAATCTCCCGTATGATATTGATTATCCATTTGCTGTCAACCACCGTATCCCCATCCGTGGAGGCAATGATTCCATTGGGGTTACCGCTTTCATGCAACCGCCTGCAGGCTTCATCCATCAGCATCCGGCGAACCGTGCCAATATTAGCCTTTGCAGGTGGCAGGCTAATACTTTTAACCTGTAATAAAAACTGTGGAAATTGTAACTGGTAAGCTGAAGCAATTTGGGCTGAATGATCGGTGCAATTGTTGGCTAATACCAGTACCTCATATATGCCGGCAGGCAACGGATTCCCGTTTATATCTACCTGTATTCGCAACGCCTCTAACGTTTCCAATAAATGAGCAGCCTCATTGCGTACCGGCACTATTACACTTACCTGCAAAGGGTGCTGAAAACAATGGGGCCGGCTAAATAAATGGTATTGCGCTGTAATTGTTTTAATTGCTCCTTCCGGGTATGCCTCAATCATTTTCGTTATTGCTTCAAAATCAGGGTTTAAGGATCTCACTCCTATCTTGAACAATAATACATTTTTTGTTGAATTGTTTAAAGTCTATGGTTATTTTGATTGACAAAATCAGGGGCCCGCTTTTCTTTTAAATAACATTATAAGGCAAGGTGCATAGAAATGACTGAATTTACCGTTCAAACAACTGCTGTATTTTGCACCAATAATTTAATCATCATGCAGTATAGAAATTTTGCCGGTAACCAGGTTGCCGGGGTGGGCCTGGGAACCTGGCAATTGGGAAGTGCCGATTGGGGAGCGGTAGATAAAGAAGCAGCTTTTGGCATACTGGAAGCTTATACAACCGCAGGAGGAAATTTTATTGATACAGCCGATGTATACGGTGCCGGCGTAAGCGAAACGATTATCGGGGAGTTTTTGAGAAACCGAGGCAACCACAGGGTCAATAATTCAGGAGACCCTGCGGGAAATATATATGTAGCAACCAAACTGGGCCGGCGACAGGACGGGGCTTACGGCTGGCCACAAAATTTCACATACGATGTATTGAAGAAGCAGGTAGAAGAATCGCTAAATCACCTGCAGTTACAAAGCTTATTTTTAGAGCAGTTGCACTGTATTCCTACCGAAGAAATGAAAAGCGGTAACGTGTTCAACCACCTGCGCCGGTTGCAGGAAGAAGGACTGATTGCGCATTGGGGCGCCAGTGTGGAAACAACCGAAGAGGCCCTGATTTGTCTGGAGCAGGAAGGGTTGGCATCATTGCAAATTATTTTTAATTTATTCCGGCAACATGTGGCAGATGAATTGTTTGAAAAAGCTGCTGCCAAAAACGTGGCACTCATTATCCGGGTACCGCTTGCCAGCGGATTGCTGAGTGGCAGGTTTTCAAAGGACACGCATTTTCAGAAAACCGATCACCGCAATTATAACCAGGGTGGCAAAGCGTTCAATGCCGGTGAAACTTTTTCGGGTATACCTTTTAATAAAGGCGTAGAACTGGCCGAAAAAATGAAAACGATTTTACCGGAAGGCACCATGGCCGAGCAATCCATCCGTTGGATTTTAGACCATCCGCAGGTAACCACCGTCATACCCGGCGCCAGTAAAGTGAGCCAGGTAGCATCAAACGTAAATGCCGCTGCATTATCGCCACTTACAAATGGAGTTCATCAGCAATTGAGGAAGTTGTATGATGAGGAAATAAAGCCGGTTATTCAGGGGCATTATTAATGGTAAATTTTCGCTATTTCAAATTCGGGTTAAACCACAGATAATGAGCCCGCCGGCGGGTTTGAAACTAACACAGGAAGGTGTATTGACGAAGGTTTTAAAATCAGAAACAATTTTTACAAGTTATTAATAATCAAGGAACAGCAAAAGAAAACGAAAGTTTGGTCAGGTAAAAGCCTTCGTATACATTTATGTTGAGCGAAATGGGCGTCAAAATTGTTCAAAAACCTTCGTCAATTACTCCGCTCAACATTAGATTTACGAAATAAAAAGCATAGCAATTTACTTCGTAAATCACTGTATTGGTAGCAATTATGACACAATCCACAACATACATGCTTTTACTTTTAAGTTTGACTTCTTTCAGTCAGACTAAAAATGTAAAGCACAAAAAACCAACGGTTACATCGGTTGACACCAGACATGGGAAAGATGTTTATGAATATTTCACCATGCCTGACACTAATTATTCTAAATATCAACTACCAGATTCTTTTTCTAAACCTCTTAGATGGTTAGAGAAAGAGAAAGAGCGAGATGGCGAATGGCGATTAGATTTTTACAGCCCATATTCGGATACTTTCAATTTGTCGACTGCATTAGGCTACATTGACACTGCAAAGAACTTCGACAAAGTCTGTAAAGCTAAAAGTTGGTGTATTGACAATTACGAAATTTGTTTTCCCTATTTGATTTCAAGACTTGCTAAAAAGAAAAAAGTAGATTTGATTAATACTGCTGACTTAATTATTGGGGACAGAATGGGTACAGGTGATTTAGCATTTTACGGTCACGGTGGTGGAATGGAAGAAGATATTTTTACGATTGCAGGCAGAGCTTCTTGGATACTAAACGATTTGACAGGTGAGGAATTTGCAATAGTTCACGGAAGACTGACAAAAACTGAAGCAGAAAATTTTAAATCGCTTTGGGTAGAATATATCCATGCATTAAAACCATAACTGCTACCAACAGGCGCATTGGCATTAGGCGGCTGACAGTTTGCGGGAGATCGAACTTTGCTATTTTTGTCGCCACAGCAGCCAAGACCTATCCGTTATGCAAAATGCTAATTGACCTCCTCTATGACTACAAAGAGAATACTTTTATTGTTGATAGTTTTACAGGTTTTCATCATAACAGGTTGTGGACAGACAACCATAACTATCCCAAAAGAATTTGTGGAAACAATTCCACCAAAAGTTGGAAGTGACGAATGGTATCCTTTAAATTATTCACACAATGAATTTGGCGTTAAGATTATTAACGACAAACTTGACATTAAAAAAATCCAAGAAGTAAATCAACGCGAACTTAAAATTACTGGTGGCACTCTCATTGGAATTAACAGAGGCGAATGGGGCGGACAATTGACTTTTAAGCCAGAAGACACGACAAAAAAAGCAGTTGACATTAAGCGTGGTAATATCAAGTTTATATTCAACTTCAAAGACAAAGTGTATTTTATAGAAGGTCTTGCACATATGGGTTACAGCGGAGGTGCGATATTTGAACTTAATACGACAAACAATAATTTTACATTTACTAAGCTTGTTGACTTTGACGATGCACCAGAAGCATTTACTATTTATAAAGATAAGTTTCTCATTGCGACACATGAAAATTTTTACGTTGTTCTGGATTTCAAAAAAAAACTTGTTTTTAAAGAGACATTTTGGAGCAGTTTATATCCAAACTCCATTGCGGTGCTTGACGACAAAAATGTATTCATAGGAATTAGAAGTGGAATTGTAAAACTTGACTTGACAGACAAGACACTGAAATTTTATAAGAACGATAAATAGAAGAAGCACTGTGCCTAATATTGGTATTGCTGCAAGTGTGGCTGTACGTTGAAACATCGTTTGTTTGCATCGCTGTACTTTTGTTCTGGCAGACGGAATGCTATTTCCTAACCCGCACAAGGCCCTGAACTGTTATCGGTAATTTTATGACAACGCTTCTATGACAATTAAATTCTTTTTAGCGGTATTAATTTTCACTTTGACATGCTGTACCAACAACAGTCAACATTCCGTGCTTGTACAAAGTGATAGTTCAAAGAATTTAGATAAAACTGTAACACCAGGTGAAGAAGACACTATGGAGAAAACTGAAATAGTTTGCGATACGGTTTATAAAAATAAAGGATACAAACTCACACTAACTCTTTTTGATCCAACCAATGAAGACGAAACAATTCCGAACACGTTATTCACTTTAAGCAGGTTAACAAACGGACAGTACCTGCCCATTTATTCCGACTCTATTTTTAATGACGTTCCGGAAATTGATTTTGCCGACTTCAATAATGATAATATAAAAGACATCTTAGTACAAAAATCTTCAGACGTAAGATTTAATTTGACTTACTATTTGTATTTGGTTGACACAGCCCAAAACAGACTGAAAAAAATTAAAAAATTTGAAGAAATTAAAAACCCTCACTATTTATCTCAATACAATCTTATTGACAACTATGTTATATCTGGTAAATTTTGGACAAGTTTTTATAAAATAAAAGGTGACAGTATTAAGGACTTTGACATTGTAATCTATTATGACAAAATAGACAACGGAAAATATATCAGAGACCATAAGAAAGCCATCAACTCTATACTGGCGGATGAAAAAAACAACCACTGACAGTATGTTTGATAATAGGCTGGCCGACAGAATAATAATCGGCTACAAATCAATATTGCCAATAGTGCCAACTTGACTTTATACATGTAGCTATTAATTGTTAGCTTCATCTTTGGTAACAAAATCAAGCTTTGACGCCGGGCTTGACGAGTAATAAATTCTATCCCTTCGCCAAGCCCTAACAATAGCGGTTATTGTACAGCTACACCCGCAACTATTAACAAACAAAAAAATGACAACAGAACAATATCCAAAAGTTTATTTATACAAACGAATTGTTCAGGCAAAACTTTTCATTGACAGTAACTATGCCGGGAACATTGACCTTGACAACATTGCTGATGAAGCACATTTTTCAAAATTTCATTTCATCCGGCTTTTTAAAAATATATACGGCAAAACACCTCACCAATATCTGACATCTGTAAGAATAGAAAAAGCCACTCAATTGTTGCGTATTGACAAACCCGTTTCGGAAGTTTGCTATGCCGTTGGATTTGAAAGTTTAAGTTCATTCGGCAGTCTTTTCAAACGCATTGTTGGCGTAACCCCTTCTGCTTTCCTGGAAAAACAGCAGCAAATAAAAATACAAATCTTGAAGAACCCGCTGATATTTGTACCGGGTTGTTTTATTTATCAAAACAATTGGGGCGAAAAAAAGCAATTTTGAAATAGTGCCTTAATAATTCATTGCTGACCTTTGCCACAACATAAACTATAAAAAATAAAAGCAATGATTATTAAAATGACACATGTATGCGTCTATGTTCTCAACCAGGAAAGCGCATTTAACTTCTACACTAACAAACTCGGATTTAAAGTAAAAATGGATGTACCGATGGGTAAAGATGCCCGATGGCTAACCGTTACCCCACCCGAACAACCTGAATTAGAAATTACATTGTTTCCTGTTGCCGTAGGTACAATGTTTAACGAAGAAACGATAAAATTAATGACAGAACTTATTAGCAAAGGAACATTTGGACCAGGTGTTTTTACTTGTAAAGATATTTATGCAACTTATGAAGAACTAAAAAGCAAAGGCGTAGAATTCATGAAACCGCCAACAAAAGAATTTTACGGAACAGAAGCATTATTTAAAGATGATTCGGGAAATTGGTTTTCTCTGGCACAACTTGTTTAAAGAATATCTTATATCCAACTCACATTAACAACTTAATTCAAAATATTACTCCAAAGATGAAATCAATATTTGACAAAACAACAAGAGATGAACTGATTAAAAGAATCAATACGCTTAATGAAGATAGCATAGCTCAATGGGGTAAGATGAATGTTTACCAAATGATAAAACATTGCAGACTTTGGGAAGAAATGATGCAAAATAAACAAAATTTAAAACGGGTATTTATAGGTAAAATATTTGGAAGAATGGCTTTGAAAAAGGTGTTAAAAGATGACCAACCATTAAAGCGAAGTACTCCAACCATTCCATCTCTGATTATTAAAGAAATAACGGGCGACACTGCATCGGAAAAAGCAAAATGGGCTGCGAACATTGAGCAATATGCAAATTTTTCTAAACCCGGACTTTGTACACGTTTTTTTCGGAAAAATGACAAAAGAGCAAATCGGACAAATGGTGTATAAACATATCGACCATCACTTGCGGCAATTTAATAGTTAGCGACCGATTGGCATACGATAGAAAATAGATTGACAAGAACAACGAACCGCTAACAGGCGGTTTGGTAATATGGTTATTGTAGCTGTTAGCTTCGGTATCATATGGCTATCAGCAGTTTCGGCGGGTGCATCCCAAATTGCCGCACCCTAAACCTGTCGGTACCGAAGGTCAGACAGCACTAAAACCCAAACTACGGTCTGACCTGCGGTACCGACCGGTAATAGCACTACTGCCGGTAATTAAATATAAAACGACAATTTGGGATGCACCCGTTTCGGTAAACGTAATTCTGTTGGGCTTTTGTCTGTTAGCTTCATCTTTTGTATTTTTATTGGGCTGTGGTTCCGGACAAACATTTTTCAAAATGCCGTTATAATGCCAGGCTGTAATCCGTTACCGGCAGTTTTGCAACCAACCCAATGAACAGAAATCAGGAATCAAAATGAAAGCAGCAGTAATTTATCAAAAAGGCGAAATGCCACAATACACAGATTTCCCGGAACCGGTAGTTGAAAACGATGAACAACTTTTAATTTCAGTTAAAGCATCAGCGATCAAGCATCTCGATAAAAGCAGAGCAAGCGGAAAACATTATTCTACGGCAAACGATAAGCAAACTGCAAAAGTAATTGGCGGAGATGGTGTTGGGTTATTGGCAGACGGAACAAGGGTATTTGCCGTAGGCGTTACCGGAATGATAGCAGAAAAAGCGGTAATTGAGAAAAGCAGGATGGTAAAATTACCGGATGGCATTAGTGACAGTATAGCAGCAGCATTGCCCAATGCAGTTGCAGGATCGGCAATGGCATTACGTTTCAGGGCTTGTATGCAAAAAGGAGAAACTGTTTTAATAAACGGAGCAACAGGGTTTACAGGTAAAGTTGCTGTTCAAATTGCAAAACAGTATGGAGCAAAAAAAGTAATTGCTACCGGCAGGAATGCACAGTCGCTACAATCATTATTGAAATTAGGTGCTGACGAAATTGTTTCTCTTGAGCAGGACGACGAACAATTGGCAGCACAACTAAAAGAAATTCATAACTATACACCAATTGATATAGTCATTGATTACTTATGGGGACATACGGCAGAATTAATTCTTGCATCATTAAAAGGCAAAGGTTCATATACATATAAAACCCGTTTTGTTTCAGTTGGAGCAATAACAGGAGACACTATTCAATTGTCGGCTGAAAATCTGCGGAGCGTTGACCTTCAATTGTCGGGTTCCGGCTTGGGTAGTTGGACAAAAGATGACATGCAAAAATTATTCAGTGAGATTTTTCCCGAAATGTTTCAACTTGCCGCTGACAGTAAACTAACAATTGAAACAGTTACTGTTAGTTTGCGAAACATTGAGGAATTGTGGGAGATGGAAGTGCCAAACGGAAAAAGACTGGTGGTAACAATCTAACAAAAAAGCTATCGCTAAAAGTATTGCTACAAGTAGGGCTGGAAGGAGACTATTAACAATTACCAAAATTTAGGGCCGTACATTAAAACCTGAACCTTAAAATTGCAATCCAGGCTTTGTTTCCTGCAGCACAAGCAACTTTCAATTTTCGTTTTTACTTTCAACCAAATAATTTCAGTTAGCAGCGTTTATAAGCCTAACAGAATACTAATTTCCTACCTTCGCAAATACCCAAACCTTATTTCCCGCAAAATGAAAATCCTTTTTCTCCTTTTATCATTTCTTTGTTTACTATCCTCCCCGGCCTATAACCAGAAAAATGTCGAATTTCAAGCCTCCAAAGCAAATCCGCACAAAAAGAATATTGAGAAACTGCTGATTGCAGGTGTAGGAACAACCCCAGCCAGAATATTTTTGGAGAATTTAGCCGACGAACTCGGCGATGATTTAAAGCATAAGAATATTCAATCTGAATACCAGTATATCGGGCCGGATTTAAAGACAGCAGGCGATGAGTTAAACCGTCTGTTACAAGATTCAAAATTTACAACGATCTTAATTATCAACCAGTCCGATACGATCGCTGTAGATAGAAGAGGAGGAAGTAACGGTATGGTTTCCATCCCAACCAGTTCTTCTACTCCTGCTATTCCGATACTTTATTCGCCATTGCTTAAAAAAAGCAGCAAATTATTTTTTGACCAGGAATTTAATTTCCGGCTTTATGAAAGTAACCAGCCTGTTTCCTTTTGGGATGCTTCGTTGAGCGTTTATTCCGACTTATCAAAAAGATCTGTTTACGCAACTATTTCAAAAAAAATTATGGCAAGTTTCCAGGAGAACAAATTGTTGTAGGAATCCGGCAACTTTTACATACAACGTTTTGTTTCACTTGCTGCTATCCCTGTTGCCGTACGGGCGCCGTCGCATTGTTAAGACTCCCTGTTTACTTTTTCCCGTTGGCTTTTAAACACAACTGAAAGCTTGCTCCTTTTAAGGCTTGCTACCTGCCGGAAGAATTGCTTCTGACCGTTCTTGTCTTCGTTTCTGACATCCGGAAGGCAAAGGCATTGTGCACCCGTTTTACCTTTCTACAGCTATTTATAATTAATTCCACATTTATCCATTCCTAATTTTTACGTTTGCGCTGCTTTATTACACTGTTGCTATATAAAATTTCATCATCATGCCCCACCAATTGCTGGAAGGAAAGAAAGGAATTATTTTCGGAGCCCTGAATGACCAGAGTATTGCCTGGAAAACGGCACAGGCTTGCTACAACGCCGGTGCTCAACTGATACTTACGAACGCCCCTATTGCCCTGCGCATGGGCGAAATAAACAACCTTGCCGCCGAATGCAACAATGCCCCTGTTATAGGCGCCGACGTAACCATTGATGAAGATCTGAAAACCCTGCTGCAAAAAAGCACGGAGCATTTTGGCGGCCCTATTGATTTTGTACTGTTCAGCCCGGCCATGAGCATGAACATCCGCAAAGGGTTTCATTACACCAAACTAAACCACGACTTTCAGCATAAAACGCTTGATATTTCTGCCATGAGCCTGCACCGTTTTTGCCAGGCTGCTTACGAACTGGATGCAATGGCAGAATGGGGAAGCATTATAGCCCTTACCTATATTGCCGCACAACGGGTGTTTCCTGATTATAATGAAATGGCTGATGCCAAAGCGCTGCTGGAAAGTATTACCCGCAGTTTTGGTTTTCATTACGGTTACAAGAAAAAAGTACGTATTAATACCATCAGCCAAAGCCCTACCCGTACCACGGCAGGCAGTGGCGTAAAAGGTTTTGAAGGCTTTATTAGTTTCGCCGAAAAGATGAGCCCGCTGGGTAATGCTACGGCTGAGGATTGTGCCAACTATTGCGTTACCCTGTTCAGCGACCTTACCCGTTTTGTAACCATGCAAAATCTTTTTCACGATGGTGGTTTTAGCTTTACGGGTATTACCCAGGCTGTAATAGAACAGATGGAGAAATAGGCAAATGGAATACAGACAACGGACAACAGACCACAGACGACAGGTTGAAAATCTATCATCAAAACCGTCACATCACGGGTAGCATTATTGAAGGCGATTTTTATGGGCCAGGCGATTAAATAAGAAAAAGACTAATTAATTGCATCCGTTTCCCTTCTCCCAATGGAGAAGGTGCCTGAAAGACGGATGAGGCTGGCGATGGCACCGTTCAAGAACAGAATATACATTGATCACCCATAGTTTTACCCACTGACGAATTCTGTGCTGACTATTACATAGAGGCACCCCTCTCTATCCGAAGGATGGAGAGGGGCAGGGGGTGGGGGCACCGTTGAAAAGAATTACTACTATTGGGCTAAACTCGACATTTATAAACAATGTAAAATATCCATGCACCCGTGGTCTGTCGTCCCTGATTTATACACAATGAAACGCTTATGATAAGCATCGAA
Source organism: Chitinophagaceae bacterium (assembly GCA_965246935.1). Taxonomy (GTDB): domain Bacteria; phylum Bacteroidota; class Bacteroidia; order Chitinophagales; family Chitinophagaceae; genus JAZKFT01. The sequence continues at coordinate 308,460 of CBDFGC010000019.1, read as the reverse complement.
ACCTTCCGAAAGATAGCGCTCTCTTTTCCGGAAGTAGTGGAGGAACCTCACTTTGAAAAAACTTCATTCAGGATTTCCAAAAAAATATTTGCGACGGTAGATATTACCAACAGTCAGGCATGTATAAAGCTGTCACTGAAGGACCAGGATGTTTTTTCATTATTCGATCAAACAATCCTTTTTCCGGTTCCCAATAAATGGGGCAAGCAGGGATGGACTTTTATCAACCTGCAAAAAGTAAAGAAAATGATGCTTACAGATGCTTTACAACTTGCTTATAGGGATGTAGCTCCTGCCCGTTTGGTTACAATATTGAATGCAGCTAAAAAGATGACTTGAACGTAATTAACCTTTCCACTTTCGTATTGCAACTTACGATCAGGCATTTTCCACACTTGCCAACAGAGAACAGTTTTAAATAGCAGCCGGTTTTAGGATGCAGGCCGCATCATAAAGGCGGATAAACCACCCGAACAGCTTATGGATATTGTAGAATTAGCCGGTTACATTGGACCGATATTGAGTAGTATCACTTTTTTGCCGCAGGTAATAAAGGCCTGGCAAAGCAAAAGTATGGGCGATGTAAGCCTGCTCATGTTGTTTATCGTATTGCTCAGCACCGTTGTGTGGCTGGTGTACGGCGTTGGTAAAGACCTGCTGCCCGTTATCATCGCCAACAGTATTATTTGCTTTTTATCCTTACTGCTACTGTATTTCAAGTTCACTTTCAAAAGCTAAAAAAGCCCTTTCTCTATCAGAAACAGGGCTTCACCATATGTATACTGAATCAGCTATGCCTTAGTATTCATCTTCATTAAAAAAGAAGTCATCCTGGCTGGGATAGTCGGGCCAGATGTCCTCCAGGCTCTCGTAAATTTCTCCTTCATCTTCCAGTTCCTGCAGGTTTTCCACTACCTCTATGGGGGCGCCGGAACGTATGGAATAATCGATCAGTTCGTCTTTCGTAGCGGGCCAGGGAGCATCCTCCAGGTGAGAAGCCAATTCCAGTGTCCAAAACATAATGTACCCTCCAAATTTTTTGCAAATGTAACCGTACAAGCGAAACCACCAAATAAGGGTTTTAAATACAGTAGCCGTTACACCGTTTTAACAAACTACTGATCAGGAAACATCAGCACCCGGCAACCTGATATTTTTGACCTGCTGTCCTTTTAGCTCAGGCTCAAGTTGTGATTACAGAAGATTGGCCGGATATTTTCAACATACTTTTTCTTCTATTTATGTTATCCTATCCTGGTGACGGTACTATTAGCTTTAGATTCAAATGCCCGATTCAAAAGAACTCAGCATAGCTGACTACACTTACCACCTCCCCGAAGAACACATTGCCCTATACCCTTTACTACAACGGGATGAAGCCCGGCTGTTGATTTATGAAAATGGCCAGATTAGGGAGAGCGTTTTTACACATCTTGCTGAATATTTACCGGAACAGGCGTTGCTTGTTTTTAATAATACCCGTGTGATACAAGCCCGGCTGCTGTTTCAGAAAGGCACAGGCAGTACCATCGAAATTTTTACGCTGGAGCCTCTGCATGCGGCCAACATGGCTATTGCTTTGCAACAGACCGGAACCATTGATTACTTATGCTTGGTGAAAGGAGCGGCTAAATGGAAAAGCGGCTTATTAGAAAAACCCGTTATCCTAAGAGGGGAAAGCTTTTTACTTCAGGCAGAACTAATTGAGAAGAAAACAGATGCATTTCATATTCGCCTGTCATGGCAGCCCTCCACCCTTTCGTTTGCCGAAGTTTTACAGGCTTTTGGCGAAATGCCGATACCGCCTTACCTGCACCGCCCCGCTGAATCGTTGGACGCCGAACGCTACCAAACCATTTACGCCAGCCAACAGGGCAGTGTGGCAGCGCCCACCGCCGGCCTTCATTTTACAGAGGCGGTTCTTCAATCGCTGCAGCACAAAAATATAACCACCGCTTATACCACCCTGCACGTAGGCGCCGGCACCTTTAAACCGGTAAAGGCCCAAACATTGGGTGAGCACGACATGCACGCTGAATGGATCATTGTTGAAAAAAGCCTGCTGGAAAAACTGCTTCAACCGCATCCGGTAATACCGGTGGGCACTACCAGCCTGCGAACGCTGGAAAGCCTGTACTGGCTTGGACTAAAAACGCTCCTGCATCCGCAGTTGCACGCTGATGATTTGCACCTCAGCCAATGGGAAGTATATGAAGATAGCTGGCCGGAAAATGCCCCGGTAGCAGTAGCGATAGCAGCATTCATCCGCTGGATGGATAACCGGGAACTAACACAATTCATTACCCGTACGCAAATTTTAATTGCACCAGGTTACCGCTTTCGCATTTGCAACCGCCTGATTACCAATTTTCATCAGCCTCAGAGTACCCTGCTGCTGCTAATTGCCGCCCTTATTGGCGATAATTGGAAAAACGTATATGACTATGCGCTGAAAAACGGTTTCCGTTTTTTGAGTTATGGAGATAGCTGTTATTTGGCGCCACACCCATGAATTTTATCCTGAAAAGGATCTGACTCAAACCCGGTTTGTAAAATTTAGATGGTGCTAACCCTTTTGTGTGAGTCAGATGCTTACAGCATAAAATACAAGGGTGTGATTCATGTTTCTACTAATCCTTTGCCAGCGGCACATCAATGGTAAAGGAAGTGCCTTTGCCCAATGCACTGTCTACCTGTATATTTCCTTTATGAGCATCAATTACACTTTTTACATAGCTCATACCCAGCCCAAAACCTTTTACATTATGAACGTTGCCGGTGTATGCCCGGTAAAATTTTTCAAACACCCGCTTCACGGTTTCCCGTGCCATACCAATACCATTGTCTTCTATTTTAATGAGCAATGTGCGGTTGGTACTGTGCGTCGTTACTTTCAGGCATAACTTTTCTTTTGAATATTTAATCGCATTATCCACCAGGTTATTCAGCATATTGCCAAAATGCACTTCATCGGCACTAATCAGGTCATTTTTAGCATTCAATTTCACATCCAGTTCCGCTCCTTTCTCCTGTAGCTGCAGGTTGAAATTATCCAGTGCCTTGCGTATCAAACTATGTACATGCAAGTCAGCCATATTGATCCGGAATTCATTTTTCTCCAGCAGGGCGGCCTGTAGTATGGTTTCAACATGCTTGTTCATGCGTTTGTTTTCCTCCTTAATAATACCGCTGAAATACCCCATCTTTTCCCGGTCGTTCATCACTTTTTCATTACGCAGTGCATCTACTGCCAGCGATATGGTTGCCAGCGGCGTCTTAAATTCATGCGTCATATTATTAATAAAATCCGTTTTTATTTCACTTAATTTTTTTTGATTGAATAATGCCCTTACCGTAAAGAAAAAGGCAAACATGATTAGCAGCACAAATACAACGACGGCGCCCATTTCCAGATAAGACGAGCGGAGGATAAGCTTCTTAAAATCGGGGATAATTACAATCAGCACTTCCTTTGGCACAAATTCTTCAACAGCCGTTGTACTGGGTGGGGTCAAAAAGTAAATGAATTGTTTGTCTTTTGCGGAATCGTACGAATCGGGTTTAAAACCCACTGATGTCATTTCGTAAGATTCATAAGACATTCCGGTAAGGGTTTTAGCAACAAAAAACTCGAAATGAATTTTATCCAGTCCCTCCTGCCGGAAGGCATTGGTCAGTTTTTCCTGTATTTCAAAGTTTGTAAAACGCTGTGCGATGGTGGTGGGTCTTAATAACTCCAAACCAAGGGGATTGTCATTCAGGTTGAAACCGCCCTGTGGTTTACGTATGAATCCGTTTGGTTCAGTTGGCTGGTCTAATTCGCTGCCAACAGAAGTTATTACATTTTGCCCGTGTTCATTTAGCTGCTCCTGGCGGGCTGCTACCATATTATTAATGGACGTATATTGCAAATACACCAGCCCTACCATGGAAACGGTAATGAGAATAATAATAACAGGTAATATTTTTTTCATGCAGGGGTTTGAAAGAAACAAAAATAGCGCCTTGCTGCCTTATGGGGCAGAACCGGCGCTAAGGGAAAGATAAATTTCACTTTCCATTTTTTTTGCCGCATTTTGGAACAATGATTGTTTTGCCTAAGCTGTTATTGCTTCACTTATAACCATTCCTAACTGTTTATACCACCTGTCTCATGGACAATCTGAATCCCGGAGTAATCCTTATTTCTGATCCATTTTTAAAAGATCCGAATTTTATGCGTACGGTTGTATTTGTGTGCGACCATCAGGAAAATGGATCTTTTGGTTTTGTACTAAACCGCAAATACAGCCAAACCCTTAACCAATTACTACCCGATCTGGACGACTTTCCGATAAATGTGTATTATGGCGGTCCTGTACAGAATGATACGCTTCATTTTATCCATGCCCTACCTGATCTGATACCGGATGGCAAGGAAGTAGCCAATGGCATTTATTGGGGCGGCAATTTCGAAACCGTATTGTCCCTCATACAAAACCGCTCCCTGGATTTAAACCGGATCCGCTTTTTTCTGGGATACAGCGGCTGGAGCGATGGCCAGTTGGAAAACGAAATGAAGGAAAAAAGCTGGCTTACAGTATCCGGTAGTAAAAAACTGGTTTTCCATGCACAGCCCGAAGTTGCTTGGAAAGATGCCGTGCGGCAGTTGGGAAAAAAATACGAAGAGATTATTAATTACCCGATTGACCCACAGTTAAATTAAAAAGCCTCCCCGACCCCTCCAAAGGAGGGGCTACTCTATGCGGCGGCACAAATAACTATCAGTCAATATTCAAAACCCTATTTTCAACTAACAACGGATACAACCATTTAAAGTTAGCGAAGCTTAGGTGCCCGGTCTGAGCTCCCCCTTTGGGGGAGTTGAGGGGGCTTGGGTTGGGGCTTCTAGCAGGCTATCCATCACCAGCTTATACAAAGCCGAATCTGCCAGCCCGTTGTGTTGACCACCATCGATAGTAATAAACCGGTCTCCTTTTTTTAGCACCTTTTTCAACTTTTCTGCATTTGCTATCGGAATGGTTCTATCATCTGTACCATGAAAGGCTACTACCGGCGCTGTTACGTTCTGAAGGAATTCTCCGTTTGCAAAATTTACTTTTATCAGCCAGTCGATGGGTAGGAATGGTACAAAACTACTGGCAAGGGAACTCAAACTGTAATAGGGTGTTTCCAACACTAACAAGCGGCAATCCCTGGTAGAAGCTAAGTAAGAGGCGGGCCCTGTACCCATTGATTTTCCATAAATAATGATGTGTTCCTTTTTAAAACGGCTGCGTGCCAGCAGGTAAAACTGCATGGCCTGTAGCTTCATACTTTCAGTAGTTAGTTTGCCGGTACTTTTTCCAAAACCCGGATAATCAATCATCCAGCACTCATACCCATGGCTGGTAAAAATAGCGGCGTATTTGGCATAACGCTCAATATTATCCCGGTTGCCATGAAAGTATAGTACAACACCTTTCGCTGAATCGTCCGGCAGAAACTGTACAATATCCGTTATCGTATTCGCATCGGGCCGGATGGGCTGTTCTTTAAATTTTTGTGTAAACTGAAACTGGTAATCAGGCGGTAACACTTTGGGATGAAAAAAGAAAAGATGCTGAAAAAAATAAAATCCGGCCAGCAGAAAAATATAAATAATTATTATCCAGGTCATTGTTTTTTTAAGCCTGCCGGAGCGGATGTTTTCTTTTTGCATGAAGAGTTAATACAATAAAATGTCTCTGATAAAGTTGTGGTATTCCGGAAACTGGGGCAGGTTGTTGTGGCTGCCTCCGTGTATGCGTATCAGCGTTATGCGGTTTGGGTTGAGCGACTGTAACTTTTCGCTATGTGCTATGGGTATCAGCCAGTCTTTGGTACCGTGCAGAATGTAGGTATGGCAGGTTACTTTTTGTATCCACTTATCTGTACGGAGTTGGTAGCGCAGCATAAGCCGGTGTGGCAGTATAGGTAAAAACCGCTCCGCCACTTTCAGAAAGCTATAATAAGGTGCATCCAGAATCAGGTAGCGGGGCTTGTTATCGCCGGCCACTTTTGCCGCAAAGCCGCTGCCAATGCTGCGGCCATATACAATCATGTGCTGCTCCGGCAAAGTGCTGGTAAGCGATTCATATACAAATTGCATATCAGTCAGCATTTCCTTTTCGCTACGGCGGCCGGTGCTTTTTCCAAAGCCCCGGTAATCTACCAGTACTACATCATACTGGTACCGGAAAAAATCCCTGGCATATTTGGCCCAACCTTTTATGCTGCGGGTATTACCATGAAAATAAAGAATCAAACCCTTTGGCTCCTTAACGTGAAAATGAAGACCATTAATAGTTACACCGGGTTCAACTTCAAAATTCAACTCCCGGAAAGGTGCATCGTATTTGTATTGAAAATTCTTAGCAAGCTTTTCCGGCCGGAAAATGAAACGTTCCTGTATAAAATAAACCAGCGCCAGTAAAGCAATATAGCTAAAGATGATATAGAGGTAAATTGGCAATAGGGCAGGTAATAACTGTTAGGTAATAACAAATAATCGTCAATCGTTCCGCCGCGGCGGATGAATGATCCCTGATGTGTTGGGCAATCAACATTAAACCTGTATTTATTCACGATTACCGATTGACGACTCTCATTCACGATTATCAATCTGCGAAATCATCAATCCGCTTTAGCTTCAGATTACTTACCTGTGATACGATCAGCGGAAACTTTTCTACCTGCACGTAGCTGGTATCCAGTCCAAAGCCCCGTTCTTCGCTCAGGCTTAATTCCTTTACCCAGAAATAAAATTTCATAGTTAGTTTTTCAAAAAACGGCAACTCATTATCACTACTTAGAAATTTTTCCATTACAATAAACTGGAAATCACCAACCACATTATTTTTCTCCAGGCTTTCATACCGGCTGGTAATATTTACCTCTTTATTAGCCACCAGTTCTTCTACCACCCGGCGGAATAACAGGTTTACACGGGGCTGTATGCGAAAGCCCAGGCGGAACTCTACCCTGATAATGTCATTCGGCATAATGTGGTCAACGGAATACTCGCAGGTGTAAGGATCATCCAGCGTATCAACGTGTACAAACCAGTAAATATCGGCCCGCTTGGGTTTACGGTTTAGTATAGAGTAAATAATCTTGTGTTCAATTTCTTTGGGATTATTGGCACTCGTCATATACACCAGGTGCGTAGCATACTTGCCAACCGATTTATCATTGCTTAGTTCCTGTATCTGCGGAATGTAGTTTTCCATACGAACAAACTCAACATAGCGGTTCTTTATCTTACGGCTTCTATACCATACATACATAATCAGGAAAAGACCACCGCCAACAATCAGGGTTACAAACCCTCCGTCGGGGAACTTCCGGATATTGGCAATTAAAAAGCTGATTTCAATGGTAACATACACTGTCAGGTACACGTAAACCAGCAGTGATGGTGCCCGGTGAATAACTAAAAAGTTGGCAAACAACATGCTGGTGGCAATCATGCACAGCGTAATAGCCAGTCCATAAGCTGCCTCCATATGCTCGGAATTCTTAAAATACAATACAATACCGCAGCAGCCCACAAACAGCATCATATTAATACCGCCTATAAATAACTGGCCTTTTGCTTCAGTCGGGTATTTTATCTTCATACGAGGCCACAGGTTCAGGCGGATGGCTTCGCTGATGAGTGTAAAAGAGCCGCTGATTAATGCCTGGCTTGCAATAATGGCTGCGGCTGTAGCTATTACAATCCCAATAATCAAAAAGGGTTGTGGCATCACAGCATAAAAAGGGTTTAACGTTTCAACCGGAAATTTGGTTCCATTGTAATTGGCCAGTAAAAAGGCGCCCTGCCCTATGTAATTTAAAATGAGTGCTGTTTTTACAAACACCCAGGATACCCGTATATTGTTTTTGCCACAATGGCCCAGATCACTGTACAGCGCTTCAGCCCCGGTGGTACAAAGAAATACTGCCCCCAACAGCCAAAAGCCTTTGCCATGATCGTAAGTTGTTAGCAGCTTAAACGCATAGTAGGGATTAAAAGCTTTTAGAATGCCCCAGTCGTCCGATACATGGTAAAGGCCTAAAAAGGAAAGCATGCCAAACCATATCAACATAATAGGCCCAAATAGTTTACCGATGGAGGCAGTACCAAACTGTTGCAAAAAAAACAGTGCTGCTAAAATAGAAAGTACAATAATAATGATCGTCCGGTTGGTAATGCCTGCAAACCGGGGCAATTGCCGTAAACCCTCCACGGCCGATGTAACCGAAATTGGCGGCGTAATCATCCCATCTGCCAGCAAAGCCGCACCGCCAATCATGGCGGGTATTACCAGCCATTTACGTCGCCTTCGCACCAGGGTGTACAGGCTAAAAATGCCACCCTCGCCACGGTTATCAGCTTTCAACGTAAGCCATACATATTTTATAGTTGTTTGTAGTGTCAGCGTCCAGATAATGGCGGAAAGAGCCCCTAAAATCAGGCTTTCGCTAATAGGCCGATTGCTGATAATTGCTTTTAAAACATATAGTGGTGACGTACCAATATCGCCGTAAATAATTCCTAAAGCAATCAGCAGCCCTGCCGCCGATACTTTATTAATGTGTTTGCCCACGTAATCCTTTATTTTAAAAAATCAAAGATATAGTTGAATGAATAGAAATACGATTTTGATACGGGTGTTTACGATAGGTGGTAAAAGAACAGGATAGTGATTCGGGTTGATAGAACGAGCCATCAGCCACAGGCAATAGCGATGAACGACCGGCCCGGTTTCACCGCTTGCCAACACGGGTATATGGTGGCAAATTAACCTAACCTTAGGCGGCTACCTGCTTTGAACCCTGCTATTTTGCCGTACTCATCCTTAACCGGTAGCCTAATAAGGTTGCGCAACAGGTTCCTTTTAGTATTGAGGCTATTTAGTAATTTAACAAGTAGAAGCCGTTAGTAGCAATAATAAATTACACAGGCACATTAGTACAAAGAAATACAAATACATTTTTGATCCACATAGGCACACAGGGCACATAAGAATACAGGAATACAAGTAGTTATAAGAATAAGTATTTAAAGCCAAGGCTTATGTTACCTCATGTACTTTTTATATTTCCACACTTGTATTTCTATGTGCTTACTGTGTCCGCCTGAGCGGATATGCCTATGTGGTTATATTGTATTCCCACACCTGTATGCTACGCCGGTTGCGATTGGAAAAAAATTGTGCCTATCGTAGACGAACTGGTCAAGTTGTGGGTGATTATTAAAATACTAAACAGACTCATTGTAAAACTTTAATAAAATAACCGGCGCCAAAAACATACGGCACCGATAGTTGTACTTTTTAAGTACGTTTGAAGACCTGAATAATAACCTGAATTTTAGACTTGATATGAAGCGATTGCTCCCGTTTTTTGTAGCTGCGGTGCTGGTGGTCTCACAGGCAACGGCCCAGCGTATTATTTACTCCGAACCCAATAAAGATGACCTGCGCCAAACCAATTTCGAGATTATTGGCCGCTATGGCAGCAATGTACTGGTATATAAAAATTTCCGTAATAAAAATGTCATTAGCGCTTACGATGCGGATATGAAGGAAGTTGCCCGGCTGAAACCGGATTACCTGCCCGAACAACGGCTGATGAATGTAGATTTTATCAGCTACCCCGATTACAGCTGGATGATTTACCAGTACCAGCAGAAACGGATTGTGTACTGTATGGCGGTAAAGCTGGATGGGACGGGCGCAAAAATCGGGAATCCTGTCCAGTTGGATACGACTGATATTAATTACAACAGCAATAGCAAACTGTATAGCCTGGTAAACAGCGAGGATAAACAGCAAATTGTGCTTTTTAGAATCAATAACCGCAATGAGCGGCTGTATGGTATTAAAACCCTGTTGTTCGATAAGGAAATGAATAACCTGCGAACCAGCCGGGTTGCGTTGGAAATGCGTAACCGCAATGATCTGTTGTCGGATTTTGCAGTGGACAACGGAGGCAACTTCTTTTTCGGGAAAGGCGAACGTTCAGGCAATAATGATAACGTTATCAAATTTTACCTGGTGCAAAAGCCGGCGCTTTTGGATACGTTTATCGTAAACCCTATTACACTCGACAATATTTCGCTGGATGATGTAAAGATGAAAGCCGATAATATCAATAACCGGTACGTAATTACCTCATTTTACTATAAAGGCCGCCGGAATATTATTGAGGGTATTTTCCAAAGTGTATGGGATAAAAATGCCAATAAGGAAGCAGTCAGCCTGGCTATTCCGTTAGGTGATGATATACGGGTTGATGCCAAAGGCGAGAACAACATGAAGAATGCGTTTAATGACTACTATCTGCAACAGATTATTCTGAAAAAAGATGGCGGCTTTGTCATTACGGCCGAAAACTTATACACTTCCAGCCGCGGTGGGGTAAGTCCCTACAACCGCTGGGATTATCTTAGTTCACCCTACTCTTCCCTGAATGATTACTACTATTACAGCCCGGCGGGTTCGTGGGGGTACCCATACAATCGCTGGGGCAGCCAGGTTACCCGTTACAATGCCGATAATGTAACTATTCTTTCGTTCGATAAAACCGGCAAGATGGATTGGAGCAATGTGATACACAAGAGCCAATTCGACGATGAAGGTGAAGCCAGTATTAGCTTTCAAATGGTAAATACCGGCGACGCCCTGCGCTTTTTGTACAATGATTTCGAAAAACGTACCCCCTTGTTAACCTACCAAAGTATTGACCCCGCCGGTCATATTACCCGTAATCCTACCTTAAAAAATCTGGACAAGGGTTACCAGTTTTTGCCACGCTATGCCAAACAAACCGGTCAGCGGCAGGTAATTGTCCCTTGTATATATCGTAATTTTCTAACGTTTGCGAGGTTGGATTTTTAAGGGTCCTACCTAACCTCCCCAACGGGAAAAATAGAACCGTAATAATTTAGTTTTTGTTCATTTTCTTTTACCAATCTTTTGCTCCGTTCCTCCGGGTTTTATTGCTATTTAGGAAGGTTTTAAAACTGTATTAGTAAAGGTGCTAAAAAAGTTCATCGTTTGCTACTATGCAGGTATTGCCCTCACCCCCGTCCCCATGGGCCAATGCATGCTAAGGAGTTATAAATTTGAGGAGAAGAGAACAGCAGAAAAAATTGGAAGAGCAGAAAAGCATTCTTTATTATTTTGATCATAGGCAGTTTTATAGAGAAAAGCGAAGGACTTTTAGGTGCTGCTTTGTTTGATGAAGTTAAAAATTACGTGAACCCGTAGTTAAAACTTACGCCAGATAACAAAATAGGGGCATCCCTCTCCAACACAGTTGCATCCATTTCCCTTCTCCTAATGGAAAAGGTGTACGCCGCGGCGCACGGATGAGGCTGAGAGGCAATGAGGGTGAGGCCGCACTGCAATGGCATGATTGAAAGATTTGTGTATATACTTTAGGTGAAGACACGACGCCGGTATGAACAGTAAAGTCCGGAACCTAAAAATGCCATAACAAACTAATATGGATAAAACTATATTTGGCTGTCGTTATTCATACGCCCAGGCATTCGATTTTTTCGCTACAAAAAGAAGCTTTACGAATTAATTCCTTTGATTATCATTGTTATGAAGCCCACTATTACCGTAGCATATTGCCCTAAATGCGGCTGGCTGTTACGGGCTGCTTATATGGCGCAGGAATTACTCACCACGTTTACGGATGATGTACATGACGTGCTGCTACACCCGGCAGAGATTAGCGGCCGTTTTAGTATATCCGTTGACAACGAAACAATTTTTGACCGTACAGTAGAAGGCCGTTTTCCTGAGATAAAAGAACTGAAGCAATTGGTGAGAGATAAAGTGGCTACCGATAAAAATCCGGGCCATTCCGATAAGCTATAGGTAGTACTGGCGCAGGTCTCCGGACCAGTGCAAAACAGCTGCTTATCTATGAACAATAAGTTAGCCGGAGAAAAATAACGAAAAGGCACAAGGCAGGAGCCAAGCGCCAGAAAAAGCCTTTTCCTATGCTTCTACATTTTACCGGGATGGTTTTATTGGACTGCTGCACTAATATGCCATTATCATCACTTGATGTTAATTTTACCCCCATCATTAACAAATTCACACCCCTTCTCCCATTATATACACTGGTAATTTTACATCTAACCCATACTCAGTTCACAATGGCCAAGCCGCTGAAATCACAAATCACAATTCCTAAATCATACATCTCACGATGAGCCAGTACGACCATATTAAACAAGAAGCCTACGCTGCCAACATGCAGTTGCCCGAACTAAACCTGGTAGTTTTTACGTTTGGAAATGTAAGCGCTGCCGACCGCAGCCTGGGTGTTTTTGCCATAAAGCCCAGCGGCGTACCGTATAAAAATTTATCACCGGATAATATGGTGATCGTTGATTTTGACGGTAAAACTGTAGAGGGCAACTTAAGACCTTCTTCCGATACCAAAACCCACGCAGTGCTATACGCGCATTGGGACAAAATCGGCGGCATCTCCCACACGCACAGTACGTATGCAACCGGCTGGGCGCAAAGCCTGCGGGATATTCCGATTTATGGCACCACCCACGCCGATCATTTAACCGTGGATGTACCCTGTGCGCCTCCCATGGATGACTTGCTGATACAGGGCGATTATGAATTTGAAACCGGCTTTCAGATTATGAATGCCCTGCAGGCTGATGGACTTAGTTATGAAGAAGTGGAAATGATACTGGTTGGTAATCATGCCCCATTTACCTGGGGCAAAACGGCTGATAAAGCCGTTTACAACAGTGCCGTGTTGGAAGCGATTGCACACATGGCTTTTGTAACGGAAGCAGCAAATCCACAGGTATCACAAATGAAAGAAGCACTCATCCGTAAGCATTATGAAAGAAAGCATGGTGAAGGAAGTTATTACGGGCAGTAGGGCCTCATCCCCGGCCCTTCTCCACGAGGTGGAGAAGGGTGCCTCTTCGTAGCAGTCATTACAAAAATCAACGACGGGTTCAACAGAATCTAATCTTCAAAACAATTCGGTAAGTTCAAACAGCATCAACCCGCACCTCAGAAGCAATTAGCAATGTTTGAATAGTTTAAACCCGCTGATAAATAATAATTTGCTAAACAACACAGAGGCACCCCTCTACGCCGCAGGTGGAGAGGGGACGGAGGTGAGGTCTCAGTTGCACACAGCAAATTAAAAATTACTTTTAAAAATCATCAATCAAGAACCTGTACATGAAGTTCAATTATCAAAGCAGAAACAGGGGCACCCTTCTCCACCTGTGGAGAAGGGCCGGGGATGAGGGGCTGGGGGTGAGGTTGCTACCATTTGCATTGCTGTCCATCATAACAGCCAATGCCCAACAGAAAGACTACGCCATTCAGGCGGTTGACTTCACCAAAGTAAAACTAACCGATCACTTCTGGGCGACCCGCATGGAAATCAACCGGACGGCCACCATACCCGCTTCTTTTGAACGCTGCGAAAGCACCGGCCGGGTAAAGAATTTTGAAATGGCAGCTGCCCGGTCTGGTAAGTTTTGTACCACGTTTCCATTTGACGACACCGACATTTACAAAACGCTGGAAGGTGCTTCCTATTCACTCAGCAATCATCCCGATACGAAGCTGGCAGCCTATTTAGATACACTGATATTAAAAATTGGCAAGGCGCAGGAACCGGATGGTTACCTGTACACCGCCCGTACCATTGATCCCGAACATCCGCATGCCTGGGCAGGCAAAACCCGCTGGGAAAAGGAACGGGAACTAAGCCATGAACTGTATAATGCCGGACACCTGTACGAAGCTGCAGCCGCTCATTACTACGCCACCGGCAAAAAAACATTGCTAAACATCGCCCTCAAAAATGCCGATCTGGTTTGTGCTGTTTTTGGGCCTGGTAAAAAGGCCGTAGCACCCGGCCACGAAATTGTAGAGATGGGGCTGGTAAAACTGTACCGCATTACCGGCAAACCGGAGTACCTGCAAACCGCTAAATTTTTTATTGACCAGCGGGGCCATTACACCGGCTACGATCCCAAAAGCAAAGACGTTTGGAAAAACGGTGCTTACTGGCAGGACAATATTCCCGTAGTGGAACAAACCGAAGCGGAAGGTCATGCCGTCCGGGCCGGCTATTTATACAGTGGTATGGCTGATGTAGCTGCCCTGACCGGCGATGCAGGCTATCTCAAAGCCATTGATAGCATCTGGCAAAATATGGTTTCTAAAAAAATATATGTGCAGGGCGGCATTGGTGCAGTACCCGGCGGCGAGCGCTTTGGCGACAACTACGAACTACCCGATGCAACGGCCTACAACGAAACCTGTGCTGCCATTGCAAATGTGTACTGGAACCACCGCATGTTTTTATTGCATGGCGATTCAAAATACTATGACGTGCTGGAAAAAACACTATACAACGGCCTTATTTCCGGCGAAGGGCTGGATGGCAAATCGTTTTTTTACAGCAATGCCATGCAGGTCAAAAATTCATTCATCCCCAAACAAACAGAACCTGCCCGTGCCGGTTGGTTCGAATGTAGCTGCTGCCCAACCAATTTATGCCGGTTGCTGCCGTCGGTGCCGGGCTATGTGTATGCACAAAAAGGCGATGCTATTTATGTAAATTTATTCGTAGCCGGTGAGGCCTCATTACTAATCAATAAAATGCCGGTAAGCATTACCCAGCAAAATAATTATCCCTGGGATGGCGCCTTGCAGTTCACCCTTTCTCCACAAAAGGCAGCGGCATTTAATCTTAAAATACGGATGCCGGGCTGGGCACAAAACGAAGCCATTCCCTCTTCGCTGTATTCTTTCACCGATAACATAGCCTCTACAATAACCATTCAGGTAAATGGACAGGCGGCAGAATTCACCACCGAAAAAGGCTATGCTGTGCTGGTTCGTACCTGGAAAAAAGGCGATGTGGTTACAATGAACCTGCCGATGCCGGTACGAAAAGTAGTAGCGAACGAGAAAGTAAAAAATGATATGGGCAAAGTAGCGCTGCAACGTGGCCCCTTGGTATATTGCGCCGAATGGAAAGACAATGATGGCCGTGCAAGTAACATCATTGTTCCGGCAAATGCCCGGTTTGAAGCGTCGTTTGTACCGGAGTTACTGAACGGTATAACAATCTTAAAAGGAGACTTGCCGGTAATAACGATTGATGCAGCAAAAAGCGCTATCAATACACAACCAAGAACGGTTACGGCCATTCCCTATTACGCCTGGGCCAACCGTGGCAAGGGCGAAATGATGGTTTGGTTTCCATCGCAGGTAAAGGATGTGGATGTGATTACGGCGGAGAATAAAGAGATGATTCAGTTAAAGTAGGAATAACAACAGACCACGGACAACGGACGACAGACTGAAATACACACATCACTATAAATCATCACGGGTTACCGGGTTCGATGCATGTTTTATGTGCCAGACAATTGAGTAAGAAAAAGACATTAGTGGCAGCCTGTCCCGATTTTTTCGGGATTGGCACCGTTCAAATTAGAATAGCTATTGGGCTTTTTGGATGGAGCAGCATGAAGCGAAACAAAGCTGCCACTTTTGGAAAGTGCTCAAATCATTCCAAAAATTTAGGATGAGAGCACAATATTTAGAGGAGCAAAGTTGCTCTACAGCTATTGGTGTTCTTCAACAAAAGTTTTTATACTCGGTACTGGTGAAGAACGCCCCCAATGGTGGAATACTTTTAGCCCTGAAAGGGCGGCAATACCATAGCATAGGGTGAAGCCCTATGAAAATGAAATAGATATATATTCATCAAGCCCTGAAGGGGCGCAATAAAACGGGGATGGTAGTTATGCCGCCCTTTCAGGGCTTGATGATATTTGTGGTATGATAGTACGCAGGGCTGCACCCTGCGCTATGATATGGCCGCCCTTTCAGGGCTAAAGAACATAAATGATATTATTTGATTTCTCAGCAGTTCGTGGAAAAAGAACTTGGGACTGAAACAGGATAAAAATGAAACCAAACGAATGAGCAGGCAGGTTGACTTATCAACGATAATAGCAAGGTATGAAGGTATGTCGGATGATGAATTAGTAAACATCGCCATGCATGATGCACACGGTTTAACGCCTGCAACACTGGAAATTGCCAAAGCTGAAATTACGAAGCGGGGCTTGAACGAAAACATGGCGGATGCATTGGAAGCGCAAAATAAAACCTACACCATTGAAGCGTTAGACTTTTACTGTGGGCTGATACAGAAACTCAGATGCCCTGCTTGTGGCAATGCCTCCGAAGATCTGAATGCAACGATTATTGGTGAGGTGATGAGCTTTATTGTTTTCACGCACTATAAAAAAAAGCTGGTAGTTGCCTGCCCCGGCTGTTTGGATAAAACAAATAATAGTGCACTCACAAAATCAGCCATCTTTGGCTGGTGGGGCCTTCCCTGGGGTATTATCCGAACTGCTCAGGCAATCCTATTGAACTTAAAAGGAAAAGAAACAAACCGGCTTGCACAACCAAACAATTATTTAAGAAGATTCGCATTGAGCAAGATCGGCGAATTAGAAACGTATAAAGACGATGAACAATATTTACAGCAAATGATAGTGAGGCACCATAAATCATAATGAATTTCAAACAGTATTTGTAGCAGGTTTTGTAAGCGCAGGACTCCGTCCTGTGTTTACATGTTACTTATCTACGGTTTGCTTGAAAGTCGAACATCAATAACGAATAGACACCGGATAGAGTCCGGCACCTATTTAACAGTATTAACTATTAGTTACATTCAATCGAAAAAATAAATTTGGTTTGATGAAAATTTTGCTATCATTTTTTTTCCTTTTTTTTACTATAAAAGGATTTTCACAACCATCTCCTTCTACATTTTGGAAAGATCGTTGTAGTTTTTCGACAGATGGGACTGGCAAGTCACTAGGTCTAAAAATAAAACTTTCCGTACCATGTAAATGGATACAAACTGATGGCGAAAGGCCCCATATCGTCAAAAACTTTTCGATTACACCACTGGAAGGTAGCTTGATAATTGAAACTCTTTCAGTAAACAAAATTCCTACAGAATTAACAAAAGAAGAAATTGCAGAAACGTTTAGTCAAATAGGTTTGAAAAATTTCTGTGTAAACTTAGGAACATTTATTTCTGGTCGTCAAATCAAACTAGATGGTGTAGACTGTGGTGAAGCAATTGTTTGCAAAACATCTGATAATCCTATTGGTAGACTTACTATTTATTCTTTATATTATTTTGTTTATTATAAAGACAAACTGATTATTTTAGCTTTTTCAGCCAAATCGAAACAGGAGTCAATCTCAAAAAAATTATTTGAGAACTACAAAAACTTATTTCATAATCTAGCAGCAGTTACTGTTTTAATTTCGAAATGGGAATAAGTAAGTTTTTATAGATAGCACTGCAATGCAAGTGGTACAAATCGAATCCATGTGAAAAATACGGTGTTAAAAATAAATGAGAAAAACCTGTTTTCGCCCTGTTAGTGTCCCACAACTCGAAACGTTAGCACACGCTGAAAAAGGATTTTGCCATCGAACATGAATTTTTAAGTAAATTCATAAAAATAAACATCAATAATTCAACATCCGGTTTGGAGACACGAATCGGAGACAAAAAAATCCTTAGCATGAAAAAAGAAAAAGCTTCTGAGTTGGCGAAAGATCTCAGTGAGACGGCGTACAATATTTTTTTACAGTTGAAAGAATTTGATATAAATCCGACATCGGTTGAAACTTTTTATTTAGCACTGCTAACTCGATCGGTAATAATCCTGAGTGACCTTTCTATAATTTTAGATAGTAATTCAAAACAGCCATCAACTTCCAGCTATATCCTTTGTAGAGTGTTACTTGACGATTTTATAAGATTATTAAGCGTCGATTTGAGTAACAATCCTGAAGAAGAAATAATTAAAATTCAAGCAGAGGCACTTGATCACAGATTGAAAACAGCAGAGTTTAGTGCAAAATTTAATGAAAAATACTTTGAGAGTAAACATAAGCAGCTTAGTACAAAGGAATTAGTTACAGACGAAAGACAAAGACTTTTGGCCAATCCAAATTATGATGTATACTTTTCAAGTAAAGTTGGAAAAGGTAAATTCAAAAAATCTGAAAATATTGCCATTTTATGTGAAGCCTTAATCAATGATAAAAGCAATTTAACTCAAGTTGAGCGTTCTTATGCTCTCTATAAAGAATTGACAAGGCACGTACATTACAGCCATATAACATATCCATTCCCGTCAGTAGAAGCGGAGCAACAAGCAGAAACACAAATATTTGAAGAATTTTTCCTATATTGCTATAGAATGATTCAAGTTCATTTTAATTTTTTCAGTAAAAAGTATTCGCTTATCTGGTCGGATACTAAGTTACAAAGTTACTTCAATTCAAAAGGTTTTGAATTGAAGTAAACTGGTCTTCAAAATTTTCAACTTAGTTCCTCTTTTGTATAATTTTCTTTTTATCCCGCAACTCCAACCTCCCGAATAAAACTTTTGCCAAGTTTGGGAACTTGCCAAAAGTTGCAACCCGCTGAAAATTTGGGCAATTGCCGCCATGATAATAAGACGTACAAGGGAGATCCTTTTCTTCTCTTTCACTGAAAGAAAAGAAAACGACAAATCAAAGATTACAACGAAGATGCCTTGTGAAAAACAAAAAGCCCGTCTCCAAAAAATGTATTAATTGCATCCCATCTCATAACTCATCTCTCATAACTTATACCTTCTCAAAAAATGACTGATCTAAAACAACTGGAAGTGTGGTTTGTAACCGGCAGCCAGGATTTGTATGGCGCTGAAACACTGGCACAGGTAGCTACCCATTCGCAGGAAATTGCCGGCTCGCTGAACGATGCGGCAGCTATACCGGTTCGGGTGGTTTTTAAACCAACGGTGAAATCGACAGAAGAAATTTTTGCCGTATGCCGGGAAGCCAACGTGGCCCAAAATTGTATTGGCATTATTGCGTGGATGCATACGTTTAGCCCTGCTAAAATGTGGATCACCGGGCTGAAGATTTTACAAAAGCCGCTGCTGCACCTGCATACGCAGTTCAACCGGGATATTCCGTGGGACAGCATTGACATGGACTTTATGAACCTGAACCAGAGTGCCCATGGCGACCGGGAGTTTGGTTTCATCATGAGCCGGATGCGGCTGAACCGCCGGGTAGTAGTTGGGCATTGGCAAAGCGAAGACGTACACCAGCAAATAAACACCTGGGCACGGGCGGCCGCCGGCTGGAACGACTGGCAAGGTGCCAGGTTCGTTCGCTTTGGCGACAACATGCGGTATGTAGCGGTAACCGATGGCGATAAGGTAGAAGCCGAATATAAATTTGGCTACAGCGTAAATACCTATGGCATTGGTGACCTGGTAAAAGTGATTAACGAAGCCAGCGATGCCGATGTAGACAAACTGGTGCAGGAGTACGAAGACACGTACACGCTGGCAACCGGTTTATTAAAGGATGGCAACCAACGGCAAAGTTTGTTAGATGCAGCCCGTATTGAAATAGGATTGAAAACATTTTTGGAAGCTGGTAATTATAAAGGTTTTACCGATACGTTTGAAGACCTGCATGGCATGAAGCAACTGCCGGGCATTGCGGCACAACGGATGATGGCAGCAGGCTATGGTTTTGCCGGTGAAGGCGACTGGAAAACAGTAGCATTAGTACGTGCCATGAAAGTGATGGGTAGCGGCTTGCAAGGCGGCAATAGCTTTATGGAAGATTACACGTACCATTTTGAGCCAAATAACAATTTGGTATTAGGTAGCCATATGCTGGAAGTATGCCCCAGTATCGCTAACAGCAAACCAAGTTGTGAAATTCATCCGTTGGGTATTGGCGGCAAGGAAGATCCGGTGCGGCTTGTATTTAATTCCGGCGCCGGTGCAGCACTGAATGCAAGTATTGTAGATATGGGTAATCGTTTTCGACTGATTGTGAATGAAGTAGAAGCAGTAGCACCACAGCATGATTTGCCAAAACTGCCTGTAGCACGTGCACTCTGGAAGCCTTTACCAGATATGGCTACCGGCTGTGCCGCCTGGATTTATGCTGGTGGCGCCCACCATAGCGGTTACAGTCAAAACCTTACTTCTGCTCATTTTGAAGATTTTGCAGAAATGGCGGGTATAGAATATGTTTTAATAGGAAAAAATACCAATCTTTATCAGCTTAAGAATGAGTTGCGCTGGAGCGATGCAGCGTACAAGTAAAGTTCACACGTTTACTTGTTCACAAATTTACTTGTTGAAAAACTAACCCTTACATTTCGTTTTGAATCATAAACTACAGAACGAGTGAACGAGTAAACAAGTGAACAGATAAATAAACATTTTTTTTATTACCCCATTAAAAACTGATTGCAACGCTTATGAATCTCTCAACCAGCGACAAAATTATTTTCGTCATTTACTTCGTTATTGTATCCGCCTATGGTATCTGGATCTACAACCGGAAAAAGAAAGCCGTACAGGATACGCATGACTTTTTCCTGGCCGAAGGGTCGCTTACGTGGTGGGCCATTGGCGCCTCGCTGATTGCCTCCAATATTTCGGCGGAGCAGTTTGTGGGTATGAGCGGTGATGGCTTTTTTGCCGGCGTTGCGGTAGCTGCGTATGAGTGGGTAGCCGCCATAGCGCTTATTATTATTGCGGTTTGGTTTATTCCTATTTATCTTAAAAATAAGATATATACCATGCCGCAGTTTTTAAAAATGCGGTATAATGAAACGGTATCACTCATTATGACCATCTTCTGGTTGTTTTTGTATGTGCTGGTAAACCTGACTTCTATTTTGTACCTGGGTGCAAAAGCCATCAATGGTTTGGCTGGCGGGCAGTATCTCCATCTAATTATGCTATGCCTTGCCGCTTTTGCACTGATTATTACGCTGGGTGGTATGAAGGTGATTGGCTATACCGATGTAATACAGGTAGCAGTATTAATTATCGGTGGTTTGGCCACAGTGTACTTTGCCTTACACACGGTAAGCAAGGCCCTTGGCGACCATAGTGGTGGCGCCTGGGATGGTTTCACGACGTTGATGAAAGACTCACCGGATCATTTTCACATGATCTTTAAGAAGCCACCGCCATCAGGTGCTCCGCAATATGATGTGCAACGCTATGTGATACTTCCTGGTATTGCCATGTATTTTTTAGGACAGTGGATTGTAAATCTGAATTACTGGGGATGTAACCAATATATTACGCAACGGGCATTGGGCGCTAACCTGAACACGGCCCGTACCGGGATTTTATTTGCGGGTATGCTTAAAATAATGATGCCAATTATTGTAATGCTACCCGGTATTGCAGCCTACGTACTTTACAGGCACAACGTAAGCCTGGCCGGCATGACAGCAAATGTTGACCCTGGCCATTATTATAAAATTAAAGATGGTGCGTACTCTTCTGTTCTGAATTTCTTGCCTACGGGATTAAAGGGTTTATCTGTTGCAGCACTTACAGCCGCTATTGTTGCATCGCTTGCCGGTAAGGCCAATAGTATTTCGACCATTTTTACGCTGGACATCTACAAAAAGTACATGGGTAAAAATGCCAGCGAAACCCAATTGGTTACGGTTGGAAGAATTACAATTGTGGTAGCGATGGTCGTCGGTATTTTTCTTACCTGGAGTGATGCGTTAGGAATCGGCGGCGAAGGTGGATTCACGTTTATCCAAAAATATACCGGCTTCATTAGTCCCGGCATCCTGGCGATGTTCCTGTTGGGTATGTTCTGGAAACGTACTACCGGTGCTGCTGCACTGGCAGGTATCATCACCGGCTTTATTGTTTCAGTGGTATTTAATAATTACGCCCCGCAATGGTTTGGCCACGAAACGCTTTTATATACTTCTTTTGAAACAATAAAGGATAATGCAAAGGGTATAGCAGAGCACACCTGGGAAATTCCGTTCCT
The DNA here is from genome assembly GCA_965246935.1 of Chitinophagaceae bacterium. Classification (GTDB taxonomy): domain Bacteria; phylum Bacteroidota; class Bacteroidia; order Chitinophagales; family Chitinophagaceae; genus JAZKFT01. The sequence continues at coordinate 286,489 of CBDFGC010000019.1, read as the reverse complement.
GATTTGTATGGGATGGTCGTTTGTATTTACCGTACTGGTTATGGTGGCAATAAGCCTGGCAGGCCCTAAAGTAAATCCGAAAGCCATTGTGATAGAGAAGGGAATGTTTAAAGTAACACCAAAAATCCTGGCGATGATTGTGATTACATTGTTGCTGCTGACCGCTATTTACGTTAAGTTCTGGTAATAGTTTGTAGCATGATTTTACTAAAAAGGGGCTGTCTCAAAAGTAGAGACAGTCCCTTTCTTATTAAAAAATTGTATTTTATCATCCGTCTGTCAACCGAAATTTACTTACGATAACTGCCGAACTTTTGCTGAAAGTTATGCGACATACTGTCTGAGTTTTGGTAGAGGTTGTAGTGCTTGTCAAACAGCGTCCTGTGTCCGCTTTAAATTTGATGATGAACTTTTAATAATGAGCCGCCAGATGCGACAAAATAAGGATACAAATTCGATGTTGCGTATAAGTGTTCGAAAGCGAATGCAAAGCCCTGAAAAGGCGGCAATAGTTTAGCGCAGGGTAAAGCCCTGTGAATAAAATAGTAAGTAACAATTTTACAAAGCCCTAGAAGGGCGTAATAACCCCTGTTGCGCTTACGCCCTTTCAGGGCTTATAATGCATGGTAAACCACATATATTTCATAGGGCGTTGCCCTACGCTACGTTATTACCGCCCTTTCAGGGCTTTGAAAAAATCCTTATTAACTTTTCAACAAATACGAATCCGCCGCAGAAAACCTGTGTTTATATTTTGCCACTTCCGGACGCCTCGTTATTAAAGTCAGCAACCTGTTTGAAACTGGTATTACAATTTACAGAGTGGAAATTCTTATGGTAGCAGGTAAAAAAAGGCTGCCTGTTTCAGGCAGCCTCTGAATTAAATATTAATATATTAAAACGATATTGTATTTACTGTACTGGTAGCTGATGTGGTGAAAGTTGATTTTAAGGTAGCGCCGGTTACGGAATACGTACCACCTGTATAGGCACCCCAACCGGTTGAATTACCTACAAAACTTCCCCCGGTATACGTTCCGCCAAAATATACTTTATACTGGGTACTTTTTGCCAGCGCCGGACTTGAAAAATGGAAGTAGTATACGGCATTCTTTGGTTTAAAGGTGATCATTTCAGTACCGGCAGCATTCTCAATATGCAATACAGAGGTTGCAGCTAACTGAGCGCTGGATTTTAAATACATACCTACCTGTGTGGATGTGGTAGCCATTGCCTTGGTCATGTTTGAATTGGAACCGCCGGATATTAATAAACCGCCGTTCATTAAAAAGGTACCATTGAAATCGATTCCTTCTTCCGGTTGAGAGGTTGGGCCGCAAACCACCGTTGTTCCGCCGGTAATGGTAATATTTCCATTACTGTCAATGGCATCACTTCCTGCCACTATCACAATGCCACCGGAAATATTCACCTGGCTGTTGTCATTGGATTCGGTTCCGCCCACTACTGTTCCATAGGTAGCGTTGATCCCATCATTAGAAGCCGTAATATTTGTGACCCCGCCGGTAAAATTAATGATCGGCGATTCAACTCCTTCGCCGACACCCATCAGTGTTGAGCTGGCCGTAATTTTAGTATTGCCGCCACTGATAGTAATAGACGCATCTGAATGAATGCCATCATCGGTAGAGGCGATGGTAAGGGTTCCATTAATAATGTTGATGGCGCCGGTAGCTACCATCGTTTTGGGATGATTATAATCCGTACCAGACTGCAAAAATCTTGCACCGGTGGTGATGATGTTTAACACAGGACTACCGGAAGCGCTACCAATTGTAATCGTTCCACCGGAATTTAACCCCTTTCCACCCGTTCCGGAGCTTGCCGTGGTAACCGAACCACCGGTAATGATGATTGCCCGGTCCGCAGAAAAAGCGGCGGCAGCATAAGTGTCTAAAACTCCGGAAGTATTGGTGTAAGTGGTACCATTTCCTGCGATTGTGATATTAACGGTACCTCCTGATACATTGATGGTACTGTCGGCCGATAAACCTCTTGCACCGCTTGCTGTGGAAGTTCCGGTAACGGTAACCGTTCCTGAATTTACGTAAATAATCCCATCAGCTTTTACACCAGTAGGATAAGAAGCATCGTACCCACTGCCCGAAGCGGTCAATACGGTTGCGCCTGACAAATTGATGGTTGTATTTCCGCCGGCAAAAGTAATATTTCCATCAGCGTTAAATCCTCTTCCTGCGGCGCCGCTGTTGGTGATGTTGATCGTTCCGCCGGTTACATTGATACCACTATCCGAAGAAAATGCTCTTCCTCCGCTTCCTGTATTAATCAGGGTAAACATGCCACCTGCGATATTGATATTGGCATCTGTGCTGAAAGCCGTTGTATTGTAAGTATCCACCACGCCGGACGTATTGGTATAGCTGGTGCTTGCTGCCGCCGTCGTAATATTGAAGGTTCCGTTGGTGATGGTAATACTGCTATCAGCAGAAAAACCTTTTGCGCCGGTAGCAGCAGTAGTTGTTTGAATCGTAAAACTTCCACCATTTACATTTATCTGGCGATCTGATTTTATGGCTGTACAGTAAGATGGATCGTATCCGCTTCCCGAAGCAGTAAGTACCGCAGCACCCGACAGGTTAATAGCAAAAGTTCCGGCGCCGATGGTGATGATTCCTTTGGCAGCAATCGCTTTAGAAGCCCCTCCGGACACGTTTAGATTAACAGCTCCTCCGGAAATGGTAATGGTTCCGTTTCCTGTTTTCAAAGCTTTTACATCGGTAGCAGTGGAAGTTACGTTAATGGTTCCGTTAGTGATAGTGATGGCGCCATCGCCGGCATCAATTCCATCGGCCATGGAAGCCGCAATGGTTGCAGTTCCGCCACTCATGGTAAACCCTTCGGAATGGAAACCATCAGAAGCAGCAGCCGTTACAGTCACGGTGGAAGATTGCAATTCGATGGCGGAAGTAGTAGAAATTCCATGTTTGCTCACTCCCTTGACAGCAAGTGAGCCTGTTCCACTTAGAATAATTTTTCCGTTGGTTTGGAGGGCTCCGTTTTTCGTGTTTCCTGAACCGTCAGTTAATGTATTGGTAGTTCCGGCCTTTGCAATAAAGGTATGTGTTTGTCCACTTGTAATTTGTATTGCCGGGCCGCCTGCATTCGTGATATTCAGGTTGTTCATTACAAAAGTAGCCGGGGTAGTTGAACTCATGGTTAAACTACCTGCAGTACTGGTACCTAATAAATTATATTCCAGGTTGCTGATTCCGGAGGTGCCGGTAACGGTTACGGTTCCGCCGGTTGCCGTAATGGTAACCCCCTGAGCAGCATAAGGGTTGATAATGGTAGCATCATCTGCGCCGTTGTAGATAATGTATATTTTAGTTAAGGTTACCGTATTATTGGTAAAGGTGATGCTATCAATGAATGCCTTTTGGATATTCAGCGTAGCCCCAATTCCGCCTATTTTAAATTTAGAATAGATGTTGTCGAATTTAATACTGTCCACCGAAGAAATGGGATTCGCATACATTGTATCTCCGGAATTGTGAACTCTCATAACTTGTGCATTTGCAACACAACCAATAAACAGTAAGCCAGTTATGGATAAGAATTTTTTCATTTTTATTACTTAAAAGCTTTAGCCATTTGTATTTATAAAATATCTTGTTTTTAAAGCCTTATTGTTTAATCAGTTTATATGTTTTGTCATTAATAGTGGCCATATACATTCCTGGTATTAACTTGCTGATGGAGATTTGCTCGCCGGGTGTATACATGCCGGAGACAATTAACCGGCCATCCGCAGCATAGATTTTTACATGTAGCGGATCTGTTGTGGTGCTGGTTATCTTAAAATAACCGGTGGCAGGGTTCGGCAGGATTGTAATCATGTCAGAGATGGTTCTTTTCACCGTCAAAACTTTGCTGTACTCATATTTGCCATCGGCATCTACTTGTTTTAACCGGTAGTAACTAACGCCTGTTTTCGGAAACTGGTCAGCAAAATTGTAATTGCCGCCAGTACTGATATTTAAAGAAGTTACCTGCCCAATACTTTCATAATTAGTTCCATCAGCACTTCTCTCAATTACAAAATGCGAAGTATTCACTTCATTTGCTGTTGTCCATGTCAATCTTACCTGTGCCTTTTCATTAAAAATGGTAAAGTCAACCATCCGTAATGGCACCGTAGAAGGCGAAAAAGTAATTTTCCTGATGATGGATACAGGTATGCTTACAGGTGTGGAAGCATTGGTTACTGCTATTTGCAGGTTGCCATTCTGGAAATACAACTTTCCCGATGTTGCTACTGAATACCCCTGTTCGGTTCCATTATAATAGGTTACCAATATGCCGGTTTGGGCTATTCCCCTGCCAGCGAATAAAAAATAACAAACTGCTAATGCCAGCAAACACTTTTTAAAACAGATACAATTAATTTTCATTGCAATAAATTCAAATGTGTATTAAATTAATGGGCAAAGGCTAAAGATATTCCGCAGGCTATCAAAAGATACATTTTACCGGTAAACCGGCTGATTTTGCCGATAGATATAGTAGCAGAACTGGCAGCGGCTGCGATAATAGTCTGGTGGAACCAAGTATTTGTTTCAATGGAAATAATAATCAATCAAATGGTAGTCGATGAAGCATCCCAGGTATTTATTGGGCAACGCCTTTAAACCCCCGTCTATACTACATCATAACATCATCAGGATTGGGCGCTAACCCGATTAAATCCGTGAATGTCAACGCCCGGTTTGCATAAAAAATCTATAATACTTGTATAGAAATAATCAGCAAAAAATAGTAGGGAAGCCTGAGCATTATTTCATTTTCAATCAGGGTGTAGTAATTTCTGTATTTGATTTGCCTATTGCTTATTGCCCGTTGCTCTTTTTTCAGTTGCTACCGGTTTTGCCACCTGCTGAAAACCAATCGCACAGGCAATGTGTTCGAGGGCTTTATTACCAGGCTCATCATCCCAATAATTGGTATGGCCACCAGGCAGCAACATCCATCCTTTTCTTTTTATTTCAATATCTTTTATTCCCTGCCGGAATATGCGGCGTGCAGCACTGCCTACAAAGTCAGAGGTGAAATAAATATTCGTCCAGCGGGTAACGGCAAATAAGGCAGCATGGTTGAGTGGTGCAATTTCAGTTATTGCCGGATTGCCGTTTGCATCTTTTCCGAATTCGTATTTTTTCTTATCGGGATAGTGCAACACAGATATATCATCACCCTCAATAACGGGTGGGGAAGCCGGGAATTCTTTGTATTTGATTAAATCCGCAAAAGGCGGCTTATTGATCAGGAAAAAATCGGCATGGGCAATAGCGCCGGCACAGGTAATAAAATCCGAGATCAGCCATTTATTGCCATTGGCCTTGTACTGCTGCCAGCACCGGTGCTGCAGGTTCTGAAAATGCTGTAGCTCTTCGTTGCTCATCCGGTAATGTTTATCAGCAGCCGTTTTGGAGTAGGTGCTCATTTCTTTGAAACAAGTTTCAGAGGCCATCCCTGCAGGCTCAAAGGTTTCGTGCATTTCCTGCCATAGCAGGCGTATTAAATCGTAGGCTACTACCGAGCCCAGGCTATGGCCAACTACTATAATCCGGCTATATGGTTTTTCGGTCCGGTTGTGCAGCTTTCTTAAAAATTCAATGCCTTCCCGGCGAATGCTGCTCCGCTCCTGAATATTGGAGGGCATGGGATTAAAATAACGGGCGGCATCGCCTGCTGTGTTCACCACAATCTGGCTGATGGGCTTTTTAATAGCCCAGCTAAGCGTACGTAACAGCCAGGTTACCAAAGCAAGAACACCTGCCGTGCGTATCCAGTGTTCTTTGATATAACGAATGATGGGCGCCCGGTTCCAGTAGATAACCCCGGCTAATACAATTAATGCCAGCAGTAAGATACGTACAACTGTCTGAATTTTTTTGAGCCGGGGAGGAACTTCTTTTCTGTGGGCAAATAACAGTTTACTCATCCAGGGTATAAGGTGATCCATGGATGTATTACGCATGTGGTGCGCCCAGTAGAATTCGTAAAAATCTGTTTTGGGGTTTCCCTTGTACTGCTGCATGGTAATGCGGCGGGTTTCATACATCTCCGATATACCATCCGGTCGGCTCCAGTAATAAGGTTTGGTATCCCGGCTCTTATCGCCGTTCTTTATCCAGTAGGTAATCCCCTGTACAAACGATCGCAAGGTATCCATCGGGCGCTGCTCGCCCATGCCATGTATGATGACGACTGCCTGGCGGTCAATTTTTTCAGGTTCATTCGTTTGCATCAGGGGTAAAAGGTTTAGCTGTTGCCAAAGTAGCAAACAATTTGTTCTTTTACGATGGGTGTTTTAATGATAACGTCCGGCATCTGTTGCAAGGGTTCGTCTATCGTTCCACTGCTTGTTGAAGGAGTTGCATTCATTGGTTTGTCAGTTCAAATATGGTTATCTTGTTCAATAGCATTTCTGTTGTTAATGACATGCATCAGCCGCTGTTTTGTAAGTATATTATTGTGCATTCTACTATTATTATTCGTCGGCTACCCTATACCAATCGTCTTGTATTTTCCAATTGCGTTGTGGGTCATTCAATACTTTACTGTTACGTTCTTTCACTTCTTCGTTATCATTTGTGTAGATGAATTGTGTTGATGGTTCTTCAAAAAAGTTCCTAAAGATCCAGAACTTAACCGTCCAGGTGTTAGTTTGCTTATTTTGGTAAATTACAATTTCATTACCACCATTGGACAGAATAGGAAACTTAAAAGGCAGTCTGCAAACACCATTATTCAACTTTCCGTCAGGTTGCAGCTTTCCACTTTTCACTTCTTCAACAATATCCATTCGCTTGTTGTAAAACACTTTCCAGTCCACCTTTTCAATCAGCCCATTTACGAGCGACTGATCAAAGGTCAAATAAAATAAAGCAGCAAAAACAATGGCCTTTCCTATTCTAAGTTTAGATAAAGTATTTTGTTCTTTTATAAGTTTGATAAGTTGAATGATTGCCACAACGAGTAGCCCAAGCGAAAGGCTTACCCATAATAATACTATAATAAAAAAAGGAAGCAAATAGTACTCAATTAATGTCAGAATACACCAGCAAATAACCACAAAAATCAGCGTCCCTTTATTCATCCGTTTTACGTATCAGATAATTAGTTTAAAATGTCACTTAGCATGATGCACAACATCTAATCTATCTGAAAGATCTAATCCATATTTTCTGGCTATATCTTTTGCCACATCATAACCCGCATCGGCATGCCGGATAACACCGATGCCCGGATCGTTGCGCAATACCCTGCTGATACGTGCGGCTGCTTCCGGTGTTCCATCGGCCACAATCACCATACCTGCATGAATGCTATAGCCCATGCCTACGCCGCCGCCATGGTGCAGGCTTACCCAACTGGCGCCACCGGCTGTGTTTAACAGGGCATTCAATATGGGCCAGTCGGCTATGGCATCACTTCCATCCAGCATCGCTTCTGTTTCCCGGTTGGGGCTGGCTACGCTGCCGGTATCCAAATGGTCTCGGCCAATTACAATCGGCGCCTTCACTTTGCCGGTGCGGACTAACTCATTAAAGGCCAAACCTGCTCTTTCCCGTTCCCCCTGACCCAGCCAGCAAATACGGGCAGGTAATCCCTGGAAGGCTATCCGTTCTTTCGCCAGCCGCATCCAGCGTTGCAGGCTTTCATTTTTGGGAAACAGGTTACAAATGACTTCATCCGTTACGGCAATATCAGCAGGGTCGCCGCTTAGTGCTACCCACCGGAACGGACCTTTGCCTTCGCAAAATAAGGGGCGGATATAAGCAGGCACAAAGCCGGGGAAATCAAAGGCATTTTGCAAGCCTGCCTCCTTTGCTCTTGCCCGCAGGTTATTGCCATAATCAAATGTAACAACTCCCCGTTTCTGTAGTTCCAGCATCAACTCCACGTGTAACTTCATGCTGCTGTAAGCCAAGTCAATATAAGCTGATGGATCTGTTTCCCGTAATACATTGGCTTCCGCATTGCTTAGCGTATGTGGCACGTACCCAATCAGCGGATCATGGGCAGAAGTCTGGTCGGTTAAAACATCAACAGGAATATTGCGATCTAATAATTTCTGAAGCAGGTGTACCGCATTGCAGTGCACGCCAATGCTAATGCCTTCGCCGTTTTGTCTGGCGGTTACCGCCCGGTCAATCGCTTCATCAATATCCGTAAATTTTTCATCTAAGTATTTTGTTTCGATACGTTTGTCAATCCGCCATTCTTCTACTTCGGCAGCCAGGCACACGCCACCGTTCATGGTAATGGCAAGCGGCTGTGCACCGCCCATACCACCCAGCCCGGCCGTAACGCTTAGGGTACCTTTTAGGCTGCCGCCAAAATGCTTATCAGCTATGGCGCTGAAGGTTTCGTAGGTGCCCTGCACAATGCCCTGGCTACCAATATAAATCCAGCTACCAGCCGTCATTTGTCCATACATCATCAGGCCCTTTTTTTCTAATTCGTCGAAGTGTTGCCAGGTAGCCCACTTGGGCACCAACTGGCTATTACTGATGAGTACCCGTGGTGCATCGGTATGCGTTCGTAAAATGCCCACCGGTTTGCCACTTTGTATCAGCAGCGTTTCGTCGCCTTCCAAATCCTGTAATGCTTTAATGATGAGGTGCAGGGATTCGTGGTTACGGGCCGCTTTGCCACGGCCGCCATATACAATCAGGTCTTCCGGCCGTTCGGCTACAGCAGGGTCCAGGTTGTTTAACAACATACGCAGGGCTGCTTCCTGAATCCAGCCTTTGCAGGAAAGCGTTGTACCGGTTGGGGTGGCAGGAATGGTATGCGCAGAGATGACGGACATTGAATGATAATAGGATTACAAACCAGTAATTAATTCTAAAAAATTATCAGAAGAAATGATTTGAACCGGAGGAAAAGAAATGGTTTTTAGAACATTAAAGTGCTTATCATTTGTAACAACAAAATCTGCATTACCGGCAATTGCTGTATCGAAAAATTTATCATCGTCCGGATCAGCTATGATTGCATTCCATTTGAAATCAGGTTCAATGAATTCGACATTAGGGCTTTCCAATAATGCATCTATAATAACTTTTGAAATTACGGGTGACGCTTTCCGGCCTAATACCTCCTCATATTCGAATACAATACCAATACTTACCATCACCTTAAATTTTTCGGAAATGATAGCTTGCCATATAGGATAATGCCTGCTGGTACTTGAAAAGCACTGTAGCAGCGTATTTGTATCGATTACAACAGTCATCTGCCAGTGGATATTCTGTCATGATCATGTCCCCATTGTTCGTAGGTTTCAGCAGTCCATCCATTTTCTTTTTCCAGCTTTTTTATTTCCTCCTGCAACTGCTTATTCAATATTTGCACGACCTGGCGCTTTACCGTTAAATAATCTTCTTCTGAAAAAGGGGTTTCAAAAAGTCTGAGCATTTCCAACTGCTGCTTGTTAAGCTTGGCCACTTTAGGTAGTTCGGTTACATTTTCCATACCTCTAATTTTTCCATGAAATTACAAATTCTATGGCTACCTGCATATCATCGTGCAGCACCCGGTCCTGTTCGTTAAAGCTTACTTTTTGCCGGAAGGCAGCTACTACTTCCTCTATTACTGCCGAACTTTTTTGCGGCCTTCTGAATTCCAAAGCCTGCGCCGCCGTCAGCAATTCAATGCCCAACACTTTTGCCACATTCTGCACTACCTGGTAGCATTTGGTAGCCGCATTGGCGCCCATGCTTACATGGTCTTCCTGGTTGTTGCTGCTGCTAATACTATCCACAGAGGCAGGCGTACATAATTGTTTATTCTGGCTTACAATTCCTGCCGCCGTGTATTGCGGAATCATAAAACCACTGTTTAATCCGGCATCTTTCACCAGGAAAAGCGGCAGGCCCCGCTGTCCGCTGATGAGCTGGTAAATACGGCGTTCCGAAATATTAGCTATTTCACTCATAGCTATGGCCAGGTAATCCAGCGCCATGGCCAGGGGCTGGCCATGGAAGTTGCCGCCGCTCAAAATCAAATCTTCATCGGGAAAAATATTCGGGTTGTCGGTTACGGAATTGATTTCCGTCAGAAAAATTTGCAGCACATGGGCAAATACATCTTTGGTAGCGCCGTGCACCTGCGGTATGCACCGGAATGAATAGGGATCTTGCAGGGCTTTGCCGGAAGCGGGTGCTATTTGGCTGCTCTGTAAATAATTGCGGATGGCAGCGGCCGTTTGCACCTGCCCGCTATGTGGGCGGATGCGGTGGATGGGTTCGGCAAAAGGTTGCAGACTGCCATCAAACGCTTCTAACGATATAGCTGCAATCAGGTCGGCCATTTGCAGGAGTTGATCGCATTGTACCAGGCACCAAAGCCCATACGCACTCATAAACTGGGTGCCGTTTACCAGTGCCAGGCCTTCCTTGCTTTGCAGTTGCAACGGTTGCCAACCCAACTCAGTGTATAAATCTTTTATTTCATATCTTTTACCTTCATAATCCGCTTTGCCCAACCCGATTAAGGGAAGGCATAAATGGCTGAGCGGGGCCAAATCGCCACTGGCGCCCAGCGAGCCTTGCGTGTACACAACCGGTACAATATTGTGATTGTGCAAATCCATCAGCCGCTGTACGGTTTCGTTTTGTACGCCGCTGTATCCGTAGCTAAGACCTTTTACTTTTAGGGCCAGCATTAGTTTTACAATTTGGGCAGGCACTTCCTCCCCTAATCCACAGGCATGGCTCATTAATAAGTTATGCTGTAATTGCTGTACCTGCGTATCGTCAATTTTTACATTGTGCAGGTAGCCAAAGCCGGTATTAATGCCATAATAAAGATCATTATGCCCGGCCAGTTTTTCATCCAGGTAGCGGCGGCAATTGCCAATAGCTTCCCATGCCCCAAACGTGATGGAAATCTGCTGATCGTATTGCAGCAAGTACTTCACCTGTTGAAAAGAAAGTTTGTTCTTATCAAGCGGCAAATAGTTATAGCTCATAGGGCAATGTTTAAAAGCAAAGGAAAGGGATTCAGCAGTAAGCTGTTCCCGGGAAACAAATCGTATAACAAAATTGAAAAAAAAATATTCTCTATTAAAACAGTGGACTTTATTATCAAAAGCGATTGCCTTTCTGTTAACAAATATTTTGTCTTTTAGCAGCAAAGAAAGTATTATTGCTGTCCTGTAAGGTTGAGTACCAACTTTATAGCAACCAAATCTTTATCAACGTTGTGTGTGGAATCCTTTCTGCAGATAGCTTATTTGTTTTTTATCTCAACCAAAACGCTTATGACAAATTTCCTTAAAAGCCTTAGTACGCTGCTTTTACTCCTGTTTACTATTGTAGCAACTGCCCAGCAAACGAATGTAACCGGAGTCATCCTGGAAAGTACCAGGAATCAACCGCTGGAAGGTGTTAGTGTAAAAGTTTCCGGCACCAACAGAATTACGAAAACGGATGCAAATGGCAGGTTTACTATTGCAGCCAAAACCGGTGATGTGCTGGAGTTTTCATTTGTAGGCTATGCAACGCAACGGGTAACTTATAAAGGGCAAAACATCTCGCTTTCATTAAGAAATAATGGTGCTACTGAGCTGGACGAAGTAGTGGTGGCAATGGATTTAAGACGTAACCCAAAAGAATTAGGATATTCCGTACAAACTGTTAAGGGTAGTGACATTCAGCAAACACAACGGGAAAACTTTTTAAATAGTTTGCAGGGCCGTGTAGCCGGCCTTACTGTTACGCCCACTTCCGGCGCCGCAGGAGCATCTTCTGGTATTGTATTAAGAGGTTTTAATACCTTATCCGGAAATAACCAGCCCTTATTTGTGGTTGATGGTATCATCATTGACAACCAAACGCTGAATTCAAATTCGCAGAGTGGTAGCGGTATTGGGCTGGCATCGGACGGTAGTAACAGAAATAATGACAACACAAACCGGATAGCGGATATCAACCCGAATGATATTGAATCGGTAACGGTATTAAAAGGTCCGGAAGCAACAGCGCTTTACGGTAGCCAGGCAAGTTCAGGGGCTATCATCATCACTACTAAAAAAGCCAACAGCACCAGTGGCAAAGTACTTTTGACATATGATGACAATTTCAGGCTTCAAAAAATAACCCGGTATGCCAAGGTAAATAATGATTACGGACCAGGAGGAAGTAACAATATACCTACTGCAGCACCTACAAGCGGCCAGATTACCTCTTTTGGCCCATTATGGAAACCAGACGTTGTACTATATGATAACCTGCATCATTTTTTTAAAACCGGTTTTTCCCAAACCCATAATTTGAGTGCCAGTTTTGGAACAAAAGATGTTGGATTCAGAGCATCAGGATCCTATTTCGATAATTATGGCGTTGTTCCTTTTAACACATATACGAAGTATAACTTTAAAATTTCCAATAACACAAAGATTGGAAAGTATGTGACCATTACGCCTTCTGTAGCTTACACCAATGCAGACAATTTACGGCCGCTTAAAAGCACCGCCACAAGTTCCGGATCGGGCGGTTATTTATTAGACTTATACGCCTGGCCTTCTAATAATGATATTCGCAATTATGAGGATGCGAATGGCAGCAAATTACTACTCTTTAATCTGACAAACCGCAATGCCGATTACGACAACCCATTATGGAGTGCCAAAAATAATAATAGCCGGGATAAGATTGAACGTGTAATTACCACACTTGGCGTTGATATTAATCCTCTTTCCTGGCTGTCAGTTGCAGGAAGATTTGGGTATGATACCTATAAGGATGATGGTTATGTATTTAACCATCCTAACTCCTATATGCTCACCAGCGCCATTGCCGGAAGCCTTGATAATTACTATAGAAAATACACAGGATATAATCACACCATCACCGCTACGGCGAGAAAAAAAGTAGGCGATTTTAGTGCAAGATTATTGGTGGGAACCATGTGGCAGGATTTTGAAACCAAACAATTTGCTATATATGGTACCAACCTTATTGACTCTGTAGGCAGGGATGGGAATATGTACAAAGGTGGCGCTATTATATCAAGCACAAGCTTTAATCCAAACGATAGTGGTATTACTTCAGTCAATACAAGAAGAAGGCTGCTAAGGAATAATAATGGGCAGCCTAACGAAAATATATTTCGTGAGCTGGCTTATTTTGGCGAAGCATCTATCGGATATAAGGGTTACGCATTTTTGAGCTACTCTCACCGTTTCGAAAAGGCATCTCCTATTCCCACAAAAAATAATAATTATAATTACCCGGGAGCAAGTTTAAGCCTGATTGTTTCAGATATGTTTCCGGCTATAAAAAAAGGGAATATCATAGACTATCTAAAGCTCCGGGCTTCACTTGCCAATACAGCCCGGTTAAATGATCCTTATTCCAACCAATCATTTTTTGTAAATAATTTTAGCAGCACTACGCTACCGGTTACCTACACGTATGGCTTTACCAATTCCAATCCTGAATTAGTTCCTGAAAGGCAGAAAACGTATGAAATTGGTACAGAAATGCGGTTTCTAAATAACGCCATTACGTTTGAGGTAGCTTATTATAATACGCTTTGTACCAACCAAATTGCCCAGGGTTACAGAGCCAGCTATGCAACAGGATTTATCCTGAATACACAAAATTCTGCTTCACTTCGCAACCAGGGCATCGAAGCCACACTGAATGTAACTCCAATCAGGAAAAAAGATTTTAACTGGAACGTTACATTCAACTTTAACCACATGTGGAGTAAAGTTTTAACGCTGCCGGCATCTATTGGCATTCTAAATGATTACTATAATTCCGACACCTATATTTCTAATGTAAGAGGTGGTTTGATCAGAAATCATCCAACAGGCACCATCACCGGATCTACTTACCAGAGAAATAATGCCGGGCAAATCGTAATTAACCCCTCAACCGGTATCCCGTTGGTTAATACAGGCAACCAGTTAATTGCTGAGAGAACACCTAATTTCACTTTAGGAACCTTGAATAGTTTTCGTTACAAAAACTGGAGTTTAAGTTTTTTATGGGATTGGAAAGTTGGCGGGGATATTTATAATGGAACTGACCAACTGCTGACCGCTTTGGGCAAAAGCCAGCGCACAGCTAATCGCAGTACCCCTGTTTTGGTTAAAGGCGTATTAGACGATGCCTTTAAAAACACAGCGACGCCAACAGCCAATACCTTGTCCATTGTTCCGCAGTATTTGAGTAGTTATTATACTGCATTACCTGATGAGGAATTTATTCAAAAAGATGTAAACTGGTTCCGGTTAAGAGACCTGACACTGAATTATATACTACCTGAAAAAACAATTAAACGGCTGAAGGCCATTAAAGGCCTGAGCTGCTTTATCACCGGCAACGATCTGATACTGTTGACAAACTATTATGGTGCTGACCCTGCCGTAAATTCAAATAACCCAGGCACAAACGGTGTAGGCGGGTATGGACTTGATTTGGGCAGTGCAGCCACACCTTTAAGCATTAGCTTCGGCCTGAAAGCAAACTTTTAAATTATATTCAACAACGATATATAAACTCTTTTCATGCAAAGTAAATATTTTAAATCAATCCTCTTTCTTGGCGTACTGGGTTCCTTTTGTATTGCCTCCTGCAAGAAGAAAATTGATGATGCGTACTTGAATCCCAATGCACCGGTAGTAGTGCCTATTGAAACTATTTTGCCGGGTGTAATTGGCAGTTTTACAGCCTTCAATTCTGCCGCCGGTACTAATTATGGCGTACAGATAGATGATGTATTGTTAGGTCGGTACATACAATATTGGGGATCAACCACAAGCGGCGAAAACTATGGAACGATGGGTGGTACAATAGGCAGTGATAATACCGGTGGTATTTGGGCAGCAGTATACTATGGCCATGGCCAAAATGTAAACCGGATAATTGAGTGGGGTACCGAACAGCAGAAATGGGATTATGTAGGAATTGGATATGCGATAAGGGCCTGGGATTGGCTTGAACTAACCAACCAATATGGCGATGCTATTTTGAAAGAAGCTTTTAATACCAGCCTTACACAATTTCACTATGATGCCCAACCTGAATTTTATGACAGTTGCCGGGCAATTTGTTTAAGAGCACTGAGTTACCTAAACAGAACGGATGGAAATGTAAGCCCGGTTAATCTTGCACAGAGTGACGCCTATTTTAATAAAGGCGACATCAATAAATGGAAAAAGTTTGTTTACGCAACGCTTGCCCGATCCTACATCGACCTGAGCAATAAAAACATTTATAAAACCAATAATTATGGTGACTCTGCCATTAAATATGCCAGCCTGGCTCAAACTACCAATGATGATAATCCGTTAGCCACTTTTTCTGTAGCAAATTCCAGTAATGGATTTAATAGTTATTTTGGCCCAACCCGTTCTAACATTGGTACCATCAGGCAGGGAGGTTATATTGCCAATCTGATGTCCGGAACAAACCCTGGTGCATTTACCGGCGTAAGCGATCCCAGAACCTGGTATATGCTAAGTGAAAACAGCAAAAATGAATTTAAAGGCGTGACCCCCTGGTTAGGTGTTTCCGAGTTTTTGAGTGGTACTTTACCCACTGCTGATTATCCAAAAAATTTCTGGAGAAATCCCACGCAGAATGCTACCACCGGTGTAGATGATAGTGCAAGATATGTGTACGCAAACAGAGGCCCGTGGCCAATGATGACAGCTTCAGAGATGCAGTTTATTATAGCAGAAGCCCAGTACCGCAAAGGCAATAAAGCCGCAGCACTTACCGCCTATTCAAACGCTATCAGCCTGGATTTTGATATGCTTACGACCACTTTTTCAGCAAAGATTCCGGCAGCACGGGTAATTACGCCGGCTATGAAAGCAAATTATCTGGCTAATCCTTCTATCGTTCCCGATGCAGCCGGATTGACATTAACCCATATTATGCTGCAAAAATACATTGCCTTATATGGCTGGGGTACACACCAGACCTGGATTGATATGCGGAAATTTCACTATACTGATTCTGAAAATGGCAAACAGGTATATGCCAATTTTATTACCCCTCCAACAGCACCTATTAATTATCTGGCAACCACCAATAAAGGAAAATTAGTGTATCGGTGCAGGCCACGGTACAATTCGGAATACCTGTACAACATTCCTGAGTTAACAAGGATTAAAGCTTTAGACGATGATTATAACACTATTGAATGTTGGTTTTCTCAACCCTAGTTATTTACAAGAAAAATTGAACTATGAAATTATTGAATATCATATCAGGATTATCATTTATAGCTATCTCCTGCCTTTATGTATCCTGTACCAAAGAAATAACCAAAGTAGCTACCACCCAAACAGATTTCAGCAATTCCAGCAGTGTGCAGGTTTTTAATGCCACTGTAAAGGCGGCCAGAAATTATGTTTTTGTAGATGGTGTTCCCGTTTCAGGATCTGCTATAAGCTACGGTGGTGTATTCCCGGCCACGGCCTATTCCATTAAGGTAAATGCAGGTACCCGCTCTTTTTTAATAAAAGACACCCTGCTTACTACAACCCAGGTGCCACTCAATTTCAGCCAAAATTTTGATGCGGGTAAAAGCTATACGGTATTCACGTACGATACTATTACCAGCATTAAGCAAACAACTGTTTTAAATAATATTACGGTTCCAAAGGATACTTCTGCTATGCTTAGGTTTGCCAACTTTATATATAATGCAACTGCTGTACCTAACGTAGATGTTTATTCATTCAGGCGGGGAGCGGCAGGCACTGGCACACCGGTGTTTAAAAATATTGGTACAGCTCAGGTAACCGATTTTATTCCCTATTCATCAGGGCTCACAGATACTTTATACGTATATCCTACAGGCGCAACTACACCCTTACTTGTAAAATTGGTAATTCCCAGTTTTACTCCTACCAGAAGTTACACCTCTGTTTACAGTGGTAGCTATTTAGGTACAAAAGCAATTTCAACCTTTGCTACTTATTAACGGATAAATTAATTTTTAAATAAATATCTGAATAAAGAGAAGTGCTTTAATATTTAAAAAAAGTGGATTGGTAATTCCGGCTTTGCACAAATTAAAACAAGATTGATTCTAGTTAAGACACCATTTCTGTTTCCAGGAATGGTGTTTTTAATTTGTTGGGAACCTTTACCTGCAGACTATCCGGCCTGTACATTTTATCGTCTGGTTTAATGTTGAACGTCTCGTAAATTCAGGCACATTTACTACTGGTTCGTTAATATGTTCTTTAGCCAGAGCTTACATATCCGTTTTGAGATAGTTAATCATAGATGCAGCCTTATTGAATTCCTTTATACGTTAGGTAATTTGCCTAACTACGTATTGGTGTATCTTTCATTACCTATTCGATTGTAATTTAGCAAATCTTAAATGATATCCCAAAAGCAGCAGCCATATGCAGGCACAGCAGATTGTCAAACCTGAGCACTACACGTTTGATGAGTATATCAAAATGGAACAGGAATCTCCCATTCGCTACGAATACTACCACGGCGAGGTATTTTCTATGGCTGGTGCTACACTAAACCATGGTGACATTGCTGACAATATCAATGAATGCTTTAAGCATGGATTAAAATCAAAAGGCTGCCGCTCTTTTCAGGAAAATGCCAAACTTGAGGTAGAGTTAGACGGTATTTATGTTTACCCGGATGTAATACTTACCTGCCACCCGGATGATGTAACATCGGAATACCTTATTAAAAACCCGGTACTGATTGCTGAAATAATATCACCTTCTTCTGAAAATTATGATCGTGGTAAAAAGTGGCGTTATTACCGAAAGCTTTCTTCGCTTCGGTATTACCTGCTGGTGAGCCAGCAGCAACCCTATATTGAGCTATTCAGCCGTAAAACATCCACCTCATTATTTCAATTGCAGGATTTCAGCAATATGGACGAAGTAATTCATTTTCCTGATCTGGATTTTTCAATCAGCCTGCAACAGGTATATGATGGTATTCGATTTCCGGAACCCGAAACGGATCAACTTGTTTAATAATACATTCCAGACTTACATTGGTTCGTTACCGTATTGAGAAGCATTGGTTTTGTAAGTCCTGCGTTCCTTTTTCACAACCCTTATAGCAGTATTACTGCTGTAACCGTTTCAGTTCCGCTGCTGTTACTTCCAAAATAGTTCCATGCCGGATACCACCGGGCAATGCAATTTTATCCGAAACTTCTGTCCAGTTTTTCAGGTCGGTTGATTCAATCGCTCCATATTTATGATCCCGGTATTTATCAAA
This sequence comes from Chitinophagaceae bacterium, assembly GCA_965246935.1. Classification (GTDB taxonomy): domain Bacteria; phylum Bacteroidota; class Bacteroidia; order Chitinophagales; family Chitinophagaceae; genus JAZKFT01. Next base: position 268,202 of record CBDFGC010000019.1, on the reverse strand, counting down.
ATAAACAATCCATTTGCTGCCATCCCTTAACACTGTGGGGCCTTCTGCCCAGTAATTTCCGGTAATAGGCGCTGTGGGTTCACTATAGCCTTTGTCAAAATTTTTACTGGTAGCTATCCGAAGGTTCTTCTCAACCGGTGCATCATTCTCATTTTTTAAAAACATCACGTAGTCGTTACCATTTTTTTGGATAGTCGCATCAATTACGCTAAAGCCTTTATTGTACAGAAGTTTAGAGGTAGTAAAAGTTTTAAAATCTTTTGTGAGTACATCATACATGCGGTGGTTGTATTTCCCTTTGGCGGAGTCCATGCCAGCCCAGGGAAATTTACCGGGGATGGTAGAAGCCCAGTAGATCATGTAATTTTTGCTGCCTGCATCATAAAAAATTTCCGGCGCCCAGGCATTCAGCGTGCTGGTATCCGGCATTACCGGTACCGTTTGTTGCTGGCTCCAATGCACCAGGTCGGTACTGCTGGCATAGCCAATGGTACGCTCGTTCCAGCTTACGGTCCACACCATGTGGAATTTTCCATCAGCTCCCCGGATAATGCAGGGGTCACGCATTAGCTTGTCTTTTCCGGCGGCTGGTTTTAAAAAAGAACTATCTCCTTTTAAAGCTTTCCATTGGTAGCCGTCTGTACTATATGCCAGGTGCAGGCCATCGGCACTATTGCCTTTGAAGTATGCAAATACCCAGGCCTTACCGGGCGCAGGCTGTGCAAAAGAAACAGAACCAATAATTGTGATCCATAACAAAAAGAGGAGCCTGTACATTTGAATCGTTTTTACAAAAATAGCTGCTATTACAGGTTCGTTGGAAAGTGAAAATTTGCCGGGCTATTTTATGAAGCTATATTACGAATGCCGGTTGCTAAACCCAGTCACAATATAAAACGAATGGGTGCCTGGCTACAGATAAGTTAAGCTAAATCATATCAATTAAAATACTAAATTAATCCTTATGAAGTACTTTCTGCTTATTGGCTTTTTCCTTTTGCAAATGGCAGTATTTGCCAAAAATACGACCATGTATGTAGCACTTAAAAGTGGATTAAGCATACGCGATCAGCCGGATGATAAAGCAAAAGTGATTGGTAAAATACCGTATGGAACCCCACTATCCATCGCTGCCGATGCCACTACCCAAACCAGGATTATTACCGAAGGGTTATATGGCTACTGGACAAAAGTAACATTTGGCCAGGTCACCGGCTATGTGGTTGGTTCCTACCTAGTTTCGGTGGTGCCGCCCAAAGCCGGTGTAAAAACAATGAAGGAATACCTGCTGCAGCTAAGCCCGGTATTTGGCGCACCGCTCATTGTAAAGTCAGGTGTAATCACAGATATCACCAGTGGCGGATCGGTATTGAAAAAGCAATTGTATAAAAATGGTGCTTCCTGCCACGAATATTCGATGTATGAATTTGGCGCTGAAACCAGTTTCATTCCCGGCCTTACTACCAAGGAAGCATTTCTGCTGGTGCGCCTGCTACCCGATTTTACTGATGCGGTAAATGAGAAAGACGCATTTCCGCTGGCGGATAAAAGATACAAACGCAATGACAGCGAGTACGATGTAAAAGTGGAAAAAGAAATGATTGGCGATGAGCCCTTCATCAAAAAGATACACATCGAATTCAACAATGGCTCTGCTAATGTATTAGAAATTTTTGAGCTGGATGGCGAGGTCGTAATATCGTACAGTTCGGGAGTGTAAAAATCAATGTGAAAATGACTCAATGGCTCAATAGCGCAATGAATACAAATGGAATACAAATTGGCAATAGGCAATTGGCAATTGGCAGATTTGACAACTTGCCTACCGGCAGGCAGGTTAGCAAATGAAATACAATGTAAAATGTATTAAGCCCTGAAAGGGCGGCAATAACCCAGCATAGGGCAACGCCCTATGAAATATATGATTACCACCCTAAGAATATAAACAACGCCAATATCAACAATGCCCTCCACGTAAGCAGAGGGCATTGTTGATATGTATTGTTTAAAAGGCTTACTGTACTACAGCCTTGATGGTTTCATTCATGCCTTCGCCCATTACTTTAATCAGGTACTGGCCTTTGGCGGGGTTGGTCATATTCAGTTTGTAATAGCCCTGGTTACTAATGATAGCCATTGTTTCCTGATGAACCATTTTGCCGGCAACATCGGTAACCATTATAGAAACCGTTTTGCCGGAATAGTTGCTCAGACGTATGCCAATACCTGATACAGACGGGTTTGGATACACGGTCACCACTGCCTTAGGATCCAGCCGGAAGTTCACAGATTTAATGCCATGGATAGTTGTTTTTCCGTCATTATCTACCTGGGTAAGCCGGTAAAAATTTATTCCGTTTGCGGGGGTATTATCATAAGCCTGGTACTGTTTGATAGCTGCACCATTGGCACTGCTTTTTACAGTAGCTATTTTTGTAAAGTGTGTACCATCTATTGAGCGTTCAATATCAAAATGATCATTGTTTTGTTCAAAGGAGGTTGTCCATTCTATTTTAGCCTTTTTGCCTTCGGCTATAGCAGTAAAATCAGTTAATACAATGGGTACTACGCCGTTGGCATTTACAATAAACCCGCTTTTAGCGAACAGTGATCCCATAAAGCTATTATCAACAGCCTGCACGCCCCAGCGATACGTTCCTACAGGTAATCCTTTTATGATCCAGCTTTTATTTAGCTGCACATTACCCATTCTTTGCAGGGAAAGTTTACCGGTAGTTGTATCAGATAAAGGGTAATATATCATCTGACCAGTGGTAATATTCCGTACAAACAGGTTGTAACTTAATGCGGCTTGCGGTGTGGTAGCATCGGTAGCGGCCGTCCAACTTAGGGTAAGGGCAGCCTGGTTACCGGTAAAGGTGAGGCCGGTAGGTGCATTGGGCCGCACATTTATGGTGGTAGCCGGGTTCTTTACAACTACAGCAATATTCCGGTTAAATGGCCCTACGGTACCGGCGCCATCAAAATCATTTCCCGAATAACCCGTAATTAATAAATCCAGGTCTGAATCTGCATCAATATCAGCCACTTCAATAGAACCTTCAGATGAGCCGGGTACTTGTGCATTATTTGCGTATGCTGTAAATGTACCTGCATTGTTTAAATAAATATCTACTGCCTGCCGGGTACCATCATATCCCGAAACAATAATATCTAAATCACCATCATTATCCCAATCGGCAAAGCGGCCCCCATTGCCGGTCATATTCTGGCGGTAGCCAAAAGCCTGTATGGCAGTAAAAGAGGTGCCGCCATTATTCCGGTACAGCCGGTAATTATCTGCATCCTCACCTGAACCTAAATAGCCATCGCCATTGAGCAGCAAGTCAAGATATCCATCACTATTGTAATCGCCCCACACGGCCGAGCCATTGCCCTTGGGAAATAAACCTGCTATGGTCATTGCGGTAAATATGCCGTTATTGTTTACAAACATTTTAGAGAAGCGGGTATTCACGCCTGATTCAAAACCGGCCGTTATAAAAAGGTCAAGGTCTTTATCATTGTCAAAGTCAACCACACTCACTACCGGGTCAACAAAACTGTAAGCATCAAACTGAGCCGACTCTGTAAACCCGCCAACTTTGTTGTTAAAAAGAATTTTCGATTTACCATCAGCATTATTTCCAAAAACAAAGATGTCGGTATACCCATCATTGTTTAGATCGGCAAAACCGCAACTGGGCGCCAATTGCGGCAGGGCAATGGCACTTTGTGTAAATGTACCTGTACCATTGGTGGTGTATACACGGGCAAGCGGACCTGCCCCTGCCGGAAATCCGTTCGTAATTAAATCCGGTTTCCCATCATTATTAATATCGCCCCAGTCAAAGCTGGGCCTTGCCAGCGGCATAAACGGCGAAGTAGCCGGCGTAAACACGCCGCCATTATTCAGGTAAAGCTGAACATTGTTGTTGCCTCCGCTTTCACCACCTATCAGGAGGTCCAGGTCGCCGTCGCCATCTATATCCATGGCGGAAACATGGCCAAACTGAACCTGCTGGCCCAGATCGGTTACAACAAATTGTGCTTTTACAGGGAAGTACACAGATAAACCCAAAACAACTACAATAAAGTAGATTTTTTTCATACTGGCAATTTTTAAATGATTAAAAAAGAATTGTATAAACTGCAGCGAAATGGCTGCAGGTATGGATGAGGAGTGTTAGCTTAACGAGACAAATGCGTATACAAGTTATAAACCAGATATTTATTGTCCGGCATTTGTGAACAGGTCGGCATCGCTTACCTATAAATTAATCTTTTATAAATGTTACAGCGATGTCGTCCCTAGTATTGGATTGCGATGCCCGGCTTGCAACATACCTGGTAAAGAACGGAATTCGTGAACAGGTCGGCACCGCTTGTTTTGAAATTAATCTTTTATGAATGTTACAGCGATGCCGGCCTTTGTATTGGTTTGCGAAACCAGGCCAACAACGTAGCGATGCCAGCCTTTTACTATGTTGCCTGTTTGTATTGCATTTGCTGATTTGCTAATTGTCACATTTGCTAATTTGCCTTCACTTCATTCATCCGCTTAATCAGCATCACTTCGTCCTGCCGGTAGGCAGTTCCGTCGGGCCTGAAAATATCATGAAACCATTCCACCGGTTCATCCCCGCTTTTCATGGGTGTATCCCAGGCGTACATCGTGTTGGTTTTGCCGGCTACAAATCCCCAGTTGATGGCGCCTACATTTTCCCGTTTCAGCAGCGGCAGTATAGTACTAAAACGACTGTTACGGGTACGGGCCATATACTCCGTACAAATCAGGGGGCGGCCATGGCTTTTCAGCATATCAATCACCCGCTGGTGCCAGGGCATTTCTTCATAATCGTGATAAGTGATTACATCCGAGTTCATGGCTTGGAACGCATTTAGCTTTTCAAAATCCCAGTTCCACAATCCAGCACTGATCGGCTGGTCGGGGTTTACGGCACGTGCCCACTCAAATACCTTTTTTAGCAGGGTAAAGGAGGTATCCCTTTTATCCGAATTACCAGGTTCATTATACAAGTCCCACAATAAAATACGGCGATCGCTTTTGAATTGGGTCATTACATCCTTCACATATTTTTCCAGGGCAGGGTACTGCGTTGAATCTTTATAAAAAGGGTCTCCCGGATCCTGCACCCAGCCAGAATTGTGAATACCGGTTTGGGGTACGGGTTGCTTGCCTGCTATGGGTACTTTGTTCCAGCAATCATCAAAAAAAACGAACATGATTTGTACGCTGTGCCGGTTGGCGATTGATAAAAATTGATCTATGCGTTGCTTAAAGCCGGCAGGGTCCTGCTTGTAAGCCAGGCTGTGCAGGAACACCCGCATGGTATTAAAACCGATATTTTGTGCCCAGCCCAATTCTTTATCAATAGTAGCTGTATCAAAGGTGGATGCCTGCCACATTTCCATTTGGTTGATGGCTGTAGCAGGAATATAGTCGGCGCCGGTAATCCATTTGTGTTGTGCATACCAGGTATTGGCCTTTTCCGCCGTCCAAATGTTACCAGGCTGAGTAGTCGCAACCGTTGTTGTCGTTTGTCGTCTGTTGGGTTGCGAAATTCCATTTAGCGCAAATGCAAATAGTATTATTACCGGTAAAAGCTTGATTGGTATTTTATTCATATTTGTTTAAAATTCATAACTGTATGAAAGAATCGGCATGTGAAACATACAACGGATTATGCGCAATGGTTCCTGGGATTAAAATCCCTGGCTACAATATGGATTATGCCTACGGTTCCCAGGGTTAAAACCCTGCGCTACAATATGGATCGTACCTACGGTTCCCAGGGTTAAAACCCTGCGCTACAATATGGATCGTACCTACGGCACTACAGGTTGTCTTTTTACTCAAAGCCTCGTAGAGGCGACCCATTTTGTAGCTAGGGATTTTAATCCGTTGTGTTGATGGAAATGCACTGTCCATGGTCACTCAAATGATGCCGTCCTCTACATTCTTATTCGCCCGAAGGCCGGCGCTGCACTGCATTGATATTTACCGGGGTTCCGAAGTTGGGTGTGCCGTCCGCATTCCAGGTAAATTTTTGTATCCGCGGGCTGCGGGAATTGCCGCATCCGTTGCCATTTCCAGGGGAAGAATTAGCGTGATAAATAATCCAGTCCTCTGTTCCGTCGGCCGATTTAAAGAAGCTGTTGTGGCCCGGGCCAAAAGCGCCGCCGGCAGTATTTTTTGTAAATACAGGCGTAGCTGTTTTTGTCCAGTCGGCTGCTACCAGGGGGTCGCCGCCGGCTTTTAATGTTAGCATGCCTAATGCATAATCATCCGTCCAGCAACCGCTGGCGGAATAGGTCATAAATACCCGGCCGGCAGCGTTCTTTAAAATTTCAGGTCCTTCATTTACCGCAGGTGGCGCCCCCATACTTTCCCACGAATACTGCGGTGCGGAAATTTGCACCCTGGCACTGGAAAGTGCGTAAGGGTTCAACATTTTGGCAATGTAAATACGCTGCGTATTATCGGCAGCGGAAGCCTGTCCACTCCAGATTAAATACCGGCTGCTGTTATATTCTAAAATAGTTGCATCTATGGCGAAAAAGTCAGCTGCCGGGTCGGCCAGTTTTCCTTTATCCGACCACACGCCGCCTAACGGATCGGCAGCGGCATTTTCCAAAACGAATATTCTTTGGGTAGCCAGGTCAGTTGAAGCGCCGGCGGTGTAGTAAGCATACCATTTATTATCGAAAAAATATAATTCCGGCGCCCATATATTTTGCGAATTAGGACCGGTGGCCGGTTTTGTCCAAATGGTTTGGGTGTAGGCGTTGTTTAATTGCGACATCGCTTTGGTTCGCCATAATTTTATCTGGTCGCCAATTGTGTGACTGTAATAATAAAAGCTATCTTTTTTTGCGACAAAAGGATCGGGACCGCTCGGTAAAAGCGGGTTATAAAAAGTGGTATCTTTTGGAACCACAACAACCGGTGGCTGGTATGGCGTACCGCCTTTTTTACAATTGGCGGCTACAATAACCACAAATAGTAAAGCTACTGACGGTTTGAAATATTTTTTCATATAAAGCACTTTGTTAGAAACCAGTTATTGGAACTTAGTAAACTGTCAACTAAATTATTTGAACTCTTAAATTCCGGTTTGTGAAGACACAAACCGGGGCGATCTTTAAACTTACTTAATTAACAATGTACGCAATTAGTGGCTGTTAATTAATAACCCGGATTTTGTTTCAGGTTTGGATTGATGTCAATATCACTTTGCGGAATGGGCAACAACTCATGTTTGCCAACCACAAAGTTGGAAAATCCGGGATCTCTTACTGCCAGTTGCGGACTTAAATCGCCCCAGCGTGCCAGGTCCTCCCAGCGGTGGCCCTCGCCGGATAATTCCGTTACTCTTTCATGCTTTAACTGTGTAAGAAACTGCGCCTGTGTTAAGTTAGGTTTCACGACGGATAGTTTTGCCAGCCCTGCCCGCTGGCGTACCAAATCAACATAGGTATAAGCGGTGGCTGTTTGCCCGGTTGCGTTCAATGCTTCGGCATACATCAGGTACACATCTGCCAGCCGCATAAACCGGTAATTATTGCCGCTATGGAAACTTTCACCATTATCGGTAAAATCGTTCAGCATTTTGCGAAAAAACACATCGCTTTTACTGGGAGTAGCGTTGGGATCGGCAGACCACCCTGATGACAATGACGCAAAGGTGCGGTTATACGCCATAGTAAAATTCGGTCCGCGTTCATCAGCCGAATCATAAATAAAGGAGGCCAGTGCTCTTGGATCTGCCGTGTTTGTGGTTGTTCTTTCCTGTAAAAATTCACGGGTTACCCAGCGGCGGGCCTGACCATCTGTAAAGCCAATAGGCCGGGGTGCAAAAAACGGCGGGAGGGAACTGCCGTAATTCAGGTTGTCGCTGCCGGGGGCCACGTCATCATCATGGCTGTCGGTTGGGTTTACAGCAAACTGTACTTCAAATACCGATTCAGCATTGTTTTCTTTGGTAATCACAAAATTGTCGCGGTAGTTGGGCATTAAGCTGTAAATGTTTTTGCCTTCACCTTCGGTAAACCATTTAAAAGCAGTAATAGCTTCGGCATATTTCTTTTCCTGCAAATAGGTTTTGCCTAACAGACCATAGGCCGATCCTTTGGTAGCACGACCAATATTTGCATTATCGTAGGTTAAGGGCAGGGCCGCAAGTGCTTCCGTCAGGTCTTTTTCTACCTGGGCATATATGCCGGCCTGCGGTGTGGCAGAAGGCCGATCAGCAGGTTTAGGAGTAGTAAGTTGAAGCGCAACATTACCCCAATTGGTAGCTAACTGAAAATAAAAGTAAGCCCGCAGAAATTTTGCTTCGCCCAGCAACTGGGCTTTTTGGGTGGCATCCATTGTAATGCCCGGTACATTATCCAGCACCTGGTTACAGCGGTTGATACCAATATAAAAATCAAAATAACTGCCCTGTACTTCACCTACGTTGTAATCATTCAGGATAAAGCGGTCGAAAATGTTAATGAGGGTTGCATTGGGGCTGGTGCTATACCCTTCATCTGAACGAACCTGGGTTAGAAAAAACCACCAGCGGGCGGGGCCACCGCGGTGAAATGTGCTGTAAATGGCATTTACACCTGCCTGTGCATTAGCGGCCGTTTTCCAGAAATCTGCTGTAGTAGGGCTGTTAGGGTTTGCGACTTCCAGTTTTTTATTACATGCCGTACTTATCATTATTAGTGCAACGCCGGCTATTAAAAATATTTTATTCATACAATGTTTTTTTATTTAAATCTTTAAAATTCAGCCTGGATACCTGCGCCAAACCTGCGACTTGATGGCCAGTTGCCATTGTCGTAGCCGCGTTCGAGAATTCCATTTCCGGTAGCATCAGGGTCAAGGCCTTTGTATTTGGTAAGGGTTAATAAATTTTGACCACTTACAAATAGGCGGGCACCTGTAAAACCAATGCGGCCCAGAATATTTTTACCAAATGCATAGCCTAATTCCACATTACGCAAGCGCAGGTAACTACCGTTTTCCAGCCAGCGGTTGGTATTAGCGATGTTGTTAGATGCAATACCAGGGTCACCGGTTTCGATACCCAATCTTGGTTCATTGGTATTGGTGTTGGTAGGCGACCAGGGGTTAATATCGTTCCTGAAATTGGTGAGTTGATATCCATCTAAGTTCCTGCGGATACCGTCGTATATTTTATTACCAAACACACCTACCAATTGTATATTCAGGCTAAAGCTTTTGTAAGCGGCATTAAACTGTGCCCCTCCTTGGAACTTTGGAAATGCACCACCAACATAGGTGCGGTCATCATTGTTTATCTGCCCATCACCATTTATATCTGCATATTTTATATCCCCCGGCTTAGCCAGCGGCTGAATAATCTTGCCGGTTTTATTGGTATAGCTGTTTATTTCGCTTTGGCTCTGGAAAATGCCTGCCGTCTGCAGCAGAAACCAGGTTCCTACACTTTGCCCAATAGCGCTGCGGGTAAGGCCGGCATCTAAATAACCTTTACCTGCAGCCTGATTACCTACCGTTACAATCCGGTTTTGGTTTACTGATCCATTCACTGCTACATCCCATTTGAAGAGCTTGCTGTTATGATTGTACCCTACAGAAAACTCAACACCCTTATTACGGATAGAGCCCAGATTGGCTGCCGGGTTTCCACCACTGCTTCCTAAATACCCTGGTAAAGGGACAGCATAAATTACTCCTTTTGACAACGAGTTATATGCTTCGATGGTAAGCGTTATCCTGTTTTGTAAAAGGGCGGCATCTAATCCGATATTCGTTGTGTAACGATCTTCCCAATGCAGATCGGCATTGGTTATTTGTGCCTGGTAAGACCCAACCGAAGGTGATTGGCTGGTACCATAAACTGCCCGTGGATTACTGTTGATGATACCTAGGCTCGGCCATGAACCTAAGGCATCAAATGCACTGCTAATACCTAATTTTCCATACGAACCACGTAATTTTAAATCGGAGATCCAGGCTACGTCAAAGAATTTTTCTTTGCTGATTCGCCAGGCGGCAGCGGCAGAATAAAATGTACCCTGGCGGTAGTTTTTACCAAACCTTGAATCCTGGTCAATACGCCCGGTGAGGCTTAGAAGGTAGCGATCGTTATAGTTATAGTTTACGCGTCCTAAATAACCCTGTATCCGATGCAAATCCGTATAGCTGCCTGCGGAAGGTGAGCCAAGGGCAGAGGTGATCGTTGTGTACTGCTGGCCATTGGCAGAAAGCAGGTTCAGGCGTCCACCGGAAGTATTATCTGTACGATACTGCTGATAGGTATAACCCATCACTCCGGTAATGCTATGGTTGCCAAAAGTTTTATTGAAATTAAGTGTGTGCTCCAGCAGCAGGTTGGTAAACTGAGACCGGTTTTCACCTACGCTGGTGCCTGGTACCTGGTTGGCATAGCGCCAGATACCGGTATCTCTCACTTCTTTGAAAAAGTCGAAACTGGTTTCTAACCCCGCATTAAAACGATAAGTAAGCCAGTTGGTAAATTTCAGATCTAAGTAAGCATTACCTACCAGTTTAGCAAAATTGTAGGTTTGCTTGTCAAGCGCTACATTGGCCACATAGTTAGTAGCATAAGTTGGGATATTGGTAGAGCCAAAACCATAACCGGCGGGGTTATTAGGAACATTTTTATAGCTGGCATCCTGTACGCCAACAATGGGCAGGCTTTGCGGTGCTTCGTAAAATGCGTTAATACCACCACCGGGATTTTTGCCGAGGGTATTGCTCAACACTAAATTTTCGCCAATAGTTACAATACCCTTTTTAGCAGAGGTATTGATGCGAAGGGAAGCCCTGTTGAACTCGTTACCGATAATAACACCTTCATTTTTATAATAACTACCACTAATTAAAAAACTACCTGCGGCCGAGCCGCCGGAAACGCCTACATTATAATCCTGATCGCTGCCGGTTTTATAAATTACATCCTGCCAGTCTGTATTAAAAGGTGAAGATGCAATACCTGCCGGCACCGGCAGGTTGGAATTGGCATATTGACCGGCTACGGTAGCTTTATAACGGGCAGCATCCATTACATCCCAACGGCGGGGTATTTGCTGCACACCGGCCTTGGCAGAAAAAAATACTTTAGCCGGGCCACTGCGGCCTTTACGGGTAGTAATAATAATAACACCGCTGGCCGCCCGTGAGCCATAAATAGCGGCAGCAGAAGCATCCTTTAATATCTGGATGGTTTCAATATCATCAGTGTTGATGGTACTGTTGGCATCGGATATCATTCCATCAATTACGTACAATGGGTTATTATTCGTAAAGCTGGCAATACCGCGTATTTCAATAGCAGCATTTGCACCCGGGGCACCGCTATTACGTACCGTAACGCCGGGTACCAGCCCCTGTATTTGTTCACCAACGGAACTGCCGGTAACTTTATTGGAATTGGTGGTATTGACCACGGCGGTAGCACCGGTAAGATCTTTACGGCGAACAGTTTGATAGCCGATTACTACTACCTGTTCCATTTCTCTGGTAACCTGCGAAAGCCTGATTGACAGGTTAGTTTGATCGCCCACGGTTACTTCACGGGTATCGAAGCCCACCGATGAAATAACGAGGGTAGCAGTGGTTCCGCTTACCTGTAAGCGAAAGCTGCCATCAAGACCGGAAGATGTTCCGTTGCTGGTGCCTTTTTCCGTAACGGAAGCGCCGCTGAGTGGCTCGCCGCTCTCACCGGTTATTTTGCCGGTAATGGTAACTGCCTGCTGGCGTTCGCCTGCTTTATCATCTGCCGAAATAATGATCAGGTCATCGTTATTAATCTGATAAGCAAGGCCGGTGCCACCTAGTAAATTGTCAAGCAGGGTGCGTACTTCCTCATCTTTTACATTTACATCCACTGTTTTACCATGAGGTAAAATGCCGTCATCAAACAAAAAGCGGTAGCCGGTTTTCTTTTCAATTTCCAGAAATACTTTGCTGAACGAAGCCTTCTGCAAACGTAGTGTGAGTTTGGTTTGCGAGTGTACCTTGGCCGATACGTGCAGGCAACAGGCAAACAGGAGTACAAACGACCATTTCATAATCATAGCAATTTTCCGGAACGCACTATTTTGTACAGGAGTGCCTACCAGTAAGTTTTGTTTCATACATTTAAAATCTTAACGGGTTGAAAATATAGGGTGCACGGTTTCGCAAAAGGCGTGCATGCCTATTTGTTTAGCTCCATTGGGAAGGGGAAATGTTTACAGCATTTCCCTTTTTTGTGGAGTGAAATCAGGTTGGTTTTGGCATTATCATAAGCAATCGTTTTTGGTTAATCGTTTTCCTATGGCTGGTTACCGGTAAAGCGTAACCGTATTTGTTTCCTTATTAAACTGGTATTGAAAAGGCGAGCTTAGTTTCAGATAGTTTAAGGCTTCAAAAATGGTTTCATTCTGAAAAGTGCCGGTAAGGTGCCGCTGCATTAAACCGGTGTCCTTAAAACGGATAGAAACATTGTACCAACGCTCCAAATCCTGCGCCAGTTCCTCAAAACTTTTACTGCGAAAAATCAATTTATTCCGGGTCCAGGAAGTTTCGATGATAGCACTATCGGCAGGCTCGTAAGCAAGGGTGCTCAGCACAATAATGGGATCACTTGCAATAGCCTGTGTGGCAGTATTTTTTGCAACAGGCGTATTTACCGGCCAGTTATTGGCAACGCTTATTTTTTCATTGGGCTTTAAAAATAATTTTTCGGCAGGCCTGCCCGGGAATGATACTTCAATGGAACCCCGGATGAGGGCCGCTTCCGATTGTTTTTCGTTGGGGTAAGCTCTTACGTTGAATGCAGTGCCTAACACTTTTACATCCATGGTTTTGGTATGGATGATAAAAGGATGGCGTTCATCTTTTACCACATCAAAATAGGCTTCTCCAATCAGTATTGCTTCCCGCAGGGGCTGGCCGTAAGTTTCGTTATTATAGGTAAGCGAACTGCCTGCATTCAGCCATACCTGCGTACCATCGGGCATCTGGATTTTGGACTTGGAACCATTGCGGGTAGAAACGATGTTAGGTCCGGCATTGATCTCTGCTGGTTTTACGGCAATATACTTCCAGCTGATGACTACGGCTACCAGCAGGGAAGCAGCGATAGCCGCAAATTGTAGTAAACGCTTATACTTAGCTGGTGCAGGAAGCGGTATAGCCTGAAGGGCAGGCGAATGGGTTTTTTGCAGCAGGGTGTCCCACTTTTGGTGAAGAAGGTCACCGGTTATTTCTTCAGTATCCTGCAGGGAGAGATGGGATAAGGACTGCAGCCATTCCTTATTAAATGCCGCAAACTCATCTTCCCCTTTCAGGTACATGAGTTCCTGCAATTCTTCCGGGGTTAGTTCGCCCCAAAGCTGCTTTGCCATTAATTCCCAAAACCGGTTGCTGTGCATGTAGTGAGTGCCTTATTGAGCAAGACAACCTGAACGCCCGTTTACCCCTATACCAAATTTTTTATTTTTTTTGTTGGGAGGGAAACCCGGCATCCGGCTTTTGTACAATGATGGCTTCGCCGATTTTTTTGAGGGCAAACGACATCTGGTTTTCAACGGTTTTAACGGACAGTTGCAATAGTTCCGCCACTTCCCTGTATTTCAAACCATCTTCTTTTAGGAGCCGGAATACCAGCCGGCACTTTGGGGGCAGTAATGCAATAGCAGCATTTACCCGGTGAATGGCTTCAGCGGCAATAAACAACTCTTCCGGATTTTTTACAGTTGCCTGCAGGGAAATAGCAACCGCATCAATATCAAGGTGGGATTGATTTTTATTGCTTTTCTGATAATTGAGCAGGTTATTTTTGGCAACCCGGAACAGGTAAGCCGGCAAGCTGGTAATACCCGGCAGCAGGTTTTTATTTTCCCAGAGCTTGATAAATACATCTTCCACCAGTTCCTCTGCTACGGGCCGGTTTTTTACAAACGAATCGGTAAACACCAGCAGGCGGGGATAAAATTCGTCGAACAGTTGTTTTAAAGCAGTTTCGTCGCTGTGTTCAGCTATCCGGTTCAGCAAAAGCAGTATCTCATCAGCAGCAAGCATATCCTAACAGGTGTACCACAAAGCAACGGCCTTTTTAATAAACAATAGCAAAGGAATAAAGAAACATTTTTGGCCGCTGATCCACAGACTCTTAGCAGGTACAACGCCGAACAGGCAGACGGAAAAGCCTGCTTCAGAACCGAAACCGGGGGTACCGGGGAACAATAAGCTAACCTTAGTACCTGGGTTTTACGGAACATGAATAGTAGTATCAATAATGCATCAGGGCAGATTTAAACCGGTATTATGCAACTGTAGCAGCGGCTTATTTATTTTCATCAATTTTTACAATCCCCCATGTTTCAACACGGGCAGACAGAGCGGAAACAAAACAAAAAGTCAACACTCAATAACCCGGATTCTGTGGAATTACTAAACTGGTATTGGTGTCAATTTCCCGTTGGGGAATGGGCAGCAGCAAATGATCCCTGGTAACATTAGCCTGCAACTGTGCCAGCGTAAGTGCCGGCGCCGTGTACTGGCTGTAATGCTTCGCATATTCTTTTGCAAAATGGTCTTTCATGGTTTGTTCAGCGGTAATGGTGGTCAGCGTTGTATTAAAGCGTACCAGGTCGAACCATCGCTGGTTTTCAAATGCAAATTCTAATCTCCGTTCGTCAGATAAAGCTTTCTCAAATTGCGCCACATTGGTAATAGTAGCCATCGTAAAATTCGCCAGCCCGGCACGGGGCCTTGTGGCATTTATTAAATCAAGGCTGCTTTGGTTATATCCTTGCGCTTCGGCCAGCATCGTCAGCACATCAGCAAAGCGCAGCACCGGCCAGTCATTTTCCGTATCATCATTTACGGAAGGTTGCGGCGGAATGAATTTCTTTACATATAATTTGGCTGCAGCACCGGTACCATACACACCAATATTTGTTGCTTTTCTTGTATCGCCGGTAGAAAAAGTGTCCAGTTCTGCCGTTGGGTAATTCAACCCGTCGCCATCCCCCGCAATTACTGCTGAACCGCTGCTTAATGGCCCGAACAAATTAGGAATCAGATTGCCTAATCCTAAGCCACCGGCTTTGAAACGTATGGCAAAAATAATTTCTGCGTTCATTTCGTTGGTGGTAGAAAAAACGTTGGCATAAGCACCGGTTCCAGAAAGCAAAGAGTAGCCACTGTTGTCTTTTATATCCTGTAGTATCGGAATGGCCTCTCCTTTCCTGTTCAGGGTAAGCAACACTTTTGCCAGCATGGCTTTTGCGGACCAACTGGTGGCCCGACCTACATCAGTAGCAGCCATCTGCGTAAACTTTAAGCTGCTCATACTGGCTGAGGCTGACCGTAAATCGGCTTCAATTAATTTATACATATCCGCCACCGATGCACGGTTAATCGCTTTTGCTTCAAGGGGCGAAATGGATTTATGAATCAGGAAAACACCACCATACAGGCGAACGAGATTGAAGTAATGATAAGCCCTTAAAAACAAGGCTTCACCTGCTAACTGTTTACGGTCGCCATCTGTAACCGGAATAGAAATAGTATTAAAATTAATGGTACCGGTTGCGGGATCGTACACAACACCCAGCTTTTCCAAAACAACATTAATGTTGTGGATATTGGTATAAGTAGTTTGCCAATAAGAGGTGCTGGCCGCATGGCTTGGGGCTACCTGAAACATATCCAGATCGCTCAGATCACGGTTATTGGAAGAAGTACTTCCCGGCTGCCCCTGTTTTGCATTATCGCTTCGTAACTCAGTTAACTGCCATTCATAAAAAATCGGTTTTTGCAATCCATTGTAGCAACCGGTCAGCGCCGATTTTACCTCACTGTAATTGGAATAATACGTTCCGGTATTCAGGTTTGATTCAGGGTATAAGTCGGTTACCTTTTTGCAACCGGCCAGGCTGATTAAACTGAATAGAAAAATATAATAGATGATTTTCATACGTTAAGTTTTAAAATTAAAAGAAGCAGTCGTGATTCGTCAATCGTAAATTGTGAATGCTTATGTGCATTTTACGGATAAACATTCATCTTTTAAATGCGATAAACAATTGCGAAATGATAATAACAGTTGTAAATTTTGAACCGCAACCATATTCACGATTGACGATTAAAAGTTCACATCCAATCCAAATAAAAACGTTTTTGGCATCGGGAAACTGCCGCGTTGGTAACCATCTGCCAGCGGGGTGGCATAAGGCCCGGTTGTAAAGCGGGCTTCGGTATTAATTCCCCTGTATCCGTTGGCCGAATGAAAGAACGTGTTTTGTGCAGATGCGTAAAAACGGGCGCCGGCAAGCTTCACTGCATTCGTTAGCTTTTTTGGTAATGTATAGCCTACAATTATTTCACGCAGTGCGTAATATGATGCATCTTCCACTACATAATCCGTCAGCAGCCAGTTGAAACCTACGGTTGAATAAGGTGTTTTACCATCTCCAGGAAACATAGGGCTCAGCCAGCGGTTTTGATTATAATTCCGGTTAATCCGTTTGGTTTCATTATAATTCGGATCACCATTAATTAACTGCCCGCCCTGCGAGCCCTGTAGGGTAAAGCTCAGATCGAAATTTTTATAGGTAACATTATTAGTAAGGCCCCAGATAAAATCAGGATAGGGCGAACCCGTTATTACACGGTCATCTGCGTCTATTTTATTATCACCATTTACATCCACTAATTTTAATCCCCCCGGTACAAATACATTGCTTAAAGCCGAAGTAAGGCCTTTAGCTTTGGCATCATCGATTTGCGCCTGTGAAAGCCATACGCCATCTGTTTTATAGCTGAAATATTCAATTAGTGGTGCACCAATTTTGTTTTGATATACTTCTGTCCGTTCGCCCAGGTTCAGTATGCGGGATTCGGCCCCTAATTCAAGGATCTTATTTTTATTATGCGAAATATTTCCCGAAACCGACCATTTTACATTTTTCTTCCGTAATACATTTCCTGTTAATTCGACTTCAATACCGCGGTTTTGAAGGCTGCCGATATTATTCCAGAATTGCGACACACCCGTAAATAACTGTGTGGACTGCCTCAACAACAGCTTGTCTGTTTTTGATTGATAGGCATCTACCGACAAAGTAAGTATGTTTTTAAAAAGGCTTATATCAATACCGGCATTATACTGAAAAGTGCTTTCCCAGGTTAAATCCGGATTAGATAAAATAATACTGGACGGCGCCTGGCCTGCACTGGATGTGCCTGTACCGCCGCCCAAAGGATAATTACCGGCATACAGCAAATCAATATACGGATAATAGCTAATCCCACTTCCGCTTTCCGTAATACGGTTATTACCGGTTACACCATAACTACCTCTCAATTTAAGATTGTTAATCCAGTTTATTTTATCCATAAATTTTTCCTGGCTAACTATCCATCCAACAGATGCTGCAGGGAAATAGCCCCATTTATGGCCCGGCGCAAAATAGGAGCTTTCATCCGCCCGGAAAGATGCCGATAATAAATATTTGCTTTTATACGCATACGTAATACGGCTAAGGGCGGAATTTAAGCCGATGGCATTTTTTAAATTATAACTGCCTTGGGGGTTTCCGTTTGCATCAATGGAAGGCGCCACTATCTGAAGGGCTGTATTTAAAGTGGTAATATTATCACTGGGGTAATCCATCCCGATTGCCTGCTCATCCCGTATGGTTGTTTTTTGTGATGTAAATCCTGCCAGCAGGGTAAACTCATGGTCCTTAATTTTTTTGCTATACGTCAATGTATTCTCACTCAGCAAATCAATGAACAAGCGGTTGTTGTACTGGCCACGGTTTAAATCGCCATCCTTGAATGAATTGCGTTGGGCAAAATCCAATGCCCTGGAATAGGTAATATATGAGCTGGCCAGTGTTTTAAAATCAAGCCCCTTAATGATGTTGATGGTAAGATCGGCGGAGCTTAATACCCGGTAGTCGTTGGAAGTAATGGTACGGGTTTCCAGGATGGATTTCGGTGTATTATTAGCCGTAGCAAAAGGATCTGCAACGGCTGTATTTGTCCAGGTACTTCCATCAGGCATTAGCCCGCTATATACCCGGCCGTTAAAGTAACGGGCCTGGGCAAAATCGCCGGCTTTTACACTGGCATATTGCGGATTCTGCCTTACAAAGGCGGCGGTCGTTTCATTCAGGTAAACCGGCAGGAAAGAATAAAAACGTACAAAGTCAATAAAGTTGGTTGAAGGCCTTTCTCTTTTTATATAAGATGGATTGATATTAAAGGAAAGTTTTACCCGTTTGCTTAATTCTACATCCATTTTAGTACGAAGGTTAAAACGTTCGTACTCGCTGTGGTACATCAACCCCTGGTCTTTCTGGTAAGCACCGGAAACAAAATATTTAACCGCCCTGTTGCCGCCGGAAACACTCAATTGCAGATTGCGTACAACTGCATTGCGTAGTGCCTGGCTCTGCCAATCGGTCGTACCTGTTAATGTGTTCTCTAATACATAAGCAGCACGTTCATTAGCAGCCATCACATTGTTGATGGTTGCAGCGGGTGCGGCAGGGTCTTTTGCCCGTAGCGATGCCTCATAAAAAAGCATATTACCATACTCGGTAATGGTCATCATCGGGTAGGTTTCGTACGCTTTCTTAAAGCCTGTTGACGTTTTAAAATTATAACGTGTACGATCCGATTTACCGCTTTTGGTAGTAATAATGATAACACCACTGGCGCCACGGGAACCGTAAATGGCTGCACTGGCTGCATCTTTCAATACTTCAACCGACTCTACATCGGCGGGGTTTACAAAAGAAAGCCCGTCCTGTACGGGCACACCATCCACCACTACCAACGGGCTGGCGCCGGCATTTACAGAGCTTAAACCGCGTACCCGTATTTTGGGGTCGGAACCAGCTTCGGAAGATATATTTTGAATTTGCACCCCGGCAATTTTTCCCTGCAGGGCCTGGTCCAGGCGTGGCACCGGGGCCTGGTCAAGGTTTTCATTTCTGAATTTGGAAACAGCACCGGTTACACTTGATTTCTTTTGAGAGCCATACCCAATTACCACTACTTCATCGGTAGTAGCAGCAGCCGCTGCCTGCAGTGTCACATCAATCACCGTTTTACCTGCAACATTAACCGACTGGGTAGTGAAGCCGATATAAGAAAAAATTAGTGTTGTTGTTTTAGCATCCACACTAATGGTGTAAGTACCATCCGGCTTTGTAGTTGCGGCCGTTTTTTTATTAGTGAAGATACTTACCCCGGGGAGTGGCTCCCTATCCGTACCGGCAGTAACCTTACCGGTAATCGTAATTTTTTGTGCAAAAGCAGTACTGCTAAGTATAGCAATCAGCAGTATAAATAACAAAGACTTTGTCATTTTCATAATAGCAGTTTGAATTAGCAATCGAATGAAATTAGTAGAATTTCGAGGGCTAAATGTAGGGTGAAAATTGGTCGACCAATCAATCTTTTTACCAGATTATTAAAAAAAATTACCGGGAACGTTCCCGAAACGGTGATGTATATTGAACTGTGGCCTGTTGCTGTACTTTGACCATAATTTATTTTGGTCGACCAATTTTTGAATCCATTTTTAATTGTACAATTGCCGTTGATTAGAATTGCTTGTATGGAAGAAGTGCTTAAACGATTTAAAGAAGTAGAAATAGAAAAGCCTGTGGATGTTATTATCCGGCAGGTAAAAGATTTATTATCGTCGGGGCAGTTAAAGCCCGGTGACCGCCTGCCACCGGAACGGAAGCTTTCTGAAAAATTTGGAGTTGGCCGTACGCAGGTACGGGATGCCATTCGCAAACTGGAATTTTACGGGATTTTAAAAACCAGGCCGCAAAGCGGAACTTTTGTAGCCGGCATTGGCATTACGGCATTAGAAGGTTTAATTTCCGACGTACTCAAAATGGATTCAGGTTCCTTCCTATCCCTGGTAGAAACCCGTGAACTACTGGAGACGGCTACGATTTCCCTGGCTTGTGAAAGAAGAACAGCAGCCAACCTGCTACAACTGGAAATATCCCTTAACAATTACCTGGAGAAAGCGGCCAGGAATATCAGTGCGGTAGAAGAAGACCTGATGTTTCACTTAGCGATTGCAGAATGTAGTAAAAACAAAGTATTAAAGTCGTTGCTGCTGATCATCATCCCGGATATTATTTCCAACTACTCCATTTTTAAGGTATGTGAAACCATTACCCAAAAAGCATTAGAAGAACATAAACTAATGTTTACTTATATAACAAAAGGAGATTGCAGGAAAGCAAGCAGCATCATGAAAGAACATTTAACAGGTGTCATGGATTTTGCAAAATCATTGAACCAATGAGGGGATTTTTGATTTATGAATTGTGATTTTTGATTGCTGCTGTTCTAACGTTGTTCATACTCATCACGGGTAGCCTGGTTCGGAGTTTAATTTTTATGGGCCAGGCAATGGAATAAGAAAGGAACGAATCAATTGCATCCGCTTTCCTTCTCCTCATGGAGAAGGTGCCTGAAAGGCGGATGAGGCTGGCGTTGGCACCGTTGAAATAAGTACTACTATTAAGCAAACTCATCATTTTTGAATCCGCTGATAAATTCCATATTGAAAGCTATACAGAGGCACCCCTCTCTATCCGAAGGATGGAGAGGGGCCGGGGGTGAGGGCACCGTTGAAAAGTTGTACTACTATTAAGCAATTTGCGACGTTGGTTTATTAATCACACCCGGTCTGTACATTCCAAGGATTAAAATCCCTAGCTACAATACTAATCGTGCCTACGGCACTACAAGTTTAAATTTCACACCCGTATTTGTATTTCACACGCATAGCCTCGTAGAGGCGACCTGTTTTGTAGCAACGGATTTTAATCCGTTGTGTTATGAATGGCAACGGATTTTAATCCGTTGTGTTATGAATGGCAACGGATTTTAATCCGTTGTATTGATTAAACGCCACTTAACCATTGCCTCAAGATTGTACATATGATTAAAAAGATACTACTCTGTATTATCACAATTATTGTTACCCGGTTACAGGCTCAATACACCATTGAACAACTATCGATGGCTGTACAAAATGCAAAACCCGGTGATTCCATTATTGTAAAGAATGGCATATATACAGATGTAGAAATAATGATTGCCGGAAAAGGAGAACCGTCCAAACCAATTGTTATAAAAGCCCAATCACCGGGTGGCGTTATTATTTCGGGGGCATCCGTATTGCGGTTAGCCGGAACATACATGGAGGTGAATGGATTTTATTTTACCAACGGTTATGCACCGAAAGGCGCTGCCATTGAGTTCCGGGCCGGGGACGAGGTTGCCAATAATTGTCGCATTACGGCTTGTGCCATTGATAGTTACAACCCGCCCAGCCGCGAAACAGAAAATTCATGGATTTTATTGTATGGCCGCAGCAATCGTTTCGACCACAACAGCATACAAGGTAAATTAAATAACGGCGTTACGTTTGCCGTTATCCTGGATGAAGAACGAAACCAGCAAAACCATCATATCATTGAATACAATTATTTTGGCGAACGCCCGAACTTAGGATCAAACGGTGGCGAAACCATCCGGGTAGGTACCTCGCAATCATCCTTTAGTTCATCGTATACCCAAATACAAAATAACTTTTTTGAACACTGCGACGGTGAGGTAGAAATCGTTTCCATTAAAAGCTGTGATAATATTATCCGGAATAATACTTTCTACGAATCTGTTGGGGTGCTGGCCCTGCGGCATGGCGACCGCAACCTGGTAGAAGGCAATGCCTTTATTGGAAACGGAAAGCCTTACACCGGCGGTATCCGGGTAATTAATGAAGGCCATATCATCCGGAACAATCGCTTCTATGACCTGGCCGGCGACCGTTTTTTTGCGGCACTGGCTGTAATGAATGCGGTGCCGAATTCGCTACCCAACCGTTACCGGCAGGTAAAGAATGTAACCATTACCGGTAATATGTGGAGGGACTGTGTCAACATCCAGTTTTGTGTAGGAAAAGACAACGAACGAACCCTGCCACCGGAAAATGTAATGGTTGCCAATAACCGGTTTTATAATTGGCATTCCGATACAGTTTATACAGCCTACGACAACGTGGCCGGCTTTCATTTTTTGAACAATAGTGTAGCCACAAAGTCAGGGAAATTCAGGAAGCCGGGCTTTAAGGAAATAGTGCCGGATAACCTGCAAGGGATTGCAGGGCCGGTACAAAAAGAAGAATGTGGTGCTGCCTGGTACCAACCCAAAATCGCAGCAGGTAACATATTATCCGGTAAAAAAATTGCGGTTAAAAAAGGTCAGAATACATTGGCAGACGCAGCAGATAAAGCCGGAGCCGGAGACGTTCTTGAATTAACCGAAGGAGGCGAATACCTGCTGGACAAAACAGTTACTGTAAAAAATTATATACGTATTCAGGCTGCCAATACTCTAAAAACAAAACCCATCATCCGGTACAATGGCAGCAAAGGAAAAACCGCTATGATTACGATTGTAGATGGAGGCATACTGGAACTGCAATCACTGGCTTTTAATGCAGATGCATTTGACGGAAAAGCCTCTGCCAATGCGGCCATTGCACCTGCCGCTGTCATGAAAGGCCATTACAGTGCCTACATCAGTAACTGTGAATTTTACAATTTCACCGAATCAGCTATGAGTCCGTTCAGGGCACAACGGACCACATACGCCGATACGCTGGTTTTTACGGATTGCCTGTTCCGGGATATGAGTGGCGATGCCATTTATTTATCGGCAGAAAAAGAGGACGCCGGTAAGTACAGTGCAGAATACGTAGCGGTAAAAAATTGTAGCTTTTACAAAGTGCTGGGCTATGCCGTGGACCTGTACCGGGGCGGCAGCGACGAAAGCACCACCGGGCCAACCATTGTGGTAGACCATTGTGTGCTGGAAGATGTAAACAACAAAGAACGGGGCGCCGGCATGCGGTTGTATGGCGTACAAAACGTAAACGTAAGCAATACAATTTTTTCTAATACGGGGCGGGGTGGGGCTTCCATCCGGTTCGATGAAACGCACTGGGATAAGATTGCCGTAACCAATTGTGATATTTACAATTCCGGTAAAGTAACCTCCTTTTGGGGCAAGGTAATTACCGGGCCAATGTTCAGTATAAAGCCCAAATACAAATCAATTACAAACTACGATTTTACATCGTTGCCAAACAACCTGCTTGAGGGTAAAACAACGGACGGACATGCAATCGGCTTATTCACTCCTTCACAAAAATTTAAACTACCAAAAAACAATTATGAATATTTCCCAAAAAATATCAGTTATCACAGGCGGCTCCCGTGATATTGGCCGTGCCGTATCCATTAAATTAGCCGGTGAAGGCGCTAAAGTGGTTATCAATTATTTGAACAGCGAAGCGGATGCATTGGAAACAAAGCGGCTCATTGATGAGGCAGGTGGTATTTGTATGATTGTAAAAGGTGATATGACAAAATGGGAAGATGTACAAAACCTGTTTGCCGAAACAACCAAATCATTTGGCAATGAGGTTCATATTCTGGTCAATGTGGTGGGCGGCTTGCTGGCCCGCAAACCCATTGAAGAAATGGACGAAGCCTGGTACGAACGGGTAATGGATATTAATATGAAAAGCGTTTTCCTGACCACTAAAGCTGCAGTCGGCTATATGCCGGCCGGTTCGTCCATTATTAATTTTAGTTCGCAGGCCGGCCGTGATGGCGGTGGTATGGGCGCCTCGTTGTATGCCACGGCAAAAGGAGCGGTAATGACGTACACCCGTGCCATGGCAAAAGAATTAGGGCCACGGGGCATCCGGGTAAATTCGGTGGCGCCCGGTATGATTGCCACTTCTTTCCACGACCGGTTTACCAAACCCGAGGTACGCACCAACGTTGCCGGATCTACGCCGCTACGCCGGCAGGGACAGGCCGAAGAGGTAGCCGACCTCGTTGCCTACCTTGCTTCCGGCGAATCCTCCTTTATTACCGGAACCAATATCGACATTAACGGAGGAACCTGGTATTCGTAGTTCCATTAAATCATAAAAATACCTTGATTGCTCACAACATATAGAAGTGGATCATAGCCTAAAAATCAAGAACCATATAAATAAGAAACCGAGAGAAAGTAAGTTCAAAATAGCTTTGGGAACTACGCATGTATAAGACTTAGCGATGAAATAATATTTTGAGGGTAAATAAAGAAAAGCAAGAAGACGTAATTGATAGAAAATACTGTTGCACCGAGGGAGGCGTAGGCCTGGCCAGCCGCCCGGAGGGATCGGCCTGGTCTTGAATTTTCTTTGCTTCTTTCTTTGTTTCAAGACAAAGAAAGAAGAACTAAAAACAATACGCTAATAGAAGTAAGTGACGATCTCAATAATCTAATGTGTCGCAAGACTTATACCATATGAAACGCATTAAAATATTTTTAATTTCCGTATGGCTGATAGCCAATGCAGCCATCGCACAAAAGCCAGCTATTTTTTCTACCGACGCCGGTGTACTACAGGCCAATAAAAAACGGGTGAATAGTAAAGATGCTGCACTGATGCCAGCCTATCAGCAGTTGCTAAAAGCGGCAGATGAAGCAATGAACTGGCAGCCGCACAGCGTAATGGAAAAGAAGAACAATCCACCGAGTGGCGACAAGCATGATTATATGAGCCTGGCGCCTTACTTCTGGCCCGACCCTGCCAAACCGGATGGCCTGCCTTACATCCGCAAAGACGGCCAAACCAACCCCGAAGTGCATGATTACTTAGATAAGGAATATATGCCCAAGCTCTGCGAAAATGCATATACGCTGGCCCTGGCCTATTACTTTTCAGGAGACGGGAAATACGCAGCACAGGCTACCAGATTATTGAGGGTTTGGTTCCTGGACACCGCTACCCGCATGAACCCCAACCTGGAATTCGGGCAGGCCATAAAAGGGGTAAATACCGGCCGTGGCACCGGGCTGATTGATACCCGTCATTTCATTAAAGTAGTAGATGCCATTGGCCTGCTACACGGTTCAAAGGAGTGGAGGGGTAAGGATCAGCAAGGGATGCAGCAATGGTTTGCCGCTTTCCTGGCCTGGATGCAAACCAGTACCAACGGGCTGGACGAATTGGATGCACCCAACAACCACGGCATCTGGTACGATGCCCAGCGGCTTTCATTTGCCCTGTTTGTTGATAGTACGATGCTGGCAAAAAAAATTGTGACCAATGCGATGAACCGGCTGGATAGTCAACTGGACAATACCGGTAGTTTTCCACATGAAATGGAACGCACCATTGCCCTGCATTATTCGGTATTTGCCTTGCAGGCCTTTTTCCATGTGGCTACGATGGCCGAACATGTAGGCCTGAATGTTTGGCAGCAAACCACACCTTCAGGCAAATCGCTGCAAAAAGCATTTGATTTTCAAAAGCCTTATCTCAGCAACGAGAAGCGATGGACAGGCCAACAGATAAAGCCGTATGAATGGGCAGAATCGTACCCGCTGTTGCTCACTGCCGTCATAAAATACAAATGCAAAGATTGTAATGCTGCGGTACAAAAGTTAGCAGGTAATCAAGCAGCACAGCTGATCGAAAAATTACTTTATTAGTCGCTGCTTTTCAAAAGACAATCCGTTTTACAACGCTTTCCCAAAGGGTCTCCTATTTACTACCGCTACAGTTCGCTTCAATCTTCTTCGTCATCTTTTTTCGTTACCACAGGACAATGTCGTTAAGGAAGGCAGCTAAACTGTTTGTTTTATCAATTGCTGTTGGCTTTAACCCAATGTCATTAAGTTAAGGATTGGAGTAGCGGCTGTGCGCCGTAGGTGCAACCTGTTTGTAGAAAACAGACATTAATGATGTTGGTGCATGCCACGTAGTGGCTACCTGATCAGAGAAGAGGGGTAGCCACTACGTGGCAATGATTGCCTTTGCCTCTTTGTTCTCTACAAACAGAAAGCCCCGATGGGGCTTAAATTAATGACATTGGGCTTTAGTCAACGAAATGAATACTTATAAATGTATTGGCTTTAGCCCTATCTACAATAGGGAATGTAGAGCCAATGTACTGCTGCTACCTGTATCTGCAATTAATGGACACACCTTAACTTAATAACATTGCCCAGCAGGGTCTCCTGTACATTGGGACAGGAATTCTTTTCAATCTAAACATATCTTTCTCTCTGTAAATATTCTCTTTATTACTCATAATCTATACTATAGGTTATTTAACACGAACCAAAACCAATTGTAATAAGTCTGCGTATTTCGTTTGTTAAAATAAATTAAAACCAGTTATTTTTACTGCGTAACTTATTCTGAATGAGAAGTCCTGTTGCATATTATTTACTGCTGCTTTACCTGACAGTGATATGCAAACCAATTGTACCCATGGTGCAGGATATAGTAGCACATACCTTTTTTGAACACGAGCATCTTGCAATGGTCCATCATCATGGTGGTAAAAATCATGTTGATATTGAGTTAAGCAACAGCACTAAAGAGGATATAGCGGGAAACGGTACAGCTAAACTAAAATCTTCGGATGATTTACCGGTTCACTTTCCGGTGAAGTACGAAGCACCACTTGCTGATTTTCATAAACAGTTACTAATACATACTTGTTACGATCTGTTACCCAATCTGCCAATTGCGTTTGTGGCTATCCAGGTTCCCCCTCCCCGGGCATAACCAATATATCACTTTAGGAACCTATCTGTTGTTTTTGCAAAGCAAATACTATTGCTGCATTTTGCTGTTTGCCAGTTGTATTATACTTTTTACAGGTATTACCTGATTGTTTCTTTCAATTTTATTTTTATTAGCCTTACAGGTTAGTGTACGCGTTATGCCACAAGCATATCAGCGTTTGCCATCTGCCTGCTGCTGTAGTAAGCTATACACTAAGCTTTCATTTATTTAATGGCGGTACCAGCATAGCTCTATGCTGACTATCTCAACCTGCCTAAACGTTTTCCAATGAGAAAGTATCAATCTATTCTGCTAATACTAATTATTTATATCCCGGCCTTTTCTCAAATGAAAACCGACACATTAAGTGAAGTAATTGTTTCCGGGAAATATTACCGGAAGTATAACACCAATACCGTTTCCAGTGCCTTGCGGATTAAAACACCACTGCTGCAGCCATCGCAAAATATAAAAACCGTAAATGCCGATATTATCCTTGACCAGAATGCTTTCAATACCACCGATGGCGTAACCCGCAATGTAAGTGGCATTGTTCGGCAAAATGTGAGCAACAACCTGGAACCATGCGGAAGAGTTTATGACACTTTGGAAGAAAAACCATCGCCCTTTGGAAAAGCAGGTGATGACAAAAGGAACTATTACCAGCATTACCGGCAAAAAACCGAAACTGCATAGCGGCGAGGATACCCGCTGGGACTGGAAAACTACGATTACTTATAAAAACAGTGCCGCTGCTTTCGACCACGGCCTGACCGCACCTTATAAAAAGCAAATTTATCCTGATCCGGAAAAACTGGCTAAAGACGAACAGCACCGCTGGAATGTAGTATTGGCTCACTGGGATGTAATGACAGAGAAGGTAGAGTTAGATTAATCCTTTTGCTTAATTTTTTATGC
Organism: Chitinophagaceae bacterium; assembly: GCA_965246935.1. Classification (GTDB taxonomy): domain Bacteria; phylum Bacteroidota; class Bacteroidia; order Chitinophagales; family Chitinophagaceae; genus JAZKFT01. The sequence goes on along the minus strand of CBDFGC010000019.1, from coordinate 240,573 downwards.
TATTAGTGAAGCGTTTTGCCGCTCCGATTTTTATCATTAGCCACCTGTTTAATTATTACGGACTCAACATTTTACAAGACAATTCCTATTTATAACCCCACTAAACAAAAAGAATGAAAACAATTTCATCACTGCTAATCTTACTATTTACGAGCTTTCATCTACTGGCACAATCCCCCTCCGCTACTATTAAAGGCCGCATCGTATCTTTTAAAAATGAACCGCTACCGGATGTCAGCATTACCCTGCAGAATACCACTTTGGGCAGTGTTACCAACAGGGACGGATATTTTACCATCAGCAATGTGCCGCCGGGTAATTATGTAATTGTAGCTTCCAGCACCGGCTACGCAGCTACCAGTAAAAAAATAAAAGTAGAAGCCGGGAAAACGGCTAACCTTGACCTGCAACTATCAGAAAATAAACAGGAATTGCAAAATGTAATAGTGATGGGGAAACAGGAGGGCTATAAGCAAAATAACACCTCACTAACTACCCGTACCGATGCACCTGTAATCGAAGTGCCCCAGTCAGCACAAATCATCAGCCAGCAGGTAATTGCAGACCGGCAGGCATTTACCCTGAATGAAATAAGCAAAGTGATGACCGGCGTAAAAGCAAATAACGACATGGGTGCATTCAGCCTGCGGGGCTTTACTGGTTATTATCCTTTCGACGCCAGCTTTATTACGTTTAATGGCATTAGAGGAAATTTGTATTTGTGGAGCCAGGCGCCGCTGCTGTATAACATTGACAGAGTAGAAGTACTGCGTGGCCCGGCATCTGTTTTGTTTAGCGAAGGTATCCCCGGCGGTACGATCAATTTTGTAACAAGGAAGCCTTTAACCGATAAACGCTTTTGAATTTAATGCATCATATGGTGCCTGGAATATGGCCAGGTTTAGCGCTGATGCCACCGGTACCATTTCCAAAAATAAAAAATTGTTGTACCGCCTTATTGCCGGCTACGACCGTACCAATAGCTTTCGCAACCAGCAGAAAAAAGAGAATTATTTTATTGCCCCATCCCTTACCTACCAGTTTAATCAAAAAACCAGTCTTAACCTGGAAGTGAATTATGCATACGCCAAAGCTGTGCACCAGTATGACCGTGGTACTTTTGTAAAAACCAATGCTGATGGAACGTATGATTTTAATTTTTATCCTAAGGAATTAACGATACAAAGCCCTACTGATTTTGGTAAAACAAAGAATACTTCAGCAGTGTTCAGCTTTAGCAAACAGTTCAGCGATAAGCTTTCCCTGAACATAGTACAACGTTACATCCGTAATAAATTCAATTTTGCCGACCATGTGGTCAGCGGGCAAATACGCAACGATTCTATCAGCCGTAGTTATGAAATATGGGATTATGATCAGTATAGTTTTCAAACAACTGCTTATGCGAATTATAAAGCGAGCACAGGTAAGATAAAGCATAGCCTGTTGGCTGGTATTGATTACAATAATTTTGGCTGGTACAAAAATGATTATCGCAACTCGCCCAGTACCCGCATCTCTATTTTCAACCCCAGTTATACCAATGATATACCTGTAGCAAAACCTACCGATTATTATGATGATAACAAACAAACCATAAAACTTACCGGTGGTTACCTGCAGGATCAGGTTAGTTTATGGAAACTCCGGTTGCTGCTTTCCCTACGGCATGATGATTACAAACTGGTACAAACGCCGCTATCTGCAAGAGATGATTTGCAGGGAGATCAATCAGATGCTTCAGCATGGATACCCCGTGTAGGTTTGGTGTACCTCTTGAAGCCTAACATCTCTTTTTACGGCAGTTATAATAAATCGTTCAGCCCGCAATTATCTAACCGCACCAGTGCCGGCGGGCCTTTTCCGCCACGTACTGCAAAACAATTTGAGGGTGGCTATAAAGGAGATTTTTTCAATAACCAGCTTTCGACCATGCTTGCCGTTTACGATATTAAATATCAAAACATATTAGTGGCAGCGCCTACTACAGCTAATCCTAATCAGCAGGCGGTGGTAGATGGCACCCATAGCCACGGGTTTGAAATTACTATTCAGGGTAATATAAAAAGCCTGAGCATTATTGGCGGGTATGCTTACAACGAGCATACGGTTTCTGTAGATAACAGTATTAGTAAAAAAGGCTATCGGTTTACCAATGCACCCCGCAACATTGCCAACATCTGGTTCAATTACCAGTTTTCTAAAACAATCTTAAAAGGATTAGGTATCGGGTTTGGAGGCCGCTATACCAGCGATCAGGTGGGTAATATTTCAACGCAAAAATACCTGGTACCTGAATCTACCGTGCTGGATGCTGCGTTGAATTATGAAGTAAAACGCTTTACCATCCAGACTAATATTTATAACCTGACTAACCAACGTTATTTTAATGGTGGCCTTTCCCGCATACCTTATGCTTCTTTAGGAAATCCAATCAATGTTCGGGTTGGTATCAACTATCTTATTAAATAAACTGCTCCCCTACCCATGAAAAAATTATTTATTTTACTCTTTTCAATATGCTGTTGTACGGTAGTCTTTGCGCATGAATACTTTTTATCGGCTTATCATTATAAGGTTAAAAAAGGCGACACACTCGAAGTGCATTTATTTGTAGCCGATGGGATGAATGTGCAATTGGAGCGGCCTATGCAAATAAATAAAACCATCCGGTTTCAATTATTGCACAATGCAGGCATCCTGGATTTGCTGGCCGCTACGCCGGATGGAACGTTGCCGATGGTAGAAAGAACAGTGGATTTTGATGGCCTGGGTTTGATGGTGCTGGAAAGGAATAATACGCCACATGTAATGGAAACAGGAAAGTTTATCGAATACCTGAAAGAGGATCATCTGGAGAACATTACTGTTCCGAAAGAGGCGATGAACAAACCACAAAGGGAACGGTATAGCCGGTACATAAAATCGCTGGTGCTTAGCGGTACTGCCAATGCCAATGATAGTGTTTACAAAAAAGTGCTTGGCCAAAATATGGAAATCGTTTTTTTGAACAATCCCTATTTATTAAAAAAAGACGATATGCTTCAGGTGCAGGTATTTTTTATGGGCAAGCCACTACCTAATAAGGTAATTACTGCCCGTAACCGAACCGGCAGCCTGGCGGCTATTGAGCAAACCAGCCGTACCAATGCAAAAGGTATCTGTAGTTTTAAACTCAGCCGCAAAGGTGAGTGGCTCATTCATGCTACCCACATGATACCCAGCACCGATAAGGCAGATAGTGATTGGGAAAGTTTTTGGGCATCTTACAGTTTTGGTATGGAGCAATAGCTATTGTAAAGATTAGTTTTCACCATTCGGCTACTTAATACCTACCAGGCAATTAAAATTAATTCTTTTCTTTATTTTACTTCAAATTAAATCTTTAACTATGAATAAGAAATTAGTGCTGGCCTTAGTTGCCGCAGGAACCATGTATGTGCTTACTGCCTGTAATGATGGCACAACCACTACAGAGAAAAAGGATTCAGCTACAGCAGCCATCAACACAGATACAGGCACTGCTGCACCAACAACGGATACCGGTATGATGGGGCCGGTAAACACTATGACGGAAAAAATAAAAGCCATGCACCTGAGCGGCGATTTTGACCAGGATTTTGCTAACGTAATGATTGTAAACCATCAGGGCGCACTGGATGTAAGTAAAATGGCCGTGCCCAAATTAGTAGAGCCGGAAATCAAAGCCATGGCACAACGTATGGTGACCGATCACACAGCAGAGATTGAAAATCTAAAAAAATTCCTGGCTGGTCACGATACGACTTCTGCCGACCATAAAAAACCGGATGATGCTAATCACACACATGCTGATGGTGCACACCACGAACTAAGCGATGACCTGAGTGCCCTGACGGCTAAAATGATGAGCATGTCCCCAACCGGTAATGCCGATAAGGACTATGTAATGTTGATGCTGGCACACCATGAAAATGCCATCCGATTATCGGAAGATGAAATTGCGCATGGTCACCACACGGAACTTAAAAATATGGCGAAAGCAATGGAGGAGGATGACAAAAAGGAAGTTGCAGGATTCAAAAAATGGCTTGCCACTGTAAAATGATAAAGGGCGAAACTTTCATTAGTTGTTTGTAAGGAAAAGCGTAGACACAAGTTGAACGGAAGGCAGTTGAAAGGAGTACAACAGCAGGGTACTTATAGAAATTTTCCCGGAGATTTTCTGCTAACTATTTTCAGCTTTCTGTTCAACTTGTTTCTCGTACTTTACTAATCATTTTTTTCCTGCTTACCGCCTTCTTCAAGGAGTTTTTTAAGTGCTGTCAACATCATTGCCCAATTCTTTTCCGAATGTTCCCGTGCCTGTTCTGTAGCATTTTTATCCTGCGTTAAAGAAATGAAGGTGTTGCCGTCCTGGCCGGACAGATCAATGGTAACCGTATGAAAGTTTTCGGGTATGTCAGCCATCCCTGAAAGCGGGCTAAAATGGCTATATTGTAACTTCTTTTCAGGGATGATCGCAAGAATTTCACCTTTGTCTTCATAAGGCTTTCCTTGCTGTTCGCCTGCCCAGGTTATTTTGCTTCCTTCTTTCCAATCAGAAGTAACAGTTGTTCCGAACATGTATTTCTTGATGGTATCGGGATTAATAAGTGCATCCCAAACTTTAGTAACAGTCGTGTTAATGGTTGCTTCTGTTTTTGCAATTAGATTATTTGATTCCATAATATAAAATTTATCTATGATCGGGCTTATATTGATTAACAACTACTCCGCACTTATACGATTTGCTGTTTGTGAGCTTTAGTTTTGTTGTGTCAGTAAAAATTTTCAAACCATTTCCAATTGCAGTATGGTTAACAAATAAATTAAACTCGTCAATCAGATTGTTATTGATAAGTGATGAAACAAAACCTGCACCACCATAAACAAGAATGTTCTTTCCATTTTTATTTTTGAGATTATTTACTTCAGTTACTAAATCGCCATTTTCTACTCTTGTGTTTTTTCCTGCAATGGTTGTAATCGTTTTACTGAAAACTATTTTCGGAATATTAACCAGTTTTTGTGCAAACGGAAACTCAGGACTATCGGGTTGATTATTTACCACATTTTCCCAATAAGAAATAAATTCTTCTGTCATTTTTCTACCCATAAGAATGGTATCAACGGAGTCTATTAAATCGTTCTGATAATGCTTTTTAAACTCATCGTCCTGATTCCATTCTATCCAATCCTGTTCACCGGTTGTTCTGGCAACAAAACCATCTACAGACATACTCATTTGTAATTTCAATTTCCGCATAATATTTATTTTGTGTAATTAATTTTACTTACTCTAAGCAGTTTGCATCGTCCATTTACTTCGTTTGTCAAAGTTAATTACTTACAGTCATTTTCAAGTTAACAGTGTGCCGAAAAGGTTGCCGCTAACGGTACGGGTCGAGTAGACCAAAGCATTTCAGCTTCAGCCGCTCACAGAACCGTGCGTGAAAGTCTCCCTTCACACGGCTCTTGTTATACAAATCAGTTAGTTCGAAATAGCTCCCAATGATAAAACAAATTGGGAAAGTTTGATCTTATCTCTCTTAACCAATCATTCGCTTTGAGGTAACTGTTTCTTACACCCTTATACTTATTCTTTACCCACTTGGCTATCCGACAATCCAAATGATAGAACAATCTTTCCACTGTCCAGATATTATATTTGCCATAGTAGTTGATAATCCCTCGTATCTGCGGGTTTAGTGATGCTGCAATGGCTTGCAGCGTTTGCGATGTTTGTCTGTGAAAATTCGTCTTCTTCCAATTGTCTATTATCCGGCCTCTTGCTCCTTTGCTCATCTCACAATCAAAGCCTAAGAATACGCCGCCTCTATTCGACTTTTTGGCCATTGGTTTAAAACAATATCCAAGAAAATCAAAGCTCTTTGCGTACCCTTTTACCCCTGGCCTGCGGTAGTCCTGACAATAGGTAATTTTCGTTTTCTCTTTACTTAAACGCAACTTGCATGCTGCCAACCTTGTTTCTATGGCTCTTAATACATAATGGCTTTGTGCTTCACTTATGCAATGCACAAGCACATCATCTGCATAACGCACGTATGCTATAGCTGAAAAGTGCTTTTCCATCCATTTGTCCAGCACATAATGCAGAAACAGGTTTGCAAGCAAGGGGCTGATCACACCACCCTGTGGTGTGCCGATCCCATTTCTAAGCACTAACCCTTCACGGCTTTGAACGGGCGCTTCCAGCCATCTCCTTATGTACAACTGCACCCATTTTTCCGGCACATGTTTCTCAACGGCTTTCATTAGCAATTCGTGATCTACCTCATCGAAAAAGCTTTTGATGTCCATATCTATTACCCAGGCATAGTTGCGTACGTTTTCCCGCACCTTTTCTATAGCCTGGTGTGCGCTTCTATTGGGTCTGTATCCGTAAGAATTAGCTGAAAATACCATCTCCAATCTTGGCTCTATGTAAGCCCTGATTACTTCCTGGGCTATCCTGTCGCTTACCGTAGGTATGCCCAGTTTACGTTCGCCACCATTAGACTTGGGCACCATAACTTCTTTTACCGGTTGGGGAAAGTAACTGCCGCTTGTCATTCTATTCCAAATCCTGTACAGGTTCCTGGATAGGTTTTCATTGAATTGCGCCAACGCTTCCTCATCCACCCCTGCACTGCCTTTGTTACTGCTGACTTTGCGGTAGGCTTCCCGTACCATGTCTTTGGTTATGGGAATAGGTCTTGATTTTGTTTCAAATAGTTCATTCATCCTTAATTGCTCAAGTTGATAAATTATTTAAACGGTATAACTGTTGTCCTTCGCTCCATGCTCATTACAAGCACTTCTTCACTACTACAACAACATCCGTCATCCTTGCAAACATTGGTACTGTAAGCCTCACGGGTATTGCCCGCTTGTGCCGTTCCCTTATGCATTTTACAAGGACTTCCTGAGTTCCGTATAAGAGCCTGGATAAGGTTCATGCCTGTTCAATTGCGTTTGCCCCATAGCCGGTAAGCAAGTAGCCGCTATGGTTATCACCCGTTGCCAAGAAAACGGGGTTTTGACAAAATGTACCACACTCACACAACTTCATCACAGGTTTACTTTCGTTCATCTCCCTTACCCATACCTGACTGTTGAAGACAGCCTTTTCCTCTTTCCGTTCAACACCTTTCAATTACTATCCAGGCACCGAGAGGTGGTTTGCAGTCCCCGCTTGCACAGCGGCTGCGATAGGCCTACTATCATCTCTCATACAGCATTGATTAACCTATACTATAATTAATCATTCACAGCACTCCTTGGCGGACGTGGCGGTATTTGAAAAACGTCCAGCCCGTAACTAAAGACCAATATTTTTACAAAGTTGAAGATATGAACTAAAGCTAAATTAATAACGTCGAGCTGAAACCGAAGCTGATAGCGACCTACAGCCGAAGCTAACAACGTCCTGCCCCAATAACGCCAAACCCCATGTTGTACTAAACCTTCGGTAGTAAAGAAAGCCGCTGCATAGTTGCAGTGGCTTTCTTTTGCATTTCATCTAAAATAGATATGTTATGCAACAAGCAACTACCAATGGCCTTCCTGGTAAGCGTTCGGCCGATTAGGTAACGATTGTAGCACAAGCCTGTGCTAAAGTAATGGGTTTCGCCCAATTGTACAAAGACCTGGAGCGATCCATCAGTATCAGTGGAAAAAGCGATAGCCTGCTGACCAACTATGGACGTCAACTGGCCCACCTGGCCCTGCACTACGACTGTGTTCCAACAGAACTGGATGCTGAACAGGTCATGGATTACCTGCATCTGGTAAAAAGCCGCGGTACCGTCTCTGCCACCTTTTTTAAGTTCACGGTGTATGGGTTACGCTATGCCTGCAAACTGCGGGGGCTTACTTACGAGCAGTTCGGCCTGCCGGGTATTGACCATGACAACAAACTGCCCGTGGTGCTCAACCACGAGGAGATGCGCCGGCTCATCAAAAGCTGCGATCTGCTCAAACACCGGCTGTTACTGAGCCTGCTCTATGGTTGTGGCCTTCGCTGTTCGGAGGTACGTAAATTAGGGGTGAGGGATGTGGACCTGGTTCGGGGCATGGTGCATGTACGTTGTGGCAAGGGTAGCAAGGATCGCTACCTTCCATTAGGCGTATTGTTAATCCGTGGCATCGGCCTTTACCTGGAAGCGCTACGGCCGCAGCAATGGTTGTTTGAGGGCAATGTGCCGGGTGGTGGCCTTACTGCAAAAGGCATCTGGAAGACAGCCCGAAGCGATGGTAAATATCTTTTAAATGTAAAGGCGATGAGCCAGGTATTCCGGGGCCGGTTTATAGCGGAGCTTAAAGAGGCATTGCCATTGGAGATGAGCCGGGAACTGCTCAGCGCTTTGTACAAAAACAACTGGGTTATCTATGCCAAAAAGCCATTTTCGGGTGCACACAATGTGGTGGAATATCTGGGACGCTACACCCATAAGATCGCTATCAGCAATCATCGTATTACGAATATTGCGGATGGGAAAGTGTCCTTTAGCTACAAGGATTACCGGCATGGTGGTGTAAAAAAAGAGATGGAACTGGAAGGCATGGAATTTATCCGCCGGTTCAGCCAGCACATCCTGCCAAAGGGTTTTGTACGAATCCGGCATTATGGAATATTGAGCAGCACCAGCAAGCAGCAGAATGGTGTGGTGATAAAGGCGCAATTACCCCCGCTAGCCCCGCCCCAGGCCGGCTGCGCTGCACCACAGGCCTACCATGCAAAGCAGTGCCCCTGCTGCAAAAAAGACACCATGGCTACTATCATGGTATTTAACCGGCGGGGGCCACCTGCCGACTGGCAAGCAATGGCAAAAGACCTGCTGGCATGCATACAATAAAAAACGACTATCAAATGAGGGTCTGGCACTGCCATGGGCGGCCACTCCTAAAACCGGCTACAGCAATAACGAAAATAAAAAACGGCCCGCTACAGCTGCCGTTACAAAATGATAAATGGGAACACGTCATTACATATTAAACATCTTCATCATGCCATTTACGGCAAGGTTGATGCTTTTCCCTTACCTCAAAAACGCAAACCCCATAGCTTAGATTACCCTCTACCAGCAGCTTCCGTACAACATCGGCTTCATCGTTGGCTCTTCGAGCCCGACGAAGCCTTGTTTGTTTGCCTGCAGGTTTATTCTGGCCGCACAACTACTGATTTTGCCAGGAAGTCATGTATTGCTCTTCTTTTGTTATTCGTAAACATCGTAATTAGTTCCAATAAAGTCCAAATAAAAAATGGTGTCGATGCAAACTCATTAAATCCGTCAAAGAAATATTGCGTGTCGCCATTTTTAACAATTAGAAAAAGGTAATAACAAAAGCCAATAAGTTCTACTACCAAATAAAAACTATCTCGTAAAAGAGATTGCCTGAGATTAATTGTTTTGGCTTCACTAATGTCTAAAACTTTTACACCCGCAACCCACTTTCCAATTGTCTGTCCATATTTATAATGTGCAATGATTGAATAAAGTATGGGAATGAAAACAGTAAATGTCTGCCAACCCATAATTAAATATTCGTTTGTTGTCGGGGAGATAAAAAATCGGTTAACCAGTAAAAACGGCATAAAAACAATTCCGTCAACAATAGCAGCCCAAATTCGTTTTTGTCCTGTCCGATATCTTTCTGTGTCCATAATTTATAGGGGTCTGCGAAACTTGCAGGCAACGAACAGGGCTTTGTGCAGGTTGGGAAATAGAATTCCGTCTGCCCGGAACCGCTGCTGATTGAAAATATAAAGTTGAAGTTAAGTACAAAAGTTCAGCGATGTACGTCCTGCCCGAACAAAAGCCAAATAGAATTGCAAATGTTCATTGTTATTCCGTCTGCCCAACTTGCACAAAACCCCATGTTGTGCGTTCGCCTTATTGTCACACAAGTTGCAAGTATTGTTTTTCAAGCGTCACGTTAAAATGGATGTCTGCTTTTAATGCTTTAAAAACTTTTAAGATTGTGTCAATTGTCGCACTGTTAGCACTGCTTTCAAGCTTAGAAATTTGAGCCTTTTGCACACCAACAAGTTCGCCCAATTGCTCTTGTGTCAAATTGCGTTCTTGTCTTGCCGTTTTTATCATACGTCCCAAAACGTCCATACGAAGTTCATACTCATATTCGTCTCTGTCTGCTGTGCCCGTTTTGCCGATGTATTTATCTTTCATTTCGGCAAGTGAGTATGATTTCATTTCTGCTTTCTTTGCCATAATGCTATTTTTTAAGTTTGCTTTCAAAATATTTTTTTCTGATGTTTACCGCTCTTTCAATTTCGTTTGCAGGTACTTTGTCCACCTTTTTGATGAACCCGTGAGTAGCGAAAACCAAAGTTTCTGTGTCGCTGTCTTTGTCCCAAAATGCAAGCAGTCTAATTTGTTGTCCACCAAAGTTTGTTCTAAATTCCCAAATGTCTTTTTGTAGTTTCTTGAAAAGTTTTGGGTCGTTACTTTGTTCGGCAAGGTCAATGTTATAAAACACTTTTCTTGCAGCCTTTTGGTCAAGGTCAGCAATGAATTTGTCTGCTTCTTCTAAAAAACGTGTCTGAAAGTAGTGCAATTAAAAATCGTTTCGACAAAGATAATAAATGTTTCCAAAATTAGAAACTAAATTTTTTTTTGCTGTCAAAGTTGTAGGGTGGGTTGGAAGGTGACGCACAACAAAAAGAAAAGTATCCGCAAGGCCCCCTGAAGAAGCCCCGCATGTTTAGGTATTGCGGGGCTTTGCGGTATACTTTTAAGTTGACCGACACGGCCGTAATGTTACCATTAGGAGGAAAGTATCGGACTACACTCTTGCATTTGTTGGTTTTTTATCATCGGTTTTGGTTTTCAAATAGTTGTTTTTGCCTTGAACAAAAAGAAAAGTATCCGCAAGGCCCCCTGAAGAAGCCCCGCATGTTTAGGTATTGCGGGGCTTTGCGGTATACTTTTAAGTTGACCGACACGGCCGTAATGTTACCGTTAGGAGGAAAGTATCGGACTACACTCTTGCATTTGTTGGTTTTTTATCATCGGTTTTGGTTTTCAAATAGTTGTTTTTGCCTTGCTGTGGCCCGGCAGCCAGCATAAGGCTGGCTAAAGTAGCTATTTGTTGCATGTTTGTATCTTTTAATACCTTCTTTTTTTAATGCCGGCCATATCCCTGCCAGCACGTCCTTCAGGCGTTGCCTTTCCACTTCCCCTCAAACAGTGCACTCCCTTACCTGCTCACCCGTCATCACTTTTCTTCCACGGGTTGTACACCGCTATCAGCCGCAGCGTTTTGTTTTTGCATACCGGGCACTCCGCCACCTCTATGCCATACTGCTCTTTGAGCCGCACCTCCAATGACACTTTTACCAACCCCTTGTGCACCGGCAACTGCATGCTTTTGAGCACTTCATTAATCCTGGTGTGCCGGTTGCGGTTTGCCAGGTAGCCATATGTCCGTATTTTGGTAAAGCCCTTCGGTAGTATGTGCTGCTCAAAACGCCGGATAAACTCACTGCCCGATAAGCTCATCTGCTTTTGCTTACTGGCATCTGCGTAATCTTTATAATCAAAGGTCACCGTACCTTCTTCGTCGTTGAGACTGCTTATCCGATGATTGCTGATAGCTACTTTGTGCGTGTATCTGCCCAGGTATTCGATCACGGCCTGTGGCCCGCCAAACGGTGCTTTGGCATATACCACCCACTCTTTCTGATAGAGCAGATTGATCAGCCATTTGCCATCCGTTCCGTCTGCCATTACCACTTCCCCCTTATTGATCAGTTGCTGTAAAGCCTGTAGGAACTTAGCCCGGTAGACGATGTGCATGGCCTTTACCGGGAAGAGAAAACGATAACTGTTTTTCTTAGCCTCTTTCCAGGTGTTCTCAGCAGTAATGCCACCCCCACTGACAATGCAATGGATATGGGGATGAAAGCTTAGTTGCTGTCCCCAGGTATGTAGCACGCTGATAATACCCGGCACGGCATCCAGGTACTGCGGGTCACGGGCAAAAGTGAGCAGCGTTTGAGAAGAAGCATCGAACAGTAGCTTAAACAGTAGCTGACGGTGACCAAGTAGGAGGCTGTTAAGCTCATGTGGCAAAGTGAATACGACGTGATAATACTTCACCGGCAGTAACTCCTGCATCCGTGCTTCTATCCATTCCCCCTTCTTCATTGCTCCACAATTGGGGCAGTGGCGGTCACGGCAGCTATGATACTGATACTTAATATGAGCGCAAGCTTCATCACCGCATTGATAAGCATGATAGCCAAGGGCAGCAGTGCGGCAAACCATCAAGCGCTGCATCACTTTTTGCACATGCCGGTTGGTGGCTGCCTGCGGCTCATAGTGTTGCTGTAGTACCTGCTGCACGGTAGCTTTCGGGGTTGTATAAGCCAGCATCGCAACATCATTTAGGGGTTTGCTTTTTTGATGTTGTTAGGGGCGTGCTCAATGGCAACGTATCATAAGGATTGATTATACCATCGGTGCGGCTGGTGGTCAGGTGCAGGTAACGCATTGTGGTTTGCAAACAAGTATGCCCCAGCAGTTCCTTTACGGTGTGCAGGTCGGTACCATTATCTACTAAATGAGTTGCAAAACTATGGCGGATGGTATGCACCGTATAGTGCTTACTGTCAAGACCCAGTTTGATGAGTGCCTTTTGCACCAGGTGCTGGATATTGCGTACGCTGACGGGCTTGCCTGCACCCTGGCCATTGAACAGGTATTGTTTTGGCTTATAGATGAGGTAGTAAGCTCTGAGTTCCAATAGCACCTGTTGGGAGAGAATGGTATAGCGGTCTTTGGCGCCTTTGCCCTGTACAACTTTAATGCGCATGTTGGGGCTGTCAATATCGGTAATCTTCAGATTGGCTATTTCGCTTACCCGCATGCCGCTGCTGTAAAGCAGCATGATGATAGAGCGGTGCTTGAGGTTTGCTACTGTATCGATGAGTGCCTTGATCTCTTGTGGAGACATAACAGGTGGCAGGGTAGTAGCGGTGCGGGGATAGACTACGGAAGGAATGAGGTAAGGGCGCTTGAGCACATGACGGCAAAAGAAGGCAATGCTTTGGGCAGCCATCTTGCATTTTACGCGGCTACAACCCAGTGTTTTAGTGAGGTAGACCAGGTACTCCAATATCTGGTCTTCTGTAATGTCGTGCGGGTTTACCTCATCATAGTAAGTGAAAAGGTAGCGAAGTTCGCTTAAATAATTACGGACGGTGTTGGGGCTGTAATGGCCCACAGATAAATACTGGTTTACTTTTTCCAATGCCGCAATAGCTGGCGGGCTTACTGTTTTTTTTCCATGATCTTGTAATATTTAGATGGGAAAGATAACCACAAGATCGGCAACGTAAAACTCATCGCCTCAATAGGCGGTGTTGGTTCAACGGACAGGGCTTGGCGCTGTGGCGGCAAGATAACACAACTACGACCTCCCGCAAAGTGTCCGCCGCCATAGTGCCAAACCCCCTGTTGTAGGCAGTGCCACACCTACACGCTGGTAGAATGCAGTTGCGGAAAGTGTCGCCCAAATGAACGCCGCACTTGTAAACGACAAACCTTCCATTCTTTGCTGGCGTAAAGTGTCCGCCACAAGCTGACTGAATGAAAAAAAAGACCAAAACTGTCTACAAAAGGGTCTGCGTAAAATGTTGTCAACGGTCAACCGCAACGACTATGATAAAGTGAACCTGTGAAGTGCAGTCCGCTGTAGGCTGTGTCGTCGGGTTGGTATCGTGATCAATCACTTGTTAGTCTGATAATAACACCTGCGTCCTGTCCACATAGACCTGTGGCGTTGCCCAACCCAACGTGCTGCAATGGTAGCCTCCCGAGTCGGGTCTACCAAATGAAACGAGCCGGGTTGGGAAGCGGCTCGGGTCTACCTACAAAACAAGCCAGGGCTTGGCGACGGTGGCAAATACGAAGCACAAAACTGTTTGCCAGCACTGCACTTGATACGAAGCACAACTGTTTGAAGTTCGCACCACTGTCTGTTAAAAGTTCGTTGTTGTGTCATTTCATGTTCGCACTAAAGTAAATAATTTCTCTGCACATCAATTCCAATTTCTTAGTTTGTCTCTATCTTCTTCAATCCATTTTTCAAGTCGGTCAATTTGTTCTTCTATGTTACTGATTTTATCGTTGAACTCGTCAAGCCACCCTTCAGCTTTTGATTTCCAATTATCACTATTTGAGGCGTAAATTTTACTTCTAAGCTCATCTCGTTTTGATTCAAATCTATTTAAAGCATCTTTTGCTTTGTATAGTTTTTCCTTGTTACCTTCTAAGTTACTTTCAATTCTCGCTCTTATCTGTTTACTCTTTTCTTTTTTCTCTTCCCAAGCTTGTTGTTTCTGCTCATAAACTTTTGACTTTTCCTCTTGATAACTTTTCCACTTACCCCAAAAGCCGTCATGGTTTTGTCTAACCTCAATCATGCGTTCATGAACTTCTGCTTTATGCTCCTTCGTCATTTCGTGTTTAACCGACTTGAAGTATCCTCCAATTTTCCCCAACTCCTTTCCTTTGGATTTCATTTCATCTGCTGTCGTTTTTAAAAGTCCAAGCGACATAATATGTCCAACTAAAAAATCTCCAATCGCATCATAGTCGGCTGACTTTAAACTACTCATTAATTTGTTGTAATGTTCTTTAGAACGATTATGAGATTGACTGTTCCGAACATTGAATGCAGTATTTCTCAAACTATAAAATCTTTGCCAAGCAATATCCCTGTCTGCTTTAGTAGGGTACCGAGCTTTTTTGAAGTGTTCCGCAATCTCAGTGCAAAGTTCAAAGATGTCGTCCCAATCATACTTTGATGTATTGCCAAAAAAAGATTGTGCCCTATCAATCTTACTGGAAAGGCTATTCAATTTAGAATTGAGTTCCTCGTGGTCTATGTTAAACAGGTTGAACATGTGTCAAGTTTTTTCTGTTTGTCTCTTGCAGTCAGTTTCAAGTTAGCAGTGTCGCTATAGCATTGCAAGTAACATAACTCTTGCCTGCCTGCAGATGATGGCTGTATCAACCCGTCGGCATTACCCACAACGATAAAGTATTGCTGCAGGTGGGGGATTTCATAACGTCCTGCCCGGAACTGTGTCTTGGCTTTGTTTTGTTGATGAAAATAAGAACTAAAGTCTTGGCTTTATTCGTCCAGCCGATAACTGCTGCCGAGTAACGAACTAATGCCGATTGCTTCAACGTCATGCCCCACTTGCAGCAATACTTTATCGTTGTGGGCGGTGCTTTCATTCGTTTTGATTTTCATTCTATTTTGGTACTTTTAGTCAGAAAATATTTTGCTTTCGGCAACTCTAAAGTTCTCCCAGATTTGGTCCTCTCTTTCTTTAAATGTTTCCCAAATTTTATGTTTTGCTTCTTCATAGTCTTCCCAAATTTTATGTTTTCGAGAATCGTGAGCATCCCATGAAATTTTTTCGCTCCCTACTAGGCTTTTAATTTCTTTGAGTTTACTATCTCTAAAATCTTCTGCTCTTTCGAGCTTACCATCTCGAAATTCTTTTTCGCTTTTTAACTTTCGATCCCGAATTTCCTTCGCTTGTTTCAATAGCTCATTTTTAGTCATAGTAATAAATTATTTATTCTTTAGCAGGTAGTAACTTTGACATTGATTTAATTCCAATAGCGAAATCTCTTTTATCTACTTTAATTGAAAATTCTTTTTTTGTTGATAGCTTATTCAGAAAGTCTAAATCTGCATCATCCGTTCCTAAAGTCATAATTTCAATACCCAATTTAGAAGCTGATTTTGCTTCTTCAATTGCAGAATTTGAATTATCAGGAAAACCGTCCGTTACAATAAATATTATTTTTTCTCCTTGAAGTGTTAGAAGATTTTCTTTAGCAATTTTTATTGCATCTGTCAAATTAGTTGAGCCGCTTGGAATTAGTCTATTTAACTCAATTTGAAATAATTCAATATTTTCTTGAGGACTAAGAATTTTATTGGCATTACTATCAAAGGAAATCAAACCGATTTTATATCCTTTCTTTTTTGCATCAATTGCATATTCAATTCCTCCTTTTCTTGCTTGTATAAATTTATTGTCTGCATCCATACTGCTGGAACAATCCAATAAAAAGAACACTGAACTTAAAAATGGTTCTGCTTTTGTAATAGGTTTACCAGTTACATTTTCAAGTTTTGTTAACCAATTGTTTTGAGTTGTTTTATTCACTCGTTGTAAGGGATGATTTTTATTTTCAGCCATAAAGTCCTAAAGTTGTGAGATAATCTTTTGCACTATTTAATTCCTTCATTTTTTCCACTAATAATTCCTTTATATGTTCCTCGTAATTGCTTCGTTGGTCAGTATTATACTTCTTTGCTAATTCCCGGTATGCCTTTTTGATGTCTTCTTTTGAGCTATTTGTATTAATACCGAAGATTTGAAAGGCTTTTTCCTTTGTCATTGTGCCATTGGTATTATCCGATGCTGAATATTCCTTTTCGTCTTCTGTAAAACCTCTTGTTTGTGCATCTAAAGCTAACTTCTTTAATCTGTTTAATTCAGATTTTATGGAGTTAATAATATTCTCAAAATCAGTTACACTACCATTTATAATAAGGTCATTTATATTTTCAGAGTTTAAACCTAAATAAATATCATACAGTTCATTTAATAGTGTTGGTATTAAAGTTTTGTTTACTTCTTTTCCAACTTCTTTATAAAGAATGTTTTTTATGTCATTTACAATTTTTTCTCGTTTACTAATTTCTGCTTCTTTTTGTGCTTGTTCAGCTTTACGTTTTCTTTCTTGTTCTTCAACCATCTTTAGTTGTTCCTCTCGTTCTCTTGCTTGTCGGATTTCTTCTGCCTTCTCAAAATAAAGTATTAGAAAATTTAAACCCCAACAAGCAATAGTGATAAGTACTATAAAGTTTATGTCCGTTGGTAAATGAAGAACTTTTATATATAGTAGAACTGGTATTGCAAGGATGATAACCATTAAAGGTGCAATAACATGTCCTATCCAACTTCCTCCGCTTGAATTTGCCGCCCTTTCACAATATTGCTCAAGCAGAAAAAGAAGCCATCCTATAAAAACTACCCACCAAATGGTTCGTATGAATTTTCTGATTGCCGTCATTAGAGAGTTTTCTGATAAATTAGTTGGGTGTGTCCGATAGCATTGCCTACAACGAACAGGGCTTGCTGCAGGTGTGGAATTTGTATTCTGTCCGCCCGGAACCGCTCCTCAATAAAGAACTAAATGTACAAGTTAAAAATCAAAAGCCCAACAGAGTTCCGTCCGCCGAAACTGAAGCACAATAGCGAACCGCTGCCGAAGCTAACAACGTCCAGCCACACTTGCAGCAAACCCCATGTTGCCTGCAGTAATATTGCGTAGGCTGTCGTTTTGAATATCTAAGGCAGTTCTTCGTATTCTGAATATTTCACGTCTGCTCCAATACTAAAACCTTTTATTGGTCTCAAGTTAATACGTTGATGTAAATAATCTCTCTTAGCCATGATGTCTTTTGTGCCAATGATAGCTCCGTCTTCTGTAATAAGGTATGTAAATTTCCAATTACCTTTTTCATTCAACTTGAAATGAGCCTCGGTAATGTTGACCATTTCACTTAATTCGTTTAGTTGCTGGTGAATTTTAAAAATTTTCTTTTCATTCAGAGATTTAATGATAAGGTCTGCGTTATCTGTTATAGCATGAAGTTCTATATATGGTTTACCAGGTATTTCAAAGATGGTTATCAGTTTCTTATTTTGCGGTAATGCTTTTTTACGGACTGTTGTTATTTGCTTTTTTATGTCTGTTAAAAATCCCTTGATTTTAGTTTTTGATTTTTCATAAATATCATCAGCTATATCTTCCGCTATTTTTTCGCCCATTTTTTTTAAGAATGGTTTTATTAACGGGTAGATGACTGAATAATATGTTGTTAGCGTAACAATTAGTCTCGGGTCTGGTATAAGGTCTTTACGAACATCATGGTTTACTTCAACTGGTTGTTCAGTTTCATTAATAATCGTCTCGGTGATTGATTTTACTTCGTCCCATGATTTAAAATTGTTCTTGTCAATAGTTAGTGTCAAGGGTTGATTATCTTCAAAAGGTCTTTGAATAAAAGCAATTGATTTGTCAAAACTCTCTTTAATTAAACCGGGCTTATCAGTTATCGTTTCCCTCTTGCTATAAAAAATTTGTTCAGCTTTTAAAAGATAAACAGAATTATGTTCGTCCAATTCCGCATTGTCCCAATAGCCAATAGGTGGTAAATCTCGTCGGTGATTTATCAACATTCGCATTTTTGTAGTACCGTTTATGGTTTCTACTCCTTTAGTAAGCATGTCTAAAGAGTGTGTGTCGCCATGAAGGTCTTTAGATGATGAACTTACTGTTACTTTATTAGTCATACTATTCTAAAAGTTGAAATTGTTGTAACGCTGTTCCTCAATTATTGAAGGCAACGTTGAACGGCTTGGCGAAGAACTGGTATTTGAAATTCGTCAGCCCGAACTGCTGCTAAATTTATAATTAAAAGTTCATTGTTTATTCTATTGCCAAATTTATAATGTCGAGCTGATTACTAAGCTGAATAGCAAAACAAAAGTTGAGATTGCGTTACGTCAGCCAGTTTTTTGCCAAACCACTTGTTGGCTGCAGAATTATCTCTGTCCAACTTTTGCTTTAATAAATTGTAATTGTTCAGTTGTCAACTTTGTTTTGTCAATAAAGTTTCCCATTCTTTTGCTATGATACAAAATCAAGAACTTACTAATTTCTTTTTGTTTAATTATATGTGCCCAAGAAAATTCTCCTTTGAAAGTTTGTCCTTCAACAGTCATTCCTTTGTCGCCAAATGTATACTTGATATTATTTTTAAAGTTAGGATTTGAAGTAAATTGTCTAACTGCCATCAGTGTAATTAAAAGTGGCACAAACAAAATAAACAAGCCGCCAAATATTTCCAAATAAGGTCTTTCAGAATAATAATTGATTACTTCAAAATGGTCAAGGATTACTGTTGTCAATAAATACAATCCGAAAACCGTCATAAGAATGAATACAGGCTTTTTATAAAGTCCAATAAGCATAATTTTCGCATATTCCTTTGGAGTCGTTCGTGTCGTTATTGAAAAGTCTTCCATGATAATTAGAGTGTCAATAAATTTTGCAGCCAACGAACAGGGCTTTGTGCAGGCAGGGCATTGTTGTTTGTCCAGCCCGGAACTGCAGCCCAATAAAGAAATAAAAGTACAAGATAACAACCAAAAGCCCAACAGAATTCCGTCCAGCCCGAACCAAAGTACAGCGATGCAAACAGCCGAAGTTAACAACGTCCAGCCCTGCTTGCACAAAACCCCATGTTGTGCGTTCGTTGTTTTCTACAGTGTCCTTAAAATGTATTCTGCTTTGTCTTTTAGATATGGTACTTCAACTTTATAATATCTGTCATAGTCGGGATATAACACTATGAGAAACATTTTGGAAACAACTAAGCCATAATTTTTTTCAAGAATGTATTTATACAAACTCTGTTGAAGACAATACCTATTGTAGCTTGTGTCGTGTATTGTTGAAAGTTGTCCAACCCCAAAATTCCCCCAAGTGTCAGTGGTGATTGCACTTCCGCTATATGTGTCAATTATTTTTTTACTTCTTTTCCAATCATATAGTTCATAGCCAGCCCCATTTTTAATAATCAAGTCTATTGTTCCAGCAATGTGATGTTCTTCATCAAATACTCTCCATTCTGTTCTATGAGGATTAAGATTTGGATGGTCAATACAGAATTGTTCAAACAAATGAAATTCTTCAGTTTTTTCATAATCTTGTCCAAGATAAAATTTCTCAATTTGTTCGTGTAAATATGTTCCTTGATTGGCTGCTTCCATACCCTTTGAATTCCATATTCCTACTATTTCTTCAACTGGTAATCCAAACAACGGATTGTTTTGGCTTAAATTACTGGCTTTGCCATAAGAGTCAAATTCGGGAAAAAATTTTGCAATTATTGCACTTGCAGATGGGGCAGGTGTGTTGTCAATAGTGTATATATGAGGCTCAGGATAAAATTTAATTCTGCTGTCTCTTGGATGTTTATTTTTAAGATTGTAGGCTAAAGATTTTTTGCTGTCAACTTCTCCAATTAAAGTAGTTATAACTAATTTTTCCTCCTCAAGTTCTTGCTCGTCAAAATCTCTCTCAATTGTTTCTGTTTGCTCTTCTGTGGTTTCAAAAGAATGATTTAGATATTGTTCTCTGTACTTTGCTTTCTCCCACTTTTGAGCTTGCACAATATCCCAAAGTTTTTCGGTTTGTAATGAAGGTTGGTTTACTAATTGGGTTGGTATGTCATATTTTGTGATTGCTGATTTTATTGTTTCTGCAATAAATCGTAAACAGTCGTTTTCTTGCAAATGGACTTGATACTCTGAAAACCGAATAACAACCCAACCTCTATCAACAAAGTATATGTCCCTATTAATATCATCGCCTTTGCAATGTGTTGGCTGTCGAGTTATTCCTGCGTATGGTTCATCTATTTCAATATCTATTCTAAGGTTGGTAGTATTTGATTTGTCAATTATCGCAATGTCTGGCTCGAAAGGTCGTGTTTCCTTTCCTGTGTTGAGCCTTGCATTTCCTAAAACTGTAAACTGCTTTCCAAAATATTGTTCAATAGATTTTTGAAATGATTCTTCTTTAAATCCTCTTCGTTTTGTATTTCCTAATCTATAACTTCTAACTATTGTACCTTTTTTGGGGAAACGAAAAATAGGATACGAGTTTGTTGTTTCAACTTTTAAAAATTCATAATTAACAAATACAACTTCATCTTTAGATTTTGTTGTTTCTTCTTTAGCTTTTGGAAGTTGTTCTTCAGATTTTGGTTTAGCTTTCGACTTAACTTCCACCGCTTCAACTTTGGGTTTTATCGGTTCTATTTTAGCTTTCGGCTTAACTTCAACTGTTTCGACTTTTGGTATCGTCTTTTGTTGTTTAGTTTCAGTTGGTTTTATATAAATGGGTGTAGGTTCACTTACTTGTAAACTGCTAATAATGGATGTTTCAGAATAAACTTTGGGTTGTGGCTTAGCCTCTTTTTGTGTCGCAGTTTTTTGAGTAACAAATTCTTCGTCTGTAGCTACTACTATTGAAGTACTTTGATTTTCAGTCTGTATAATTTTTGATTTTCGCTTTTTTCTCGTAAGTCTCCAAATTGCAGTCACGATTAAGATTGTCGCTATAAAAATAGCTGTCCAAAATCTCAAAGGATGTAAAGTCTTGAATTCAATTAGCAGTCTGTATATTTCTTTCATTAGTTAGTAGGATGTCGTTTTACAATGACGCACAACGAACAGGGCTTTGTGCAGGCAGGGCATTGTTGATTGTCCAGCCCGGAACTGAAGCCCAATAAAGAAATAAAAGTATAAGATAACAACTAAAAGCCCAACAGAATTCCGTCCAGCCCGAACCAAAGTACAGCGATGCAAACAGCCGAAGTTTGAACGTCAAGCCCTGCTTGCACAAAACCCCATGTTGGTGGCTGTTTTGTCATTCTAAATTTTCATAATTTTTTGATTATTTAGTGTGTCCCACCATAATCACTTTTTCTATCACGCCAAATGGAATGGAAATGGTAAGGTTCATTAGGTAAAACTTGTCCTCGTTGCACACTAAGTTCTATCCAAATGTGTGGACCATCAATACGGAAATAATCGTTTTGAGTTGCTAATGCCTTTGTCCCGCTGTAAATAATAAATGTACTGTCTAATTCAGATATGTACTTAGAAAGAATTATTGAGGCATCATTGTCGCTTATGTCTTCGGTGTAAGTTTTAATTACTTTAATTACAAGTTCTTTTTGGGTCGGTGATAATCCAATTAATTGTAATCCTGTGCTTTTCTCAGGAAATTCCCAATTATTTAGTGGTTTCAAAAGGATGTTCGTAAAAATATTTGGCGATTTTGCTTCGATTAACTGCTTTTCAGTAAGTGAATTCAGTAAAGCAGACATGGCAGCTCTCTCTTGGCTAATTGGGGCATAAGTCTTGCCATTCCATACAAAAGAAAAGGGTTCTACAGCTTCGAAACGTGGTGTCGCACCAGCTAATTTTCCATTTTTGTATGTGTTGGCTATTGTGTAATGATGGCCAGTAAGTAATATTTCAAATGTTCCATTCATTGCTGGTGTTCCTAAAAAGGCAATATAATAATTACCTGCTCCATATTTTCCGCCTGGCTCTTTTGTGTTGAGAAAATCATCTGCCATCCATACTTGCTGCATTTCATCCCAGCCTTCATTAGGAGTAGAACCAGTAATCTCTTTAATTAGAGCCTTTGCAGCAACTAATTGATTATTACTTAGGTCGCCCATTCTTAAGCCTAATCTTGGTGATATAGCCGCTGGTAAATTTGACCAAATTTCAATATTGTCTTTTGTATATTCAATTTCCAAATTTGGAATTTGAGATGAGGACAATGTTGCTTTAAAGGCATTTACAAGACAAATAACTTTCTCCATTCCTGTCACTGCATCACAATCATGTGATTTTTGATTTAACGAAGTTTCATAATTCTTATTTGTTTTGTTTGTAAACGTCAAAAAAACGATACCGAACAGAAAAGAAAGTACCATCAATGAGTATTTCATATTTAAGTAAGTTTTTGTTGTTATAAGTTTATCCGAACCATTTTGGTCTCGCTAAAATAGCCACCAACGTAGGGGGCTTGCTGCTGTGCTGGAATTTGGAAAACGTCCAGCCCGGAGTTGAAGCTTAATAAAATTACTGATGATGAAGATAAGAACAAAAGCCAAATAGAATTACGTCTGACCGAACCGCTGCTGATAGCGAACAAAAAGATGAGGATTTATTCGTCTGCCAGCATAGTAGCAAACCCCATGTTGGTGGCTGTTATTCTACCCTGTCTTTCCAATATTTTTTTTTGAGTATTCGCAATCTCTAAAAACGTTGTATAAAATTTCGCAGTCACAATAACCTCCTTCATTCATTAAAACGTGAAATATGTCAAACTGGTCTTGGTTTGAAAATTTTAAGTCTGTCAAAATGCTTTTTGAATGTCTGAAGTCCCCAAAACATTTTACATTTTCCGACATAAATTCTTTGTCAAGAAGTGCGACAAAGCCAACCTTGTCTTTTAGTACTGAAAGTATGGGCTGTTTGATTTCGCCAATTGTCTCTTGGTCGTGATAATCAAGTTCGTCAGGATTTTCATTTGGTGCAAGTTCAAACCATTCTGTGTCCTGCAAATTTTGGTTGTAAAAATCGGATGGAATTAAATGTGTCAAATAGTGATAACGTTGTTTGGGATAAATAACTTCAAACTTGTCGTCCGTGAAATATAATTGACGAACATTTTCTGCTGTGTCCACAACATTAATTTTAATGTCAGGATAACTGGGCTTTACGAATTCATATAGCCTTTCTTGAAGTTCTTGTGTCGTCATTTTGAATTGGAACGAAATGTCGTTTATAATAGCCACCAACGTAGGGGGCTTGCTGCTGTGCTGGAATTTGGAAAACGTCCAGCCCGGAGTTGAAGCTTAATAAAATTACTGATGATGAAGATAAGAACAAAAGCCAAATAGAATTACGTCTGACCGAACCGCTGCTGATAGCGAACAAAAAGATGAGGATTTATTCGTCTGCCAGCATAGTAGCAAACCCCATGTTGGTGGCTGTTATTCTACCCTGTCTTTCCAATATTTTTTTTTGAGTATTCGCAATCTCTAAAAACGTTGTATAAAATTTCGCAGTCACAATAACCTCCTTCATTCATTAAAACGTGAAATATGTCAAACTGGTCTTGGTTTGAAAATTTTAAGTCTGTCAAAATGCTTTTTGAATGTCTGAAGTCCCCAAAACATTTTACATTTTCCGACATAAATTCTTTGTCAAGAAGTGCGACAAAGCCAACCTTGTCTTTTAGTACTGAAAGTATGGGCTGTTTGATTTCGCCAATTGTCTCTTGGTCGTGATAATCAAGTTCGTCAGGATTTTCATTTGGTGCAAGTTCAAACCATTCTGTGTCCTGCAAATTTTGGTTGTAAAAATCGGATGGAATTAAATGTGTCAAATAGTGATAACGTTGTTTGGGATAAATAACTTCAAACTTGTCGTCCGTGAAATATAATTGACGAACATTTTCTGCTGTGTCCACAACATTAATTTTAATGTCAGGATAACTGGGCTTTACGAATTCATATAGCCTTTCTTGAAGTTCTTGTGTCGTCATTTTGAATTGGAACGAAATGTCGTTTATAATAGCCACCAACGTTGTAGCATTGCTGAAGGCGTGATTATAGCATTCCTTCAGCTGATGACTGAAGCCAAATTAAAACACAAAAGTTGAAGATAAAAATAAATGCTCATTAGCGTTGGGTCAAGATGAATATGCAGCTTAATAGAATTACTGATGTTGAAGTTTGCATTGTCAGCCACGCTTTTAGCAATGCCTTTGTTGGCTGTAGTTTTTGTCAATTGATTGCAACAACCAAAATACTATTTAATGATTCGTCCGTTTTCGACAGTAATGTGTCGCATAAAACCTAACTTATATTTTCCGTCAGGTGCGTAAACATTTTCGTCTAGGTAAACAAAATCTCCTTTTGAAGGCGATGAATTTTCCGTTTGTTCAATGATTATTTTTCCGAAATTGGTGTCATAGCTTTGTTTTACTAATACTCTTATTATTTTACTGTTTTCAATAACAAGCTTTTTATCTGTTTTGGCAAATTCCACCACTCCGTCTGGTACAGGGTCTCCTTCAATTGTAACTTTATTTCCGTCAATAAATCCTTGATAATTATTAAATTCAAGTGTTTCTCCAGTTTTTAATAAGCCAAGTGCAATACTATTCTTTTTATAAAATAAGTTTTTAAGATAACGAACAACGTCTAAGTCAGGTAATAAAATTTCATTTGCCAATATTAAATTTTCATCCTTAAGACCATCTTTCTTTAAAACCATAACTGCTGTATCAATAAAGTTTTGATTTAATAAAATTTTGTCAACGATACGGTCTATTAATAAACTTTTTGCAGAAGATAAGTATTCCCATTTTCCAATTGTGACTTGTCCGTTTAACGACATTAATAAATCTCCGTTACGCTTAAAAATATATTTCTGTTGATTTTGTTGCTCATCAACAATAACCCATGGAATGTCTACAAAAATTTCTTTCTTGTCCAAGTCTTGACTGAATTGTTTTAGTCTTGGTAGTAATGATGACAAATAATTTTTCATTTGTCTAATTTCTTAAAATTTTAATGTTTATGATAAAATTACAGCCAACGAACAGGGCTTTGTGCAGGCAGGGCATTGTTGATTGTCCAGCCCGGAACTGAAGCCCAATAAAGAAATAAAAGTACAAGATAACAACTAAAAGCCCAACAGAATTCCGTCCAGCCCGAACCAAAGTACAGCGATGCAAACAGCCGAAGTTTGAACGTCAAGCCCTGCTTGCACAAAACCCCATGTTGTGTGCAGCCTTTTTGCTCAATGTCGGTTTACGCTATTGTCAAAGTTTGTTGTGTCATATTTATGAGCAATAATTTCACTTCGTCTGTTTTTAATTAGATTGTCAAGTGTTGCCCAATAATTTTTGTTTTCGTTCCAAAAGTCAGTGTTAATTGTCAAAATATTTTTCAAAAGGTCGCCTTCAAAAAAATCTCCTTCTGAAAATATGTCAATTGTCAAAACTTTAAGAGCTAAAGGAATTAAATAGTCCAAACTAATTTGTTGTCCAATCATTATTCGCAAATCTTCTGTTGTAAAACTGTCCAACGGAAGTTTTCTAAGTTCGTGGCAACGCTTTACTAAATGACTGTCGTACTCTGGTTTGCCCCAAAAGTCCTTTTCCAGATTTTCCAGAGTTTTTTGTCGCCAATTCTTTTCAAGTTTCATTATGCGTTTGTCAAAGTTGATATTAGTCCGCTGATTTCATTTGCTAAATCTTGCCCGTCCTTTCCAATAAAATCGTCCCAACAAGAAGTTGGTAAAAACCAAACATGTAATATGTCAAGTTGTGTTTTGTCGCCTTGTTTGAATTTGTTGATACTGTCAAACAATGCCTGATGAAATTCTTCGGCTGATAAAAATTGTCCAGAGTAACCGCCTTGAAATTCACCTGCTAATTGTTCTGCTTTGTCCAGCAAGTCAAAAAGTTTTGTATAGTTAGACTGTGTCATAAGGTTGCACACAACAAAAAGAAAAGTATCCGCAAGGCCCCCTGAAGAAGCCCCGCATGTTTAGGTATTGCGGGGCTTTGCGGTATACTTTTAAGTTGACCGACACGGCCGTAATGTTACCATTAGGAGGAAAGTATCGGACTACACTCTTGCATTTGTTGGTTTTTTATCATCGGTTTTGGTTTTCAAATAGTTGTTTTTGCCTTGCTGTGGCCCGGCAGCCAGCCAAAGGCTGGCTAAAGTAGCTATTTGTTGCATGTTTGTATCTTTTAATACCTTCTTTTTTTAATGCCGGGCATATCCCTGCCAGCACGTCCTTCAGGCGTTGCCTTTCCACTTCCCCTCAAACAGTGCACCTACCTACCTACCTACCTGCCTGCTCACCCGTCATCACTTTTCTTCCAGGGGTTGTACACCGCTATCAGCCGCAGCGTTTTGTTTTTGCATACCGGGCACTCCGCCACCGCTATGCCATACTGTTCTTTCAGCCGCAGTTCCAGCGGCACTTTTACCAACCCCTTGTGCAATGGTAGCTGCATGCTTTTGAGCACTTCATTAATCCTGGTGTGCCGGTTGCGGTTAGCCAGGTAGCCGTACGTCCGTATTTTGGTAAAGCCCTTCGGTAGTATGTGCTGCTCAAAGCGACGGATAAATTCACTGCCCGATAAGCTCATCTGCTTTTGCTTACTGTCATCTGCATAGTCTTTGTAATCAAAGCTCACCGTACCCGCTTCTTCATTGAGGCTGCCTATTCTATGATTGCTGATAGCTACTTTGTGCGTGTATCTGCCCAGGTATTCGATCACGGCCTGTGGCCCGCCAAACGGTGCTTTGGCATATACCACCCACTCTTTCTGATAGAGCAGATTGATCAGCCATTTGCCATCCGTGCCATCCGCCATCACCACTTCCCCCTTACTGATCAACTGCTGCAATCCTTGCAGGAACTTGGCCCGGTAGACGATGTTCATGGCCTTTACCGGGAAGAGAAAACAGCCCCCACCTGACCTCCCCCAATGAGGGGAGGAACGTTTAGCCTCTTTCCAGGTGTTCTCAGCAGTGATGCCACCTCCACTAACAATACAATGGATATGGGGATGAAAGCTTAGTTGCTGTCCCCAGGTATGTAGCACGCTGATAATACCGGGTACGGCATCCAGGTACTGCGGGTCTTTAGCAAAGGTGAGCAGCGTTTGAGAGGAAGCATCGAACAACAACTTGAACAGTAGCTGCCGGTGACCAAGTATGAGGCTGTTAAGCTCATGTGGCAAGGTGAATACGACGTGATAATACTTCACCGGCAGTAACTCCTGCATCCGTGCTTCTATCCATTCCCCCTTCTTCATTGCTCCACAATTGGGGCAGTGGCGGTCACGGCAGCTATGATACTGATACTTAATATGAGCGCAAGCTTCATCACCGCATTGATAAGCATGATAGCCTAAAGCAGCCGTGCGGCAAACCATCAGGCGCTGCATCACTTTTTGCACATGCCGGTTGGTGGCTGCCTGCGGCTCATAGTGTTGCTGTAGTACCTGCTGCACGGTAGCTTTCGGGGTTGTATAAGCCAGCATCGCAACATCATTTAGGGGTTTGCTTTTTTGATGTTGTTAGGGGCGTGCTCAATGGCAACGTATCATAAGGATTGATAATACCATCGGTGCGGCTGGTGGTCAGGTGCAGGTAACGCATTGTGGTTTGCAGACAAGTATGTCCCAGCAGTTCCTTTACGGTGTGCAGGTCGGTACCATTATCTACTAAATGGGTGGCAAAACTATGTCGGATGGTATGCACTGTATAGTGCTTGCTGTCCAGGCCCAGTTTGATGAGTGCCTTTTGTACGAGGTGCTGAATGTTGCGTACGCTGATGGGCTTAGCTGTACCCTGGCCATTGAACAGGTATTGTTTTGGCTTATAGATGAGGTAGTAAGCTCTGAGTTCCAGCAGCACCTGTTGGGAGAGAATGGTATAGCGGTCTTTGGCACCTTTGCCCTGTACAACTTTAATGCGCATGTTGGGGCTGTCAATATCGGTAATCCTCAGATTGGCTATTTCGCTTACCCGCATGCCGCTGCTGTAAAGCAGCATGATGATAGCCCGGTGCTTACTATTGCTTACCGTATCGATGAGTGCCTTGATCTCTTGTGGAGACATAACAGGTGGCAGGGTAGTAGCGGTGCGGGGATAGACTACGGAAGGAATGAGGTAAGGGCGCTTGAGCACATGACGGCAAAAGAAGGCAATACTTTGAGCAGCCATCTTGCATTTTACGCGGCTACACCCCAATGTTTTGGTCAGGTACACCAGGTACTCCAGGATCTGGTCTTCTGTAATCTCCTGTGGGCTTACCTCATCATAGTAGCAGAACAGATAGCGAAGTTCGCTTAAATAATTACGGATGGTGTTGGGGCTGTAATGGCCCACGGAGAGATACTGGTTTACTTTTTCCAATGCCGCAATGGCTGGCGGGCTTACTGTTTTTTTTCCATGATCTTGTAATATTTAGATGGGAAAGATAACCACAAGATCTTCAACGTAAAACTCACCGCCCTTACAGGCGGTGTTGGTTCAACGGGCAGGTATTGCTGCAGGTGGGATATTTTATAATGTCCAGCCCGGAACCGCTGCCCAATTGAAAATATAAAGTTGAAGTTAACAACAAAAAGCCAAATAGATATTCGTCTGCCGGAACTAAAGTACAGCGATGCAAACAGCCGAAGTTTCAACGTCCAGCCCCACTTGCAGCAATACCAATGTTGTGTGTAGTGCTGTCGCTTTAGTCCTTGAACTTTATCACTTCACACCTACTCATATCATCATCGAAAACAACTCCGTCTGCTGTTGGATATTTTTGTTTTACTTGTGTCAGTGTGTTTTCTAAGTTATCACTAAAGCTAATAATTCCTGTAATATTCTTTATAGTTGATTGCAAATTTTGTTCATCTAAATGCGTCAGTTTATCGTACCATTTAAGTTCAATTGACCCTAAAAAAATGTATTCAGCAATTGGCTTGCTTTTGATAAATACATAAACTCCGTTTACTGGAATGCAATTAGCAAGAGAATTCTCTTTTTTATTGGTTGTTGAATTATTGCTACAACTAAGTAGAAAGAGGATTGAAATTATTAGAATATTTTTTTGCATTTTATTTTATTAGTTTTTCTCTAATCTTAATTAAGTCATTCATTAAATTTTCTTTTAAGTCTGAAAATTGGTCACTTAATTTATCAATTTCCTTGACGGTTTCTGATTTAATTTTCTCCTTCAAGCTACCTTGCCAATTGTCTGCTCTATCTTGTTTTTTCTGTAACGTTTCGTAAAACCTTTCAGTTTCAATATCAATTTTTTCAATTGCATCATTAATTGTTGTTGATAACTGTGCTATCAAGAAAGAACTTGATTTTGTCATTTGCTTTGTTAGAAAATCATTAGCAGCTAATGTGAAATTTTTGACTTGAGTTTCTCTTAGTATCTTATACATTTTATTTCTATCACCTAAGGCTTGCTTAATTAACTCAATATCTTTTTCTCTTCTTGCCTTGTCTTCTTTAGAAGGAAAGTACTTTGTCATAAAACTTTCTTCCTTATTGACAATTCTTGCAACTACTTCATCAGCTATTGCAATTTGTGAGTTGTCACTTAAATCTGTTGGCTTTACAATTGATTGGTCATCAATTTTGTCAATGCTTTGTTTCTTTTCCATGTTTGTAAAATTTATTGGTTATGAATTATTTTCATTTTCAACTTCGTCCACAAATGATTTTGTTTTACCAAAGCCTTTTTTAAATGTCCTTCTTATGTTTCTTAAAAAATTGAAAGTTTTTACTTCTTCTTTAAAATTACTAACTCTGGTAGTTTCTAATTCCTTTTGCATCTCCACATAGCCGTCTAACTTTGCTTTAAAGACACCTTCATAGATTGCTCCAATAATTCCAAAGACCGCCCAAATTATAAGCTCCAAAATAATTGTTGTAAAAGCAGCTATTAATAATACAAAGAGAGAATAAAATTTGTTGAATTCTGTTTTTATTCCAATGTTTTGAAAGGTATTATAAACACCTACTAATATCTGGTTTTTAGATTTACTATCAGTTGTTAATTCCTTTTTTGTTTTGGTAATAATCGAATCTCGTTGGCTTCTTAAACTTAAAAGAACATTATCTCTATCTACTTTTGATTTTTCCCAAATCGTCTTTTTTTCATCATAGTGAGTTCCTTTCCACTGTCCGTTTTTAAATACTTGTTCTTCCGCATTCATTTCCTTTTTAGCATCTTCGATTGATTTTTTTAGATTAACATCTTCCGTAGAAATTATTTTATCATACTGTGCATTAATTCGCTGTTCTGCTTTTAATGCTTCGCTATCATAATTTGGGCTATCTCCAAATTGTGATATTTTAGAAAATGAACAAATCGTTGAGAAGACGATAAGAGTTATTCTTAATGTCCAAATTATAGATGTCAGCCCCGAACTAAATTTTATTTCTGAATGTTTTTTTACGTATTCGTAAATAATTATAGCACCAATTTTTGAACCCTCAAAAGCAACAACAAGAAGTATCCCCCAAAAGTAAAAGTCTGTAAATACGCTTGTGAAAAACTTAAATTCTATATACCCTGAAACTGCAGTTGCCAACAATCCAAATAATATAAAAGGATATAAAACAAGTTTTATCCAATTACTATTGGCTGGGTCTTGGCTTACCACCTTGTCTATGTTTTCTATTATTTGCTCGTTTGTTGACATTTCAAATAAGAAGTTAGTTATAATTAGGGTGATAGTGTCGCAGTTGCATTACACACAACAAAAAGAAAAGTATCCGCAAGGCCCCCTGAAGAAGCCCCGCATGTTTAGGTATTGCGGGGCTTTGCGGTATACTTTTAAGTTGACCGACACGGCCGTAATGTTACCATTAGGAGGAAAGTATCGGACTACACTCTTGCATTTGTTGGTTTTTTATCATCGGTTTTGGTTTTCAAATAGTTGTTTTTGCCTTGCTGTGGCCCGGCAGCCAGCCATAAGGCTGGCTAAAGTAGCTATTTGTTGCATGTTTGTATCTTTTAATACCTTCTTTTTTTAATGCCGGCCATATCCCTGCCAGCACGTCCTTCAGGCGTTGCCTTTCCACTTCCCCTCAAACAGTGCACCTCCCCTTACCTGCTGCTCACCCGTCATCACTTTTCTTCCACGGGTTGTACACCGCTATCAGCCGCAGCGTTTTGTTTTTGCATACCGGGCACTCCGCCACCTCTATGCCATACTGTTCTTTGAGCCGCAGTTCCAATGGCACTTTTACCAACCCCTTGTGCAATGGTAACTGCATGCTTTTGAGCACTTCATTAATCCTGGTGTGCCGGTTGCGGTTAGCCAGGTAGCCGTATGTCCGTATTTTGGTAAAGCCCTTCGGTAGTATGTGCTGCTCAAAACGCCGGATAAATTCACTGCCCGATAAGCTCATCTGCTTTTGCTTACTGTCATCTGCATAGTCTTTGTAATCAAAGCTCACCGTACCCGCTTCTTCATTGAGGCTGCCTATTCTATGATTGCTGATAGCTACTTTGTGCGTGTATCTGCCCAGGTATTCGATCACGGCCTGTGGCCCGCCAAACGGTGCTTTGGCATATACCACCCACTCTTTCTGATAGAGCAGATTGATCAGCCATTTGCCATCCGTGCCATCCGCCATCACCACTTCCCCCTTACTGATCAACTGCTGCAATCCTTGCAGGAACTTGGCCCGGTAGACGATGTTCATGGCCTTTACCGGGAAGAGAAAACAGCCCCCATAACTGACCTCCCCCAATGAGGGGAGGAACGTTTAGCCTCTTTCCAGGTGTTCTCATTGCAGTGATGCCACCTCCACTAACAATACAATGGATATGGGGATGAAAGCTTAGTTGCTGTCCCCAACTATGTAGCACGCTGATAATACCGGGTACGGCATCCAGGTACTGCGGGTCTTTAGCAAAAGTGAGCAGCGTTTGAGAAGAAGCATCGAACAGTAGCTTAAACAGTAGCTGACGGTGACCAAGTATGAGGCTGTTAAGCTCATGTGGCAAAGTGAATACGACATGATAATACTTCACCGGCAGTAGTTCCTGCATCCGTGCTTCTATCCATTCCTGTTTCTTCATTGCTCCACAATTGGGGCAGTGGCGGTCACGGCAGCTATGATACTGATACTTAATATGAGCGCAAGCTTCATCACCGCATTGATAAGCATGATAGCCTAAGGGCAGCAGTGCGGCAAACCATCAAGCGCTGCATCACTTTTTGCACATGCCGGTTGGTGGCTGCCTGCGGCTCATAGTGTTGCTGTAGTACCTGCTGCACGGTAGCTTTCGGGGTTGTATAAGCCAGCATCGCAACATCATTTAGGGGTTTGCTTTTTTGATGTTGTTAGGGGCGTGCTCAATGGCAACGTATCATAAGGATTGATAATACCATCGGTGCGGCTGGTGGTCAGGTGCAGGTAACGCATTGTGGTTTGCAAACAAGTATGCCCCAGCAGTTCCTTTACGGTGTGCAGGTCGGTACCATTATCTACTAAATGGGTTGCAAAACTATGGCGGATGGTATGCACTGTATAGTGCTTACTGTCCAGACCCAGTTTGATGAGTGCCTTTTGCACCAGGTGCTGAATATTGCGTACGCTGATGGGCTTAGCCTGTACCCTGGCCATTGAACAGGTATTGTTTTGGCTTATAGATGAGGTAGTAAGCTCTGAGTTCCAGCAGCACCTGTTGGGAGAGAATGGTATAGCGGTCTTTGGCGCCTTTGCCCTGTACAACTTTAATGCGCATGTTGGGGCTGTCAATATCGGTAATCCTCAGATTAGCTATTTCGCTTACCCGCATGCCGCTGCTGTAAAGCAGCATGATGATAGCCCGGTGCTTACTATTGCTTACCGTATCGATGAGTGCCTTGATCTCTTGTGGAGACATAACAGGTGGCAGGGTAGTAGCGGTGCGGGGATAGACTACGGAAGGAATGAGGTAAGGGCGCTTGAGCACATGACGGCAAAAGAAGGCAATGCTTTGGGCAGCCATCTTGCATTTTACGCGGCTACACCCCAATGTTTTGGTCAGGTACACCAGGTACTCCAGGATCTGGTCTTCTGTAATCTCCTGTGGGCTTACCTCATCATAGTAAGCAGAACAGATAGCGAAGTTCGCTTAAATAATTACGGATGGTGTTGGGGCTGTAATGGCCCACGGAGAGATACTGGTTTACTTTTTCCAATGCCGCAATGGCTGGCGGGCTTACTGTTTTTTTTCCATGATCTTGTAATATTTAGATGGGAAAGATACCACAAGATCTTCAACGTAAAACTCACCGCCCTTACAGGCGGTGTTGGTTCAACGCCCTAATAGGCGAATAATTATTAAAAAATACTAATATCTCAACTCGTTGATAATGTGAATTTTGTGAAATTAATACGCAGTAGTGTGTAAAAATAGTCTGAGAAAACGCATAATTATTATTTTTCTTTATTTGTACTGCGTTTTAATTTGTCTAACGGGCTTTCTACCTTTGCCATTTCCTTTTTGCTTACATGCAGGTAGCGCAAGGTGGTCTTAATGTCATTGTGGCCAAGCAGCTTTTGTACTATGCTAATATCAGTTCCATTCTCTATCAAGTGTGTTGCGAAGCTATGCCGCAGACTGTGTATTCCTACTTTTTTATTAACCCCTGCTTTTTGCAGGCTCTGTTTAAAAACCTGTTGTGCACTTCTG
Organism: Chitinophagaceae bacterium; assembly: GCA_965246935.1. GTDB lineage: Bacteria > Bacteroidota > Bacteroidia > Chitinophagales > Chitinophagaceae > JAZKFT01. Next base: position 206,597 of record CBDFGC010000019.1, on the reverse strand, counting down.
ATACTGTAAGCACTGCCATAATTTCCTTCAAAAAGGTATTTTTTAGATTTGTACAATTTATAATAGTCCCGCATTTCATGCAAAATACTTTGCGGCAGGTTCACATACCGGTCTTTTTTACCTTTTGCGCCTTCTATTAACACCTGCATTCTTTCGCTGTCAATGTCTGTTACTTTCAATGCACAAATTTCACTTACCCTAAGGCCCATCCCATAGCAAAGGCTTAACATCAATTTATTTTTCTCAGTTGCGGCAGCAGCCAGCAGTTTTACCACCGCATTTTCCCCTAATACCTTCGGTAGAATCAATGGTTTCTTTGGCCGGGGTATTTCATAACTAAAATTTTCCCGTTTTAGTATTTTTTCAAAATAAAACTTCACCGCATTGATGCGGCTGTGCAACTGATTGGCACTTATTTTTTGTTCAGTCAGACACCAGGCAAAATAGTTTCGCAGCCGTTCGTAATTCAATTTTTCTACCGGTACATCTTTCATTACATATAGCAGTTGCGCAAACTCCAACAGGTAGGTTTTGCGGGTCGAAAGGCTATAGTTTTTTAAGATCAGTTCCTGCTCCATTGTTTCTAAAGCCGGCCGGTTCACTGCAGCTATTTTAAGCAGGGCTTCTTTGCCTACCGGCGACCTTTCTTTCAGTCCAAACCGGTTGCGGTAATCAGCCGTATCGGGCAGGTACCAGCTTTTCATGGTGCTGCTCCACCGGGCGCCGGGTAATTGCCGGAAGCGCCTTATTAACGCTGCGTCTTTCTCAAATTGTACGGCAATGACGTTCTGCCCGCGGTGCTGTTGCAAAGATGCCTGAATATTACCGGCCATGCTTAGGGGGTTTAACAGCATAAATATACAGGTAAATTATGCCCGCAACCTATCGAATGGATACAAAAATATAGACGGTTCACCCGCCCGTTACGGAGCCGGGCATTGGCAGGTTTAAATACAGCCTGGCCTGTACATCGCAGCACCGGTGCAAATATTTAAAACGGATACCCGATGGCCAGGTTAAATACCGGATTTTTTAGATCCAGGTTCCAGGTAGGGCCACCCACCGTATAGGGTATGCGCCAGGGGAAGGCCACATCTATCCGCAGCACCAGCAGCCGTATATCGAAACGGAAGCCTGCTCCGGCGCCTACGGCAAAATCTTTCAGGAATTGGGATGTAAACTTACTGCCGGGCCGGGCAGTATCTTCCTGGCGGGTCCAGATATTACCGGCATCTACAAACAGGGCGCCCTGTAGAATAGATATAATTTTAAAACGCAGTTCCGTATTCATTTCAATTTTTATATCGCCGGGCTGGTCGGGTAAAAAACCACCCTGATCCCGGGCGCCGCCATAGTATTTGCCGGGTCCGAGACTGCGGGCACGCCATGCCCTGATGCTGTTGCTGCCGCCAATAAAAAACTGCTTGATGAAAGGCATGGTAATACTGTTGTCATACGCATAACCATAACCCAGTATCACGCGGCTGGCAATCATATTATCATTATTTCGGCGCAGTATTTTGCTCAGCCGCAGGTAGTGCCTGCCTTCCACTTCGCCACGTATGTATTGAGAAACCCGTGACCCCAGAAAATTTCTTTTGGCGCCGGGAACGCCACTAAAATCTACATTTCCATTAAAGTAAAAATTATTCCGCTTCCGGTTGGGTAAAGCCTGCGTATTGTAATTGAAATTATAATTCATGCCAATGATAAACTGCTGCTCGATGCTGCGGCCCAGCGTAATATTTTTCCGGATACTATCCTGAAACTGCGGGGTAATGTTCAGTGGCTGTACATAGCTTACGGCAAGTATATTCAGTTGGTGTTCCTTGCGCACATTTTCCTTCCATACATACCCCAGTGATCCGTGGAAAGAATTGAGCTTGTATTGGCTGCTGCGGTCGAATAATTCATAGCCCAGATTAGCCCTTGTTTTGGGGATGAATGAACTATTGGTAGGGAAACGGAATGGGGCAATAATGCGGGGAATGTAGAGGTTTAGGTCGGCGCCATAACGGATGGTGTTGCTGTTGCCCTGCTGGCCGCTGATCTGTTTTTCGAAACCTACAAAAGCACTCACCGTAAAAAGCTCAGCCCCTTTAAATGCATTGCGGTTACGCCAGCTTACGGTAAACTCCGTACCATTGGCATTATTGCTTTTGGTAAGTGCCGACGCTTCCGCCCGGACTGATTTCTTTTTTGTAGGCGTGAGGTAATAGAAAGCGTTGAGACTATTGGCTGCCCCGGTATCCGGTAAGTCAAAGCGAACCTTTACGAATTTGAACGTGCCCAGATCTACCAGCCGGCTCAGGCTTAGGTTATGGTCGTCCCGCCGATAAATAGCGCCGGTATCAAATACCAGCGTACGGCTGAATATCTTGGGATTATACTTTTTTTGCGGATCAATAATCAGGTAGCCTTCTTTGGTACGCACACCCTGCGGAGCCTTAGTAGTATCGGTATCCAGTGTGTAATCGGCATACACCGTTACATCGTTTATATGATACTGATTGCGGGCTGCAGGCGGCGTCTCCTTCTTAATTTCGGGCACAAGGGCTACCTTATTATTTCCCACGGTACTATCATAATTTACGATAATGTAATCTTCATTATAATAAAAGAAACCCATATTTTTCAACCGGGTATCAATCCGCAACCTTTCTTCTTTTATTACATCTAAATCGTATGGGTTGCCAACCTTTAAGCGGCTGCGCCGGGTGATCCGGGCAATAGCTTTACCCAGGTCACCGGAGTCCACATTAAATTTTACGCTGCTGATGCGGTACTGTGGTTTCGCATTCAGGTTGTACGTCACAGTCATCTTCCGGTTTTTGGCTGTCGTATCAAAAGAGGCCGTACTGCCAAAAAAGCCGCGGTTCTCCAGCCGGTTCTGTAATACCTGCCGGTTCTTTTCAAAGTTTACCTGGCTGGTTAGTACCGGCGGTTCGCCAAGTTTTTTTCTAAAAATGCCACCCAGGTTGTAGAAAAACAACTTATACCGGAAGCCTAAAATATTGGCATTTGGTGTTGGCCGCAGCAATAATTTCAATTCGGAACGAAGCGGCTTGATGTCTTTCTTATCGGCCCGGCTTCCGCTATCGGCTTTTATTTTGGCGCCTACATACAGGGTTTCGCCGGCGGGTATATTTTTAGTTACACTGCAGGAAATAAGGAATGCAGCAGCAACAAAAAGTATATAACAGTATTTTAATTTCATGCGGATGTATGAAAGCCGTTTAAAGTTCTAGGGACAAGATCCAAGGATCTAAGAATCGGGAGTTCTGCACAGGTTCGTCTCTACAGCCCCGGTTCGTGTCTTCACGAACCGGAACGATGGAACCGGGTGTATGTTTGAGAGAATGAGTGAGCGTGTATTATATTATATCATTATCTTATTTAATAGTCTTGCTCCTTTCAGCCCCGGTTCGTGTCTTCACGAACCGGAATAAGGGAACCGGGTCTATGTGCGTAGTTGTCAGCAACTTTTATTTAATTGTCCTATTCATTTTGTCAATTCCGGTTCGTGAAGACACGAACCAGGGCGGCGGATAATGACGGGTTTAGATGCTCGTTCAAAACCAGGCCGCTATTTCACTACATCAGGATGCTAATCCCGAAGTAAACTTTTGGAAAGATTTGAGAACTTTCTAAAAGTTACACCTTACTTCTGTTCGGCCATTCCGGTTCGTGACACACAAACCAGTGCGCAATAAACATTCACTATTGACCATTCGCCATTCACTGTTTTGGTCTCGTCGTATCTGCTTTTTCTTTTTGCTCTAAATCTTTCTTCTCTTCTTTTGCCGCTTCTTTTTCTACCTTCTTTGTTTCTTTCCGTTCTTTTCTTTCCTCGGCGGTTGGCCGTTTAAACAGTTCTTTAAACGTATCATAATCAAGCGTAAAAATGAAGGATACACCGGTTTCTACTATCTGTCCGTCAATAACACCTTCGTACCGGTTTTTGCGGTAAGCCCGCAGCAGGTAAGTTCCATCCCTGCTTAACTGGTAATCGATAGCCAGGTCACCGGCAATATTGTTAGCACTTTTATTGCTGTTCTTCGGCCCTTCCAACTCAAAGTTGCTGCCTACACTTACTTTCAGGCGATCATTCAGCAACGATTTTGAAACGCCTACCGTCAGGTCGGTACTTCTTGATTTTGTACCGGTGCTGTAATCATCTTCCGAACTAACACCAAAGTTCAGATCCACACCGGAAACCAGGCTACCTGCTAACTTGTTCAGCTGGTCGGTAAGGATACCGCTGGCGCTTTGGCGCAACTGCGTACCGGTACTGGTACCTTCGCCTGCACTCTGGAATGGATTTTCGCCCACAAACCTTCCTAAGAGCAATAATGCAAATACCTGTTTGTTTAACTCGGCATCATCCCTTCGTATCTGTTCCAGTTTTGCTGACACATCCTGCCATTGGCTAATACGGTCCTCGGGCAGCACTACATCAAACGTAATAATAGGTTTCATCAGCTCGCCATTCATTTTCAGCAACACATTGAATGGCAGTTTTTGTTTATACTTGGTTAACTCTGCGTTTTGGCCGGCTAATTGGGATTGCATCAGGTCAATAGATGCCGTGCGGGCTATGTATACAGCTGTAATATTTACATTGGCACTGGTAGGATCACCGGTCCAGGTAAGGGTACTACCACGCTGTATATCAAAACGACGTTTTAAGAAATTAAAGGATAGCTGGTACGAACCGCGGGTAACTTCATAATCGCCGGTCAGGCTTATTTTGCCGCTTTTGTCCATGGTTGCGGCCAGGTCGGCCCGGCCCTGTATTTTAAGGGCATCTCCGCTGCGCTCATCAATAATCATGGTGAACATGGCAGCCGTATCTGTTTCAATATTGGCAGTCAGATCAATGCCTTTTAACTCCGTACTGATAATGGTATCCAACGGGTTGATGACCACCTTACCGCTGTCAAGCCTGCTATAATCTACAAACCGGACAACACCGTCCCGGCTTACCAACTCCGGATCAGGCGTAGGGGTAATGATGGTAAAATCGGTAGAGCGGTTAATTTTCAGATCGGCGGTAATGCTGGGCGCATTTACAGTGCCCCGCACTTTCAGATCGGTATCCAGGTTTAACCGGCCAAAAAAAGTGCTGCCACTTTTCCGGGCCACATTTACCGCCCTGAAATTGCGGGCCGTAAAATCCATATCAAACTTGAAGTTTTTAAAATCGGAGGTGTAAATATTGCCGTCAATAATGGCTTTATTACCGGAGGAATCGGCAATAGTAAAGCGGTCGAAAACAATATCCCGTGTGGTTACTACAATTGCTTCGTTATTGAAATAGAAACGTTCCCCCAGCATGGTAGGCGTAATATATGCTTTCTCAAACCGCAGTTCACCTACCACAGAGGGCCGGTCCAGGGTACCTTTAACGGCAATATTGCCACGGATGTTTCCACTGGCATCCGTAAGGATATCCGGCGCCAGTATTTTTTTGGCGGTCAATAAGTTCAGGGTGTTTACCTGCAGGTTCAGGTCCATGCGACTTTCGCCGGTGTAGTACTTGCCGGTTAGCCGGGCATCGTTGCCATATCCGGTAATCCGTACATCAGCGTTGTAAGCATTGGCCGTTTCATTATCCACCTTTACGTTTAAGTTACCTAATGTATCCTTACCATATGTCAGGTTTTGAATAGCCAGGTCGCTGGTAAAAACAGGCACGGTCATGGCATTTTTTACAACGGCATTCCCGTTAATCGTACCACCTACGCCTACATTGGCCTGCTCGGCAAAACGGGTAAGCGTACCAATTTGAAAATTATTAAACCGTACTTCAATAGGTGCTGTGGGCGACAATGACTGACTGTTAATACCCAGCGATTCATTTCCCTGGCTGATAACCAGGTTATTGACGATAATACCTGCCTGGTCGTACTGAATATAATTGCCGGCACCGGCAGCCCATTTTTCTTTGTTCAGGATCAGGTTGGGTTTCAGACTGGCTTTTACCCCGGTAGGAAGTGCATTCAGTATCACGCCTAATGCGTATTTGGTTTGTTGTTTGGGGTCTTTAATATCCAGATCGGCATTTAAAATATTATTAGCCAGGTTGCCGGTAAGCGAGGTACGGTTTACAAAAAAATCTTTACTACCGGCGTAATTCAGGGTGGCTGCATAATCCAACTGGTTACCGTTTGTATTAGCGGTAATGGTAAGGCTATCAATTTTCTGGGCGCCAAAAACAATCAATGGGGCACGTGCCGAAAGATTCAATAAATTCTGAGCACTGTTAAAAGCCATATCCACCCGCATGGTATCGGTACCCTTTAGCTGCGGGAACATCGTAGCCAACTCACCGGCAGGCGTTATTTTAGCTGTTAGCGTCCAGGCCTGCGGGCTAAATGGTAAGGGTTTGTAATTGGGCAAGGCATAGTAGCGGTTAATGGTTTGCTGAATACCATTTCCCAACTCACTCAGCTTGTACTGGCCGTCCAATCTCAGTGTGGCAAACCGGGATTGCAGATCAATGGTTTCTGTGGCGCCGTTATTTGCCGCGGTAACGGATATACTGTCCAATGAGATAGCCCTAACCGAATCCATAAACACCAGGTTGTTGATGCTAACGGTGCCTACCAACGCATCCGGATTGGTACCGGGCAGATCGGCTACAATATGACCTTTCAACCGGTAATTAGCAGGCAGCAATTTCAGGCGTTGCAGGTTCAGTGTATCTAATTGCAAATCCAGTTTTACCGCCGGGAATTTGGAATTAAGATTGGCGGTGGTACTCAAATCAAAAGCAATATTCCGGTCGTTCATCCGGGCTTTTACAACAGCATTGCCTTTTTTTACATTTGCATTCAATTGTAAGTTTGTGTAATTGTAGCCGTTTGCAAAAGCCTGCTGTATCGTTGCATCTACCACCGCGTTGGCCGTTTTCATATCAAAGCCGCTGCCTTTGGCGGTCGCTTTCAGGGTAATATGGCCCAGCATTTTTTCCTGTTTGGCAAAATAACCAGCATCCAGATTATTCAGTGCTATTGTGGCATTATAACTTTTGTTATTTGCATTAAAATTGCCATCTACACTGGCGGAACCCCGTTCGGTTTGTATGCTCAGTTTGCCGCCCATTACGCCGGAATTTCCTTTAAAAGCACCTTGTGCTGCAATGGTTTCCGGCAGGCGTATGTTTGGAGGAATGCTTCCTTTTGGTAAAAAACTTTCGAGGTCGGCACGGGTCGTTTTAAAATTATTAAGTTTCAGATCGAACGTTGCTTTTGTAGCATCCGGCAGCCCTTTGATATTGCCCGACATCGCAATAGATGTGCTGCCAATACCGCTCAACTGAAACACCGGAATGTTCAGATCTTTTACATAGCCACGGATATTGGTATTTATCCGGAGCACATTGTTACGATAACGGTTAATAGCAGGCATCTGCTGCGGAAGCGTTGGCATAAACACCAGCAAATCTTTTACTGCCAGCCTCGATTCATTCAAATCGGCATCCACAAATATTTCGCCGGGATGCGTAGCCATTGAGTCGGCGGATGGATAAGTAATCCTGATTTTATTACCTAATGACGAGTTGGGTGTCTGGAAGATAAGGTTGTCTAAGTAAGCTTCTTTAGGGCCGTAATAAAAACTAGTAGCCAGCTTTTGCAAGTCTAAACCGCCTCTTTCCGTCATACTGAGGTTTGCAATGCGGCCTTTATATTCCGTGGGGGTAAATGCCAGCGTATCAGCGTCCAGGTTCAGACCCTTAATGTTCAAATGCGCATAATCCATTCCGCTACTTTGCTTAGGCAGGTTATCGTTTTCAAATTGTACGTCATCGTTCTTAAACAGCAGTTTTCCCAGTTCAATTTTCCAGGGATTGTTGGCTTGTGCCACACTTTTTTTGGCTACTTCGTTCGCTACCATTACTGCCTGCGGCGATTTACCCAAACCCACCGCAATTTTGGTATTGTTTAATTCAATTTTATTTAGTTGTATCAGCAGGGTTTTCAGGTTGATATTTTTTACATCGGCAATCATTTCTCCCAGGTTCAATCTTGTACTTAAAGCCTGCAGGGTATTGTCGTAAGCAAACTGAATGTCTTTCAGGTTAATGGTTTTCAACCGAAGATCAAGGTCCATGGGTTGATTACTTTCGGCTTCCACTACAGCCACCGGCTGAGGAGTCATTAATGGTTTGTACTGCTTTACAGTAGCCCGGATACCGGAGATATTGATGTCGGGCACTTCGTAAATGGAGTGCTGCAGGTCGAAAGTTTTAATGCGGGTATCAAAATGGCCGAGGTTGAAATCTACATCATTGCCGGTCTGGTCGTCTTTGAAAGTAGCGTGGATATTATTAAATACAATCTGATCCAGTTTAAACTTCATGGTGCTGGCAGCCGTATCCGCAGGGTCTTTTTCCTGGTCGCTCATGAAAGCTTTTACAATATAATCGTAGTTAAACAGCGTATCGCTCCCGGTACGATAAATATTTCCCCGAACGCCGTCGAGGCCCAGGTATCCTATTTCCACTTCGCTTTTCAGTAATTTAAATAAGGCAATATCCACCCGCAGCTTTTGAGCAGCCAGCAGTGTGTCTTTGCGCTGGTCCTCAAAATATACACCTTCCAGCACTAATCTTTTCGGAAACTCAAGCGACAGATGGTCAATAGAAACCTTGGTTTTAATTTTCTTCTGGAGATAAGAAACGATCTTCTTTTTACCAAATTCCTGCACCGCCGGAATCTGAATTAATATATACACTAACAGGATCAGGAAAACAATGCTCGCTATAATCCATAACAATACCTTCCCGGTTTTGCGCAGTATTTTTTTTGCAGATATACTCATGTTGGCTGTTTCCTCATACGCAGTGCGCTACTTTATCAATTGCAGCAGGGTTTGTAACAGGTAGTAGCGATGGTATTTTGTGCTGAAAGCAAGCATTATACCACAAAAAGCAAATGCTTGGTTAGTATCGGCGAAATGTGAAAAGAAGACGACGGACAACAGATCACGGACGACAGATAAAAGAGGAAGACGACGGACAACAGAACACAGACGACGGATAAAAGAGGAAGACGACGGACAACAGACCACAGACAACGGATAAAAGAGGAAGACGACGGACAACAGACCACAGACGACAGTAAAAAAGGAAAACGACGGACAACAGACCACAGACGACAGTAAAAAAGGAAAACGACAAACGACGGACGGCAGACCACAGGTAAAAACCGGCATTGGCATGGAAAGGCAGTTTCACGGTTTTCAATTATTCTAAAAGCCATGTGAAAGAATATACACGCAAACCAAAAATTAATAATCCGTGGTCCGTCGTCTGTGGTCTGTCGTCTGTATTCATCTGCTTACTCATCTTTTACCACGTCGAGGCTTTCGTACCGGAAAACGGAGTACCGCTCCGGCTTGGGCTGAATGCTGAAATAGGCTTCCGGAATCCCTTTTCCTTTGTAAAACGACCCGTAGAGTTTCAGCACATAGCCGCTGTCTTTTAACTGGTAATACTCCAGCGGGATGGTTTGCGACGGCCTGGCCGGCTGCAGGTACAGGCGGTCGTCTTCACTGCCGCTTTTGCTGGTGCTCCAAACCTCAGCACCGCCAGGCTCGCTGTGTAGCCGCACCACAATCGTGAGTTTTTCTTCCTCTAATTTTTTAGGAATGTCGAATACAGATGGCGCATTGGTGCTTTGGAAAGCCTGGCGGCTCCAGAATACCAATGCCACCACAGCAAATAAGGGAAACACAAAACGGAGAGAACGCATAGGAATGAGTTGTCGGTTGTCAGAAATCAGTTGTCAGAGATTGCCTGTTAGTGATTGGTTCTTAATTGTTGTAATTGTTTTACTCGTTTGCTAATCTGCCTGCAGCAAGCAGGTTGCCTATTGCCCATTTGTATTCATTGAGCTATTGAGCCATTTGCAGATTTGCACATTAGCTACCATGCTGCCACCCCTGTGCCACCAACTTGTGCGTATTGCCGCCCTTAGTGATGAGTACCGTTTCTTCCACATTTTCAGTCATATAGCCAATCACACTGATCTGTTCGTTCAGCACAATTTTATCATAATCTTCCTGTTTCATCGTGAACACCAACTCATAATCTTCGCCACCATTGAGGGCACACATGGTCGGGTCAATTTGCAGCTTATAGGCAAACTGCCGGGCTGCGTCGTGTACGGGTATTTTTTCCTCATGCACTTTGGCGCCGCAGCCGCTTTGCCGGCACAGGTGCAGCACTTCGCTGCTAAGGCCGTCGCTTACGTCCATCATGCTGGTGGGCACTATTTTTTGCTGCTCAAAAAATTCAATAATGTCCTTGCGGGCTTCAGGTTTCAGCAGGCGGCCAACGATGTAATCTTCTCCTTCGAGGTCGGGCTGAATATTCGGGTTTTCCAGAAAGATTTTCTTTTCCCTTTCCATAAGTGTCAGCCCTAAAAATGAACCGCCGAGGTAGCCGGTTACGCATAGCAGATCGTTGGGCTTGGCGCCGCTCCGGGTAACGAACTCATCCGGTGTTACTTCGCCGATAGCCGTTACGCTAATGATAAAGCCTTTGTTGGAAGTGGAAGTATCGCCACCCACCAGATCTACGTTGTATTTTTCGCAGGCGGCATATATACCTTCATAAAATTCGTCTAATGCCTCTACACTAAAACGGTTGCTAAAGCCAATGCTCACCGTAATTTGGGTAGGCGTAGCGTTCATGGCGTAGATGTCGCTCAGGTTTACCACTACGCTTTTATAGCCCAGGTGCCTGAGCGGCGTATAGCTAAGGTCGAAATGAATGCCTTCCAGCAACAGATCGGTGCTGATAACGGTTTGCTTACCAAAGTGGTCGATCACCGCAGCGTCATCGCCAATACTGAGGATGGTGCTGCTTTGGCGGGTTTCGTTGTTTCGGGTAAGATGGTCTATCAGGCCAAACTCGCCGAGGGTTGCTATTTCGGTACGTTCCAAGGGGATTTATGATTTAGGAATTATGAATTTTGATTGGGGTGGCGTTATTAATTTTTTGTACTTCCCCTTTGTAGTATTGTATCATCAAATCCTGCAATTCACGCTGTTTGTCTACATCTATTTCAATGTCAGCTTTTGCTATGTTTATCGGTAATTCTTTCTCTCCCATCATAATATCAACCATTCCTTTTCGGATAATTTGATATTCCATTTCCATTTGCTCATGCCCTCTTGGGAAATAAATACCGCGTTTGAGAAGCACCTTATCAAATTTATACCCTAAAGATTTTCCCATTTCATCGAGGAGATTTGTAAGGAATTCTTCATTTCTAGCCCTCCATACAACTATCTGTTCCTCTTTCTCAGGGTTTTGACATAAATTATCAAAATATTCCTTCCATCTTTCAGAAATTTTTTTGAAATTATTATCTGAAAATTCTATATCAATTAAATTTAAAGCTTCAACATGATCTCGGCTTAGAGGATTACCACGAGTGGCCATAAGTGTTTTAAAAATTGACAGTTTTCTGTTTTTGTCTGCTCTTCTTCTCGTAAGAAATTTATCAGTTTGAACTGCAATTATTGGCCCTAAAATAATTGCTGCTATTGTCAATATCTCATAAATCATAAAGTTTCATTGTGTGTTAGTTTAAAATTGCTTATACCTCTGTTTTGAATGACCTTAACAATACAGTTATTTTAAAAAGGTATTATTCACTTACTTCAAAAAATCCTTTAATGTTTGTAACTTCTTCCCACTTCTTTTTGATTGTTTTACTTCTGTCAATCCTTCCCGAATACCTTTTAAGATTTGTAGTTTATGTTGAAGTTTTCTGTAACTATCGTTCAGTTCTTCCCAAATCTGAATCGGTACAATCACAGCTTCTTTGTGGCCGTTTTTATCTGATATATATTTCAAACCCTTCAGCATATTTGATTATTAAATATTACATTAATTCATATTGTTCTTCAACAACTTGTACCTGCTCACTACATTTCTCAGTTTACGATAACCAATTCTTCAATGCGTTCAAAATGTTTTCGATTCAAAGTTGCAAAAGGCAGCTTTGCTGAAATAGCGGTTGCGGCAATGAACAAATCAGCTATTTCAATTTGCTTATTTTTTTGTTTTAGAGCATTGTTAATACCAACTGCAACTTCCGCCACTGATTCGTCAAAGGGTAACACTGTTGTTTTTTCTAAAAAATTTCTCCAGAATAAAAGTTGCGCAGCCGTTGCGCCTGAATAAATTTCATAATGGGTTACAGATGAAATACAAAAATTGTAGCCCTGATCAAATAGCGTAAATAATATAGCGTTAGACTTGTCCGTTTTTCTAAAATAATCGATAAGAAGGGATGTGTCTGCCAGTATTATCTTGTCCGCCATTCGTTCATGCTTTTGCGGTTTTCACCTATGGTTCTCAATTGTTCTTCTGAAAAAACAGGGCCGTTCAACAATAACTTTCTAAACGCTTCCCGTTCCGTATCATTTGAGGTACTGGATTCTACTTCCTGTTTTAGCTTTTCCCACTTTTGCGGCGGCAATTGTTTTGCTATTTTAATTAGCTCATCAAAAGCTATCTCCACATGATCTTGCATACTATTTAATTTATAAAGATTCGAATGAAACTATATTTAAAGATATTGAATGAAAATGATGGAAATCTAACCCGTGCAGTTAAATCTTCGTTCGGGTTTGTTGAAACATCATTTACTTCTCCAACCTAAAAAAAGGGTGCTCATTTTGCACTGCCCGCTGTAGTTCATCATGTATCAATCCATTGCTGGCAATAATGCCCGGCTCGTACGGCGAATAATAAGCACCTTTCAGATCCGTAACCTTTCCGCCCGCTTCCTCTACAATTAAAAAACCGGCAGCGCTATCCCAGGGTTGCAGCTTGTGTTCGTAAAAGCCATCAAAGCGGCCCGCAGCTACCCAGCATAAATCCAATGCGGCACTGCCCAGCCGCCGCACCGGTACACCTTTGCGGATGAACCGTTCAAAACATTGCAGCGGTCCGTTTGGTTCATCCAAATAGGTGTACGGAAAACCGGTAACCAGGCAGGCTTTTACCAGTTCGGTTTCGGTGCTTATGTGTATTTGTTTATCATTCAGCCAGGCACCACCACCCCGTTCGGCTACGAATAATTCATTTAAGGCAGGGCTATATACCACACCGGCAATCATTTTTCCATCTTTTTCAATGCCAATGCTTACGGCACAAATAGGTATACCATGGGCAAAATTGACGGTACCATCTATCGGATCGATAATCCATTTATAGTTACTGGTGGTTTCCAATATGCCGGCTTCTTCGCTTAGCAGGTAATGATCGGGATACTGCTGCCGGATTACCTCAAAAATGGCTTTTTCGGCAGCATGGTCAGCCTCGGTTACCAGGTTGTTGATCCCTTCTTTATTACTGATGGTAAACGTACCGTTGAAGAAGTGTTGCATGACGTCGCCACCGGCTTTAGCGGCAGCTAACAGTGTTTGTTTAAGCATAAGGGCAAAGATAGGTTTAGTCGGCAGTCAGGCAGTCGGCAGTTATCAGTCCGGAAGTTCGGATAAGGCGTTTTCTTGTGCAACAGTCATTAATGGGAGAGTTAATGATCCGGGTACCGGTATAGTTATCAGCCTGCCGACTTTCGACTGCTGACTGCCGGCTAAAAAAACGACATTCGCCGTCGTGCAATTATCCATTATCATCATCAATTATAACGTAAAGCATTTCCTGGAGCAGTGCCTGCACTCGGTGAAAGCTGCCATACATGGTATAACTGCCGAGGTGTTGGTAGTGGATAATCACAGCACGGATGGAAGCTTGCCTTATTTGCGGCCGCTTTTTCCCTGGGTAATTTGGGTTGATAATCCGGAAAATACCGGGTTTGGGGCCGCTAATAACCAGGCGTTACAATTGGCAACCGGCGAATTGATTTTGTATTTAAACCCGGATACCCTACTACCCGAAGATTGCCTGCATCATTGCCTTTATTTTATGTCGGCGCATTTGCAGGCCGGTGCTCTTGGCATTTGCATGGTAGACGGCAGTGGCCGTTTTTTAAAAGAATCAAAAAGAGCTTTTCCCGGACCGCTTACGTCTTTTTTTAAATTAACAGGACTTGCCGGGCTATTTCCAAAATCGAAATGGTTTGCCCGTTACCACCTGGGCCATTTACCCGAAGCTACAAGCAACGAGGTAGATGTACTGGCAGGCGCCTTTATGATGGTAAGGCGTAAAGTGCTGCAACAAACCGGTGCCTTCGATGAACGCTTTTTTATGTATGGCGAGGACATTGACCTGAGCTACCGCATCCAGAAAAGTGGCTGGCAAAACTGGTATTTTGCCGGTAGTCGAATCATCCACTTCAAGGGTGAAAGCACAAAAAAAGGAAGCCTGAACTATGTACGGATGTTTTACCAGGCCATGTATGTATTTGTACAAAAACATTATGGTGGCGGTAAGGCCATGTTATTCCGGTCTTTTATTCAGGTGGCCATCTGGCTGCGGGCCGGCCTTAGTGCAGCCATCTCTTTTGTAAAATGGATTGGCTTGCCGCTATTGGATGCACTTATCGTTATGCTCAGCCTGTTTTCCCTAAAACACGTATGGCAAACCTGGGTAAGAAAAGGCCTGCACTTGCGGCCGGAAATCGTATGGACAATCTTCCCGGCATTTACTATACTTTTTATTATAGCAGGCGCCATGGCTGGTTTATATCAGCGCTGGTATAAGCCATTACGAACCTGGTACGCAATGATGGCAGCGATTGTAATAAATCTGGCGGCTTACTCGCTGCTGAACGATGAATACCGTTTTTCAAGAGGCATTGTTTTATTTGGCGGGCTGCTTGCCTCTATTGTTATTCTCTTATTCCGGTATATCCTGTTGCAGGCGGGCGCCCTTACTATTGCCGACGAAAATGGGGGAACAACAGCAAACCTTGGTTGCTGCATCGCTGCCTGCATTTAACGAAGTACAGCAGTTACTGCATGCTGCCGGCCGGGCGGAACGGATATTAGGCCGTATTGCACCGCATAATAATGAACAAAAAGCCATAGGCCAGATAAGCCAGGTAAGTGATTTGTTGAAAGCAATGCCCGTACGGGGAACTGCTGTTTTGTATTGATAAAGATATGACCATGAAAGCGGCGATTGTATTAATGCAACAGCACAAGCGTTTGCGCTATACTTTTCACTACCGTCACAGCCATAGCATTGTTGGCAGCCATAGCAAGGATACGGGCGGCGAAGCAGTTGCAGCAAAAGAAATTTTCAACCTTGGTCGTCTGTACCATTGTAGCAGCAAGCGCTCACTGGATATTGCCGCTTCCCTGCTGTTGCTGGCATCACTGCCATTGCATTTCCTGTTGGTTAGAAACCCGGTGCAGTTCGTTACCAACTGCTTGCGGGTATTAGCCGGTAAAAACACCTGGATTGGTTATCATGATGCAGCCATACATCTTCCGGCCCTGAAACCTGGCATTCTGTTACCCGATGCCATGCCGGCCACTACCGGTAAAAACCTGCCGGAACAAAGTTTGAAGGCAATGGACCAATGGTATGCGAAAGAATATACGTGGACAAAAGACGTGACGATTATTGCTAAAAGGGTATCGCTGGCTGGGAAGTAAATCAAATTAGCAAATTAGCAAATGGCTCAATTACTCAATGAATGCAAAAACAAAATGAATGCAACTGTTAAAAAATAACAAATAGGCAAATTAGCAAAGAGAAACTTATATGCTCTGCTTACGGAATTTGTAGTGCCGTAGGCACGGTCCATTTTGTAGCGCCGGGTTTCAACCCGGTGTCACGGTGTCCCTCATCTGTAGTCCTCTGTCGTCTGTTGTTTTCCCTACAACTGACGTATATTTGAGTATCATTAACCCAACCTAAGAAACTCAACGCCATGAGCCTCGAAAAAGAAATTTACCAGCAAAGCTTCCGCAGCGAGCGCCATAAAGCTATCGTCAATATCATCTATACCTTCAACTGGCTGCGGGACAGAATGCAGGAGCAGTTTACCTGCCACGACCTGACGATGCAGCAGTATAATATTTTACGCATTTTACGGGGTGCCCAGGAACCCATTAGTACATTACAAATACGGGAACGGATGCTGGACAAAATGAGCGATACCAGCCGCATTGTTGACCGGCTGATTGTAAAAGAACTGGTAGAAAAAAAGATTTGCGCAAGAGACAAACGCCTGGTAGATGTATTCATTACGGAAAAAGGCAAAGCACTGCTGAAAGAAATGGATAAATACGACTCCCGGATGGATGACCTGGTGGGCACCATTACCGAAGAAGATGCTGCCCGGCTAAATAGCCTGCTGGATGCTATCCGGCAGAAAACGGCGGTAGAATAGCACCCGCATAAAACGGACTGCTACCCTTACAATTTTTGAATCTTGTTATCCGTTGTGGCGGAACAATGTATGATTTCCGACATTCGCCCCATGAATTTGTGCCGTTACCTGTTTCTTTTCATTTACCTGGTTGTGGTAAATAATTTTCTTTTTGGTCAAAATCCGAAGTATGAATTCAGAGGTGCCTGGATCGCTACCGTTGAAAATATTGACTGGCCCAGCCGCCGTGGCCTTTCGTCCGACGTTCAAAAAACAGAATTCATCAACCTGCTGAATTTACTGCAAAGCTGCGGAATGAACGCTGTAGTAGTGCAGGTACGCCCTGCTGCCGATGCCTTTTACCCCAGCCAATACGAACCCTGGAGCGAATACCTGACCGGCGTACAGGGCCTGCCCCCGGTACCCTACTACGATCCGCTGCAATTTATGATTGAAGAGACACACCGCCGGGGCATGGAATTTCATGCCTGGTTCAATCCTTACCGGGCAGTGTTTAATGTGGCCCGTTCATCGGTAGCAGCCAACCACCCAACTAAACTTTTCAAGGACTGGTTCTGGGTATATGGCAGTGAAGCAGAAAGCTACAAAAAATACTTCGATCCCGGAAATCCGGACGCCCGCCGTTTTGTAACCAATGTAATCCGGGATGTGGTAACACGATACGATGTGGATGCCATTCATTTCGATGATTATTTTTATCCATATAAAGTAGCCGGCAAAGATTTTCCCGACCAGGCTTCCTATTTGCGTTATGGTGGCGGAATGCGAAAAGGAAGTGTGGCGGCGCAGTAATTGCGGATTCCATTATCCTGATGCTTAGCCAGGCTATTAAAAGCATTAAGCCCCATGTAAAATTTGGCATCAGCCCTTTTGGTATCTGGCGCAATAAAAAGGACGACCCAGATGGCAGCAATACGCATGGCACAACAAATTATGATGATTTATATGCCGATATTTTATTATGGCTGAAAAAAGGCTGGATTGATTATGTAGCCCCGCAATTGTACTGGGAAATTGGCTATGAAAAAGCCGATTATGAAGAACTGGTAGACTGGTGGGCGGCACACAGTTATGGCAGGCATGTATATATCGGTCATGGATACTACCGGGGCCGGCAGCAATAGTGCCTGGAGGGATAAAAACCAAATTCCCAACCAGATTAAGCTGCTGCGGGAATATGAAGACATACAAGGCAGTGTTTTTTATAGCAGCAAAATATTTTACAAAAACCCCTACGGCTGGAATGACACCTTACGAAACAATTATTACCGTAACCTGTCCATTGTACCGTCAATGCCCTGGATTGACAGCATTGCCCCTGCCCCACCGGTAGTAAAACACATGGGAAAAAATAATGCTGATAGCTCCCGATACCAGTGTACACTATAAACCAATAGACAGCCTGGGCAGGCAGGTAAAGGCCTTTGCCGTATATGCATTTCCGAAAGGCGTAGTGCCTGATTCGGATAATGCAGCTTACCTGATGAAACTATTTCCGGGCAGTACTGAACTTGCACTGAACGACCAGTTTTTTTCCTTATACCCGGCTCAGCAAATCGGCATCAGTGTTATAGACAGGAATAACAATGAAAGTGAGATGGTGATGGTGAGATAGTCAATGGTGAATGGTGAATCGTGAATAATGCGGTTGTAACATGCTACATTTTTTGTTACGGCAGGTATACTTTAATCTTTTCCTTTTTATGAACTTGGCATTTGTACTACTATTTGACATCGTTGTAATCTTTGATTTGTCGTTTTCTTTTCTTTCAATGAAAGAGATAGAAAGGATCTCACTTATACAGTATAACGTGTAACAACCATGTCTATGCAATGCTGTAAATTATTTGCAACTGACAAACCTTACGGCATGAACATAACTTTTGGCAAGTTCTTAAACTTGGCAAAAGTTTAATTTGAGAGATCGGATTTCAGCTAATGTAACATCGGGTAACTCAAAAGTTTTATTCGGGAGGTTGTAGTTACAGAATAGGGGAAATATAGGGATACGAATTCAGAGACGTCGGAGAGCAAAAGATACAACCAATTCTAAACTTTAAACGTTTACAACCTGTTTATCATTATTAATTATTCATTATCAATTGTCAATTTTTTTAAGTGCCCGCTGGGAATACCTGCTAATGCTGAATTACGAAGTGCCGGCGGAAATTCTAAAACCATTTATACCACCGCATGTGGAACTGGATTTATGGCAGGGCAAAGCAGTGCTCAGCATGGTTGGATTTCAATTCAATAACACAAAAGTATTTGGCATCCGGTGGCCGCTGCATACGCATTTCAACGAGATAAACCTGCGGCTGTATGTAAAACATTTTGATGGAAAAGAATGGAAGCGGGGTGTAGCATTTGTATCAGAAATTGTACCGCAGCCGGTTATTGCCTACATGGCCAACACCTTGTATAATGAGCATTACCATGCCATGCCGGTGCGGCATCATTTATTACAAACAAGCAACGAAATAAACATTCAATACCAATGGAAATACCGGGGGCATTGGAACAGTTTACAAGCTATAGCAACCAGTACACCGGCTGCCATAAAGGATGGTTCCGAAGAGCAATTTATACTGGAGCATTACTGGGGCTATAACGAACTAAATACCAAAACAACTATTGAGTATGGCGTTGAGCATCCCGCCTGGGAAACCTACGCCATCAATAGTTACCAGGCAGATTTTGACATTGAAGCGTTGTATGGAAAAGCGTTTGTGCCTTATTTATCGGTTGCTCCGAAAAGCGTTGTATTGGCAAAAGGTTCCGAAGTAATTATCCGCAGGCCAAAAAAGATTTTTGAATCTACACTTTAATATTAAATTAATCTTCAGCTTCATCTGTATTAATTGCCGTTGGCTTCAGCCCAATGTCATTAAGATAAGCCCCATCGGGGCTTTCTGTTTGTAGCAAACAAAGAGGCAAAGGGAATCATTGCCACGTAGTGGCTACCCCTTCTCTGATCAGGTAGCCACTACGTGGCATGCACCAACATCAATGATGTCTGTTTGCTACAAACAGGTTGCACCTACGGCGCATAGCCGCTATCGCAATCATTATCTTAATGACATTGGGCTGAAGCCAACGGATTGTATGAATGATGTAGCTGATTATACCGGCTTTAGCCGAAAAAGTTATTGGCAGTAAAGCATACTATACGAAGCATTACAGTTTAATTCTGGCGATTAGTTTTTACATTCACCATTCACTATTGACCATTCACCACCTTGTCCTACAAAGACCATCTCAGCAAAGACAAACGCCTGGCAAAAATCATGGGCGAAGAAATGCATGAATTAAAGTTTCATCAGAATATTCCGCTACGGTTGATGGATAGCATTATGAGCCAGCAATTGCACACGAAAGTTGCCAAAATCATTTATCACCGTTTTCTGGATTTATACCATGGCTACGAACCGGAACCGCAGGAAGTGTTGGCTACACAACCGGAAACCTTACGAGCCATTGGACTCAGCAATGCCAAAGTAAAGTACGTGCAAAATGTAGCCGCTTTTTGCATTGAGCATGGAGTAACCGACACCATGCTGCTGGCCATGAGTAACGATGAAATTATTGATTTCCTAACTGCTATCAAAGGCGTGGGCCGTTGGACAGTAGAGATGTTGCTCATGTTCACCTTAGGGCGGGAAGATGTATTTCCTGTGGCTGATTTGGGCATTCAGAATGCCATGAAAAAATTGTACGGTCTGGAGGCTTTAGATAAAAAACAGATGCTGGTAAAGATGGAAAAATTATCGCAAAAATGGAAACCCTACCGCACGTATGCCAGCCTACATTTGTGGCGGTGGAAGGATGAATAAGTCCAGGCAAATTAGCAAATGTGACAATTAGCAAATATGCAAATGGCGCAATGAATACAAATTATCAGTAGGCAATTGTGTCGCCCTGAAAGGGCAGCACTATTTCAGCATAGGGCAACGCCCTATGAAACATGCGGCAACGCCCTATGAATTATAAAATAATCCCATCTACCGGTAACAAATCTTGAAACCAAAACCCCATTTTTTGCTGTTGCGGTGTGGTGAAGCAATCATCATTACCATTGGAGGTTGGGGCTTTGTATTCCCGGTACACTTTTTCACCTAAAGTAAATGGAACCGGTTTTTTAAAAATAGGGCCGTCATAGCAAAACGTATGAAACTCACCGTTTTCGCCGCAGGCATCAATACCGGGCGGCAAATCTTTTAAAAAATTTTCATCAATTCTTCTTCCGCAAAATGCTGACGGCAATAGTGTTGCATTTGTGCAAATAATAATAACTTTAAATCCCAGCGCAATTATTTGTTTCAATAAAAAGGTAGTATCTTTTTTCCACAACGGAAAATGTGCAGCTATACCCACTGCTTGTAATTGCTGCTCCCGGTAGGTTCGTAAATCTTCCAGAAAAATGTCCCCGAATGCGGCATGTGTAAACCCTTCAGATTTCAATTCCAAAATTTTTTCTTTCATAGCTGCTTCATATACACTCATATCCGGCTGCTCCGGCAATTCAATCGTACTACACGGCAGGCCAATGACTGTTGCCTGCTGTTGCAACAATTCCCTACGTACGCCATGCATACTTACCCGGTTATGATGCGTATTAACGGATGTGAGTAAATGTCCCACTTCGTAATTTTT
This sequence comes from Chitinophagaceae bacterium, assembly GCA_965246935.1. Classification (GTDB taxonomy): domain Bacteria; phylum Bacteroidota; class Bacteroidia; order Chitinophagales; family Chitinophagaceae; genus JAZKFT01. Next base: position 185,613 of record CBDFGC010000019.1, on the reverse strand, counting down.
ATCCTGCATTACATACCATAATGCCAGTGCTGCATCCTTACCGGTGCTCCAGTTGAAATAAGTTTTATTCGGCATACAAAATTAATTGATGCCCTCACCCCCGTCCCCTCTCCACAAGTGGAGAGGGGTGCCTCTATGCAATATTTATTACAAAATGTGATGGTGAGTTCAAAAGAATTAAATCTGCAAAACTATTGGGCAATTAAGCAATAATCACCCGCTGCCTGAAAATAATTACGAAAGATGGTGCTGCAGTGGCCCGCTGATGAATTTTATCAGCACCGCTACATCGAGGCACCCTTCTCCACCCCGTGGAGAAGGGCCGGGGATGAGGGTGAGACCTTATCTTTACCACATGCAACTGCCCCACCCGCTGCCACCCCAACTTGATCTGTATAAAGCCTCCGCCGGCAGCGGCAAAACCTTTCTGCTTACCAAGCAATACCTGAAACTAATGCTGCAGGGGGATACCTGCTACCGGGAAATATTAGCCGTCACTTTTACCAATAGGGCCACCGCCGAAATGCGGCATCGCATCCTCAGCGAACTGAAAAACCTGGCACAGGGCAGGCCATCTAAATATGGCGAGGTATTATTACAGGAAGTGGAAGGATTAAATAAGCAGGATTTACAGCAGCATGCTGCTACGGTTTATTCCAATATTTTACACGATTACAGTCGCTTCTCCGTTACCACTATTGATAGTTTTGTACAGAAAATTATCCGCTCGTTTGCCTACGAAATTGGCCTCGACGATGGCTTTCGGCTGGTACTGAATGAAGAGGTGGTAAAGAAAGATTTAGCCGAAAGGTTATATATCCTGTTGGATGCCAACAAGGCCCTGCGACAATGGGTCACCGATATGGCTGTTGACCGGTTGAGCGACGGTAAAAACTGGGATTTTAAATCCGACATGCTGGAACTGGCTGCCGAGCTATTCAAAGAACGGTTCAATGGCTTTGATGAAGCTATGAAACCCATGCGGGAAGAAGATAAGGCAACAGCATTTAACCAGCTTCGCAGCCAGGTATATGCCACCATCCACAGCTTCCGCAGCAAACAGGAAGCATGGGCCAAAGAAGCATTGGCTTTATTAGATATTCACGGGCTTGACCCCGTCGATTTTTCGTACGGTACCAGCGGCTTTATTAATCATTTTTTCAAAGCTTCCCGGAAAGAATTTTGTGCCCCGGGAAGCCGGGTGTTGGCTATTATTGAAGACCCTGCAAAAATGGCCGGCGCCAAAGTGCATCCCCTCAAAAAAGAAACAATTCAAACCATTTGCGACCGGCTGCATCAATTGCTGAAAGCATTGGTAGATCACTACGGAGATAACATCGAAAAATATACTACGGCCAAAGCTATTTCGGCTAACCTGTACTCCCTGCAGTTAATGCAGGTATTTACCAACGAATTAGCCAATTACCGTAGCGAAAATAATGTGTTGCTGATCAGCGATGCTAACCTGTTGCTCCGAAAAATTGCTGCCGAAAATGACGCTTCTTTCATCTTCGAAAAAACCGGCGCCCGGTTCCGGCATTTCCTCATCGATGAGTTTCAGGACACATCTGTTTTTCAGTGGGATAATTTCAGGCCGCTGGTGGAAAATGCCATGGGCGAAGGCAAATATAACCTGGTGGTGGGCGATGTAAAGCAGGCCATTTACCGCTGGCGCAGTGGCGACTGGCGTTTACTACACAGTGGTATCAAAAAGCAATTAGGCCACCAGCCTGTGTATACCGGTACCCTGCAGGATAATTACCGCAGTGCTAAGCCGGTAATTGAATGCAATAATTATTTATTTGATGTATTGCCCCGGCGGTTGCAGCAACATTTCAACAACCAGATGCAGGAAGCACCGGACGATATTCAACTACAATTAAAGGCTCAGAATTATTTTAATGTAATAGCGGCTGCTTATGCCGATAGCTACCAGCATATTCCGATGTCTGCCTTGCCACAAGGCGTGGTGCACCTGGAGTTTTTAAAAGAGCAGGAAGACGAAGATGGCAACTGGCGTACGTTTGAGGAGGAAGTATTGTACCGCCTGCCACGGCAGGTGGAACGGATGATTGGCGAATTTAATTATGCCCCAAAGGATATTACGATCCTTACCCGCAATAACAAAGAAGCACGGCTTGCCATTCAAAGCCTCATAGAATACCAACAGCTAACCGGCACCATTGAATTTGATGTATTGAGCGCCGATGCGTTGTACCTGGATAGTAACGAAAGCGTACAAATGTTGATTGCTGCCCTGCGCTGGCTGAGTAACCCGGCGGATACCATATCAAAAGCATTCATTATACAAACGCTGGCGAAAAACTTAGGCGATAATGTAAGCAGCCACCGCCTGTATGAAGGCAATGCAAAAAACGAGGAGCTGTTGCCAATAGCACTCATCAATGACCGCAACGCATTACAAAATCTACCTATCCTCGAACTGGTAAACCGATTGATTGATTTGCTGAACCTGCACCGCATACCCAGCGGCTATGCGTACCTGCTGGCCTTTCAGGATGTGGTGCTGGATTGGGTGCGGTATGGCCGGGATGGCCTGCAGGCTTTTCTGGAATACTGGGATGAGGAAGGCCACTTGAAAGCTTTGCCTGCTACCGGTGGCAATGCGGTAGAAGTAATGACCATCCATAAAGCAAAGGGATTGGATTTTGGGGTGGTACTGGTACCTTTTTGCAACTGGTGTCTGGAGCCGGATGCCAAGAAAAATAACTGGTTGTGGGTAAAAACCGCCGGAACCGGTTTTGACGATATTCCGATGGTGCCGGTAAAATATAAAAAGGACGTAAGCCACAGTAGTTTTGCGTTTGAATATTTTGAAGAACAACTACTTACCCAGATGGATGCCCTCAATTTATTATACGTAGCGCTAACCCGTGCTAAACATCAAATTATAGCGTATGCACCTTTACCAAAGCCAACGGCTATAAAAAACAAAACAATTAACAACATCGGCGATTTACTGTATAATGTACTGAGCAATGGGGAAGCGGCTGCTGATAGCCGCATACCGGCTGTACAGGAAGCATTTTCTGATAATGTGTTGTACTACGGCACCCCGCCGGAAGAAATGGCTTCTGCCGATGAAGCAGCACCTGGCCTGGCACTCACCAATATGGTATATGGCAATTGGCAGCAGCAACTACGCATACGGCCTGCTGCTTTGCGGCCCGAAGAGGAAACCGTTTTACTTCCACGGGATAGAAACACCTTGCTTCATGCCGCTGTGGCAAAGCTGCAACAACCACAGGAATTAACGGCTGTACTATTGCAGATGGAGCGGCAGGGCTTACTAAGCCCGCAAATAAAAACCGAGGTACAGCAAATACTGAATAAAACATTACAGCATCACCTGTTTGAGCCCTGGGTGCAGGGAACAATGTGGCGGCTGGGAGCTCAAAATATACTTACGGCACAGCAGCAAATCAAGCGTCCTGCTTTAGTGCTTACAAATGGTACGGAAACCCGCATCATTGAATTTACATTCACCGGTGGGAAAGCGGATAACTGCCTGGCCACACAGGTAAAAAACTATGTGGAATTATTTAAGCAACTACAGTTTACAAATGTGAGTGGCTACGTAGTAGATGGATTGGCAAATCGGGTACCAGAAAGTAAGGAACTATTTTCTGAAAAGGTTTAAAAAAGAGCTAATGCTTACACATAAAGAACGAAGATTTATCCGCCATTGGGAGGAGCAGCGCAGCGGTTCCCGTATAGGCTACTATGTGCTGTATATTTTTATCTGGTTTTTTGTAGCAGCACTTTTTCTTTTTTTTGTGATGAATAATTTTGTGCAGATTGAACGTAACAGCCTGCAAAAGTTATATAGACTATTGACTATTGCAGCCATCATTTCTATAGTGGTTACCCATATCAGTTTTATGAGAAACGAACGGCGATTTAAAAGAATTATCCGCCGGGAAATGGATGCTGCTATTGAATAAACCGCATTTTTAAATCGGGCGTAGGAATCCAGCAGGTTTCCTGTTTGCCATACCACCGGTAGCGATTGCCGGCCACCCAATTGTATACTCCATTGCGTATAAAGGGTGGAACAATCATAAAGCCATACAGTAAAGTCCACCAGCCCCCCATTTTTTTGGCCATCCGCAGGGCGCCGGTGCTTTTGGTGTATAGCTTACCATTTTCCAAATAAATAAAGGAATTAAACTCCGTCATCGGCAGATGAAACTGCTGCAATACCTGCTGCCCGAAAGAAGATTGCAGGGATGCAAAACGAAATTGTTTTTTCGGGTCGTGTTTGATAACGAACTGCACTACACTGTTGCAAAGGTTGCAAACACCATCAAACAGTACCACCGGATGGGTATAGGAAATAGCTAAGTCCATGATGGTGCGAAATTAGAACAGAACACCAACTTTTGGAAAGTTCCCAAACTTTCCAAAAGTTGGTGTTCTGCGCATTGAATCATTTAACATTCTTTATACCAAAATATTCTTTCCTAATTCTACTGGTAAATTAACAAAAGACGACGTATCAATTCTTTCTTGCGATTTATAATCATAGAGTAATTCTAAGTCAATTAAAAAACTGTCCTTATCTATGAGATAATATTCATTTACAGTTCCATTGGTGTTCTTAAATCCTGAGATAATATGAATTGTATCTAATACCATTTCGTAATTTCCATGAACTTCAGTATTACCATAGTGTCCCATCGATATTCTTTTGAATGATCCATCTTTCTTAAAATAGAATTCCCAATAAGTGTCTGCCCACCAAGCTGTGAATTTTTTATCGATACTCTTATTTTTTTCTGAAATTAAATTATTTGAACATGCTGGTAAAATGCCAATTAAAAGAAATAATATGATTTGTATTTGAATGCTCATAAAATGTGCTCCCGCATAGGCGCAGGACTCCGTCCTGTGCCCTGCCGTTACTTTTGATTGAAATTTATGCATGTTGCAGGTACATTTAGTAATATCTAACTATCAGGCTGTTACAGTGTATGAACAGATTTTGTTGGAGATTTTAAATAAGTAACGCATAGGCACAGGACAGAGTCCTGCGCCTACGTTAGACTAAAGGTTGCCAACTTTTGGGAAATTGGCAACCTTACATACCCATTGCTGCTTCATCTACCAGCCACCAAACCTGCCCTGCTGCGGGCTGTACCAATTGCACCGGTAGCGGATTTTTTGAAATGTTTTTTTTCAATACTTCTTTTATCACGGGTGCTTTTTCAGCACCGCTTACCAAAAAAACAACATTAGTTGCCTTGTTAATCAACGGATACGTAAAGCTGATTCGCCAGGTTTGTTTTGCTTCTACCCATACTTCTTTTATCAGGCATTTTTTCTCTCCTAAAATATCCGTTCCGGGAAAAAGAGAAGCCGTATGCCCGTCCGGCCCTGCACCCAGCAGCAACCAGTCGAACACCGTTTTTTTTCCGCCAAAAAACCGACGCAGGTTTTCTTCATATTGCCCGGCACAATCCTTTGGACTACCTTTTACCGGCGTGGCAAATACATTTTTTTTGGGAATGAAAATATGATCAAGCAAACTTTCCTTCGCCATGCGGTAATTACTTTCTGCATCGCTTAGCGGTACAAAGCGTTCATCACTCCAAAAAAGGAACACCTGCTTCCAGGGAATGTTGCGGCTAATGCCCGGCGTAGCCAACAATTCAAATAACTTTTTAGGCGTACTGCCTCCGGAAAGGGCCACTACAAAATTCCCTTTTTGCACAATACAACGCTGACATTCTGCTACGAAAAAGAGTGCTGCTGCCTGGCTAAGCTCGTCAGCATCTTTCCAGGTGAGGATGGTTTTACCGGGCATTTGTAAATATTTATTTGTTTGGCTGGTAAGTAATAATGTACAATCACATTAGAATAATCTTCGTGTCATTGCGTCCGCCGCGGCGGATGCCCAACGAAGCAATCTTCCCGGTTCTGTTGGGGATTGCCACGGGCATCCGCCGCGGCGGACGCAATGACCTGTAATTAATCTCATCTAATTTTGTTTGCATACTACATGTAAATATCAAATATCCGAAGAGATATGTTAATAGCTATTACAGTTATTTTCAGGTTCAAATTTTTTACTATAAAAATACCGTATTCCTGGTACTTTATTTTTTTAAAAGCTATTCCGGATTATTTTTAAAATATTGTCCGGAGCCAACCGGTACAAACAATTAAAATATTAAGCAGTGTCTATGCCTTTTTTACGACCATTTGTAAAGTTAAATCCACCGGATAGTAATGCCCGTTATGTGATTTGATGGCCCGTTATAACTTTGAACCCTTAAACTTCTATCATGTTCTTTTATATCATCGGTATTATCTCTTTTAAGCTGCAAATGGCAGCAGTTGGGGTATTTACCTTTTTGGTTTGGTTTTTTATTTTACGAAAGTATCGTAGCCTGGGCCTGCGGTTGTTTTTTCTGTTTAGTATGATTGCGGCATTTGGCTGTTACTGGCTATATACTGACATCAGAGACACAAAATCAATGGAACAAAATGGTAAATTGCTAAAAGCAATTGTATTAGAAAAATCACAGACTAAAAGCAGGTCAGGCGGAAGTCTGGACAATCAGATTCACATTTCTTTTGCTTACCCGGATGGGAATATACGGACTGTCAATACAGCTAAATATATTTCAACAGCAGAATATGATGCCTTGCAAACCGGGCAAACCGTTGAAGTGCTTTACAACCCGAAGAATGATCAGGTCTATTATAATGTAAGCTTTCACCGTTATTTGAATGACCAGTGGTTCATGTATTTTTTTCCTGCTTCCCTTTTTCTAATAGGAGCTATTTGCGGTATTGTTTTCAGGAAGTATAAAGTAGGCGTTCATGAAGATACAGGCGATGAATACCTGGAAAAAGATGGTAAGATTTATCTGGATGAAAAAGACAACCAGGTATTCCGTACCTTAAAGCATGTAAATATCATATCTAAAATGTTCCGTGCTTTCCGGTAGAATGTGGCAACGTACAAACAGACAACAAATTGACATCAGCGAAAGGCAGCAGGTTTCCAATTTTCTGGAAGGATATAATAAACGATTTGAATGGATGCAAAAGCACTTAACAATTATTTCGTACAATCATGAAAAGTTCCTCCAACTTATTACGGGATGGTTCTAACTTTCTTTTCCTTTTTTTTTATTTATATACCCTTTAATATTATCATAATGGGTAGTGCTGCATTAATTTTCAGCCTGCTAAATAAAGTACTGTATCTCAATTTCCCTACTTGGATATTGGCAATTGCCGCGGCGCTGTTAGTATTTATATTTTTATATGCGTATATCAATAGCATAAAATATTCCGGCAACCCAACTATATATTATACTACTACCGCGATTATAAATAGTATCATCGTTGTTTTAATGCTAACCATTACAGGCATTGGTCAATTGATTTTTAGGTATCCTCATACGGCAGCATTTTCTTTTGGAAAGCCACAGTTAATCGCAACCATTATTTATTGCGTACTAATTGGCATTTGTATAGCAATCCCATTATTACGCCATGGTAGTGAATACATAAGTGAAGCCAAAGCAGCGAAAAAATTAAAAAAATTGCAACAAGCAATAGATACCAACGATGTTGCAGGATTTGAAAAAGAATATGAAGAAAATAATAATCCCGGGTATATCAGGTTGAACAATGGATTTATAAGTGTATTCAACTACCTGGTGGATGAAGACAAAAAAGAGCTGGTACAGATAGCAATTAAAAAAGAGAAAGATTTTTTAGCGGATAGTGATAAATGGAACATCAAAAGCACGGACATGCTGCAATTGCTGGTACAAAATGGACTGGATATCAACCAGGCAATTTTTATTTTAGTACGGCATCAGCAAGACAGCTTGGTAAAGTGGGCCGTAAATAAATACCAACCTACATTTGCTGAGAATGCAGACTTAATAATCAAGGATTTGATGCAGCAAAGAAATATGGAAATGTTTGATTTTTTGATTGCCAATGACTTTATTAAAGACAAGGATGCCTGTGCGGTAGTATTACGGGACTTTGTGAATAATGATGATATTGAATCCGTAAAATTGCTCCTGGAAAAAGGCTACCCGGTAGAGACAGCTTACCGGGGAATGGTGTATTCAGCCGTTTATAGCAAAAGCGCAGAAATGATGAAGCTTTTACTGCAATATCCTTTTGATGTAAACAAATTGTATGATGAGTATACCTTTTTGGAATATGCCGCCAAAAGCGGTTATGATGATAAAGTAGCGTTGCTGCTAACTAAAAATCCGGATGTGCAAACCTTGCATACCACCAAATTTGACGGAGCGGTAAATGCCCTGATTTTAGCGGAAAAATACAACCATCCCGGAATAGTAGAACAGTTAAAGAATTACATAACACGCCGGATGAATTAGTACACCGTAGCTCAAATAAGTTTAACTCCTAAATTCCGGCATGGTGAAGACACAAGCAGGGGCAGCTTCTAAAATAATTTAAGTTACAATGTAATTAGTCAGGGTGTTATAAGGACTTTGGTTATTTTTGATACAATAACTAACCACTTTTTGGTCAGATCATTCCTCTATACAGTCCTGTTACTGGTAATTCCTGCTTGTTTCTACGGGCAGTTATCAAAACAGTTCCTGCTAACACCGATTACGGAAGATAACGGGCTTAGTGATAACCATGTTAATTGTGTACTGAAAGATAAAGACGGATTTATATGGGCAGGTACAGAAGATGGACTGAATGTATTAGATGGCAGCAAACTTACCATTTTCAAGCACCAGCCTGCTGATAGTACTTCACTTTCCGGCAATAATATTTCTGCATTGAAAGAAGATGGTTGGGGTAATATCTGGATTGGAACGAACAACGGTGTAAGTTGTTACCAAAAAAAACAACACCATTTTATTAGTTACTTTTTTAATGAAACCAGTTATGGTGGCGCCATTAATATGGTAACCGGGTTAATAATAAACAATAGCCATATTTGGGTGGCAACAGATGGCGGGCTTTTTCACCTGGATGCTAATACAGGAAAGCATCGGATTGTATTAGCGGGGAATGATAAACCCATTGATAAAAGAAAATACTGCAACAAGATTAATAAGATGACGCTGGATTTGGCCGGCACTATCTGGCTTTGCACCTGGGATGGATTATGGTCGTACAAACCTGCCAAAAATTTTTTTAAGCAGGAGATTTCCGCTGTTAACGATCCAGGTTATGACCCGTTATGTATGTCATTGGCTGATGCAGGTAACGAGATTTGGATAGGAACCTGGGGTAAGGGACTTAAACGCTTCAACAAGCAAGACGCTACAGTTACCACCTATTTGCAAAAAGAAAGTAACATCAGTTCTATCACAAGTATTCCTTTAGCGAATCGCAATCAATTACTTTGGCTAAGTGGTGTATCCAGAACATTTAATCCGGTAAACAAATCCTTTGTTCCATTCCCGGATCCTGTTTCCGGGGTTACGTTTAATATCAAAAATGTTTATGTTTCTGATGATAAAATGATATGGCTTTGCACAGATAATGGTTTGTATATGTACAATCCCCAACGACAGTCTTTCAAAAATATTGTCTTCAAAAACGACATTACCAGTCAGGGACTTGTTTTCAATAACATAGACAACCAGGTTTTAATGGCAGCAGCCGATGAGAATATTTTAAAACAATATGACTCAAATTTTAATGCCAGTCGTAATTATTATGATCTGGTGTTTAGAAATTATCAGCAAGGTAAAGAAATAGCTGCCTTATCGATATTAGTGGAAAATAAACAAAGCTGGTGGCTGGCAACATCGGGTGGAGTCGTGCATATTAATCCGGAAAATAACAGTAATCAATGGTTTGTTCATAATCAGCAGGATAGCACCAGCCTGCCAAAAAATTTTATTACAAAAATATTTATTGACAGCAAAAGTACCTGTTGGATTTTCCCATGGCGGGCGGGCATTTGGCAAATGGATAAAACAACGGGCAAATGCAAAAATGTAATGGAGGACATTAGTAGTAAGGAATTTGATAAAAACAAATTGGTGATTGCAGACGCTGTAGAAGATGATGCAGGTAATATATGGTTGGCTGATTTAGATGACGGCATTTTATTGTACAACAGACAAAACAATCATTTTAGTAAACCATTTGTAAATGAAATAGGGCCAGGCCCCCGGACTTTTAGATTGTATAAGCAGCATGGTTTCTTGTATTCAGTAGCAAATGATGTATTTATAAAATGGAAAGATGCCCGGCATTGCACCGCCATTCCGTTTCCTGTAGAAATGCAGAAATATATATATGATTTTGCACCGGATAATCAAGCGGGCTGGTGGTTTGCTACAAAAAATGGGTTAGTATATTATAATGAAAAGTTACAGACATTTAAGCGCTTTACCACCGCAGACGGTCTCTGCCGGAATGATTTGCCGGCAACGATGTTTTGTAAAGCAGATGGTGAAATGATCATTGGTGCAAACAATTTCATCAGTTCCTTTTTCCCGGAAAAAATACTTGGATCATCTTCTGAAGTTCCCCCGCTGGTAATTACCGGGTTTGCAGTAAATGGTAAAAAAGTGGCGCCAGCCATTCAAAAGCAAATTGACCTTACGCATGTTGATAATAACATTACTATCAGTTGGGCATTACCGGATTACACCAGCCCGTTCAGGAATCAATATTACTACAAGCTACAAGGTATTGATTCCATCTGGCGATATGTAGGGAATAGTGGCGAATTACAATATGCCAATCTTTCGCCTGGAAATTATATTGTAGCATTGAAAGCTGAAACTGCGAATGGCATCGCTGTACAAAAAAATGGGTTGATCCATTTTGTTATTCATCCACCTTTCTGGAAAACAGCCTGGTTTATTGCTATTTGTGTATTGCTGCTTTGCGGCCTTGCTTACTTTTTGGTTAGCAAAAGAATAAAGGTCATTAAAAACAAAGCTGCCATTCAGCAGCAATTGAGTGAATTAGAAATGAAAGCTTTGCGGGCACAGATGGATCCGCATTTTATTTTTAATAGTCTGAATAGCATTCAGGAATGTATTGTAATGAACAACACAGCAGGTGCTTATGAATACTTAAGTAAATTTAGTAAGTTGGTGCGGCGGATATTAGAAAATAGCGGAAAACTGTTTGTGCAACTAAAGGAAGAGACTGAATTACTGCAGTGGTATGTGCAGTTGGAACAGTTACGGTTTAAAGAACCGGTCAATTTTTCGCTGAAAATAGATGAGCAGATAGATACGGACAATGTCATGATCCCGGCAATGATTATTCAACCTTATGTGGAAAATGCACTGTGGCATGGGCTTTCCGCAAAAGAGGGAGAGAAAAGATTATTAGTTTCTTTTGTGCAGGTTGAAGAATTTATTAAGTGTACAATAGAAGACAATGGATTAGGCAGACAATCGGGCGTAAAAAAAACAGCAGTTAATAATCATAAGAAAAGCATGGGTATCGCCATTACAAAAGAAAGATTGGAATTATTTAACCAGGAAGCCAAAGTAGAAACCCATGACCTCTTTGATGAAAACCTTAACCCGGCCGGAACAAAAGTTATTATTTATCTTCCGGTTCAATAAACATGATTAAAGCAGTTATTATAGATGATGAGCCTAAAGGCCGAAATATTCTGCAACAGTTAATTGCTGTGCATTGTAAAGAACTGGAGGTAGTAGCAACAGCCGAAAATGCTGACGAAGGCCTGCTGCAAATTGATTTGCACAATCCTCATGTTGTTTTTCTGGATGTAGAAATGCCTGGAAAAAGTGGCTTCGATCTATTGCGGGAAGCCGGAAAAATTAATTTCAAAATTGTATTTGTTACCGCTTACAATCATTACTCATTAAAAGCAATCAAATTCAATGCTTTTGACTATTTATTAAAACCGGTTGACTTAGATGAACTGAAGCTTACAGTCGAAAAGCTAAAGACATCTTTGGAACCTGCCAATGAAAAAATTATCAATAATCTGCTGCATACGTCTGCTTATCCTGACAAAGCTTTTTCAAAAATTGCTATTTCCGATCTTGGCAGTATTACGCTGATAGACAACAACGACATTGTTTTTTTAGAAGCGAAAGGCGGCGCAACAGTTGTACATCTTACCAGCAATAAAAAAATAACTGCCACCAAATCGCTGAAAGAATTTGAAGATTTATTGCAGGATCAGTTTTTCTTACGCATCCATCATGCTTATCTTATTAATGTAAAGCATGTAGTAAAATACATCAAAGGTGAAGGGGGCATCGTATTGATGAACAACAACACCGAACTGGAAGTCAGCCGCCGTAAAAAAGCTGCCTTCATTGAAATGCTTTCAGCCTATATGCGAAAATGAATTCTCTTTTTCCGCCAGTTATGCCTCCACTTCTACCAGTTATTCCTTTTCGGCTTATCACTATAGTTGTACATGCCATCTTACACCCGTAATTAATAGATTATGGCAGGCATGGCTAAAGTAGATGTACAGTTAAACAGAACAACAAGTAACACGGTGCTTAGCCGCAACCTGCCCGTAAATGAAGAATTACACTACCAGATACATAGTGAGTCCGGCAAGTTAGTATTCAGTAAGAGTATTATCATGATTAATGCCGGTGAGCGGCTGACTGAGAAATTAGACATTAGCCATCTCCCCGCTGCTGCCTATACGCTGACCATTACTTCTGCAAATGAAATACTGGAGAAAATTCAAATAACCCTTTAATATTAAACAATGAAAACAGTCATTTTTTTTACTGCCATGTTCCTGATATGTAGCCCCGGTCATTCACAAAAACTTCCCAAAAAAACAATCGGTAAAGTCACACCAAAGCCACCTGTGAAACCCGTACCAACAAACACCCCAAAGCCAGAGCCAACCGTTGTTGCTACTGACACTGCTGCTACAACCATGAATACGGAACCATCGGCAGTAAATACGCAGGCCATTAAAACCTATAACAATTATGATTTTATTCCAGGTGATACGGTAGTGTTTGAAGATCATTTTGAAGATGATCAGACAGGCGAATTTCCGACGCACTGGAACTTAGGTGCCGGCCAGGCCGTAATGAATATGATAGGCGGCCAGCGAGCCCTGTTACTTACCGCAGGAAATGGAGCACACGTATCACCGTTAATTAAAAGCCCGGTATATTTTTCGGATGCCTTTACTATTGAATTTGACTGGTATTTTAACGGGAGTTACGGGCCTAGATTTTATTTTTATGAAACCAGTAAAGATGCTAAAGCTGCCAATCATGATTTGGGGCAATTGTGGCTGGATGGCAGTTCTGCCGGCGTAACAATGCCGGATGTAGAATTAAGCGGCAGTTTTCCTGCAGAAATAACGGGGGAGGAACATTTTGGCCAATGGCATCATATTGCAGTTGCCTGTAAGAAAAACCAGTTAAAAATATACGTAGATCAACACCGGGTGTGTGTAGTACCCAATTTGGGCGCAGCGCCGCATGCTTTCGATATAGAAGGAATTGGAGATGAAACAACTCCTATTGTTATGGCCAATTTTCGTGTAGCCCGTGGCGCCGGAATGAACATGCTGGGGCAAAAGTTTACCGCTGCCAAAATTGTTACCCACGGAATTAATTTCGATATTGATAAAGCCACCATTAAACCCGAAAGTATGGGTACGCTGAATATGATTGTAGGCGTATTAAAAGACAACCCCGAAATTAAATTTGAAATAGATGGCCATACCGATAATTCGGGTGGGGCGCCGCATAATATGACGCTATCTCAACAGCGTGCCGCCTCGGTAAAAGCACAATTAACTGCTATGGGTATAGATGCTGCAAGACTTACTACCAAAGGCTTTGGAAGCACCAAGCCCATCAGCGATAATACTACATCAGAAGGCAAGGCCAATAACAGGCGGGTGGAATTTGTAAAGAATTAGTGCCTTTCTATTCGTTAATAATACGAAAAACATATCGCATGAAAAAGATTTTTGCCAGCACTTTCTTTTTATTGATTGCCTTTTCATTTTCTGCAAGTGCACAATCAATAACCAAGATTTATTTATCGTTAGACACAGCTTCCAATACCGGCAAATGCCCAAGGGTATTGAAGTTCAAAGCCGTTCTGCTAACCGACCGTCATCCCGGTACGGCAACAATCAAATGGTTGAACGCAAACGGTTCCTTGTTGCATACGAGCAATGTTTCATTAACTGCCAGCGGACAGGACATAGCCATTTTTGAACTGGCGGTTCCGACAAAAACAACCGGCGCCGTAAGCGTTGTAACAACCGCTGCTAAACCAGCACAATCAAACGAAGTTCAATACACCGTCACTTGTAAATAACGAATCATGAAAATCAGAAACGTTCTTCTTGCTATCAGCATTGCTGCTTTTTCATCTGTCCATGCGCAGATCATTGATAACAATTTAAAGGCTCCCGCTACTGTACCACATAAGATACCGATCCAAATTGCACAGGTGGACTTAGTGTCGGATTCCTCGAAGCCTGACGGCAATGGCCATAAAATTTATTTCCATGCCATCATCACGTCCACCGGCGCCGGTACAGTGGATTACCAATGGATCATCAGGGGTAACGTTGGCCCGGTGGGTAATCCACCGCCACCAGGCGTGTTTAGCGGAACCCTGACGTTAAGCGGAACGGGCACCGATCATGCGTATCGTACAGTAAGCTACGGTTCGCATGGCCTGACCACGATACAATTTAAAACCACTGCGCCAACGGTTGTTTTATCGCCGACACGGTCGTATTAAAATGAGCGGTTCATCTGGCCGGATAGATTAAAAAAGGAGAGATAGAAAATACTGTTTATATGAAGGTGATCGTCAATGTACTTAATAAAAAACCGAATTTACAAATCTCATCATTAAATAAATAAGGTTTTCAAAATAACTTCTACACCTAACTCAAAAGATTTGGAGCTCAACGATAAACCGGTAATGATTGATTTGCTTTAGAAGTTAAACAGGGGCACCTCCTCTCCACCTGCGGAGAGGAGGCCGGGAGGTGAGGGAACTTTTAGTAGGAAAGCAATGGTGGAAGTTACTTTGGAACTATTAAATAAGAAGCGGTAATAAATAATTACTGTTTTTTATTTCAGCCATCGCCCAACATGTTGCCGTTATTATCCTGACAGTATAACTACTTCCATGAAATATATTTTAGTTTTTGTTTTACTATTATTTAGCAAATCCCTGCTGGCCCAATACCCGGGGCCTATTATGGACAGCCTTACCAAATACCAGAAATTAATTGATGATGCAAAATCGCCGGAGGAAAAAATAAGGCTGGCCTTAAAAATACAGAAGATTATATCTGGTAAAACAGCAATTGATACAGCGGCACTAAGCCATTTACCTACATCAAAAAAAGAGGCGTTGCTACAGCGGAATAAACAGGTAGCGGAAATAAAAAAATTAAAACAAAATATTGATACTTCCCATTCCCGCCAGGATAAATATGCCTTTATTCAAAAACTACAGGCTAAAAATGATTCTATAAAGCTGGCTAATAAAGATGCCACAAAACATGCAGTATTACAGGAAGGATTAATTACCCTGCCCAATGCCGACCAGTTCTTAATTGACCCGCTGGCACCGGTTGATACAAGTACTGCTATTATTCATTGTACATACACGCAAACTGCACAGAGTGGTAAACAGTCGGTTTCGGTCACTTCTGCAAAAGCTACGATGTACCGGCAAAATGGTATTATCAAAATTATAGGGCTCAATGGCGACCTGCCGGAGTTTGTGAAAGAGAAGAATGGGCACCTCGTAAAATTAGTTACCCACCAGGATATTGCAGGCAGCGCTTCCCGGTCACCTTTTAATGGCACTGAATGCCATACGCATTTTGAGCAGACAAATCAGTTTGCGTTTGCTTTTTATTATAACCCTTACTCAAACCAGATAGCGGCTAGCGTTGGCGGCGGGCTTAAGATGATAAAATTGTGCCTTTACAAGCAATATGGCGACACATCAAACGCCGGTGTCGGTTTTTCCTGCACAAACAATTCAAAAACCTGGGTGATAGCCGGTAAAGAAGGGCATCTGACAGAAGATGGCACATTTGGCAATTTCAGTAAGTCAGATTCGCAATTTGATTTTAGCTATAAAGATAACAAGGACGGTGTTTCCCGGCAGATGTCGGGTTATGTTGTTTATGCGCCGCCCCGCTATGAAGCTATTGTTGAAGCTACAGATACAGCTATTTACCGCAAATGGCTGCCACAGGGCCCCGACCTGAATGTGTACCCAGTTTTGAATCACGAAGGCAGGGGTAATGAGATCAATGTAAAGGTTACGTTGTGGGATAATATAAAGCATGCACCGGCAGCCGACCCGTACACAGCCATTATTAAATTAAACAATGTATCTAAACTGCCAGGCTACTGCATGAATTTTCCGGAGAAGGATGCAAAAGCGGATGATGACCCGGACATGCGGTTTGATAATGCAGATAGCGCCATTTACAAAAGCTGGTCGAAAGACCGGATAGAAACCAGGAACAGTTCGGAACCGCAATATGTAAATATAGTTAGTTACGATTATGGGGCGTATGCGGGCATCACTGCTGATGTAACGCTGGCCGACGGAAATACCATCAGGGCGCATGTTCGTAATAGTGTGTCCGATACGTTTACACTTCCTAAACGCAGCGATAATTCATTAATTGCCGATTACTGGAAACAACTGGAGAATGCATCAGATAAAAAAGATATGGATGATGATGAGCAAATAATGGATCACGATAAATATAAAGGTGACGGGTTAACACTTTTTGAGGAATACAGAGGCTTTTTAGAAGACCGGAAACATTTTAGAGGCAGCGCTGAAAAAAAGGACGTAATGGTTTGCAATAAAATAGCCACGCAGCGCAGCCAGGATGGTATTGATATGTGCGAAGCCACGCTGAACCAGTATGGAAATAAAGTATATATCCATTCTAAATTTAAGGATGATGAATTTGGTAAGAAGCATGACCCGGATGCGGAAGAACAATTAAAAATGGATAGCAATGGTGTAAAAACACCTATGAATTACGACCGCTGTATCAACTACAATTACGTAAAAGACCTGCACCTGGTAGACCAGCATGGTATTACCATGATGCAGGGTGATACTGCTTTAGGTTACGCCCTGGCCGTATTAAAAAATTATAAAGATATAGGGCCCCCAAAGAATTACTATTTCCTGGTAATAACAACAGATTTTAACCCCGCCGACAGCGCCTGGGCCGAAATAAGAGGAACCCTGGATGCTACGGGCCACTTAACGGTATCAACAACAGGTAAAGCAAAAATACTGACCGATGAATATGGCGTAACGGTAGCACATGAAATGCTGCACTGCTTTCATGTAACCCACCACGGCACACGAAACAGCTACGACCAATGCGCCTTCCAGTATGATGCGGCAGCGCATCAGTGGTACTTAACCGGCATTGGAGGTAAGCCCTTGCGTGATGCCAATAAAAATATAATACCCCAGTATCCCGTGCATTTGTACTGGGAAGAATCGCCGGAATTTGAAATATTGGGTAGCGATATAAAAATTGCCGAAGCAAAACGCTGGCGTATTGGAGGTGATAACAGTACTTATTCCGGTGTAGATGATTGTATTATGCGGTACGACGATGCACGTGGCTATATGCACGATAGCTGGGCCAAAGTGTACCTGTTGCATTCCGCCGTGTGGCAGCAGGAATTAACCGGCATTACTATCTGTAATTCCACAAAAGGCACCGGCGAAAATGACAAGAAACATCCACCGGTTTCAAGGTACGGTGATGCAGAAGCAGGCCATGGCAATTGTATTCACCAGTTTTGTGTAAGCGATAAATATGACTAATTAAATACTTTACAAGGAATAAAATAATGATTTGGGCGCCCGCCACGCCGTTGGTTGTTGAATAATTTGAAGTTTGTGCCGGCGTGGCGCCGGCCTGTCTGTAGTACTCCGCAGCGCCGTCTCAGCTTGCGGAATGAAATTCATTTTCATGCGGCGCTTTACGGGGTACTACTGCCCATCCCTGGCGCTTCCAAAATCGGTCATTCAATTAAATATTTATTATTCATCCATTTAAAATTAATAACTCAATATAATTAATTTGTGAATTACAAACCCCGAAAACCAGCCCTGAAAGGGCATAATAACATAGCATAGGGTACAACCCTGCGATGAATAAAATTAGATTATACAGTTAAAGCCCTGAAAAGGCGCAATAACATAGCATGGGGTGTAGCCCTATGACAGATGAAAAATAAAATAGCAAACAAGCCCTGTAAGGGCGCAGTAACATAGCATAGGGTGCAGCCCTATGACAGATGAAAAATAAAATAGCAAAAAAGCCCTGTAAGGGCGCAGTAACATAGCATAGGGTGCAGCCCTATGACAGATAAAAAATGAAATAGCAAACAAAGCCCTGTAAGGGCGTAATAATTATGTTGGTTGCTATTGCGCCCCTTCAGGGCTTAAATGAATGACGGTATCGTATTAAACACAGGGCTGCACCCTGTGCTGTGTTATTGCGCCCCTTCAGGGCTATGGACTTATTTAGCGGAATTGTTTTATGCATCACATTTTATTAAACTACAACATGAGATCCCAGTTGTTTTATACACTCAAATTAATAATTTTAATATTATTATGCAATAACTTATCAGCGCAACCTGCTGATGATTACACTGCATTAATTAAACAGCAGGAAACAATTGAAGCCCAAAAACAGGCAGCCATTCCAAAGGAGAATATTGCTAAACATGTGCAGGCAATTACTACAAGCAAAGCTATTATAACAGCACTGGCCAACGCTAATAGAACAGCAGCATTAACCAAATTAAATCCGGTTACAAAACCACAGGTAACAGCTTTAGGCTCTTCAGCAAAAAATAACCTGGCGGATATAGGTATGATGCTTTTTTTACAAGGCCCGAAGGGAAAAGATGCAGCTTTGTATCTGGTAAGTAGTGCCATCATCCGTAATCCCAAAGACACACTGGCTGTAAATGATTTAGGCGTATTATTAAAAAACGACGGTCAGTACGATAAAGCCTTTCAATGTTTTAAATATGCCGATCAGCTAAATAATAAATCATCCGTATTTAAAACCAACCTCGGCTGGACGGCTGCTTATTACGGTGATTTTATCAGTGCAGCTACCTATTTTAATGATGCTATTGCATTAAACCAAAAAAATACCGGCCCGCTGGAAGGCTTATGTGCATTGGCTTACGCAAAAGGAGATTATCAAAGTTTAATGCAGCATTTATTCAAAAGAATGCAGTTAAGCGGCGGCGGCAGCAGTGGAATGCCATCGGGCCAGTTATTAGATTGGGCAGATGATGCTTTTTCAAAAGATGCAGGCCTTAGAAAACAAAACCCATTCGACGACCACACATTTGATAACCCGTCGACAGTTGAAGATGATGAAACGCCGGGCAGAAGTGCTGCCAATGGTACCGATGAATACCCGACCTATCCCTCCTTTGCCGGGTACTTTTTTATTGATCCCATTTCTATTGATAATAAATTAGACGAAATTAAACAGGCTTATAAAAATATAAAGGCTGATGTGAATACAAGAGAAAATAATTTAATCAGCATGAAGGCTGCGTTGTCGCCATTAAGCAAGCCTTCCTATACCAACGATTACGACGAATTAATTGTACCGCACAGTTATGAAAAGGAATTCAAATTATTTGACATGATAACCGTTCGTTTTTATAAAAGAGATACCTGGCTGCATTTCCAGGATTTAAAGAAAACGGTGAATGAGGATCCTTATACATCGCAGGCCATTGCCTGGCAACATAAGGTGGGTGCATTTACCAATAATGATGACCGCAATAAATTTGTTTGCCAGAGTGCTGATGATAATTTGAATGCAGCTAAAGAAAAATTAATGGGTAATTACGAAGCCTTTAATAATACCTATAAAAAAATAATTGACAATGTGAACTGGTACATTGCTGCAACTACGCCTTATATACGCACGGTACATGATGTAAAACTGAATGCCTATTTGAATTACAAAAGAGAAACGGTTATCCGTGGCGCCGTTGTTCTGCAATATGCCGGTTGGTTAAATGCTTGTGTAGGTATTTCAAATGCTATTGATGAATCAATGATTGTAGCAAGAGAATGCCTGCACAAAAATATCACTACGTTAAATACCATGGGCAATGGCGATGTGAAAATAAAGAAATTATCAACCTGGCCGGAACCCTGTAATGTACCCACAGGCGATTATGGCAGCAGTGATTATGGCGCTACTTTATCTATGACCTGCAATGAATTGAAAGTAAGCCTGGGCAAGGGAGTTAAATTTAACTGGGATACAAAGTTTGGCGCTAATGAGGCACAGGACGTAACAAAGATTTCCATTAGCGCCGGCTGGGATAAAAGTAAAAGCAAAGATGTAAATATTGATGGATACAAAGTAGGCGAGGCTGGCGCAAAGGCAGAAGCAACTGCTGATGTTTTTATTACGATGCAAAATGGTCATCTTACCGATGCAGGCGTGGAAGCAACGGGCAAAATAACTGTAAAAACAGGCGTAAAATCGGGCAATAGTGATTTGGATAAATACCTGCCCAACGGCAGTATAGCCGTGGGTGGCAGTGCAAGCCTGACGGTGCAGACAGGTTTTAAAGGAACGGCAGACCCGGTTACCGCCGCTGCCAATAATGTTCCAAAATAAAATAAATTCGCACCATATCCTGCCATATAAAAAAATCAGGAAAAGAAATAAAATGGTAAAAAAAATTATCCTTAGCTTATTTGTAAGCACCCTGTTTTCTGCAGCAATTGCACAGCAGGCATTTCCTGTAACGGATTCCATGCCTTACGAAATTAATGGGCTGCGAATGGGGTACAGCATTAAAAGCGTATCAGAAAAAGAAGTTGGTGATAAAGGTAATTTTAGCCGGTACAGTATTAAATTTTATGTAACAAATGTTTCCACTGAGGCAAAAATTATTTTATATAGCCAGGGATTAACTTTTTTAAAAGACCAATCGTTGCTGGCCCAGTTCAATTGTCTGAATGCTACCGGTGCAAGATTTACAACAAAGGAATCTTTGTTACAGGCTAATGCCTGCACTGTTACTGCTACCGTGGATGACAAGGATTGCGCCATCGGAAAAACAGTGCAGAATAAACGGTCTGTGCAAATAGGATACTGGGTTAAGGCCGGCCAAACCATTTCTAATTCCGGGATTGTAATTGTGCCGCTGAATGAAAGACCTAATATGACCGTGACACCACTGTATAATAAATCCTGGTTTGGCTCTGCGGCAGGCAATTCTTACCCCAATACAAATAATGGGAACAGCAATTTTCCTTTTTTTACCAACGGTTATGTAAAAATTAAAAATTATATATACAACACTTACCTCAATAACCAGACCGGGCCTGCAACGGTAAGCACTGTTAACAACGACTGGTGGAGCGGCCAGTGGCAAATCATTCCTGTACCCGGATCGAATTATTATTTAATTCAGAACAGGTGGCAGAATAAATATTTAAGCGCCGATACGTATAATGGATTTCTTTCTACAGATTACCAGTCGCAAAATTGTATGTGGGTACCGCAGCAGGAGGCAAATACGAATTATTTTAAGCTAAAGAATGCAGGAACGAATACCTGGCTTAGTTTCCAGGCCGGTAACCTGGTACTTGCCAATTCCGATATTTCCTTAAACTCCCGATGGATTTTTGAGCAATAATTATGATGTTGTTTAGTATTTTCACACTTGTTGGAAAATAGATAAAAAATGTTATAGGATCGGTTTTATGTGCTGTAGGCACATTCTGTTTGTAGGCATGTAGGTGATTTGGTGATTTATGCCACGTAGTGGCTATCTGTTTAGCCACATGTACCTGACTTGACAGCGTTTGTTTAAAAGCTAAGAAAAGTTATCAAAATAACTTGAACATTTCATCAATCTGGCCTGGTCGCCTCCAAACCTCCCGACCTATCGGTACGGGACAGGCTCTAAAGGGGGCTTCTGGACACTTTCAAACTTCATAGGAACTTCAAAATACTCGTAGTTATCACTAATTTTTCAGGTAAAACCGAGTTCCCCTTTAGGGCAATGTGATTAAGATAAGGATTGATGTAGCAGTTATGCGCCGTAGGTGCAACCTGTTTGTAGAAGATAGAAATCATTGATGTTGGTGCATGCCACGTAGTGGCTACCTGATCAGAGAAGGGGTAGCCACTACGTGGCAATGATTCCCTTTGCCTCTTTGTTTGCTACAAACAGATAGCCCCGATGGGGCTTAACTTAATCACATTGCCCTAAAGGGGTTAGGGGCAACCAACGCCGAATAAAATCCTGCTTCAATTGTACAAGTTATTTTGACCACTTTACTAAACAACTTCCTGATTTATTATTTCAACTAACAATTTTCTTTACTTTAATAGGATCAAACAGGTAGCCACTACGTGGCATAATGGCGTTTTTAAAGCCTTCATTGCTACAAACAGCTTTTACCTACGGCACAACAGGCCATTGCACCTTGTTGGTAAAGCCCGGCATACCTGTACTGTTAAAATACTAAACTGCTTCTATTTTAAAAACAAAAAAAAAACAGATCATGAAAAAATTATTAATAGTTAGCACCCTTTGTAGTATTTTTTGTATCCATACAAAAGCACAAATTAATACGTATATTAGGCTAACGGATTTTAGCGGGCAGGTACTTACTACAAGTGGTTTACCCGAAAATTCAGTAGAAATAAAAGGCAATAATTTTGAGCCGTCAAGCCCCCAATTCATCAAAGTATCATCTTATAAAAGTGATATAGAACAAACCTTGAGTATTACTTCAACATCAACAGGTGCAGGCGCAGGTAGAATTACTTTCAACGATATGCACATCATTAAAACAATGGATGCGCTAACACCTACTTTAATGCAAAATTCCTGCTCTGGCACACCATTTAAAACCGTGGAAGTATTTCTCGTAAATATGCAAAATATCATCTTTGCAAAATACACTTACAAACTTGCCGCAGTAAGAACAATGGCCTGGACAAGCCCTTGCTCAACTGGTTGTACAACACCTTTGGAAGAGGTTGGATTTGAATATGGTGGTCTGATAATTTCAATAAACAGAGCAGGCCTTAGTGAAGGTAAAACAGGCACATTACAAGCTGGCTGGAACAGGGTAAAAAATATTGCAGACAGCGATCCCAACACCCTGGTTAAATAACGCAAGGGCAGTACCTCCGGGTATCTTCGGAAAGTCTCAACTAATTTGAGTTTGCTTTCTCAACAACGTTGAAATCATACATCCGAATTATCCTCCGGAATAACTTATTGATTGTATGTAAGTATACTGTTAACAAATTCTCTTTAGGTTTTTAGATTTAGTAAATAGTGGGCAAGACGGTAAATATTTAAAGCAAAATGGCACAGAGGCGGGCTGGGTTACAGTGCAAGCAGGGCCATGTTTGGCAGGTGTTTTACAGCCCTTAAAATGCAAAAAGCAACATGCAATTAGCAATGGACAAAATGTAGAGACGGGCTGGAAAATGTTCCTGCCATACAAATGGCAACTGCGGTGCCGCCCAACACGAACTAGTAACAGGATGGAACTGACGGGCGGCATGCGCCTTAACCCAGCCCTGACTTTTTTGTTTCTTTTTTTGTCAAGAAAAAAAGAAAAATGAAAAAATCTAGTTAGCATTGTAGTAAGTACGTAGTCAAAATTAGTTTCAATTAATCTACCCTTCCTTGCGGGGATGGTTCCTGTCCGACGAAGCAGTCTCAAAGGAAGCAAGTTGCTGATAATGAGATGGCTGGTATGAGTGATGCTGTCATTTTGGTGAAGGCGGGCAAAAACTGAAACTGCTGACTTACCTGATTATTCAACAGGGAGGGCAGCCTCATTTGCCGGCGGAAAAAGCGATGTTGCCATCATTAAATTCTCCGGTTATTACCCATCATTCCCGTTATCACTTTAATTTTAGCGGGTTAGAACTGCTATTGATGAAAATAATTTTGGTTACCCTTACTGCTCTATATTTTTTAGTGCCTTTGCATGGGCAAACGCTACCGCTGATGGATTCTTTACAAAAGGAATACACCAGGCCCAAAAATTTTGAAGACCGTACAAAGTTGCTCGAAAACCTGGCCCTGCTCACCATGAACAGCAATCCCGAACAGGCGGATAAATACGGGGATGAAATGATCATGCTGGCCGAAAAGTCACGGGACAGGGAGGCACTTGTAAAAGCCTATCTTGCCAATGGTATTCGCTGCAGAACTTTCGCCGGCAGGAGGGATTATGCGGCGAAGGCGATGAATTTTTTTGAAGAGGGTAAAGTGCTTGCCCGGAAAAATAAGCTCGGCAAATACCAGACCTCCATACTGGTGCAACAGGCAGCTTTGCAGCTTCAGCTTCCAAACATTGAGACTGCTGCTAAATACCTGGACCAGGCAACGGCACTGAGTTCTAATAAAGACGACAGTATCACTGCTATACTGGCCCTTACCAGGGGAGACATACAACTGGCCCGCAACGAAAAAATTGACGCCTTTAGGTCTTACCTTTCCGCACTCCGCCTGGCCGATAGCATTCGCAATGTACCGTTGCAAAGGCAGGGCCTGGTGAAGCTTGCGGATTTCTACACCAGTATAGAAGACTATGACAAGGCGATAGACTACTACGTACGGGCTAATAAAAAGCTGGACGAAATGCCTGTAAGTTATAGAGTAGGGTTTGCAAAAGTGACCGATACCAAAAGTATTGGCGACCTGTACGCTGTCAAAAAAAGTTACTCCCTGGCCAAAAGTTATTACGAAGAATCCATCCGGATAGCGGATTCAATACAGTACCCGCCCCTGAAAGTGCAGGGCTATGTAGGCCTGCTGAATGTGTTTATCCAGATGAAACAGCCACGAAAGTCCATGGAGTTTATGAACTCCGAAAACGGCACAAAGCTGAAGGAGTATCTGCAAGCCCTGGGTATGTCTCCCATAGCCGACCAGGCGTATGCCATTATCTATTCGGAAATGGGTGAACTGGATTCTGCCCGGAAATATTTCGACCAGTCGGCTGCCTTTTTCAACAATTCCGGGAATCCGGGAATGAAACTGATGAACCTGATTCAAACCGCTTATTTCCTGAAACGTAAAGGCGATAATCAGCAGGCCATCAACTCGTTGTTACAAGCAGGAGACATTGCAAAAAACATGGGGCAACTGGAGTACACGATTGAAATTAATAAAAATCTGGATACGCTGTATAACAACATTGGCGATTATAAGCAGTCCAAAGTATTTAGTGCGGAATACTACCGGTATAAAGACAGCCTGCAAACGCTGAACAAAGAAAAAGAGCTATCCCAGATAGAAGCCGACGACGAGCTGCAGCAGGTGCAGAAAGAAGAACAGCTGATGGAGGAGAAAAAACAGGCCCGGAATAATCTTCAATACGTAGCCATTACCGTGGGCATCGTTACGGTTTTCTTTTTGCTGGTGCTGCTGGGTATGTTCCGGGTATCGGCCCGCACCATTAAGACCGTTGGCTTTTTTGCCTTTTTAATGTTCTTCGAATTTATTTTCCTGCTTTCTAAAACGCATTTTCATGAAATCAGCCATGGCGAACCCTGGATTGACCTGCTGTTTTTGATAGGGTTGGCTGCCATCCTGGTACCGCTGCACCATGCGCTGGAGCATAAACTACTACATTACCTTACTACTCAAAACAAGCTCACCACTGCCGGCGATAAACTGAAGGCCCGGTTTGCCGGAAAAGCTAAAGCTAATTAGAAGATGCATTGCAACTAACCCGTGTAATTTTTTTTGCGCCCTTCCGCTCTTATTCGTGCCCTCACTTTCCACCCCGATTTGTGTCTTCGCAAATCGGAATGTTCGGGTTGCCATAACGATGGATACAGTATTATTATTTGTTGTACAACTGATTCGTGGAGAGATGAATGGAGGTTTAAAGTAGCGAATGCAAATGCAGATATTTCATTGAATTCAAGATGGATTTTTGAGCAGTAGGTTTTGAAAAAAGGAACGAAATGGAATCATGGAGGTGTAGGACACTTTTCTTAAATTGAAACTAAATTTGGGCCTCGCCATCCTATTGAATAAATGGTATTGATCCTTTATTGATGGGTCTCTAATTTACGAATTCTATTATACCACAGCGACAGTGAGTTTGTAAGTTCGAAATGTTTAAGTATTTAGCTTCGTGAGATATAAAGTGGAATTGAATATTTTCTAACGCATGTCTCAGTCAGTTTCTTATGACAATAACCTGCGCTGCTCTTATGACTTCTTCACCTTTTACATATCCGTTCCTGACCACCGAAACTATATCATCATTTTGTCTGCTGTTATCAGGTTCTGTGTCTATCACCTCACAAAGGCCCACAATCAATTTGTTTTCAGGGAAATTAATTTTCTGTACTCCGTGCTTTTGAAGAAGATTGAGCAGTTTTTTTTGAATCGTTTTGTAGCGGTTCATTGTTTTTGAAACGTCTTCCACATTAGGCAATCCTTTTTCAGCTATATTTTCTTCTATCCGTTGAAAGGAATCCACCACATCTATGATTCCCAGCGACAACGCTTTTAACTGATCAGATTTTTCTAAATCTTTTTGAATGACGGCATTTTTCAGGTTGCTTACGGTCAATAGGTTCTGGCTGATGATAGATTCTAGTTGTTGCAGGTTGTTGTTCATTCAATATTTATTTGAGTGAATCAAAGGCATTTTCGTCTATATCATCCAGATCAATATCAGGCACTTTCACATCTAACTCAATTCTTTGCAACCGCTTTGCCTGAATTTTTGCCGGGTAAAGAAAATCGGCAGCTAACCTTGTAGCAGGGCTCAAAAGCTGTCTTTGCGCTAAGTTGATTTCCTGGGGTGAAAATTTTCGTTCTTTAATAGCAATAGGAAAAGCTTTTGCAATCTCTTTTCTATCTGCTTCCTGGCTTACACCTAAAATTTTATAAGGATTATTCATTGGTTAATCAGTTAACGTCTGCCCGATAAAAGTCTGTCAATTAAAGTCATCGGGGTAGCTTCCGGCTCACTTAGTTTCTTCAGTAATGATAAAACCGTTTTAAGTTGCTCACCGTCTGTAGTAAGTTGTTTAGTTGGTAGATGATCAAAAAAAAGAGGTTCGTATTTAGGGAATGTCTCATCTTTTAGAACCAGCGATAAATCTACACCGGCAGCTTTTAATTCTCTAATTATATCAGTGCGAGCCTTAGACAATTCAGAACTTGCTTGTATAAAGACTTTGCTAAGTTTGCTTACTACCGTATTCAATATCTTGTATATGTCAGTAGATTTTGTAGTCCGCTTGTTTATAATATCCATCAGGTTAAAGCGAATGAGGGTGACGAAATTTTCGCAAATCCTATTGCTGCCGGGTGAATACTCATAAGCCTTATGCATTAAAGTCAGTGCTTTGTAATTGTCAATTTTGTTACCGTTTACTTTCGCTATGCAGTAATTAGATACATAGTTTGCATACTGAAATTTCAGTTTGTCGTTATTGGGGCTAAATGGAATAATTGCTTCCATCATTTGAACGAGGGTTTCACTTTCTTCCTCTTCCTCAGCCTTTCTTTCTATTGCATTGTAAACAGTGGTTTCTATAGCCGAACTGGGTCCATTATATTTCTTTATCAGTTCCTTCTGTTTTTCGGTAATCACGCCTTTCAGTGTGGTCAGGTTTCCGGTTTCAATGGCCTTCGTTATATCTGCAATTGTGTTTGTAGCAGCGGCAAATTCGCTTACACATGAGTCGGAACCTGCTTTCAGATAAGGAATACCAACTCTTAAAACTTCTTCATCGGATTGCTGTACATAGCACCTGTCAAGCGTTTTGATAACTGTTTCATTGATTCCGTAATTTTTACTAAAATGTGGAGCAGGATAAAACATGTCATTTGTAAGAGTAGCTACTACTTTTTCGAGAGCAGTTTTTTCTTCCTGATAAAAATCCAGTATTGTTTCTGCCAATGGGCTATCGCCAATTTTTTCGTTCAGTGCTGTCTTAAATTGCTTCAGTAACTCCTGTTGGGTTGCTCCTATTGAAATATTGGATTGACTGACCGGTTCGTAATTGATGTTGTACGGAAGGTCGTCATCTATAACATAACTGGAACCGATGGAGTCAATCAGTGTAAAGGTATAATTATCATCCCAGGAAGTTTCTTCCAGGGACGATATGATGATTCTATCACAGAAAACGGCTGTTAGCCACGCAGAGATAATTAGCTTGTAGTTTTTATCTGAAAGTGATCCACCCTTTACGAAGCCATAGCAGCAAATACCAAGATTTTTAAGCAGGTGTAAATCTTTCCAGAATAGGGGTTGCTTTTGGATCAGGTTGAACGCTTCACCATTCCTGTTCTCGGTAATATAATGCAGTAACAAACGATTAAAAAGGCCGGGCTTTAGTTGTTTTAGCTTATCAACGGCGGCTGGCAAAACCAGTTTTATTTCATCTATCTGCTTGTCAATCGCTTCATACAAATCTTTTACTTCTGCAATGGGGAAGTTGTTGATGTAAAGCTGTTCGATGGAGTAATTAATGCGACTAACAGTTTTGATGGCTTCTTTCAGCTTCTTTACTCGCAGTAATTCCCGGATTATCTCAATAGCTGGTGAAGAAAAATTAAGTTTCTGAGCCAGGATATTTTCGGCAGCTGCATAATCTTTTTCCTGTAATAGCTTTTTACAATACCGGTAGTAAAAATCATTTTTCAATTGTGCGGAGGCCCTGTCCACTTCTGAAAGGATTTCAGCAGGAATATTTTCCCTTTTTTTGAGTTTGCAAATTCCGGCTCTTACAATAGCATTTGTAAGCACTGTTGCGTTGTTAGAAAGCCGGGCATAATTTTTTGCAAACTCATAACCCCGAAGGGCATCATCGGGGTTTTCTTTTCGTTCAAAAGCTATCCCAATAGCGTAACTGTTATTGGCAAGTTCAGAGAGGTGTTGCAATCGTAGATTTTCGAACTCACTCTCTACTCCCTTTTTATTGGCGACACCAATTGATTCAAGTCCCTGTTTCAACTTTTGGTTGCGGGCTTCGGCAGTAAGTTCCTTACGGTAATCTTCAAAATTGATTTTGCTTAACTCCAATGCCGCTTTGGCCTGTACCGTTTCATACAAAGACTTATTTGCATTTGCAGGCAACCGCTTTTCAATTTCGCTGATCTGTCCGAAAAATGAAACAGCTTTTTGTTTATCAGCAGGTAGTGCCAGCAACCCCTGTTTCAATTTACTTTCTGCCAGTTTCGCCGGTGCTTCCGGGTGCTTTTCAAAGAGGGCATTCAGTATTGCTTCAGCCTCTGCAAACCGGCCTGCATTTAACAGGCTTACCGCTTCTCCGAATTTTGTATTTGGATGAACCTTATAAATCAGGTAAGCAACAGCGGCAAGGACGATCAGGATGATGGTAATTTCCATAACTACCGGTGGAGTTTGATGAATAATGGCTGACCTGCTCTCAGCGTATAAGGCTGTTGCAGGTTATTATCTGCCTCAATCTTTTTATACAGCTTCCAGTCGTTAAAAAAAATACGGGCAAGTTTTGCAGGATAATCGCCGCTTTTGACCGTATAGGTAAATGTGAAAGAGGAATCGAGTATCGCTTTGGAAGGCTCCGTAGGATTGATAGTCACGGATGGTGAAGATTTTACTGTATCCGGCACAGCAGGCTTTCCTTTGTAAGTAATTGATAACCGGTTGTTTTTAACGGCAACCCGCCAATAAAAGAACATAGATAGAACAGCAATCACGGCCAATGCAGCTATACCTATCCATGTCAGCAGTTTATTTTGCTGCTTGTCCCTTCGAATGTTTTCCAAAAGAAGATACGGCTGTAAGTCCGAGTTGCACTGAGGGCAGATAATGTGCTTACTTCTGAAATTTGGTAACCCGGCTTGTTTGCAGACAGGGCAGATGTATTTCATTATAACCACTGTTTGTATTTGTCAATAATTTCAAATGCTGCATCCACATCTTGGATTCCAGCCTCCGTCTGCTTCATTTTGAATTTTGTTTTTGCATCCATTGCAAGTTGTTCTAACTTCTTTACAACTTCCTTTTTATCGGTCTTCCCTAAAACTGTATCAGGAATTTCTAAAATTCTACCTGCTAAACCCTCAATCTGCAAAGCGGCACTTAATAAGGAATAACGCTCTATTTTTTCTCCAAGCCTTTCTATCAGATCGACTTTTAACGCCTCATCTCTCAAAGACTCAATCTGGGTGATAAGACTTATAATGCTGTTCTTATCAAACGGGTCAAGCAATTCCCCAAACTCGAGCAGCAACCTCTTTGCTCTAAAAAGTATTCTATCCTCTTCAGGTCTTTCCTTTTCGCTGCTTTTAACTTCATCAAATTTTTCAGTTGCAGTATAGTATAGCTTGTGCCACTTGTCGTCCGTCATGTTTTCAATACCAATACGATTTATTTCCTGGATTTCGGAAGTAATGAAGTTTAGCAAAGATTCTTCTCCTTCCAATGTTTTGTATTCTTTTGCCGCCTTGCCTATTAGCTTGTCAATCGTTTCTATTGCTCTTTGGTCTGCATAACCTCTTCCCAGTATGATTGGTTTTGCCTGATTTTTATGTCCCTTAAAATATCCTTTCACTGTAATTATTCCATCAATATCCATCGTGAATTCAAAATTCAATTCGCTTTGAATTGGTAATTGTTCTTCAATTAAGTAAAAGCCTTTTGCGATTCCTTCAAATTTCCCATCTTCTATTTCTGTAACCAGATTGATAGTGGCAATCTTTTGATTCCCGGTGGTTGTTTTGTATGACTTGGTTACTGTAAAAGGTAAGGGTGTTTGTTTTTCAACAACAATTTTTTCAATGTTGCTGCTACTTTCTAATTCTATATAGCAGTTGTGGGTTGCACTATAAATGACTTCATTCAATACAGGATATATGGTATCAACGACTTCCTCATAGTCATCTCCCAATCGATGAGCAAGGATTCCAGCACCTTCTGCAACTGCTAACATTGGCTTTTCCGACAATTTAATCTTATCTGCTCCAAATTTTTCAGAAAGCATTTTTTTAATTAAGGGTATGCCTGAAGTACCTCCAACTAAAAGTATAGAGTCAATCATTTCCATGTCGTAGTTGGATTCTGCAAGCAATCGCTCCATCATCAAAATGCTTCTTTCAATATACGGCACAGCTATTTTTTCAAATTCCTGTCTGGTAATACTGACATCAATATCGATTATGTCTCCATTTTCATCTTCTAAAATACCATCTATAATAGTGGGTACAGTTTGAGCTGAACTCAACTGCATTTTGACTTCCTCAACTTTTTGCCTGAGTTCGGAAGCAAACAACTTCTTTTTTCTGTCAGGTAAGTTTTCTATTAGTTCCGAAACGTTTGTGATATCTAAATTACTCTCTACCTTTTTTAAAATAAAGGCTTGCATTTCTTTGTCAAGATCATCTCCACCTAACCACCTATCGCCCCCCGTTGCTATTTCCATGTAATTACCATCCACAATGTTGAGGATGGAAAGATCAAAGGTTCCGCCACCAAAGTCATACACTATTACCGTTATAGCTTCACCCGGTTTCAAGTGGTCCACTCCATAAGCTATTGCCGCAGCAGTTGGTTCCGCCAGTAATTTTTGTACTTTCAGTCCAGCCAACTGAGCCGCAATTCTGGTTGCATTTTTTTGCTTCTCCGTAAAGTATGCAGGTACAGTAATTACAGCATGTGTAATCTCATCTCCCAGCTTTTCTTCTGCATCAGATTTTAATTTCTTTAAAATTTCAGCACTAATCTGTTCTGGTGTGTATTGTTTTCCATCCAGCACTACGGCAACGGTATCTTCTGTGCCTCCTTTAAGAGACGTCACGGTGTACTTATAGTAATCACTCTGAATAACGTCCCTAACCATTTTATCAGTAAGTGAACCGCCCATCAATCTTTTTACAGAGAGGATGGTATTAGCCGGGTCTCTACCCAGTAGGCCATAAGCAGGTTTTCCAACGAGAATTTCTCCATTCCGTAGTCCCACACAGGAACGGGTCAGTTCTTCGTTCTCCTTATTGCGGATAATTCTAACAGTGCTGTCTTTAAAAGCGACAACTGAGTTTGTTGTGCCTAAGTCAATCCCGATTGCTTTTCCCATAAAGTAGCGGTACAAGGTTTTGGCCTCTGTATAGAGGCCTTAAAATAAATACTTTAAAGGCGGTTTTCAAAATATATACTTACAATCAAAGAAATCCATTGGGAGGAATCTTTCTGCTTTACTTCCATCAAAGTCTATTGCTGGTGCGAACCTCGTCTACCAAAGAAAAGAAGGAATTAAAACAGTCCGCCGACTTGTACTATACCCAAAGCCTCCCCTACAAAAGTAGCTGGAGGCGTTGAGAGGACGGCATCGCTTATTTGCAACATCGAAATTGAAAAATGTTATAGCGATGCCATCCTTGGTTTGCGGCGATGATTAAATGAATCAGGTTTTCAAGGATCTTTAGCTGCTGCTTTTTGTAATTACTTTTTAAAGGTTGGCATCGCCGGGCTTACGTTCTGTTTCATCTCCCAAACCAGCGATGCCGACCTCCGATTTTCCCATGTATTCATTTGCACATTTGCATATTTGCACATTTGCTAATTGGCTTATTTACTCATACTCGTCGGCCACATTTCCTCTTTCACGCCATAGGTAGCCGATGGCTTAGGTCCCATTTCTATTTCCAGCAAGCCGCCCCGCATTAAATCAGTATGGCGTAAGAAAGTGTAATCGTAGGGTTGATTGTTGAATTTAATTTTTTGAATATACTTGTTTTTACCACTGTTGTTAATCACTACAATCCTGAATACTTTATTATTTGGTAAATAAATAGCTGCCTCATCCATCATGGGGCTGCCAAAAACATATTCGCCGCCCGATGGGTTCATGGGATACATGCCCAATGCACTCCATACATACCAGGCACTCATCTGCCCGCAATCTTCATTGCCGCTTAGCCCGTCGGGTGTGGCACTATACAGCGTTGTCATAATTTCCCTTACCCGGTCAGCTGCTTTCCAGGGCTGGCCCAGGGCGGCATACATATACGCAATATGGTGGCTCGGTTCATTTCCATGGGCATACTGGCCAATCAGCCCGCTGATATCCGGTGTTACTTCTTTACCGTTGATAGCGGAGGATACAGTGAACAATGAATCTAATTTACGCAACACTTTATCGTTTCCACCCATCAGTTTCGAGAACCCTCTAACATCATGCGGCACAAAAAAATCATGTTGCCAGGCGGTGCCTTCCACAAACATGGCTTCCCGGCCTACGGATGAATGGTATGGATCAAATGGTTCCACCCACTGGCCATTGCTGTTGCGGCCTCTGAAGAACCCGGTCTTACGGTCGAACAAAAACTGGTAATTACCCGCCCGTTTGGTGAATAGTTCGTAATCGTCGTATTGTTTCAGCTTTCGGGCTACCTGTGCAATACACCAGTCATCATAAGCATATTCCTGTGTTACCGTTACGCTGCCTTCCAATGTATCCTGTGGCACATAGCCATATTGCCGGTAAGCCGCCGTGCCCCGGATGTTTTGCATAGCGCTGGCCCGCATAGCCACATACGCCATTTCATAATCAAAGCCTGGAATGTTTTTTAAGATGGCATCGGCTATAACCGGAATGGCATGGTAGCCACTCATGGTATTGGTTTCGTTGAAAGCAAGGTCCCAAACCGGCAGCAGGCCATTCTCTTTATAAAATTGCAGGTAGCTGTTGATGATAGCCGGTACCAATTCAGTTTGGGTAATGGTGAGCAACGGGTTTTCACCCCGGAATGTATCCCATAGGGAATGGGTCGAAAACAGCAATCCTGTTGCAGAGACAGCCAGTTTTCCACCCGTGGTTTTATATTCGCCACGATCATCACTAAAAATAACCGGCGCCAGGTAAGTATGATACAGTGCGGTGTAAAACGTTTGCAGAAACTGTTTATTCCGGCTACGGATACGGATTTTGCTCAGTTCCCGTTCCCATACATCCTCTGCAGCTTTTTTTACGGCGTCAAAATTCCAGCCTGGTATCTCTTGCAGCGATTGCCTGGCCCCTTCGGCACTCGCA
This sequence comes from Chitinophagaceae bacterium, assembly GCA_965246935.1. GTDB lineage: Bacteria > Bacteroidota > Bacteroidia > Chitinophagales > Chitinophagaceae > JAZKFT01. The sequence goes on along the minus strand of CBDFGC010000019.1, from coordinate 151,505 downwards.
AAGCTGAGGCCTACTTTCATCAATATCCGTTCATTCGCTTTTGTATCAAACTGCAGGCAGGCTATCACCGTTTTCCCTTTGACATTAGTGGCATTCAGACTTTTTTTATTATCTGCAAAAAAGGTAACGCCTTTTACCGGCCGGCTAAGTTGTACGGCAAAATATACCCACTGTTCTTTAGCCCAGCCCGTGCTTTTGCGGTAGCCAATAAAGGTGCTATCGTTTATTTTGGTGAAGCTGCAGTCAGTTGGCCGGTCCCAGTTAATGGCAAAGCCTAAATCGAACCGCAGCATGGCATTTGGCGAAGCCGGAAAAGTATAGCGGTGCAACCCGCAACGGGCAGTAGTAGTAAGTTCGGCCCAGATGTCGGGCTCCTTTAAATTAACGGCATAAAAACCAGGAGTAGCCGTTTCTTTTTGGTGAGAAAAATGATAAACGATGGGCAAGGTATCAGCCGCCTGGTTAATGGCCGGCGTCACAGAAATATCACACAAATCGCCGATGCCGGTACCGCTGAGGTGCGTATGGCTGAACCCACGAATCACCGAATCGCTGTAATGGTAACCACTACACCAGTCCCAGCCACTACGGCCATTGTCGGGGCTTAGCTGCACCATCCCAAATGGCAGCGTAGCCCCCGGGTAGGTATGCCCGTGGCCGCCTGTGCCTACAAACGGATTTACGTAGTTAATGAGCTTTTGCTGAGCAGTACAAAAGAACGTATTTAGAAAAAGGAAGATAAAACCGGCAAATTTTGGCATGTGCAATAGCAGTTGGTTTGCAAATTATACCAAAATTCAAATAGGCAATGTACAATTAGCAATAAGCAAATTCAGTATTAGCCAACCATATAGTTTCCGTAGCCTGTTTTAATAAGATATTATTAATGCGAATCAAGGGTTGACATTCATGGGTATTATTGGGCATCGCCCAATTCTGTTGGTAGTATCAGTAAACAATGTAGGTATTTTATTGGGCATCGCCCAATCCCTATGAGGTTATCGGCTATTGTAGAAGGGGTTGGGCGCTGCCCAACGAATGCGTACAATGATTTTTTTTATCTACCAACAGCGTTGGGCGCTGCCCAACAAATACAACGGTGCGTATGGTAAGGTACTTGTAAGAATGGCAACCCTTGATTCGCATTAGGAAAAAAGGTAGTGTATCAGTTTGAAATTTTTGGCTCTGCGAAGTCTCCGGACTTCGCAGTACTATGTTCTTCGTAGCCTCCGGGCTACAGTTAATCGCTATTTATTTTCAAATTGAGACACTACCGGTAAAAAAGCAAAGCCCCCCGTTTTGCGGAGGGCTTACAGCTTACAGTGCTATAAAATGGTTGTTCCTAAAATGGTAAATCGTCCACCGTTTCTACCGCTTCGCTCGTTACAGGGGCATTGCTGTACCCGTTCTGCTGTGCCGGCTGATGGTTCTGTTGGGTTGTGTTATATCCGCCATTACCGTTGCCATTGTAACCGGCTCCGTTTGGCTGTCCGTTCGGGTTATCAGCTTTCTGGCCCAGTAACTGTACCATACCTACCCGCAGTGAAAGGGATGCACCTGCCGTACCATCATTTTTAGTATAATGCCTTACTTCCGGTGTGCCTTCTACAAACACCTGCGTGCCTCTGCGCAGGTATTGTGCCACCGCTGTGCGGTCTGTCCAGTAGGCACATTCCACCCAGGTGGTTTTTTCTTTTACCTGCCCTTGGCTGTCTTTGAATTTTTCGGTGTGGGCTACGTTGAAATTAATTACACTTTTTCCGTTTACTGAATTTGTGAGGCAATCTTTTCCAAGATTACCGATCACTTGTAGCTTGATCATAGTACTCGTAGTTTTCGTTTAAAAAATAAATATGGAGACTAAAGATAAGGGTGAAACACATTGATTGTGAGATATTTTTTTTTAGCAACGGCGGCTAAATCTTTTAGGAATATCAAATTATCGGCTGGCAGGCTTGGTAAAAAAAAGCCAAACCGGCTTGATGGAATTAAGGGTGTCAATATCCGGTACATTTGCGGCCCGGCACCCAAAGGCACATGCAATTGTACTCCACTGAGCTAAGTTTAATACCTACCCTGCTATAACGCCCTCGCTATTTTGCAGCAGCAATTGCCGCAGGTACTATCCTATTTACAGCAGCATTTTCAGCACATACGAAGTAATATTGGTAGACGACGGAAGCAAAAAAAACCAGGCCATACAGCCATTGGCAACAGCACATTCCTGCCAGTACATCGTATTGCCACACAACCAGGGAAAAGGGGCGGCGTTGCGTTCGGGGTTTCAACAGGCGGTAGGCAGGGTGCAGGTATTTTTAGATGCCGACATCCCGTTTGAACAGGACGTGTTGCTGGCTATGTACCGGTTAATTGCAACGGGTAAAGCAGATATCGTAATCGGTGACCGGACGGCGGCAGATAGTGTGTATTACATGCAGGTAAGCCCTTTGCGAAAGGTGGGCAGTTATTTTATTTCAGGCATTGCCAAACGGGTTCTCCGGAATGATATTATTGATACGCAATGCGGCGTAAAAGGATTTTCCGCCGCGGCTGCAGGGGCGCTGTTCCCGGTAAGCGTAATCGACGGATTTGGAATTGATGTTGAACTTTTATACCTGGCTGCTGTAAAAAAAATGACCATTTTGAAAGTTCCGGTAAAGTTACGGGCCAGCCATCCCAGCTCCGTACGGATTGTAAGAGATGGAATAAAACTAATTGTTGATATATTTAGCGCAATACGATATCATGGCAGAAAAAAATTATAGAACCGGCGATAAAATAAGTATCGCAGGAAACTATCAGCACAATGCCATCCATCATGGAAATATAGTGCAGCGCTGGTGGCACCGGCTAAAGTTAGAAACGGCGGTACAATTGGCAAATGTACCGGCACATAGCAAAGTGCTGGATATTGGTAGTGGTTCGGGGGTACTAACGGAACTACTGCCACCAACCGTTGCCTATACCGGTATCGACAGTAACCAGGAGGCACTGGACTTTGCCGCTGACCAATACGGGAATCCCAATTTCCGCTTTCTGAACAGGCAGATTGATGATCTAAACCAAATGGACAGCAATTGTTTTGATGCTATTTTTTTCCTGGAAACCATTGAGCATATACACCCGGAGCAGGCAAACAAAACACTTGGCGCTATTAAGCAATTACTGGTGGCCGATGGCTGCTGTATCATCAGTACGCCTAACCGGAAAAGTGCCTGGCCGCTGATTGAACGGATGATGGATTTATTGAAAGTGGCGCCTACTTTAGACGGTGAACAACATGAACATTTGTTTACCATAAAAGAACTGTTGCAAATGGTGCATGCGCATGGATTAGAAGCAGATGTGGTTAAAACATGCAATGGGTTGGCGCCCTGGCTGGCATGGTTAGGTGCTGCTGCCACGCAAAAAATTCATAGATGGGAATTGCGGAATAGCTGGTTTCCCGGTTCTTTAATTGTACTGCGCATTCGCAAATAGTGTCTTATTTTTTGCACACTGCCAGTGCCTGCAATTATTGACAGCAACACAAAAGTTACGATAATCCAATACGGCTTCCACCCGGCATTAAAAATAAATTGAATCCGGTTTTCTCCCTTGTTAACGGCTACTGCCAGAAAGTGTGTGTTCATGGCAACCGGATCCATTTTTTTCTCATTTATGGTAACCGACCATCCCAGGTAAAAACTTTGCATCACCATACAATAGCCCGCTTCTGGTGCCTGTAGGGTAAAGGAAATACTACCCGGTACGGCATTCCAGTTTTGTATATAATTACTGCTTTGCGTATTGCAACAAACGTTGTGTAGAAAATCATTGGATAGCAGGCTGCTGTTTTGAATACATACTTCTTTTGCAGGATAATAGAGGGCACTATAAGGTTGTGCCAGCCACGTTTGATGGTTCGGCACCAACGCTTTTACACTGGTAAATAGCATCGGAGTTTCTTCAGTACTATCCTGGTAGGTTTGGTGTAAAAAAATATTCGGATGCCGGAACTCCGTTTTTAGTAATGTACTATTGGAATCACTCCTATTTTGCAACGGCATTAACCATTCCCTGCGTTCATGCATTTTAATAACCTGTTGTACCTGCTGCTGGGTTCCGGATTGCAATGAAGAAAAGGGCAGGAAAATATTGGTGTAAAATGCACCTTCGGCAATGACTACCGCAATCAGCCATTGATAGGAAACCTTTTTAAGTGAATAGAAAATGGCGGCCGTAAATATCAGTCCAACGAATCCCTGCATCAGCCACCATTCACTATTACTGAACAGGTACAACACATTTTTTAAAACACCCGCTGACATTCCGGAAGCTAACAGCCGGGTAATTCCGGGACATTTGTAATAACTTACTGCCAGTAATCCTGCCAATAGCATCACCGAAAAAACGCCCATCAACAATTTACTATTTTTCAGCAGGTAACGGTAATTGTGCTTGCTTGAAAAAGCAAACTGTAGCCGGTAACAGGCTAAAATAATCAACAGCAACATCGGGAAAATTCTATACACGCCATTCATTTGCGTAAAACCAAACAGTGGTATATGTTGAAAACAGAATAAGCGGAAAGGAGCAACAGAAGCCAGGCAAAAAAATAAACCAAATAACAGCCATAGTTGCCTTTCAATTCTTCGAAATGTATACCCCTTCATGGGTAGTAAGGCGGCAATGCAGATGGTACCGATAAAGCAATTACGGGCCATATAACTATCCGATTGCCAGTTGCCAAACCATTCGTTGTTTTTGATGCCGGTAAGTGGAGCTAGTAAGGTAATCCAGCTTTGCAGCGTAGTGCCTACCGGCAATTTTGTTATTTTCCCTGCCAGCGTCTCACCCCGTTTCATAAAAGGAATTACTTCAGCAAATGACATGGCCAACCCAAAAACTAATACCAAAAAGCTAATAGCTGTTATGGTAAGATATCCGCTTTGCTGCTGCACTACCAGCCTGTTCCAATTTTTACCTATCCAACATTCATAAGCAGCCAGCAGCAGTATCAGCAGGCTTAGATATAATAGGGCAATGCTTTGGCTTGGGTGTGCCGATGCCACAAATAAAAACAGGCTGGCAGCCCATTTGGTATTGTTGCCAATTGAAGGCTGGCTAAGCGATTTCACCTGGTACAGCAGGCACCAGGGTAAAAAGGCAGCGCCACATACCCATTCTTTAAAAAGATAATGCTCTCCCAGATAACCCATGCTGATGTAGCAGATGGCCCCGATGATAGCAACCGGTTCCCAGAGGGATAAAGCAAGGAGCAGCCTGCGCATACCTAATGCTGCAATCAACACATATAAAATCTGCTCTAAGTGAAAAGCCCAAACCGGGTAATGCGTAATGGCGCCAAATAGCCAGGTCAAAGGATTCCACCAGGCACCGGTAAGATCGGCATATTGCGGGTAGCCCCAGTTGATAAAAGCATTCCACAACGGTACCTGTCCATTGGCAAAGCTTTCGCCCATAAAATGTTTGACCGGGTAATGCGAAAAAATACCATCGTTTTTAAAACATAAAAGGGATGGCAATGCCAGGAAATAAATACATACAACTGATAGTGCTAAAACAAAATAGGTTTTTATTTTCCCCAAGGGTTGCTGTGACAACAAAACAGATTATTGTAGTTATTAATTCATAATAAAGCGGGCCGTTGCGAAATTTCGTGGTAGCATAAAACGCCTTTCCCAAAATAATGTGCTACCTGGCTTTTACGGGTAAGTTTGGAATCCGTAATGGGCACACCGCCATGCAGCAAGTTGGCATGCCATATCAGTACATCACCCTTTTGCGCTTTAAACTGCACCGGTTGCAACCCATATTCCTGTATCACCGATGCGATCTTTTTTTCGTAATTGGGGTAATTATCAGCACCTAAATTCCAGAGTGTATTATTGGTTTGGTAGTGTTCGCTTAGTACATAAGGCAGTTTGTGGCTGCCGGGATAGTATTGCAGTAAACCCGAACCTTCCTGTGCGTCTTCCAGGGCTGTCCAGGTAGCAATTAAATAACCGAGTGGCTCTGTGGTCATGTGTACACTGTCGCTATGTGCCCGTTGCTCACTGCCATACATAAAATTGATGGTTTGGAATGGCATTACGGGCCTGCCCAGCAAAAAAGACAGGATTTCCAGCAACTCCTTTTGCTTAAATATATGTTCGCAGGATTTGCTTTGCTTCCAGGCATTCATAATTTTCCGGCCGCTGCTTGCTAAGTCGGCTTTTTGGGCCTGCAACAATTGGTCAATACTCTCATTCACCGCATCTGTTTCGGTTGCGGTAAAATAGTTTTTCAGAATCACAAACCCGGCTTCCGGCCATTGCAGTAATTGTCGCTGTACAATGGCAGAGAAGCTATTCCATTCGGTTGATTGTTGCATTTTATTCACCGCTTCTTGTCCGTCCAGCCAGGGCTTTTCATCCAGGCTCCTTTTAATATCAGCATGTTTTAAACTGTACCAAACCGGTTTGTGAATACCTGTTTGCCGGTACAACTGCCGGTTTGCTTTTAACCGGTTGTAGTGTAGCAGGTTATGAAACCAGTAAGTAGGTCGTAATCCTCTTATAAAACCTGCTACCTGCTTTTGTAATCCCATAATTGGTATCATTATTTTCTTACTAAAATTGCTGTTCCTCTTTGTATCAGTTCACCTATCGATATAGCTGCCAAATCACCCCAATCATCTTCATAAGTTGCTAAAATAAGTTGGGAAACGCTTCCATATGCATTTGAGATATGAATGGCCCCGGTAATTACTAACCCATAAAGCCCTAAAACTAACCGATCTGCTTTCAACGCCTCATCGGGGTAGTTCTATATCGCCGCAAGCCTGCAACTTAGCAGCTATTTGTAAAACAAATGTTTGCACTGGCAAGGTGCATAGCCCGCTCACTCATTAATCACCTGTTATGAAGAAAATTTTTTCCATCTTCCTTTGTTTTTTATACGTAGCAGCGCAGGCACAGCAAACAGCTATCCGCCAAACCATTACCAACCTGGAAAACAAAGGCGCAAGTTTCCGGTCCTTTCCACTTTTTGCAGTACAGGGCATCCGGCAAAATGAACAATTAGGTATATATACCGCATTACAGCTTGATCGCACCGTTATTAATACATTGTATGCGGAAAAACCTGAACAAATTGACATTAGCCTGCCTGCAGATAGCGCCGTTTGGCAGCTTCGGTTTACCCGGTCGCATATATTAAGTGATACTAAATTTATAATAGCCGATGCTACCGGCGAACATACCGATACAACGTATGTACCTGGCGTTTTTTACCATGGCATTATTAAAAATGTATCTGGCAACAGCTTTGCCACAGCCACAGTGTTCAATGGCAGTATTCATTTGTTTATTAGCTACAAGGGGAAAAACGTACAGGTAGGTGCTATTAACGATAAGCACCCTGACGTTAATTCATACGGCGTTTTTAACCAGCTGCCCGGCAATAATGCCCCAGTTCCGTTTACCTGCGGTACAAAAGAAGACCATATCCCTACTCTTAACACGACACCAGGTATTACGAATCCGTTTGTTACAAACGCACCATCAACCCCTAACCGCCTTACTGCCTACAGCGGCCGGGTGGTACGCTGCTTTTTCGATTGTTCTTTTACCTACTACCAGCATTATGTTACCACGGCTGCCTGCTACAATCGCATCACCACTATTTTTAATCAAACAGCACTCTGCTATGCCAATGAAAGCATTAATATGGCCATAGCTGAAATACGCATCTGGACCGGCACCGACCCCTACGACCATAGTACCCGCACCAACGGACGAAATTCATTTAAGGATTATGTGCGAAACAATTACACCGGCAACATAGCGATGTTATGCGACTGGCAGGGTGGCATCAGCGGCATTGCTGACGGCTTTGGCCTTCTTTGCCAACCCTGGGTAAATGCAGCAACACCAGGCCCGTACATTTACAACGATATGAATTATGATAATACGTTTTACAACTTTCCGGTGGGCGCTGATGCGCCGCAAACTTACCTGATGATTCATGAAATGGGCCATATATTGGGCAGTGTTCATACGCAAAATTGTGGCTGGCCCGGCGGCCCTATTGATAATTGTGCTGCGGTAGAAGGCAGTTGTAGCCCCGGCCCCACCCCATCGCAGGGCACCATGATGAGTTACTGCTGCACCAGTAGTATTGGTATTGATTTTAACGCAGGCTTTGGGCCCCTGCCGGGCAATGTGATTCGCAACCATGTAAATACCGTTGCCTGTCTGAGCAATGGCGCCACTATTTGCGATAGCAGCCTGTACCTGCAGGGTTCTATTACCAACAGCGACTATACGACGTTTGAAGCAAGTAATACCATCACTACCCGTACCGTTCTTTCTACAGCCGCTAATGTCGTGTTCGACGGAGGCCGTAAAGTAGAATTGATGCCCTTATTTTTTGCACCGCAGGGTAGTAAATTACAAGTGGTGAATGAAGGCTGCGGTGGCTTTTACCGGCAGGCAGTTATCACACAGCCCAAAAAATAGCCATTAGCCCTCTTGCATAAGTCGCAGAAAAAGTATGTGACTGAGTCAGGATGTAGGATCTTTGTGAGATGTTTTGGCAAGATATCAAAGATAGGGAAACAGCCTCCTTCAAACGGCTGACGGGTGTTAGCAAGAAGACTTTCCGTTTGATGGTAAGAGCAGTAGTGAGATTTGATGAGAAAATCATAAAGAAAAAAGGAAACCAGCGCAGCCGCCCTTTTACATTAAGCGTGCCAGATCAGGTGCTGCTTACGCTGATGTACTACCGGGAGTACCGTACACAGTTCCACATCGGCGGTACCTATGGCATGAGTGAATCAGCAGTATGCAGGATGATACAGCGTATAGAGGGAGTTTTAGAGAAAATAAAGGAGTTTAAGTTGCCGGGCAAGAAAAAGCTGAGTGGGGTGAGCCAACAGGTGACGGCCATTTTGATAGATGCTACTGAAATGGCGGTAGAACGTCCAAAAAAAACCAAAAGCAGTATTATTCAGGTAAGAAAAAGAAGCATACGCTGAAGGTTCAGTTGGTCGTATCTAAGAAAACAAAGCGCATTATCTGTACACACCACGACAAAGGGAAAGTGCATGATTTCAAAGTGTTTAAGAAGAGCAAGCTTTCCATTCATAAAAAGACGAAAGCCACGTTAGATTTAGGCTATCAGGGCATCGAAAAGCTACATGCCAATAGCAGCTTACCAAAGAAAGGCAGTAAGCATAAGCCGCTTACCGACAAAGATAAGGCAGCCAACAAAAAGTTATCAAAAGAAAGAGTAGCAGTAGAGCACGTCATCGGCAGGATCAAAGTTTTCAGGATCATGACAGAGCGTTACCGCAACAGAAGGCAAAAGCACACCATGAGAGTCAAACTTATATGTGGTATTTATAATTTCGAATTAACTTGACCACTTATGCAAGAGCTCTATTCATTTATTTCCATACCTTCTGTAATTTAAGCGCCGGGGTGGCTGACACACAAAAAGTTATGAGAGATGAGTTATGAGATATTTCTTTTCTTAATTTACTTATTACTATCACGGGTTACCAGGTTTTTCGCTGCGGCGGATTATAAAACAGTCAATTGTTTTTCACAAGGTATCATCAGTGGTGTCGCACACTTGTATGCCATATCTTCCGCTTTTCATATAGTCCCAAAAGTGTGGGCTCACCTTCAATTCAATAATCACAAATAGCAGCAACTCATAACTTATCTCTCATCACTCATATCTTCTTCATAAGGTTTGAGTCAGATTCTTTCAGAATAAACTGAATGAGTGTGGTAATACAATACCTGTTTACTTTGCTGCACTAACTGTACAAGGATATGAAAATGGTAATAGCAGCTTTGGTTTGTATGGCAGCGGGTAGTAGCTGCCGGGTACAAAAGATGAGTAAAGTGATAAAAGAACCGGAAGTAACCCGTATTGAAACCACGCTGAGCAGTGATGCGATGGAAGGCCGGAAACCATTTACCCCCGGTATAGAAAAAGCCGCCGCTTTTATAGCCGCCAATATGAAGAGTGCAGGCTTGAAACCATTGCCGGGGGCAGTAGATTTTATGCAACGGTTTACGGTGGTAAAGCCGGTAATTGCGAATGCTACTGTAACTATGAATGGTGTGGTTGCTGCCAGAGATCAGGTGCTTTGTATATCTACAAACGAAACAATTTCAGTTACTGAAAAAAGCGGCTATAAACTGGTAAGCATTAGAGCAGCAGATAATTTTACACAAATAGTAAGGCCATATATTAATTCAAAAGAGAATGTACTGATACTGGCAGATACGTCGTTTACAGCCGGACTAAAAAGCCTGCAACGCGTTGCCATAAATGCCCGTTTGAAACAGCCTAATAATGTAGTAATCGTACTTACCGGGCAAGTAAACGCCACTACTTACTCCGTCAATATTCAGCAACAATTAACAGAACTACCATTAGCGAATGTTGCCTGTATATTGCCGGGTAAAAGCAGGCCGGATGAATACGTAATTTTTTCCGGTCACTACGACCACTTAGGATATGGAAAGCCTGATGAAAAAGGAGACAGCCTGTACAACGGTGCGAATGATGATGCCAGTGGTACAACCGCTGTGCTGATGCTGGCCAGGTATTTCAGGCAACTGCACAACAATGAACGGACGCTGGTTTTTGTGACATTTACAGCAGAAGAAACGGGTGGCTTTGGCTCCCGTTATTTCTCTAACCAAATGGATGCCGCAAAAGTCACAGCCATGTTTAATATCGAGATGATTGGTACCGAAAGTAAGTGGGGTACCAGCAGTGCCTACATTACCGGTTACGAAAAAACAGATATGGGGAAAATATTAGAAAAGAATCTTGCCGGAACTACTTTCGAATTTTATCCGGATCCTTACCCGCAGCAACAATTATTTTACCGTAGCGATAATGCCACCCTTGCCAGGCTTGGTGTACCGGCACATACCATTTCTACTTCTAAGATGGATAGCGAACCGCATTACCACAAAGCCAGTGATGAGATCAGTACATTGAATTTGAATAATATGACCGAAATCATCAAATCAATAGCCATTAGCGCTCAATCCATTATAGCCGGTAAGGATACGCCCACAAGAGTCGATACTACGCAGTTGCGGTAACTGCTATTGTTGATAAAAATTTATGCTTTCCAATTTGATAATACCAGGATTAGGTATTTCTTTTAGCGCCTTAAAATGTAATTTTTTATGGAGATTATTCCCCTGTTAGTAAAAGAATTGGATGCGGAAATAGCAACTACCCGTAAAATGCTGGAACGGGTGCCCAACGATCAATGGGGCTGGAAGCCGCACTCAAAAAGTATGACCATGTTACAGTTGACGACACACCTGGCCGAAATACCAGCCTGGCCTGCTATGGCGCTGGATACCAGCGAACTGGACTTTGCTGCCATGCCCTACCAGCCTACACATGTAAACAACACAGCCGAACTACTGGAACTGTTGGAGAAATCGGCTACAGCAGGCCGTTCCAGGCTGGAGCAGGCTACAGAAGATGAACTGCTGCCTACCTGGACCATGCGAATGGGAGAAAAGGTTTTAATGGTTTTTACCAAATACGAAGTTATCCGCCATGCCATTGCCCAGATGATTCACCACCGGGCACAATTGAGTGTTTTTCTACGATTACTGAATGTGCCCATACCTGGTACTTATGGGCCAAGTGCCGATGAAATGGGATTTTAAAATAAAACCAAACAGGCAATGGACAACAGGCAATAGGCAAATCAAATGCAGACTGCTAAAATGAATTCCATAACTAAATTGAATCTGGTATAAGTTGTAGCCGGTTATTATTTAATATAAAAATATTATCCTTTGCTACATCACACCAAATAAAACAGGTATGGAAAACACATGGATTGCTCTAATTTGCTTATTGCAAATTGCCCATTGCCTGTTTGAATTTGGTGTTACCGGTTAAATGGATATTCATTAACCCAGTGAAAGCCACGATTCATCAGCAAAAAATTATCAGGCGAAAGTTTACGCATCTGCACATACATGCTATCTGCACCTATGAAGCCGCTTAGCAGAAAGGTAGTGGAATCCGGCTTTTGGTAATGGAGGGTAAACCGGTAATTCGTATCAACCCGGCTGATAAATTCCCATTCTTTTTTTTCCGGATATTTATCTAATGTAAATCGTTTCAGAGTATCGTTCATGAGTTGTATGCTTGCCCTGCCATTATTGGTAATGTACAATTTCCGCCAGCGGATGGTATCGGTTGTAAGCGGCGGCAGGGTATCATTATTGCGTATAAAATAATGAACATCGTACATGCCCTCAAATGGCTGTTGAAACACCTCGTCACCCGATTCGGCATAATAACTCCAGTTGCCATAAATAGTAGACCCAAATGCCCAGGCAATCAGTAAAAATTTTAATACCCGCAGACTTAATTGTTGCCACCGCTTTAGTGTTACCCGGTAAAAAGGATGCGGCAGCACATCCATATTTTTAATAAAGAAATGGTACATGCGGGTACGGTATGGCCAGGCAATCCACAGGGCCATGCCCAACAACAGGCTGCTGTAAATTTTTACCGGTATATCGTAGCAAAAATTAATAGCTACTACATTGCTCATTACCGCAATCAGCAGCAATGAACCTGCTAATAGCGTACGGCGAAAAAACAGCAGCAGTCCTCCTATTACTTCACCGAGGCCTGTAAATACATTGTATGCTTTTGAATAGCCCATGAATGTCCAGGCCAGGCCCATGGGGCTTGAGTCGCCATAAGACTGTGCGAGCCGCATGATAGAAGGCGCCGGAAATTGTGTTTTGATTACTTTGGCAAAGCCGTAACTGAGCATGGTATAGGCCAGGTAATAACGCACCAGCACGGCCACCCAATAACTAAGGCGGTCGTAATTGCGGGGCCGCCGGTCGGCAGCCGTCCAAAGCAGTGCTATCATTGCTGCCATCAGTACTATCAGCAAAAGCTGCACATAGTTAAATGTAGTATCACCGCTGCCATTGGGCAGCACAGTGATGTCGTATGACAAGTGAAGGATGTGCTTACCGGTCCATTTTACCAGCCATTCCCAGGCACTGTCGTACCAGGTAAAAAATACATCTGATTTTGGAATAAGGTTTAGTGGAAAGGGAATAATGAACAGGGTAAAGAAGGAAGCGAAAAAACGGAAACCAATCAGCCGATTGGTTTTCCAGGGTGTTATCAGGTTATTCATGCTATTGCTTTTGTACGGCTAATATAATGAACGGCTGATTGTATGAGAGAGAAATGTGTAATACCGATTTGTTATTAAAAGCCTTCTATAAATTTTAAATTAATTTAAAATATGTGGATACCGGTGAAGGAGATCGAATATAAATACAAAGGTCGTAACCTATAGGTGTTCGAAACAAAATTGATAGCCCTGAAAGGGCGGCCATATCATAGCATAGTAGAACCCTATGAAAATGAAATAGAAATACATGTTCGTCAAGCCCTGAAAGGGTGTAATATTCTTTGGTATGCCGCCCTTTCAGGGCTAACCACACGATGCGTTTCGAACATCTTTAAGCTCCGGCCTTTGTATAGCTATATTGATACTTTCCATTTCCAAATAGCCTTTTACCAAATTACGGATTGGTGTTCTCACTGCTTTATCAATTTTACACTTTCCTCAAAATCGTCGCCTGTAAATTTTACAATCATTTGCCCGCCCGGTAATATAATGCCAGGTATGAGGCTAAAAGAATTTTTCCCGGCATTCAACTCCTTCCTTGTTTGTGCCAACAACCTGCCTTCCGGATTATAATAGCGGATGATAACTGTTTGTTTTTTGCTGCTACCTATTTCAGCCTGTATTGGCTGTGAAGCATACATAATTGTTGGATATACTTTTACAATCGATCCCTTCCCCTCCTTCTTTTTTACCGGAAGTACCTGGGAATAAATAAAACTGCCATCTTTATCTACCATCTTTAACCGGTAATAAATAAAGCTGCTCTGGTACCAGGCACCAACATCTGTAAACTGATAGTTTTTTACAGCAGTACTAGTGCCTGCAGCAGCTATTTTTCCAATACTATAAAACAGGCTACCATCATTACTTTTTTCTATTATGAAATGATAACTGTTGTTTTCTGTTAGTGTTTTCCAGTTCAATATAACATTGTTATAATTTGTAGTGGCAGTAAAGAGAGCAAGGGCTACCGGCAGTGGGTTATACAGTGGCAGGTAATTTACAAACCCAAGGGCTGCATTGTCCGGTTTGTGAAAAATGTGTGATTCCACAATTGATAATTCTGCTGATCCCCAGTAATTATTTTGAGCATAAATGCTATCTATATTGTTATTATACAGATCTATATTGGGTGTACTGATATTGGTATTTACAATAAACTGATTTTTACCATCATCCGTTGTATCAGCATTGGTAAGATTGCCCAGGTTGGGTTTGGCGCCACCGCCGGTTGTCGTAGATCCGATGGTAATACCCCATAGATTCCACCGGAATAAATTGCCGGTAACAATTACGTTTTGATGGCTGGTGGCACTGCCGCCCGAAAATGCAATACCGCTTCCACCCAGGTTAGGGTCTCCCTGTGTATTGTTGCTATCCACCTGGTTGTAACTCACAATCGCATTGATGTTCGATCCGCCATTAAAGGTCATCCCATAGCGGTTATTTTTTATAAGATTACCGGTGATGACGGCATACACATTGCCGATTGGTAAAAACCCGATACCCCCGGAATTGGTAGAGGCACGAAGGATCTGATTGTTGATAATCCGGACCGTATCAGATCCGGTGCTGCCCAGGTTTATTTGAGGCACATTGGCATTCTGGGTGTTGTTTCCCCTAAATAAACAATTAATGATTTTGGGAGCATTCGCAATATTGGCGCCACCGGAAATAGCACCCCGCTGGTTGTCTAAAAACTGGCAATTGCTAATAACAGATTTAGAACGGAAAAGGCTAATAGCAGTACTGCTAAATGTGGTGGATGTGCTATTGTTATTATAACGAAAAATACAACTGTCAATTAAAGGACTGCAATCTAAAATACGCAATGCGACGGCATACTCTAAACTAAGCTTTCGCAATACAGAGCCATCACTGGAATCAATACGCATACCCAGGTAACCGGCAGTGGTGTTTTGGGCAGTGAACGTTACGCTGGTAGGCGGATTAAGAAGGATGATTCCATTTACATCGAAGTAAGTACCGGCAGCAAATTTTACCGTCGCATTCGTCGTAATGAAAAGTGTATCATTTTGGCTGATGAATACGGTGTCGTTGGCATTGTACAAACCGGAACTGAACGTTACGGCGCCACCTGAATATTTTACCAGGCTATCCAGGTTCCACTTTACAGCGGTACCGGGTGTAGCATACCGGGCAAAGGAGGCGGAGGTAAAAACAACAGCAAGTAGCAGCAGGTAGAATGATTTCATGCATTGAAGATTAGGTCACCAAAAATAAGCGGGTAAGTTTAGTTTCAGCAGGTTCCGCTTCAATTGTTTTCCGCTTAATCATCCGCCTCAAATTATCTTTGGCGCTTATGGCCCAAAAAAAGCTGATCCGTTTTGCAGCTATCAAATCTTTTCCCAACGTGCTGGAATATCCAACCGGAATGCAGGGAGGCTGGCAATCGTTTTTTAAAGAAAGAAATGTCCAGGCCGTTTTTTTTTCAGGGGAAGAAGAGTACAAACCGCTGGTGTTGGAACTGGCCTGCGGTAAAGGTGAATATACCATTGGGCTGGCAAAAATGTTTCCTCAAAAAAACCATGTGGGCGTTGATATAAAAGGCAACCGCATGTATATCGGTGCTAAGCAGGCGCTGGATGGCAACCTACCCAATGCAGCTTTTCTCCGTACTGAAATTGACCAGTTAACCAACTATTTTGCCGCTGGTGAAGTGGGTGAAATCTGGATCACCTTTCCCGACCCGCAACTGCGCCGCAGTAAAGCCAAAAAACGGCTGACCCATCCAAAATTTTTGCGGTTATACCAGCAAATTTTAAAAGCCGGCGGAGTCCTGCATTTAAAGACAGATTCGCCTGTACTGTACCATTTTACAAAAAGAGTAATCCTTTTATATAATTTAGTGGTACTAAAAGATTATGATAATGTGC
Organism: Chitinophagaceae bacterium; assembly: GCA_965246935.1. GTDB lineage: Bacteria > Bacteroidota > Bacteroidia > Chitinophagales > Chitinophagaceae > JAZKFT01. The sequence goes on along the minus strand of CBDFGC010000019.1, from coordinate 135,395 downwards.
AACAGCAGGCAACAGAACAGGAACTATTAACCATTCATACCCACTACGAAGGTTTGAACATTTCCGGTAGCAATAAAATTCATTATCTGCAATTCGCTTTGCCGGCAACCGTATTGCCTGATAAAGAAGAACAATTAAAAAACTGGGTGTTTGAAAATGAATCCGGAGATCGTGAATCAGATGATCGTGAATCGTCAATCGTGAATGGCTGAACTCTTATTTCATATCTCATATCTCATATCTTATATCTCATTACTTCTTCCATGCCCCCGCTAACAGAACATATTGATTTTTACTATGATTCGAATGGGTACATGGTGCTCACTGAAAAATACCTGAAAGACCGTAACTCTTGCTGTGGCAATGGCTGCCGGAATTGCCCTTATAATTATGAAAATGTACCGGATCCGCAACGAACGGATTTGTTGCAGCGACAGCGTCAAAATATAAAACCATGAATGGTATTTATGAAAGGAAAAATGAATAAGGCGACAAAAGAAACCTTGGCAAAAACTAAGCCGGTAAAATCGGCGGAAGTGAGGGCTACAACGAATCATGCGAAGCATCCTGCGGATAAATCACAACTCACAAATCAAAAATCTTTTTTCGAGGATGTATGGGCTGTAGTGCGGCTGATACCCAAAGGGCGTGTGACCAGCTACGGTGCTATTGCTAATTATCTCGGAACCAGAATGAGTGCCCGCATGGTGGGCTGGGCCATGAACGCATCGCATACGGCGCCGCAGCCTGTGCCGGCACAGCGGGTAGTGAACCGGAATGGAATGCTGAGCGGCAGACACCATTTTCCTTTTGCAGACAGTATGGAAAGGATGCTGAAAAAAGACGGCGTACCGGTTGAAAATGACACGGTAACTGATTTTGAAAAGCTCTTTTGGGATCCGGCAGTAGAATTAGCCCTGTAAACGCTTTAGGATGTTGTAGCAATTAGCAGAAAGAGTAACCGTTAGATAATGCTGTTTAATAATTTAACAAGCAGAACCGATTAGTTATGCTAATAAGCTACACAGGCACATCTGTACATAGAAATACAAAATACATTTTTGAAACACATAGGCACATAGAGCACATAGGAATACAAGAATACAGTGATACAGATCAAAGGTATTATAGGAGCAAGTGATTGAACTCGAGGCTTATGTTACCTCATGTACGCTTTGTCTTTCCACCCCTGTATTCCTATGTGCCCTGTGTGCCTATGTGGTTATATTGTATTTCCACACCTGTACTTTGTGCCGATTGCGATCCAGGATAAGTTGTAGTTGATTGTTAAAATACTAAACCGGCTCAATACTTATGCCACTATGCTGCCATTTTTCGAAGGGCATCTTTCAAAAAATTAGGCAGAATATGCTTTTGTGTACTGAAAATCTTATCCGGATCACCTAACTGGGCTACCATACTTTCCCATTTTTCGTATCCAAAATTTTCCACTACTGTTTTTTTCCGATCCTCGGTTTGCATATACATGCTCATGCCTATCGGGTCTGCTTCCGGATGAAACTGCGTACCAAAAAAGTTTTCATTAAAACGGATCGCCATAATTGCCCGGTCCAATTCCACATGTGGCCGGTCTTTTTCAATGGCTAATACCTGCGCTCCCATTTCATTGATAACAGGTTCGTTTGGCTTTGTTACCTGGTAATCCCGGCTATCTACCGCATAAAAAGGGTCTTTTAAACCGCTAAAAACCTTTTCTTCTTTTCCGTTTCCATTCGGAAATATGGGGAATACCCCAAAAGAGGTTGACTTGCGCTTGCTTACGTCCGCAATATTGTAGTGGCGGCAAACCAACTGAAAAGAATGGCAGATAAAGAAGACCTGTTTTTTAATTTTATTGCCTGGGTTTTCATTAAACTGCTCTATCTGCCGGAGCCAGTCAAAATAATAACTTTCCCATACACTTCCTTCACTTTCCAGCGGGCTACCGGGGCCGCCACTACTGATATAAATGTCATAAGTGGTATCGGGCACTTCATTTTTCAGGCGTACATCAAATTCGTGCAGGTCGAGTTTTAGTCCATTGTCCGCAGCAAAACTGTTCAATATCTCTCTGATGCAGCGCATTCCCTGGTTGGCAAAACCTTCGTATAAATCAAGTATTGCTACCCGTATGGCTACATTTTCAATTTTTGTCATGTGCACAAAAATAAAACGTTACGGGCAAACCTGAAGCTGGTTTAAGAATGTTTTGGATTTACCTTTATAATCACTATTAGGCGGTTGAAAAAGAACTGGCAGGTAACAATGTCTATACAAGCACTATTGGCTTCATCAACACGACTAAATAATTTTAGCCTGACGTTATTGTTTTCTGTGTGCTAAGCAATACCGCAACCAAAAGATAAATGGCAGCATAAAGCCTGGCTTTTTCATAGCAGCAGTGCCATAAAAAACCCTGCATGTAGTAGCAGGGCTTAAACAATTTTTACCTTCACGATGTTTTACAAGCCATCCAAAAAGCTATTGAGGGCCTGTAATGTTTTCTTCTCAGGTATGATGTGAATATTTTGAAGAAGAGCGGTAGTGGCATTTTCTGTGCCCAGCCAATACTCATCACCTTTTTTAGTAATGGTTACATAAAGCACCTCTTTACCAACGGGTACTTTTTCTGTTTTCCAGATCCGGTTTACGGCATCAGCATTAAACTGCATGACGGCACGGATATTTTTGAAAACAATAAAAGCAGAAGTGTTGGCATTGGTAAAATCCCGTGGCATGCTTAATACAGTCCTTGATTTTAGAGCAGCCGTATCGCTAAAAAAATCGCAGTTAATCCATTGCAGCCTGTTCGTAATTACCTGGTAACCCGTTGCTGTAGGCAAAACCCGCAGGCTGCTATCCGATGCCGGCACCCAATTGAAATTATCGAAGCTGCCGGTAGCTGGTGATACACCGTAAAAACCTCGCATCAATGCAGTTGGCTGGGCATCGTCAAAGAAAATTTGTAACGCTTTATTAGGTAATAGTTGAAGTGCCTGGCCGTTTTTCTTAACACTGACATTTAATACACCACCACTTTGCAGCAGGTAGCCATTGCTGGTAGTAGGCCTACGCAAGCGGATCAGGTCACCTTTCTTTTGCAGCAGTTGCAGTTCAAGAACTGCCTTCCCATCTACAGTGGCACCGTTATTCGTAAAAGCGGCTGCCGGTATTTCCATACGGATATTGCCGCTGAAATGAACCGAGCCGCCGGTAACGAGATTAAAAGAATCGGACAGCGATGATAAAGAAAGTGACTGATGTAATTCGTTAATGGAAAGCTGGGCTGTATTAGTAACAGACCAAATTGTGTCATTTGCCGCAGGGGTAGGCGTGGGAGAAAAATTTTCGAAGCTTTTCTCACAACCCGTCAGGGCAGTAATTCCAATCAGCAGAAAAATATAAAACTTCATTCAGGTAGGTAGTTGGAAATTAAGCGATCGGTTAAGATTACGATGTACGTGACGTGATGTAATTTATTGGTAATGATTGTCGATTGTCAGATGCGGTATGGCGTACCAAAACAAGAGTACGATATTGCTACCTGCGCTGCCCGCTGGTATTTAATTGATAGCGTAAGCCGATAGACACACCTGCCGAGCTGTTTTTTTGCCGGAACCAGGCAGATTCGGTTGTCATATTCTGCAGGCCGATACGGGCATAAGGCTCTATCAGTAAACTGGTTCTTTCGCCCAAAGGCTTTATAATACTGAGACCAGCATACAGGCTGAAGCCGATGTTGGTTTTATAAACAGATTTGCCATTGTAGTTTTTGGCATCAATTACATGTTGAAGGGAATCATCCAGCATTTGTCCGGTGTACGCGGAACGGATATTGGCAATAATACCGGCATTTGCATTCAGGTGTATGTTTTCACCGCCAAATTCATAGCCTACAATTACCGGCACATCCCACTGTTGATACGTATTCTGATTACGCCGCTGGATGGTACCAATGCGTTCTGTGACCGAAGTGTCGCGGATATAAACGGTATCGCCTGGGTTAATGATAACGGTACGTATACTAATGGTCGTTACTAATTTACGTTCATTAATACGGGTCAGCCGGAACGATTCATTGGTGCGGTTGTATTGTACCCCGGTTTTGAGCAAAACATGATTACCTATGTTTTTCACCAGGTTAATGCCGGCGTTAAGGGATACCTGTCCTTGCAAGGTAGAGTCGAAACCGTTTTTTGCATTTTTACCTGCTGCTTTATCCGATATGCTCCGCTGAACTATGAAAGCAGAAGTATATATATCGGCATACCAGTCGTTACGACCTTCATTCCTGAGCACAGGACATGGAATAACCGGCAAACGGGACCGGGCTTTTAAAAGCTGGCCAGGCACTAACTTAGCTGCATTGCGTAGCTGCTGCATTATGGATAGGCGAAGCGTAATAAGCGCTGCTGTAACATCTTCCGTTTGCACAACGTTTTCATCTCCACTGCTATTAAAAACTAAGCCCTTATCCGTCTCCTTACCAACCCCGATTCGATTATATTTTCCAACCGGGTAACCATCTTCTTTTTCTGTAGCGGAAGCTGGTCTGTGTAAAAATTCCTGTTCCTGTTGTTTCAATTTATCCTGCTCTCTTCTCTGCCGGACTTCACTATTTATAAGATCATTGTTAGCGGGGGATTGTGTTTTCGCAGTACCATCCTGTATGGGTGCAAAAGGAATTTGTATTACAGAAATAGTTCCCTGTGCTGTATCTGCCGTAGGAACTAAAGCCGGTTCCCGGGTTACTGAAATACTGCCAGGTGAGGCAGGGGTATTGTTTTTGCCGGCAGCAATGCCTTTACCTGTGAATGCTTTTTGACTGTGTTGATGCTGAACTGCATACCAGGTGCCACCGGAAAGCAATAAAAGGAATCCGGCAGCAACCCACCACCAGGCAACCGGCCGGCGACGGTGTTTCTCCTGCATGATGCGGCTCCACATATCAGCAGGTACCAGGCTTTCATAACCATTTACTTTTTGAAGTATCGTTTCATCAAACGGTGCATTTGAAAGATCAGCATCTGCGTTTAATTTATCGAACAAGCCTGCGGCTACCGGTGTTTCTGCAGATTGCAGTTTGTTTTTCAGGCCGGCATCAAACATAGCAACGCTTACCTCCGGCTGCCTGCGGATGGCATCAAACATATCCGGCGGCACGGGGCTTTCCAGCCCTTCCAACTGCTTACGGATCATATCGTCAAAGCGTTCGCTCATGTATTGTCAGGCGGCTATTATTTTTAACTGGTTACTTATTTTTTGCTGTAACAACTTCCGGGCTTTTACTAACTGGCTGCGGCTGGTACCGGGCTGTATGTGCAGCATTTCCGCTATCTCATCATGGTTATATCCTTCTATTACAAACAGGTTAAATACAATACGATAGCCGTCCGGCAGTTCTCTGATCAAATCCAACAACTCTTTTTCACCGAGGTGCATATAGGCGCTGGCATCGGAATGATCGCTAACCTTTTCCGGCTTGATTTCCTCAAAATACAGTTTCTTTTTTTGTAACTTCTTAAGTGCTGTGTTCACTACAATCCGCCGCATCCATCCTTCAAAGCTTCCCTCAAATTTGTACTGGTGCATGTAGCGGTACACCTTCACAAAAGATTCCATCAATAAGTCCTCCGCTTCCATCTGGTCAGTTGCATATCGCAGACAGACGGTCATCATTTTACCGGCATACAGGTCAAACAACTGCCGCTGGCACAGGGCATCCCCCGCCAGGCATCCGTTTATCAGTGCTTTTTCGGTAGTAATCAATAGAGTATAGCGCTATTTGGTGGTAGATGCAAGTTCGGGGAGTTTCGTTGCCCTTGCAAAAAAGAAAAACCAGGTGCAATATGTAACAGCTAAATGTTACAAGGGTACCTGCAATGGAATGATGTACAAACGGCGTAAAAAGAGCTTACAAAATATGAATGCTGTTTGCCACAGCGGTCGTTTCACCCGCCTCCATACATCACCTGAAACATCATTCCCGGATGTTTCATAGGCACAGGACGGAGTCCTGCGCCTACTTCATACCTTTTACAACCTGACAGAAACGGATATTGTACCATCAGCCCCTGATGGCAAACCAATAAACCCATGCAATAAAAAACAATTGCAGCGGAACCCGGAACCACAAATAGGTATGTCCGGAACCGTTGTACGTGGCTTTTTGGTAATTGACATTCCGCAATGCAGCAGAAATGTTGGCAGGTAATATCACAATGAAAAACAGTATCAACAACCAGCCTGTCAACTGCCGGAGTGCCGGCAGTAATAATCCGATAGCTGCAGCAATTTCAATAAAGCCGGTGATATAAATAAGGGCCTTTTTAAAAGGCATAAATGGCGGTAACATCATTTCCATGCCTTTGGGAAAAGTAAAATGGCCAATCGCTGTAAAAGTCAGCATGATGCTCATTCCAATACAGCCCGCAAGCGAAGGTTGCCAGACGCCATTTACAAACTTTAAAGTAACCAGGCTTACACCAAAACCGGTTAGCAGGATGATGAGTGGTTTCATCGATTAAAGTTGGAACTATTTTCTGTTGATACCTTCAAACAGCTCAGGCTGTCCGTTGGAACAAGTTTATAGGCGCAGGACTCCGTCCTGTGTCTATACGTTACTTATTTTGACTAATAACAATATTTGCCAAGAGGAAACGCCCGTCAGAATAGCTAACCATTGCATGTACTTACCAATATGGATAACTTTAATTTAAAATAACGGTAGGGCACAGGATGGAGTCCTGCATCTAACGGAAGTTGCCGGTAGTTTTAGTCGGTATACTTGTAAAGAATGTTCCAATACTTAACATAATCTGCTAAAGGCTGAAGTCCAACGTCCTTACGTCTTTTGTCCACATTTCGTTCATCTTCGATTGGAAGAATCCGGCAATTTTTACCGGTGTTGTCACATTGTATCTGACTACCATAAACCTGCTTCTGTCCTCTTCTAAGCAAAACTCTATCTTCTAAAAGTGCAAGGTCTTGTCCAAATGCTTTTTTTTCTTTTACTGCTTGTTTAAGTAAAGGAAGATACTTTTCCTGTATGGCTGAGTCAGCATGCTGAACCACTAAGAACAAGGCCGCACCGGCATCAAAACCAACAATTTTATAATCGACCCAACCGCGTTCGTCCAATATTTTTGAAACATACTTCTGATTCTCTCTATCTGTTCTGTCCATTTGCCGAAGCAACTTTTTTATTTCGTCTGCTTCAGGACCTAAAACAGTAAGTTTACTATAATAATCCTTTCGAAACTTCTGGTCAAGAACAAGAATATTTTCCAGTTTTGGTTTTATGCTTTTGAACTTTCCAAGCTTTTGATTTTCGGTGCGTAGGTTTGTTTCTACATCATGCAATATAGTTTTCCAATCTTTTTGCTTTTTAAGTTGTGAGAACGACGATTCTTTTTTCAGTCTGTTTAATTCATAAAATCCCGCCTTAATCTCAACTTTAAGATTCGCAAGTGCAGAATCAATTTGTCCAATTTTTGCCCAGGCACAGGCGGCATTATACCTATCCCCTTGCGAAAAATGTTGGTTATTGAAAATAAATGCATTTGAATAAGCTGATGCAGATTCGGCAAAATGTTTCTTCTGAAAAAGCGTATCTGCTTTTTGTACGAGATTCATGTATTCAGTCCAATCGACGGTTTCCTGAGTTTTTGCAGAAAGAGTCAGACAAGAAAAAAAAATAATTGAGATTATGTGAGGTATCATAAAAATTTTTTAAACAATGCGAATCAAGTGTTGAGGCGGTTAAGACAGAAAATGTAAGTTTATTATTCTGCACTTTTAATTCAGCAAATTGGTTGTCATCTTATAAGTGGCATCTCACACTACGCCGCTTGTAGTTGTATTTGTTGGGCAGCGCCCAACCCTGTTGGTAGTAGCACCAGTAAAACAATTTCCGGTAATTTGTTGGGCAGCGCCCAACCCCTTGAAATAGCATATGACTTAAAGGGATTGGGCGCTGCCCAATAATATACTAATATTGATTACTGATCCTACCAACAGAATTGGGCGATGCCCAATAATACAAAGCAAGTTCAACCCTTGATTCGCATAAACGATTATAGTTTAGGCTGTCTACCGGAATAATTCCTATGGTTTTCTTGCTGCCAATGCAAATTGTTTACCGGCCGTCCATATATACTGGTACAACTCCAGATCGTTGCTGGCCTGCACAAAATAATAACTGGGCCGGTAGCGCACCATAAATGTGTCCAACTGTTCCCCCTGAAGTGTTGTCAGCTTTTTTACAATTTTTTTATTGAACCGGTAATTGATGTATTTATCCTGCTCCTGATCCACCAGTCGGTTTTGAAAAGCCTGCATACGCCGGTTGTATTTAAACCGGAACATATTAATTATTTCATTGGGATCGATGCCCACTGCACCACCACCCACATTTATATTTCGCAGTGGGTTGGGTTTCTGATAGCCGAAAATCTTTGCATAGTCTGCCCGGTTTTCCATGGAATCCAGCTTATAGCTTCGGGGTCTTACAATTACATTTGGCAGTGCATTGCGTACTGTTACCTTCAGGCTCATATCAAATGCATACGGATAGGGAATTTCTCTCACCAGGTATTTTTTTGTTCCCTTGCCTTCGTACGAAAAATAGAGAGAATCATCGGGTGCAAGGCGAATGCTGTAATTACCCATGGAATCGGTAAATGTACTGGCGCCTTTATAACTCAATACCCATATATTTTCCAGGGGTATTCTTTGGGTGGCATCATACACCGTGCCTTTTATTTCGGTTTGTGCATAGCAAAAGCCTTGCAGAAGGCAGGTTACTGTAATAGCGTAAATGAGGCGGATGCTTTTCAACTTTGTAATATTACTGTACAAAATGCAAGCGCTAACAGGGGTAACTATTTTTCAGGTTGTTTTAACGAAAGCAGCTTTTAGCTATTAACTTTCAGCAGTCAGCCATCAGGTAGCAGATTTTATTAAAGCCACACTTTTGTTTGTACTACTGCTGAATGTATGTTGATCTGCATTTTCAGTAATTATTTTAGAGGTAAAACCTGATAGCTGATAGCTGAAACCTGACAGCTCAACTGCTATTTAATCTTTCTCCACGAGTAACGATAGCTCCATCAGCTCGTGAAACTTATATGCGTGTTTGTCGTTATCAAAACACCTGGCAAATTCTTCCAGCAGCAACTGAATGATTTGCCGGTTGTGCATGGGTTTGAAATAGGAGGCGGTTGGTGGTACAGATATACGTTTGAAATAGGTTTCAATATCCTGGTGCGAGTAGGCAGCACCGGTACTGGGATCAATATAAAACTTAATGCGGGAAGAAATGGGATCATCGGGATCGGTCAATGCCCCTGGCTGAAAATAGGCCAGTAAAAACTGCCTGGGCACCTGAATAGCCCGGATAGGAATACCCAGCAATTCGCAAATGATCAGGTATAAAATACCGGTGGTTACGGCATTCCCTTTTTTGGTTTCCAACACCTTGTTCAGCATGAACTCATTGGGCTGGATGTAGGCAATTTCACCACCTTTCACCTTGTAATAATTGTACAAGATGCTTTCCATCACTTTAATCTGTTCCAATGGTGTCAGGTAGCTGTTCAGCTCAATCCAAACATTGCGGCGTATCTTTTCAATTTCCTGTAAGGGTACACTGGCGGCCATTTCCGGAAACTGATATTTGGCTACCAGCAAGGCACCAAACAATAACTCGGCATCACCATTTTTCCAGTTGGTAAATTCGCCGTGTAGGTTGTTATAATGTAGCTTATGAATGATGGCCTCAATCCGCTCCTGTATTTCCTCGCTAATGGTGTGTTGCCACAAATTCTCCAGGTTGGGAACAATGGGTAGCCCATAGCTTATCAGCCGCTCCTCCACCGTACTATACACTTCCTCATCAGGATCATCTATCAACGTCAGCAACGCCTCAATTTCTCTCGATTCATTCATGCCTGTCTATCGTTTTAATGACCAAGATATGAAAAAGTACAACAAAGCAGAGAAATGCAATTAGTCACCAGTCAGCAGTCGATAGTCAAACAGACGACAGTAAACAGCCAAATACAGAAAAAGCGGAGGCAGCAAACAGCCGGCAGCGCATAAAGAAATTTTAAAATGTTAGAAGTTTTAATACAGTAGCATTACTATGTTCAGCCGTTTTGCCTTCCCTTTATTTGGCTGCCGGCTCCTTGCTGTTTATTGCCGACTGTTTGACTAATGGCATTTAACTACTATAAGGCAACGCATTCACAGGCAGTTCCTCCCTGCTTTCGGGTGTAAAACTTTCTTTGTAATAATCAATTCCATTCTGGATAATTTTGAGTGCCGTGGCTTTATCACCAAAATCTTCCACTTTCACTTCTTTTTCTTCCAGCTTTTTATAATCCTCAAAAAACTGGCGGAGTTCCTTAAAAAAATGCTGGGGTAATTCCTCAATATTGTTCAGGTGGTTTACGCTCATATCGTGGCTGGCTACGGCAATAATCTTATCATCCCCATCTCCGTTGTCAATCATCTGCATCACACCAATAACTTTGGCCTCCACAATACATAGTGGCTGTACATTAATGCTGCAAAGCACTAAAATATCCAAGGGGTCTTTGTCATCCCCATACGTGCGGGGTATAAAACCATAATTAACCGGGTAATAAAAGGATGAGTAAATAACCCGGTCCAGTTTCAGGAGGCCACTTGGTTTGTCAATCTCGTATTTGGCACGGCTGCCCTGCGGTATTTCAATGATAGCATTTACAATGCGGGGTGCATTGAGGCCCTGATGTACGCCATGCCAGGGGTGAGCTACGGTTAAGGGTACTAAGTTCATAAGGTATTTTTGGTTTGTATTTAGGATGCAAATTTACCGGGTTACCCAATACCCTGCTGCGGTAGCGCTGATACTTACAATAATACTAACAGCTATGTACAAAAACAGTATGCCGTAATGTTGTTGCCTGAGCAGTAAATAGCTTTCGTTGCTAAAAGCAGAAAAAGTGGTAAAGCCGCCACAGATACCCGTTGCTAAAAACAGCCGCCAGTTCATTTCAAAAACCGGATTGCGCAGACTATAGCCAAACATTATCCCAATGACGAGTGAGCCGGCAATATTCACTGTAAAAGTGCCCCAGGGAAAAAGGCTTCCGGTTGCTTTTGTATTTACGTACAGGCTCAACAAATAACGAAGTATGGAGCCGATAAGGCCACCGACACCTACCAATACTATTTGCCTGAAGCTAACCATGCAAATAAGAATGTTTTGAATGAATTACCGGTTTTCAGCAAATGTATATTTCAAATCAACCAGCCAGCTATTGTTGTTTTTTACTACTTTCAGTACCGCCGGCTTTCCATCGTAAGCATTTAACAGGTGTATGAGCATACTACTGTCCTTTGCCATATTTTCTACATGTTGGATTTGCAGGGATGCTGCTGCCATCTGGTTGTGGTCGGCACTACTTCGCTGATGATATACATCTTCCAGCCTTTGACGAAGCAGATTTTTATTTTCGGTATCGGGCACAATTAACTGGCCTGCCCTTTCAAAATTGCCTTGAAAAATAGCATCGGCAAACTGGCGGCCTGCATCCAGCGGGTTTTCAACCGGCGGGTACGCTGGTGCGCCGCAGGAAAATAAAGCAAGGCTTATAAAAAAAAGAAAGCGTTTTAACAACCGCATATCCAAAGGTATATGGAATGATTCGTTGAGGGTTGAAACAAAAAAAGCACCCGGTACATTGGTAAGGTGCTGTTTGTATAGGTGTCTATTAAAATTATTGAACGGACATTTTTGGTTTTAAACTGTCTAAAGCGTCTTTGGCTTTATTCAACGCATCGCTGATACTGTCTGTCATTGTTCCCAGGTTATTAATTACGCTGTCCGCCTGGTCTATCCCCGGTTTTACAGCATCCATTTTAGAGCGTTCAACATCCATGATAGAAGCAATATCGTATGCTACTTTCCAGATACCATCCTCTTTTTTTAAAATCAGCGGTGTCACTTCTTTTCCATCGGCCATTACGGATATGGTAGCTCTTTCTGTGCCATCCATCTTAGGATCGCTATACGTAATCGTTTTACCTTTCGCTTCTTCCATAATATTTAACCCTTCTTTTTTACCTGACCTATCAGCCATTCTTTTAGCAATCCTAAACATTTCTATGGTGCTTTTAGATTCTTTAGTTGCATTGTTAGAAGCAGCATCAAAATCGTCTTCTATCAAAGCTTCCATAAAAGCCTTTGCCACGGCTTTAGGATCGTTGATGGCAGCCGTTTTGCAACTGGTAATGGCGAACATGGAAAACAAAATCGCTGTCAGCGGTAAGTACAGTTTCTTCATGAACCTTTGTTTAATTTTAATGGCGCAAAATAATGGCTTAACTATTAATAACAGGCGCTGATATATAAATGATAAATGGGTGCATTCCAAAACATTGTATTACAGATGTATACTTGTATTCATCTAACTTTCCAACTAAAAGTAATGGCGACGTTGTAAAATCAGCCTGCTTTTGATTTTATAATACTCGTTTTAAACAATCAATGAATACCTGGTTTTCCCAATAAAAGGACGGCATCGCTTTGCGTTTGCTGTAGGGCAACTTCAAAACAAGCGATGCCGACCTTCGTAACTTTCAATACTCCCAGCTTTCAATTTTTGTAACCCGGCTGCTGCCTATTATATCATCTACGCTTATGTAGGGTTTGCCACCTGCAACAGGGTGGTGAAAAAGGCTGGTATCCTGTAATGCTGTTTCAAAGCTGTACGTCACAAACGTTGTAGCATACAGGCTGTTATTGGCTACGCTTTTATTAAATGCAGTATCGAATGAAATATGTTGCTGTCTCAATTGCTGAACTAATGCAATCAACCGCGTTACAGCGCTGCTATCCATTGTTATGCGATACAGCGCCAGCCTTTTGTTTTCTGCCGGGTGCCCATACGTCCAAAGCGGTTCCCGGATCAGTGGTTGTCCGTTACGTGATTCAACATCCGCCGCATGATATACAAATACAGTATCATGCTCCCGGCTAATAATGCCCGTATGATTATAAAAACTATCTTTTATCGGTGCATTCCAGAGTTTTTCATTGCTTAGATCGGTACCTAGCCGCACAACAATATCGCCATTGTTGGCTAACCGGATGGCTCTACTATACACTTTGGTATTATACTGCAACACCCGTTTTTGCTGATACAAAGAATCCCGAACGGACTGTTGTTCGGGATTGATCGTATTGGATGCACCAAAACGCCGCCATAAAACGGCTACGATGCAAATCAGAAATATACTAACGAGAAAAATGCCTCGCCTGCTGACGTTCTTCATCAAATTTGTCTTCTTTTTCTTTTTCGCGGTCGTACGCCCTGATAATTGCTTTCACCAGGCGGTGCCGCACCACATCTTCTTCATCCAGTGTAATGTGTGCAATACCATTGATGTTCTGCAAGATACGGGTTGCTTTTTCTAAACCGCTGCGCTGGTTTTTCGGCAAATCTACCTGTGTCATATCACCCGTAATAATGGCTTTGGCATTGGCGCCAATACGGGTAAGAAACATTTTTAATTGCAGGTCGGTAGCATTCTGGGCTTCATCCAAAATAATATAGGCATTGTCCAGGGTACGGCCACGCATATAAGCCAGTGGTGCAATTTCAATGGTACGGGTGCTCATATAATATCCCAGCTTGTCGGCAGGTATCATATCGTCCAATGCATCGTACAAGGGCCGCAGGTATGGGTCAATTTTTTCCTTTAGATCGCCGGGTAAAAAACCGAGGCTTTCACCCGCTTCCACCGCCGGGCGGGTAAGAATAATTTTTTTGACCGACTTGTTTTTTAGCGCCCGAACGGCCATAGCAACGGCGGTATAAGTTTTACCCGTACCGGCAGGGCCGATAGCAAATACGATGTCGTTGGTATCGCTTTCGCTTACCATCCGTTTTTGGTTAATGGTACGTGCCCGTACGGTTTTGCCATTGGGGCCAAATACCAACACTTCATTAGGGTTACGTTCCGTAAAATGGTCAAGCGTTTCTATATCATCACCACCCAGTATCTGGCCAAAGTATTCGTCGGTGAGGTGACCGTTGCGCTGTATGTACTGGATCACCAGCTCAATCTTTTCCCTGGCACTTTCCACCTGTTCTGCTGCACCGGAAAGCTTTACCTGTGTGCCGCGGCCCAATATTTTCAGGAGCGGAAAGCGTTTTTTGATGATGTCGAGTTTATGATTGTTTACCCCGAAAAACTCAAGCGGGTTCACTGTTTCCAGGTTGATGATCGTTTCTGTCAAAGTGCTCAGTTTTTTTGTTTGTGCCCGTTATTTAGGATAGGCTTCCGGACAAATATGGCCTGTATCCAAATTTAACCGGTTTGGCGGAATATGCCTGTAAATATTTACCAACAGAAATGTGAAAAAGTAAATAGAATCAGGGTAAGAAAATGTTTGGAAACAGACAGTTTCGGGCTGGGTTTTATTTTGCTGGTATTGATTACTACTTAACCCATTGCAAGGCAGCTACTTACATATCCAGTTTGTTTTGGGCAATTTTCAAAACAGCCATTGCCTGCTCTTTTGTAACGGTGGGAAAGTCCTGTAAAAATTCGGCCAGCGTGTTACCGGCTTCTATATGGTCGAATAAATTTTCGATTGGCACTTTTGTTCCGCTAAAAACAGGTTTGCCATTTAGCATTTCGGTGTCGTTGGGCATTAAGTCTTTTAAGTTCATGTATTAAGGTCTATTAATGAATACCAGCATTTGCAGAAAATAGCTATTGCCGGCTTATTTTAATTTTGTTTATACTGAAAAAGGGCTGCCAATTGTTTACAAGCAACCCCGTGAGTGCCCCGATAACAAAGATGGCAGGAAAATGATGTAACCTGATGAATAGGCCGGAAAGTGGCAAGATAATAAAGTGTCGTTTTCATAATATCCTCTTTTCAGCAAAAACTGAAACTATACTGTATTACCACTGATAACAATCCTCAGTTATTATACAATACCTGTAAATATCCGAATATACCATAAATATGGGGCGGTACTCATGTTGGGCCATACCTATATTCGCTTACCTAAAAGCCCGCTATGCACATCGCCATTATAGAGGACAATACCAAATACCGGGAATGCCTGGCCGGTAGCCTGGCTGTTTTTCCCGATTGTACGGTGATACACAAACTGGGTAATGCCCTACATATTGAAAAGCATTTTTTTGCGGATACGCCGGATGTGGCCCTGATAGACATAAATATGCCGGGGCTGGACGGGCTGGCAGCCGTAAAACAAATTGCCGCAACCTTCCCAAAAGTACAAAGCATTATGCTTACCGTAAATACCGACATGGACATGGTACTAAAATGTATGCATGCCGGCGCCAAAGGCTACCTAGTAAAAGACAAAGACAGTATCCAGAAAATAGTAGAGAGCATCCGCATACTGCACAGCGGCAACTATAACGAGGAGTTTCCGCTGAATGGTACGCTGGCAAAAAAAATTTTAAGCCATATTGAAAATAAAAATATTACTATTGAGGATAAATTAGACGCCTATAAACTCACCGAACGTCAGAAGGAAATTTTGCTGATGTTGTACAATGGCAAGAGCTATAAGCAAATAGCCATTGACTGCAACATCTCCTCTGAAACGCTGAACAGCCATGTGAAGGCGATTTATCCGAAGTTGAGGATTAATAGCCGGGGCGAGTTAGGGGGGGTATTGGGGTGAGGGCTATAACACATAAACGTAACTTTTAAATTATAATTATGAGCAAGGCAATTGGGTTTGATATTAGTTCCATTGACATCAGCGAAGGACTTTATAATTTAGAAGGACTAGAAAAAAAAATATAAATTGTTCTTTAGAAAACAATGCAAAATTAGTTATTGAAATTATATTAAATCCAAATGTTATTCCAGTTGATACTGGTGACCCTACGCATCTTGATAATACTAAAGCCTATATTGATATTGATAATAAAAATTATCTGACAAATTTTTCATTGTTATCTAGCTCAATATCTTTAAAAAAAATAAATAAAAGTGCTCAACTTACTTTAGTTTTTGGATTGGATGCAAAAGCCGGAGGGACTTCTGGAGGCGCTATTACTGATAAGGCAGGTGGTACGTCTAATGATGAAGCGGTTGATAAAGAAGTAGTTGTTTTGAATAATAAAGAAGCAAAACAATCAGGAAGGTCAATCTACTTAGAATTGAGAATTGATAATTATTAGCGTTGAAAGCATTAGTCAGAATTTAAAAAATTGTTGACTATAGCATTTATGACATTTAACAACGACTGGTCAAGTGATAAAATATCAAAATTAGATTTTTTCATCGCAAAATCAACAAAACCTAAATGTTTTATAAAATTTTTAATTACATCATTCCAATCTTCATCCTGTAGATTAACTAAATCCATACCATTTTTTTTATAAATTAGACTATAAATAGTGTAAACTACATTTAAGTTTAGTGAATCGACTTTTGGAATAAATAAACCTATCCCGTTTCCTAAAAACATTTTTTTAGGTTTTGAGTTTACTTGAAACTTGAAAGTGTCTGCCGATGCAAGAAAAAGCACTACGACTTTATTTAGTAACTCAACGATAAAATCTATTGCATCTGTAATCTCTGAATTTGAATAAAATAATTCTTTTACTTTATTGAAAAACTCATGTGAATCAAATATATTTATTTTATCAGAATAACTTGGGTCATAGCAAAATGCTCGAACATTTCCTAATAAATCAATGTCTCTTTCATTTAATAACTTATTTTTTTTATTTTCTAAGTCGAATAGTTCTGCCAATGCATTTAATGCCCCTAATAAAACTGCTGCGTTTTTCGGCTTAGAAAGTGTTAAAGAAAATAGATATTCTTCTCCACGATTAAAAAAAGAACTGTAATAAGAGAAACAATTATATAAGAATTTTGAATAAAGAATTTCATCGTTCCAATACGAGTAACGTGTTAAATCATTTAAAAGTTCTTTATAAGAGATTGATTTCACGTAGAGTGGCCTTTGTGAACCAATTAACAATGAAACTGTGTTTTTAAAGATTATATTAGATTCAATGCTTTGTATTTCACAGTTTAAAGCCATTAAGCAATCAACTTTTACATTTTTAAAGGCAGTTTGTAATGCATTGCTAAAATTTATTGTAGTAAAATATTTTTTCTGATAATAAAAAAAACCTGCTCCAAAGCTATGCGCTAGAAAAATGATTAAATACTTATTGTTTACCTGATTTTCATTTATTAAACTTTCGTAGAAGTCACTATAATACTTTTCTTCCTGACAATCAAAATCTCTATTTTCTTTAAAGTAAAATGAATGGTTACTATCTAACCCTTGATTATTCTGAAAAATTTTTGCAATACCCTTAGGGGTGGGATTTTCAAAATGCAATAGTGTTATCTTTAAATTTTCGGAGTACAGCGTCCCCTTGACATCATCAATGAATTTAATTATTCCATTATTAACTGTTGCATTATCATCAATATTATCTCCCACTATATTAATGCCTAAAAAAATAATGTTCCATACTTTTTCAATCATAAGATTCTTTTTGTATTCAAATTCAATCTTTTTATTTATAATATCAGATTTTACGTTGCTGCATAGCCAAACAAAGCATTTCGCAAATCTTTCCCTCATAGGTATAGACCAGAACCTTTCATCCGCTAACGTAAGAAAAATAATTAAGGATAAAAATAATTTTTTATGGCTATCCACACAAGATGGTTTGAATAAGTATGAAGGCAGTAATATAACCCAATTCACAAAAGGGAATATTAATTCTAAAAGGCAGCTCATCGGAATAGATTGTTTTGCGTTGGAATATAAAGAAGAAGAAAACCTCCTATACTTACTTACTTCTTATGAAGGATTGAACATCATCAACATAACAACAAATGAGGTGGAAGCTGCAATACCAGCAGAACAGCTAATAGACAGCAAGCAATCTGCTTATTTTAATAGGATGGTAAGGATCAAGGATCACTTATTTATCAGTACAGATAAAGGTAGAATAATGGCCTTTAGTGTTATTACTAAAAGGATTGACGGTTACACAAAAATTCAAAAGAGTGACAATGAGTTAGTTACCGATATGTTTGAGTATCAGGACCATATTGCTGTCGTTTTATCCAATGTAGGGATACAGTATTACGACCCGCAAACTTTGAAGTTAAAAAAAGAAAATAGTTTGCCGGTTGCTTTTAAGGGAATAGAAAGAAGTGTATCAATCCATATAAACAGCGAAATATGGATAGCAACAGATAGGGGTATTATCGTAGTAAATGCGGAAAATGGCAGCCTTGTAGATGTAAAAAGCAAATACCCTTGGTTTCCCGTGAGTTTGCTTACTCTATATACCACAGCTATCTACGAAGCCGAAAATGATTTGTATATTAGCAATATCAACGGTACCTATACACTTAATCTCAAAACTGGTTTCTTTTCTGAATTGTCCGATATTCGGATGGATGAAGGAAATAACTTCTTAAAATCTGCAAATTCTATCCTTCGAACAAATAAGCAATTATGGATTGGTGGTACAAACGGTATGGTGCAGATAAATCTTTCAAAACCAAGCTTCATAAGTTGCTATAAACAGTACGATAACAGCAATATAAAAGTTGAGCATACGTATGGAATGCGGACCAACAATCTCAGACAGGTATTTATTGGGTGCGACGATGGTATTTACCGTGTCAACAGCAAAGACAACATACTTCAAAAAGTTGTTGATAACGAAAGTTGTTTCAGTTTGGAACAATTGGATAGTGAAAGCTACCTGATGAGCGGAAGTAAGGAATTATGGCTATATAAAAACGGAAAGCCACAAAAGGCAGCTACGGTTTACCCTGAATTAAAATCAATACAAAATAATGTATTTATCAGCATAGAAAAATTTGGTCATGATAAACTGCTGTTGGCAAGTCAGCTACAAACGGGGCTTTTCTTATGGAATATACAGAAGCATACTCTTCAACTATTTAATTCAAATTCAATAATACCAATTATTGATCCTCTTATAAATAGAGTTTTGGTTGATATGGATGAAAAAGTGATAGTCGTTTCTGAATCAACGATTCAGTTAATTGACATTAAGAACGGGACTACTTCAAGTGTTTTCGAAAGACAAAAATTGAATCAACAGAATGCAGGGTTATTCATGGATATATGTAGACAAGGTGACAACTATTATATAGCCGGTTATGGCATAGGCATCGTAAAACTTGATGAAAAATTTCAGCTACAAAAGATTCTATCAATTAAAGAAGGCATTAACAATATTGGTTTGTTTAAAATTTTCAGCGTAGGTGACAGTTTGATAGTAGCAACTTCCAATAATGGCTTAATTGTTTACCACACGAAGCAGGATAAAATCAGGAATTACTATAAAGAAGATGGCCTGCATTCCAATTCGTTTGAAGAAGCAAGCGGTTACCAACAAGGCGATAGCATTTACATCGGCGGCTTGAAAGGTTTTACTATTTTCAACACAAAAAACTACAGAACAAATGATATCCCACCCCAACTCTATTTCAACACCCTCACCTACGAAACCCAAAAAGGCATAAAGGACTCCACCAATCTATTCATCAAAGACTTCGAAGTACCTAACAATACTACACAAACAAAAATCTCATTCACCGGCCTCAATTATTTAAATCCACATAGGGTAACTTACGCCTATCGGATTAGCGGTTTACAGGATAACTGGACTACTTTTAAAACCGATAATTTTATCAACTTGATTGCCACCCCACCGGGCACTTACACCCTCGAAGTAAAAGCCGCTAACGAAGATGGCGTAGAATGTTTGCCTATTTCCATGACTCTACATTTCCAGCCTAAGTGGTATCAAACCTGGCTATTTAAAATAGCCGTCATGTTAGCCATTGCCGGTTTGCTCTATGCCTTGTATTCTTTCCGCATCAAACAATTAAAGCGTATTATTTCTGTACGTCAGAAAATAAGCAGCGATTTGCATGACGATATTGGCAGTACACTTAGCACTATCAATATGTACAGCCAGGTAGCACAGTTGCACGGCCCCGGCCATGTGCCCATCATGCACAACATTCAGGAAAATGCGCAGGAAGTTTTAGAAAAACTGGATGATATTGTATGGGCCACCAACCCCAAAAACGACCAGGTAAAAAACCTGGTAGAACGCATTGATGCTTTTGCCCGACCGCTGCTGCAAGCAAAAGAGATTCAGTTTGCTTTTAATGCAAATGATCATGTGATAAGCCATAAAATTGGTGAGGCTATCCGGCAAAATTTATTTCTGATTTGTAAGGAAGCGATTAACAATGCAGCAAAATATGCTGAGTGTAAAACCTGCTCAATCTCCTTATACAAGAAAGGCAAGTACATCCATTGCACCATAACCGATGATGGCAAAGGCTTTGATGCCAGCTTGCCCACTGAACGTAACGGGTTATTAAATATGAAGCTACGGGCCACTTCTGTGAAAGGGAAAGTAGAAATTACAAGTGTGTTAGGTGCCGGCACAACCGTTGCTGTTGTAATGCCTCTGTAACGCAGGCAGCAAACATATAAGGTCTTATTAACCTGTTTAAAATTTTGAGATTCCGAAAAGACTTTATAGGTTTTGTTTAGAACCCTCCAAAAGGCAGACTTTTTATGCCCAAAATATCCCATAAGTATGGTATTGCCTGTGGCCTTATGCAACTGCACTTTTACAGTATTAAAATCAAAGTAAGTCTAAAATAATATTAGAGTAGAAACTCAGGCAGGTAAGCCGAAAACTGCTTTAATAGAGTAGGCAAAAATAAAAAAATGTTATGGCAAAGAATAGCAATGCACCAACTATTAGAAAAGTGGCAGTAGCGTTAGATACGCACCCGGCAAATATTGATGTAACGTTTGAAATGGGCGGTGGGCAAATTACAGCAAAGTTGTACAGGAATCAAAAGTTTATAGCTGGTGGTAATTTAGATAGTTCCGGCAGAATCACACTGAACGATGTTCAAAAGAATGATTCAATCGCTGTTACCGGGCTGTGCACCGGAACGGCTACTATAGAAGTAGATGTAAAAACAAAGCCAACTACGCCCAAAGAATATTCTAAAGGTTTTATTTTAGGTAGGATTGATATTTTGTAATATTCAAAACCAATAATGAAAAATTATAGAAGCTTTATAACTGCAATTTTACTATTAGCCACTCTGACATGTATAAGCCAGAAAAAGGCGGCTAAACAACTCTATAATGCTGATAGCTTAGCAAGCGGCAATTATAAAGACGTATTAACGAGCTTTTTTCAATTGGCGATTAAAAACTTATCCGGCGCCGATAAAGATTTTAGTTTTAGCTCCAATCCTTATGCAATAATGCTAAGAGCAGACTCTTCGCTTGCAATTGATAAATTGTATAAAAAGTATAGCTATATCCGAAATCTGAATTTTAGTTTTGGGACGAGGCTGGACTCTAATTACCGCCTTAGCGGGTTTTCATCGGGAATAAAATATGCTATCGTCAATAAACGTGATATTACTATTTCAGATGCTTTTATTGACGCAGTAAGATTTGACACAAAGGAATTTGAAATTTTATTTCAGGGAATTGTACAGCAAACACCAGTTTCTACTACCGATACAAGTTTCTCAAACAGACTGAATAATGAAATACCAAAACTTTTTTATGATTCAACTTTTAGATTTAATCAATTAAGCGAGGATGTAAAAAAGTTGGTAATGAAAGTTGTGTCAGACAGCAATCTAACTGCTTTTTTAAAAATGGTAAAGGTGGATTCTAAAATAAGTGTTGCTAAATATATGGCAGAACGGTGGGATTATTTTGAAAGTTCTTACCAAAACAAAGCCCTTTGGACAATTGGTATAAGCGACACCTCTTATAGCAACGGAAGACTTTTCAAAACGGTTGAACTCTCATCTCAATTTTTAAAAGGTGTTATTCATCCCTCCAATGCTGCAAATCTTGAATTGGATATAAAAGCAACCTTAAACTATGGCGATGACAGCATGAGAACAGGAAAAAAACTTGACCGGCAGATTTTTAGTTTTGAACCGGGTGTAAACCTGGTTCTGAAAGGGAAAAACAAGCAATCCTATCTCGAATTTAAACTGAGTGGCAGCTACAATAATATCTGGAAAGGCTTGTACGCTAAAGAAACTCAGATTGTCAATACTATCAATGGTACGCTACGGCTGCGGATTTTTGATGAATTGTGGTTGCCGCTAAGGATTACCTACGATCCTAAAAGAGGTAATGTGTTTGGCTTTTTAAATGTGGTTACCAACTTCACGGGTTTGGGTAAATTCTTAAATCCAAAGAAACCCGCATTATAAATATATTTCAAACGAAATTTCCCTTTATCAGAAAATACATCTTAAAAAACATTTCCACTCCCGTTAACCGAGTTCAAATACATTAACTACCACACAAGGTCAACAAGTTCTTTATATAAATTAAAATCGCCATCGGCGCTAAGCAGCGTAGCATTCTCAGCAATGGCAGTAGCTATAATCATCCTGTCGAATGGGTCTTTGTGTTTTGGAAAGATGGGCAAATTTGTATAAGATGGTAAGTGAATTTCAGAGATGGGTAGCACATCTATCTGATTGGCAATAGTTTCCTGGTAAAAAATATTCAAAGGCTTTCCCAAATGTAGTTTCCCGATATTTATTTTAACAGCTATTTCGTAGAATGATGCAACGCTGACCAATCTTTTATTTCCTGTGGCCATAATAGCCTCACGGCATTTAGAAGATAGTTGCAGATTGCCCTCCATAAACCAGATTAGTGTGTGCGTATCCAGTACCACTTTCATTACATATAGTCTTTAAATTCTTCTAAAAGCGGTGCATCAAAATCCGGGGCCATATATACAACGATACCCTTGCTGAATCCAAAAACGGGTTGTTTGACCTTTTCTTCAACAGATGCATTTTTGGTGAAAGTAACCAGTACTTCCGTTGGTTCGTTGGTCGGTGGCGGCTCCAGCAATAGTATTTGCCCGTTGCTGTAAGTGCCTTTAATAGTAGTAAACATGCACGAACGATTTGCGCAAAAATACTTTAAAAGACGAAAAGGGCAGCAAGGTTTATCCATCAATAAAATTATAAAACCCGAACAATATGAAAAAAGCGTTCATCCTCCTTTGCTGCATTTTCCTGACCGGTTTTTTAATGGCTCAAAGCCCACGCTCACCCAATAGAAAGCCTGTGTTTGATAGCGTTGGTTTGTTACAGGAAATACTGGAAAGAAATGATGCCTGGGGCGATACCATCTACTTAGGCCCCAGCAATACCGGAAAAGATTCCATTTACGCTTATTACTATAACCGTAATGGTACTGATAAAGCTATGGTAATGGCCGGGGTTCATGGTTCTGAGTTTTATGGAGTGGATGTAGTTGATTCTTTAAAAGCCAGATTAGACACCATGACCAACATTTCTTACAAATGGAAAATAATACTGCTACCAAGTCTATTCGCAGAAAATGTAAGTTTTGGTAGGTCATTACCTTTTTATGAAAACAAAGGAAGAGAAACTTGTAAGGGTTGTACCGATCCTAATAGGCAAATGCCCAAGGATAACCTGTTGTATGAGAGCGGAGTAATTTCTGCTTTAGGCGAGAAAATTGAAACTGAAAATCAATATCTCTTACAACTGGTGCAAGCTTATACTCCTTCTCGTATTGCTTCTATTCATTGCAAAAACGAAGGAAGAAAAAACGAAATCGGAATTTATGCTGACCCAAGAACAGATACAAATAGGATAGCACTCGGATTTGCAAAAGATGCTGCCTTAGCTATTGAAATGGCAATTGTAACAAAAGATAATGGCGGCAGAATTATTGGAAATTCTGATAGTGATATTCGAAAAGGATATGATGCGAAATACACTTACATTTTTTATAACGCTATTTATCCTCAAGATTCGCTTGCTGTAATGAAATCAGGAAACCAATACCGCAGTTTTCAAGACAAAGTATCTGGAACATATAAGGGTGTCAGCTTTGGCACATGGGCAAGCACAAGAATTTACAAAAATGGTCAATTAAAAAAAGATGCGGCTACTACTTTAACAATTGAATTGCCTCAGTTCTATTCATTTGCCGATTCCAAAAACAAAAAATATCCCATAACAACCAACACCAATGCCTACGTAAAATCATTAGTAGAAGTCTTTCTTTCCAATCAATAAAATCTCCTTCCCAAAAATCAACCACCATGAAAAAATTATTCCTCCTCAGTGTAGCTGCCACACTTATCAGCAGCCTTTCTTTTGCCACCATCCGACGGGTAGGCTTTAGCGGCCCTTCGGTAAATGGAATTGATTTTCCCGGCATCACAGCAGCCGTTAATGCCAGCAGTGCCAATGATACTATCCAGGTATATCCCGGGATAGGTACAAACGGGAGTAATGACAGCCAGCTGAGCGGCCTGAATAAGCCGCTGGTATTTATTGGCTTTGGCTACTTGTTTGATATAAATACCGGCTACCAGACTTTTTTGAATAATAATGATGCAAGGCTGTTTGTTATCAATACCACGGCCGGTGCAAGCGGAAGTGTATTTGAGGGGCTAAATATTATAAATACTTATGGGGGAAATTACGGAGCCTTTAATCAGACATCATCCGTTATGGGAAACCTGAAAAACATCCTGTTCAAACGTTGCCAGATCAGCCAGTCAAGCAGTTCGCCTTTTATCAGCCTGTTAGCAAATGACACTATTAGCAATATGGAGTTCAATCAATGCATCATAGCAACGAACACATCCAGTTTCTATGGTCTTGTTTTTAATACCAATGGTGCGGGCTCTAAAATACTGGGGCTGAAATTTAAAAACTGCATCGTCAATGGCACTTATGGTTCCATCCTCTATTTTAATAACACCGGTAGCGGCAGTGCCATTAACAACGTTTTGTTCGAAAGCTGTAATATCAACTACACACAGCAATGGATTACTAATACTACACTTAGCTGCTACTTCCGCAACTGTATTATTCCATTCGAGCCAGGCCAGCCAAATAATTATGTATTCGACTATTGTACTTTTTCAGGCACAACCGTTACACATGCCTATGTTTCCGGCACGGGCAACAGTTTTAACGTTTACAAAACCAACATTTATCGGGATACGGTCAATTACTCCGCTGTCGGTTCTATTTATGGCAATGGCTATCGCATGTCCGATTCTGCCAACCTGCTGGTAAACGGCAGCCCCTGCCTTAATTCCGGCCGGGATTATAATGGCAATGCCATACAAACAGGGGCTTTCGGCGGCCCCGATCCATATCGCATCAGCGGTATTCCCCGTGTCCCCAATTTTTACAGGCTTACATCGCCCAATGCCGCAGCCACCAGCAATAATTACCCGGTAACCTTCAGCGTAAAAAGCAATAACTAAAAGAGCTATGAAAAAGCTATTTATACACGCCATTGCTGTAGTGTTGATGGCCATTTGCCGGTTAGTGGCGCAGGCCCAGCCCAACATTTTACAGGTAGAGTATTTTGTAGATACCGACCCCGGCCCGGGCAATGCAACAGTCATTGCTATAACACCGGCTACCGCAATTTCCAATCAAACTTTTCTGGTAAATACCGCCGGTTTCTCCGAAGGGCTTCATACACTGGTGCTTAGGGCAAAAGATGCTAACGGAACTTGGAGCCTGAATAGCCGGTTGTTGTTCGTAAAGCCATTTAGCCCTACTATTAGCAGCACTTTACAATATGCCGAATATTTTGTGGACGCTGACCCCGGATTTGGCAACGCCACTGAAATTACAGGCATAATTGGAAATACCAATATAAACAATGCAACCGTAAGTATAAACACTGCCGCTTTATATGAAGGGCTACATACTTTAGTTATAAGGGCAAGGGATGCTAATGGGAGTTGGAGTTTAAATAACAAGTTGCTGTTTCTATCGCCTGCCCCAATGCCTACACCCGCTCCGGTTATTACCTTGGTAGAATATTTTGTTGATACCGACCCCGGGTTGGGCCAGGCCATCAACCTGCCTGTAACGGCTTCATTAAATATTAGCAATGCGCCGTTTATTGCTAATCTGTCCAGCCTGCTGGCCGGGCCTCATGCTGTTTTCATAAGGGCTATGAATGCCAACGGCAACTGGAGCCTGATAAACCGGCTGGATTTCACCATAGAAGGTTACTGTCCCGGTTCCATTATTAGCTTTACTACCGATGTAAATGGAATCGGTCACCAATGGCAGGTGGATGTTGCAGGCAACGGCAATTTTGTAGATATTACAGATAATGCTAATTATAGCGGTGCAAATACCGCAACGCTTAGTTTAACCTTACCCACCAGTTTCAACCGGTACGTATATCGTTGCGTTACCAGCAATGGCCCCAGCAGTACATTCACCATCCGCTTTGCTACTACCTGGACCGGAATTGTTAGCACAGCCTGGGAAAATACAAGTAACTGGAATTGTGGCAGTTTACCCGACGCAAATACCGATGTATTAATTGGAAACAATAAAACATTAATAATAAATAATAATGCTATTATTAAATCACTTACTATTTCAAAAGGCTCTTCCATTCAGGTTAAAACCGGAACTAATTTCAAGATTACAGGTCAATAGCTTTACTCAAAAAAATTATATGCAACTCATCCATATCCCTTACGACCGCGGCATCCGCTTAGTACCGGCCGAACAAATTATAAGAGTAGAAGGGCTAAGTAATTACAGCCGCATCTATTTTAGCACCGGCCACCCCATGACGGTGGCTAAAGTGCTGCACTGGTTTGAAGATAAATTGCCTGCCCAACTATTTGCCAGGGTACACCGCAGCCATTTGGTGAACAGGATGTTTGTACAGGAAATAAATGGTATTAATTATTCAACTCTGTTGCTTACCAATGGCGAAACCATTGCAATGAGCAGGCGGAAAAAAGTATTGATGATGGCAGGGTAAGAATCGGTGAAAATTTTACCAACAAACGATAACCGGCAAGAATTTTGGCAGCAATACTGTCAGCAAAAAATTGCTGCCGGAAATAATATTGCCATCACATATGGCCGGATCTGTAACATCTGGTAAAACAACAGGCAGATGATGTCAACCTATAAATCTTTAGCCGGTATTTTCCTGATGTTGCCTTTTGAATCGGAAATAACAAGGTAACCGTCACGGGCTTTTTCATCGGCAATTACTTTTTCAATTGCTTTGTCTAACGCTGCCTGGATTTTTATAGACAGATCTTTTTTTGCTTTTACTTCAGTCATGATTTCTAATTTTACGATAGACTTCTACATTAAACACTTCTTCATTATCATCTGTAAATTGAGCAACTAATTCATACGAAGTACCGGAGTTGTTGTAAATATACCAGTCGTCGGCCAACAACGCATATTTGTTGAAATTCTTGATCCCTTTGGCATAACGCCGCTCAACTACATCAGCCGGAATATGATGGCCACCTTTGCTTACTCTGCTTGCTACCCTGTTAATAGCCAGTTCAAAACTATGAAGCCAAACATAAAAGAAGATAATACTGTAACCTGCAAGCCGGGCTTCTTTTAAAAATTTCAGGTAAGCTAATCCAGAAAGCGTTGTCTCAAAAGCAACACTTTCACGTTTCCCTATCAGATAGGCCAGCCTTTCAAGCATAATTCTTCCAGCCTGTAAAGCAACACCTTCAGGATTCAGCGGAGACAATCCCTTAGCAATTTCATCAGCATTCACAAATTCTACTGTTTTGAATACATCTGGCAGAAGATGGTATGCTGCTGTGGTCTTGCCTGCACCATTTGGACCTGCAATCATAAAAAGCTCCGGCATCAGCTATAATTTCCAGCCAAAAATAAGCGTAAAAACCGGCAGGCTATACAGGCGTTATCCGTTTCTGTTATTTCAGCATCGGTATTTCAATAGCTAAAATCTTTGCCTCACTACCAGTGGTCACTAAAATATCGGCTGTATCCCATACGCCCAGGGCATCTCTTTTTTCCACTTGTTGATCATTGATCTTTACGCTACCTTCTATCAGGAAAAAGTAAACACCGTTGTCTGCAAACTTCTTTTTGTAAGAAAGTGTTTTGCCAGCATCTATGTCTGCCATAGAAAATACCGCATCCTGGTTTATCCACATGCCACCGTCATTTTCATCGGGGCTTACCAGTATCTGCCAACTATTTTGTTGCCTGGTTTCGCCAAAGTTCTGCTGATCGTACCGGGGCTTTATATTTTCAAGTTTTGGAAATATCCATACCTGCAGCAGTTGTGCTTCTTCTGTTTTGGAAGCATTAAACTCGCTATGCGTAACACCGGTACCGGCACTCATTATCTGAACATCACCTGCATTGATGATACCATTTCCGCCGGTACTGTCCTTGTGGGCCAGCGCTCCTTGTAGCGGGATAGTTACAATTTCCATATTGTCGTGCGGATGGGTTCCAAACCCCTGCCCACCCTGTATTCTATCGTCGTTTAATACCCGTAGGGCACCAAAATGAACTTTTTCTGGATCGTACCAGCGGCCAAAACTAAAAGACTGTTTTGCTTTAAGCCAGCCAAAATCGGCACTGCCACGTTGGTCAGCGGGGTGATAAATTGTTTTCATAATTTTATATTTGATGTTTAAACATCAAATTAAGTTCCAGATTTTGTTGTATGCAGGTTTGGCAGCCGTTGCGAGGTCGGCATTGCTCTCTAAAGTGATTGGATTCATTGAGGCTTTGGGCGATGCCAACCTTTAGTTTGAATGTCAGAAACTCAGTTAGAGGGTAAAGTGATTAAATACAGCATCACAACAGAGCAGCAACTTTTTTCCGGAATATCGGCTTGGTTAAAATAATTTTCTGGACATCGTAATAAAGGATGGCATCGCTACAATATCTCAAATTTTATCTTCGTGATAAGCGATGCCAACCTCCATCTTTTCTAATTCCACGAAACAGGCTCTATTGCTACTACATTTTCCGGTGCTTCCTCACCCGTATTCCATTCAACCATAAAGTTATTCCGCCCTTCACTGGTGTTAATGGTCAGGTATTTTAACTGTGATAATTCCAGCAGGCTTAAAAACAGAAAAATAGCATGGATCCGGTTTTCGCACACTTCAAAAAACCGGTCGAAACTCACCGTCCGTTCCTGCCGGGTACGGTGCAGCACATATTCCCGGCTTCCTTCCATCGTATAATCGTATCGGAATACAACATGCTGCGGTTTATTTAGTCGGTCGTTCAGGCGTTTCATTACCTTTTCATACGTCTTCATCAGCCGGAACAGCGTAATGGTTTGTAATTCCGTGCCTTCCCCGGCTTTTTCGCTTACGATTGCTATATCCTGCTGCAGGTTGCCCCGCTTTACCATCAGCATCCGTTCGGCTTCCAGCTCTGCCATTTTCAACGATGCTTCTTTGTAGCGTTTGTATTCCAGTATTTTATCAATCAGTTCCTGCCGTGGGTCTATCTCGGTCCCGGTTTCGTCTATTTCCTTACGGGGCAGCAACATTTTAGCTTTTATCCGCATCAGCGTACTGATGAACAGAATAAATTCACTGCTTAGCTCCAGGTTCAGGTGCTGCTGGGTATGAATATAATCCAGAAAATCGCCGGTAATACGGGCAATCGGAATATTGTAAATATCCAGTTCGTCTCTTTCAATAAAAAAAAGCAACAGATCAAAAGGCCCTTCAAACTGTGGCAGCTTTATCTGGTAAGTGGCGTTGTTCATCAGTGTTATAAACGAAAGCTGTGAAAAGCAAAGTACAAACAGGATGGTAAAAAAATACAGCCCTACACACATAATGCAAAGGGCTGTACTGAAAATAAATTAAAGTCTAAAACCGGGCAGCAATACCTACGCCCAGCATAGAGCGGAACTGAAAGCGGGTAGCATTTTTTCCAGGCCCGAACATACGGATGTCATCATCATAGTTCACATCAAAATTATAAGTAACCTGAAGGAATTTATTCACCTTCATTACAATGGCATTTGTCCAGAATACATCAATATTTAACGGCTTGGCCTGCCGGTAATTGGAGAAAAAATCAGCTCGGGTACGCAGGCTTACATTTTTGCAGATTTCCTTATTGATATTTACGGAAACAAAGGTTCCAAACTGTGGATCCACTTCACGGCCTGGATCTACACCATACTGTGAAGAAAGGGGCGTTTCAACACCGCCATCGGGCTTGATACCGCCCTGAAACTGGTAGCTATACGGACGATTGGTAAACACAACCAAACGGCCTGCTGCCGGCGAAACAAATATGCTTAGGTTGCTACCTGGCTTATACTCAAGGCCGGGGCCTAAGGCAAAATAAGCAGGTGCAAAAAAGTCGGAAATGCGGCGCTTTTGCCCATCGGAATAATCGAATCCATCGGTAAACTGCGACCTGAAATTAAACAGGGCGCCTACATTAAAATTTTTACCAACCTTATACCCGTAATGAGAACGGAAATCAACCCGGTCGTCGTTTTTACGAAATCCTAAATCCGTTGCATTAAAAAGGCCAAAGCTGGCATCCAGGCTATTATCCCAGGTGTTTTTGCCCCAATTGGAATTAGCAAATAAGCTTGCATACCCGTTTATGGCGAGGCTGAATTCCTGTGAACCCGGCGCCCAGTATTTACTACTTCCCTGTGATGCACTGATAGATAACAAGGCGCCATGCTTCCAGGAAGTAGAAGCCGAATGCTGCCTTTTTTTTGACATTTTACGGGAAGATGACTGAGCGGTTACTCCAAAACTGATTACACCAGCCACTATTGCCAGTATTAGTTTTCTCATATACAGTTATTACAATGATAGTATTGGGTTAAAACATGTTGAGCCTTACGCGGGCAGGTTCAGTACACTGTAAATTAAATTACTATAACTTCTGAATTCGGTTTGTGAGAACAAAAACCGGAGCATCTTTTAAAATTATTTAGCTGACACTGTACTCCGAACAAATATAGGGCTTAACAGGTGTGATGCTCTATTTTTTCAGCGAATCTCTTATTTCCATCAGTAGTTTTTCGCTGGTCGAAAACTCAGCTGGTTTTGGTTCTTCCTCTTTTTTCCGGGTTGCCAGGTTCATACCTTTAATCACTAAGAAAAGCACAAAAGCAATCACCAGAAAAGAAATAATGGCCGCAATAAATTTACCTACTAATACGCCGCCCGGCGCCCAGGATTCAATATTTTCAGCATGGGCAGCCTTAAGCGCAGGCTGAAGCAATAAAGGGGTAATAATATCTGCTACCAGCGAATTAATGATATTCCCAAATGCGCCGCCGATGATAACAGCCACAGCAAGTTCTACCACATTGCCCTTCATGGCAAACTCCTTAAATTCTTTAAACATGCCCATAATATAAATTTTAAAATTTGAAAATGGCTAAATAACTCAATTGAAAACCGTAAAATCAAAATGTGAAAATGTGAAAATAGCTCAATGGCTCAATTGAAAACCGTGATGATGTAAAACAGTGATGTATTTAATTTAATAATTGATGAAACGGCTTCCGGGTTTTGAAAGATGTGTCAAACCATTGAGAAATTGAGCCATTGAGAAATTGAGTAATTTATACTGTCATAATCTCTTTTTCTTTGGTAGCGAGGTGCTTATCCACCAAAACAATGTAGCGGTCAGTGCTTGCCTGTATATCAGCTTCCGCATCTTTTCCAATATCCTCGCTCAGGCCATCCTTTTGTAATTTCTTTATCTTCTCAATACCGTCCCGGCGTATACTGCGAACAGATACTTTAGCCTGTTCGCCTTCGGCGTTAGAACGTTTTACCAGATCTTTGCGGCGTTCCTCGGTTAAGGGCGGGAAAAAAAGCCGGATAAAGTTACCGTCGTTTTGCGGGTTAATACCAATATTGGCTTGCATAATAGCCCGTTCAATAGGCTGCAGCATATTTCTTTCCCAGGGCTGAATGCTTAACGTACGGGCATCAAGCACGGTAATATTTCCAACCTGGTTTATGGGTACCGGGTTGCCATAATAATCTACATTTATACCGTCCAGCATAGTAGGGTTTGCTTTACCTGCCCGCACTTTGGTTAGTTCGTATTCCAGGTGCTGAATGGCTTTCTGCATGGCTGCCTGTGTATCATTTTTTACGTCGTCAACATCTGAGGTTGTCATATTCCAGTTTTTTGGGAGCGGGCAAATATAATAACTGCGCCTTTATGAATATTTGGAAACAGCCGACGACGGACAACAGACCACAAGCAACTGTGAGCAGGTTGCAGGCAGTGGATAATGACTTGCCAGTATTTAGCAGCAATTTATCCTGGTGACCGGTTTATAAAGAAATGATGCTTTTACTGCTTTATACGCTATCAGGAAAATCATTCCATTTAAGGCGGGATAATCATAATGAGATTATGAACTATGAAAAAATTCATAAATCACAAATCAAAATTCATAAATCTTAGTTGTTATGAATTGCCGACGGCGTGTCGAATGTCATTACACGGATTTTTGTTTCTTCTGATTCAGCAGTTGAATCGGTAAACGTTACTGTGTGCAGGCGTGCTTTATTCTTAGCCATTGCCAGTAAGGCTACTGTTACAATGCCAAGCAATAGTATACTGCCCAACAGCAGGTTTACATTCATTACACTGCCCAGGCAACTAATTAAAATGACAATGAGATTTGCAAATACAAGGCTTAATGTAACCATCCGGTGGCTAAGGCCTTTATCGAGCAGGATGTGGTGTATATGATTCCGATCCGCTGAAAAAGGGGATCGGCCATGTAATAAGCGGATACCAAACACACGCAAGGTGTCGAACAGGGGAACGAATAAGACAGCAAACGCAACAGCTGGTGCCGGTTGAAATGCCAATACCGGCGCAACAGGTGCCTGCCGTACAAAATGAATGGTCAGCACAGCAGCGACCAATCCAAGTGTCAGCGAACCTGTATCACCCATAAAAATACGGGCTGGTTGAAAATTAAATATCAGGAATGCCAGCAGCGCTCCCATCATAGAAAAGGCAAGACAGGCATACTCAATATCTTTATTAATCATAAAATAAGTGCCCAGGCTCAGCATTACAAGTACACCTAACGAACCGGCCAGCCCATCTATGCCGTCAATCAGGTTAAAAGCATTCGTAATGACTACGACAGTAAAAATAGTCAGGCAATAACTGATAGATTCGGGTAAGGCATAAACGCCTAAAATACCGTGCATGTTGTCTATTAAAAAACCGCCTTTAAAAACCAGGATACAGGCAGCCAGCAGTTGACCCAGGAATTTCTTAATGGGCGTTATAATCTGTATATCATCTTTAATACCTACAAAAAATATAATGAGGCAGGCAGCTACAATGTACTGAAACGATATAAAACGGTCATGAAAAGGAATGGTAATAAGCATTGCCATCATAAATCCGGCAAAAATACCCAGGCCTCCCAGGGCGGGAATAGGCTTTTTATGAATTTTACGGGCATCGGGAATGTCAAACAGATTTTTCGACTCTGCTACATAAATAATTACAGGAATGGCATACACCGTGATGCCAAAGGCTAATACCAGGCTGATTATCAGTTCCATCATAAGCTGAGATTTTTCCGGTCACATTTGCAAATACTTAACAGGCAAGGTAGAAATAGCTACATACGCTTATGATTTGGTACGTTAACATTTTATTGGGGCAAAATAAGCCATGATGCTGATATGAGCAACTACAATTTTTTATAAGCCCTGTTCCATTTAGCATTCTGTTGGATTTCTCCGGTAAAACGGCTTGGTCTTTGACACCGGCTAACCTATTATTCCGTTAGATTTGCCTTTAAACCGATAGCCGTTATGAATGATTTAAAAGAAATAGCCAGCCAGATCAGGAGAGATATTGTACGTATGGTACATGCCGTGCAAAGCGGCCATCCCGGGGGCTCGCTGGGCTGCACCGAATTTTTTACCGCCCTTTATTTTAAAATACTCCGCCATACCCCCCAGCCATTTGATATAGATGGCAAAGGACAGGATATTTTTTTCTTAAGCAACGGCCATATTTCGCCGGTATTTTATGCGGCCCTGGCCCGCAGCAATTATTTTCCGGTAACAGAACTGGCTACTTTCCGCAAAATAGACAGCCGCCTGCAGGGCCACCCCACCACGCATGAGCACCTGCCGGGCATCCGGGTAGCCAGCGGTTCATTAGGCCAGGGCATGAGTGTTGCCATTGGCGCTGCCTTATCTAAAAAGATGAACGGCGATGATACCCTGGTGTACAGCCTGCATGGTGACGGAGAACTGGACGAGGGTCAGAACTGGGAAGCCATTATGAGTGCCCCTAATTTAAAAGCAGACAACCTTATTTCAACCATTGACTGGAACGGCCAGCAGATTGACGGGCCTACAGATAAGGTTATGAACTTAGGCAACCTGCCTGCCAAGTTTGAAGCTTTTGGCTGGCAGGTGCTGATTAATGAAAAAGGTAATGACATGGATGAGGTAATTGCCGTGCTTGAAAAAGCAAAAACCATGACCGGCCAGGGAAAGCCAACCGTCATACTGATGCGTACCGTAATGGGCCAGGGAGTTGATTTTATGGCTGGTAGTTACGAATGGCATGGCGTAGCACCGAACGACGAACAATTAGCCAAAGCACTGGCACAATTGCCTGAAACAATGGGAGACTATTAACCAATGTGCAAATTCCTCAATTACGCAATGGCTCAATGAATACAAATAGGCAGTGGGCAACATGCAATAAATACAAATGAATACAAGGTGCAATTGCATTAAGCCCTGAAGCGAAGTCCCGTTCGTACGGGAGGGTAACGCTATTGCAGTATAAGGCAACGCCCATGAATAAGACAGACAATGCCTCATAAAAAACGTAGAAAACCGGATCCACAGTTTGAATCCGGTTTTCTCATTTATTTCATTTTCCATTAGTTGACATCCCATTGTCTGGTATTGGATTTCCGGATGCCGTCCAGGTGCGGCCGTTCATCTTTAGTCCGGTTATTTTTAGGGTATAGGCATTTTCACAAGGCGCTGTAACAGGGAGGTTTACCTGTAAGCCGGTAGCATCCTGTGTAAAGCGTAACGAACCATTGGATCCGAGCATAGTAACCGAGGTAATTTTTCCGGCAGGTTCCATGCCTGTAGCAAGTGATGTTACCAATGCTGTGGCGCCTGGCCATTTCCCTACAATGATGGCATACAAGGTATTTCCTTTTACGGTGAACCGGATTTTTAAAGCCTGCGCACTCTCCTCTCCGAATTTCGTCCAGTTGTGGGTATCATAAATCGCTTCTCCGTTTACGCCCAGCCATTTGCCGATGCCCAGCAAGGTTTCCTGCTGCTCCTGCGGTATGGCGCCATCTGCTCTGCTTTGGGTGAAAGATTGAGCAACAATGTACCGTTCTTACTTACAATATCCACCAGCGTGGCAATAATAGATCCGGCACTGCTAACCCGCATATCGCTGGTATAGCCCCAGGTAGAACCGATTTTATTATCTACCTGCCAAACCCCGGTACGGATATTCGGCGGAATACGCCCCTCGAAATCGAGGATAGAGCCTATGGTTTGGATATTGGTGCCGGATGGTGCAAAAGCTGCTTTTTTAGTGCTGATAGAAACCTCCTTTCCCCATCCTTTTGCCCGGTTGTAATAGTAAGCAGCCACCTGTAGTTTTAGTGGATCCAGGTAGCGTTGATCCACACCATTGTCGAACCAAAGCATGTCGGGCTGGTATTGATCAATTAATTCCGCATTGCGCTGAAACCAGTTGACCAGGAATTTCCTGCAGGCGGTATCGCTTCGGTCGGCCACATTGTAAAAATCACCCCATTTCGGATCGAACAGATCAACCCCTTTTGCTTTCAAATCGTTTAATAGTGCAGGCGACGGATTGATAAACTGAAAATTTTCGATGCCATGATTGGATACGCCAAATTTCAATCCCTGCTTCCGTATGGCTTTACACAGTTCACCTATCATATCCCTTTTTGGTCCCATTTGTTTGGCATTGAACGGTGTGACCTTGCTATCCCACATGGCAAAATTATCGTGGTGTTGGGCGGTGGGGATTACAAACCTGGCACCCGATTTTTTAAATAATTCCGCCCAGGCATCTGCATCAAATTTTTCCTGGGTAAAAAGGGGGATGAAATCTTTATAGCCGAAGGTGTCCTGCGAACCGAAGTGCTCCCGGTGCCAGGTGGAGAACTGGGCGTACATGTGTTTTTCATACCATTCGTTGTGGTAAGCCGGTACGGCATACAGGCCCCAGTGCATAAACAAGCCAAACTTTGCCCCAATAAACCATTGCGGTACTTTATAATTGGCCTGCAGCGATTCCCAGGTGGCTTTATATGGCCCCGAAGGCAATTGGGTATTTAACTGTTTTACTGCGGCCTGCACTACTTTCAGTGTGGTTTCAGGAGCCATATCAAAACCAGTGCTGTTACCGGCTTCACCAATAGCAGCGTTGAGGGCTTTTGTTACCGGCGGGTCCGGTTGCGGTATGTTTTGCTTAACAGCTACTGTATCTGATGAAGATTTTATTTGTGCCCGGACAGGTTTAGTGGCCGTTATTAAAAAGGAAAGGACAATGAAAAAGGAAAAGAGATATTTAAACATAGTTGATGAAGTATTTAAGAAAATTTACACGCCATACTGCTCGTATAAATATACAGTTTAACTAATACATTTTCCATTTTATATCCGCCTGATAGTTTCGAAACAAAAATTAAAAGCCGAATAGCAATTCGTCCGCTGGAAGGCCTTAACTGAGCTACGGTGCTTGATTTTTAATCAATCCTTCTATATATTTTCTGGATTTCATCTTCTTAATATATTGCTCTCGTCTCTTGGCTTCCAACTCTGCTGCAAATTCCTCATTATAAACCAATACCCACGGAATGCCTAAACTTGTAAATTTGGAATGGCCAATATTATGCTCGTATAATCTTCGTTCAAGGTTGATACAGGAACCAACGTAATATTTATTGAGCTTTTGTGAAAAAAGTATGTAAGTATATGGCATAAAAAAGGCCTTGCAAACTTACAGAGTCTTTGTGATCCCGCTGGGACTCGAACCCAGGGGCCCTCCCGATTGAAATCGGGATGCGCTACCGATTGAACGACAAGATCAAACGCTGAATTTTATAAAAAAAGCTCTGAATTATTTCAGAGCCTCAGTGATCCCGCTGGGACTCGAACCCAGGGCCCCAACATTAAAAGTGTTGTGCTCTACCAACTGAGCTACAAGATCAACTATTATCTATCTTTCTACACCCAGGGCCCTCCCGACTAAAAGTCGGGATGCTCTACCAACTGAGCTACAAGATCAACTATTATCTATCTTTCTACACCCAGGGCCCTCCCGACTAAAAGTCGGGATGCGCTACCAACTGAGCTACAAGATCAACTATTATCTTTTTCCTTTCCGAACCCAGGGCCCTCCCGACTAAAAGTCGGGATGCGCTACCAACTGAGCTACAAGATCAACTATTATCTTTTTCCTTTCCGAACCCAAGGCCCTCCCGACTAAAAGTCGGGATGCGCTACCAACTGAGCTACAAGATCAACTATTATCTTTTTCCTTTCTGAATCCAAAGCCCTCCCGATAAAATCGGGATGCGCTGCCAACTTGCCGCATCCCGTTCGTCCGGGAGAGCTACAAGATCTTCCTACTTTTTTTAAGGAGTGCAAAAATAGGTGCAGGCGTTTTTGCACCCAAATTTTTATTAATTAATTTCAGAATAAACTACAACCAGTCAAATGGCCGGTGTTGGCTTGCCCGTAACTCAGTTTACATTTGTGCTTATTTTAATTGTATGACCAATTACTTCCAACATAAAATAGTGGCCGTAACCGGCGGCAGCGATGGGATTGGCAAAGCCCTGGTAGAAAATTTGTTGCAGCAAGGCGCCACCGTTGCAACCTGTGCCCGGAGCAGCGATAAGCTGTATCATTTACAAGTGCAGAATGCTGCCCGCTCTTTATTCACCATTGTAGCCGATGTGAGCAAAGAAACCGACTGCAAAAATTTTATCGATGCTACAATAGCTCGTTTCGGGGGCATTGATATTCTGATTAATAATGCGGGCATCAGTATGCGGTCCCTGTTTGCCGATGCCGAAATAGACACGTTGAAGCGTGTAATGGACATCAATTTTTGGGGAACGGTATATTGTACCAAGTATGCATTGCCCTATCTTATTCAGCGTAAAGGTGATATCGCAGGTATTTCTTCAATTGCCGGGTACAGGGGGTTACCAGGCCGTAGCGGCTATTCGGCATCCAAATTTGCAGTTACCGGCTTTTTGGAGACCTTGCGCACCGAGTTAAGGGACGATCATGTGAATGTGCTATGGGTAAGTCCCGGCTTCACCACCTCCAACATTCGCATGGCAGCATTAAACAAAGATGGCCAGCCCCAGGGCGAAACCCCAATGGACGAAAGCAAAATGATGAGCAGTGAGGAATGTGCCCGTCACATTTTAAAAGCTATTGAGCGTCGCCGGCGTTCGCTGGTACTGACCATGAACGGCAAACAAACTATTTTCCTGAACAAATTTTTCCCTGCACTTGCCGATAGGCTGATACACAAATTTTACTTTAAAAATGGTGTGCTGATCAAGTAGGAACCCGCTCTGGATATATTGTGTGTTGCTTATAAAAATGGTTACTATCATTTATAATACGCTTAGATTCTATAATGCCCGGTCAGTACTTATTTCTTCCGGTTCTGCCTGTTGCCTGTATGTAAGGTTTTTAAGGCAGTAAAAAAAGCTGGTGCTATGCACCCGGTATTTTAATTTAGCCCCTTTTTAATTATTGATTTGGCTATACTAACCCTTACTACCGATATTGGCTTGCAGGATTACCTTGCCGGCGCTATTAAGGGGCAATTGCTTTCCATTTACCCGGGTTTTCAGCTCATTGATATTTCCCATAGTATTTCGCCTTTTAACTATTCGCTGGCAGCTTATATCAGCAGCAACAGTTTCTGGAAATTTCCGCCGGATACGTTCCATTTGCTTTTGGTTAATTTGTTCGAAACCAGGCCGCACCATTTTCTGTTGGCTTACCACAACGGGCAGTACATTGCCTGTGCCGATAACGGGCTGCTTCCATTGGTTTGCAACGGCCAGCCGCAGCAGGTGGTATCCGTTTTACTGGAAACCACTCTTCCAAAAACCACCTTATATTGTACCGGCGAAATGGGAAAAGCCTGCAAACAGTTGGCGGAGGGTAAAACATTAGCGTCATTAGGAAATGCCTCTGAGAACATGGTAGAAATGATTTCGATGAAGCCCGGCTATGGCGATAACTGGATGGAAGGCCAGGTACTCCACATTGATCATTTTGAAAACGTCATTATCAACATTACCAGGGACGAGTTTGAAGCGCAGCGGCGAGGCCGGAAATTTAAGCTGATTTTTAAACGGGATGAGTTGATTGACAAGATCAGCGAAACGTATGCTGATGTACCGCAGCATCATAAGCTGGCACTCTTCAACTCTGCCGGTTATTTAGAGATTGCTATTAACAAAGGCAACGCTGCCGGGCTTTTTGGATTGCAGGTATTTAAAAACGAAACACAATCCGCATTTCAGTTAAGCCGCATGTACTACCAGAAAGTACGGATAACGTTTGAATGATGGTCGTGAATCGTCAAACATGAATCGTGAATACATTTTTGATTTTCTAAACAGTTGGCTTGTTACCTCAATGAAGAATTTTTTAATTTTAACCATTATATCCGTTTGTTGCTTATCGTGTTCTGATGAAAAACCTGTTGTTGATTCGCTTATAAGCAGAATTAATAATCAGCAAATTGGAATGACTCATCAATTAATAAGCCTGCCTGAAATGAAAAGCCTATCTGCTGATTCTTTAATAAAAATAGGAAAGCCTGCAACAGAAAAATTAATAACAGTGCTGAATGACACCAGCAAAGGCATCATCGCTCATTATATTCTTTCTTCTATTTGGTATGATGAACGGAAAATAAAGGTTCAGCCAGATAGTTTACAAATCCGTAACAGTCAGGATGAAGGAAAAGGAAGGGTAAACATTATTGACGGCCTGAAGTATTATTATAAAGCGGAAATAGGATCATACGCTGAAAAAGAAGAACTTGATAGAAACAAAAAAGAATGGCAGAATTTTATTCAAGTAATGAACACCGACTCATCCATTCACCATTGACCATTCACTGCTTTGAAAGCCTACCAATACAAACCTGCTCCCATATTACTTCGCCCACTGCAGTGGATTTTTAGCATTTACGGGTTGATCACGTTCGTAGCCGTACTGCTGCTCATTTTTCCATTGGTTATCATCAGTTCTTTTTTTGGTGTGGTAAAAGGCGGCAACATGATTGGCAGGCTTTGCCGCCTCTGGGGCGGTACGTGGTTACCTATGGTGGGCATCTTCCACAGAAACATTTATGAGGCACCTGTTGAAAAAGATAAAGAATACGTGTTTGTAGCCAACCACATCAGCTATATGGATATTGCCCTGATTTTTCAGGGTGTCAAAACCAAAAACATCCGGGTGCTGGCTAAGGCCGAATTTGGCAAAGTACCCATCTTTGGGTTTTTATACCGGTATGCTACGGTAATGGTGGACAGAAGCAGCCCGGAGAGCAGGGGCAAAAGCATTCGCCGGCTGAAGAGTGTCATTCAAAAAAAAGTATCCATTTTTATTTACCCCGAAGGCACTTTCAACGAAACGGATGCACCATTAAAGAGTTTTTACGACGGCGCTTTCCGGATGGCTATTGAAACTGGTACACCGCTAAAGCCGGTATTGTTTTTAGATAGTGTGCAGCGGCTACATTACAAATCCCTTTTTTCATTATGCCCCGGCAAATCAGTGTGCAGCGGCTACATTACAAATCCCTTTTTTCATTATGCCCCGGCAAATCAAGAGCGGTAATTTTACCGGAAATACCGGTTGAGGGCTGCACCCTGGCCGACCTGCCCGCCATCCGACAAAAAACCTACGATGCCATGGAAGCCTGTTTGGTAAAATACCTGGGGAATAATTAGCAAATGTGACAATTAGCAAAGCTGCAAATGAATACAAGTTGTTCAATTGCATATATGCAGCTTTGAATCTAAAGCCAACACTTCTATACTTCGCCAATTAGTTTAGGTGGCTATCATTCAGAACCTTAAACTTTGAACTTTAAACTTTAAACGGAACTAATCACTCTTGCAAGCACCACAAGAAACCCCAACGGAAGTAACAGAACTGTACGCTGATGTAATTATTCCCCTTTCACTTCCGCAAACCTATACCTGGATAGTACCGCCGGCCATGCACACAGCACTGCAAACGGGCAGCAGGGTGGAAGTTTCTTTTGGCAAGCAAAAAAAATATGCTGGCATTGTTCGCAGCCTTCACAACGCAAAGCCATTTGGCGTTGAACCGAAAGAAATATTGAATGTGCTGGATGCCGAACCGGTTATTTTTCCGGTGCAGATAAAACTATGGCAATGGATGGCTGCTTACTACGCCTGTACCGAAGGCGACATTATGCAGGCGGCCCTGCCTGCACACCTGAAATTAAGCAGCGAAACCATCATCAGCTACAACGAAAATCATGAATACGACCTGGCCCTGCTACTACCCGTAGACCGCAAAGTGGCAGAAGCGCTGGACGAAGAAAAAGAATTGAACCTGCAACAGGTGCAAAAGCTGCTGGATAGCGGTAACGTTTACCCGGTGATTAAGCGGCTGATTGAAAAACGAATCTGCTATGTATGGGAATCCGTAAAAGAAAAATACACCGAGAAAACCGAAACAGCCCTGGAGCTTAGTCCGGCCTACCATAGCGAAGAAGCGTTGGAAAAACTAATTAATGAATGGCAGCGGGCGCCCCGGCAATTGGATTTGCTGCTCGCTTTTCTTCATTTTAAAAAAACCGATGGCGAAGTAATACAACACAAGCTGCTGCAAAAAACCGGGGGGTCTATTGCGCAGCTAAAGGGCCTGATGGATAAAAATGTGCTGCTGGCACATAAGCGGGTAGTGGGCCGGTTACCGGTGCTGCCACGCCACATTCAGTCCGATTTTAAACTCTCGGCACACCAGCAAACGGCGCTGAAAACATTGCAGGAAGGGCTGCGGCAAAAAGAGGTGTGCCTGTTGCACGGTGTAACCGGCAGCGGCAAAACGCAGGTATATATGGCTTTGATAGAAGAGTACCTGCTCAGCGGAAAACAAACCCTTTTTCTGCTGCCCGAAATAGCGTTGACCGCTCAAATCATCCGTAAGCTGCAGGCCCATTTCGGAGGGTATGTTTCGGTGTATCATTCCGGCTTTAACCCCAACGAACGGGTAGAGCTTTGGAACAAAGTAAAAACCGGCGACATTAAAATTATTTTAGGCGCCCGGTCTGCGCTGCTGTTGCCATTTCTGAACCTGAGCCTGATTGTGGTGGACGAAGAACACGATACCAGCTTTAAGCAGTATGAGCCTGCACCCCGCTACCATGCACGGGATACCGCTATTTATTATGCAGGCCTGGTAGGTGCAAAAGTGGTATTGGGCAGTGCTACGCCATCAGTAGAAAGCTTTTATAATGCCGTGCAGAACAAGTACGGCTTTGCAGAGTTGACGGAGCGTTTTGGCCTTTCGCAAATGCCCGAAATGGAGCTGATTGACCTGAAAAAAGTCCCTAAAACGGATAAGAATAAAATCATTCTTTCACCGCAAATGAAGGAGGCGATTGCAGAAAATGTGAACCGTAATAAGCAGGTCATCCTTTTTCAGAACCGGCGTGGCTACAGCCCCTACATTGCC
The DNA here is from genome assembly GCA_965246935.1 of Chitinophagaceae bacterium. GTDB lineage: Bacteria > Bacteroidota > Bacteroidia > Chitinophagales > Chitinophagaceae > JAZKFT01. Next base: position 92,627 of record CBDFGC010000019.1, on the reverse strand, counting down.
TGCCTGGTTTGTGGCTGGATACCGCACTGCGATAATTGTGATGTAAGTCTTACGTTTCACAAAACGACCAACAAGCTGCAATGCCACTATTGCGGTAATTTATATCCGCTGGTAAAGACCTGTATTGCCTGTGGCAGCCAGGAATTTGCACAGCGCAATTTTGGTACGGAACGTATTGAAGAAACCATTGGCGAGGAGCTTGTAAATATTAAAACGGCCCGGATGGACGTGGACAGTGTACGGGGCAAGCATGGCCACGAAGCACTCATCAGCCTGTTTGAGCAGCGCCGGATTGATGTGCTGGTAGGTACCCAAATGGTGGTAAAAGGCCTGGACTTTGACCATGTGGGACTGGTGGGAATTTTAGATGCCGACGCAATTTTAAACTATGCCGATTTTAGGGTGAACGAACGTGCTTTTCAGTTAATGGAACAGGTAAGTGGCCGGGCCGGCCGCAAGCTTGACCGGGGCAAAGTGCTGATACAGGTGAGTAATACGGCACATCCGTTGCTGCCGGTGATACAGGCACACAACTACCGGCTTTTTTTTGATGTGGAAATTGAATACCGGAAGCAATATGCTTACCCCCCTTTTAGCCGGCTGATTAAAATACAATGCAAGCACCGTTATAAAAACATTGCAGAGCAGGCGGCCCGGCTATTAGCTGATAAGCTGAGGCCCCGCTACGACGAATGGATCATTGGCCCTGCTGAACCATTTGTAAGCCGTATCCGTAATTTGTTTATTCATGAGTTGATGCTGAAATTGCCAACGCAACCGGCTTTGTTGCAACGTTGCAAGCAGCACCTGCGCCAGCACATTATTGATTTACGGCACGAGAAAAACTACAGCGGTGTCCACGTAATTGTAGATGTGGACCCGGTTTAAATTTTTAGGTCTTCCGGTAGAAACAATAGTCTGTAAAATTTCGTATAGCTATTTTGTGGTAAGTGGATGCTACATTTTTAATTTATTTGTATATTCATCCACTCAATATCTTTTATTTAAAATTTTGTATGAAGAAATTTTATTTTTTGCTTGCCTGCACTGCGGCCGTTCTTTTTGCGAAGGCACAATTACCCATTATTGCAGGTAATACAGTTATTGCCGACAATACCATTGTAAAACGATGTGCTACAGTGGAAGCTTTGGCAGAGGCCCGTCGGAACAATCCCCGTGCGGAAACCGATGTACAGTTTGAAGCCTGGATAAATAACATAATTCAGCAACGCCGGAATACCCAGCCTGATCCTTTTGCCAGGCTGAGCGTTTTGAATTATAACCTGCCCATCATTTTTCATATTATTTCCAATGGCGAAACGGTTGGTACAGTAAATAATGTTTCCCAGGCTTCTATCATCCAGCAGATGCTTCAGTTAAATAAGGATTTTGCCAACCAATCCAATAGCCGCTATGCCGTATCATCTACTACCGGTATACAATTTTCGCTTGCGCAAACAGATCCAAATGGTATTACATTAGCAGAGCCGGGTATTGAACGCATTAACAGAAATACAAAAGGATGGACGGACCCTACAACCAACGGCTGGACAACCACTTATATTACTTCTACTGTAAAACCTCAATCATACTGGGATCCAACCCGGTACATTAATGTATGGCTGGTTGCATATATGCCCGGCACTGTTAGCGGTACCGAGATTTTAGGTTTCGCAACATTCCCATCCAGTTCCACATTAAGTGGTCTTAATGAATCTGAAACAAATAATACAGCAGGTGTTGTTATTAAATCTACCGTTGCCGGCAGCATTTTTCAGCCTTCCAGTTGTTCTACTACTACTGGTAAAGGAAAAACACTGACACATGAACTGGGCCATTTCTTTGGATTACGCCATATTTGGGGAGATGCGGATTGTGCAACAGATTATGTAAATGATACCCCTGTCCATTTTACTGCTAACAGCGGTGTGCCAACACACCCCAAGCCTAACAGTTGCGGTACGCCGGATGAAATGTTTGAAAACTACATGGACTATAGCGACGATATTGTGCTGAATACTTTTACCGTAAACCAGGTTGACCGGATGCAAACCGTAATGCTGAACAGTCCACGGCGGGCATCCCTTGCTACTTCAACCGCAGGCCTGGGGGCTGTAACAGGCACTAATCGTATTTCTTTCAATGAATGTTCAGGGGCTATCTCTCTGAGTGAGGAAGCTACAACCGGCACTTATCCCCGTTACAGGGATATTAATCTGTATCTGAACGTAGAGGATAAAGCCACCGGTGCAGCAACAGTAACACTTAATACAGCAGGTACTGCTGTTTCAGCCACTCATTATCAATTACTCACACCATCCGTTTTGACTTTTGCCGCCGGTGATAATTTCAAACCTGTAACCATCAGGATATTGGATAATGCAACAGTAGACGGGGATAAGACAATTATTTTAAGCTATACCATTTCGGGCACAGGCGTTACGGCTGGCACCACTGCACAAACAGTTACGGTAACTATTACAGATGATGACAATTATGTAACCGCTGAGAACCAGGTGACACTTATTAATGAACAATTTGAAGGAGGCGCCGCGGGTTGGGCTACATTGAGTTTCAGCGGCGCTTCACCCGTTAACTTCTTTACTGTTAGTGCCAACGGTAATGCCGGTGCATCAGGAATCTGTGCACATGTTACCAATAACAGCACAACCCGGCCGAATACCTATACAAAAACTACTGCCGCTACTGTAGGGTTACGCGTACCATTACTTAATACAACCGGGCTGCAAAATGTAAACGTCAGCTTTAATTATCAGGTATGGGGTGAAAGTACGACTACTGATTATGCACGTATGTTTTATGCTACTGCAGCAGCTCCTACTTCCTACACTTCTATTAGTGCCGCAAATACAGGTCCTTACGCTGGTAGCACTGGTAGCATTACTGCTGTTGCTAATGTTGCGCTTCCTGCTAACTTTAATGCTGCTCAGTTCTACCTGGCCTTCCTTTGGTTTAATAATGCTTCTGCCGGTAATGATCCGCCTTTTAATGTAGATAATGTAGTAATAAAAGCGGATGGTACAAAAGTGGAAACAGCAGTTAGTAGCAGCTATGGATATAACATTCCCACCAACACCGTCAACAACTTCCGCAGTACCAACAATAAAGCCATTGCAGCACTGTCTGCCGTAAACGCTAATCTTACCAATGTAACTACCGCAGTTACTGAAGCAGGTAACGACCGCCCTAGTTTTATAGCTAATGGTACCACCTATTTACGCAGCCGTAAAGTAATTTCCGTAAGCCCTAATCCTAATAATACCACAGCACAATACTCGGTAAAGCTTTATTATACTGCTGCAGAAATGGCCGCCTGGGGCAGTAATATTGCTACTATCAAAATCATGAAAGTAAATACGGGAGTTAGCCTCTCCTCGCCGCTGAATAATAGCAACGCAGTTATTGTTGCACCGTCTTTGGTTGAGGATAGCCTAGCTTCCAGAGGGTACGCTGCCTTTACGGCTACGTTCACAGGCTTTAGCCAGTTTGTACTGGTTGAATCCAATGCTATTGTGCCCCTGAGATGGCTTTCATTTACCGGTGTGCTGGATAAGAGCCGGGTGAAGTTAAACTGGAAAACAGCAGACGAAGTCAATAACAAAGGTTTTGAAATTGAACGCAGTACCGATGCTGTTTCATTTGAAAAGATAGGCTGGGCCGATGCATCTGCTACGAATAGCTACGAGCTGTTTGATACGAAAATTGTAAAAGGCAATACCTATTACTACCGGGTAAAGCAGGTAGATAAGGATGGCCGTTATTCTTATAGCTCAGTTATTAGTATTATTTATTCAGGTGACAATACCATTACCATTTATCCTAATCCGGTAAAAAACAACCTGGTAATACAGCAAACCGGCAACAGCCGCACCAGTGTGGTTGTTACAGACCTTACTGGCAAAACCGTTTACAGCACTACGTTTGCTGCCGGCAGTCTCCATATTAATGCGCAGTCCTGGAGCAAAGGTTTATACCTGGTAAGAGTATTTAAAGAGGATGGCGTAAACACTTTTAAAATTGTTAAGCAATAATCTTTTGTAAATGATTAATAAAAGGCTGTTCTGAAAAGAGCAGCCTTTTTGTTTTTTATCAATCTGCCCCGGAGCATGTATTTTTCCGTATGCAAATCATCCATAACATTTCCTTACGGCCTTATAATACGTTTGGTATCGATGCTGCTGCACACTGGTTTGCTACGTTTCAATCGGCAAAAGCATTATCTGAAATATTGGAGCATTTTCCACATGTTATTTTTGAAAAAAAATTATTGATAATAGGCGGTGGCAGCAACATACTGCTTACGAAAAATTTTGACGGGCTTGTTTTAAAAAATGAAATACCGGGTATTGAAAAAATTCGTGAAAATGAAAATGAGGTATATATAAAAGCAGGCGCCGGGGTGAACTGGCATCAGTTGGTCATGCACTGTATTGATGAGAACCTGGGAGGCGTGGAAAATCTGAGCCTGATACCAGGCTGTACCGGTGCATCACCCATGCAGAATATCGGCGCTTACGGTGTTGAACTCAAAGACGTATTTTATTCCCTGGAAGCATACCATTTGCAGGATAAAAAGGTGGTTACATTCGGACTGCAGGATTGTGCATTTGGTTACCGGGAATCGGTTTTTAAGCAGCAGTATAAAGGGCAGTTTATTATTTTGAATGTTACGTTTCGGCTATCCAAAAAGCATGTATTTCATATTGAATATGGCGCCATTAAACAGGAACTTGAAAAGATGAATATCGCAGAACTGTCTATCCAAACCGTCAGCCAGGCAGTGATAAATATCCGGCGCAGCAAACTGCCCGACCCTGCGGTGATTGGCAATGCCGGCAGTTTTTTTAAAAACCCGGAGATCACTGCCGAAAAAAAAGAAGACCTACAGCAGCATTTTCCGGGAATGGTTGCTTATGCTTTAGGCAACGGAAATTACAAACTTGCGGCTGGCTGGCTGATAGAACAGTGCGGCTGGAAAGGCTACCGGCAAGGCGATGCAGGCTGCCATGCGCAACAGGCTTTGGTGCTGGTGAATTATGGCCATGCAACAGGCCAGCAAATTTTAACGCTCTCTCAGAACATTGTGGATAGTGTGCAGGAGAAATTTGGTGTAACCCTGCAACGGGAGGTAAACGTTATTTAAACAGCTCAAACAGGGAATGGACAATTAGCAATAATCAAATCAGTGTCAATTAGCCAGGTATTTTTGCAGCCTGTTTTATGTGGGGTAAATACGCATCAAAATCAATCTCTGTTGCCTTGTTGTAATTTGCTTTTGTGATTAATACAAATGCATAGGAATTAAAGCCAAACAGGAATCCATGCCAGCGCTTCCCAGGTAATCCTGGTGCCGGTTTAAAAAATTGGGTAGCCGTAATTGTAAGAAATTATTATTTTACCTGCTTCAACCTCTTACCATGCAAACAGCCCTGCAAAAACAACGTATTCTTTCAATAGATATATTACGAGGATTGGTCATGCTGATTATGGCGCTGGATCATGTGAGGGATTTTTTTCATGCTACAGCTATGACAGACAATCCGCTAAACCTGCAAACCACAACGCCTGCCTTGTTTTTTACCCGTTGGATTACCCATTTTTGTGCGCCGATATTTGTGTTTCTGTCAGGTACTTCGGCTTACCTGAGCGGGCAGCGCAAAAGCAAAAAAGAACTCAGCATTTTCTTAATCAAAAGAGGGCTTTGGCTGGTGCTGGCCGAAATGCTGATTGTGACGCTGGGGCTATCCTTCAATCCTTTTTATAATGCCTTTTTCCTGCAGGTAATATGGGCTATTGGCTGGAGCATGGTAATTTTAGGATTACTTGTACGGTTACCCATCGCCTTAATTATTGCCATTGGATTTATTTTAGTATTGGGGCATAACATCACCGATTATATACCTCAGCCCGAAACCGGTGCTGCATCTATTCTGACTAAAGTGCTTATTACTGCAAAAGGGTACTTTATTCCGCTTGGCCCCACTCATGGTATCCTGGTGCTGTACGCCATATTGCCGTGGACAGGTATTATACTGTTAGGTTATGGACTTGGTACTGTTTTTCAGTCCCAAATTTCCAGGGATCGGCGGCATAAAATACTGGTTGGTTTGGGCCTCGCCGCTATTCTTTTATTTGCCATATTACGCTATGCTAACCTTTACGGCGATCCGAACCTGTGGACAAAACAACGTTCCGGCCTTTATACGTTTCTGTCGTTTATTGATGTTACCAAATACCCGCCTTCCTTACTATATACCTGTATGACCATTGGTTCCGCACTGCTGCTGTTGGTCATTCTGGAACGGGTAAGCAACCGTTTTACATTCATCATCAGTGTTTATGGAAGAGTGCCCTTCTTTTATTATATCCTGCACTTTTACCTCATTCATACACTCGTGGTAATTTTGTTCTTCGCCTCAGGCTATCATAGCAGCCAGATAAAGGACAGCCAAACACCGTTCCTGTTTCGGCCTGCTAATTTTGGCTATCAGTTGATTATTGTGTACGCAATATGGTTGAGCCTCGTTACTTTATTATATTTTCCTTGCCGCTGGTACGATAAATACAAGCAGGCACACCGGCAATGGTGGCTGAGTTATGTGTGACCGTGAATGGTGAATGTTCAATGGTGAATATGAATGCGATTGAAATTTCAAAAATATAAGTCGGTCAGGTTAAATATTTTAATAGCGATTATATTAAACACAAGGCTATCTGAATTATAGGAAAATGAAGCTATAATTTTTTAATATAAATCTTAATCAGCAATCTGCGCATAAGCATTCACCATTGACCATTGACCATTCACGACCATCATTTAAAATCATCTTCATCAAAATCATCACCCTTACTGCTGGTTGCGCCCAGGTTCAGCATACTACCCATCAGATCTTTAAATTCAATTCTGCCTTCAATTGTTTTTTTGCTGATGAGGGAGTAAGACGCAAGCCCATGTAGTACAAATTCCATCAGTAAAGCTGTTTCTTTTTCATTGGCCCGGTGGAAAAACTTGCTAACAAGTGCATGAAGTCCGCCCACTTTATACAATTGCTGAATTTTGGCTGCGTCATTTGCATCCAGCAGAATGTCCAGCTTGTTACCACCATCAAACCACGTAGTAATTGCTTTATACGGGTTGTCGTCTTCCTTTTGCGGCTGCGAACCTTTACCGGTAGTACGGCGTTTTTTCAGTGTCTCCGGATTTGGAAAATACTGGATGAACAGGTTACGGATGGCTTTTTCCAATAAGTTAACGGCCACCTGATACGGGCCTTCCTGTTCGCCTTCATATACCAGTTCTATCTTACCGGTCACTGCAGGGATAATGCCGTTCAGATCGCTGATCCATACAACTGTGCTCTTTTCGTTGTGAATAATAGCCCGGCGTTCGGCGCTACTCACCGCATTTTCGTAAGCAGCAATGGTAAGGCGGGCACTTACGCCGCTCTTCTTATCAACGTATTCATTGGTACGTGCCTCAAAACTCAGTTGCTCAATCAGGCGTTTTACCAGGTCGCTCACAACAATACGGGCAGCCTGGTCTTCATGGATATGGGCTTCCTGCTCGGTAATAGCCAGCGAGGTTTCAATGGTTTTGGGATAGTGTGTTAATATCTGGCTTTCAATACGGTCTTTCAGCGGTGTTACAATGCTGCCACGGTTGGTATAATCCTCGGGGTTGGCGGTAAACACAAATACAATATCCAGCGGCAGCCGCAGCTTAAAGCCACGGATCTGTATATCACCTTCCTGCAAAATATTAAATAGTGCTACCTGGATGCGGGCCTGCAGATCGGGTAATTCATTAATGACAAAAATACCGCGGTTGCTGCGGGGGATAATGCCGTAATGCAGTACCCGTTCATCAGCAAAACTGAGTTTTAAATTCGCCGCTTTGATGGGGTCAATATCGCCAATCAAATCGGCAACACTTACATCCGGGGTTGCCAGTTTTTCGCCATAGCGTTCGCTGCGGTGCAGCCAGGCAATGGGTACAGCATCACCTTTTTCGGCCAGCAGGTCAACGGCATATTTACTGATAGGCCGGAAAGGATCATCGAAAATCTCACTGCCCTGCACATACGGAATATACTCATCCAGCAGGTTGGTCATTTGCCGGGCCATACGGGTTTTGGCCTGCCCACGCAAGCCTAAAAAAAGAATATTATGGCGGCTCAACAGGGCACGTTCCGTATCGGGAATAACAGAATCCTCGTAACCTAAAATACCGGGAAATGTTTCTTCTTTTTGTTTGAGTTTTACAATCAGGTTTTGCCTGATTTCTTCCTTTACTGTTTTGGGTTGGTAACCGCTTTGCTTTAATTGTGCAAGGGTGTTTATGTTATTATGGTTCATTTAGTAATGTTCATTTTCTCTGTGAGGGCAACATGTACAACCTCACAAAAATTGTTAAAGGTTAATTCCTCCAAAACAGAGTGTGTTGCCGCAAGCATTATTGGCAAAACCTGATTAAAGAAATCAGAAAAGTCTTTTAAAATTTTATTGATAGAGGGAATTTCTTCTTTACCTGTATTAGTATAAAGCCAATTGCGAATATGTTTTACTATTGTTTCGGCTGAATTATAATGGGCTTTTATATCCACACCGTTTATGTCAGATAGATATTTTTGATAAGAATATCTTTCATATTCAAAAATTAGGGCAATTTTAGATTGCTGCAATTTGTTTCCCATTTTTTTCATTCCCCAAAACACACCTAACTCAAAAGGCATATTGAATCGGGGAAGATTACTGCCAACATCTAATTGTGTTCTTGATATATCGTGAATACCATATTTACAAGATTTGATTAGCCTGATTATTTTATCAATTCTTGTATCTGAGCTATCATCTTCTTCCATAGCGCTTCGGGGAACAAAACCACAACGATATACCGTAAAAATGATGCACTTCAAAAATGAGTCATATTCTTTATCAAAAGGACAATTGATGAAAACAGAATCCTCGTACAATACAGGCATGGTAATCCTGATAAATATTTAATAGATGTTCATGAAAATGTTTTATTCCCGAAACTGCTTTCTTATACCTTTTAATTCCTTTCTCTTAAACTTGCTACAATCATAGACTATCAAGTAGTAATAACAATTCTCCAGTCTTTATTTCTTTTTAGTTCTGTCGTATTTTTCGGAAGTGTATGATGCAGCCTTACCATCATGTGCCTCATGATTTTGAGAATTTTCTTCTAAAATGCTATAAGCAGTAACTGCTGCCTCTCTTAAAATTTCTTTGTCAAGATTTGTCTTTCTTTCGACGTCCTTTATTACAACATCTTTCATACGAATAAGTTATTTGTGAAGTTAGTGTTTATAATTCCTTTCTAATACACCGTCTTCCGTTTCCCACTTTCAAAATCCTTGAAAATAAAGGCACCGAGTTTATCCAGCGATGCAAAGAATGCCTTACCGTTGTTAGTTTCCGTAAACTCTGTTACAAACTTTTGCAAATACGGATCGCTGGCAATCATAAACGTAGTAATCGGTATTTTCAGCTTTTTGCACTGGGCGGCTAGGTTCAGGCAACGGCTGAAAATTTTGCGGTCGATGCCAAAACTGTTTTTGTAATAGCGGCCACCTACTTTCAGGCAGGTAGGCTTGCCGTCGGTAATCATAAAAATCTGCTTGTTCGGATTTTTACGTTTTCGCAGCAAGTCCATGGCCAGTTCCAGCCCAGCTACCGTATTGGTATGGTACGGGCCTACCTGCAAATAAGGCAAATCTTTTATCTCCACCGTCCAGGCATCGTTTCCAAATACCACGATATCCAGCGTATCTTTTGGATAGCGGGTGGTAATTAGTTCGCTCAATGCCATCGCTACCTTTTTGGCCGGGGTTATGCGGTCTTCGCCATATAAAATCATGCTGTGGCTAATATCAATCATCAGCACGGTACTGGTTTGCGATTTAAAATCCGTTTCCCGGATATGCAGATCATCTTCGTGCATCGAAAAACTTTCAATACCATGGTTTATCTGTGCATTGCGGATGCTTTCGGTAAAATCGATCTGCTCCAGGGTATCACCGAACTGAAAGGGCTTGGTTTCCGGATTAATTTCATCACCCATGCCCGGCTTGAATGTATGATGGTTGCCGCTTTTTGTTTTTTTAAGTTTACCAAAAATTTCTTCCAGGCTTTTTTTACGGATACCTTGTTCCGTTTTAGGCGTAATTTTTATTTCGCCGTTCTGCTTGTTTTCATCAATATATCCTTTGTCTTTTAATTCTTCATAAAAATCGCCCATGCCGTAATCATTGTCGGTAAGGTTGTATTGTTTGTCCAACTGGTTCATCCATTGCATAGCTTCGCCTACATCGCCGTTGGTATAGCTCAGCATTTGCATAAACAAATCCAGTAACTGCTCAAATTTGCTTTTACCCCCTTCATTGGGGTCGTATTTATCAAAGCGGTGACCTAACATATTTTCTATTTGATATGAAGATAACAATAAGCCTTCTTCAAAGTTTAAAGTTCACCCTTTAAAGTTGTGTGGATCAATCATTGAGTAGCCTTGTTCAAAGTTTAAAGTTCAAGGTTTAAGGTTGTGATAGACGATCATCTAAATAACTTTACGAAATTGTAAACATTTTTATCGGTTAACAGCGACGGTTTAGATGAGTAAAAACAAAAGCCCCGTTCCGGCGTAACCGGAACAGGGCTTACTGGAAAATAACTTTTTATTTATTCAAAGCTCCACCCGAATCGGTTGAGGTATTGTCCGTTGGTTGTGAGTCTGGCCGGTTATTAAGATTAGGCTGTAGCGTTTCCGGTGACGTTGTTGCAGGCTTACTATACATGGTTTCCATTTGCTTCATGGTAAGCAGCAGGTTGTACGCCTGTGTTATTTCGCTTACCAAACCAGTTTGTTTGCCCTGCACACTGCCTATCAAAAAGGCATCAGCTTCTCCGTTGTTACGGTTGGGATAATTCATTTCGTTGTACCGGTTTAAGATGCCTTCCAGTTCCTGCCGGCTCATACTGCCTAATGCAGCGTAATAATTTACCTGCTGATCCAGGTCGGATTTAACCGATTTGGAAATCTTGTCAATAAGGATTTTGTCTTCGTTGCGGTAGGCAGCTTCCAGCGCCATCAGGGATGTACGGTTCTGCATATTATAACGGCTGGTCATACCATACGGCATATTTTCCTGCAGCATTAGCTTATCCATTTTGTCCAGCACTTTGCGGCCTTCTTCCTTCCGGTTATTTGTTCCCAAATAATTAGCCAGGTCAGCATAAGCCTGCCGGATATTATTCAGGTGACGGCGGTTTTCTTCATCGAAATAAACGCCCGGCCTGTTGGCATTGCCACTGGAAAATTTATTCATTACTTTATCCAACATATAATCCGGGTTCACCTCCTGGTTTACCAATGGTACCAGGCGGTAGGTCATACCATCCCGGCGCAGGAAATGATCAAGGCCTAAACCTTCGGTGCTGGGGTTGGTGAAGTAAATCGGGCGCTTCCACTTGTTAGCGGCAATAATGCCCAGTACCGCCAGATCGTTTTTCATGAGTACACCCCGGCTTACTTCAAAATTCAGCGCAGGTAGTACGGCGGAGTCTTTCGGACCAATCGTACCGTTATTTTTTACTGTATTCATATCAACCGGTAAACTGAAGCGGTGCGTCGGGAAGGTATTAATGAACTCGTCCTCATCCTGCTGCATCATCTTATCCGGATCATCCCTGCCAACCCAGTTACGTAAGGTACCCTCCAGATCACGGTAAGCTGCCTGATCACCGTTTTGCAAGAAGCGGATATAGTCACGATTGCGGCCTTCCAGTTGCGCCTGTGTAAAAATCACGTCCATTGGGTCGCTTTTATTTACCTTATACCGGAACTGGTTAATGTACCAGTCAATACCCATCAGGCTATAGTTAATTACCCGAATATCCGGCCTTATTCCTTCCACTTCCTGTGCATACCAAAGCGGGTACGTATCATTATCGCCAAACGAAAACAGGATAGCGTTGGGTGCGCAACTCTCCAGGTAGTTACGGGCCAGATCGCGGGCTATTACTTTGTGGCTGCGGTCGTGGTCGTCCCACTCCTGCAAGGCCATAAGTACCGGTACGGCAAGCAGGCAAATAAAGGTGGCAATTGCACCAGCAATGCCGTTGTTAGATCTTTCGTTAACGTGCAGGTCCGTTGGGGCTGCATCTGATTTTACAAACGAAGCGGATGCTTTACTGTTGCCCTTTCGGTTAAGCCATTCTTTCACCTGCAATACGCCCAGGCCAATCCATACGGCAAAGGCGTAAAAGCTGCCTACATAAGCATAGTCCCGCTCACGGGGCTGATTACCGGCCTGGTTCAGGTAAATCACAATAGCAAACCCCGTGAAAAAAAACAGCAGCATGTTTACCAGAAAATCTTTCCGGTGCCTTTTGTAATGATAAAACAGCCCGATCATGCCTAAAATAAAGGGAAGTGCATACAGCTTATTATGGGCTTTGTTATTTTTACTAATGGAATCAGGCAGTTTGCTCTGGTCGCCATAAAACAGGTTATCTATAAAAGAAATACCGGTAATCCAATTTCCATCTCTTACGTTACCGGCGCCAGTTCCCTGCACATCATTCTGCTTACCAATAAAATTCCAGAAGAAGTAGCGGATGTACATGAAATAGTTCTGATAAGCAAAATAAAATTTTAAATTATCGCCGAAATCAGGGTCACGTTCATACGTACCCTCACCAGTTTTACCAATTCCAAAAAACGCAGCATAGTAATCTGCATGGCCCTGGTCGTTGCTGGCATCCCACACACGGGGAAACAGCATCATCTGTGATGGTTCATATACATAAGCCCCCTCTTTGCCGTTTTCAAAATATTTATCTCCCCCTTTTTGATAGCGGGTAGCACCTTTTTCATACCGGATGGGTTGCGCCGTAAATTTTTGTCCGTACACTAATGGAAAATCACCATATTGTTCACGGCCTAAATACCCTACCAGGCTCATGGGGTTATCTACATTGTACATATCTACCGTAGGGTTGGCATTGCTGCGGATCATGGTAGTGATGTAGGAAGAATAGCCAAGCAGCATAAATGTAAAACACCAGAGCGCCAGCTTTAACGTGCGAAAACCACCGGGTTTAATTAAATAACCCCCTGCTAAACCCAGGCCTACTGCCAATAGCAACCCTAAAAACTTCATCCCTCCATCGCCTTTTACGATAAACGGAAAGAAAAGTAATAATGACAAAGCAATAAACCAGCCGATGAAAAAGTTACGATTGAAACCGCCTGCCTTAAAACGCAACCCGATGGCAATGACCGCCGCCAGCAATAAAAAGTAAAGAGCGAAACCACTGAAAAAAGGAAGCTTCAAGCTGTTTACTGCAAAAATATCAGTATACCCTGCTCCGTTAATCGTATATTGAATCACTACCTTTTGTACAAAACCGGTAATAATGCAGCCAATAACAAATGCCCAGATGGTGCCCCAGGTAGTCGTTTTAAAGCGTTTGTAATAATATACCATCACAATAGCCGGAATACACAACAGGTTCAACAAATGCACCCCGATGCTAAGCCCCATCATAAAAAAGATAAATACCAGCCAGCGGTCAGGAAAAATACCGGCACTCCCCTGCCGGTGCAATTCATCCTCCTTTTCTGCCGCATGCTCCCATTTTAGAATGGCCCAGAATACCAGGGCTGTAAAAAAAGAGGAAAGGGCATACACTTCCCCCTCCACAGCGCTATACCAAAAGGAATCGCTGAATGTATAAGCCAATGCACCAACGGCGCCGGCACCCATAATACTAAGGGTGTTGCCCTGGGATAAAGGCAACGTACTGCTGCGGGCAACAATCTTGCGGCCAAAATGAGTAATGGTCCAAAACAGGAAAAGAATGCTGAAGCCACTGGCTAATGCACTCATGATGTTCACGGCTTTAGCGGCCGTAAGAGCGTTGTCGCCAAACAGTATAATAAAAAACCGTCCGATGAGTACAAACAAGGGCGCCCCCGGCGGATGCGGTATCTGCAACTTATAGGCGCTGCTTACAAATTCGCCGCAATCCCAAAGGCTGCCACCAGCTTCAGCAGTCATAATGTACACGGTGCAGGCAATCAGGCAAATGATCCAACCGGTAATATTGTTGATCTTATTAAAGCTCATAAAAAATTGATGGAAACAGTTTGTCAAAAAAGTGGGGCGAATGTAAGGATTAAGCTTTCATTGATTGTAAGTTTAAGGTGCCGATTCATACGATTTAGCATTACTTATACGAAAGTCTTCTTATTACTTCGCCCCTCACCCCCGCACCTCTCCAATAAATTAGAGAGGAGTGCCTCTGTATACCATTCATCTCAAAATGCAGCAGCGGGTTCAAAAAAATCAAATCTTCAAAACAGCTTTCAATTTTCAAGCAGTAATAACCCGTCCTCCAAAAGCAATCGGCAAAGCTTAAACAGCAGGGAACCGCTAACCGAAAGTAATTATGCATTCTCACAGTGGCACCCTTCTCCACCCGGTGGAGAAGGGCTGGGGATGAGGTGGTGAGGTTAAGGTTGAGGGCAATCACAAGTCCACTCTTTACCAATATCAATTACTGTTACTACGGTTACCTCAGTTTGGCAGGGAGCAAAAACAATCCGCACTCTTTGATCATCGGCAGTAGTACCTTCTACTGCATAGCGTTTTTTACATTCAGCAGCGTTAAGATCACTTTTCGAATAGTTGATCTTCCCTGTTCGTAGGATGTCTTTTACCTCCACTTCCGAAATGTGCCTGCAGGCCATGCGGCAACGGGCATGTTTGCTGTAACTAATAGTGGATGGGTTGCGATTTAGGCCACGACTGGTTTCAGATGCAGGAGCGGTATCCGGCTGACGGTTACCAGTGGAATGCCGGCAGGTTTTTACAACGAGTAATGCAATCAGCAAAACAACAATTAAAACAATGGAGGCCCACGAACTTTTGCGACTGGGTTTTACGGACATGAGCTTTTATTTTATCAAATGTAACGAGGCATACAACTTGTTAAGGCTGTTCTGCGTAGTTTTAGTCTATAAGTACCTTACACCTATCAAACCTTCATGTATGAAAAAAATTTTCCTAATTTGTTGCAGTTCACTGTTAATGAGCCAGTTGTTTGCCACCGTCATTACCGTAGTCGTTACCAGTGATGGGTTTACACCAGCTAATTTTAATTGTATCATCGGCGATACGATCCGCTATGACTGCTCCCTGGGCTTTCATAATATTACATCCGGTATAGTAGGGCCAAGAGCGGGCCTGGTACCGCTTGGTGCATCTGATATTTATAGCGGTCTTCCTATCAATACCAACCTTTCGAATGCCTGGACGTATGATTACAAAGTATTACTGCCAGGTGATTATCGTTACTATTGCCAGGTACACACTTTTGATGGCATCAATGGCCAGGTTGGTAAATTTACGGCGACTATGACCTTTCCGGCCGAACTTAGAAACTTTGCCGCCCGGTTCGATAACAAAGCAGTAGCCGTCACCTGGCAAACCCTTACGGAGCAGAACGTAAATTACTTTGCTATCAACAGGAGTTTCAATGGTATTGATTTTAAGGAAGTGAACCGGGTAAAAGCATCCGGCAACAGCAATGCGTTGCAGTCTTATCGCTTTGCGGATAATGGAATCGGCAATACCAGTTCCTATATTTATTATAGCCTTTCTACGGTAGATCAGGATGGCAAACAATCATTGTCACCAATTGTCATGGTAAAAAACCCGGGAGCCGCTGTTACACTAATTACAAGCCTTAGCCCCAACCCCGTCACCAAACCCGGCCACCTGACGATTCAGTTTAATGCACCCGGTACAAGCAAGCTTCACGCAACCGTATATAATGCAACCGGCAAAATGGTAATGGAACATGATATGAACGGTGTATTAGGTTTAAACAATGGTCACCTTGATGTAGGCGATCTGCCGCCTGGCATTTACAATATTGTATTTACAATGGGTAAACAGAGAGAAACACATAGAGTAGTTATGAAATAACTTCTTACAAAAAATGGAAACAGCCCGTCTCTACATACAGAGGCGGGCTGTTTTATTTTTAAGAAAAGTTACATATGATGCAGTATATTTCAAAGCGTAAAAAATCAGGGCTACAGGATAGCTGATAAAACAACAATGTTTTTTTTAAAAATTATATAAGCAGGCAACCCTGACAGCATACATCCGTATATTAGAATAAATTCTCCTCATCTTACAATTTTCAACTATGAAAAAATTTACCCTCGCTTGTTGGTGCTTCTTCATGTTCACTCAGTTGTTCGCTACGATTGTTCCAATATCCGTTACTAACAATCAATTTAATCCGGCCACCGTAAATGTTACTGTTGGTGATACGGTACGATATAATTTTACCGGAACATTCCCCCATAATGCAACTACTGTTACTACCGGGCCAAGAGCAGGCGTTGTACCCGCCGGTGCTGCTGATATTAATAGTGGACCCGTTTCAAATGTAGTTCCCAGAAGCTATGAGTATAAGGTAACCGTAGCCGGCAATTACCGTTATTATTGTATGCAGCATTCGCCGGATGGCGTTACAGGGATGGTTGGGTTTTTGGTAGCCAGCGCACCGGCAAATGTAAATGCCGTTATTCAGGTTGCAGTTACCAGTAATCAATTTTCGCCTGCTAATTTTACTGCTACCGTAGGCGATACAGTCCGGTTCAATTTTCAGCAAGGCTTTCACAATGCCATTTCCACTTCGGGAGGTATGGTGCCGGCAGGGGCTCCTGATATTAATAGTGGCGCACCATCCGGTACTAACCCGCGGACCTATAATTATAAAATTACTACTGCCGGCAATTACCGGTATTATTGTGAAGTGCATTCCAGCGATGGTTTAACAGGAATGGTTGGCTTTTTTACAGTTAACGCCATTGTACCCGCCAACCTCAAAGGTTTTAATGCACGGTATGAAAAAGGCGTAGTTGATCTTTCCTGGCAAACGCTTACGGAGCAAAACGTAGATTATTTTACCGTAAAAAGAAGTTTCAACGGAATAGAATTTACTGACCTGACAAAAGTAAAAGCTGCCGGCAACAGTACCTCATTACAAACGTACCAGTTTACAGACGACCTTATAGGCAAGAGTAATACTTATATTTATTACAGCCTTGCTACCGTTGATAAAGACGGCAAACAAAGGCTGTCGCCTATTGTGATGGTAAAAAATACTACAGCGGTAAAAAAATTAATTACCAGTCTAAGCCCTAATCCTGTTACCAAAGCTGCCCATCTGATGATACAGTTTAATGCTGAAAAAACAGGTAGCATGCGGGTAACGGTTTACAATGCCGCAGGCAAAAAAGTGATACAAGATGATTTTAGTGCATTTCCGGGCCTGAATAACGGACACCTCCACATGGGTGATATGCCACAGGGAATCTATAATATTGTTTTCACCCTTGGCAATATGACGGAAACGCACCGGGTAGTAGTAAAATAATAGTACCATACATAATTAATACCGTTCAAAAGCAGTTCACGCTTTTAGCGGAAATAATTATTCTCTAAACCTCAAAAGTCGTCTCAACTTTTGAGGTTTTCTTTTTTTATGTTTGATTCTAAAGATTAAGGTTACAATTAGCATTACTTCAAACCTGAGCCATACCATACACATAAACCTGGTAGATATTTCGGAGAAACCGCTACAAACCTATAATGAGAAACAGGTACAGGTAACAACCTCATAATTTTCGGACTACGCTGAACAGGTATGCATACGTTTTTTAACCAGCGTGCTCCCGGAGTCATAAAACAGCATCTATAGCATCCATTTTCCCCGATCTTTATTTTGCAAAATGAAGTAGGCTGGTAAAATAATTTTAGAACGGTAAAACGGTACCAGATTTTATAAGCACACATTTTGATAATGGGCATGAATGATGTAGCATTACAGCGTCATTAATCATTCATTTACTTTAAAATCAGCAAATTATGAAATGGCTTGGCAGAGAAGAAAGTAGCAATGTAGAGGACCGCCGGGGAATATCCGGTGGAAAAATAGCAGCCGGGGGCGGCATCGGGGGTATCATTATTTACCTGATCTATACTTTTCTGGGCGGTGATCCAAGCTCTGCACCATTGCCGCCACAATTGTCACCCGGTACTTCGCAAACATCTACCATGACTGCCGAGGAGCAGGCAGCAGATGACCAACGGGCTAAGTTTGTAAAAGTGGTTTTAAAAGATACAGAAGATGTGTGGGGAAAGCTATTTGCAGAAAGTGGTAAAAGTTATCCCAAGCCTACACTAGTTTTGTTCCGGGATGCTGTTGAATCAGGCTGTGGGCAGGCAAGTTCAGCTTCCGGTCCTTTCTATTGCCCCGGTGACAGTAAATTATATATTGATCTTTCCTTTTACCAGGAGTTGCAGGACCACTTACATGCACCCGGCGATTTTCCGATGGCATACGTTATTGCGCACGAAGTAGGCCATCATGTCCAAAACCTGCTGGGTATTTCCGCAAAAGTGGAACGGGCCAGGCAGGAAGGTGGCGAAAAAGTGGGTAATAAATATTCGGTAATGCTGGAATTACAAGCTGATTTTTTTGCAGGTGTGTGGGCACACCATGCCCAACAAATGAAAAACATACTGGATGAAGGCGATATAGAAGAAGCATTGAATGCTGCAAATGCGATTGGCGATGACCGGTTGCAAAAACAAAGTACCGGCCGTGTAGTACCAGATGCTTTTACACATGGCACATCGGCACAAAGGGTATACTGGTTTAAAAAGGGTTACGAAACGGGCGATATAAAACAAGGTGATACATTCAGTGACCCATCTTTGCAATAAGTAGAAGCTAAAAATTTCTCAGAACCATGAGTAATTTCATCTGCCTGCTCCCAATTTAAATTGATTGCTTCATTACAAAGAAAAAGATGGTAATATAAGACAGTATTGTATGCACCTCATCACTTTTACAATTAAAACTAACCGGGCATTTTATTATTAATAACCGGTATTTCCCGACTGTATGATTATCGTAAACAAGTTAAAACAACAGCCAAGTCAGGTTTATAAGTTGACCCGATAATTATTAGCAGGCTTATACCGATATGAACCAAATTTGCTTGCTCACCTAAATAATGCTTTGATGAAAAATCAGTTTCTGACTGTAGATCATCCCTCTTGACAGTTATCTCCACAAAAATTTGATCTTATCTGCATTGTAGTTATTCTTAATTCAGACTTCCTATAACATCGGTTATTAGTTTTGCGCCCCTTTTTTATTACATTTTCAGTATTATAATTATGAGCAACTGGCTAATTTTTGCCTTACTCTCAGCGCTGTTTGCATCTCTCACCGCCATTTTTGCTAAAATAGGTATGAAAGGTGTTGATTCCGACCTCGCCACTGCCATCCGGACAATTGTGATATTGTTATTAGCCTGGGGTATTGTAATATTCAGGAACAAGGCTACCGGCCTGCCACAGCTAAGTCGTCAGAACTGGACATTTTTGCTGCTTTCCGGTATTGCAACCGGGTTATCATGGCTGTTTTATTTCCGGGCGTTGCAGGCCGGCAAAGTAAACCAGGTAGCGCCGGTAGATAAACTAAGTGTTGCCCTTACTATTATTTTATCCGTTGTTTTTTTAGGCGAAGCCCTTAGCTGGAAAACGGCTGCCGGCGCCGCTTTCATTTTGGTAGGTACCCTTATAATTGCGTGGCAATGAAAGT
This sequence comes from Chitinophagaceae bacterium, assembly GCA_965246935.1. Lineage (GTDB taxonomy): Bacteria > Bacteroidota > Bacteroidia > Chitinophagales > Chitinophagaceae > JAZKFT01. Next base: position 72,890 of record CBDFGC010000019.1, on the reverse strand, counting down.
ATTAATAGTAGAAGATGAAGTGGGACTGGCTCAAAGCATACAAGCTTATTTAAAAAATGAACACTTTTTATGTGAGTGGGCGCCCGATTTTAAAACAGCGATGGAAAAAATAGAGCTGTATGATTACACCTGTATTATTCTGGATATTACCCTGCCAGACGGTAACGGCCTCAATATTTTGAGAGAATTGAAACGCAACGGAAAAGCAGATGGGGTGCTGATTATATCCGCTAAAAATTCCCTGGACGACAAAGTGAACGGGTTAAAGGCAGGTGCAGATGATTACCTGACAAAGCCGTTCCATTTGGCAGAACTGACAGCCCGGGTAGCGGCCATTATCCGGAGAAAAAGTTTTGCCGGAAATAATATTATCAGCGTTGGGATGCTGGAATTGAATGTAACTGAAAAAACAGCCAAGGTAAATGATCAGCTTATTGCCCTTACCCGCAAAGAGTATGATTTACTGCTATACTTTATCAGTAACAAAAACAAAGTGATTAGTAAAAGCGCCATTGCAGAGCATTCCTGGGGCGATAACATGGATTTGGCAGATAGCTACGATTTTATTTATGCCCACATAAAAAACCTTCGGAAAAAATTAATGCAGGCGGGCTGCGGCGATTATATAAAGTCGGTGTATGGCCTGGGTTACAAGTTTACCTTTGGTTAAAGCACCTGATCACTTATGAAAGTCTTTACCCGATATAGCCGTATCAACCTGCTTGCTACGGTATTTATTTTTTTATTGGCAATACTGGCATTTTATTTCTTTTTACGTTATGTGCTCATCCGGCAGGTAGATGAAGACTTACAAATAGAACAGGAAGAAATAAAACAATATACTGACCGCTACCAAAAGCTGCCGGAAATAGTAAAGGTTACCGATCAGGATATTCACTATACAACCACTACAGAGCCGGTTATTAAAAATGTTTACAAAACCATTCCCAAAAAATCCGGCAGAGAGGATGCCCGTCAATTGGTATATAGTTTATACATTCAGGGCAATTGGTATAATATAACCATCACAAAATCACTGGAGGGGACAGATCACCTGAGCCGGTCGGTAGCTACCATGGCACTACTGACCATTCTACTCATATTAGCCGCTTCATTTATTGTAAACCGGGTTGTGTTGCGCCGGCTATGGCGGCCTTTTTATGGAACACTGGAAGCAATGCAGGAATTCCGGCTGGGCAGTGATCAGCAATTACAATTACCCGAAAGTAACATTGATGAGTTTATTTTTATGAATAGCACTTTGCAACAGGCTACGCAAAAGGCAAATCAGGATTACATTTTATTGAAAGAGTTTACGGAAAATGCTTCCCATGAACTGCAAACACCACTGGCTATCATTCAAAACAAGTTGGAACTGGTAATGCAGGATAACCTGACAGAAGCACAAAGCATAGCACTGCAGGGTGCAAATGAAGCAATACAAAAATTGTCCCGGTTCAATAAGTCGCTACTGTTGCTGGCCAAAATACAGAACAATCAGTTCGCCGATAAAGCGTCAGTGAACCTGAAGGCCATAATAGAAAATAAAATAAATGCGTTTAAAGAAATTTGGGAAGAAAAGAGAATCATACTTCATGTTTCGTTACAGGAAAAATGGGTATTAATGAATATGGATTTGGCCGGTATGCTGATAAATAATCTTTTTAGCAATGCAATAAAACATAACATAAGCGGCGGCGAAATTTATCTCTCATTAGCAGATACCAGTTTTATTATCAGCAATACAGGTGATGGTTTGGTAATTGATGAAAGCAGGTTATTTACCCGCTTTTATAATCCCGCCAATTCCAAAAGCAATACAGGCCTGGGCTTATCTATTGTCAAGCAAATATGCGATGCTTCTGATTTTGATATCCGGTATCGGTTTATACAAAATCAACATACTTTCTCTATTATTTTTTAAATCTTTCTTCCTGAAAATTTTGTAATAGGTTTAAACTTTTTTATGCAGACTATTAAGTTGCCCAAAATACCGGAGAATCGTTTTGCGCCCGTTTGGATTATTATTATTTTATTTTTATTGATTTCATTTGCTACACGATTTATTCTCCTGTTATACGCTGGTTCGCATTCGGGCATCAGCATGGTGCAGGGTATCAGCTTATTTTTTATTGGATTGCTATACGACATCTCTGTTGCGGCTTTTATTATTTTGCCATTGGCTGTATTCCTGTGGTTTCAAAACAATTTCATATACCGGAAAAAAAATATTGTGTGGATAACAGGTGGCTTTTTATTGCTGTTAGGGCTACTGATTTTCACTAATATTATACCTAAAGATTATAACAGAGATGTGCATAAAGCACTTGTAATTTTGATAGCCATCCGGCTTTTTATATACTTGTTGCTAACCGTATTACCTTATCGGTTTCGTGTAGGCTGGCGGCGGCTAATGTTATACTTCTTTTTTACCAGCATCATTTTCCTGCTGCTGTTTAATGCAGTAAGTGAATTTTTTTTCTGGCAGGAATTTTCCGTGCGTTACAATTTTATTGCGGTAGATTACCTGGTTTATACCAATGAAGTAGTTGGAAATATTATTGAATCCTATCCTATTTATAAAATACTGATAGCTGTAGCTGTTACGTCAATTGGTATCTGTTTTTTTTTCGGACGAATGCTTGGCCGTTCGGTAATACTGCCGATGCGTTTTACGACCCGTTCGGCCATTATTGTGTTACTGTTTCTACTGGCTGGGGGTAGTTATTTTTTTATACCGGGAAAATGGCGGCATTTCAGCAAAAATGAATACGCCAATGAATTAGCAGGGAACGGTTTATACCAGTTTGCAGTAGCATATAATCAAAACGAACTGGACTTTTATAAATTCTACCAGACATTGCCTGATGAAGAAGCATTTGCCATTGTGCGAAGAGAATTACAATCACCAAATGCCACCTATACCAGCACCGATCATTACAGTATTGAAAGAAATATCAGGGATAGTTTACCGGAACGAAGGATGAATATCGTGTTAATAAGCGTAGAAAGCCTGAGTGCTGATTTTATGCAGGCTTTTGGCAATCAGCAGCACCTTACACCTCACCTGGATTCGCTGGCAAAACAAAGTTTATTTTTTACTAATTTTTATGCAAGCGGCACCCGCACCGTGCGGGGGCTGGAAGCAATTACATTAAGCATTCCGCCAACACCGGGGCAAAGCACCGTAAAACGCCCCAATAACGAAGGTTTGTTTTCGCTGGGCAGCGTGTTAAAAGAAAAAGGGTATACCACGCAATACATCTACGGAGGCTATAGCTATTTTGATAATATGCAAACTTTTTTTAGCCATAACGGGTATGATGTAATTGACCGCTCGGCCATTAGTCCGGCCGATATACATTACGAAAATATATGGGGCGTAGCAGATGAAGATTTATTCACCCTCAGCTTACATACCTTAGATAAAAATGCAGCGTTAAAAAAGCCGTTTTTCACACACATCATGACGGTGTCCAACCACCGGCCTTTTACCTATCCCGACGGCCGCATAGATATTCCGGCAGCTTCCCAAAGCAGGGAAGGCGGTGTGAAATATACAGACTATGCCATTCATCAATTTTTAACGGCAGCAAGCCATAAATCCTGGTTCGACAGTACGATGTTTATTATCGTAGCAGACCACTGCGCCGGCAGTGCCGGTATTGCAGCGCTGCCGGTGACGGGTTATCATATTCCTTTACTGATATATGCACCTAAACTGATCCGGCCGCAAATCTTTACCGGTCTTTGTACCCAGGTTGACATTGCACCAATTTGCCTGGGATTGCTGCATTTTAATTACCGGTCTAAATTTTTTGGGCAGGATGTACTCAATACACCTGCGGAAAAAAGGCGTGCCTTTATTAGTACATACCAGGGCCTTGGCTATTTACAAAACGGCAGGCTGATTATACAGTCACCGGTTAAAAAAATAGAAGAATTCGTTCCCGATTTTGCTACTGGTAATGCTATAGCTGCTACCACAACCGATAGCCTCAAAAAAAAGGCAATTTCGTTTTATCAATGTGCCAGTTGGCTGCTGGATCATAAAAAATACAGGTATTAGTGCAGCTCATAATGATTTGTACCATAACCTTCCCGCCGTTTCAGGCGGCTCCTTTTGGAGAAGGCGCCTAAAGGGCAGATGAGGCTGGATAAGGGACGGGGATGAGGTCATATATTTGCAATCCATGCAAACAGATTTTTTAGTGATTGGCTCCGGTATTGCCGGTCTTACGTATGCCATAAAAACAGCACAGGCCTGTCCGGAAAAACAGGTGCTGGTGCTTACCAAAACAGTAAGCGACGAAACCAATACCAAATATGCACAGGGCGGTATCGCCGGTGTGTGGGATGCAGATAATGACACCTACGAAAAACACATTGAAGATACACTGATTGCCGGCGATGGCCTATGCAACCCGGAAGTGGTGGAGATTGTAGTAAAAGAAGGCCCTGAACGTATTAAAGAAATTATTGAATGGGGGGCCAGGTTCGATAAAGAGGATGATGGCGATTACGCATTGGGGAAAGAAGGAGGTCACAGCGAGAACCGTATTCTTCACCACAAAGACGTAACCGGTAAAGAAATGGAACGGGCACTGCTATCGGCTATTAAAAATGCACCAAATATCCGGTTGATTAATCACTGCTTCGTGATTGATTTAATAACGCAGCATCATTTAGGTTTTTTAGTTACCAAAGGCACTACCGATATTAAGTGTTATGGTGTATATGTACTGAACCAACATACCAATGCTATTGAAAAGATCGAAGCAAAAATTGTATTACTAGCCACTGGTGGTAATGGACAGGTATATCGCACCACTACCAACCCGGCCATTGCTACAGGCGACGGCGTAGCAATGGTGTACCGGGCTAAAGGACGGGTGGAGAATATGGAATTCATTCAGTTTCACCCGACGGCATTGTACGAGCCGGCTGTACGAGGACAGAGTTTTTTAATTACCGAAGCCGTACGTGGCGATGGCGGCATCCTTCGCAATCATAACGGGGAAGCATTTATGGAACGCTACGATAAACGTAAAGACTTAGCTCCCCGGGATATTGTAGCCCGTGCCATCGATAACGAAATGAAAGTTCAGGGTACGGAGCATGTATTTCTTGATTGCCGCCACATGGACACAGCGAAATTTATCCATCATTTTCCTAATATTTACGAAAAATGCAAAAGCATAGGTATCGATGTGGCGCAGCAAATGATACCGGTAGCACCGGCAGCACATTACAGTTGCGGCGGTGTTAAAACAGATGAACAAGCCTGCACGTCTATCCAACACCTGTATGCCGCCGGCGAGTGTGCCAGCACGGGATTGCATGGAGCTAACCGCCTGGCCAGCAACAGCCTGCTGGAAGCAATGGTATTTGCGCACCGTGCTTATTTGCATAGTGTGGCAGCCATCAGCAGATTAGTAGAAAACGACCTTGCCATACCCGACTGGAATGCCCGTGGCACCAATGAGCCAAGGGAAATGATTTTAATAACACAAAGCGGGAAGGAACTACAATTGTTGATGAGCGATTATGTAGGTATTGTACGCAATAATGTGCGCCTGCAACGGGCCAGCCGACGGCTTGATTTATTATGGGAGGAAATTGAAGACCTGTACCGGACAACGACGGTATCTCCGCAATTGTGTGAACTCCGCAACCTCATATCAGTTGGGTATCTCATTGTAAGGGGTGCACAGCTTCGTAAGGAAAGCCGTGGTCTTCATTATAATACTGATTACCCGGACAAAAGTGAACTGGTACAGAATATTGTGCTGTAAGAGGCTGTCTAAAATTATTTTAATAAATAATCTGTGCTGCTTTTTGGCTGCAACTGCGTTGGATTTTTCGCCTTAGAACACCAGCTATGGCTGCAAAATCCGCCTTGTTTCGCTCCAAAATCAACTACATATTAAAGTATCAAATAAATTTAGACAGCCTCTAAGGAAGTTTAAGGTTCAAGGTTTAAAGTTGTGCAGGCTGTACTTTCTTCCCGACTTTCAGACTTACCGACTTTCGGTCTTATCGCTCATTCACCAATCACTATTCACCAAATGATACGGGCTCCTTATTATTTTTTTTACCTGCTGTCGCTGCTGCCATTATGGGTGCTATATGGCCTGGCCGACTTTTTCCACCTTATTTTTTTTTACATTATTGGCTATCGGAAAGAAGTAGTCTGGAAAAACTTAAAGCATGCTTTTCCTAAAAAAACGGATGCCGAGTTAAAAATAATCCGCAGGCGTTTTTACCGGTGCTTTATGCAAAACTGGATTGAAACGGTTAAGATGCTTAGTATGAGCAGCAAAGCACTGGATAAACGAATTACGGGTGACTGGAAGGTAGTGGAAGATTTACATACTAAATACCCCCGTATACAAATATTGCTTGGCCACTGTTTTAATTGGGAATGGGGTAATGCCAACGCCAGCATGCACCAGCCTTACCAGCTTTTGAATGTATATATCACCCCAAAAAGCAAGTCTATTAATTATCTATTTCTAAGGCTCAGAAGGCGCTTCGGAGCCGGGCTTTTACAAGCAGGCCACATGGCTAAAGAGATGCTTCCCTACCGGGATACCATTTACATGCTGGGGCTGGTAGCCGACCAAAGTCCGCCCGGCCCGGAAAGAGCGCACTGGCTACAGTTTATGCACCAACCTACTGCATTTATTAAAGGCCCGGAAAAAAATGCAAGGGCTACAGGCTTCCCCGTTGTTTATTTAAGCCTGCGCCGTTTACGCCGCGGTTATTATCACATTGTTGCCGAATTGCTTTCCGAACAACCAAATGCCACTTCTGAGGGCGAAATAACCCGGCAGTATGCCCGCAGGCTTCAAAAAGATATTGAAGCAAGTCCTCATACTTACTTATGGAGCCACAAACGCTGGAAGCTGAAATGGAGTAAAAATTACAAAAATTTGTGGATTGACGAAAAGATAAAGATGCCGGGTATGTAAGCCTTTTCCCTGGTAGAGGAAAGGGTTTGTTAAGAAATGGCTGTTGGTTATTAAAATTTGATGCTGTTTAGTATTTTAACACTTGTTGGAAAACAGATACAAAATGTGATAGGATCGGTTTTATGTGCTGTAGGCACATTCTGTTTGTAGTAGTAAATAAATAAGTGATTTGGTGCTTTATGCAACGTAGTGGCTATCTGTTTAGCCATTATATACCTCATTTGACAGCATTTGTTTAAAGGCTGTCTAAAATTATTTTAATAAATAATCTGTGTCGCTTTCCGGCTGCAATATTGTTGGATTTTTCGCCGTAGAATGCCGGCTATGGCTGCAAAATCCGCCTTATTTTGCTCAAAAATCAACTACATAGTAAAGTGTCAAATAAATGTAGACACTAAACAACTTCCTGATTTATTATTTCAAACAACACTTGTTCCTTTACTTTAAAATGATCAAACAGGTAGCCACTACGTGGCATGATAGCGTTTTTAAAACTTTCATTGCTACAAACAGGTTGTACCTACGGCACAATAGGCCATTACTCTTTGTTTATAAAGCCCGGCATACCTGTATTGTTAAAATACTAAACAGTTTCTTTGAAATAAGCCATATAGCAGGTACAAGCAAAATCGTTCTACCGTAAATAAATGCCCCTGATACATTGTTAGCAAAATTTCTTTAATTTTTGAAGTTAATTAATGGAGGGCAATAAGTAAAGTGGTCAAAATAACTGGTACAAATGAAGCGGGATATTACCCGGCGTTGGTAGCCCCTACCCCCTTCAGGGCAATGTCATTAAGTGAAGGATTGTAGTATCAGTTATGCGCCGTAGGTGCAATCTGTTTGTAGAAAACAGACATCCTTGATGTTGGTGCATGCCACGTAGTGGCTACCTGATCAGAGAAGAGGGGTAGCCACTACGTGGCAATGATTGCCTTTGCCTCTTTGTTTGCTACAAACAGAAAGCCCCGATGGGGCTTATCTTAATGACATTGCCCTACAGGGAAACTCGTTTTTACCTGAAAAATTAGTGATAACTATGAGTATTTTGAAGTTCCTATAAAGTTTGATGGTGTCCAAAAGCCCCCTTTAGAGCCTGTCCCGTACCGATAGGTCGGAAGGGTTTGGGGGCAACCAGGCCAGATTGAAGAAATGTTCAAGTTATTTTGATAACTTTCCTAAGGTAGCTAGCCGAAGTAAAGTTACACAGAGGAGGGCTGGACTGCAGCGCAAGCAGGGCCATGTTTGGCAGGTGTTTTCCAGCCCATGGAATAGCAAGATTCAGAATTTAGTAAGCAAGGTTCAAATAGCAGCGATGGGCTGGATCCGCTGTGGAGGACCTGCATTACAAATGGCAACTGCGGTCCCGACATCAGTACGAACAACAACTTAAATCGATCTTATGATGTCGGGATACGCCTTAGCACCGCCTTATTTTTTTGTTTCTTTTTGCATCAAGGCAAAAAGAAAATCAAAAGAATTTGATTAACACTATACTAAATGAAGAAGATCATCATAAAACAGTTCAATAACCTGTTAGCTGTTTTTATTTTCAGACACCCGAAATGGCACAATATTATCAATGAAATGTTCAAATAAATTTGCCATGAAAACACAGAATACCGGCACAAAAGCCAAAGAAAATTTGCCGAAAGGGAATAAAAGCACCCGGCCCGAAAACAAGGACAACCTCGACAGCCGCAGTGGTGAAGAACAGGATAATAAAGGCAGTGATGTAACCCATAACCAGCGGGAAAAACACAGCGAAAACAAGAAACAGAAATAATTATTCTGTTAGGTATAATTTCCCCGGCTATCCGGGGATTTTTATTTACTGCTCTTTCCTTATAGCTACTCCGCTTCATTAGGTAATTCCCGGTTCATCCTATATTTTTGCCAGCCTTTAAAAATTACCACCAACAGAATGGCCAGACAAATCGTTTTCCGGGAAGCACTGCGTGAAGCAATGAGTGAAGAGATGAGGAGAGATGAATATGTTTTTTTAATGGGTGAAGAAGTAGCTGAATACAATGGCGCCTATAAGGTAAGCCAGGGGATGCTGGCCGAGTTTGGCGAAAAAAGGGTAATTGATACGCCTATTGCTGAATTAGGATTTACTGCCATTGCAGTAGGTGCGGCACAAAATGGGTTGCGGCCTATTGTGGAATACATGACCTGGAACTTTGCCGTACTGGCATTGGATCAGATTTTGAACACCGCTTCTAAAATGCTGGCAATGAGTGGTGGGCAGGTAGGTTGCCCGATTGTTTTTAGGGGCGGCAACGGCAGCGCCGGACAATTAGGAGCGCAGCATTCTACTGCATTTGAAAGCTACTACGCTAATATTCCCGGTATAAAGGTAATTTCTCCATCGAACCCCTACGATGCCAAAGGCCTGCTGAAAAGTGCGATCCGTGATAATGACCCTGTTATATTCATGGAGAGTGAGGTGCTGTATGGAGAAAAGGGGGAAGTGCCGGAGGAAGAGTACCTGATACCAATCGGTAAAGCAAAAGTGGCCCGTGAAGGAAAAGATGTAACGATTGTTTCCTATAATAAAATGATGAAAGTGGCTTTGGGTGCTGCTGACGAACTGGCTAAGGAAAATATAAGTGCAGAGGTAATTGACCTGCGCACTATACGCCCCCTGGATTGGAAAATGATTTTAGAGAGTGTAAAAAAGACAAACCGGCTTGTAATTGTAGAAGAGCAGTGGCCGATGTGCAGTATTTCATCCGAAATTACCTACCGCATTCAAAAAGAAGGATTTGACTATCTGGATGCACCCATCCGCCGCATTACCAGTGCTGATGCACCTATGCATTACGCTCCAAACTTGGCAGCCGCTTACTTACCGGATGTGCCACGAACGGTAAAGCTGGTAAAGGAAGTAATGTACCAAAAGAAATAATTTCAATCCACACTTACGGAACGCTTACGTGTAACGGGACAGTAATAAGCAGCTACCTGCGCTTTTTACTGTCCTTCTTTATGCGTAATGGAAAATAATTGCCTTTACCGCCTTAACATTTTGATAAAAATCCTAATTTAGCTGCCGGTCATTTTAAAACTATATGCTTTGAGAAATTTTAAACTATTATCCCTTATTACAGTTTGTGTGTTTTGTTTTACTGTTGTTTCGGCACAAACAAAGCAAAAACCACCAGTTATCAGATGTGGAACGATGGAAAGCCTGGAAGCTTATTATCAGGAAAACCCGCGGGCAAGAATTCAAGCGCAACAAAATGCCTCCCGGTCAGGTGGTGCCTTAAGAACTTCTGGTGATTCTTATAGGTTAACTGCTATTGTTACGATCCCGGTTGTCACACATATAGTGCTTCCAAACGCTGCTATAGTTACGGACGCAGATGTAGATTATTTTATTAACCGGCTTAATGTAGATTATGCGGGTTTGAATCCGGATAGCACAAATGCAGGTCCATTCCTTCCTTTACGCGGTCACAGTCAGATACGTTTCTGCCGTGCAAAAAGAACGCCCGGAGGCTTAATCTCAACCGGCATTGAAAGAAGGAACAGTACCACGCAGGCAAATAGTAGCCAAACAAACGATGTGATAAAAAGCACTGCAGCAGGAGGTTTGGATGTTTGGGATGCGACTTCTTATCTTAACATATGGGTAGGTATAGGAGACGCCGGCCTTTTAGGTTATGCTACATTTCCGGGTCAGGCAGCTAATTCACAACAAGGTGTATTTGTAGCATTTGATACGTACGCAAATAATTCCTGTTATACACAAGCGGCGTTTAACCTGGGCCGTACCGGTAGCCATGAGGTTGGACATTGGCTTGGGTTGTACCATAATTGGGGAGATGACGGTAATGCCTGTACCGGTGATGATTTCCGCCAACTACCCGGTACATGCCTTTTACCTGCAGGATTATTCAACCCTGCAGGCCAGGGTAATACTGCTGCCGATATAGGTGATACGCCAAACCAGGCTGGGAATACACCTTTTAATTGCCCTACCGGTATTGTTACAGATGCCTGCGCAACTACTGCCCCCGGTAAAATGTACCAGAATTATATGGATTATACGGCAGATGCCTGTTATAGCATGTTTACTAACAAGCAGGTTGCCCGTATGGAATGGGTAGTAGATAATTGCCGTGCTGGTTTAAAAACGTCTTTAGGTTGTGTCCCTCCCGCCGGATTCCCGGTAACAGATGCTGGCATTAATACTATCGTAAGCCCTGGCGGTGGTGAATTTAATCCAGCTACCTGTACTGTAACCAGCTATCCCGCACCTACCTGTCCGGGTGCTTTTACACCAAGACTGTCAGTGACTAATTTTGGTACAGCCACTATTACATCTATCACTATTACTTTAACGGTGGGTGCTACAACTGTTTCACAAACATTTACGGTAAATATTATTAGTGGAGCATCTACTACGCTGGTTTTTCCTGCGCAAAACCTGGTAATAGGCGCCAATACAATTTCATTTACCATTACCGCAGTAAATGGTAGTCCTGATACTTACACCGCCAATAATACAGCAAGTACAACTGCTACTGTTGCCGCAGCAACAGCACTTCCCTTTTCACAGGATTTTTCCGGTACAACATTTCCGCCGGCTAACATGACTTTAGCGGGCTCAGGAGGCACCTGGATACGTAGTGCGGTTGGTAACGGCACCCCTGGTTCAGCCTCTATTGACAACTATAACAACGACTTTACAGGTCAAACAGCAGACATCAGAACTATTTCGCTGACGCCACCAGCAAACCCATTGCCACAGGATTCTTTAACCATCAGTTTTGATGTAGCATACAAAAACTACCCGAATCCGGCTAATTATGACGCATTAAGCGTACTCGTATCCAGAGATTGTGGCGTTACATTTACTTCTGTTTACAGTAAATCCGGCCCTGCCTTAGCAACTGCCGGCGCATCTGGTGCAGATTATACAACACCGGCAGCTACTGACTGGAGAAGAGAACGCATTAAAATTGGTGGTGCTTTCCTTACCGGAAGCTCCATTATTGTTGCTTTCCGTAACCTCAATAACTATGGCAACCGTCTTTTCTTAGATAATATCAATATCAGCAAACAGGCTGACAGGGATTTAAGTGTTAGTGATATCGGCAACCCGGGCTCTATTATTTGCAGCAATTCTTTAACACCGCAGGTAACCGTAACGAATAATGGCCTTCAAACCATCAGCAGTTTTAGAGTGGGTTACCGCGTTAACAATGGTACTATTGCTAACCAAACATTCACGCAGACCCTTCTTCCTAATGCTTCTGTTACTGTAAACTTAGCTGCGGCTGCAGGCATACCATCCGGCAACAATACGATTACGGTATTCACTGCCGATCCTGTAAGCACAAGCGGCACCGGCGACCAACAAACAGGTAATGATACGTTAACTAAATCGTTTGCATATACCTTGTTACCATTACCATTTACACAGGATTTTGTAACTACTACGTTCCCACCGCCGAATATGACCCTGTTTAACCCAACGGGTACAAATACCTGGGTGCGCAATGCTGCCGGTAACGGCACAGCCGGCTCGGCTTTCATTAATAATTATAATAACGGTGGCGGAGAAATTGATGACATCCGTACCCTGCCATTAGCGCCTCCTATTAATCCATCTGTACGCGACTCAGTGATCATTAGTTTTGACCTTGCACACCGGCCTTATTCATTAACAAACGGTACATTCTTCGATACACTGAGAGTATTGGTATCAACAGATTGCGGCGCTACGTTTGTACCTGTTTATACAAGGTGGCCTGGCAGTACCCCAAGCCTGGCTACGGGACCTGTTTTAACAACCTCCTATTTAGTGCCAGCCGCTGCTGACTGGAGAAGAGAGAAAATTTCGTTTACCGGTTCGCTTATTACCGGTAGTTCAATCATTGTAGCTTTCCGGAATATAGCCAAACTGGGTAATAATATTTTCCTGGATAATATTAATATCGAACGTACCATCAGCAGGGACATTCAATTGTCTTCCATCAATCAGCCGGGTGCTATTACCTGTACAGCTATTACGCCATCTGTAACCGTAAAAAACACTGGTGTAGATACCATTACAGGCTTTAAAGTGGGTTTTGTTGTTGATAACGGAACGCCGGCTATAACTACCTTTAGCAATATTATACTGGCAAGGGATGCTGTACGAACATTTAGCTTAACAGGGGTAACATTGCCAACCGGTACACATACCATCCGGGTATACACATTTGAACCCGTTACAGCTTCAGGGATTGGTGATCAGCGGCCTACCAATGATACACTTACCAAAGTAGTACAGGTTGTTCCATTAGTAAACGCACCATTGAATGAAGGCTTTGAAGCAACTACGTTCCCGCCGGCTGGCTGGGCTATCAATAACCCGGATGGAGGAATTACCTGGGTAAGAACTACTGCTGCCGCCAGGAATGGCGTAGGCTCTGCTTTTGTAAACAACTATAATTATGCAGTTGCCGGCAGCCGTGACGAATTGTATTCACCTCAGGTAGCCTATAACGGTATTGATTCTATCTCGCTGGCTTTTGATGTGGCAGCACTTACTTACAGCTATCCTGGCAGCACAGCCATACCGCTGGATACATTGGAAGTATTAGCTACCAACGATTGCGGTGCTACGCTTACCTCTGTTTACAAAAAATGGGGTAATGAATTGCAAACAGTAAATGATCCTAATATGCCGCAAACGGCAGAGTTTGTACCCAATTCCCGTACGCAATGGAGAAGAGAAACAATCAATCTATCCAATTATGTTGGCAGAGGTCCATTACAATTAGTGTTCAGAAACACAAATAATTTTGAAAACAACATCTATGTGGACAATATTGATCTGACAACTAAAACGCTACCAGCTAAATTGAAAGAACAAGGATATCTGATTTATCCAAGTCCGTTTAGCAGCAGTTTCACTATTCAGCATTACTTAAGCCCTACAGAGCTTCGCGGAATAGCTGTTTATAATTCAGTTGGCCAAAGAGTGTATGCGCAAACTTATGGTGCAGGTGGCGCCTCATCATCTATTCAGGTAGATATGAGCCGCGTAGCAAGCGGATTATATACAGTGGTATTACGATATACAAACCGTACTATCAGCCAGAAGATTGTCAAGCACCAGTAAAATGTTATTCTAACCTAAAAGAGGCTGCTTCTATCAAACAGAAGCAGCCTCTTTTATTTGTGCTGTACTGCTCTCTGCATTATTTTTGATATTCTTTATTGCACCATTATTTCAAACCAAACCATCCTATGGCATTAACCCTTATTCAACAGATACAGCAGAACTTAGGTATTGCACCTATTCAAAAAATAGATCCGAATACACAGGCAGTTAAAGTTGATAATTCCGTAACTGAGAAACATACCGTAGAGCAGGCTGCATTGCCGGCTGTGCTGGCTGGTTTATATAAATATTCTACAACGGATAAAGGCTCTGAAACGATAGCCGGTGGCAATTGTAATGACTGGACGGGTAGCATGTTTGCTGACAATGAACAAGATATTATACAACACGTGGCGGATTATGCAGGGGTTACAACCGAGGCAGCTCACCAAAAAATGGAGTATATTACCGGTGAAGCTGTAAACATCATTAATCAAAATATTAAAAGCGGAAACACTACAATTGGTATAAAAGATTATCTCCTAAGCCAGCGAAGGGATATTCTTACTTACCTGCCTGCCGAACTGCATGCCGGTGACATGCTGAACGATAACACAATTGATGACCGTACTAATAAAATGGAAGGCCCGCTGAGCAGTTTTATGCAAAAACTCGGCAACCTGTTTACTTCGTCTGAAGGACCAGCCGAAAATAAAATCAACTTTCCCTAAGAGGCTGTCTAAAATTATTTTAATAAATAATCTGTGCTGCTTTTTGGCTGCAACTGCGTTGGATTTTTCGCCTTAGAACGCCAGCTATGGCTGCAAAATCCGCCTTGTTTCGCTCCAAAATCAACTACATATTAAAGTATCAAATAAATTTAGACAGCCTCTAAGACTTCCTTTTATAGTACTTCTTCCTTTATTTTTAATTTGAATATGCACTGCCTTACATCAGCATATAACCTATTTTAAGTAGGTCTCATTTATTCAAATGCCTGAAAAAATACCTGTGCCTGTATTAAAACTGGAGCTGGCAAACAGTGTCATTCATGGTATCGGTGTACTCTTCAGTATTATTGCCATGCCTGTGCTGGTAATCATAACATCTCAAAAAAATAATGGTTATGCGATAGCGGGTACGGCTGTTTACGGCTTTAGCTTTCTAATGGTATTTGCCTTCTCTACCTTATATCATGGGTTTCAGCAGCCGCTGGTAAAAGAAGTAATGAAAATTCTCGACCACATCAGCATTTACTTCCTGATAGCCGGTACTTATACCCCATTCATATTACGTTATTTTTATCATTCGCAGGGCATTACAATGCTATTGGTATTATGGGGACTGGCGGCGCTGGGAATCTTTTTTAAAATATTTTTTGTCAATCGTTTTCACCTTTTGTCAGTAATAATTTATGTGCTAATGGGCTGGATGCTTATATGGACGGGAAATGCTTTTTTTGCAGCGATGCCCAGGCAGGTAATTACCTTAATTCTAATAGGTAATGGATTGTATTCATCAGGATTGGTGTTCTATTTATGGCGGCGTTGGACCTACCATCATGCGTACTGGCATACGCTGGTGTTACTGGCAGCTATTTGCCATTATATAGCCGTATTGGTTGCAATGGGTAAATAAGCAACAGTTATCTGAGTCCGAAAGACAGAAAGTCGGAAAGACCGGAAGACGGAAAATAAAAATTCTGGAAGGCTGTAAGGAAGACAAAATTTTTGAATCATTCACGATTGACAATTCACGATTTGCTCTATTTCGCATCGTTCAGGTCGTTGATTAATTGCTTCATCCGCTGGATGCTGTTAGCAGCTTTAGAAAGGAAAATATCCGTGTCTTCCTGGTTATTTTCCTTTGTGCTGTCTGCCAGCAGTTCTATACAAAGTGCCAGGTTACTTAGCGGATTCCGCAGTTCGTGCATAATATGCCTGATTTGCCTGTTACGGCCCGATTGGTTAGCTTTTTCTTCTGTAATATCTGTAATTACCAGTAAAATTTTAGAGCTGGTATGATTCTCATCTTTATGAATCAGCCTTGATACAATCTTGAAACTCTTACGATCACCGCTTTCTTTTTCCCAATCAAGTTCGGTATCAAAATCATATAATTTCTGTTCGTATTTATTTTTAAAACTGAATAGCACCTCTTCGTTTTTCCAAAAAGAACTATTCAGGTCTCTTAGAACCTTTTCGTTTGCACTTGTTATATCTAATTCGAATGTTTTTAGAAATGTGGAATTATTTTTCAGAATGATTAGGTCAGGATCAATTACAAGAACGGATGCAGTAAGATTGTTCAATATGTTTTCCAATGTTTCTTTACACTCTGCCAGGCGGTTATATTGTACATAACCTTCCAGGTTCGATATCCGGTTGAGTATACATTGCCCAGCATCAGAATTTTCTAATACAACGGATTCATAATCAACCAATGCTTTTGCTCCGTTTTTCTGAACCACATAACCTTGTTTGGATGGTTCCTCGGCAGTGTTTACACCGTTTTCCAAAACCGGTCCTTCGGGTGCAGCAGGCGTAATAGAAAATTCAGTTCCTTCCAATTCCTGCCTTTTGTATCCCAGCGCATCGGCAAGCGACTGGCTGGCATATAAGATTTTATTTTCAGGATTTGTTACAGCAACACAATGAACGGTAGAATTATCGTACACATTTTTTATATCCTCTATGCTTACAGGACCTTGTTGTGCATTTTCCATATTTAAGATTTAGCTGTTAGCTGCTCCCTGCATGTGTATAATACGGTAGCAGGAACACTTCAGTTGTATCGGTCAGGAATATACATCAGCTATCTTTGTGCCATAACAAAAGCTTGCTATAAAATATGGAAACAAAAGAAGTATATATTATTGCGGCATTACGTACGCCGATCGGTAGTTTTGGAGGATCGCTGAAAGATTTTAGCGCTGCACAGTTGGGTGCATTTGCCATACAGGGGACTCTAGAAAAATCAGGTATAAATGCAGCTGATGTAAACGATGTGCTGATGGGCTGTGTGCTGCAGGCGGGAGTGGGGCAGGCGCCGGCCAGGCAGGCTGCTAAGCTTGCAGGCCTACCGGATAATGTGAACTGCACAACTATTAATAAAGTATGTGCCAGTGGCATGAAGGCCGTAGCTACAGGTGCACAAAGTATTATGTTAGGCGATGCAGAAGTAGTGATAGCCGGCGGTATGGAAAGCATGAGCAATGTGCCTTACTACGTACCCAACCTGCGTTGGGGGAATAAATATGGAAATACATCCCTGATAGATGGCCTGGCCCATGACGGCCTAACCGACGTATATAAAAATTACGCAATGGGAAACGCAGCCGAGTTATGTGCCGGTGAATGTGGCATAAGCCGGCAGCAACAGGATGAATTTGCAATAGAAAGTTACCATCGCAGCCAAGCTGCCGTCAATAACGGGGAGTTTGAGAATGAGATAGTTGCGGTAACAATTCCACAGAAGCGGGGCAATCCCATCGTATTTGCAAAAGATGAGGAACCATTCAACGTAAAGTTTGACAAGATACCTGAACTGAAATCTGCTTTTATAAAAGATGGAACCGTTACGGCGGCCAATGCCAGCACGATGAATGACGGTGCAGCTGCACTGGTGCTGGTAAGTAAAGAATATGCGGCGCAACATAATCTAACTCCGATTGCAAAAATTATTGGGTATGCCGATGCAGAGCAAGCGCCGGAATGGTTTACAACATCACCCGCCATTGCTTTGCCCAAAGCCATCGCCAAAGCCGGGTTACAACAAACTGATATTGATTACTGGGAACTTAACGAGGCTTTTGCCGTAGTAGGCATCGAAAATACAAAGCGGTTGGGTATTGATCCTGCCAGGGTAAATGTGCATGGCGGAGCCGTTTCGTTGGGCCATCCCTTGGGCTGCAGCGGTGCCCGAATATTGGTCACCCTGATAAATGTGTTGAAAGAAAAGAATGGTCGATATGGAGCAGCCGGTATTTGTAACGGTGGCGGTGGCGCATCGGCTATGGTTATCGAAAGGATGTAGGTAATGAAAACTTGTCAGATTTTTTATCCCTAAAAAATGAAAAATAACAGTTAGCAGACGTTTTCATAACCATAATGTAGAATGTCATATTGACTTTAGACGGGTTACGGATATAGATTTTGCCTGTTTATTTAGATTGCCTGTTATCCATTACTTATTTTAATGTTGTATAATACAACGGAACCAGTATTACTATTTCCCTTTCCGGGAGTATTTATAACGAAGTACCAGCACAATAAGATTAATAGTTAGTGAAGCAATATTGGTGATGATAATTGGCAGGTCGTTTTTCTTAAAACCATAAAATACCCAAAGTGCCACACCAACTATCAATGTCCAAAACATCAGCTTGGAAACGTCCTCGGCCTTTTTTTCCTTTAAAATTTTTAGCAGTTGTGGTAAAGAGGAGATACTGGTAAGCAAACCGGCAACCAACCCTAAAATTTCTACAAAATCCATGTATCAGTTTTGCAGGCCATGCCTAAAACATGCCACAAACTGTTTAAGCCTTTTCCGGTAATTTTTATACGTTCTGGTTCAAACTTAAAGATTGCCCTAAATCCTTGGCCTGTTTGAATGGGTAACAATTTACGTAGCGAAAACGAAAGCAAGGCTTCCAAAAATTTCGATACGGATTTATGAACTCGTTTGCAAGCTTATAATATGTTTGATAATCTGAATGGCATGTACCCGGGAGTTTTCGATAAATAGGCTATGCGTATCCATGCCACCACAAATAACACCGGCAATGTAAATGCCGGGCACATTGGTTTCCAGACTGTCGGCGCTGCAATAGGGTTTCAGGATGTCATCATCAGACAGTTGAATACCAATCTTATGTAAAAAACTGAGGTCGGGTTGGTAACCGGTCATAGCGATGACCCAATCGTTTGCAATTGTTACCAATCCATCCGGCGTATTGATGTCCACTTCCTGTGGCCGGATAGCAGCAATCGTAGCATTGAACCAGGCTTTGATAGTACCTTCTTTAATACGGTTATCAATATCGGGCCGCACCCAGTATTTTACCCGGCGACCAATTTCAGATCCACGTACCACCATTGTTACTTCAGCACCTTTGCGGAAAGTTTCCAAAGCGGCATCCACCGCAGAGTTCATAGCACCTACAACCAGTACCTTCTGAAAGGCATAAAAATGAGGATCCTGATAGTAGTGGGTAACTTTCGGCAGGTCTTCACCGGGCACATGCAGCTTATAAGGAATACCATAAAAACCAGTTGCAATAATGATATACCGGGTGCTGTAATCCGCTTTTATAGTTGTAATGGTAAACAGTGGGGAATTACCTGAAATGGCTGTTACTTCCTCAAAAAGTTTTACACTCAGATTGTAGGACATCGTTACCCGGCGGTAATATTCCAGTGCCTCATTACGGGTAGGTTTTGGGTTGTTGCTCACAAAAGGAACACCCCCGATCTCCAGCCGTTCCGAAGTAGAAAAAAAGGTCATATTTACCGGGTAGTGGTACAGAGAATTCACCAGCGGGCCTTTTTCCAATACGACATAATTAAGCCCGGCTTTTTTAGCTTCCAGGGCACAAGCCAGCCCGATTGGCCCGCCACCAATAATTACCAAATCATACATCTCCGATAGAATTTGCGTAGCTTTTATTCAAATATCTTTCCTTAATGATGCTTACATGGTGCAGGCTATGCCCGGCTATAATAAAGCCCAGTGCATTTGCCGTAATACCAGCACTGTTCACCGTACCACGTTGCGCTAACTGGCTATCGCCCAGCCCTTTAAAAAGCTGAATAACACTGCTTCTGTGTCCGATCCATTCTTCCACCAGTTGCTCCCATTTATGTGCATTTGCACCGGATTGTAAAGCATAGTCATTTTCCTCAAAACCAGGTAGTGGTGTCGTATCGCCACGGGCAATGCACAAGGCACGGTAAGCCAGAATGCGTTCCGTATCGGTAATATGTTGTATCATTTCCTTTAGTGTCCATTTGCCGGGGGCATAAGTATACAGATGCTCTGCATCCGGTATGGCCTGTATAAAATTTTTTATAATAGAAAAGCTGCTTTGAATAGCTTCTGTTGCAGATAAATAGCCGGTTACATGATTGATATACGTTTGATGAAACGGACTATAATCATTCGTATTAGGTTGAGGCATAAGAGAAGTAATAATTGAGAAGTAAAAATAGGTCGGCATCGCTTAGCGCAAACTTCCTCTTGAAACAAACTTAGGCCGATGCCGTCCTTAGTTTAAATGTTTGCAAATTATTTTAAATAGATGATAGGGTTCTGAATCATCTTTCAAAGGGCGACATCGCTATCACATTTTCTACATTCAACATCCTAAACCAGCAATGCCGACCTATCAATTATTAATTATTTTCAATGCCATCTGCACAGCATTACAGGCATTTACAATACCGCCGGTTCTGCAAATTTGTTTCAGCGTAAGGGTTGCTTTTTTATCACCATCCGGTTTCTTAAACCTTTTGGCGGCCATACTCTGATCGCTGCTTTGTTCTATAATTTGTTTCACCTGCACGGCTGTTAATTTCGGGAAATAGCTGCGCAATAACGCTGCTATACCCGCTACCACCGGCGATGACATACTCGTTCCCTGTTCATTGCCATACGTGTTGCCCGGCAGGCAGGAATATATTTTTACGCCGGGTGCCAATACATCCACCGTTGAAACGCCATAATTAGTAAAGCCTGCTACAATACCGCCTCCCAGGCTGCTATCACCGCTGGCGCCTACACTAATTACGTTGGCTGCTGTGTCTTTACCATTCAAAATAGCAGATGGATAATCAGGATCAAGATCAGTGTTTTTGCTATCGTTGCCGCTGGCATGTACAATTACCACATCATGTTGTGCTGCATAACGCAGGGCATCGTCCACCCAGGCTTTGTGCGGTGATAAGGCTTTGCCAAAACTCATGTTAATCACTTTTGCGCCGTTATCCACTGCATAGCGAATGCCGAGTGCCACATCTTTATCGTGTTCATCGCCATTAGGCACACAACGAACCATCATAATACGGGCCTCGGGATATACGCCACCGGTGAATCCCGTATCGGGCATACCGGCAATAATACCACTTACATGAGTACCATGCAGCGGGGCACCACCCATAACATCGCTATTGCCATAGCTTTTGCTGCTCAGATCATCTTCGTTATTACCGGTAATGCTATCCCGGTAGTTAGGCGCTGGCAGCAGTTTTCCATTTTGTAATTCCTTTTGCTGCTCAATGTATTCATCCAGATCCTCGAATGTTTGGCGGTTCGTTTTGTCGGGGTCCAGTTCCAGCAATTCTATAAACCGCAGATATCCGATTTTCGATTTTTTGACCAATGGCTGCTGCGGCACAAATGCTTCCAGTTCGGCAGGCGTGTATTCCGGGCAACCCCATTCGGCCTGTATAAGGCTATCATAGTACCTGGCCGTCTTTATGTATAGTTGAACAATATTAAGCCCTGCCCGCTCAGCTGGTTTTACCTCCAGCAACTCGTTACTGCGTTTCCATAACGCATATTGCTCCAGGGTATTGGCATCGGCGTGTGTAGAATCGAACTTCAGATTTTGAAAAACGCCTTTTAGCCGATGGTAAATCCGCACGGCTTCCTGCGACTCTTTATTTACATTTTGTCCTCTTGCATTACCCAGGAAATTCCAGCCATGTATATCATCTATATAGCCATTGCCATCATCATCTTTTCCATTACCGGCTACCTCCTTTTCGTTGGTCCAAAGATTGGGGCGCAGTGCTTTATGGTTCGTATCAATGCCACCATCCATTACGGCAACAATTACCGGTTTGGCGGGCCTTCCTTGTAATAATTGCATAGCAGCATGCAGGCTAATGCCGTGGTAGCCGTCTTTGCTGGCATCCAGCAAGTGCCAGCCGGTTACCGGCTCCTTTTGAGAAAATGCAATGGTACTAAGCAGCAAAAGGGTAAAAAGCCCGGGGAGTATTTTTTTGAACTTAGCTAATGAAGCAGTTATAGAAATTAAAAGAGGTTTTTTATTCTCCCCTTCTCCACCTATAAAGAAGGGGCTGTGGGATGAGGTGAAACTTTCAGCGGCCATACAGCAATTATACGCAGCAAATGGCAGTGAAAGTCGATTGACAAGGGGAAAACACTGTTAAAAAACAGGAGGGCCATCAAAAACAAACATACAAACGGTTCTTCTATCTTTTTTTTAAAAAAATATTTACATTAATACTTATGCGTCTGTTAGTATTGCTCACACTCACGGTTATCTTTGGTTCCTGCTCTAAAAAGAATACCGATCCCGCACCGCCTGATCCAACGCCAATAGCAGCGGACACTTTAGGGAACTGGCAATTTAAAACCATTGATGCTACCGGGCGCCAATTAGTAGACATGGTATTTACGGACGCAAGTACAGGTTTTGTAGTTGGTGAAAGTAATGCTGGTTACAAAACAACTGACGGTGGGAATAACTGGACGGCAATGACATTTCCGGATGGTATATTCTCTTTTCAGAATGTTCAGTTTCTAAATTCCCAATATGGATTTTTAACAACAATTAATAGGGCTGATGGAATTTTACGTACAACAAATAGTGGCACCACCTGGCAGTATGTACAGCTTCCATATATATGTGAAGACGTTTTTTTTGTGAACCCGGCACAAGGCTACGCAACAACTAAAACAGGGCTGATTAAAAGTATTGATAGTGGAAAAACCTGGGCACCGGTACCTGCTATCACTTTCTCTTTAAGTTGTATTTGGTTTTTTAATAATGGAAAAGGGTTTTTTACCAATGCTTCAGGCACAGCAAAGCTGTACAGAACCCCGGATGCAGGTAATACTTTCTCAGAAGTTGCCAGTACCGGTACTGCACACTATTCTCCATTATGGTTTGGCAATGGGGTAAATGGCTGTGCGGGCATTGATAAACAATTGCACATAACCAACGATGCTGGTACTACCTGGACGCTCTTAAAGGAGTTTCCAAACACGATCATTGACGCTAAAAATAACAGTGCAAGCAACTATTATGTAAGCACCAGCAATGAATTATGGCATACTACGGATGCCGGCGCTACCTGGCTCAGAGAAATGAAATTAGGAGCAAATCAATCAGTTGTTGAGTTGACGCTTGCACAACCTGGCAAAGTATGGGCTGCCGGCGGCAACGGGAGACTATATTTTAAATAAAATCAGGCGGTTTTTATTCAAAAAATCATTTGCTTACCGGAGCTGTTCCTTCTTTCACATTTCTTACGCTAAATTCCACTTTCTGCTTCCGGCTTCCGGCTATCTTTGCCGCCGTATGATTATCATGAAGAACATCCGGAATTTTTGCATTATTGCACACATTGACCACGGAAAAAGTACCCTTGCCGACCGCCTGCTACAAACTACCAACACTATTACTGAAAGGGATATGAAGGCCCAGGTACTGGATGATATGGACCTGGAACGGGAAAAAGGAATTACCATTAAAAGCCATGCTATCCAGATCAATTACAAACAGGACGGGCAGGAATATACCCTGAACCTGATTGATACACCCGGCCATGTGGACTTTAGCTACGAAGTAAGCCGTGCCCTTGCTGCCTGCGAAGGCGCATTGCTATTGGTAGATGCCAGCCAGGGCATACAGGCGCAAACCATCAGCAATTTGTACCTCGCCATAGATAACAACCTGGAAATTATTCCGGTGGTGAATAAGATTGATATGGATGGCGCCATGATTGAGGAAACGCAGGACCAGATTATGGATTTGATTGGCTGCAAAAAAGAGGAGATCCTGCTGGCCAGTGGTAAAAGCGGTATTGGCATCGAAGAAATTTTGCGGGCTATTGTTCAACGTATTCCACCCCCCAAAGGCGATCCCGAAGCACCACTACAGGCCCTGATTTTCGATTCTGTTTTTAACAGTTTCCGGGGCATTATTATTTATTACCGTATTTTAAACGGCACATTACGCAAAGGCGATAAGGTTAAGTTCGTAAGCACGGAATCATTTTACAATGCGGACGAAATAGGCATCCTGAAACTGAAAATGACAGAAAAGCAGGAAGTAACCTGCGGTGATGTGGGTTATATTATTACCGGCATTAAAAACGCTAAGGAAGTACGGGTAGGTGATACCCTGACCCTTGCGGGCAACCAGGGTGAAATGATTAAAGGGTTTGAAGAAGTAAAACCGATGGTGTTCGCAGGCATCTTCCCGGTGGAGACGGATGATTTTGAGGAGCTGCGGGACTGTATGGAAAAGCTACAATTGAATGACGCCGCCCTTACGTTTGAGCTGGAAACCAGCCAGGCATTGGGTTTTGGATTCCGTTGTGGCTTTTTGGGTATGCTCCACATGGAAATTATCCAGGAGCGGCTGGAACGGGAATTTAACCAAACGGTCATTACCACGGTGCCCAATGTAAGCTTTAAAGCTACCACTACCCGAGGCGAAAACCTGATTGTAAACAACCCTTCCGAAATGCCGGAGCCGGTAAAGATTGAAAGCATTGAGGAGCCGTTTATCATTGCACAGATTATTACCAAGCCGGAATATATTGGCAACATTATGACGCTTTGCATTGGCAAGCGGGGCAATCTGCTGAACCAAAGCTACCTGACACCTACCCGTGTGGAGCTGAATTTTGAATTGCCGCTTACCGAAATCGTATTTGATTTTTACGACAAGCTCAAAAGCCAGACCCGTGGTTATGCGTCATTTGATTATCACCCGGCGGATTACCGCCTGAGTGAAATTGTAAAAATGGACATCCTGCTGAACGGTGATAAGGTAGATGCACTAAGTGCATTGATACACCGCAGCCGCAGCAGTGAGTTTGGCCGCAAGCTCTGCGAAAAATTGAAGGAGCTCCTTCCCCGCCAGCAATTTATGATAGCTATTCAGGCAGCTGTTGGTGCCAAAATTATTGCCCGGGAAACCATCAGTGCCATGCGGAAAGATGTAACAGCAAAATGTTATGGCGGTGACATCAGTCGTAAACGAAAGCTCCTGGAAAAACAAAAAGAAGGTAAAAAACGCATGCGGCAAATTGGTAATGTAGAAGTGCCGCAGGAAGCATTTTTAGCAGTGCTGAAGCTGGATGATTGAGCTGCACACCCTGTTTATTTTATCCGCCGTGGCGGATCTGACCCACACCTTAAGAAGATTATGAGTTATGAGAGATAAGATGTGAGTTGTCGCAGCGATGGCTTTCATAATTAGTTATTAAGGGTTACCTATTCTTAGAAATCTCTGGGGACGTGACAATTATACAGGAAATAAACTATAGTAGTCTTTAGATTGTAGAGATTCAAATTTGTGCTGCTATAAGGCTATTTATGTCATTTATTCTACTTCCCAATCAGCGCCATTCGCAATATGTTCTCATAACCTCAATTCTGTATTTTTACACAATAAATTTTTAAAATACGCAATACGGACAGGTGAGTATTGACCCGGAGGTTATGAGTGGAATACTTGTATTTATGGGTACAAGAGTTCCTATTCAAAACTTATTTGACTACATCGAAGGCGGTGATGATCTCGCAGAGTTTTTGGATGATTTCCCGTCGGTAAGCAAGCAGGCAGCAATCACTGTTTTAGAGATGGCGAGGAAATCAGTATCAACAGAAAAAGTATTGCATGAAAATTTTGCTTGATGAAAGTTTGCCACGGAAGCTGAAAAAGGATTTGGTGTAGAACATGAGGTGTATACCGTTCGGGATATGTAATGGTTAGGAAAGAAAAATGGTGACCTGTTGAGGCTAATGATAGATGACCGTTTTGAATTATTTATAACAGTTGATCACAACCTTCCATACCAGCAAAACCTGAACAACCTTGACGTAATTATTATTGTTTTTTGTGCAGTTAATAACAGAAAGGAAACTTTAGCCTTGCTAATTCCGAACCCATATAAAAGACTTGCTGAAGGAAATCTGCAAAATGTAAATGAAATTTATTAAACAGGGTAACTGGATTCATCCGTCTTAATAAAAGTTTGTGGCTTTGCTTTTACCGGTATAAGGTATAGGCTTTTGCATCGGAGACACAAGAGAAATCCCGCTGTACAAAGAAGTGTCGATTTCAGGTGGCACCTCGCTACTATCATGCACCATTATTACTGTTCCCATCCTAACTATTTCAATAGGTACCAGAAGAGGACGGGGTATTACATCGTGATTACGCTTATCCTTTTCACTTACAATCGGGGCATCCACAGGCATTGCAACTGTACCAGGTAACTGCGTCGTATCAACAGCAGTCGTATCTCCCAACAATTTTGTGTTCGGAAGCTTTTGAACTTCTATTATACCTTGGGTGTGTTTACTTACATCCACATCGCATCCAAACAGCATACTGCCAAATGCCAGCAGCACTACTGCCATAAATTTTTTCCAGCCAGCTATTTTTTGGATAAAAATATTGTCGGGCAAACTGATGCGAATGCGGTGAATTTGTTCGTTGCGGAAACGGCCGCAGGTACTGCCTGTATGCTTTTGTAGAAAATAGTTCTTCACCTCCTCATCGCTCATTTGGGTAAAGTCCACCACTTCCTTACTGCATGAACTGCAAAAAGCCCCTTGTTGTGTAGGTAGCATGGTATTCCAATCGGCGTGGCAGGGCTTTGATATTTTTAGCTGAAACATACAAATACTTTTATAACCGTTTAGATGCCCGGGCTTTTGAAATTGCATATACGGCATTTGAAAAATGTTTTAGTTTGCGAAACATCATGCCTTCATCTCAATCATAAATTCATGCGAACCCCGTTACAACCCAACGAAAAAATTTTGCTTCGAACACATACTAACTGGACCGTGCTGGTAGTACCAACGCTGATTGCTATTATAGCATTAACTTTTGGCATCTGGCTGGGCAACGCGTTGGGGATTATTTGGTCAGCAGTTATTATTCTGCCGGCATTAGGCTATTTTGGCTGGAAGTACCTGGAATGGAAACATAACATTTGGGTGATTACCAACTTCAGGGTCATTGATGAATTTGGTATTATTAATATCAACACAAGAGAAAGCCCGCTGGACAAAATCAATAATGTATCGTATAGCCAAAGCATCTGGGGCAGGCTGTTTGGCTTTGGCAATGTAGAAATCCAAACGGCGGCCACTACCGGCGAAACCATTTATTATAATGTGGACAGTCCCAAAACACTAAAGGATACGATTACGCATGCACAGAGCAATTACAACAATGAGAAAATGAGTTACCAGGTAAAAAGCATGATGCAGCAAGTTCAACCCCCACCACCTCAACCTGCACCGCCACCAGCTACGACCTATGTAGCTCCGCCACCTCAGCCTGCACAACATTCTGCCTCACAACACAACAATCACAGCATTGCAGCTGAACTGGAAAAATTGTTTGAATTAAAACAAAAGGGAATATTAACGGAAGAAGAATACCAACGGGCAAAGGGAAGATTGCTTGGATAGGAAATTTCAATATTTTGTAAAATTGTATTTTCTAATGTTCAGGAAGATTTTACCTTTTAAGTAATGATGCACAATTAAATCAGATTAATCTTGCGGTCATTGCGTCCGCCGCGGCGGATGCCCGACGAAGCAATCTCCCCGGTTTCCTTGGGGATTGCCACGGGCAAGAACCCTCGCAATGACTAAAATTAACCTCATCTAATTTTGTTCGCATACTTATATCATCTTACATCCGTTCCGGTACATCAATTCCCAGCAACTGCATACCGCTTTTAATTACCCTTGCTGTTATTCCACTAATTACCAGCCGTAGCTGTTTCTTCTCTTCCGTTTCGGCATTAGCTATGGAGTGTTCCGTGTAAAAAGAATTATACAGACTTGCCAGTTTAAAAATATAAATAGCTAAGTGTGATGGATTCATTTCAATAGCAGCCTGGTTAATGATCTCCGGATATTGCTCCAACATAAAAAGAAGGTCCTTTTCCAATGGCAGAAATTCAGGCTTGAACACTGTCAGTTCATTTATAGTAGCTGTACCTGCTTTCCTGAAAACAGACTGAATACGAGCGTACGTATATTGCACAAATGGCCCGGTAAATCCCTGAAATTCAATACTCTCCTCCGGGTTAAAAATCATCTTCTTTTTTGGATCTACCCGCAACAGGTAAAACTTCAACGCACCCAGTCCAAGCGTCGTATACAACTGCTTCAATTCCGTTTCATTAAAGTCTTTTACTTTACCTAATTCTGCCGTTTTCTTTTCGGCCACCGTCTCCATTTCATCTACAATATCATCTGCATCTACCACCGTGCCTTCCCGGCTTTTCATTCGGCCCGTGGGTAATTCTACCATACCATAGCTCAGGTGATAAATGCCACCGGCAAACGGCATTTCCATTTTCCTGCAAATAGCCTGCAGTACCTGTATGTGGTAGTTCTGCTCATCTCCAATTACGTAGATGCTTTCGTCCATTTTGTAAGCATCGAACTTTTGTTCCGCCAGGCCAATATCCTGAGTTATATACACGGAAGTTCCATCTTTACGCAGCACCAGCTTTTCATCCAGGCCGTCGGCAGTCAGGTCTATCCATACACTATTATCTTCCTTTTTAAAGAATATGCCTTTTTCTAATCCCTTTTGCACCATTTCTTTACCCAACAAATAAGTATCGCTTTCGTAATAGGTTTTGTCAAAATCAGCGCCGATGCGTTTGTAGGTTTCATCAAACCCCTCGTACACCCAGCCGTTCATCGTTTTCCATAATTCCACTACATCCGGTTTGCCTTGTTCCCAGTCAAACAGCATTTGCTGAGCGGCAAGCATAATAGGTGCTTCTTTTTCTGCTGATTCTTTTGCCATGCCACCTTGCGCCAATTCTTCTATCTGCCTTTTATATTCGTCATTAAATTTCACATAATAGTCACCCACAAGATGATCGCCTTTAGTGCCGGTGCTTTGGGGGGTGGCGCCTCCGGCAAACAGTTGCCAGGCGATCATACTTTTACAAATGTGGATACCCCGGTCGTTTACGATGCAGCTTTTTACTACGTTATAACCAACTGCTTTGTAAATTTCGGCTACACTCCAGCCTAAAAAAATATTACGCAGGTGGCCCAGGTGCAAAGGTTTATTGGTATTCGGCGATGCGTACTCAACCATCACTGTTCTGCCCCTGGCCGGCTGTGTTCCAAAAAAAGGATTGTTATAGTTGTTGTGTAAAAAATCGGTCCATACCCCGGAAGCAATTACAATATTCAGAAACCCTTTGATAATGTTGAAACGGGCAATTAACTGCGGCACATTTTCAACAAGCCAGCCGCCTAATTCATTTCCGATTGCATCCGGGCTTTTTTTCAGTTGTTTTACAAATGAAAAAAGGACAATGGTATAATCGCCTTCAAACTCAGGTTTGGTTTGGTTCAGGGGAACGGTAGTACCCGGCAAGTCGATTTGATACAATTCTCTTAGTGCAATGGCTGTTTGTTGCTGTAGCTGCTCCGATACTAACATTTTGGTAAGAATTTTCAGGGCGGCAAAAGTAAACATTCCGGTTACCTTTGCGCCCCTTTATGAGCCGTGTAATACGCACAAAAAAAACAATTGATGCCAAAAGCCAGCAGGCAGCCGGGTGGTTAATGCATGTGATTGATTTTTTTTATTCGCCGTTTGAGCGGCTTTTGCCTTTGCAAACATTCCGGTATGCAGCTTGTGGCGGCGGCAACCAATTGCTAAATCTTGCTGTGTATTACATCAGCTATAATTTCATTTTCAAAAAGCAAAACTGGCATATAGGCTTCCTGGTTTTTAAGCCCCATATTGCTGCTTTCCTGGTGGCCTTCGTTGTCACTTTCCCCATTGGTTTTTTACTGTCCAGGTATGTTGTATTCAATGAAAGTGATATTAAAGGCCGTCACCAGGCACTACGGTATTTTACCGTTGTTGGTATTTGCCTGCTGCTTAATTATGGCTTGTTAAAATTATTTGTAGAGGTTTTTGGCTGGTATCCCACTCCCAGCATGCTGCTGACCATTTTAATTGTTGTGACATTCAGCTTTCTAAGTCAGAAAAAGTTTGCGTTTAAGTCGGTGGGATGATCAGTAGCTTCACATTTATACGCCGGGTTGAAACCCAGCGCTACAAAATGGTTCGTGCCTACGGCACTACATTAAATCAAATTTTACATCCATCTTATTTGTACTTCTACACAAAGTGCCGTAGGCACGGCCCGTATTGTAGCAACGGACTTCAGTCCGTTGTACTATTTCATATACGCTTTCAGCAACGCTGCTCCATCAATATCCATCAGCATTCTACCGGCAGCGGAAGTCCCTATGTCAATACCACCCGGATTTAGAATGATGTTATCAACAACCAACCGGTTTAGATAGCCTTTACTATTAATTCCCGCATACAGTTGCTGGTTCATTTTTACGGTAAGCTGGTTTTGTATATTTTTTAGCCGGGCAGCCATTTCAAACCGGCAGGCTTCCTTTATCTTCTTTTCGATGGCGCCGTTCATCAGCCAACTGGCCGTGAGTACCAACAGTTGTTTGCTTTCAATATGAAAACGCAGGCTATCCATTTTTATTAATTGGGCAGTAGCATCATAATTCGGTACGCCTTCCAGAAAAACGGTTCCCTTTATACCTCTGGAAAGAAAAACCTGCACGAACATTTTGCTGCCACCACCTGATAACCGCACTGAATCCAGGCGTATGGTTTTCTGAAACAGCCCTTTGCCTACCTGTATTTCGGTGCCACCCATCTTGGCATTGGTAATGCGGCTAAGGGAATCGTACGGCAGGTGTAACTTTGTAAATAGTTGAATACCGCTGCGTAGCGAAAAGTCCGATAATAATGGCAGTGGCAGCCGTCCGGTTCCGGCCACATCTTCCAGTGCAGGCCTGGCAGACAGGCCAAGGGAACAATACAATGTATCTTTTTGCATAACCACCTGGCCTATGCGTATTTGCTGCGGCCTGAAATTGACTACTCCCAGCAACGGCACTTTATAGCCCGCCTGCAACGTATCCCATAGCATTTGGATATAAGGCTTCATGCTAAAAAATTTCATTTTCTGCTGCATTTGTGCTACCGATGTATCCAGGTCAGTCTTTAATTGTTGTGCTACTATTTGGGTAATGTCTTTCCCAAAAAAGCAAACCTCACATTTATTTACTGCCACCGGATCAGTACGTTGTACAAAAAGCCCGATTGAATAATCCGGATTAATTTTAAATTTTATTACAAAGCCTGCGTCAATGCGGCGGGGGCTTTCTGTACCGCTACCACAACCGCATGGTGGCGTCCACGGCGAAAACGACGAAGTGCCGGAACAAAAACGGGTACTGCCTCTTACCTGGTAATAACCGCTAAAGCTCATCAGCAGCAAATTGTTATAGGTTTTAAACTGAAACGGACCCCGTACGAAGCGATATTGATAGCGGGTATCGCAACCATTCTGCACCCAATCAACCGGGTAATTTTTAGAGGTGTAAAGTGTATCAATAAATTTGTTGGCCCAGTCGTAAAACGGTTGTAAGCCAATACGCACCGGTATATCAATATCACTCACAGGTGTAGTATTCGTAAGCAGGATGCGATGGTGTAAGGTGTCAGGCCGGGCAGGCCGCAGTGTGGTATCCTGTCCGGCAGTGGTATTAAAAAACAGGGAAGCTATTACAAACAAAATGTAAAAAAGCCTGTAAAGCATAAGGTTCAGGTAATTTGGTAAATGAACGGAAATGTAAGCGGATTATGTTATCCTGTCACCTAACTATATAACATACATTAACATACACGTGGCTTTTATGACAAACTGATAACATAATATTGGGTACTACTCCAAAGCCAAAGCTTATCTTTACCCCCTCCCCTTTCGTATATGGTATATTTTTAGATAAACAGGCATACGAACATATTTACTACATACGCACATTCTCACCATTCATGTTTTCAATCATCATACAGCTAATCAATCATTAATGGTTCCTAAATTTCCGTCCGCCAATCCATCTATTCATGTTGTTCTAAAAAACCGGGTTCAACAATACTTCGATAATTTAGGTAAGAAAACAACCGGTGACCGCAAAATATTCACGAAAGCCATTGTACTGGTAACGTTAATGGCGGCTATCTATGTTCATATTGTTTTCTTTACCCCGGAATGGCCCCTTGCCTTATTTGAATGTGCCATGTTGGGTTTTGTGATTTCCGGTGTAGGCTTTAATGTAATGCATGATGGTGCCCATGGCAGCTTTAGCCGTTATAAATGGTTGAATAATTTTGCCGCCTGGTCGCTCAACTTTCTTGGTGGCAATGCCTTTATGTGGAATATGAAGCATAATATGATCCATCATAGCTTCACCAATGTGGAAGGAGTAGATGACGATATTAATGCAGGAATTATGTTACGTATGAATGAGCATCAAAAAAAATTATGGATGCACCCGGTTTCAGCATACCTACTTCTGGTTTTTATATATGCTGTTGTACATTTTCTGGATGTTTGTAAGCGATTATAAAAAATATTTTTCAAAAAAGATTGGAGATGTACCGTTAAAAACAATGACTACTGCTGACCATATTAAGTTTTGGGGTGGAAAAATTGTTCATGCCGGGGTTTATATTGTACTTCCCATTTTTATGGTAGGGTTTGTTCCCTGGTTACTTGGCTTTTTGACCATGGGTATGGTTGCCGGTTTTGTATTAAGTATTGTCTTCCAACTGGCACACACGGTAGAGCATACGCATTTTCCATTAGCCCATATTGATACTAATAAACTGCCTGATGAATTTGCCATCCACCAGATAAAAACAACTGCCAATTTTGCTACGCAGAACAAGGTAATCAGTTGGATGGTAGGCGGATTGAATTTCCAGATTGAGCATCACCTGTTTCCTAAAATATCGCATGTGCATTACCCGGCCATCAGCCAGATTGTACGGAAAGTATGTATGGAATACAACATTCCTTATCTTGAATATCCAACAATGGCCAAGGCTATTGGCGCCCATTACAGGTATTTGCGGCAATTAGGCCAAATGGCATAAGAAAAATTAGCAATTAGCAACAGGCAATTAGCAAAAAAAAGACGGCATTACTTTGAGTAATGCCGTCTTTTTTTAAATAAACTGGTACCTGACTGCTTAAAACAAATCTTTCTACGAAGGACTGCCGATTGCTTATTGCCAATTGCCTCTTGGTTTTACAACTCCCCGCTATCCGCAAAGCTGTAATATTTATCGTTCCCGATAATAATGTGATCTAACACCGTAATATCCAGATAACTGGCTGCCTCCTTAATTTTTTTTGTCAGGTTAATATCTTCCCGGCTGGGATTAATGTTGCCGGACGGATGGTTGTGCGAAAGAATAATGCTGGTAGCATTTTCCTCTAATGCTTTTTTTAGAATTACCCGTGGGTCAGCTACAGTACCGGTAATACCGCCCGTACTTACAATATGATGGCCATTGATCCGGTTGGCTCTGTTTAAAAAAACCACGACAAAAACTTCCCGGTGTTCATCCTGTAATATGCTTCGGAGGTACTCTGCTACGTTGCTACTGGTCGTCATGGAAGGTTTCTCTAGCGATTCGGAACGTTGCCTGCGGCGACCTAATTCCAAAGCAGCAGCAATTGTAACCGCCTTAGCCGGGCCTATTCCTTTTACTTTTTGCAGATCCTTTACTGTAAGACGGCCAAGTTCGTTCAGATTGTCTTTCCCGAGCTTCAATACATCTTTTGCCAGATCAAGGGCCGACCGATTTGTGGTACCATTTAAAATAAGGATGGCCAGTAGCTCACTGTCGCTAAGGCTGGCAGGGCTCTTCTGCAATAATTTCTCCCTTGGCCGGTCGTCTTCCGCCCAGTTTTTTATAGAGTTAAATGATGTGGGTAAATTTTCCATCTGATTCTTATTTTAAAGGGTGCAGCAAACCAATATCTTCGTCACGTTCAAAAGCCGGTTTAAAGTTCAAAGTTTAAGGTTTAAAGTTGTTTAATGCTACTTACTTAATTGCTGCTTGTCTACACCAATTTTAGCCTTTACTAATTTTTAAAACTCAACAAACCGCAAAACTGTGTTTAAAGAAACACTTTCTGCAAATCAAAACTTTAAACTTTGAACATTAAACTTTAAACTTCTTCAACCATGTCAAATGCAAGACTTTTTTGTGGTTCAGGCTCTAAGTATCTCGCCGAAAAAATAGGAAATAGTTTTGGTGGTAAGATGGGTAATATAAACATACAGCATTTTAGCGATGGCGAATTTGGAGTAGAATATAAAGAAAGTATCCGTGGAGATTATGTTTTTTTAATCCAAAGTACGTTTGCCCCTGCCGATAACCTGATGGAATTGCTGTTGCTGATTGATGCTGCCCGCCGTGCCAGTGCTTACAAAGTAATTGCAGTGATGCCCTATTATGGTTATAGCCGGCAGGATAGAAAAGACCGTCCCCGTGTAGCTATTGGCAGTAAGTTGGTAGCAAACATGATTACGGCGGCCGGTGCCGACCGGGTCATTACCATGGACCTTCATGCACCGCAAATTCAGGGCTATTTTGATATTCCGGTAGATCACCTGGATAGTTCAGCCATATTTATCCCATATATAGAAGCCCTGAAAATGCCACATCTGATTTTTGCCGCACCGGATGTCGGCAGTACTAACCGGGTGAGAGAAGTAGCGAGCTATTTTAATGCGGAAATGGTGATTTGCGATAAGCACCGGAAGAGGGCCAATGAAATTGCGAGCATGACACTTATAGGGGATGTAGACGGAAAAGATGTAGTACTGATTGATGACATTTGTGATACTGGTGGTACGCTTGCAAAAGCTGCCGGCATGTTAAAAGACAAAGGAGCCCGCAGCGTACGGGCTATGTGTACCCACCCGGTACTAAGTGGTAAAGCGTATGAAAATATTGAAAACAGCGTACTGGAGGAATTGGTAATATGCGATACCATTCCACTACGGCATCCCAGCCCCAAAATAAAAGTGCAGTCTGTTGCTGATTTATTCGCCATTGCCATCCGCAATGCCTTCGAAAATAAAAGTATTCATGGCTTATTCATCCATTCGCATAGCCGTAAGTAAAATAGGCAAGGGGCAATTAACAACAGGCAATCGGGACAACCGCTAACTTACCACTAATTCTGTATTCATCCCGTTCCTATCCCAATAATCCTATACATCCCAGTTTAAGACAATCTCACACACATCCCTGTTAAAAATCATCTACTGCAGCATTCTTCAAATTCCGTTTGATAATGCCACGGCCACTTTCTCTGATGAATGTTAGTATTTCATCCCGCTCATCGCTGGCAGGCAGTTCCTCCTCAATAAATTCAAGCGCCTGGCTGGTGTTCATACCTTTGTTATAAATGCAGCGATACACATCCAGTATTCCGTTAATCTGCTGTAGGTTAAAACCTCTGCGTTTGAGTCCGACAGAGTTAACACCACCATAGCTAAGCGGGTTTCGGCCTGCCTTGATGTAGGGGGGCACATCTTTACCCACTAAAGATCCGCCGCTAAGAAAAGCATGCTGGCCTATTTTTACAAACTGATGTATAGCACACATACCGCCAAT
Source organism: Chitinophagaceae bacterium (assembly GCA_965246935.1). Classification (GTDB taxonomy): domain Bacteria; phylum Bacteroidota; class Bacteroidia; order Chitinophagales; family Chitinophagaceae; genus JAZKFT01. The sequence goes on along the minus strand of CBDFGC010000019.1, from coordinate 37,249 downwards.
GCTTACCCATTCACCTATCACCACATGTCCTGCCATTTGTGTATTGTTACTCAAAATGCAATTGGGGCCTACCATACAATCATGTGCTATATGGCAGTAAGCCATAATCAGGCAATTGTCGCCCACGGAGGTTTTGCCTCTATCTATTGTACCTCTGTTAATGGTTACAAATTCCCGTATGGTACAGTTATCGCCTATTTCTACAATCGTTTTTTCCCCGGCATATTTTTTATCCTGTGGTATGGCCGCAATAACAGCGCCGGGGAAAATGCGACAGTTTTTTCCGATACGGGCCCCCTCCATAATAGTTACATTGCTCCCAATCCAGGTGCCATCTCCAATGTGCACATTCGGGTGAATAACAGAAAACGGATCTACTTTTACATTAGTAGCCAGGTTGGCATCGGGGTGTATATAAGCTAAAGGATGGATCATATAGGCTACCTGATAATGGTAAAAATGTATTGACACCAAAATGCAGGCATTGGCTGCCCGCCCCCGGATGGGGCAAATGTAATAAAATGAACCTACAGGGTAATTCAATAGCAGTTAACGGTTTGGTAAGAACGACACGGCAGTAGATAACACACAAGATTATATTGCATAAATGTTTATGTACAATGAATAGCGCTCCAGGTGAAGCTTTTTTATAAATTTTGAACAGTTTCCAATAATATTGCTTTATTGGTATCCGAATACCAACATTAATTATATTTGTTTTAATCAATCCTGAGACTAATTGCATGTTTAACATCATTTTATTTGGCCCGCCTGGTAGTGGCAAAGGCACGCAAAGCGAAAAGCTGATACAACACTACTCATTTAAACATTTAAGCACCGGCGATCTGTTGAGGCAGGAAATGAGAATAGGCACGCCACTTGGCCTGGAAGCTAAGAAGTTTAGTGATCAGGGAAAATTAGCACCTGACGAAATAGTAATTGGCATGATCAGCAATGCATTGGATACTTACCCGGAAGTGCAGGGCTTTCTGTTCGATGGTTTTCCACGAACAATAGCCCAGGCTGAGGCGTTGGACAAATTGCTGGAATTAAAAAAGACAACCATCAATGCTGTAATTTTTCTTCAGGTAGATGAAGAAGAACTGATAAAGCGCTTGATAAACCGTAGTGAAACCAGCGGCCGCCTGGATGATGCAGATCCGGAAATACAACGCAACCGCCAGCGGGTGTACAAAACAGAAACCCTGCCGGTAGCTGGTTATTATCAAAAACAAAATAAGGTAGAAATGATTAATGGCGAAGGCACCATTGACGAAATATTTGAACGGATAAATACTATTATTGATGCCCGGCAAAACCGGCTTAGCAGTAAAGCTGCATAACGGGCAACAAATACCCGTAACAAATAGGTAACACATTCTACGAGGTTACCTTTCTTTTATCCATGTATCAACTTATGTAAAACAAAAAACAAAACGATTTAATTTTTCCGGTTGCATGTCATAGGCTAATTAGCCCTTCGTTGAAAAAAACGATTGTTTACATAATGAAGAAAATTTTTGTAAACAAAACCAAGTATATGAACAAGCAATCTATCGTTTCGAAAACAAAATTTGCTGCATTAGCATTATTTTTTGCAACAGCATTTTCCACTGGCAGCTTTGCCACCGATTCTCCTAACAAGAGTACAGCCACCGCAAAAACATTCGATGTAAAATACATGTATAGTGTTGAGGATGGCTTTGTATTCAACGTGAAGTACGACAACCTTTCAGCAGGCAGTTTTGATTTGCTGGTGAAGGATGAAACAGGAGAAACGTTGTATCAAAGATCCTTTACAGATAAGGCTTTCAGCAAAAAATTTCAGTTAAGTAAATCACTTATCAAAGCGGTGTTTATCATCCGCCCTCAGCATTCAGCTGAACAGAGTTTTGAAGTAATGGTACAATCACGTGTAACTGAAGATGTAGTTGTATCACGCCTTTAATCAGAACTTTTAAACCAATCAATTTTTATTAATCAACGTTCAGATTTACTTGTATAGCCCGGGTAAATTTGCGTTTATAAAAACTATCAGCAGCTTAAATATTTTAGCTGGACATGTTATTTAAACATTTCTTTTAATTGTAATAAAACTACTCTTGACAAAGGGCATACCGGCAGGAACGATCTTATTTTATAGATGTGTTTTTGTGCATGAATTTCGGTATGCCCTTTGTTAAAATATTAATATTATTTAGTATTAATTATCACGGGTTAAATCCTCGTTTTTAATAACTATACAAGTATTCAAAAAGAGGCTGGTATGATTGTAAATTAGCTGTAGTCCGTTTTTAAAGCACTTTGGCAGTGTGGCGTTAATGTTACAAACAACTTCTGCCTTTTAGTAACCTTCCCTTTTTAAAGGTGGATCCTTATACAATTTTTATCCAGGAGACAGTAGTTGGAGAACTATAAATGAAATAGGGCTCGTAAATTTCGTCCGGAATAACGAATTGCAGCGGAACCTATGAGCTTTTAGCTGTAATGTCCCAATATTTATCAAATATTGAGGTCACATTCATCTCTACTTTGTAAAGAACGATTCACGATTGACGGTTTTTCTTACTTTAGCATCATGCACACGCCGGATGCCTCCAATTTACAGTTTCAACTTGCTGCCGACTTCGTCAGTTACACCAACAGCAACGTTTTTCTTACCGGACGGGCGGGCACCGGCAAAACCACCTTTTTAAAATACATCCGCAGTCAAACGCCGAAGCATACGGTAGTAGTTGCACCTACCGGTGTGGCAGCTATCAATGCAGGGGGCGTTACCATTCATTCTTTTTTCAATTTGCCGTTCGGACCTTTTTTACCCGGTACGATCAATACAGGCTTTGCCTCCGCAAGTGATGAAAATGCGCAGGCCAATGACAAACATAGCCTGTTAGGCCGCCTGCGTTATAACCGGGAAAAGCGGAATGTGCTGCGCAGCCTGGAATTATTGATTATTGATGAAGTAAGTATGGTGCGCAGTGATATGCTGGACGCCATTGATCTGATTCTGCGTTCGTTCCGCAGTAATCACCAACAGCCATTTGGCGGAGTGCAGGTATTATTTATTGGCGATATGCACCAACTGCCACCTGTAGTAAAGGACGAAGAATGGCAGTTGTTACATCAGTATTATAACAGCCCTTTTTTCTTTGACAGTCTGGTACTGAAGGAGCATCCGCCAACTTATGTAGAGTTGGAAAAAATTTACCGGCAAAATGAGCAGCAGTTTATTGACCTGCTAAACCAGGTTCGGAATAATAGCCTGGATGAGAAAAGCCGGCAATTATTACATACCCGTTACCTGCCACAATTTCAGCCCAAAAAGGGGGATGGTTTTATTACCCTGACCACGCATAATTATAAAGCAGATAATATTAATAACGGCGAACTGGAAAAATTGCCGGGACAATTGTATTCTTTTAAAGCAGAAATTAAAGGGGAATTTAACGAAAAATCGTATCCGGCAGAGGAAAACCTAAAGCTTAAAACAGGTGCGCAGGTAATGTTTATTAAAAATGATGTTGATAAAAGCCGCCGGTATTTTAATGGTAAGTTAGGAGCAGTAACTGAAATTGGCGATGAATTGATTGTGGTAAAAGGTAATGATGACGGGCAAATTATTAAAGTAGGGAAAGAGACCTGGAAAAACCTCCGCTACTCCATTGATGCGAAAAGCCAGCAGTTGCAGGAAGATGAATTGGGATCATTTACACAATATCCGTTGCGGCTGGCCTGGGCCATCACCATTCATAAAAGCCAGGGGCTTACTTTTCAAAAATTAGTAATTGATGCCGGTGATTCCTTTGCTGCCGGGCAGGTATATGTAGCACTCAGCCGCTGCACATCGCTACAGGGTTTGGTATTGCACAGCCGAATTAATCCTAACAGTGTATTTACCGATACCCGTATCAATCAGTTCGGTAGCCGCAAGCCTGCTGCCGAATTGCTGGAACCACAATTACAGTTGGCAAAGCACCATTACCAGGGTACTCTTCTTACGGGCTTGTTTCAACTAAAGTCCATTATCAAAGCAATTGCCGAATTGCAAAAAGTAGTGGATGAACATCAGCGTTCTTTTAATGCGGAAGCAGGCCCTTATGTGCAAACATTGCAGCAAAAAGCAACTGCATTGCAACAGGTAGCCGATAAATTTCAGATACAACTAAAATTGTTCCTTTCGCATCCGCAATTACCGGTGGAAAATGAGGCTTTGCAGGAGCGGATAAAAAAAGCAGCCGATTATTTTGCTACGCAATTGCTTGAGCTATCACTACAGATAAAAGATCAATCACCAACGGTAAGTGACAGCCGCGAAAATGCAGAAGAGTATAACGAAGCGCTGCAACAGGTATATACCGAAACGGTGCTTTTGCAGCGGCTAATGGATGCCTGTAGAAATGGCTTTGAACTGAACCATTTTTTACGTACCCGTGCCAAAAACCTGATTTCACAAATTACCGGTTCAGCTTATGCCGGGGCCGTGCTTGCAAAGGCAAATAATGACAGCCACCCGCATATAGATTTAATGCACAAGTTAAGAAGGTTGCGGGACGATCTGTGCAAGCCTGATAATAAACCTATTTACTTAGTTGCAGGCAGCACCACATTGAACGATTTAGCCAGATATCTGCCGCAAACCAAAGAAGAACTGGCCAAAATAAGCGGCTTTGGCCCTACTAAAGTGCGGCAATATGGCAAAGCCTTTTTAGCAGTGATTAAGGAGTATTGCGAAGAAAACAATTTGCAAAGTGACATGGAAAACATGACGGCTAAGCGGGTACGTAAGCCAAAGGTAGACGGGATTGAAAAAATACCTTCCAAAGAAGTAACATTTCAAAAATTTAAGGAAGGAAAAACGGTTGAACAGATTGCTGCTGAACGCAATATGACTTCCGGCACTATTGAGAGCCACCTGGCCGAATATGTAAATGCAGGCGAACTGGAAATTGAGGCATTGTTGAGTACAGAAAAAATTGAAATGATTGCTTTAGCACTTAGCGAAACAAACAGTGATACACTTACACCGGTAAAAGAAATAGTAGGAGAAAAAGCGACGTATGGAGAAATACGGCTGGTGAAAAACTGGATGAAGAAACGGCTTGATACTATAAATACCAGTTCAGCAGATTGATAATCTTTTACGTATGGATTGAAGTTACACCTCATCAGGATTGCGGATAGTTTTATTGTAGGTAAGATTAATAAATTTTTAATATAAATGAAAATCCTATTTATTTTATTACACTTTATTTTAATTATTATTGCCGTTTCCTCATGTTCAGTTACAAAAAATAATACTGCTGTAAAGTTCTCCAGATACAAACCAGATGATCAAAAGCTATATGATACTATTGTTCGATTGGATAGATTATTTTTTGATGCTTACAATACCTGCGACGTTCATTTGGAAACATATGCCTCATTCTATTCTGATACAATAGAATTTTACCATGACAAAGGCGGCTTTATGAATTCTAAACAGGATATTGTGGAAGGAACCAAAAAGAATGTTTGTGGAAAGGTAACAAGGGAACTTGTCAACGGGAGTATAGAGGTTTACCCTATAAAAGATTTTGGAGCTATTGAAATGGGAATACACAAATTTCATAATAATACTGAACCGGAAGGCACGCCATCACATGCCGGCAGGTTCATTATTATCTGGCAGCATAAAAACGATGGTTGGAAAATAACTAAAGTTGTAAGCCTGCATTAATTATTGTAAAATAAGTAATACTTTTAAGACCGGGTAATTGTGTTTATCAATAATTAATTAGTTCGTTCATCATTTTCTCCAACCTTGCTTTCGCCATAAACTGCTCTTCCAATTTCAAATTGAACGGAATCGGTGTATCTTGGCTGGCGCAACGCATGACCGGTGCATCCAGCAATTCAAAACAATACTGTACTATCCATGCACTGATTTCGCCGCCAATGCCTCCGGTTAGTGTATCTTCATGTAACAGCAATATTTTCCCAGTAGCAGCCACCGCATTTTTAATAGCATCATAATCCAGTGGCAGCAGGGTTCGTAGATCTAAAATGTATAATGAAATTTTAGGATGTTGTTGCTGGTATTCCAGTGCCCAATGCACACCCAATCCGTACGTAATTATGGTAGCATCATCCCCTTCTTTTACCAATCTTGCTTTGCCAATTTCTATTTCATAATACGCTTCCGGTACCGGCCCGCTGATACTCCTATACAATGCCTTGTGCTCGAAATATAGCACGGGGTTAGGATCATTGATGGCAGCAATCAGTAATCCTTTTGCATCTTCGGGTGAGGACGGATAAACTACTTTTAGCCCCGGTGTATGTACAAACCATGCTTCATTACTTTGGCTATGGAATGGCCCTGCACCTACTCCACCGCCGGTGGGCATTCTGATAACTACATCAGCAGCCTGCCCCCATCGGTAGTGCATCTTGGCTAAGTTGTTTATAATCTGGTTAAAGCCGGCGGTTACAAAATCAGCAAACTGCATTTCCACCATGCTTTTGTACCCTTCCAAACTAAGCCCTAATGCAGCGCCAATAATAGCACTTTCGCAAAGGGGTGTATTGCGTACTCTTTCTTTTCCAAAATCCGTTACGAAGCCTTCTGTTATTTTAAAAGCGCCACCGTACTCCGCAATGTCTTGCCCCATCAATATCAAATTAGGATTTACTTCCATACTTTGATGCAACCCTTGTTTAATGGCATCAATAAAACGAATGGTTGGATGCGTTATATCTTCTTTTACTAAATTATTTTCCAATTTACTGATCAATAAATCCTGATTTCCTTTGGCATGACCACGGAATGTATTTTGTGTAGTTGCAGGTTGTTGTTCCTGATTAATTTGCATCTTGGTTTCATCCCGGGTAGGGGTAAGTTCTGTTCCTATTAATGCTCCTGTATTTCCTGACGACTGGCGGCTGGCAACTAACAATTGATTTGTATTTCCCACTAACTGCCGACTGCCAACTAACGACTTATACACATCGCCTAATTCCACTTCTTCATCTGGCTCTATCTCTTTTGCTTTATAGGCAATTGCTAATTCTGTTTCGATGTACTGCGTAACAGATGTTTTTTCCTTTTCAATTGTTTCGGTTGAAATAACGCCGGCCCGCAATAAATATTTTTCATATTGATCAACCGGGTCAAGTTCCCGCCATTCATCAAATAAATGCTGTGGTACGTATTTGGTTCCGCTGGCTTCTTCATGGCCTCGCATCCTGAACGTGGTACATTCAATTAAATAGGGTTTTTGTTGCCGGATACAATATTCTCTTACACCCAGAACCGTATCTACCACTGTCAAAATATTATTTCCATCAATCCGAACACCTTCCATGCCATAGCCAATGGCCCGGTCAACCAATTGCCGGCACCGGTATTGCTCCTGCACCGGTGTACTAAGTCCGTAACCGTTGTTTTCTACGATGAATATGACCGGTAAATCCCATACAGATGCTACGTTCAAAGCCTCATGAAAATCACCTTCGCTGGTGCCGCCATCCCCCGTAAATGCTATGCTAACTTTTTCCTGCCTTTTTAATTTGTATGCCAGCGCAGCACCATTTGCCAGCGTTAACTGCGGCCCTAAATGGCTAATCATGCCACAGATATAATGTGCTGCCGAGCCAAAATGAAAACTTCTTTCCCGGCCTTTACTATAACCGTCCGGATTACCCTGCCATTGCATAAACAGTTTATGCAATGGCATATTCCGCCCTGTAAATATGCCCAGGTTGCGGTGTAGTGGCATTACCCACTCGTCCGGTTGTAGTGCGGCTATTGCCCCTACCGAAATCGCTTCCTGCCCAATGCCGCTAAACCATTTACTGATTTTACCTTGCCTTAACAAAACGAGCATTTTTTCTTCAATCATCCTTGGAAGCAATAGTTGCCGGTATAATTGTAAAAGGTAATTGTCTGAAAAATTTTTACGGTCAAATATCATCATGGCAAGAAGGTTGCGGGTTAATGGAATAGCGTTACGGCAGCCAACGGCAAATCCGGCCGGAAATTAGTAAAGAAGTAACTTTGACAATACACCACTAACCCGGTATTGAGTTCGCAGGACGAATTTGGCAGAATTTACCAATTATTTTGTAAAAAGGCTTTGTTTATTTACACCGAAATGATAAATCCTAAACTTTAATTTTTTTGCTTTTTAGCTTTTGGCGTACTATTGCATCAGGAAAACCGCTGGTCGCCCTATTTTATCTCATTACCAGGTTCTGTTTTTTCCTTCCCCGATCAACCCATATCAATATCAACTTATAACAGCCTCCGGCTACCCTAAGTGTAAAAAAAATTTTTTAAGTTCTCGTATGTACGATGTTGCGCAACTGAACGATATGCTCGTTCCTGAACTGGCAGATATTGCTGACCAGTTAAAAATTCCAAACGCTAAAAAAACAGATAAACAAGACCTGGTAAGTAAAATTCTTACTAAACAGGAAATAATTGAGCGGGCTTCAAAGCCTTCTGCTAACGGTGATGAAAAAATACGCCGTAAACGTATTCTGAAGCAACCGGCTCCACGCAATTTTGCCGAGCATAATAACGGAAATGCTGAGCCTGAAGTGGCTCCTGAAGTTGAAGTGACACCTAAAGAAGAGCCGAATCCTATCGTGCAGGCTGCCTTACCTTTAACCGAAGAAGTTGCTCCCCCTTCCAAACCATTACCAAAGCGTGGCCGTAAGCCCCGTGAGTCAAAAGTGGAAACTGAAAATCCGGTGGCTGCTCCCATTGAAAACGGTAATTTCCAGGTGGAAACAGGTACCCAGCCTTCCCAACCAGGGTATGATGACCCGGTTTCAACCGTTGATACTGTAAATGTAAATACAACCCCTCCCACCATACAACCAGAGCAAACCAACGGTAATGGACAGCAGCGCCCTAATAATAACCAAAACAATAATCAGAACAATAACCAACGGAATCAGCAACGTGAACGGGAGCCCCTGTTCAATGTTGATTTTGACGGAATGGTAATGAGTGAAGGCGTATTGGAAATGATGCCGGACGGCTATGGTTTCCTTCGTTCCTCCGATTATCATTATCTCTCCTCGCCGGATGACGTGTATGTAAGCCCCAGCCAGATAAAACTATTTGGCCTTAAAACCGGCGATACGGTATTTGGCGCCGTACGCCCGCCTAAAGAAGGCGAAAAATATTTTGCGCTTCTGAAGGTAGAAACTATTAATGGCAAGACCTCTGAAGAAGTCCGTGACCGCATCCCTTTTGACTACCTGACACCCCTGTTCCCTTTCCAGAAACTGAATCTGTTTGACCGGGCTGATAATTACTCAACCCGTATTATTGATCTGTTTACGCCCATCGGTAAAGGCCAGCGTGGGCTGATTGTGTCCCAGCCAAAAACCGGTAAAACGATGCTGCTAAAAGCAGTAGCCAATGCGATTGCAGCTAACCATCCGGAGTGTTACCTGATGATTGTACTGGTAGATGAACGCCCGGAAGAAGTAACAGATATGGAGCGTAGCGTAAAGGCGGAAGTAATTGCCAGTACATTTGACGAGCCTGCGGAAAAGCACGTGAAGGTGAGCATTATGGCCTTGCAAAAAGCCAAACGTTTGGTCGAGTGCGGACATGATGTAGTGATTTTACTGGATTCTATTACCCGTCTGGCCCGTGCCCACAATACCGTAGCACCTGCCAGTGGTAAGGTTTTAAGCGGCGGTGTAGAAGCCAATGCTATGCAAAAACCCAAGCAGTTTTTTGGCGCTGCCCGTAAAATAGAACACGGCGGATCGTTGACCATTTTGGCTACCGCTTTAATAGATACCGGCAGCAAAATGGATGAAGTAATTTTTGAAGAATTTAAAGGAACTGGTAATATGGAACTGCAGCTTGACCGCCGCCTGGCCAACAAGCGAATTTTCCCGGCCATTGACCTGGTGGCATCCAGTACCCGCCGTGATGATTTATTATTAGATAAAGATGTACTGCAACGGATGAACTTACTGCGGGTTTATTTAAATGAAATGAAAACCGAAGAAGCCATGCAGGAACTAATGAAACGGATGAGAGGCACAAAGGATAATTATGAGTTCCTGGCCAGCATGAACGGATAAAAGGACTTTTTATACAAAAGCAAAACAGCCTCTAATTAATAGGGGCTGTTTTGTTATGTTCTATTTTACCAGTTCTTAAAACCAATTGCACTTTTCCTCTTTTAAAATCAGCTTCACTTTGATTTTGAATACTTCTTACGACCTCAACAAAAAAATATTGCATTTCATATGAGATTACACCGGTAAAATCTCATGAAAGAGATGCGTCATACGAAGGAGTTTATTTAATTCTTGCAGTAGCCTGTGCATACAAAAAGTGCATTACAGCACTTCGTAACCTCCGCATCGTTTCACCGTATTAGCGGCTGACAGTCAAATGACACCCCATTGGCCAGGCTTGTTATAACTGTTATTTTACCACAACCTTTCTATATCCTTACTGCCCATTCCCCGGCTTTTCGTTATTTTTGAGGTTTGGCTTTGCCGCAACCAGGCCGTTCACTAACCAAACCAGACTATGTCGCTTTCGCACCTCATCAAACATATTTACAACAGCGCTACCGACGAGGTAATCAGGCGTGGTAAAAAAATTCATGCCTCGGGTAGTGTGGAAACCATGGATCATAACGCATTGCTAAGCAGTATTAGTTTCCGGGTAAAGGATGACATGTATAACACCTGGTACAAGGTTTACATTCAGAATTATGCTGATGCCCGTGCGATGACCCTGCGCTGCACCTGCCCTTATAACCTGAGTGATGTGTGCCGCCACAAAGCAGCCGCTTTACTACAGTTGCAGGATCTGGCCGACCGGAATGCACTGAAAGGCCAGGAAACAGCCTATCATCAAAAGCATACGCTCGTTAAAATCAGGAATATTGATCTGAAAATGATCCGCCTGATTGCGGGGCAGGAAAATTATGAGAAGGCCGAGCAAATACTGCGCAGCTACAAAGCGAATATTATAAAAGCTGCGGATGAAAAAGTAGAAGCAGAAGTAGTGTACGACGGCGAAACACAGCAGGTGGTTATCCGTAAAAATGAAGAACGTTTTTTTGATACTTCCTGCACCTGTAGCCACACCGGTCATGCTTTGTGTGAGCATAAGACGATGGTGTTTGTGCAACTACTTAATTCATTTGGCGCCAATTATTTCGACAGTATAAAAAACATTGACAGAGACAAAGAAAAGCTGTTAGGATTGTATGGCTATTCTTTATCAGATGATCTTACCGGTAAATTTGAATTTGCCATGAAGGAAGGCAAACCCTTTTTGCGGGTACTGGACCCTACGATAAAAAGAGTAGTAGCCGGTGCTGTGCCTGCAAAGCCGGTATTGGCCGAGCCGGTATATGAGCAAAAAGAGCAGGCATTGCCGGCAATGCCGGATATAAAGCGGTTAGGCCTGGTATTTTGCGCCGGTATTGAAAATTATCCATTTTTTTCTATTGAAGCCGTGCAGGGTGATGCCGCCGAAAGTGGTGAAACTTACACTGGTAAAGTGGAAAAGCTGGACCTGGCCCGGTTTATTAACACCGATGTATTTGATGATAACGATAAACAATTAATACAGGCACTGCGTAAATTTAACGAGGTAGAAGTAAATAAATTTCTGAATCGCAACTCTCCTTTCAGCGGCATCTGGGAGAATATCCTGAATACTAATGGCAGCCAGTTACCGGAAGAAACCCGGCACCTCATCAATGAATACCTGCATCCCAAACTTGTACGCATGTTGCAGGAACAACGGCAAAATCCATTTGTATTTTTTTTACCTGCCAATAAGCGTTTTGTGACTGGTCAGTTGGAGAAATTGCAGCTAAGTGGCACCGCTTTACGCCCTTCATTTTACATCCGGCCCGCCGGCAATGCATTTGAAATGCTTTGTAAGGTAAAAGTAGGTCACGAACTGTTAGATGTAAGCGATAATGAATGGGCTTCACCCGTTATGTTTTTATATCGGCAAACATTATATGGCTGGGAAAAAACAGAGGATATTTTACAGGTGGAAAAGCATTTGCAAAAAGGGCCGATGCATATTTCAGCCGAAGAGTGGAGAACCTTTACGGAAAGAAATATAGCTAGTCTTACGCAATCGTATGAGGTGCAGTTTGATAAAAGCCTGGTACAGGAAATAAAAGATTTAGTGCCGGAAATTAAAATTCAATTACAGGAAAAAGGAGAGTACCTGGCATTTATTCCCATATTTAGTTACAAAGGTTTTGTAGCACCACACAACAATCATGAAACCATTACCATACCGGCAAACGGCCATATTTTGATTGTGTACCGCCAGCGGGATACGGAACGCAAATTTCTGAATGAAATAGAAAAACTGCACACGCAGTTTATTCGCCCGGAGGGCACCAACCAACTGGTGCTGAAAGGGGCCGACGTATTAAAAAACAACTGGTTTTTCCTTTTTGTAGAAACCATGAAGGAAAAAAACATACCGGTGGTTGGGTTCGATTCCTTAAAGCAATTCCGGTTCAATACGGCCCGGCCTGTAACACAGGTACGCATTAGCAGCGGCCTGGATTGGTTTGACGCACGGGTAGATATATCCTTTGGTGATCAGCACGTACGTATTGGCGACATTAAAAAGGCACTGGCTGCCAAGCAAACATTTATTCCGCTCCACGACGGCAGCCTTGGGATATTACCGGAAGAATGGATACAAAAATATTCATTGCTGTTTAAAGTTGGAGAAGGCCAGGGAAAAGAGTTACGGCTTTCCAAATATCATTTTAGTGTAATAGATGAATTGTATAGCCAACGGGATGAGCAGGAACTACACGTTGAATTAGAAGAAAAATTCGATAAGTTGCGCCGCTTCCGGCAAATAAAAAGCATTGATGCGCCGGAACACCTGCAGCCCATCCTGCGGCCTTACCAGGTTACCGGTTTTCACTGGCTCAATTTTTTGCATGAAACCGGTTGTGGCGGCATTTTAGCTGACGACATGGGCCTCGGTAAAACGGTGCAGGCACTTACTATGCTGCACCACTACCGGCACGAGTACGGCTATTTAAAAGCCATTGTTGTTTGCCCCACTACCCTGTTATACAACTGGGAAAATGAAATCCGCAAATTCACGCCAACACTTACCTACTTCATTCACCATGGCGGCCAGCGTACCCGTACGGCCGATGAATTAAAATCGTACGAGGTTATCATTACCACCTACGGGACTTTACGAAGCGATATTCTGCTTTTTCAAAGCCTGAAGCTGGATTACGTGGTGCTGGACGAAAGCCAGGCCATCAAAAACCCAACGAGCAAAGTAGCCAAAGCAGCCACATTGCTTATGGCAAAAAACAAGCTTTGCATGAGTGGTACGCCTTTGCAAAACAATACATTCGACATATTCGCCCAAATGAATTTCCTAAATCCGGGCCTGTTGGGCAGTACGGAGTTTTTCCGGAATGAATTTGCTACACCTATTGATAAGTTTGGTGAAAAAGAACAAAAAGAACATTTACGGCGCTTGTTGTTCCCGTTTATTTTACGCCGTACCAAGGAGCAGGTAGCCAAGGATTTACCGGATAAAATCGAAACCATTTTGTTTTGCGAAATGGAAAAAGAACAGCGTAATATTTACGATGCATACCGCAACGATTTCCGGGACAAAATTCTCGGTGTTATCAGCACAGTAGGTATTGATAAGAGCCAGCTAACCATTTTACAGGGCCTGATGAAATTGCGCCAGATTTGCGACAGCCCGGCTATATTAAACGAAACTGAAAAATACCCGAACCACAGCATCAAGCTGGACGAACTGACCCGTGAAATCACTGAAAACATCAGCGATCACAAAGCATTGGTGTTCTCACAGTTTTTGGGAATGCTGGCATTAATCAAAGAAAAATTAAAGGCGGAAGGTGTAGAATACGAATACTTCGATGGCAGTACCACCGTACAGGAAAGGCAGCGGGCTATTGATAATTTCCAAAATAATTCCAACTGCCGGGTGTTCCTGATTTCGTTGAAAGCAGGTGGTGTGGGCCTTAACCTCACCGCTGCGGATTATGTGTACATCGTTGACCCCTGGTGGAACCCGGCCGTTGAGCAGCAGGCTATTGACCGTACGCACCGCATTGGGCAAACCAAAAACATTTTCGCCTACCGCATGATTTGCAAAGACACTATTGAAGACAAAATCATCCAATTACAGGAACGCAAACGCCTGCTGGCCAAAGACCTGATCAGCGACGATGCCGGTTTTGTGAAGAACCTAAGCAAAGAAGATGTAGAGTATTTGTTTAGTTAATAATGCAATTTTTTTACACTTATTTAAAAACCGGCACATATAAAATGTCGGTTTTTTTATTTAACCAATTTTCCCTTTTGTATTTATCCCGTGTTTTAACGGTTGTTTACCTGTGATTATCCCGCCAGCAAGGGTATTATCCCATATTCATTAAAGTTTTTATCTTAAAACATTTCCTTGTCGGGGGATTCCTTATTTTTAAGGCGTCCGTTTATTTGCAACCCTAAACTAACTGTGGATGAAACCCACTGCTGTTAACCCGGAACGATATAAATATTCCAGGTATTTTGTCTTTCTGTTATTTTTTTTGGCTGGTTCAACGGCTGCTTATGCAATACCGGATACGATTAAATATACAGGGTCTTCTACGTTTTGCCAGGGCCAAAGCCTGTTATTAACAGCTAACCCGCCTGGTACAACTTACCAGTGGCAATTAAATGGCTCCAATGTTTCAACAGCTTCATCTTATACCGTTACTCAATCAGGCACAGTTACCGTTACCGTAAATGGCACACCATATCAGCCATTACCTATTATTGTCAATCCAAACCCGGTAGCTAATTTTACTTTTAGTCCTAATAATCAATGTGGTTCGGTTCCGATAAGTTTTGCTAATACTTCAACCGGAGCCGGATTAAGTTATTTATGGAATTTTAATGACCCTAATTCAGGAACAAATAATACTTCTACAGCAACTAACCCGGTTCATAAGTTTATTGGTACTCCGGGAAATGGGAATCAGAGTTTTAATGTGCAACTGACGGTAACAAGCAGTGATGGATGCACCAATACCAAAGCGTTATTGGTAACGATAAAGCAATCGCCCAGTACGCAATTGGGTGGTGACGGTTATTTAATTTACACAGATGGATTGCCCTATTTTACGCAATGCACTTCAACAGCCTCCCTTTTCACTTTTACAAATCAGGCGGCCTCATTTTCAACAAATACGTCTTATAAAATTATTTGGGGTGATGGTTTGCAAGATTATATTGTCACCTCTTTTACAACTATTACTCATACCTATAATGTAGGAATTTATTCACTTCAATTTATTGTCAATGGAATTAATGGTTGCAGTGATACCGGAAATTACAAAGTTTTTGTAGGTAGTAATCCGGCAGTAGGATTGGGTACACCAGGGAACACTAATATTTGTACGAATAGTCAGTTGACATTTCCTATAACCGGTACAGCGCTTAATCCAATTGGTACGCTATATACCGTATCATTTAACGATCCGAATAACGTTTTTAATTTTCAACATCCGGTACCCGATAGTATCAACCATATCTTTTTAATTAATTCCTGTGGCTACTCAAGTCCGGGAAGTAATGGTGCTAATTCTTTTTATGCAAAAATTGTAGCGGCAAACCCTTGTGGTGTTTCAGAGGGAACGGTGTTGCCTATACATGTATCTCAAAAACCAACTGCAGCAATCACTATTCTCCCGAAGGACACAGTTTGCGTAAACAATCCTGTAACCCTCACTAGTTCAAGTTCCGCAATTACAAATGTTTCTACCACCGGCGTATGTACAGCGGGGAAAATAGTTTGGCAAATCAGCCCTTCAGCAGGCTGGACAGTTACTTCCGGAAGTTTGGGAAATGATTTTAATTCTAATAATCTTTCCGGCTGGATTTCCGGGTCATCCGGTCCAATCATTAATTTCAATACCCCAGGCAGTTATACAATAAAACTTAAAGTTGGGGGTAATCCAAATTGCGGACTCGATTCCATCACCAAAACCATTTGCGTAAACCCCGCACCCATTGGCAATTTTACTTTAGATAATAATACCGGTTGTGCGCCACTTACTATTGCGGCCACTAACACATCCAATTCACCTATTTGCGGAACCAATACCTACGCATGGACTGTAGCTTATACACCTACCGCCGGCTGTTTGCCTAATACAGCAGGATTTATTTTTGCCGGCGGTACAAATGCAAATTCACAGGATCCACAATTTCAGTTTACAAATCCCGGTATTTACACCATCAGCCTGGTTACTAAAAGTTCGAACGGTGCCTGTACAGCGCCAACCGTTAGTAAAACGGTTACGGTAAAAGCTAAACCTGTCGTTACCATAACAGCTTCTGCGACTATTTGTGAAAATGGTACGATTAGCCCAACATCAGCATCAACCTGCTATATAAACGCAACTACCACTTATGCATGGACATTCATTGGAGGTGTCCCGGCTTCCTCAACGTTAGCTAACCCTGGTAATATTACTTATGCAACACCCGGAACCTACGCAATCGAATTAGCTGTAACCAATGAATGCGGAACAACCATTGCCACTAAGACGTTGACAGTTTTCCAGAAACCCAGTGTAAATACTATTCCAAACGACACTGTTTGCAGAGGAGCAACAGTTCCCTCCTACGTTCTTAGTAGTTCCGTTTCAGGTACCACATTCATGTGGACAAATAATAATACACTCATCGGTTTAAGTGCAGGCGGCCCCGGCAATGTTCCGGGTTTCACAGCTGCTAATTCTACAGCAAACCCAATTACCGCAACGATTACCATAACACCAACGAATGGTTGTATTGGTACGCCAATGACGTTTACTATTACTGTTTACCCGACACCTTTAGCACCTACCGGAACCACACCTGTTACATACTGCCAGAACGCTGTTGCCATACCATTAACTGCTATAGCGGCTGCTAATCATACGCTTAACTGGTATACAGTTGCAACCGGAGGCACGGCCAGTGCAATGGCACCATCTCCTTTAACAACAACCGTCGGTTCAATCAATTACTATGTAAGCCAAACAAATGCCGGTGGTTGCGAAGGGCCACGGACAACCATTGTAGTAACCGTAAATGCGTCGCCGGTTATTGCCACGGCTGTACCTGCCAATCCCACCAGTTGTGCTACCTCAACAGGTTTCATTACCATAACCGGGCTAATTCCCAATACCCTTTATACCGTTACCTATACTAAAAACGGAACGCCGGTAACAATTAATCTAACATCAAATGCTAGCGGAAATATCATTATCCCAAGTCTGGGTTCCGGAACCTACGATAATATAAAAGTTACAAGGCTTGGTTGTCCGTCAAATGTGTTAGGCCCAATATCATTGGTTGATCCGAATCCACCCGCTACGCCAACTGCCGGAAGCAGCAGCCCGGTATGTAGTGGCGGAACGTTAAGCTTAACGGCTAATACCATTGCAGGAGCTACTTATACCTGGTCTGGTCCCGGTTTTACCAGCAATCAGCAAAATCCAAATATTTCTAATGTAACAACGGCAGCTTCGGGCAATTACAGTGTAACGGTAACCGTAAATGGCTGCACTTCTGCTGCCGGTACAGTCACAGCAGTAGTTAACCCAACACCTGCAAACATAACGGCTGCCAGCAATAGCCCGTTATGCAGCGGCGACACATTAAAGCTGACCTCTTCCAGTACTACAACCGGTGCTGTAACGTATGACTGGACAGGGCCAAACAGCTTTACCGATAACGTACAAAATCCTGTTATTCCGAATGCAACTGTAGCAGCATCCGGCACTTACAGCGTAATAGCCAAGCTGGGCAATTGCAGCGCCGCACCTAAAACCGTAAACGCTACCGTAAGGCCAACCCCTGTTATTACAGATAGTAGTTTTACCAATCCATCCACTTGTATTTCTTCAACCGGTTCTATTAGTTTAATGGGTTTGGCAAGCAGCACCAGCTATACCGTTAACTATTTAAAAAATGGTGTATCGGCTACCATTACACTTTCATCAAATGCAACCGGTGTTTTAACCCTGCTAAACCTAACACCGGGAACGTATAGTAATATTACCCTTACCTTAAATACCTGTATTTCCAGAAGTATTGGGCCATTTGTATTGGTTGCGCCTAATCCGCCTGCTACGCCTACTGCCGGGAGTAATAGTCCTGTTTGCGTTGGCAATCCCATTAACCTAACTGCTACCACAACCACAGGGGGTACAGTAACCTATAACTGGAACGGACCAAATGGTTTTTTAAGTTCATTGCAAAACCCGGTTATTCCTAATGCAACTGTCGCCGCTTCGGGCAATTATACGGTAACTGCTACGGTTAACGGGTGCACCTCACAACCAGCTACAATTGCAGTAGTAATTAACCCATCACCTGCAAACGTAACGGCTGCCGGCAATAGCCCGTTATGTAGCGGCGATACTTTAAAACTAACTTCTTCCAGTACCACTACCGGTGCTGTAGCTTATATCTGGACAGGGCCAAATGGTTTTACAAGCAATAGTCAAAACCCCAACGTTCCAAATGCAACTACTGCTGCCTCGGGAATTTATAGTGTAACAGCCACCTTGGGCAATTGCAATGCAGCGCCTATAACCATAAATGTTACGGTAAGGCCAACCCCTGTTATTACGGATAGCAGTTTTATTAATCCTTCCAGTTGTACTTCTTCAACCGGTTCTATAAGTTTAACGGGTTTGGCAAACAGCACCAGCTATATCGTCAATTATTTAAAAAATGGAGTACCGGTTACTGTTATACTTTCATCTAACGCAACCGGTATTATTACCCTGCTAAATTTATCACCAGGAACGTATAGCAATATTACTGTTACATCAAACACCTGTGTTTCCAGGAGTGTCGGACCGTTTTCGTTAGTTGCGCCTAATCCGCCTGCTACGCCAACAGCCGGAAGTAATAGCCCCGTTTGCATTGGTAATCCGCTCAATCTTACTGCTACTACAACCACAGCTGGTACCATAACATACAATTGGACTGGTCCAAACAGTTTCATCAGCAGTCTTCAAAACCCGGTTATTGCCAATCCAACTGTTGCTGCTTCAGGTAATTATATAGTAACTGCAACTATTAACGGATGCACATCGCCTGCAGCAACTGTTGCGGTAGTCGTTTCCCCCAATGCAGCTATTGCCAATGCCGGGCCCGACCAGCAATTGTGTAATAATTCCACTGCTTTGCTGGCTGGTAATAATGCAGGAAACGGTACCGGTACCTGGACGGTAATCGCACCTTCGCCGGCAATTGTCTCACAAATTAATAATCCGGTATCAGGTATCAGCAACCTCCCAACCGGAATTACAAAATTGGTCTGGACAATCAATAATAATGTTTGCCTGCCTACATCCGATACTGTTCAAATAACCAATCTACCAACTGTAATCAATATTATTAATCCACTTAGCAATACCATATGCAGCGGGCAAAGTATTACACTAAATGGTGGAAACCCCACCGGAGGTTCAGGTACATCCTATACTATTCAATGGGAACAAAGTAGTAACAATATTTTTTACTCACCTACAGGTATTACTACTGCAAGTCTGACAGTATCACCAACGGCTACCACTTATTACCGCAGGAAAATAATCTCTGGTGTTTGTATAAATTATAGCGATACTGCATTAATAACAGTTTTGCCGGGAATTACTAATAATACGATCAATAGTAATCAATCTATTTGTATAAACACAGTTCCTGCACTGTTATCTGGTTCTGCACCGGCAGGTGGTGGCAGCACATTCGGCTATAGCTGGGATAGTTCGTATAATGGTATTACATGGAATCCTGTTACAATTGCAAACGGCCAGAATTTTCAGCCCGGTGCTTTAACGGTGACAACGCAGTTCAGAAGAAGGGTAAGTACAGCTTCCTGCTCAGGGGCGCAGGCAAGTATCAGCAACATTATTACTATCACCGTCAACCCTGATGCCCGTGCCGTATTCAACCCAACAGATACAGTTGGCTGCGTGCCTTTCAATATCACCCAGGCTGTCATCAATCTTACCCCTTTTAATAACGCCGTCATTCAATATTTCTGGTATGTAAACGGAAACCTCTGGAGCCCTAATCAGGCTTTTCCAACTTACACCATGAATACGCCCGGCGATACAGCTACCATTAAACTCGTAGCCATCAGCCGCTTTGGTTGCAAAAACGATAGTGTGCAGCATGGCTTTAAAACCATCATCCGCCCCGTACCTGCCTTTAACCAAAGCGATTCGGTTGGCTGCGGCCCGCTCAGCATCACGTTTACCAATCTAACACCTAATGCTGCCCTGTACACCTACCAGTGGATTTTCGGTACAGGGGCCACTTCCACCCTACAACAGCCCGGAGCCATCAATTTTCCAACCCATCCGCAAGGCGGTGATACGGTTTATACCGTGAAATTTATCGCCATCAGCCAGTGCAACCGGGATACACTGATTCGGTATGTTCGGGTAAAAGCAAAGCCGAAAGCTTTGTTTACGCCCGACAAAACCACGGGCTGCAGCAGTTACAACTTCACCTTTACCAACACAAGCCGCACTAGTGGTACTACTACCTATGTATGGGATTTTGGCGATGGCTCACCGCTGCTTCCCTCCAATGCTGCCCAGGTAAACCATATGTATACGGTGGGCATTACAACGACTTTCCGGGTAAAACTAAAAGCCACCAACGAATGCGGAACTGATTCACTGATTTACAATCTGGTGGTTACCCCTATTACCATCCGGCCCGATTTTGCCATTAACGGCAACCAGCAGTTTGGCTGCCTGCCGCATACCGTAAAGTTTATTAACAACAGTCAGGGTGCTACTTTTTACTCTCTTAATTTTGGTGATGGCAGCCCTATTGTTTCTGGTTTTAATGGGGTGGATACCATCACCCATACCTATACCGATACCGGTACTTTTATCGTTAGGTTACATGCCACCAACAGTTGCAGCGATACAATGGATGTGGAAGTAATAACGGTGCAGAAAAAGCCTTCTGTTTCCTTTACGGCTTCTACGCTGCTTGCCTGTACTGCCGATACTATCCGCTTTACGAACCTGAGTGATACTGGTATTTCTTACAACTGGCGCTTTGGGGATGGCGGCACCGCACTGATTCGCAATCCTGTGCATGTTTATAATACCGGCAACACTTTCCGGGTATGGCTTACCGGCACCACAGTGTATGCAGGCGGCAGTTGCGCCGACAGTGCGTTTAAAGATGTAGTAATACGGGATACGTTGCCGGGTAGCTTTACAGCCGGTACGGTTGCAGCTACCTGTTTACCGGTGAGCATTCCTTTTGTGAATGACAACCGCCCTGCTGCCCTTACTACCTGGACGTTTGGAGATGGCGGCACAGGAATAGGCGACAGTGTGAACCATACTTATACCCAGGCCGGCATTTACATCGTAAAAATGGTTAGTAAAGGGATAGGAGGTTGTACCTATGGCGCTACTAAGACCATTACCGTGTCCGGCCTTAGCGGAACGCTGCTGTACAATAGCGGTTACCTGTGTCCGGGTGTACCGCTGCACATGGAAGTGCTCACCAACAATATAGCCCAGATAAAATATGTATTTGGTAATGGCGATTCGCTGACTACTACTAATACTATTATCAACTATACCTATCCGCAACCGGGTATTTATATTCCGTATGCTGAAATGACTTCGGGTGCCTGTAAAATAAGGCTGACCCGCGGTGATACGGTGAAGGTTGACCGGCTACGCACAGGTTTCCGTACACAAATACAGCAAAGCTGCGGTAAAACAATTGTCGCGTTTACCGATACCTCCAGTGCTTTCTTCGGCATCCGCACTTGGCAATGGGATTTCGGAGATAGCACCGTCTCCACGCTGCAAAACCCGGTAAAAACGTACACCCAAAGTGGTACGTACAGCATAAAACTGCGAATTACCAGTAACAGCAATTGTGTGGATACGATTACTATTCCGCTATCAATTATTGTACATAATTACCCGGTCAGCACCATTAGCGGCGACTCTACACCCTGCATTGGCCAGTCACTTTCATTCATTGCAATTGTTCAGTCTGCCGACCCTGTAATTGCTTACAACTGGGATTTTGGTAATAGTACTTTCGGCACCGGGCAAACGGTAACGGCCACCTATAATGCAGCTGGCGTATATACCGCACGACTGATAAGCCGTACCGCATTTGGCTGTGCCGATACGGTTTATAAAACAGTCCGGGTAACTGCGGCACCTCAAATAAATGTAAACCCTCATACGATTACCATATGTAGTGGCAGCAGTACACCATTATTTGCAACCGGCGCTGCTGCCTGGCAATGGAGCCCGGCTCAGAATTTAACCTGTACTACCTGCCCTAATCCCATTGCCAGCCCGGCCTATTCCACTACCTATATTGTAACAGGCAGTAACAGTGCGCTTTGCCGTGCCAGTGATACCGTTCGGATTGAAGTAATTCAGCGCCTCAATATTACCGTATCAGATTCGGCTAAAATTTGTTTGCCTTCTGATAACAGTGTGCAGTTGTTTGCCAGCGGTGCTCATACCTATACCTGGAGCCCGGCCGGCACTTTAAGCAACCCCAATATTCCCAACCCTATTGCCAGCCCAACCACCACAACGGTTTACCAGGTAATTGGGAAAGACAATTATAATTGCTTTACCGATACAGATTATGTAACAGTAAATGTAGGCAGGAACCCGGTCGTAAATCTGGGGAACGACAGAACCGTTACTGCCGGGGACACTGTTGTATTAAATCCGATTATAACGAACGGCCCCATTACCCGCTATACATGGACACCGGTTACCGGACTAAACTTTGCCAATATTCCCCACCCGGTTGCCACCATTAATAAAGACATCTCTTACATGGTATCGGTTACGAATACACTTGGCTGTGTTGGTAATGACACGATTAACTTTAATGTTGTCTGCGATAAAGGAAAACAGCTATATGTGCCAAACGCCTTCAGCCCCGATGGCGATGGTAAAAACGATGTATTTATGATCCGGGGAATAGGTATTGAGGGTGTAAAATACCTGCGAATATTCAATCGTTTTGGGCAGGCTGTTTTTGAACGGTATAATATCAGTGCCAATGTTCTTCAGCAGGGTTGGGATGGTACAATCAATGGTGTACGGGCTCAGCCTGATGTTTATATTGTAATAGCGGAAGTTATTTGCACCGGCGGCGGAACCTTCTCCTATCAGGGCAATCTGACGCTCATGCGATTCTGAGGCAGTACCGAAATTAAAGTAGGATTGTTGAACTGTTTGTATGATAAAATGATGGAAACAAATACATTTCTTTTTTGCAGTATAACGATGTCACTGGTTGGCTGCATCCCAGGCCCGGATTCATTTTGCCGGGCTTACCAATTTTAAATTTGAAAGCTTTTTAGTATGAAAATTTTATTCAGCTTTGTTGCCGGTTGCTGTATATGTCTCGGAGGTTTTTCACAGGATCTAAATTTTTCACAGATTTATAAGCAACCGCTTCTGCGCAATCCTGCACTTTGCGGCTTGTACAGCGGCAGTGTGCGGGTTCAGTCTGTTTACCGCAATCAGTGGCAAAAGATTACGGTGCCCTACCGAACCACGGCATTTAGTGTAGAATCAAAAGTTCCCTTTTGCCTGGATGATAATAATCTGAACTACTGGGCAATCGGAGCGCAGGTTACTTATGATGTAGCAGGCGACAGCCGCCTGACGCGTTTTCAGTTTTTACCAGCAGTAAGCTATCATAAGAATCTGAATGGGCAGGAAGGTGCTTATCTGATTGCTGCGTTGATGCCCGGTTGGACGAACAGCCACTTTGATCCGACAGGTCTGCACTGGGACGATCAGTACCAGGGCAACGGTACCGTTTCTCCACAGTCGGGTCAGGTAATTACCGATAAAAACCGGAATATTAATTATCTTGATTTGGGAGCAGGCCTGGTGCTCACCTCACCTTTTGGCAACGGGAATTCTTTTTATGTGGGTGCCGCCGTGTATCACGTTAACCGGCCATCCACTACATTCAACTCAATCCATAAGGATATAAATAAACTCAATCCCAGGTGGATGTTGAATGGTGCTCTTGACCTATCGGTTGATGATGACAACAGTTTTCAATTCTTCGGCGATTTCATCCACCAGGGCGATTCTACCTTAAAAACGACGGGTAAAATCTCGACATGGATGATTGGAGGATTGTACAGTCTGAATATCGGCCACTATGATCCAAATGATCCGGACAAAATCACTATTGGTTTCGGTGCTATGTACCGCCGTGGTGATGCAGTGGCGCCACTAATTGACTTCGATTACCACCGCTGGAGCGCCGGCGTAAGCTATGATATCAATATTTCTACCCTGAAAACTGCTTCGCAATCCATGGGTGGTATGGAGCTTACACTTGGCTACCTGCTCAGCAACTGTTCCAAGCTGCCATGCCCGAAATTTTAGTGCATAAATTGGTAAAATGTACAAATCAAAAATCTATCGTTAAACCAAATGAACTTAAGGCACCAGGGCGATAAGCATTTACCGTAGGGGTAAAATAAACGTATTCGTTTTAACGTTGTAAAGTAGCTCAGCAAAACGAAATTTGAAGTAAAGACACCATATAGTGATAGTAATATGGCTGCCCTTTGCGGAATCCTGCAACCGGCAGTTAATTGGCGAACGGTAGCAATCCAATATTTTCATGACCCATCTATCCGTATTATTTTGCCGCAAAGGCGTATTATCCCGTATTCGATAAAGTTTTCACCTTAAAGCTGTACCCTGCCAGGGATTTCTTATTTTTAAGGCCTCCCTTTATTTTCAACCTTAATTTAACTGTGGATGAGTTTTAGAATCCTGATGCTTTTTAATAAGCATGGCTTAAAATCTTTTGTGTTATTTGTACTCATCCTTTTGCTTTCGCAAAAGGGGGATGCTCAGTTGGTTACCGGATTTAAGGCGAATGGCAAATTGGTATTACAGGGAGATACCGTAAACATATGTGTTGGTAGTACAATAAAGTATGAAAGTACTGCTCAGGGTTTTAATATGCTGAACTGGCGTTTTAACAACGGTTCTCCCACAACAGGTAACAGTACTTTACAAACCATTTTATACCCAACTGCCGGTATTGATTCTACCTGGCAGATCATCGTTCAGGGTAACGACAGGGATTCTATGTATGTTATTATCCGTGTGAACAATACGAAGCCCACAGCAGGTTTTACATTTGCACCTGACGGAGAATGTGGTAATGTACCCGTGCTTTTCACAAATTTATCTTCTGGAACCGGGCTAAGTTATTTATGGGATTTTGGAGACCTGATTACCAGCACTGCCCCGAATCCTTCACACCAGTTTCTGGCAGCAACCGGCAGTAGCGGCATCCAGCCTTATAGTATAAAGTTAGTAGTAACAAATGACCAGGTCTGTAAGGATAGTATTACAAAAGTGGTCACTGTAAGAAAAATTCCTGATGCCTCGCTTGGAAACGGCCGTAGTCCGGAAGTTATTTTTGGTGCTTTCAACGGCGATCAAACCTTCAGGCGTTGTGAAAACACACCATTTTATGAATTCCGGTTTATCAATGCCAGCAATACTACCGCCATTATCAGTCAGTATAAAATTCAATGGGGCGATGGCACGCCGGACGCTGTTTTTTCAACCTGGCCTACAGGTACGCTTAATCATACGTATCCAAGGGGTAAAAGCATTATGACGGTAACTGCACAAGGCACCAACGGATGTGTAGGCATTAAAACGTATAATGTATTTTTAGGGACTACACCGGCAGCCGGGTACGCCAGCCCGGGTAATACCAGCATTTGTGCGCCCAACTTATTGCAGTTTATCATTACCGGGTACGCCAATAATGCACTTGGTACTACCTATCAGGTAACTACCAGTGACGGTTCGCTGCCGGATAATTATCAACATCCGCCACCGGATACGGTCAATCACATTTTTACTATAGGCAGTTGTGGTATTGTGTCTAACGTATATAACAATGCATTCAGCAGTACTTTGTTCGTTGAAAACCCATGCGGATCTACCACTGTTTCAGTTGTTCCTATTTACGTTTCCGGTAAGCCACGGGCTAACCTTAGTTTTTCGCCTTCGTCCAATGTTTGTATAAATTCTGCTGTTATCATCAGTAACACTACTGCTTACGGCGGGCAGATAACTCCCACCGGTGGTACGTCTTCCACTTGTGTTAACATTGGCCGTCAGGTTTGGAAAATTACGCCTGCTACCGGTTACACGATTACGGCAGGCTCTTTAGGGTCGGTTAATGGTAATGCCGCTAATGGCTCAGTATGGACAGTAGGCACTCCATCCTTAAATGCCATTTTTACGGTACCCGGAATCTACAGCGTTAAAATATATGTAAGTAATGATCTGTGTGGTGTTGACAGTATCACTAAAACGATTTGCGTGCGCCTGCCGCCAACGGCTTCTTTCACGATGGATAAACATGAAGGTTGTGCACCTGATACACTGACGATCAATAACACATCTCCTATTGGTACTTGCCTGGGAGAAACATATAGTTGGGCAGTAGCTTACCAGGATGCTCAAAATTGCGGGGTTACGCCTAATTATAGTTTTATTGGTGGTACAGGAACCACCACGAGGGATGCTAAAATCCGCTTTGTAAATCCTGGCCGTTACATTGTTTCACTGACTGAGACGGCAATTGCCTCTGGTTGTCCCTCCCCTGTATTCAGGGATACTTTTTATGTAAAAGCAAAACCCAGGGTCACGATCAATACGCTTACTGCTGTATGTATCAGTAATCCGATTTCCCCGACGGCAACGGTTACTGCCTGTTATTCCAGCCAGGCACTTATCTACAACTGGACTTTTGCAAACGGAACACCCGCTTCCGCAAATACATTAATTCCGGGTTCGGTTCAATATAGTGCAGTTGGAAATTACCCGGTTACACTAAGTGTCGAAAATGAATGCGGTATTACCACTGCCAATGCCACGGCCAGTATTACCAATGTGCCGGTAGCCAATGCCGGCCCCGACAAAAGTTTCTGTAGCGGTACATCCACAACGATTGGTGTAAGTACGGGAAATTATACTTATTCCTGGAGCCCGGCAACCGGCCTTAGTAATCCAAACATTGCCGTACCTACTGTAACACGTACATACAACGGACTTAATGCCGACACCGTTTTTACCTACATCCTTACAGTAGCAGCAGGTGCCAACTGCAGTAGTATGGATACGGTAAATGTTACGGTAAAAAAGAGTCCGGTAATTACAGTTACACCTGCTACTGCAGCTATTTGCAGCGGTACCAGTATTGTGCTGGTTGCCAGCGGTGCAGTTACTTATTTCTGGCCGCCGGGATCCACGTTGAATACAACTACCGGGGACACCGTAATTGCTACTCCTACCGCTAATACTACCTACACGGTAACCGGTACCTTAAACGGATGCTCCGCAAACGGACAGGCTACTGTAACCGTTACCACCGTTGCAACACCCGATGCCGGTCCGAATATTTCTTTTTGCAATTTTAGTACATCCGTTCAGTTGGTTGGAACACCTCCGGGCGGTGTATGGAGTGGTCATCCTAATCTTACTGTTGGTGGTACATTCAATCCAAATGCAGCAGGTAATGGAACATATAAAGTTTATTATACAGTCACATCCGGCATTTGCTCTAAAAAAGACAGTGCCCTTATTACAGTAACCAATGGAGATACAGCCAGGGCCGGCGCCGATTTAAACATATGCCAGCAGTCCGGCACGATGCAGTTGAACGGAACACCATCAGGTGGTATTTGGAGTGGAAGCCCGTTGGTAACAGGTACCGGTATTTTTAATACAAACACGCCGGGTACTTATACCCTTATTTATGTCATAGGCAGCGGAAGTTGTATTTCAAGGGACACCGTTATTATCACTGTAAATAACGGGATTACCAATAATGTAATTTCTGCCAATCAGGCGCTGTGTTTTGGCGCCCAGCCTGCACAAATAACCGGGCAATCTGTTAGCGGGGGAAATGGTACGCCAACTTACCAATGGCAATCAAGCCCCGACAGCCTTGCGTGGACCAATATAAATGGAGCAACAGGGCAGAACTATTTACCACCGGTTGCCACGCAGGTTATCTTTTACAGAAGGGTGGCGTCAACCATCCTGTGCTCTGGTGCGCAAAGCAATATGAGCCTTCCTGTAAAAATCACCATCAACCCCGATGCCCTTGCCGTATTTAACCCAACAGATACAGTTGGCTGCGTGCCTTTCAATATCACCCAGGCTGTCATCAATCTTACCCCTTTTAATAACGCCGTCATTCAATATTTCTGGTATGTAAACGGAAATCTATGGAGCCCTAACCAGGCTTTTCCTACCTACACCATGAATACGCCCGGCGACACAGCTACCATTAAGCTGGTAGCCATCAGCCGCTTTGGTTGCAAAAACGATAGTGTGCAGCATGGCTTTAAAACCATCATCCGCCCCGTACCTGCCTTTACCCAAAGCGATTCGGTTGGCTGCGGCCCACTCAGCATCACGTTTACTAACCAAACTCCCAACGCTGCACTATACACCTATCAATGGATCTTTGGTACCGGTGCTACTTCCACACTGCAACAGCCGGGGCCTGTCAATTTTCCAACTCATCCGCAAAGCGGTGATACGGTCTATACCGTGAAATTTATTACCATCAGCCAGTGTAACAGGGATACGTTGATTCGCTACGTACGGGTAAAAGCAAAACCGAAAGTCTTATTTACGCCCGACAGAACCACGGGCTGCAGCAGTTACAACTTCACCTTTACCAACACAAGCCGCAGTAGTGGCGCTACGACCTATGTATGGGATTTTGGCGATGGCTCTCCGCTGTTTTCCTCCAACGCTGCCCAGGTAAATCATACATATACGGTGGGCATTACAACGACCTTCCGGGTAAAACTAAAAGCCACCAACGAATGCGGAATTGATTCACTGATTTATAACCTGGTAGTTACCCCGATTACCATCCGTCCCGATTTTGCCATTAACGGCAACCAGCGGTTTGGCTGCTTGCCGCATACCGTACAGTTTATCAACAACAGCCAGGGCGCTACCCTTTACACCCTCAATTTCGGCGATGGCAGCCCCATTGTTAGCGGGTTCAACGGAGTAGATACTATCACCCACACCTACACAACAGCCGGCACTTTTACGGCCACTCTTCGGGGAATTAATAGTTGCAGCGATACCAGTGATACAGAAATAATAACGGTACAATCAAAGCCATCTGTTTCTTTTACGGCTTCTTCCCTGCTTGCCTGCACTGCCGATACCATCCGGTTTACGAATCTGAGTGATACAGGCATTTCCTATAACTGGCGTTTTGGAGATGGCAGCACTTCCCTGATCCGCAATCCTACCCATATTTACACTACCGGAAACATTTTCCGGGTATGGCTTACCGGCACAAAAGTGTATGCGGGTGGCAGTTGTGCCGACAGTGCCTTTAAAGATGTGGTAATACGGGACACGTTACCGGGCAGTTTTACCGCCGGCACCCTTGCAGCAACCTGTCTGCCTGCAAGCATTGCGTTTGTAAATGACAACCGGCCTGCTGCCCTTACCACCTGGACGTTTGGAGATGGCGGCACCGGAATTGGTGACAGTGTAAACCACACGTATACCCAGGCTGGCACTTACACCATAAAAATGATTAGTAAAGGAATTGCAGGTTGTACGTATACTTCTACTAAAACAATTATGGTGTCCGGCCTTAGCGGAACGCTGCTGTACAATAGCGGTTACCTGTGCCCCGGCATTCCGTTGCGTATGGAAGTACAATCGCCGAATGCGCCACAGATCCGGTATATATTCGGTAACAGCGATTCGCTGACTACTACCAATACTATTATTAACTATACCTATCCACAGCCAGGTATTTATGTGCCGTATGCCTATATTATTTCGCCGAATTGCCAGCTACGGTTACAAGTAGGCGATACGGTAAAAGTGGATCGCCTGCGCACTGGCTTCCGTACACAAATACAGCAAAGCTGCGGCAGTACGACCATTTCCTTTACCGATACCTCTAATGCCTTTTTCGGAATCCGCAGCCGGCTGTGGAGCTTTGGTGACGGCACTACTTCTACGCTGCAAAACCCGGTGCATACCTATACCCAAAGTGGTACGTACAGCGTAAGGTTACGAATTACCGGCAACAGTAACTGTGTAGATACCATCACTATTTCTGTAACGGTTTCTATACGTAACTTCCCGGTAAGCAGTATTGGTGGCGATACGCTTGCCTGCATAGGTCAGCCGCTTGTACTTTCAGCAATTGTACAATCTACTGATCTTATAACCGGTTATAACTGGGACTTTGGCAATAACACCGGCGGTACCAGCCAAAATATAAATGCTGTGTATAATAACGTAGGAACATACACCGTACGCCTGATAAGCCGGACCGCTTTTGGCTGTGCCGACACGGTATATAAAACGGTTCGGGTGGATAATACGCCAATCGTAAATGCTGGCCCGGATGTAACCATTTGCCGTGGCCAGAGTATTCAGATAGGCGCCACAGGTGCTACGGTCTGGCAATGGAGCCCGCTGCAGGGATTGAGTTGTACTACTTGTGCCAATCTGGTAGCCAGTCCGTTAGTTACCACCAGCTATGTGGTTACGGGTAGTTTTGGGGCTTTGTGCCGGGCCAATGACACGATACGG
Source organism: Chitinophagaceae bacterium (assembly GCA_965246935.1). Lineage (GTDB taxonomy): Bacteria > Bacteroidota > Bacteroidia > Chitinophagales > Chitinophagaceae > JAZKFT01. Next base: position 6,497 of record CBDFGC010000019.1, on the reverse strand, counting down.
GTTCAGGTAATTCAGCCCTTTAACATGACGGTTTCGCCAACCACTACGCTTTGTATTGGCGATAGTGTGCCCCTGTTTGCCACTGGTGCCTATACTTATTCCTGGAGCCCGGCGGTTAGTTTAAATAATGCCAATATCTCTAACCCAATTGCAAAGCCAACCGCAACTACCTTGTACCAGGTGGTAGGAAAAGACAATTTTAATTGTTTTACCGATACCGATTACGTGCGGGTAAATGTGGGGCAATACCCAACAGTTGATCTGGGCACAGGCGCAACAGTAACAGCTGGTACAGTTATTACACTGAACCCAACCATCACCAATGGCCCTATCACCCGGTACCGCTGGACGCCACCAACCGATTTAAGCTGTGCTAATTGTCCGCGGCCGGCGGCAACCATCAACAAGAACATTTCTTATAAACTGGAAGTTGAAAATGCGTTCGGCTGTATTGGCAGCGATACCATTAATTTCAGAGTTAATTGCGATCCGAACCAGTTGTTTATACCCAATGGCTTTAGCCCGGATGGTGATGGCACCAATGATATACTGATGGTGAGAGGCAAAGGAATATCAGTAGTGAAATACTTCCGGATATTCAACCGGTGGGGGCAGCTGGTATTTGAGCGCAGTAATATTAATGTAAACGATGCCCAGCAGGGATGGGATGGCCGCATTAATGGTGTATGGGCTCAACCCGATGTGTATGTGTACACCGCTGAAGCTGTTTGTACCGCCGGGGAAACGTTTGTGTATAAAGGAAATGTAACGCTGGTGAGGTAGTGACTATTGCGAATGGTGAATGGTCAATTGCGAATCGTGAAAAATCAACGGATTAAAATCCGTTGCTACCATTATCCAAACAACGGACTGAAGTCCGTTGCTACAAAATGGATCGTCCCTACGGGACTTTGAGCATGAAAAAGCAACTTGTAGTGCCGTAGGCACCATCCATTTTGTAGCCAGGGATTTTAATCCCTGGGAACGTAGGTAAGATCCATATTGTAGCCAGGAATTTTAATCCCTGGGATTATCATTGTCGTTCGTAATCTGTAGTCCGTGGTCCGTTGTCTGTATTAACTCTTTCTTCTTTTCTGATATGAAAAAGATTTTTAGTGTGTTATTTGCCTGCCTGTTATATGCAGGTGCTCATTCTCAGGATCTGAATTTTTCACAGTTTTATGCGTTGCCCTTGTTACGCAACCCGGCATTATGCGGCGCCTTTGACGGCGATATCCGGGTGCAAAGTGTGTATCGCAACCAGTGGCAAAGTGTAACCGTACCTTATCGTACCGGGGCGCTTAGTTTCGAAAAAAAGTTTTCCTGTGTTGATGGTGAAAGCTACCCTACCGTTGGTGTGCAGGCCACTTACGATATAGCAGGCGACAGCCGCCTGAGCCGCGTGCAGGTGTTGCCAGTGTTTTGCTGGCACCAAAACCTGGGAGGTATTGAGGGTGCCTATATTACCGGCGCCGCCATGGCAGGAATCGTAAGCAGCCAGTTTGATGAGAGCCGCCTGAAATGGGATGATCAGTATCTGAATGGTAATTATTCGGCAACCAACCCAACCAACCAGGTGTTTAAAAATACAACAGCTACTTATTTTGATCAGGCAGCCGGTGTTTCTATTATCTGGCCTTTTGCTGAAAATGCAACCGGGCGGGTTGCCTCTTTTTATGCAGGCGGCGCTATCTATCATTTTCTGAAACCATCTGTTTCTTTTTATGCCAGCAATGCGGCCACAACAAAGCTTGCCCCCAAAGGTGTTTTTAACGGCGGCATGCAATTACCTACCAATGATGGCAATCAATTTAATCTATTTGCCGACTACCTGTTTCAGGGCGGGCACCGGCAGTTAATGGCCGGTATGTTTTACACCATCGATCTGTCACCTGAGTATACGGATGAAGGCCTGGGCAAGACCAGCCTGAGCATTGGTGGTGCTTACCGGTGGAATGATGCACTTGTTCCCATCCTCCTGTTAGATCAGCGGCAATGGAGCTTTGGCCTAAGCTATGATGTAAATGTCTCCAAATTAAAAACGGCTTCCCAAAGCCGGGGTGGGTTTGAATTGACACTTGGTTTCAAATCTATTTCCAATTGCAATAAGCCCATGCCCTGCCCACGGTTTTAGCGAACCGGTAATGATAGCAGAAACGTTTTTACATCTTACATTTAAGTAAGAAGGAATTTTTATGCAAACTACTTTTGAAACTGAAGAAAAAATTTATACGGCGGAAGAATACCTGGCAATGGAGGAGCATTCGCCGGAGAAGCATGAATTTTATAACGGAAAAATTATACCGATGCCCGGAGGAACTGCTACACATAATCTGATTGGGGCGAATGTGGTAACTGCTATAAATATTGCTTTAGACCAGCAGGCAGCAGATTTCTTAGTTTTTAACAGCGATATGAAAATCCATATTTCCCGTTTAGGATCATTTGTATATCCTGATGCCGTGGTAGTATGCGAAAGAATAGAACTATATAGAGGCAGAAAAGATGTTATTATTAACCCATTATTAATTGTGGAAGTTGCTTCTCCCTCCATAGCTACCTATGACCGTGGCAATAAATTCAGGCACTATAAATCACTTCCTTCTTTTAAAGAGTATGTCATTGTTGAGCAGGAAATGCCTTATGTGTTTGCCAGTTTCAAAACTGCCGAAAATACATGGATTGACACTGAGATTACTGCATTGGATCAATACATCCGTTTACAATCCATTAATTGCAGCATTGACTTGAAAAGAATTTATAAGCATGTGCAATTTTAATAAAGTGACTTAGTAAAGTGGTCAAAATAACTTGTACAATTAAAGCAGGATTTTATTCGGCGTTGGTTGCCCCTAACCCCTTTAGGGCAATGTCATTAAGATAAGCCCCATCGGGGCTTTCTGTTTGTAGCAAACAAAGAGGCAAAGGCAATCATTGCCACGTAGTGGCTACCCCTCTTCTCTGATCAGGTAGCCACTACGTGGCATGCACCAACATCAATGATGTCTATCTTCTACAAACAGGTTGCACCTACGGCGCATAACTGCTACATCAATCCTTATCTTAATGACATTGCCCTACAGGGGAACTCGTTTTTACCTGAAAAATTAGTGATAACTACGAGTATTTTGAAGTTCCTATGAAGTTTGAAAGTGTCCAAAAGCCCCCTTTAGAGCCTGTCCCGTACCGATAGGTCGGGAGGGTTTGGAGGCGACCAGGCCAGATTGATGAAATGTTCAAGTTATTTTGATAACTTTTCTTATCTTTTGGAAGATTCTGGATTTGCAAAAAATATATTGCTGTTTTTCTGTTGCTTTGGCTTTTTTAGAATATGCCATCAATAATCAGTACAGAACAACTTTATGCCATTTACCAACAACACCCTTCCGTTACTACCGATACCCGTAAAATAAAAAGGGGCGATATTTTTTTTGCTTTAAAAGGCCCCAGTTTTAACGGGAATGCGTTTGCCCGGCAGGCATTGGATGCAGGTGCTTCGTATGCCGTAATTGAGGAGGAAAAATACGCAACGGATGACCGGTTTTTAGTAGTGAAAGATGCACTAACTGTCTTGCAGGAATTAGCAGGTTATCACCGTTCTCAATTTAATGTTCCGGTAATAGCCATTACCGGCAGCAATGGCAAAACCACCACAAAGGAATTAGTACATGCGGTACTCAGCAGCCAGTATAAAACGTGCACCACAGAAGGTAATCTGAATAACCATATCGGTGTGCCACTTACCCTGCTCCGCATACAAGCCGACGCCCAGATGGCCGTCATAGAAATGGGCGCTAATCATTTATATGAAATAGAAAGCTATTGTAAATACGCCCGGCCTACACATGGATTAATAACGAATGTTGGCAAGGCACACCTTGAGGGTTTTGGAGGGGTGGAAGGGGTGCGAAAAGGCAAAGGAGAATTGTTCGATTTTTTACGGGCTACAAACGGCGTTGCATTTGCCTGCGCCGATTTTGAGTATTTTAAGGAAATGACCAGAGGTCTGCCGGAAGTACATTGGTATGGAAAAACGGATGGTGAAATAACCGGCGAACTCCTGTTAAATGATTCCTATTTGAAAATGAAAATAGAAACAGGTTCTTCCACTCAAATAGTACAAACACAATTGGCAGGAACGTACAATAGCTATAATGTGCTGGCTGCCATAGCGGTGGGTAAATACTTTGAAGTACCGGAAGAAACGATCGTACAGGCAATTGAAAGCTACGCACCAGGCAACAGCCGCAGCCAGTGGGCAGAGAAGGGCAGCAATCATTATATTTTAGATGCCTACAATGCCAACCCTACCAGTATGGCCGCCGCTGTTGAAAACTTTGCCAGCCTGCCGGCCGAAAGTAAAATCCTTTTTGTAGGAGCGATGATGGAACTGGGCGAAGACAGCCTGGCCGAGCACCAGGCAATCATTACATTAATTGAATCCTACAACTGGAAAGAAGTAGTATTAGTCGGTGGCGATTTTAAGAACACGGTTCACCCCTACCGATATTTTGATACGGCTGATGAAGCTGCTTTCTGGTGGGGATCACAACAATCCAAAGGAAATTATATTTTAATAAAGGGCAGCCGCAGTATAAGAATGGAAAAGGTTTTTGCACAGTAAGGTCATGCTGTAGTTACGTCGCCAACTGACTTTACAAAGCAAAAGGAGAACAAACCAGTATAGAAGTGAACAGGCACAACTTCCGGTAATTATTACCCATTTAACTCCCTGTGTAAGGACTGCATCCGCAGTACCTTTGTACTGATTAATCATACCTGTATGACACCAGCCGAATCAATACCAACCGACCTGTCAAAATATTCCGACAAGAAGCCTAATTATTTCTGGAGCATGTTTACGTTGCGCTGCCCACGCTGCCGCCGCGGCCCGATGTTCAAAAATAAAGCAAGCCTCAAATTTACAAAGCACATGGCTATGCATGAAGAGTGCCCCCTGTGTGGCCAGCCGATGGAACTGGAAGTAGGTTTTTATTACGGCACCAGCTATGTAAGCTATGCCCTTACCGTTGCCATTAGTGTAGCTACGTTTGTGGCATATTGGGTACTGATCGGTATCAGTATTAATGATAATAGTTTATTCATTTGGCTGGGTGTAAACATCTTTGTACTAATTGTTACCATGCCATATATTATGCGATTAAGCCGCACCATGTGGCTCTCCTTTTTTGTACGCTACGATAAAGACTGGAAAACGAAGAAGCCGCCACCGCCCGAACGTATTGTAAAAGAACAGATGAATAACTGGTAGGTCACAAATTGATAATTAATAATTGATAATTAATAGTTGTCAGTTGATAATTATCCAATCCGCATAAAGGCTCATCATTATTAATTATCAATTGTCAATTATTATTCAGGTCATGCAATTCAGAAATTTTAAAATGGTTAGCTACGTGGTGTATGGCCGTGATGCTTTCAACCAGTTAGACGAAATAATAGCGCCGCACCGCAAGCCGGGTGCACCAATGGTTTTTTTGCTGGATCATTTTTTTGAGGGTAAATCACTGGCAGGCAGGATACCTCTCCGGGGGAATGACAAATTGTTGTTTGCCGATGTAACCTACGAACCCAAAACAACAGGCGTAGATGCTTTGGCAAAGGGCTTAAAAGAGGAGTTTGGCGCCGTTAGCGGGGTAATTGGTATTGGCGGGGGCAGCACCATGGACCTGGCAAAAGCCGTTAGCCTGATGATGACGAACCCCGGCTCTGCTGCCGATTACCAGGGCTGGGACCTGGTAAAATTTCCGGGTGTTTATAAAGTGGGGATTCCTACATTAAGCGGTACCGGTGCTGAAGTAAGCCGTACGACTGTGCTTACCGGCCCTACCCGCAAACTGGGCATGAATAGCGATTTTACACCATTCGACCAGATTGTGCTGGACCCGGAATTAACCAAAGATGCACCCTTGAACCAGCGCTTTTACACCGGCATGGACTGCTATATCCATTGTATTGAAAGCCTTACCGGTACGTATTTAAATGAATTCAGCAAAAGCTATGGTGAAAAAGCGTTGCAGCTTTGCGGGCAAATATTTTTGGATAGCCGGGAATGGAACGATGAGAAAGATGATAAGCTGATGATGGCCAGCTATGCCGGCGGTATGAGCATTGCCTACAGCCAGGTAGGCGTAGCCCATGCCGTTAGCTACGGGCTTAGTTATTTATTAGGCATTAAGCATGGTATTGGTAATTGTATTGTAATGGATCACATCGCAGAATATTATCCGGAGGGCGTAGCGGAGTTTAAAAAAATGGTTCAGTTAAATGGTATTGAGATTCCACAGGGAATTTGTGCCGGCCTTAGCGATGATCAGTTTGATGCCATGATAAACGTAAGTTTGGGAATGAAACCACTTTGGGAAAATGCTTTGGGGAAAAATTGGGAAAGCATCATGACCCGTGAAAAATTGCGGGCTTTGTATGAGCAATTGTAGGGAGCCCCCTCTCGAACTCCGTTCCCAGCCTTTCTGCTG
>CBDFGC010000018.1:0-60239 GCA_965246935.1 Chitinophagaceae bacterium | reverse complement strand
GCAAGTTCATGGTGTACCTGCCTACCATGCTCATCTTCACGTTATCGGCTTCGCTGATTGTTGCCTTTATTATGAACCCGGTTTTTGCTGTGGATTTCATGAACCATCCGGAAGACGAAAAGCCAAAACGCAAAAGTGATGTTTTCCGCAAGCCCATATTTTGGTTGCTGGCCGGGCTTGGTATTTTACTGGATATTGCAGGCAGTGTAAAAAATGCCGGTGCTACTACAATAATTATAAATGAAGAAGTATCCAGGCCGGGTAGTACGTATTTATTTTTCGGCAATTTGTTTATTTTCTTTGCGCTGCTGATGATTTTAAACCGGTATGTGTTTACCGGTCTTATCAACCGGTTTCAGCACAAAGCATTACCAGCCATCATGGGCCGTTACGAAACCTTACTACGCTGGGCGGTAAAAGGCTGGCGGCCGGTATGGTTGCTGGTAAGCACCGTTGCCTTGTTCTTCCTCTCCCTTTTCATTTTCATTTTCTCCATCGCTTCAGGTCGTTTGCCGGTTGCTTTCTTCCCACAGGGCGATCCTAATTTTATTTACGTCTATCTTAAATTACCGGCGGGTACCTCGGTTGACTATACCGATAGTGTGATGCACTCGCTGGAAAGCCGCGTAAACGGTGTATTAGGATTGAACGAGGGCAGAAAAAATCCGATTGTGGAAAGTGTAATTACCAATATAGCCGTTGGTGCAGGTGATCCGCAAAGCGGTGACCGTAGCACCCGTGGCGAACTGGGCCGTATACAGGTTTCGTTTGTGGAATTTGGTAAAAGGAACGGTGTTTCTTCCCGGCCCTTGCTCGATTCCATCCGCCACGTGGTAAAAGGAATTCCCGGAGCCGAACTAAGTGTGGATCAGGAAAAAGGTGGTCCGCCTACTGATCCGCCTATCAATATTGAAATCGCCAGTGAAGATTTTGACAATTTGATTAAGACATCCGTTGGGTTGAAAAATTATCTGGACTCTGTGAATACGCCAGGTGTGGAAGAACTGAAAATGGATGTGGATCTGAACAATCCTGAAATCACATTTACCGTTGACCGGCAGCGGGCGCTGATTGCAGGCGTCAGCAGTGCCGTTATCGGGCAGCAGGTTCGTACCGCCTTATTTGGCCGGGAAGCATCGAAAATAAAAGAGGGAGAAGATGAATACAAAATTCAGATTCGTAACAATGAAATGCAGCGCAACAACCTGACCGACATATTAAACATGGAAGTTATTTTCCGGGACTTTGCAAGTGGGGGCATGATTAAAAGAGTACCCATCAGCACCCTGGTAAAAGTAGACCTGACAAGCACACTGGGCAGCGTAAAACGTAAGAATCAAAAGCGGGTCATTTCCCTACGATCTAATGTGCTGACAACGCAGGGCTACAATGCGGCAGCCGTAAATGCACAATTAAAAACGGCCATTGATAATTACAAGAAAGTGCCCGAAGGGGTAACCGTTCGCCAGGCTGGTGAGGGGGAGCAGCAGGCAGAAACTGTTGCTTTTTTAGGAAAGCCCTGATGATCGCATTAGGTGGCATTCTGTTTATTTTAGTGCTGCAATTCAATTCGGTGAGTAAATCTGTAATTATCCTCACGGAAATTATTTTCAGCCTGATTGGCGTGTTCTTAGGTTTTAGCATTACCGGTATGGAAGTAAGTGGTATTATGACCGGCCTGGGCATTGTAGGCCTGGCGGGCATTGTCGTAAAGAATGGGATTCTGGTAATTGAATTTACCGATGAGTTGCGGGGCCGTGGCATGAAAACAAGGGACGCTGTTATCCAGGCTGGTAAAACCCGTATCATCCCGGTTCTATTGACGGCATTAGCAGCTATCTTGGCGCTGATTCCGTTGGCAGTAGGTTTCAATATCAATTTCATCACGTTGTTTTCCGACCTCAATCCGCATATTTATTTTGGCGGCGATAATGCCGTGTTCTGGAAACCACTTAGCTGGACCATCATCTTTGGCCTTGCCTTTGCCTTTTTTATGACGCTCATAATCGTACCTACCATGTACCTGATTGCTGAACGGCTCAGGCGGCCTATGCGCAGGCAGTTTGGCGGCAAATGGATTAGCATGATGGGTATTCCGCCATTGACCTTCTTGTTTATTCCGCTGATGATATTTACAGCCATTCGCCACCGGGTGGAAGCAGCCCGCCGCCGCAAAAGATTGAAGAATGCAAATGTGAATGAGAAGTGGTATGGAAGCTGGTTTTAAAATTAATGTGCTGATATGCTAATGTGCTGATGTGCTAATGTGCTAATGTGCTAATGTGCTAATGTGCTAATGTGCTGTGATGTGGATAATGGGATAATGTCTGCCGGCTATGTAGTTGATCAACCATTGTAAATTATTTTATTTGATAACCACCAGTAAACGTATAACCGAAATCCAGTTTCGAGGATTGAATATTTTCATTAGCATATTTGCATATCAGCAAATTAGCACATTGTTCCAATGCGTTTCTTTATCGAAGTAGCTTATGATGGCAATCGGTACGCTGGTTTCCAGGTACAGCACAATGCAAATACGGTACAGGCCGAAGTAGAGAAAGCATTATTGATTTTTTATAAAACCTCCGTGCAACTTACCGGCTCCTCCCGTACAGATGCGGGGGTACATGCCCTTCAAAATTTTTTTCATGCTGATACAGATATTATTTTTCAGCCCCGGCACATATATAATTTAAATGCGCTGCTGCCAGAAGATATAGTCATTAAAAACATCATGCCGGTAGCAGCAGATGCTCACTGCCGGTTTGATGCAATCAGCCGTACCTATCAGTATTTTATTCACCCGGAAAAAGATCCTTTTTTAAAGGGCAAAGCATTTTTTTATCCGTATGCATTAGACGTGGATAAATTGAATGAAGCGGCAATGGTGTTGATGGAATATGAAGATTTCACCAGCTTTAGCAAACGCAATACCCAGGCTACTACCCGCCTATGTAGCATTATGCAAAGCCATTGGAAAGAAGCGAACAACCAGTTAATTTATACCGTGCAGGCCAATCGTTTTTTGCGGGGCATGGTAAAAGGCTTAGTGGGCACCATGCTGCACATAGGCCGTGGTAAAAAAACGATCGCTGACTTTCGAAAAATCATTGAGGCGAAAGATTGCTCACTGGCCGATTTCAGCGTAGCATCACACGGGCTGTTTTTGATGAAGGTAGAAGCCCCCTCTATCTCCCCCAACGGGGGAGGAAACTTGTAAGATCGGAGCAAAGAACTATTTCATTTTAATAAGCCAAGTTTATAATTTTACGGTTCTGTTCCTCCCCCGTTGGGGGCAGCGGAAGGCTGGGAGCGCAGCTCGTGGTGGGGGCTGTCCCTAATATCCGCCAGCGTTCGCCCATATAGCACTTTTAGCAGTGCATCCCTGGCTTCGGCCATAACCGGGTTAATGCGGCAATGTATCTGATCACAGTTTTCGCAGGCTTTGTAAAAGTTGAGGCTTACGCAACTGAGCATAGCAATAGGCCCGTCCACAATACGGATAATGACGGCCAGGTTGGTTTGGGACGGTTCATTTTTTAGCCGGTAGCCGCCGCAACGGCCCCGGTAACTTTCCAGGATGCCGGCATTCTTTAGTTCCAGCAGAATATTCTCCAAAAACTTAATCGGAATTTTTTTGATGGTGCTGATAGTGCTGATGAGAACGGGGCCTTTGTCATAATGGGCGCTCAGGTAGCCCAGGGCCTGCAATGCGTATTTCGTTTTCTGGGAAAGCATTGTGCAATGTAAGAAAGGCAGCAATCGGGAAAAAATAATCTGTCTTAAAAAAACCCTACCATTTTAATAGACAATCTATATTTGCGACTCAAATCATTTTATTATGAGTTTACGTCTTGGCGATACCGCCCCGGATTTTACCGCCGAATCAAGTATTGGCGAAGTTAATTTTTATGAATACCTCGGCGATAGCTGGGGCGTATTGTTCAGCCACCCCGGCGACTACACACCGGTTTGTACCACGGAACTAGGCCGTACGGCGGCGCTGAAAAGTGAATTTGAAAAACGGAATGTAAAAGTACTGGCCGTTAGCGTGGACAACCTGGAAAAACATACCGGCTGGATCAACGACATCAATGAAACACAAAATGTAGCAGTTGATTTCCCCATACTAGCCGACCCCAACCGTGTAATATCGGAACTGTACGACATGATACACCCGAATGCCACTGTAAATGCTACAGTGCGGAGCCTGTTTATTATTGGCCCGGATAAAAAAGTAAAACTGATGATTACCTACCCTGCCAGTACCGGCCGCAACTTTGTGGAAGTGCTGCGGGTAATTGACAGCCTGCAATTAACCGCTAATTATAGTGTAGCCACCCCCGCCGACTGGAAAGACGGCGAAGACGTAATTGTAATACCTGCTGTAAGCACGGAAGATGCCATTAAGAAATTTGATAAAGGCATTACCATTGTAAAACCTTACCTGCGCTATACGCCACAGCCGAATAAGTAAGTTTTTGTTTGTGTGAATTTTAAGAAGTCGTTTCCTAGAAGGGGGCGGCTTTTTTGTGCTTACGGAAAAAGGAAAAGTTGTATTGCCACACCTTAAATACAGGAGCGTATATAAATAAGAATGTTTGGAATGAAAGATTTGGAAGTAGGCCATAGTTCTTATAATATTGTATTACACACCACTTTTTGTGAGGCACCCTGAAATTACCAAGGTTTAGACATTCGAATACAAAGGCTTTATATTTGTACAAACAGGATTTTACTATGGAGATAAGAACTGATTTATTTTTAGGTGACAGCAGAGACATTCTTAAAAAACTTCCAGATAACTCAGTAGACCTTATTGTAACATCTCCACCTTACGCTGACCAACGCAAAGAAACTTATGGTGGCATTCATCCTGACAAATACGTTGAATGGTTTCTCCCTATAACAAAAGAACTACTTAGGGTTTTAAAACCTACCGGAACTTTTATTCTAAATATAAAAGAAAAAGTTGTCGAAGGTGAACGTAGCATTTACGTTATGGAAATAATTATTGAAATGCGTAAACAAGGTTGGTTATGGACAGAGGAATTTATTTGGCATAAAAAAAATTGCTATCCTGGCAAATGGCCTAATCGTTTCCGTGATGCATGGGAAAGACTTTTGCAATTTAATAAGGGTAAAAAATTTAATATGTACCAAGACGAAGTAATGGTTCCAATGGGAGATTGGGCAAAATCGAGACTTAAAAATCTTAGTGACACAGATAAAATACGCGACAATTCAAAAGTTGGAAGCGGCTTTGGTAAAAATATTTCTAATTGGTTGGTAAGGGATAAAGCATATCCATCAAACGTTCTTCATTTAGCAACAGAGTGTAGTAATAAAAATCATAGCGCTGCTTTTCCACAGGAACTTCCTGAATGGTTTATGAAATTATTTACAAAGGAACAAGACACAGTCCTTGATCCTTTTATGGGTTCAGGAACAACAATTCTTATTGCAAATAGAATGAAACGACATTCAATCGGAATTGATTTAATGGCGGAATACTATAACATGGTAAAAGAACAAGTTCAACCAGTGGAATTATGTTTGTTAGAGCCGAAAATAAAACATGAAAAAAATAAATCTAAGCGACATTACACAATACGTTGAAGAAAATATTGGAACTTTTCATCAAAAGAGAATTGCTGGGTTAAATGATTTGAAGTTGAGAAAAGTTTTAGGAAAGAAAAATCCTTATCTCTTCAAAGCTAAATATATTTTGACTGCACAAGATATAATTAAAAGTTTGACAGATGCTTTTATATCGTCACAGGAAGAAACAATTTTTGGCGATTGGCTTGAAGGGCTTGCAATTTTTATTAACGGTAAAGTATATGATGGTCGCAAGTCAGGCATTCCCGGTATTGATTTGGAGTTTGACAAAAGTGGTATTCGCTTTATCGTGACAATAAAGTCAGGCCCAAATTGGGGCAACAGCTCACAAATTGGTAAAATGAGAGCAGATTTCAAGATCGCACAGAAGACACTGCGTACAAGTAATTCACAACTCAGCATTACCGCAGTAAATGGTTGTTGTTATGGTCGGGATAATAATTCTGACAAAGGCGATTATTTTAAGTATTGTGGACAAAAGTTCTGGGAGTTCGTTTCTGGTGAAACAGACCTTTACATAAAAATTATTGAACCGTTAGAACATCAGGCCAAAGAACGGAATGACGATTTCATTAAATCATACTCGCAAATGATAAACAAATTTACAAAAGAATTTGCGGACACATTCTGCTTAGACAATGGTTTAATAGATTGGGATAAGTTTGTACGTTTTAATTCAGCAATTAAGCTTTAAAAGAAATCATTAATTATGGTACAATGTATTACTCCAGGATGTACTAATCCGGCACCTTACTATCTGGGCGTTAGACTTCGTAGACCCACGGATAGGTTTAACGGAAGGAGAAGACCCTCAGGAACTGCGATATGGGCACCTAATTGTAATGCTCATCTTTGTACCGTACATGCTTCTCAAGGTTATGAAATAGAGATTAAACTTACCCCAATTACAAATAGACAAATTACTACAAACACTTCTGTGGGCGGTAATGTAATAATCCAAACAACACAAATAAAACACCTTCCTTGATTTAAATAAAGCGGAGTATATAAGGGGGGTTGCGCTATTCGCTATTATGGCAAACGAAAACCGTGTTTTAATAAGTGTAGATTTACTATTAGTTGCTCGGGATGGAAAAGCAATCTTAGACTAAGTAAGATTATCAAAATAAGTTCCCGAAAAGTGTTGTAATCTTGTTGAGCAAAAAAGGGATATGAAATTGAAACCATTTTTCGATGAGATAGTACAATTGATGCAGTTGCATTACAGCCGTTTATCAGAAAAGGATCGCCGGCATTACGCTGCCCTGGAATCGCTTAAATTGGGTCGTGGTGGTGTGGACTATATCAGTGAAATACTGCTGATTGATAAAAAAACGCTTTGGCAGGGACGAAAGGAGCTATTGGAACAGCAGCCTGTTGAAGTGGGCAGGCAGCGTCGCAAGGGCGGTGGCAGGAAAAAAAAAGATGGACAAATATCCTGATATTACCAGCCAGTTACTTGCCCTGATAGAGACGTATAAAGCTGGCAGCCCAACAGCAGCCGAGGTGTATTGGATAAGCCTGAAACCCTGTGCCATTGCTGCTTTGTTTTATGAGAAGCATCAAATCAGGCTGAGCCACCAGTTCATCAAACGTCAGTTAAAGGCATGGGGCTATGCTTACCGCAAGCAGCACAAACAGTTAGCTACCGGTAGTTATGGCAAGCGGGACGAACAGTTCCGCATTATTTGTTCTTTGATATTAGTAATGAGTTGTCAAAGCCCTGTACTTAGCATAGATTGTAAAAAGAAAGAACGCCTGGGCAATTTATACCGTAACGGCAGGTGCTTTTGCACAGAAGCACTGAAAGTATACGATCATGATTATGAACATCTTTCGCAAGGCAAAGTGATACCCCATGGCATCTATGATGTGCAAGCCAACAGAGGGTACATTTCTATTGGCAGTAGTAGTGAGACAGCCGATTTTGTAATAGATAACCTACTATGGTGGTGGTATGAATATGGCATACATCATTATCCGGATGCAAAAAATATAATGCTGTTGTGTGATGCGGGTGGGGCTAACAGTTACCGGCATTTTATATTCAAACACCGGTTGCTGCAATTTGCCAAAGAAACGGGACTGTCGGTTATTGTGTGCCATTATCCGCCCTATTGTTCCAAGTGGAATCCAATTGAACACCGCTTGTTCTCGCAGGTACACAAAGCCATGGAAGGAGTGGTGTTTTGCGACTACCAAACCGTTCAAAGATGCATAGAGCAGACAGCTACTAAAACAGGATTGACAGTCGTAGTCAGACTTAATCTTAAAGAATACCAAACAGCAATAAAAGTTGACAGAAAATTGATAGATCAAAAACGAATTACCCATCATCCCCAGATACCTGAACTCAATTACAGAATTTACCCTTAATTCAGGGTTTTATTTTGACACTTTTACTAAGTACTAATCATCAACTTCTATTTCTATTTTCATCATAGGTTAGCCGGGCATACGAAATAGTATTTCCCATCGGCGCAAAGATGTAATCAATTAAAATAAATCATTGGATGCTATATCTCCCGCAATTTTAGCCCTTCTTTTCCTTTTTATCTTTACAGCATAAAACACTTTCACAGTGAACAAAAAATTAATTCGTTTTGATTGGGCTGTAAAAAAATTGTTGCGGAACAAAGCGAATTATGGAATTCTGGAGGGCTTTTTAAGTGAGCTTTTATTTGATGACATCCGCATTGAAAAAATATTGGAAAGTGAAGGCAATCAGGAAACAGAAGATGACAAATTTAACCGGGTTGACATTTTAACCCAGAATTCAAAAAAAGAACTGGTTATTGTTGAAATTCAGAACACGTATGAGATAGATTTCTTTCACCGCATGGCTTACGGTGCATCCAAAGCGCTTACAGAGAATTTATCGTTAGGGCAGGCCTACCAGGAAATCAAAAAGATTATATCTATCAATATTGTTTATTTCGATCTGGGACAGGGGCAGGATTATGTGTACAAAGCTGGCACTACCTTTCAGGGGCTTCATGAAAATGATATACTACAACTTTCCGACAAACAAAAAGAAGCATTTTCCAAAGATAAAATATCCGACATTTTCCCGGAATATTACCTAATAAAAGTCAGTAACTTTAATAAAATTGCTACAGACACATTAGACGAATGGATTTATTTTTTAAAAAACAGCGAAGTACAGGAAGGCTTCAAAGCCAAAGGTTTAAAAGAAGCAGGCGAAGTACTGGACTTTATGCGGCTTCCACAGGACGACCAATATAGTTACAACCGCTACCTGGACTATCTACATTATAAAGCCAGCGAAATCCTTTCCTTACAATCGGAAGCAACGTATAAGGTAAGAGAAGATGAAAATATCAAAATGGCTAAGAAGGCCATCTTAAAAGGATTTGATAATCAAACCATCGCTGAACTTACAGAACTATCTATTCAGCAAATTGAAAAAATACGTCTCTCCATGTAAGCCAGAATGACTGTCTTAATAACTATTGCCAATCACGTTCTTAATATTATTCCTGAATAAAATAATACAAACTGTAAAATGAGCAACTCAGAAAAAACACAAATCACGGTAGCAACTACCATCAACGCACCGGTAGAAAAAGTATGGAACCTATGGACCAGCCCGGAAGCTATTATAAAATGGAACAATGCATCGGACGATTGGCACACGCCCAAAGCGGAAAACGATTTACGGGTGGGTGGAAGGTTTGTTTACCGCATGGAAGCAAAAGACGGCAGCATGGGCTTCGACTTTGGTGCTGCGTATGATGAGGTAAAAACAAATGAACTAATTGCTTACACCCTTGGTGACGGCAGAAAAGTAACCGTCACTTTTACAGGCAGTGGAAATGAAACGACTGTTACGGAAATTTTTGATGCAGAAGGTACACATTCCGTTGAAATGCAACAGACCGGGTGGCAAGCCATTCTCGACAACTTTAAAAAGTATGTAGAAGCAATACATTGATTTAAAAATTTAAGCTTCACCTATTTAGCCATTGTATGCTTTCTACAAGACATGAAATATTCATAGAAGTAGCATCCAACCTTAGTTTCTCCAAAGCCGGAGAAATTATGTTCATTAGCCAGCCAGCCATCAGTAAACATATCAAAGCACTTGAAACCTTTTACAAGACTACTTTATTTGAAAGAAATGGTAATGCCATACATCTGACAAAAGGTGGCCAGTTACTATTGAGCCGTTTGAAAGAAGCTAAAAAAATTCAAAATCAATTAGAATTTGAGCTGAGCACACTTAATGATCATGTAAAGGCTAAAGGCCAGCTAAAATTGGGCGCCAGCACAACGGTCGCTTTATACATTATTCCGAAAATCTTATCAGCATTTCACCAAAAATATCCTGAAGTAAAAATTAGTTTGCTTAACAGGAATACAGATACCATCACTAAAGCGTTGATTGATCAGGACATTGATATTGGCATTGTGGAAGGAAAGAAAAAAAATTCTACTATTTTATATCAACCCTTTATTACAGATGAAGTTGTGGCTGTTTGCAGTGCAAAAAGTCCTATCTCAAAAAAGAGAATATTAACCATACAAGAAATCCAGCATTATCCAATTGTATTAAGAGAGCAGGGTTCAGGAACGTTAGCAGCCTTAAAATACAACCTGGAAAAGCATGGAATTAAATTATCCGGTTTAAAAGTAAGTGTACGCCTCGCAGGAACGGAAGCATTGAAAAATTTTTTAAGAGAGGATGATTGTCTCGGTTTTTTACCTAAGGGTTCTGTGTTAAAAGAGTTGAGGGATGGTGATTTAGTAGCTATAAAAATTGAAAACTTTCAAATAATCCGTGACTTTTTTTTTATTCAGCGGCACGGCACTGATAGTAATGAATTGAATAAAACTTTTATCCGTTTTTGCAAGAAAGAGGTATAACCTAAAGTTATAGCCTATAACTTCTTATTCGTACCGGTTATAGTTACATCTGTAATTTTATCAGATGCTAACCATCACAAAGCCCTTTACACTCGCTACTGTACTAAAATGTTTTAATTGTCAAAAGGAATATACTTTATCTTCCATTAACACGTATGCATCATGCTGCAATCAACCCTTAGTTGTTGAATACGACCTCTCACAGGAACTTCCAAAAAAAAGGAGCCAGCTTCGCCAGCATACAATGTGGCGCTATTCAGAAATGCTGCCGGTTGTAAAAGAAAGGAATATCGTTACGTTAGGCGAAGGAATGACTCCCCTGTTTGCTTTACAAAAACTCGGCAACAGATTCGGGTTTACAGATTTATTATTGAAAGATGAATCTTCTAATCCAACCGGTTCATTTAAAGCAAGAGGGATAAGTGTAGCTGTATCTAAAGCAAAAGAATTTGGGATAAAGCAGTGCATCATACCTACAGCAGGAAATGCAGGAGGTGCGTTGGCAGCTTATTGTGCAAAAGCCAATATAAAATGTACCGTCGTAATGCCCAGCCATACGCCTAAAATCTTTAAACAGGAATGTGAACTCTATGGCGCAGAACTACTATTAGTTGACGGGTTAATTAATGATTGTGCAAAAAAAGTAATGGAAATAAATAAAGACAGGCAGTATTTTGATATGTCCACTTTGAAAGAACCATACCGGTTAGAAGGGAAAAAAACGATGGGCTATGAAATTGCAGAACAACTAAACTGGCAATTGCCGGACGTAATTATTTATCCCGCCGGGGGAGGCACCGGTTTAATCGGAATCTGGAAAGCATTCAAAGAAATGATGGCCCTGGGATGGATAACCGGGCCTTTACCAAGAATGATTGCCGTACAATCAAAGGAATGTGCGCCATTGTTATACGCAATGAAAGACCCTGCTAACTGGAAAAGTAACTTTATACCCAAAGCAACGATAGCAAATGGTTTGGCTGTACCTTATCCCTTTGGAATGAGTATGATGCTGCAGGTATTAAAAGAATCGAATGGAACTGCTATCGCAGTTGATGAAAAAGAAATTGTGGCAGGGGTAAAGGAATTTGCAAATACGGAAGGTTTACTCATTTCCCCCGAGGGCGCTGCAACATGGAAAGCACTGCTACAATTAAACCAAAGCAAAATAATCACTTCATCAGAACAGGTTTTACTTCTTAACACAGGCAGTGGTTATAAATATCTGGACAACTTCAACAACTGATTATTTTTAATTTATCATTCAGATTTCAAAGGCGTTTGTTACATTACAATTTTAAAAAACAACAAATCATCGCAGCTTTATCGTATCCGGCAGGGCTGTTTATAAAAGTTCTATACTACCATCTCTGATTATCAACCAGCAGTTATGCACGCCGTCAATCTTGCCGAAAAATTTTCCCTGTTTAACGATCATTGGAACCCCAGAGTAGTTGGCGAACTAAACGGGCAACAGGTAAAGCTGGTAAAATTTCAGGGAGTATTTGTGTGGCATAAACATGATGCGGAAGATGAATTATTTTATGTGGTGAAGGGCAGCTTTCACATGGAATTCCGGGACAAAACAGTAGCACTACAGGAAGGTGAATTTTTAATTGTGCCGAAGGGCATTGAGCACAGGCCGGTGGCAGAACAGGAAGTATCCGTGATGTTGTTTGAGCCGGCTGCTACCCTAAATACCGGAAACACAACAGGCGAATTGACAAGGGAAGAGTTAGAGAGAATTTAATCGGTATCCTTAAAAAGGACGGCATCGCTCATAGTTACATTTAATTTAATGTCCGATATAAGCGATGCCATCCTGCTATTCACCTACGCATTCTTTTCCAACTGATTAATCACTGCCTGCATATCTTTTTGCAGCGGTGCTACCAACTTCAAATTTTCGCCATTCATTTTCAGAAAAGAAAGCCGGGATGCATGTAATGCCAGCCGGTTGAGCAACGGCCGTTCTTCTTCTTCGTTTTTGCTAAGCCTGAATTTCTTCTTGATAGATGATAGTAAAACCGATTTGCCATCGCCATATACATTATCGCAAACAATGGAGTGGCCGATGTGTTTGCAATGCACCCGTATCTGGTGGGTACGCCCGGTATGCAGGGTAAATTGCAATAGGCTGTATTGACTAAAGCGCTGCATTACCGTAAAATCGGTCTGTGAAGGCTTGCCTCTTTTATGAATAATCATGGTGCCCAAGCGGCTGGTATTTTCAGCAATCGGTGCATCAATAGTACCGGCATCCTCCAGGGGTTTACCAACTACCAGCCCGGTGTATATTTTCTCAATATCCCGGCCCTCAAACAAAGCAGACAAATATTTATGGGCCACTTCGTTTTTGGCAAAAACCATAGCTCCACTGGTCTCTTTATCCAGGCGGTGAACAATGAAAATTTTACCATACAGCCTTTGCAAAATGCCTCTCACCGATTGCAGCTCCTGGTCGTGGCGATCTGGTAGGGTTAGCAGGCCGGCGGGTTTGTTGATAGCTACAATGTCAGCATCTTCGTACAAAATATCAAATGGCAGTTTCGGCATAGCGGCGAAAATAGGAAAGTCCGGAAGACCGGAAGATGTAAAAGTCCGGAGTCGGATGAGTTAGCAGGTAGCTGGCAGAAAAGAGAATTGATGCCACATCCTAACTTCAGCTAATTTTATGCACTAACCAAATTAGGATGATAAAACTACTCTCCCTTTTTATTTCTTTTTTTCTGACAAATCAATCTCATGCACAAAAAATTTTATTTGTAGATAGCAGCCAGTCAGGCGTTTCGTTTCGGGGCATGAGCGTGGTAAGCGATTCGGTACTTTGGATTAGCGGCAGTAAAGGTACCATTGGCAAAAGCACAGACGGTGGCTTTAGTTTTACCTGGCTGCACCCCGCCGGTTTTGAGAAACGTGATTTCCGGGATATAGAAGCATTTGACAGGAACACCGCCATCATTATGGCCATTGATAGCCCGGCTAATATTTTAAAAACCACGAATGGTGGCCTGAGTTGGAAAACCGTTTACGAAAAGCACCTGCCCGGTATTTTTTTAGACGCTATGACATTTAAAGACAATGAACGCGGTGTTTGCGTTGGCGACCCGATTAACCGCCGTTTCTGGATGGTAGAAACGAATGATGGTGGCAATACCTGGCAGGAAATACTAACGCCGCACCGGCCTGTAGCTGATAGCGGCGAAGCTTGCTTTGCAGCCAGCGGTACCAATCTGCAATTTGTAAACAGCGACCGGTTTGAATATGGCTTTGTAAGTGGTGGCGAACAAAGCAATCTGGTAATGATGGGCAAAAGTCCAAATCGGGAAATTGCTATTATCCCATTGTTAATTAATAAAAATGTGGAAAGTGCCGGGGCTAATTCATTGGCCGTAAACGGTGATAACTATGTGATATTAGGAGGTGATTTTAAAGATTACAAGATGGAAATGTACAATAGCCTGTACTCCACCAATAGTGGCAAAAGCTGGAAATCGCCGGCTTACCCGCCAGCCGGGTATAAAAGCTGCGTGATTTGGAAAGATGCAAAAAACTTAATTGCTACTGGTCTGGCCGGTACAGATATATCCGTTAAAGGCCCTAAGGAATGGATCCATATTTCGGATGTGCAGTTTCATGTAGTACAGAAGGCGAAGCAAGGGACTGCTATTTTTTTAGCCGGAGGGAATGGACGAATTGGGCGGTATGTGGAGAACTGAAAATTGGCGATTCTATTTCCATATTAGTTCCAGGGATTGAAATCACTGGCTACAAAATGGGTCGCCTCTACGAGGCTTTGAGTGAAAAGACAAGGTGTAGTGCCAGCCTGTCCCGTTGTTCGGGATAGGCACGACCCATATTGTAGCGCAGGGCTTTAACCCTGGGAACCGTAGGTACGATCCATATTATAGCAATGGATTTTAATCCGTTGTATGAATGAATTAAAAATATTTTTAATCAATTATATGAATGGCAACATGTTTACCGAAATCTCTATGTTTTCTTTATTCTTCCAATGCCGGCAAATTCAATTCTTTTAATTTGGCCTGGTATGCCTTTTCCAGCTTTTTATTTTTCTTGGAACCAATGCTGCTGCCCATACCGCTCAATGCCATTTTTACGATGTAATTAAAGATAGAGCGGTCACGGATGCGTTCGACAAACACAGTACCGGTACGGTTGGTATTTTTCTTTTTTATTACAAAGGCATTGGCGGCAAAAGTGATGATGGAAGACAGGATATTTTTCTTAGCTGTATCTCCCTTCTTCAAAAATTCCACTTTCAAATCGTGGTAAAAAAATTTCATACTGCCGTGGGCTATATAATCGTTGGCAAGGCTTACCATTTCCAAAGTATCTAATAGCCCTGTTTTAAATTTAATAGCTTCCAACGGCGCAAAAAACTGATTTAGGTGCGTTAGGTCAGCGGGGCGCAGGCGGACGGTCAATTCTAATTTGTCTATCGTGTCGAGGTACGCCGTTTTGATACCCAAAAAGAAAGGCATTGAATCCATCATACGGGCATTGGTTTTCCATTGAAAGGTATCCCGGATGTTTAGATTATAATTTTTAAGATTCAGAAACTTTGATTGCACGTTGGTAAAAAAAATGGTTCCCGGCTGCCCGGTTTTTTCACTTACTTCTTTATAGGCAATATCGGCATTTTGCAACGTGATGGAATCAATACTGGTGGCAAATGGAATTTTACGGATCATGCTTACCGGCAGTGGTTTAATAATACCCGCATTAAAGGGAGGCGTTTTATCCCGGGTATCTCTGAAAACCACATCATCTATGCTGATATGCCGGATGTGGATGGCAGAATCTTTTATAAAGCTTTGCCTGTCAAAATCGTGAATTTCTATATAACCCGTTCGGGCCCGTATAAAATCGGTTTCATAGTAATGGGCCTTTATATAAGCTTCTTCGCCCAACTGTGGCTGGTACAGAAAAGAGTCCAGTGTAATCCGGTTGCTGCCAATGGTAGTATTCAGGTTGTTTACTAAAAAAATATTATCTGTATTAAAATAGCGAAGGCTTACATGCTGAAACTGTAATGCCGGCTGGCCAAATACCAGGCTACGCCAGTTTTGCACCGCATGTTGAGTAGCCGAAAAATGGGCTGTTTTAAAAGTAGAAATATCCAGCGTATCCTTTTTCCCGTTTTTGTTTTTTGTATGTAAAAAAGCATTTGCCAATCCCAGTTCGGCATTGGTGATTTTCCAGTTGCCGCTGCCAGCAGTATTGTTTTGGTATAAAGTAAAATCTGCCACGGAAAGGGCCATCTTGCCATCAGCCAAACCAGCCATCAGTGAATCACCTTTTTGAAAAATCAGTTTTCCTGCCTGCATTTCCATTTGCCGAAGGCTGATAGCGGAAGCCGTTGAAAAAACATCGGTTGAAAAGGAAGCATTGGATACATTTATACGGACGGTGTCCTTCATTTTAATCTGCACAAAATCTATTTTCGGATTCACGATATCCAGCTTTTGTACCTGCACTTCCGGGAAAGGCTGGCTGCCTGATGTAGCAGAGGGCGGTACATTTATGAGCGAAACAGTTACCTGTGGATTGCGGATACGTAATGAATTAAATATATATTGTTGTTGCAGCATTTTTTCAACGTCTGCCTGAAAACTAATTTCAGGAATGGTAGCGCTGATATCTTTTCCTTTTCCTGTAATGGCAGCGTGTATGGCACTGAATGAAGAAGGCTGTTGCTGGGTGATATTGAAAACGCTGCCTTCTGCCTTTAATCCCTCTGTTTGTACATTCCACTCACGGCCTTTCAGCGCCAGATTTTGTAATCCGGTTAGTTTGCCATTTGCCAACGTTACCATACCCGTAGTAATGGAAGAAAGCAGAATAGCGGCTTTTGTATTACCGGATTGCATATGCAGATCGGTTGGGCCGCCACTAATGCCTGCGATGCTTATATTTAGATCACTTTTATTTCCGTCCATCTTCTTTTTTTCGGTCAGCATCATACTGCCGGCAATATTTTTCCAGCTTAGCTTACCCATGGCAACACTATTCTTTTTTTCGTCGACTGTTAGTTTATTAATCAGCAGGCTTTGCCCTTCCAGTTTTATGTTTTTGCCCTTATTCTCTATACTAAATACCGGCAGCCTCACACCACCGGTATCCGTTATTTTAACACCTGTAACTTTTGCATTCCAGCCACTTTTTACAAGTGCCATTTCACCGGCATCCATTCCATTCAGCATTTTAATAAATCCCGGCAACGATGGATGTTGCAATAAAGCAGAAGGTGCTGCATTCAGGTTCAGCCGTTTTACCTGGGCATATTCATTTTTAGAGAAAATAATTTTAACGCCGGCATTCTGCAGCAGCACATGTTCTACTGCAAATGATTCTTTTAGCACATCCAGCACATTCCCTTTTTTCCCTTTTTGGGGTGCAGCCGTAAGGGTAATCAGCGGATTGTACAGCGAAATATTTTTAGCTACAAACCGCCGTTCAAAAATCAGCCGGTACCAGTCAACTCCATTTAGCAGCAATACCGGTATGCTGATGCGTTGCAACTGAGGGGCTTTGGGAGTGGATTGTAACTGAAAGTCATATAAGGCTAATTGCCCATCTAAAATCCGTACACTATCAAATTGTATGAGATAGGTACTGTCGTTGAAATAATTGGTGTACCGCTTTAACCCGAACCGTAACGAACCAATACCAATTGGCACAATGGAATCTTTACTTAATACTACATCCCCTATCTCCAGCTTATCCTGAACAAACGTAAAGTTGTTTTCCCTGCCGTTTTTGAGTGTCGTAATATCAAAAGCCATATTATTAATACCAATGTAATTAATAGCCGCATTACCGGTAATTGTTTCCACTACCTTACGCAGAGTATTGGAAATGGCATTAGCGCTATCTTTTTTTCCGGCTTTCGCTTCCATTAACAATTTTGCAGCCGGTCGCGTAAAAAACACGGAATCAATTTGTGTAAAGTCTTCGCCGTTACGGGATACCAGCCGCAGTTTTTTAAATGACAACTGATCCGTGTAAATATTAAAGTTGCTGGCAGTACTGTCATTGCTGCTGATTACGCGGCAGCTATCCAGCGTAAGGGCGCCATTAAAGGTGTTGAAACGAAAGGATTTGAAAGAGATGGATTTATTACCATCGGGGAAATGAATGGTTTGTCCGGCAATAGTTAATTTAATGCTATCGGTAATGGCCAGCGGATCGTACTCCGGTGTTTTTTCCGGATTGATGTTGAGTCCTTTTACCAAAAAATCGATACCGGAAATTTGTAAGGGGACCTGATGTTTTCTCACATTTTGAATAGAAAAAGAGCCGTTGGCAATGCGAAATTGATCAACCTGCAACAGCCCTAAACTGTTGCGGAGCGATGCATATGCATCAAACATATCCTGTGATATATTCGGATCTCTGGATGGCCCCTTAGTGGTATCTTTTATTTTTTGATGAACAATAAATATTTGCGGTGCATCAATCAGCAATGAATCCAGCCGGATTTCTTTGTTAAAGATAAAAGGCAGCAAACCTTTTAAGTTCATGGTTATCCGGGCTGCTTTTACATCATACTTATCTGAAACAGTAGTGGTATCCGCACAAATAAGGGTAGGCTGCTCCAGCTCAAAAATGAGCTTTATATAATTATAATGCAGTTTTTGAATATGAAGTCTGTATTTGCCACCTGATTGGGTAGTTACAAAATCTTCCAGCAATTGAACTGACCGGTTGATAAACCAAAAGTGAAAACAAAGTAACAATACCGCTATCAGGAGCAGGACGATACTGGTTATTTTTAAAAATCTTCGTTTTTTCAAAGTGGTATGGGGCTGCTAACCAAAGCGATGGTGATAGGTAGGACAGTTCTTTTATACAGGAGGCTGCTTTCATTCGCAACATTACAAAACATGTTCCGCCAAATTTTTTCAAGCGCTAATATCAGCTATTCTTATAAAAGGGGTAGCCTTAGATGTTTGCAGGTCGGCACCGCTTTTCTGTAACCTCAAAAGTTTAGCAGATCGGGCTGCCTTTCCCGAAACTTTGGGAATGCCGTCCTTCATAACGAAAGATAGAAAAGGATATCGCTAATTAATGCATTCAGCACGATCAATTTCAAAGGACGACATCGCTATTAATTTGATCAAATTAAAAGACCGTACGTAAGCGATGCCGACCTATTCGTAACTGATTGTAAAGGACGGTGTCGCCGGGAGCGACTCCGTCCTGAGTTGAGTTACATGATTAGTTCATGTCCCATTTTATCCCGCTTGGTAGTAAGGTATTTGTGGTTATGCGGATTAGAAGCTGTTTGCAGCGGCACGGTTTCTACAATCTCCAAACCATAGCCGGTTAACCCAACCCGCTTTTTGGGATTATTACTCATCAGCCGCAACTTGCTAACGCCCAGGTGCCGCAATATCTGTGCCCCTACGCCATAATCCCGTGCATCGGCAGGCAGGCCTAGCTGCAGGTTAGCATCCATTGTATCGGCGCCTTCTTCCTGTAGCTTGTAGGCCCGCAATTTATTAATCAGGCCAATCCCCCGGCCTTCCTGGTTCATATATAAAATCAATCCTTTGCCTTCGGCTTCTACCATTTGCAGGGCCAGGGTAAGCTGATCGCCGCAATCGCAACGCAGGCTGCCCAAAATATCGCCGGTGAAGCAACTGCTGTGCACCCTCACCAACACCGGCTCTTCCGCTTTCCAGCTGCCTTTGTAAATAGCCAGGTGTTCGTTGCCATTGCTTTTATCCCGAAAAGCAGCCATTTTAAAATGTCCGTGAATAGTGGGCATATCCACCGTTACGATCTCTTCAATCAGCGTATCCTGCTTCAGCCGGTATTCAATCAGGTCCTTGATAGAAACCAGTTTTAGGTCAAACTTCTGAGCTATCAGTTCCAGATCAGGCATGCGGGCCATGCTGCCATCTTCATTCATAATTTCTACTAATACTCCGGCCGGCTCAAAACCTGCCAAACGAGCCAGATCAATGGTAGCTTCCGTATGCCCGCTGCGTCGAAGTACGCCACCCTTTTTTGCTTTCAATGGAAAAATGTGGCCGGGGCGTCCCAGCTCATCAGGGCGGGTAGCCGGGTTGATGAGTGCCTGCACAGTTTTGGAACGATCCGATGCAGAAATGCCGGTGGTACAGCCGTGACCTAATAGGTCAATGGACACGGTAAAAGGCGTTTCGTGGATGCCTGTATTGTTAGTAACCATCATTTCGAGTTTAAGCTCTTCACAACGCTCCTCCATTAAAGGCGCACAAATAAGGCCGCGGCCATAGGTGGCCATAAAATTAATAACCTCTGGTGTGGCATTACGGGCAGCGGTTATAAAATCGCCTTCGTTCTCCCGGTCTTCATCATCTACCACAATCACCAGTTTACCGTTTTTTATATCTTCTATTGCACTTTGTATCGTATTCAGCATGTGTTGTTTTTAATATTAATCTAACGTTCCGGATTGGCGAAGTGTTTGAATTTCCGTAACGTTTAAGCCTGTTAAGTCAGCGATTGTTTCATTATTGAAACCTTTTGGAAACATTTTTAAGGCAGATGCAACCTGTTGTTCTTTTTTACCAATCTCCTTACCAATCTCCTTGCCTATTTCCTTGCCTATTGCTTCACCCTTTATCAAAGCGTTTTGCTCTTTTTCGAAGGCGTAGGTTCGTTCTGTACTTATTTTATCCCAGTATTTATCATAGTATTCCAACTCTGCAGGCGTAAAAGCCGATTCCTGTAAAATATCCAGCGCTTTTTTGATTTCATCGTTTTTTAAAAGCTCCTCTGGTGCAATGCGGGTTCCATCTTGTATCTCTGTCAGGAAACGTAGCCAAAGCACCATCATCTTCTTTTCGGAAAAATTAGCAGCTTTAAAATTGGGAAGCTCTACAAACACAAATTCCAACCCGTCAATCTGCTGATTGGTGTCTTGGGTATGAATGATCCGGTAATGATGATAAAAATGGTTGGTATCGGGCTGAAAACGTTCATTCACAAAACTGAGTGCATATACCGGCTGTAGTCCTTTAAATTTCTCCCCTTTCTCTAACTGCTTTACATAAGCTTTGGAAGCATTAAATAGTACCCGGTATTTAAAGCTATCTGTCCATAACATCTGCATTTCTACAATAAAATGCCGGCCACGATTATCATAACAGCGAACATCGACAATCGAATTTTTAAATTCAGGTATCACCGGCACTATCTCAACCGGCAAATACTCCAGACTTTCAATCAGTCGGCTTTCTTCCAAAGGCAGCAACGCATTCAACAGGCTTTTCAGCAAATCCGGGTGTTCGCCAAAAACCTTTTTGAAAGTGAGATCATTTTTAGGATCTAAGTAGGCCATGCTGCAAAATTAATGCAAAAGGAAGGTTATTTCCTTTTACGGTAAATGCTTTATAATCAGGCCGCTCCCGGATTTAGGAAGGAATGATTTCATGCTGATATAAAGCCTTTGAACTATCCATTACAAAATATTAATCTATTTATAAATGTGTATTTCCTGCCGTAACTTTTTACTTTTCCACAGGTGCAGCTAACAATTTGTTAACATAGTCTCGGCCAGTGGGAAATCATTTGGCTTTTCTTTGCAAAAAATTATAATCAAAACTATTATCATGATGAAGAGAATTGTATCAGTTCTTATTATTTTAATGTCGTCATTAATTGTGGAGGCCCAGGAAACAACTTCCGAAATTGTGGGCACGGTGTCGGGTGGTAAAAAACCTTTAGTTGGCGTTACTATTACAGTCGTAAACCTGCCAACCGGAACGCAATCAGCTACGACTACCAGGCAGTCCGGGCGTTATAACCTTCCCAATCTTAAAGTAGGTGGCCCTTATTTAATTACCGTTAGTTATGTAGGGTATGAAACGGCAAAACGTGACAGTGTTTATTTACTGTTAGGCCAGGAGTTTAAAGCAGATTTTGATTTGAATGCTTCTGCTGCTTCACTGGAAGGTGTTACAGTAACATCTGTACGGCAGAATGGTATCATCAATAGTAGCAGAACCGGAAGTCAGGAAATCATCAACAGAACGCAAATTGAAAGATTACCCACCATCAACCGTTCGCTGCAGGATTTTACCAAGCTTGAACCAACTTCTAATGGTTTGAACTTCGGCGGCAGAAGCTCACAGTATAACAATCTAACCGTGGATGGCGCCAATTTTAATAACTCATTTGGCCTGTCCGGAATTTTAGGAGGTCAAACTAACTCCCAGCCTATTAGTATTGAAGCTATTGAACAAATACAGGTGAATGTCGCCCCTTATGACGTAAGGCAAGGTGGTTTTTCAGGTGCCGGTGTTAATTCAGTTACCAGAAGTGGTACTAACAAATTTAGAGGTTCTGTTTATTATTACACTAAAAATGAAAATACCCAAGGTTATAACGTAGGCTATTTGAAAGCCCCCAAAACTCCGCTTACCTACCATATTGATGGATTTACCATTGGAGGTCCGCTTATTAAAAATAAATTATTCTTCTTTTTGAGTGCAGAACAGGTGAGGCAGGAATTACCAGCTACCAGTTATACAGCCTCCGATGCAAACCATCCTGCGGTATCAGGAAGCGTTTCTAAAGCAAATGCGGATTCTTTAAATGCATTATCGGCATTACTGAAGTCAAGTTTTGGTTACGATCCTGGGGCCTATCAGAATTATAATTTCCTGACCAGAAGTGATAAAATAACAGCTAAGCTTGACTGGAATATCGGCCAGAAAAATACGTTTACAATTAAATATAATTATTT
This sequence comes from Chitinophagaceae bacterium, assembly GCA_965246935.1. GTDB lineage: Bacteria > Bacteroidota > Bacteroidia > Chitinophagales > Chitinophagaceae > JAZKFT01. The sequence continues at coordinate 37,963 of CBDFGC010000018.1, read as the reverse complement.
AAAATCGTATGCCGACCAGTTCCCGAGCGGTAGCCGTCCTAACAACGGAACCAGCTTAGTCACAAGCGGCTCTGGTTCTCCTAATAATACCGGATTACCTTTCTTTTCAGCAGGGTATGGCATCAACAATAACTTCAACATTTTTATTGCTGAATTAAATACCCGCTTTAGCAGTACGCTTTCTAACAAATTTCAGGTAGGGTACACCGCCCTTCGTGATTTCCGTTCGCAGCATTCCCCAAGTGCAACCATGCCTTTTGTAGATATACTGGATGGAGCAGGTAGCATCTTTACGTCATTTGGATATGAAATGTACACTTACAACAACTTGTTGAGCACAGATGTGTACCAGATTTCTGACATAGCTACCTTATATAAAGGGAAGCATGAAATTACATTCGGCACACAGGATTATTACCGGAAATATAAGAATGCCTTTGCTCCCGGTTACCAGGGCGTTTACCAGTTCAATAGCTTAAACGACTTTAGAAACAGTGTACTGAACGGAGCGGCAAATTCCAGAAACTATTATCTGCAATATTCGGCTTTACCAGGTGGCGAGTTTCCTTTTGCATACGCCGGATCTACAGAACTTGGTGTATTTGCACAGGATAAATACCGCCCTACCAAGAACCTCACCCTTACGTATGGCCTTCGCCTTGATATGACCATATACAAGCAGGCATTTACCGATAACCCTTATTTCGATGCCCTGAAATTTAAAGATGGCAATTCCTACAACATCGGAAAAGCACCGGGTAATGCACTTATTTTTTCACCAAGGATAGGATTTAACTGGGATGCATTCGGCAACAGAAGTTTACAGATAAGAGGTGGAGCCGGTATATTTTCAGGCCCGCCGCCTTTTGTATGGATAAGCAACCAGGCAAGCAACAACGGGATACAATTTGGAGCATTACAAACGATCGGTACTTCAGTAGTAGCCAATGGCCCTGTTACGAATGGTACAGGTGTTGCTTTTAATGTGAACCCGGATAAACTGAGGCCTACCACCGCCAACGCAAACACCAGTTACAGCGTTGCTTTGACCGATAAAAATTTTAAATATCCTACCGTATTAAAATCAAGCCTGGCTATCGATAAAAAGTTTGCTAATGATTGGGTGGTTACCGTAGAAGGTACTTATTCCAAAGACATTAACGCTGTATATTATCAAAACCTGAATCTCAAAGAAACGACTGGTTTTCCGTTATCCGGAGCTGATAACAGAAGACGTTTTATTGCTATCAACGGATCTGCTTATGACCTGTATGCCAGCAATAAATACTACTTCAACAAGCCGACTGCCAGTAACTATGCAAATAATACGTTAGCCGATCCGGCACTTGGAACAGCTATTTTAATGAGTAATTCCAATAAAGGTTACTCCTATACTATTACCGGTAGAATTCAGAAGACTTTCAGAAACCTGTATGCAAGTGTAGCTTATACTTATAGTGAATCCAAGAATGTGGCAGAAGGTGGCAGTACCGCTTCTTCGCTATGGAGTGCAAGAGCAGTAAGCAACACCGATCCCAATGGTGATAATTTAGGGTATGCTTCCTATTATCAACCTCACCGTGTTATTGCTTTTGCTTCTTACCGGGTAGCATATGCAAAACATTTTGCCACCTCTATCGGTGCTATTTTTGAAGCATCTCCAGGAGGTAGCAGCTCTTATATTTATTCCGGCGACTTAAACGGCGATGGTAATACGAATGATCTGGTGTATATACCCAGAAATGCAAGTGAAATTAACCTGGTACAAGCTGGTTCAGGCGGGTCGGGTGTGTATGCTGCTAACTTCACAGGTACAAAAGATTTAAGAACACCTGCCCAACTTTGGCAACAACTTGATAACTATATCAACCAGGATAAATATTTAAGTGCTCACCGGGGTGAATATGCTAAAGCAAATGCCTTTGTATATCCTTTTTATAAGAGATTAGATTTAAACCTGACACAAGACATTTATGTAAACACCGGAAAAGACAGGCATACATTAAGGTTGACAGTAGATCTGATCAATGCAGGAAACCTGCTGAACAAATATTGGGGTTCACTAAAAACACCAACCCTTACCAGTAATGCTTCCGGCTACCAGTTACTGACGTATGAAGGTCAAACAGTAGATAATAAGCCAAGTTTTTCATTCCCTTACCAGGATGCAACTAATTTGGTTCCACGTACTACCAATTTCACCAACAGTACAGGTATTGCTTCACGCTGGCAGATGCAGTTTGGGGTAAAATATATTTTTAATTAATCCAGATACACTTTCCTTAAAAGCCCTGCTTCTATTATCAGAAGCGGGGCTTTTGCTTTGATAAAATGTATTATTTAAATCCCAGCCTTGCCATCCATTCCAAACATAGCTTCGGCCATTGGTTTAATACCGGGTCGGCAGGTGCAGTGCCAAAGCCATGACCGCCATGGTCGTAAATATGCATAGTGGCTGGTACTTTATATTTTTTTAATGCCTGGTAAAAACCAATGCTGTTTTGCGGAATCACTGTTTTATCGTCGTCAGCCAGTATTAGCATCACCGGCGGGGTTTGAGTTGTAACCCGGTTTTGGGTAGATAGCGAATCAACCATCGTCTCCGTTGGGTTATTACCCAGGAGCATGGTGCGGCTGCCCCGGTGAGCCACTACGGTATCCATATAAATAACAGGGTATAGTAAAATGGAAAAAGCCGGCCTGCTGCTATACCGGGCCAGCGAATCTTTTGCTGTAGCATTTGCCCCGGTAAATATGGTAGTAGCCATAGAGGCCAGGTGGCCGCCTGCCGAAAAACCCATGATGCCCACCTTTTCGGGACTATATCCTAAAGTAGTTGATTTTGCTTTAATCATACGCAAAGCCGTTGTTACATCATTGTACTGATCCGGAAAATGATGGCCTTGCTGTTTGCCATTGTTGAGCCGGTATTGCAATACAAACGCATCAATACCAGCTGCATTAAAAATTTTTGCAGGTACTACTCCCTCCTTATCCCAGGCCAGGTGGCTGTAGCCGCCGCCGGGGCAAATAAGTACCACTGTTCGCCCGGCAGCGCCGTTGGTGGCAGGGTAATAATCCATGAGTGGCGGCAGGGAATCAAAACCGGCAATCACTGCATTTTTATCGTTGGGGTACAATAGCATCCGCTGCTGGGAATAGCTTTGTAATCCCCAAAAACAAGCGCTCATAATCAATAAAAAGGTTGTAAAAAACCGGGAAGTATGTTTCATGGTTAATCGTTTCTAATTTCAGAAATTTTTGTCGCCTGTTATTCTATACCATCGGCTCACTATAGTTAAAAAGCCTTTTCATCTGCCGAAGGCCCATAAATGGATGGTACAGGAGCATCCAGCATCCGCAGATAAACCGTAAGCTGTCCCCGGTGGTGAACAATGTGGTTGATAACCATACTGCGCAAAACCTGCTTACGGGAAAGCGTGAAAACCAGATGATCGCCTCGCCGCAACGTCCAGGGTTGCTCCAGTTCATCATCTGTCGTACTTTCCAGAACAGCAATTCCATTGCTTATTTTCTGCTCAAAACTTTCTAATAAAGTTTCCAAACTATCTAATGGTACAGGAGCAAGGGGAGTTACTGCCATATCCAGCATGTCTCCCTTTATAATAAAAGCAGGCCACCCGTGTATGTCGGCAATATGCGTAGCCAGGCGGGAGAGTGTCATTGATTTTTCATGGGGTTTCCAGCTAAGCTGGTCAGCAGGGATGCGTTGCAATACTTTTCGGGTAAGGCCGCATTCATATTGCAGTTCGGCCAGGAAGGCTTTGTTGAGGGGCATATCGTTTTTATTATGGTATTGCAATATAGGAAAGAAGGGAGAAGATATGAGTGATGAGATATGAGTGATGAGATATGAATGTTTTGAAAAAATCATAAAAACGTATTGTAAAATACTGTTCTATCCTCGTAAACTTTTACAGCCTGTTTTCTTTCTTTTCGTTATCAAAAAGACTTTAGTCAATTTCTACGAATTTTTTCGTTCATCATGCCAATGTCATCCGTAAAAATCACCTTCAACTAATCTGATTCCTCCGTTCATCCATTTTCACGATTCTTCCTACCAAACCTTTTTCATATTCGTGTCGCAATTAAAACAGAACAGATGATGAAGAAGTTATTTACCCTTTTATCAATGGTGATATTTGCTGCCAGTGCGTTTGCGCAGGCGGGTAAAACAACGATTACCGGTATGATCAAAAGCGGGGATGGCAAACCGCTGGAAGCGGCTACCCTTACGCTGCAGCACATGCCTGATAAGAAGTTAGTAAAAGTAAATATTACCAATGCAAAAGGTGAATACGAATTCCTCAACATCGGAGAGGGGACGTATCAATTGCTGCTTTCGGCCGTTGGATACCAGGCTCCTGCACCGATTACAGTAACTGTAGCTGCCGGGCAGGAGAAAGTAAAACCAGAGATCGCCCCACTTGTGGCTGCCGCCAAAAACTTAGGCGATGTATTGGTACAAGGCAAGGTAAAAATGGTAGAAACTAAAATTGACAGAACGATTGTGAATGTAGATGCCATGATCTCAAACACCGGTAGCACAGCGCTGGAAGTACTGGAAAAATCGCCGGGCGTAATGGTTGACCGGGATGGCAATATCAGCCTGAAAGGCAAGCAGGGCGTAATTATTATGCTGGATGGAAAACCGACCTACATGGGCGGGCAGGATTTGGCAAACTACCTGCGAAATCTTCCCTCTAATCAGTTAGACCAGATTGAAATTATGACGCAGCCATCGGCTAAATACGATGCCAGTGGTAACAGCGGCGTTATTAATATTAAAACAAAAAAGAATAAGCAGAATGGTTTTAACGGCAGTGTGAGCCTGGGATATATTCAGGCGGTGTATCCAAAATCGACCAACAGTATCAACATTAACTGGCGTAAGAATAAAATGAACCTGTTTGCTACCACTGGTTTTTCCTACTGGCAGGGCTTCAACGATATAAGCATTTACCGCAACTTCCGCAACAATGGCCAAATCACATCTGCCTTTGATCAAAAGACCAACATGCAGTTTATAAGCCGTAATACTAATGTAAAAGTTGGGATGGATTATTTCGCATCCAAGAACACAACCCTCGGAGTGGTACTCACCGGCAACTACAACCCCCGTGATAATTATGCCAATAGCCGCTCCAACATTTTAAATAGCCAGAGCGTATTGGATTCTGTAAATACAGCCAACACAAATAGTCACACCAAATGGAAAAATTTTGGTGCTAACTTCAACCTGCGCAGGGTATTAAATAAAACCGGCCGCGAAATAACAGCCGATGCCGACTATATCTGGTACGGATCTGACAGCCGCCAAAACAGTATCAATTATCAGTACAATGCCAGGAATGAACAAAGCGGAAATCCTTACCAACTGCAAGGCAACCTGCCCAGCGATATTAAAATCTACAGCCTTAAAACCGATTACACACATCCGCTGGCAAAAGGCGCCCGCCTGGAAGCAGGATTAAAAAGCAGCCTGGTAAAAACAGACAACGAGGCGGCTTATCAGATTTTCGATTTCCCCAATAGCAACTGGAAGCAGGACATGAACCGCAGCAACCACTTTTTGTATGATGAAAATATTAATGCTGCCTACGTAAACTATAGCCGGCAGGTAAAAAAATGGGGCATCCAAACCGGTCTGCGGCTTGAAAATACTAACGGCAAAGGCAACCAGTTACGGGATAAAACTACTTTCACCCGCCATTATACGCAACTGTTTCCTACGCTGTATGTAAGCAATAACTTGAACGATGAAAACACCCTGACCTTTAGCTATGGCCGCCGCATCAACCGGCCTAATTACCAGGATATGAACCCGTTTATTTACTTCCTGGATCAATATACTTATCAGCAGGGGAATCCCTATTTATTGCCACAGTTTAGCCACAACTTTGAAGTAGCACATAGCTTTAAAGGGAAATTGGTAACCACCTTAAATTTCACAACTACCAATAATATCATCAACGATATATTAAAACAAAACGATACAACTAAAGTTACTTTCCAGACAAAGGAAAACATTGCCCGCCAAAACAATTTTGGCCTGGCCATCAGTTACAATAGCAGCATCGTAAAATGGTGGCAGCTAAGTGTATATGCCAACGGGTTCGTTAATCATTTTAATGGAATTGTAAACAATACGAAACTGGATGTAACGGTACCCAGCTTTATGTTCAACGTAAATAACCAGTTCCGTTTCAATAAAGGATGGGGTGCAGAAATGAGCGGATTTTACCGCAGCAAAACACAGGATGCAGGGGTAATAGTATCAAAGCCGATGGGTGTCATCAGCTTTGGCGCCAGCAAGCAAATTCTAAATAACAAAGGCTCGCTGAAACTCAACCTTACTGATCCGTTGTGGATTCAAAAATTCAGTGGCTATACCAAATTTGGCAATATAGATGCGGTCATTAAAAGCAAATGGGATAACCGCCGGGTGGGCATTACTTTCTCCTACCGGTTTGGCAAAACAGCGCAGCAACAGGCACAACGCCGCCGGGCCGGCAGCGCACAGGACGAGCAAAACCGGGCCGGCGCCGGGCAGGGAAACCAGTAACCAATGTGCAAATGGGACAATGGCTCAATTGCTCAATGAATACAAACAGGCAATCAGCAATGGGCAATAAATACAAATTGAATACAAATGAAATACAATTGTGCAATGAGCAATGGTTGAGAAAGGACGGCATCGCTTGTCACCAAAATAATTTAAACGGAACTCAAAGCGATGCCGTCCTTATGTAATCGCTGCCAGGCAATTTGGCAATGCTCAATACATAATTAAAGAAGGTTGGTTTAGAAAAACAACGGAAAGGCTGCACCAGTAATGGTTGCAGCCTTCGTTGTGTTTGCAATAATAAGATATTCAATATGAGTTGGTAAGAATTAAATCATCAGGTATCATCAATAGCGTTTTTAAAACAACCCAAATAATTGTCCGTCAACTTTGCTGATGATTTCGCCGAGGTCGTTGGCATTTTCGGCAAACTTGTTTTTATCGACATCAACAATCAGGATCGGGCCTTCCGTGTAGCCATCTATAAAACGCCGGTAAAATTCATTCAGTTTTTTCAGGTAATCCAGCCGGATGTTTTCTTCATACTCCCGTCCGCGTTTTTGTATTTGCCCTACCAATGTAGGTACGGAAGCTTTCAGGTAAATTAACAAATCCGGGGGCCTGACCATTGTTTTCAGCGTTTCAAAAAACTGGTAGTAATTGTCGAAATCCCGTTTGCTCATCAAGCCCATTTCGTGCAGGTTGGGGGCAAAAATATTGGCATCTTCATAAATAGTGCGGTCCTGGATTACGGTTTCGGTGCCCCGCTGTATTTCCAATAATTGATTGAGCCTGGAGTTCAAAAAATAAATCTGCAGATTGAAACTCCAGCGGGGCATATCGTCGTAAAAATCGGTGAGGTAGGGGTTGCGATCCACATCTTCAAACTGCGGAATCCAGCGGTAATGCTTGCACAGCATTTCTGTAAGCGTGGTTTTGCCGGCGCCGATGTTTCCGGCAATTGCAATGTGCTTGGGTTTGTTTGGTTTTGCCATGTAAGTTTAATTGTTTTCACACCCTCTGAATTTCATCCTGAAGGATATGCCCCCACCTTCCAATCCGGAATTTTTTTATTTTAAATTAAAAAAACGAACGTCGTAAATAGCTTAATGGCTATTCTAATTTCAACGGTGCCAACGCCACTAAAGTCCTTTTCTTATTCTAATGCCGGGCTCATATTAATAACTCTGAACCGGGCTACCCGTAATGACTAGGTAAACAATGTTAGTGTAGCAGCCACTCATATCTCATCTCTCATAATTCATATCTTCTATGTGTGGATCAGATCCGCCGCGGCGGATTGAATATACGGGGTGTGTTTTAATAATAACGAATTCCTGCTGCTTTGCGAACCAGTTCCAGTGTCAAACCGGCACTGGCTCTTGCCTTTTCTTTGCCGGCTTTCATAATAGCGGTCAGCTTTTCTTTGTTTTCCATTAAATCGGTGGCCCGCTGACGGATGGGGCTTATGAATTTTACCATATCCTCAGCTAATTGTTTTTTCATATCGCCATATCGTATCATTACATTTCCTGCTGATGACTCATTGTAATCAGTTTCAAACTTTGCCACCGTATCCGGTGGACTTACTAACCCCATCAGTGTAAAAAGGTTTTCAATATAATCCGGTTTGGTACTGTTGGTTTTGGCCGGCCCGCTGTCTGTTTTGGCCTTCATTATTTTCTTCCGAATCAGTTCATCCTCATCCGCCAGGTATAACGTATTTATCTGGTTTTCGCTCTTACTCATTTTGCCTTCGCCGTTCAGGCTTAATATCTTTACTAACTGGCTACCATAATTAAAGGCAACAGGCTCCGGCAGGGTTTCGCCGTAACGATAATTGAAACGCTGGGCAAAATTGCGGGCCATTTCCAGGTTTTGTTCCTGGTCTTTTCCGACAGGTACTTTGGTAGCCCGGTGAATTAAAATATCCGCCGCCTGCAATACCGGATAGGTAAGCAACCCGGCATTTACGTTTTCCGGTTGCTGCCGTACTTTATCTTTAAATGTAGTGGTTTTTTCCAGCTCGCCCTTATAGGCCAGCATGTTTAAATAAAGATACAGTTCGGCAATTTCGGGCACATCGCTTTGCACATACAGGCATACTTTTTCGGGATCAAGGCCGCAGGCAATATTTTCGGCCAGTACGCGGTGCACACTTTCCTGTAAGTTTTGGGTATCGGTATGGGTAGTAAGCGAATGCCAGTCGGCTACGAAAAAATAACAGTCGTACTCATCCTGCATCCGCACATAATTGCGCATGGCGCCAAAATAATTGCCCAAGTGCAACAGGCCGGTTGGCCTGATACCGCTTAAAACCCGTTCCTTGCTCAAGTGGTTCAGTTTAATTTGAAGGGGGACAAATATAATGTGCAAATGACTCAATAGCGCAATGGCTTAATGAATACAAATAGGCAATTAGCAATGGGCAATATGCAAATGTGCAAATTAGACAATGGCTCAATAGCTCAATCAATACAAATGAATACAAATAGGCAACGGGCAATGAGCAAATGAGTTATCAGTGTTAATGATATTATCCGCAGATCGTAGGCCCCTAACCCCTTTAGGGCAATGTGATTAAGTTAAGGATTGTAGTATCAGTTATGCGCCGTAGGTGCAACCTGTTTGTAGAAAATAGCCATCCTTGATGTTGGTGCATGCCACGTAGTGGCTACCTGATCAGAGAAGAGGGGTAGCCACTACGTGGCAATGATTCCCTTTGCCTCTTTGTTTGCTACAAACAGATAGCCCCGATGGGGCTTAACTTAATGACATTGCCCTAAAGGGGAATCTGAGTTTGACCAGCGTTTTCGTATGCGTTGTTCGTGCTACTCGATGTTGCTATTAATTGGACAGCCTAATTAGAGTTCCCCTTTATGGCAATGTGATTAAGTGAAGGATTGGAGTAGCGGCTATGCGCCGTAGGTGCAACCTGTTTGTAGCAAACAGACATCCTTGATGTTGGTGCATGCCACGTAGTGGCTACCTGATCAGAGAAGGGGTAGCCACTACGTGGCAATGATTCCCTTTGCCTCTTTGTTTTCTACAAACAGATAGCCCCGATGGGGCTTAACTTAATGACATTGCCCTAAAGGGGCTAGGGGCAATTAACGCAGGGCAATAGGAAAGTAACAAGTAGTATTGAAAGTTATGTGTTTAGGAATCTTGAGCTTGGTATTTAACGCTATCCTTTATACCTTCTTAAACAAACCGCTGCCTATATTTACGGTAGTAATTATTTACGGCAGTAATAAACTGATTAAAAAACACATCGTTTGCATGAAAATTCTGAAGTATATCACACCTTTTATCTGGCTTTTCCCATTTTGCATTTACCTGGCTTTTAAAACCTCCGGGGGCAGTTATATTGCCTATGGCCTTGCCCCGCAGCGGTCGGTGTTGTTTGTGTCTATCGGGTTCACCATGCTGATTGTGGATTTGTTTGCCAAATACCTGATTGGCAAACAAAAATTAGGGTTTGTATGGCTGGTAGAACTGATAATATTAGGGATACTGATTGCCATGATTTACCCCCAATATTACGAGGTTACGCATTGACGCCTCATCCCCGGCCCTTCTCCTCCCGGAGAAGGGTGCCTCTGTTCTAAATTTAAGACGAATATTTAACGACGGCTTCCTGCTATTTGCACACTCATTAATAAATTAAAACTCGTTGTCTGATAGCTTTCAGCTTACTTCTATCTGTTTTAATCAAATCAACAATTGTGGCCTCCATTATTATAAATAAAAAGGTTTTCTTTTCAATAGTTACATCGCTGTTGTTGATTTTAATAAGTGAATGTAAAGCGCAACCTATCACTGCTTCGACACTTTATTCAAAGCACACCCTGCAAAGTGAAAGAATCAAACGGCGGGAAGGGGTTTACAAAAACACAATTCTACCTTTATTAAAGCTACAACCGGATACGAATAATATCGGCCAGTTTCAATCAGCACTTTGGGCCATTAGTCAATACATGCTACGGAACGATACAACTAAAGTATTAATTGATACTTTGTTTAATCATTACCCGGAAATAGAAAGTAGCACCCGCCGCAGTTTGATGGAAGTAGTGTATGGCTTATACCCTACCGAATACATCTCAAAAGTGCAACAACTTTGGCCTGCAGAAAATGATGACCGACTGTTGGCCATACTGATTTTTTATCTGAAACGAATTGATCTGAGATTATTGAATGAAGAAGCGTTTAAACATTGGATGACAAATAATAAATCCCGTCTGGATAGTTCAGAAGTGTTACAGGAGGTTATTAGTTCATTCGTTCCTCTATTGCAGAAAGGCTCCCAATCAACAATAACTGAATTTTTTGAACATCAAAAGCGGCTTGGCTGCAAAATTATTTATTCGCTGCAACGTTCTGACCGGAATTTTCCGGGACTTGCCATCATTCAAAATGCGGATGGCAGCTTTGTAAAAGACAGTTTGGGCCGCCTGAAAACCTTTGTGCAATTAGCCAGGTCGGCTTCCAACCTTCCTTATTTTATTACCAACGGGAGTACCCCGCAAGGTGCTTACCGGATTAAGGGAACTGATGTTTCAAAAAATAATTTCATTGGTCCTACGCCTAATATTCAATTGCGGATGCCCTATGAAATTCCGGAAGATTCTTTTTTTATTAACCCTGTTCAACTCATTGCAAACGATTCTGTTTTCTATCGGGAATACCGGAATTTATTCCCCGCTAAATGGATAGTTATGGAAAGTTTTTACGCCGGTAAATGCGGCCGGGGCGCCATCATTGCACATGGTACTACTATTGATCCCTGGTATTACCGGCAGCAACCATTTTATCCCTGTACGCCTACGCTTGGCTGTCTTTGTGCCAAAGAAATCTGGAACCCCAATACCGGCAAACTTATTCAAAGCGACCAGGCGGATATGGTGAATGCGTTTCTATCTACCCCTGGCACGGATGGCTATTTGTTTGTGATTAATATAGATAATAAAAAAACAGCCGTAACACCCGAAGAAGTTACGGCTTTAGTGAAAGCATTTGAAATGAAAACCAATAAGCAATAGGCAACTGGCAATAAGCAAAGGAAAAGCAACTGGCAAATACCAACAGGAGAACCAATAAGTAAAGAGTAATAAAATTACAATTTAAAAAACTCAAATAATGGCTTCCAAGTATTTTAAGGATACTACAGTTTACAAGAAAGCTTTTGCACTATCCATGACGATTTACGAAATAAGTAAAGGCTTCCCGGCAGAAGAAAGATATGCTTTAACTGATCAGGTAAGAAGGTTATCGAGAAGTGTTTGTGCAAACATGGCTGAAGCATATAGAAAGAAACAGTACCCTGCGCACTTTTTATCTAAAGTTTCTGATTGCGATATGGAAAATTCAGAAACATCTGTTTGGCTGGATTTTGCCCTTGCCTGCAAATACATTACTGATGATACGCATAGCAAACTGATATTGCAAAACGAAGAAATCGGAAAATTATTAAATCACATGATGCCAATCCGGATAAATACTAACGCCAAATAGGCAACGGGCAATGTGCAAGAAAGCAGCAATAGGCAACGGGCAATAGGCAAAATATTTAAACTCTGTAGAAGCTACCTAACTGTTTTTGTATTTAATTGCCAGTTGATTCTTTGTATTAATTGCTTATTGCATATTGCATATTTGTATTTACTTGCTAATTGCCCGTTGCTCGTTGCCCATTTGTTTTACACCGCAAAGCTGGTTCCGCAGCCACAGGTTTTAGTAGCATTGGGATTGCTGAAGGTAAACCCACGGCTGTTAAGGCCACCCTCCCACTCTACTTCCATACCATACAGGTACATTTCGTGTGTGGCATTAATTACACAGGGTACGCCCTCTATATCAAAATGAATATCGCCGGGCTGTTCAGTATCGAACTGTAACACATACGTCATACCGCTGCAGCCACCGCCTTTTACACCTACCCGCAATTTCTTCCCAAGCACAGCGGCATCTTCCCGCATGAGTCTTTTTAATTCTTTTATTGCACCACCGGTAAAAGCCACCGGCTGTTGTATGATTGTTTCCATCGTTATTGTTGTTTTAAAACTTTTGTAAAGGTAACGTGTACAGCCATTGCAGTAAAAGCATCGTATCACGGCAGTGTAAACTTTATACATATTATCACAGCTGGAAAACGTTTATCCCGGTTGGCAGATGGCAGGTGGCAAGTATCTTCGCCGCTATTAAATGTTGAACAAATGGCAGACTGGATTAAATTGGTATATGCATTTTTTACAGGGCTTTTTTTAGCGGCAGTCGGGTTTTACATCTGGAATGCCCGCCTGGCCAAAAAAGAAGCAGAGCAGCCGCCGGCAAAAGGAACAAACCCGCTGTTATTGCAGGCTTACGAGCGGCTGGCGTTATTTACCGAACGCATCAAATTGGAAACCCTCATTAGCAGGATGTATATGAATGGGATGAGTGCAAGAGATATGCAACAGGCATTGCAGCATAGTATAAAGGAAGAGTTTGAGCACAACATTACGCAGCAGATTTATGTAAATCCTGATATATGGCAGGCGGTTACCAAAATGAAAGACCAGAACCTGTATATCATTAACCAGTTGGCTGCTATGTTGCCTGCCAATGCCAACGCTATGGATCTGAACAAACGTATTTTAGACCTGGTGATGAATAACCCGCAAAGCACCATGAACAATCTGGTGCTGGAAGCGCTTCAGTTCGAGGCAAAAAAACTCCTGTAAAAGTAAAAAGTAAAAACGCTTCGATCCGGTTGTGCATCTTTACCCGAACTTTTCATTATTGCACATTGTCAGTTATATCAAAAACAGAAGCCCTCAACCTACACTACTCTGTTATAAGTGTGGGCAATCTGTTGTTTCTTTTTTTACTTTTTCCTTTTAACTTTTGACTTACCATGTCTGACAAACGCTTTACCGATTCCGGGATTGAAATAGAACCCTTTTATATACCTGCGGCAAATGGTTCGCAACCGGCTGGGCAACCCGGTGTTTTCCCCTACACCCGTGGCATTCAGCCGGATATGTACCGCGGCAAATTATGGACGATGCGGCAATACGCCGGATTTTCAACGGCAGCGGAAAGCAACAAACGCTACCATTATTTATTAAGCCAGGGTGTAAGCGGATTAAGCGTTGCATTTGATTTACCTACCCAAATCGGGTACGACAGCGACCACCCGCTTGCAGAAGGTGAGGTAGGCAAAACCGGCGTTGCGATAGATAATCTGGAGGATATGGAAGAATTATTTGCAGGCATAAACTTAGAAGATGTCAGCACTTCCATGACCATCAATGCGACCGGCTTTATTTTACTGGCTTTGTACGTGGCGCTTGCTAAAAAACAAGGCGCCGATCTTACCAAGATTACCGGCACCATCCAAAACGACATTCTGAAAGAATACGCAGCCCGTGGCACTTATATTTATCCGCCGCGGCCTGCCATGCGTATTATTACCGATATATTTGAATGGTGCAGCCGGCACCTGCCTAAATGGAATACCATTTCCATTAGCGGATACCACATTCGGGAGGCAGGCAGTACGGCCGTGCAGGAAGTAGCATTTACGCTCAGCAATGGCAAAGCATATGTGCAGGCAGCCATCCTAAAAGGGCTGGACATCAATGTATTCGGCAAGCGTCTTTCCTTTTTTTTCAATGCCCATAACAACCTGTTTGAAGAGGTGGCTAAATTTAGAGCAGCAAGACGTATGTGGGCTCATATGATGCAGGACTTAGGCGCTACTGACCCAAAAGCGATGATGCTCCGTTTTCATACGCAAACAGGCGGCAGTACACTTACAGCACAGCAGCCGATGAATAACATTAGCCGGGTAACCATTCAAACCCTGGCAGCCGTGCTGGGCGGAACGCAAAGCCTGCATACCAATGGTTATGATGAAGCATTGAGCTTGCCCACAGAAACAGCTGCAGCCATTGCATTGAAAACCCAACAGATCGTTGGTTTTGAAAGCGGAGTTACAGATACGGCCGATCCCCTGGCCGGCAGTTATTTTATTGAGAAGCTAACGGATGAAGTAGAAGTGAAGGCAAAAGAATTAATGAATACTATTGATGTGATGGGTGGCAGTATTGCAGCGATTGAAGAAGGTTTTATGCAGAACGAAATTGCCCGAAGCGCATATGAGCATCAATTGAAAGTAGAAAAAGGTGAGAAAATTATTGTGGGCGTAAATAAATTTACATCTGTTGCAGAACAATCCGTACCGGGTTTCAAAATTGATGATAGCATCCGTTATTTACAAACTGAAAAACTGGCCCGGCTGAAACAACATCGGAACGTTGAAGAAGTTAAAAATAAATTGAATGCAATACGCATAGCCGCCAAAGAAAATACGAACCTGATGCCTGTAATGATTGAAGCGGTGGAAGCCTGGTGTACCTTAGGCGAAATAGCAGATGTGTTGCGACAGGAATTCGGGGAATACACTGCTTAGTGACACACTCTTTCAGTTTAGCCGCCGCGGCGGATCTGACCCACACATAGAAGATATGAGTTATGAGATATGAGTAACTGCTACACTAACATTGCTCAGTTAGTTATCACGGTCAGCACTATTTGTCCGCCCCGAAATTTTTAAAGACAGGTAATGGTATAGGAAAATAATTGTATTGTTCTCTGCTCAAACAGGCGTCTAATTTAAATTTGCACTATTATTGAACCTGACGTTTATCAGTAACGTCAATTATCATCCATCCGTCGTCGGTGGTCTGTTGTCCGTCGTCTGTATTTTGTAATTAGTTATCAATCCGCCTCATGCTAAATGATAAACAAAAAGTCGTACTACGCAGGATTTTACCGAACGGTGCTCTCTTTGATTTGATTATGTTTTTCCTGTTTTTTGTGGCCGGTCCTTTTGTAAAACCATTGATAAATAAAGAGATTGTATATGTCGGTAACCACGAAAAATATTTGAGCTGGAAAATCGGGATTGTATATGTAAGTGCAGCGCTTGCACAGATTTTTGGGTTTATATTAAAACGCCGGCGTATTGCACAATCCTTCAACCACCACAAGATGATGTATGGGAAAAGCTCATTTGCTTTGGTTGCCGGAATATTTATAGCCGTTATGCACTTAATTATTTTTGGTGTGCTAATGGTAAACGACGGTGTTAATTATATTAATAACCACCGGCTTTGGTGGCTTACGCTTATTAAAATAGTGGGCGTGGTTTTACCTACTGCCACCGCACTAATCGTTATTTCATTTGGCAGGCGTCATCAGGAAATTGAAAAATTAAATGTATTGAATACTTTTTGGGATGTACTGGGAACAGTGCTTCTTGCTTTTTCAAACTTGGTGGTCGTTGCCGCATTATGGGCATTACTGATGGGGGATATTAACCTGAACCTGAATGATGGAAAAGTATTACTAAACATTTTGCTTACCCTGCTTTTTTTCGGCGCATTCCTGCTTTTATACCTGCCCGCCCGATGGGCCTTTTTAATAATGGATTACCGGGTGGCCTATACCTGGTTACGGATGGCCATTGTTTTTTTGCCATTTTTAAAAGGCATCTGGCTGGGATGGTGACTTTCGTCAATCGGGAATAGCTTCAAATAGGTTAGTTAAACAAAATAAAATTAAATTTTCCTTTATTAGGATTCACAATTTCATTTTAATTGTTCAATACGTTAGAACCATTCACGATTGACGATTGACGATTCACGGTTACAATTGCAATCCAACCGTGAGGCTTATTACCTGGTTGCGATATTTTATTGAATTAGAAGTACCGTCGTCATTGTTTTTCTGAAAATCCAATGCGTACCTGGCACTTACAGTTATGTTATCAGTCAGGCCTGCTTCTAATCCTACTAATCCGCCTAAAATATTTTTACGCAGGTCATCGTTATTATTCTTTACAACGTTCTCGTACTGAGCATTGGCAGTAGTAAACTTATAACTGGTATTGGCAAGAAACGAAAACTGCGGACCAACTACAATTCCAAAATTCTTATGAGGCGTAAACTTGGCTAACAGTGGTACATCAATATAATTGGTTGTAACCCTGTATTTATAATTACTTCCTAAAAAGCTACCATTAGCACCATATCCTTTTTGCGAAAACAGCACTTCCGGCTGTACGGAAAAAGTAGTAGATAATGGCAATTGCAGATACACGCCCGCCTGAACACCCGCCTTCATTTTTGAGGAAAAATCCGGTGCATCATCATCTTTCACAATAGCGGCAAGATTTAAACCACCTCTTAAACCAAAGTGCAAAGAATTACTGGCTCCCTTATCATCTTTTTGAGCGAATGCACTACCTGAAATCACAAGGGCAGCAATGGTGCCCGCAACTAATTTTTTCATGTTTAATAATTTTGAAGGGCCATTTGAAAATCTTATGCCAGCACTTTTTTGTTTTGGTATTTTTAACAACTGTAAAACATGTCAAATCAGTTTTAAAAAGCAGGGGGCAGACAATCAATACGACAACCAGGATAGATAATCCTTTGTAATTCTTTGTGATAAGCAACCAATGAAACACCATCGTTACGGTAAAATCCGTTTCCGAAGTTTTAAGTCCTGGTTATCTTATATACCGAAAAAGTGGATTTCACATCAACCTCTTTATTTTAGTGGGGAAGCGTAATGCAGACTACGGTTTTTCAGCCACAATTTGGGATTTACCCAATGTACATGGATGCAATTACGATCAGGGTCTGTTTTTTATTGTAATAAGCGGCAGATCACTCAGTAAATAATTGCTGAGTAGCTAATGGTAACGCATTGTATGTTTCAAACAGGTAAATTGTTCGTCTTCTACAAAATAATCCTGATTTAATTACGGAGCTTAGGCAATGGCTTATAAGAAAATCAGGCAGCTTATACAATTACTTTTATTGAAAATCAGTGTTTTACACTCAATATTATCAACAAAATACACCAGTTAAAAATGGTTAATTCCTGTGCTTTTCTGATGGCGATAAAAAAGGTGGTAAATCAATCTCAATGCAGATTACAGCTAAATAACCTGTTAAATAGCCTGCGTAAGTCCGGCTAATTATTACAGGCTTACTCATTTATTTTTTCTATTCAATCTTTGGTTTGTACAGGGAAAACAAATTATATACGCCGGTATTGTTTCGAATAACTGCATACTGTAACAGCTTTCTATCCTGGTTTACAATCGTATTAAATTGCCTGTATTGTAAATTCATCAGCCAATTGTCTGTTATCTTTCACAAATGAAAAAAGCCTGTTTACAAAAGCTAATAATTTTTTGGGTAAGCCTATCTATTATCATTTTCTCCGCAACAGCGCAACCACAGTTTATAAAAAAGAAGCTGGATGCCTATATTTTGCAGGGGATGAAGGATTGGGATATACCGGGATTGGCTATTGCCATTATTAAAGACGGAAAGATTATATGGATGAAAGGATACGGTGTAAAAGACCTTGAAACAAAAGAACCCGTTGATGAGAATACCTTGTTTTTAATAGCCAGTAATACCAAACTCTTTACCGGTACTGCACTGGCGCAATTAGAATTCAATAAGAAACTTTCGCTGAACGATAAGGTAACAAAATATTTCCCCGGATTTCAGTTGTATGACAGCAATAGTACGGCATTGGTGACCATTAAAGATTTATTAAGCCACCGCATTGGTACGAAAACGTTTCAGGGAGATTTCACCTTTTGGAATTCCACTTACAGCCGCAGGGAAATCATTAACAAAATTCGGCTACTAAAACCTACCGGACAGTTCAGGCAGGACTTCGGGTATTGCAATAGTTGTTTTTTAACCGCCGGTGAAATTATTCCTGTTGTGAGTGGCAAGCCCTGGGAGGTTTATATTTACGATAGTATTATTGTGCCGCTGCAAATGACGCATACACAAACACTGAGCGGCAATGCAGGCAACTTCACTAATATAGCCAGGCCTTACACCACTTTGTACACAGGTACCTTACAGCGGCTTCCGTACGATATGATAGACAACATTGCACCGGCAGGCAGCCTGGTAAGTTGTGTAAGCGATGTAGCCAAATGGCTGCAAATGCAATTAGATACAGGGAGGTATGAGAGTAAACAAATAATTCCCCAATCTGTGATATTAAAAACGAGAGATGCAAATATTATCACTGGTAGCCGCAAATCTGCTGTATATCCTATTCATTTGCGGGGTTACGGATTAGGCATATTTACAGCAGACTATAATGGCCGGCAGATTTACTATCATACAGGCGGTGCATTTGGATTTGTAACCAATACATGTTTTGTTCCGGAAGAAAATCTGGGAATTACGATTCTTACTAATAACGACGGGCAGAATTTCTTTGAATTGTTGCGTTACCAGATTCTGGATGCGTATCTCGGTGTGCCATATGTGAACCGGCAAACAACAGCATTGGAGCAGTATAAAAAAGATAAAAAAGAAGCAGCAGCATTTTTAGATACAATGCAAACACTACAGAAAAATAATGCTGTGCCACCCTTAGCGATTAATACTTACACAGGTAAATACAGTAATCCTGTTTATGGAAATATTGAAATAGAAAAACAATCAGCCAATCAGTTAAAAATTAATTTCCTGCACCACAGTAAATTAGAAGCGACCCTAACTTATCTCGGAAAAGATGATTGGGAACTTCGGTATAATAGCATCGGTTATGGAATTTTTCGAAGCCAATTCAAGTCAATTAATAATAAAGTAGTAAGTATTTTAATTAAAGCAACTGATTTTATTGAATACGATCCCTATTTATTCACAAAAATGGAATAAGTTTATTATAAGATATTGCATTATGGTATAATATTGTATTTACAATTCCATTATTGTATTTACAATCCCATTAAATTTTAATTATCATGGCCACGTCAAAAAAATCAGCACCAGCAAAAAAGGGTGCACCAGCAAAAAAAGCAGCAGCGCCTGCTAAGAAAGCAGCAGGTAAACCAGGACCTAAACCTGCAGCAAAAAAAGCAGCAGCGCCTGCTAAGAAAGCAGCAGGTAAACCAGGACCTAAACCCGCAGCAAAAAAAGCAGCAGCACCCGCCAAGAAAGCAGCAGGTAAACCAGGACCAAAGCCCGCAGCAAAAAAAGCAGCAGCGCCTGCTAAGAAAGCAGCAGGTAAACCAGGACCAAAGCCCGCAGCAAAAAAAGCAGCAGCACCCGCCAAGAAAGCAGCAGGTAAACCAGGACCAAAGCCCGCAGCAAAAAAAGCAGCAGCACCTGCTAAAAAAGCAGCAGGTAAACCAGGACCTAAACCAGGTGCGAAAAAAGCGGCGGCAGCACCCGCTAAAAAAGCAGCAGGAAAACCAGGGCCAAAAAAAAAGTCCGGCCCTAAGTCTAATGTAGCACCAGCAACAGAACCGGTTACGGATAATATGCCCCCGGATATGCCTTCAGGAGATACAGGAAATATGCCTGACACTGACCGTCCAACCAATGGCAGCGACGCCGGTTCAAATGATGCAGGTGATTCTAATCATTGATAACTGACAACCTAACATTATAGTCGCCGTATTATTTCAGATTCGGCTTGCTCAATTATTTTAAGGTGGCAGGTTTACATCACGTAAACCGCCACCTTTTTTTTATCCAATAATGCGGCACAGATACTACCGGCTATCAGAATAAGGCAGTAGCCCTTTATTACCTATATCACATTTAAACAGGTTGCGGAAAATACCTGGTTGGCTTATACTAATTTGCTTATTGCTAATTGTCCGTTGCCTATTTGAATTTGGTGTTATATTAGTCCTCAAATAATTATCTGCATGATCTGTAAATCATTTATGGCCGCATTTATGGCCCTTTTACCTGGCACCCAATTGTTTGCTCAAAAAACGCTGACCCCTGAATTGCTCTGGAAATTAGGACGGGTGAGCGGTCTGGGGATTACGAAAGATGGTAAATACATTGCCTATACGGTAAGTACCCCGGATGCAGCCGAAAATAAAAGCAATTCCAAAACCTATTTATTACCGGTAGCCGGCGGCAAACCGCTGATGGTTAAAAGCGCCGATAGTTTATTAATGAACACCCATCTTTCAGCAGATGGGAAATATAAAATTTACAGCGAAGACGTAAAAGTGAATAAGGTATCCGGAACGGATTTATATCCCACCCTTACCAAAAGTAATGTGCAGGTGTACGATCAGTTGGATTACCGCCATTGGGACGAATGGGAAGATGGAAAATTCGGCCACGTAATGTTGGCACCCATTACAAAAGGAAATGCAGGAGCAACAAAAGACCTGATGCCGAGCGAACCCTACGACTGCCCAACAAAACCTTATGGCGGCGATGAGGATTATTTATTTAGCCCTGATGGGAAAAAAGTAATTTACGTAACGAAGAAAAAAACGGGCACTGCTTATGCCGTTAGCACCAATACCGATTTATATCAATATGATATTGCTACCGGCACTACTACCAACCTCACAGAAGATAATCCCGGTTACGACCTGAACCCTGCTTTTAATAATACCGGCAAGCTGGCCTGGCTGCAAATGAAACGGGATGGCTACGAAAGCGATAAACAGGATTTGGTAGTGTGGGACGATGCCTCCAAAAGCAAAGTGAATCTTACATTCGACAGAGATGATATTCATGTAGAAAGTTTTCGCTGGGCCGATGATGGCCGCAGTATTTATTTTATTGCCCCTGTTGATGGCACTTTGCAATTATTCAATGCTACTTATCCCGGTATGCTGATGGTGCGGCCAACCATTACGCAAATAACCAAAGGCGATTTTGATGTA
This sequence comes from Chitinophagaceae bacterium, assembly GCA_965246935.1. Taxonomy (GTDB): domain Bacteria; phylum Bacteroidota; class Bacteroidia; order Chitinophagales; family Chitinophagaceae; genus JAZKFT01. The sequence goes on along the minus strand of CBDFGC010000018.1, from coordinate 16,634 downwards.
GCTGCCATCGTAGGCCAGAGCGGCAGTACGTTAGTGATAAGCCGCACCGACCACAATCATGCTGCAGAATTATATAGTGTCAACTTGAATGGTGGAACCATGGCGCAGTTGACACATGTAAACGATGCTACCTATGCCACACTGGGTATGTGCCGCAGCGAACGCCGGATGGTGAAAACGGTAGATGGTAAAGAGATGCTGGTATGGGTAATTTACCCGCCGGGTTTTGATGCGACGAAAAAATACCCTACCCTATTGTATTGCCAGGGTGGCCCGCAAAGTGCCCTTACGCAGTTCTATTCTTTCCGGTGGAACTTTCAGTTGATGGCTAGTGCCGGTTATATTATCGTGGCGCCTAACCGCCGCGGTATGCCCGGCCATGGCACGGAATGGAACGAGGAGATCAGTAAAGACCATGGCGGCCTGGCCATACAGGATTACCTGCGTGCCATTGACGACATCAGTAAGGAGAAGTATGTGGATACGGCCCGCCGCGGCTGCGTAGGCGCCTCTTACGGCGGCTATTCGGTGTTTTACCTGGCCGCTATCCATAATGGCCGCTTTAAGACTTTTATTGCCCACGATGGCATCTTTGATTTTCGCAGCATGTATGGCACTACCGAAGAAATATGGTTTCCCGACTGGGACTATGGCGGTGCTTACTGGGATACGAAAAATGTGGCTGCCCAAAAGTCGTATGCTGAATTTTCGCCCAGCAATTTTGTAGCAAAGTGGAACCGGCCCATCCTCATTTACCAGGGCGGCAAAGACTACCGCGTACCACCGGAGCAAGGTATGCAGGCTTTTCAGGCAGCGCAACTCTTAGGCCTTAAAAGCCGCTTTGTATATATGCCGGATGAAAACCACTGGGTAACGCATGCACAAACAGCACTGGTATGGCAGAATGAATTTTATAAATGGTTGCGGGAGACGTTGTAAAACCGCATCACATGAGGTGGAATATGTTTACAAAATGAAAAAATGAAGTAACTACTTATCTTTAAAGCATGAAAGAAATTACCTTTTTAGTACATGAGGCAGAAGAAGGTGGCTATTATGCAGAAGCGGCTAATGTTGGCATTTTTGCTGAAGGTGATACCATTGCAGATTTGAAAGAAAATATCAAAGGTGGGATTGAATGTTATTACAATGGTAGCCCTGATACACCTTCCTTTGCTCATCTTCATTTTGTAAAAGATGAAATTATGGTGTTATGAAAACACCAAGAGACATTAGCGGTAAAGAATTAGTAAAAGCACTACGGATATTTGGTTATGAATTCATTCGGCAAAACGGAAGTCATATCACAATAACGACATTGAAAAATGGCGAACACCACTTAGCTATACCAAACCATAACCCTATTAAGACAGGTACCTTCAATGGCATCATTTCTCAAGTGTCGCAGCATTTTGGGTTAACCAAAAATGAAGTGTTGAATAAGCTATTTTGAAAGGGGAAAGCAACACTATGTTCAATTTTCGCCTGGCAATTTTGTTGCAAAGTGGAACCGGCCCACTGGGCGTTGTTTTCAATACGGAAAGTTCGTCAGCCTTTCGCAATTTTCAAAAATAGCTGGCCGTGCTGCAACTGGCTTTGCAACAGCAGCAGGCTTTGCCCCAACGTCATTTTAAGACAGTGGAAGAATTTAAGAAGTATTTGCGCTCAGAGCCTGAACTAATTACGGATGTAACAGAAATACGTACGCAACGCCCGGCAGATAAGCAAAGGCAGCAGGACCGCTACAGTGGTAAAAAAAAAGTCATACCGTGAAATGCTTACTGCTGACAAGTAAAAAGAAACGGATATTATACGTGAGCGAACCATATGAAGGCTGTGTGCATGACTATAATTTGTTACAGGATTGTTTTTCACCTCAGCAGGATTGGTTTAAGCAAAAAATCATCCGGCTGGATTTAGGCTTTCAGGGATTTAAAGATTTGTATGCCTGTAAAAAAGTATATATACCGTTTAAGAAAAAGCGGTGCGCTGTGGGGCAGCGCAATGAGTTAAGTGAGCCACAAAAAGCGACAAATAAAGAACAGGCTGCTCAAAGAATAACAATAGAACATAGTATTGACGGCATGAAACGCTACCGCATTTTATCCAATCGCTTAGCTATCAAATCTATCGCTACTATTAATTGCATTATTGGTATTTGTGCTGGCCTCCGGAACTTTGCCCTAAAATGATTAACTCTTTCATTATCAATTTACAACAAGTCTATTATATCCAATCACTAAGTCTCTGATCTGATTAATGATTACCTGTATTTCAGGCATATTTGCACTTTGCATTAGTGAAGATTCAGCTTACATTTATGCTGATAGCTTTTGTCGTATTTCCCAGGATACTTTCGCTATTTCCTCAAGACCGATGCAAATTTCAATTTACACTAATAATACGTACGCAACAGCCAGGCAGAAATTCAACGAAACATGGCTCAACTTTTTGCTTACTATTTGGACGTTTTAAAACAGCACTGAATATAAGACTGCAAAGCATCCTTCTTGCCGGCATAACTGGTTCTGTAGAAGGCGTCATCAATAGTATGATAAAACTTTTGCAACATGTGCCCGGTTTTCCGAAGCACATGCAGGTGAAGTTGTCAAAATAAGTTCAGCAAACAGCCTTTATGCTCCATCGGAGCATTTGATGGGTAGAAGATAATCAGGCGGCTCGTATTAGCGTTCCGATGGAACGTTGAAAGCTTTTTGGTTAAATTGCTGCTACCCACCAAATCTCCCTATGGGAGAAACATCACTTGAATTGCTGAACTTATTTTGACAACTTCACTAAGTGAAAAACAAGCTGATGATTACTAATCCACAGCATCCTTGCGGTACATTTTTTTTAGAGAAACTGTTTAGTATTTTAACAATACAGGTATGCCGGGCTTTATAAACAAAGAGTAATGGCCTATTGTGCCGTAGGTACAACCTGTTTGTAGCAATGAAAGCTTTAAGAAAGCCATGATGCCACGTAGTGGCTACCTGTTTGATCACTTTAAAGTAAAGGAACAAGTGTTGTTTGAAATAATAAATCAGGCAGTGGTTTAGTGTCTACATTTATTTGACACTTTAATAGGTAGTTGATTTTTGAGCAAAATAAGGCGGATTTTGCAGCCATAGCCGGCATTCTACGGCGAAAAATCCAACGATATTGCAGCCGGAAAGCGACACAGATTATTTATTAAAATAATTTTAGACAGCCTTTAAACAAATGCTGTCAAATCAGGTGTATAATGGCTAAACAGATAGCCACTACGTGGCATAAAGCACCAAATCACTTATATGTTTACTACTACAAACAGAATGTGCCTACAGCACATAAAACCGATCCTATTACATTTTGTATCTATTTTCCAACAAGTGTTAAAATACTAAACAGCATCAGAATATTAAATCCTGTTATCTTCATGCCTCATAAAAAATCATCTTATGAAAAAAATTTACGTTTCATTACTGGTTATAGCACTTTTGGCAAAAGCTGGTGCTGCCAATGCTCAGGCAGGTACGGTGGCATTGATACCAGCAACAGGCCCACAGGTATTGTACCCAAGCATTACTGCTGCTTATGCAGCCATCCCGGCTACACCTGCATCCGGTTATACCATTGAGTTATTGCCCGCTTACAACGGTACAGATGCCTCGGAGGTGTACCCCATATTGTTTTCCGATAAAGGCATAACCCCGGGTAGCGCTGTTACCATCACTGTACGGCCTGCTGCCGGTAATAATGGCAAAATTATTCAGCGGCCCACAACTGCATTTGGCCCAACGGTTTCATTTGATGGTGGTGATAACGTGATTTTAGACGGACGGCCCGGTGGCGTTGCCTCTTCAGCCACTAATTACCTTAGTGTTAACCAGCTTTTTACTTCTGCCACAACTCCGCCCACCGGAACATTATTTCGCAATATTGATTTTGTAAATTCGGCTAACAACAATACTGTTCAGTATGTAAACGCTGTGTCGGCGGCAGCCAATGCCACAACCGGTGCACAGTGCATCGTTATCGGTAGCACTACTACCACGGGCAATAACAATAATAAAATCCTAAACAATATCATTTCAGGCGGCTCACGGTGCATTCAGGACTTTGGACTCAGCAATGCAGTACCTAATAATGCAACCGTTATACAAGGTAATACAGTAAAGGATTTTAGCGGTATCGGCATTTTTGCCGGTACGCAAACCAACATCACCATTGTAGGGAATACGATTCAGGTAAACGGTCCCGCATTGTTGGGAACTTCGCTGGAGGGCATACGCCAGCAAGCGCCGGCAGGCACGGGTACCATTACCGATAATACGATTTCACTTGTTACTACCTCTACTACGATTGCTACACTACAGGGTCTTATAAATGTAGGCACCGGTAACGAAAACGTGTTGCGCAATACCATTACGGCCATCAGTGCACCGAGTGCCACTACACTCAGGGGCTTAAACTTCAGTAATACAGGGGTGGGTGTTACAGTAACAGTATCGAACAACGCCATCAGGAATCTAACAGGTGCAGCTTCTACCTCCACCGTTGGTATTGCCTTTGCAGGCACTTCCAACCAAACCATTTCCAACAATATCATCAGTAACCTCACCGCTTCTACTTCTGTGCAAGGCATCAGCCAAAGCAGCACAGCGGCTAACACCACTACCATTAACGCAAATGCCATTAATGACCTGAGTGCATCAGGAGCCGGTAACATCCGTGGTATAGCCGTATTCCCTTTTACGGCATCTACTGTTAATACAAGCAACAATGCTATCTCTATTACACAAGACAATGCGTCGGCAGCAGCTATATTCGGGATGCTTTTTGGCAATACGGCCGGCAGCAATTACACTTCCAATATTTATTTTAATACGGTAAGGATTGGCGGTATTGGATCTACCACTGCGTTGACCGCTTTTGGTATTTACAAAAGTGACGCTAATGCAACCTCTGTTTACAATCAAAAAAATAATATTGTAGTAATAAACCGGGATGGATCCGTAGGTTTTTATAATGGCAGCAACACCGGTACGCTTGCCATTGATTACAATAATTATTACGCCACCGGCACAACAGGTTCATTTGCCGCTTTCGTTAATAACAATAATTATGCAAATACTGACCTGGCTCTTTATAAAACAGCCGCTGCGCCACAGGAACAAAATACAACCTTCAATGCAGTAAATTTTGTATCGCTTACCAACCTGCACCTTACCGGCTCATCTGTAACGGATGTTACGTTAAAGGGAACACCCATTGCAGGGATTACTACAGATTTTGACGGAAATACCCGTTCTGTTACTACTCCTGCCAAAGGCGCCGATGAGCCAGGCCTTCCGGTACCAATCAGCCTGTACACATTTACCGGTACGGATAAAGGCTCCTATAACAAGTTAGCCTGGAGCACATTATCTGAAAACAATAATGCTGGTTTTGAATTACAGCGTTCTGCCGATGGAAGAAATTTTACAGCACTTGGTTTCATAAAGTCTCAGTCATCCAACGGCAATTCTGCTACGTTGCTTCAGTATACGTTTGATGACGTAAAACCACTTATTTCCGGGTCTTTCTACCGGCTAAAACAATCCGATAAAAATGGCCTGAGTACTTATTCACCTGTTATAACAATTAAAGGCAAAGGCACAACAACCTTACAAATTACTAATCTGTATCCAAACCCTGTCGTAAGCAATTTCAGTGTTATTGCAGAAGCCAAAAGCAATAGCCGTATATCCATAATTATAATGGATGTGCAGGGCAAGCAGGTTATGCAAAAAAATATGAGCCTGGTGGCCGGGCATAATGTGTTAGAGCTAAACGCAGCTGCACTGGCTTCCGGTATGTACACTATAAAAGCTGTTGAAAGTGTTACAGGCCAAACCGCCACACTTAAGTTTGTAAAATAACACCTATGTTTTGTAAGAAAGCCGCTGTTGCATTGTGTAACAGCGGCTTTTTATTTGCAACCGGCCTTAAGTCTTTTTAAATGCATGTGGTTTTATATGTAACACAAAATACCTGAATACAATTCGTTTAGGTTAATCGTTCCATCATTGCGAGTCCGGTATTAGCGACGGGCCTGGTAATAATCCTTACCAGGACGGCGGCTTCCGGTATTATGTAAGTGCGCCGGTCATTATCAACGATGCCCATGGTATTGGCTCTTTTATAATTTCCTGGGAAGGCAATATGCGTCCGCTACGTGTAAAAGAATTTCAGGCATTGGAAAAAAAGGAAGACGCTTACGCCTGAATTCACTGTACCCAGTTGGCAATGGGTGCATAACATTTTTTAGGAAACCATAGATTTGTTTAAAAATTACAGTCTATGCAAACGCCCCAGGAATTATTTGACAGCTATATAGCAAACGTAAAGAACTTATCCACCCAACTGGATTTTTACGAATTCGAGAAGCAGTTTGTGAACTTACACGATGCCTTTGGTCGCCAGATGCTGGAGCACCGTTTAACAGAAGAAGTGAAACAGCCGGTTTATAAAAAAAAATTGAAGCCCGCTACGGCACCCTCCAAATAGCCACCACTCATCCTTACAGCCAACCGGGCAATGGGTTCAAAATCAGCCCCTATCTACAGGAGTTGATACTGGCTACCTGCGCCGAAAGCCCCTATAGCATTAGCAAAGATCTGTTATCCAAATACCTGAACCTGCAAATAAATGAGATGCAATTGTATCGCCTTACCGATCATTATGGCCAAGCCCTGCAGGAGGTATTGCAGAACAATACAAGCCTTCATCCTTTAGAAAAGCAGGAGGATGTGCTTTATGCGATGCTGGATGGCTCCATGATCCTAACCCGCACAGAACAATATAAAGAAGTGAAGTTAGGCAGGCTGTTCCGTGGGCAGGATTGCCTGCGTTTGGGGGATAAGCAGGGGAAGATTATCCAATCCCAATATGTATCGCACTTCGGAGATAGCAAAGCCTTTACGGCCCAGATGGAACGTGTGCTGGAAGGGTATGGTTCATTGAAAAAGCGGTTAATTTTTATTACGGATGGGGCGGTGTGGATGCGCAACTGGATAGCGGATGCCTACCCCGAAGCCATATCGATCCTGGATTTTTATCATGCCAAAGAATACTTGTGTGCTGTAGCCAAAGACTATTTTGAAGCCGAGGAAATGCGCAGAAACTGGATAGCAGCCATGGAAACGCTATTGTTAAAGAGTTGCACACAGCAGGTGATAGAAGCGGTAAAATGCCTGCAACAGGATAAGGAAATGCCATCGGCTGCCAAACTGATCAGCTATTACACGGAAAACATCGGCAGAATGGATTATGCTTATTATGTAACGATTGGAAAAGGGCTGATCGGTTCGGGGGCCATGGAGTCTTCTCATCGAACCGTGATACAGTGCAGAATGAAACGTTCCGGGCAACGGTGGAGCAATGCGGGCGCTGCTCATATGCTTACGCTGAGAACCATTAAGATGAACGGACAGTGGGAGAAAGTCTGCCAAACCATCACCAAACAATACCACCCTAACAGAGCCGCCTAAAAATGTTATGCACCCTTGGCAATAACTATTAGTTTCACTCCTTTTTGCTATCATAGCTTTGTTGTTGTATTATTGAGTGAAATTTTAAACCCCATATGAATTTCTATCTTCTTTCAGCAGATGTAAGCTTAACATTAATGCAGTTACAGGCAGACGGAAGTTTTACACCCTCTTCAATAATGATCTATCCTTATTTTATTTTGGCGGAGGAATCATTTGCCAAAGGCACGCCGGAAAGTGCCATCAACCTTTTTAACCTGATTTATGATGAACACGCCGAAGCTTTCAAAATAAAGGAACCAAACGATCCGAATTATATTGCTGTGGCGGACGTAGTAGCAAAATACCTGACGCCGGAGGAGTATGCAGGTAAGCCCTGGTTATCGGCACGCAGGCCCATCTGGGAAAACTCCAACTGTATTGTGGTACAAAACGGCAGCTACCAGAAAATTCAGCCGGATAGCCTTGCAGGTTATGTAGGCATGTCATAGGTAAACACGAAACACATGAAAAAAAGTGTGTATATTATTGCAGGTTGTTCAATGTTGCTTATTGGCATACTGTTTTTTAATGCCTGGCGGCGTTCCCGTATGTATGAAGCGATATTACGGGTACAGGAAACATTCTGGCAGCGCAGGGTATATGTGGAAGAATACCTGCCGGATACCGTAAAGGCCTGGGCGGATGCAGTACCGGATAGTGTCCGAAAAATTTCATCCGAAATAGTGCCTAAAGGAACCAATTATGTGTTGCGGGTAGAGACCTACACCGAAATGGAAAAATACCAGACCAATAGCCCTTCACCGGTATACAACCGGCAACCATTTATACCAACGTATGCTGAAAGGCCGGTGACTAAAACAAGAAATATATGGGCACAATTAACTGCCAACCGGGAAATGGTAACGTATGTAGTCAGGCAATGGAAAGAAGCGAATGAAACAAAAGCAGCAACAATAACCGGTGATGAAACAAAAGAACCGGTATGGGTAGAGCCGGTTACGGATGGCATAACAACCCGTCCTGGCCGCCGCACCGAGTACTACTCCGTTGTATTAGCCACTATTGAGGGGGAGCCTAAAACGTATAACAGATCAGTTAGCTTCGAAGACTGGAAAACGTTTAAAAAAGAACAGCAGGTAAAAGCCCGTTTTTATAGCCAGGATGGTGAACCGCTTATATTTTCAAAAATTAATTAAACTTTATATGTATAAAATTACGGCGTAGTGTAAGAAGTACCCGTAAGGCGTGGGTTTGCCATAAAGTTCGGCATTGACTAACCTATCCAATGCCTCAACTTAATTTGTCAAATGAGCGTTTGTAACCGGCGTTGGCCAACCAGCTAATCTCTTTATTTTACGTATTGCCGGAACTTTTCATATTGACACTATTTCAGGCTGCTAAACCGCCTGTCTGAAAAACATAACAGCTACGTGTACATAAAATCAATGATACTTGTCATGGTTCAGCTCAAATTTTACCGCTTCCGACACCTATCTCCGAAACTTATTGAAACAGGCAAGCTACCAAAAGAAATTAAAAAAAGTGAAAATAGAATGATATCTTAAAGTATTGAAACTGATCATTCCCTGATTTGCAAACCCTACTTTTTATGAAACAAATATTGCTGCTGCTTTTTGTACTGTTAAGCCTTCCTGGTTGCAAGCCGGGTAGTGATGATACAGATATGGAACTGATACCTGTAAAGTCCGGCGAAAAATGGGGATATATAAACCATGAGGGAAAGTTTGTGTTATCTCCGCAATTCGGGTATGCTTATATCTTCAGTGAAGGATTGGCTTTGGTGCAGGATACCAGCGCAAAATTTGGATACATCAATAAAAAAGGGGAATTTATTATCCCGGCGATTTACAAAGATGCCGCCGGTTTTTCAGAGGGACTGGCTATAGTAGTACGGGAAAATGAACAAATGGAATGTATTGATAAGAAAGGCCGACACGTTTTTTATTTTGGCAGGAATACCGAGCAGGCAAATTCATTTTCAGAAAAAATGGCGCCGATCGTTTTCAACGACAGATACGGCTACGTCAATTACAGCGGAAGCCTTGCCATTGGAAATGAATATTCATTTGCAGCAGACTTTAAAGACGGTCTGGCAAGGGTAAGTGTATATGACAGCACAGATCAGGTAAATAAATTCGGTTTCATTAATACAATGGGTAAGCCTGTTATTAATTTTCAATTTGAATATGCAGATGATTTTCACAGTGGTTTGGCGCTGGTAAGTGCAGGCAGAAAATATGGTTATATTGACCGGTCAGGGAAATATATTATTAATCCGCAGTTTGATTGGGCCTCCGGTTTTGAAGGCGATTATGCTGCTGTCCGAATCGGTAAATTGTACGGCTTTATCAATAAAAAAGGTGACATCATCATACCCCTGCAATATAGTAATGCAGATGGATTTTACCCGGATGGCCGGGCAGTTGCCGGCGGGGAAAACGGTAAGCTTGGCTTTATTGATGAAAAAGGAATTTTTACCATCAGTCCGCAATTTGACGGTGCAAGCAGATTTTACGGGGATATTGCCGCAATTACAATGGAAAAGAAAATAGGGTTCATTGATAAATCTGGCAAAGTGATTGTGACTCCGCAATTTGATGCGGTAAATGTTACCAGGGATAATCATCATTTTATACATGCTGATGATGCAGACCTGGACGGCATAACAGCTTATATTTTAGATGGAGACTATCCGGTTAGCTTTAATAGTTTCAGTAAAGCCTTTACTTATCGTTCGCTTGCAACAAAATTCCCCGGGCTGAATGAAAAAAACTATGCTGATTTCGTAATAGAAGATGAAACAGGACATTCGCAAATAAAGCTTCAGAAAATAACTTTTGAGTTTGATGAGGGCCTTTTCAGGTATGAGGGGCCTACTACCAAAATCTTTGATTATTTCCTGGGGATAGATGTAACAGAACCTGTGGACAGCAATACGAAGGCATTTATTAATGTTGATGCACATCTTTCCGGTGCCTCTTTTTATTACACATTGAAAGCTAAGGCTTATAACAAGAAAAAAGAAGTAATAACAGCTGTCCTCCGCCAACTGAGGTCAAAATATTCCCTGGCAGACGTTACACCGGTTTCCCAATCTGCGGACGACAATTTATATGAATTTAAAAATGACAGGTATACCGTTATTCTGTCAACAAATTCCAAAGATGAGCATAGCCTGAAGTTGTCTGTTTACTATAAAAACGAGAACAACTCAACGTATTTTACTGATACTACAAAAATTATTCATCCTTAATCAGCAGGCTATTCATAAAATTCTCTATTTAATATAAGGAACGGTAGCCTGTTCCAACCCTGCTATCTACTGTTCATTTAATACAAATGATCTGGTACCAGATGTGCCATGCTGGCTTCCCTGCAAGAGCCTGCCTGTCAGCTAACCTCAAAGCTTTTGATTCCGGCTTTTATGAGTCCCCATTTTAAAGAAACCCTGCTTTCCACAGGAAATTAACACGATAAACAACGCAGTTTCATTACATTGTATTTGTATAAATCATCTCCCGAAAAATCACTTTCAAAAGTGTATAGTCGTTATTTCTTCGGACGTATGGAAGTGTCTTTTTATGCAGCCCGTATTAACGTAACTGCGAAGCAAGAATTTGACGCTGCCTGGCCAAACGTTGATTTGAGAATTCATTACCCATTAAGAAAATTTTTCTATGAAGACGTAGTCCTCTTCGTTAACAGAACCCGACATTGACATGACCCGGCAGCAGTAAATATAAACAATGGGAAAAGCTGATTATGAAATAGCCGTCAAAGAAAATTTATTCATTTACGCATAACTTTTGGCTTGATTTTTTTTACCCTTTCTTGGGCTTATCCAGGCCTGTTTATCGCTCATTCGAATACATTTTAATCATGAATACAAACACATTTACCCTTTTATGTATGGGGGTACTGGTATTAGCAAGTTGCAATCGTAATGATGATAGCGATGGTACTACTACTGTACAAACAGCTATCGGCGATCTGAAATTGCCGCCACCTTATGCCACCATTTCTGCACAAAAATATAGCACCATTGTGCCCTGGCCGGCCAATGGCAAGCCAACTGCTCCATCAGGTTTTACCGTAACAAGGTTTGCAACCGGTTTAAACAATCCCAGGAATACTTACATTGCTCTTAATAATGATGTATTTGTAGCAGAGTCTAATACCAACAATAGTGCTAACCGGATTACCGTATTCCGGGACAATAACAACGACGGCATATTTGAAACCCGGCAGACCTTTGCACAAAACCTGAATAAGCCGTACGGTATGCTGATACTAGGCAACTATTTTTACATTGCCAATACGGATGGCTTGTACAAGTACCCCTATACTACTGGTGATTTAACCATACAAGGTACCGGGCAAAAAATTGTCGATCTGCCAGCCGGCGGTTACAATAATCATTGGACCCGTAACCTGATAGCAAATACAGCCGGCACTAAAATATATATAACCGTGGGGTCGGGCAGTAACAATGCGGAATATGGAATGCAAAATGAAGTGAGACGTGCCAATATTTTAGAAATTAATCCTGATGGCACCAGCGAACGCATTTATGCCAGCGGATTAAGAAATCCGGTGGGTATGGATTGGAACCCTGCAAATAATGAATTATGGGCTGCTGTGAATGAAAGAGATGAATTGGGTGATGATCTGGTACCGGATTATGTCACCAGTGTAAAAGAGGGTGCATTTTATGGATGGCCGTATTCTTATTACGGACATATAGTTGATCCCCGGCTCAAAGGTCAGCGGCAAGACCTGGTAGCCCAGGCAATTGTTCCGGATGTACCTGTTGGCAGCCATACGGCTTCTCTGGGAATGGCTTTTTATAATAAAACTGCCTTTTCGGTACAATACAGAAATGGCTTATTTGTAGGACAGCATGGATCCTGGAACCGTTCAAAAATGGATGGCTACAAAGTGATGTTCATTCCGTTTAATGATGGGAAACCATCTGCCCCACCCCGGGATTTTCTTACCGGTTTTATTGAAAATGAGCAGACCAGTACGGTATGGGGCCGCCCTGTTGATATAACAGTTATGAATGATGGTTCGCTGCTGGTAAATGATGATAGTGGTAATATTATCTGGCGGGTTGCTGCGAACTAAACGATTAGACAGCATATCATTACTGTTTTATCAATTCAATCTGATATTGAATATCCTTGGTAAAGACCTGGTCTTAAAATTTAACCCTTTCAACATTACCCTATACTGATTGTACCCAACTACCTGATGAAAATACATCTGTTATTATGCTTCACGAAGCAGTAATTAGCGAAAGATAAGCGTGTATTGCCTATTGGATTATAGAAGGGCAAGGGATAGTAGTGGAACTATTCTCACCGAAGGTAAAGCCCACAGACCAGTTAAGCGCAGGACTCTGTTCTGTGCTAATGCATTACTTATTTTGCCCATACATGTATATTGGTGATAAGTAACGAATAGACACCGGACAGAGTCCGGTGCCTATTGAAAGGAAGTTTGCTTTTCGAATTCTAGTTTTAAAGTAGCAGGAATACCGAGCATAGCTTTTTTATTCAGATACTCTTCCTTTGTTAAAGGCCCGATTAATGTATCAGACGGATGATAAATAATCCAATAGTTTATTTTGTTGCTAAATATCTTACGGTAATACGGGTCATATTCAATTAGATTTTCAGCCATGTGTATTCCAATAGCACGATTTGCGGATTCATCTGTTGAGGCGCCTCTTTTTATAAACGATTTGTGTAATGTGCTATCTCTTTCCACCAGGCCCCGAAGACTGCTGTAAAAAGAATCATTCAGGATATTGTGATCTTTTTCATACAAGCGATAATTCTCAAACCTCCGAAGCAAATCTTCACTTAGCAATGATAAACAATCCTCTTTCCTTGGATGTTGCTCTGCCAAGATAAAGTCATCGTTAAATGTATAATCAGTAACTACAGGATATATTGAGATATAATGAGGTTTTGTTCTTGAAGAAATTATCTTCCAATTTCCCATTAACCAATATCCGCCACTTAAATAAGGAGATTCTACACCAAAACCTTGAAAAGACCAGATATAGAAAGAAGCCATCCCCATTAGAAAAGCACTGGATCTCCTCAACTTAAAATCTGACATAAAATACACTTCAATTGTTTTCTAACTGCTCTTATAAAAGAAAAATATTATATCCCAACGAACTGTAATCATATGCCTTGCCACTTATGCTGATATAATGGATGTACTCATTAGCTGCACTATTCACTATCTTAACGAATCGTATTTTTACTTGTAAAAATTAATGGCTTGCATGCCGCTTCAAAATACCCCCTACGGTTTCCTTGATGGTATTGGTAAATACAAATGCTTTCTCATCAATGCGGCTAACGGCTTTGCGTAATTGCCTTACCTCCAGCCGGGTAACAACCGTGAAAATAATATCGCAATCGTATGCCTCTTCAAAATTGTTTGGCAGGTAACCCCGCTCTCCTTTATAAATAGTAATACCCCGGCCCAGGTCTTTTACCAGCGTTTCTTTTATGGCGTCACTTTGCCCGGAAATAATGGTAACGCCGGTAAATTCCTCCACGCCCTCCACCACGTAGTTGATGGTTCGCGTAACAATGTAGTACGTAAGAATGGCATATAACGATACCTCAAAACCGAATTTAAAGGCACCGACTAAAAATATGACAGCATTAAAAGCCAGGATAATTTCACTGATGGTAAATGAAGTACGGCGCAATGTATAAACAGCCAGCACTTCCATACCATCCAACGCACAACCGCCCCGCATGGCCAATCCGGAACCGATACCTAAAAAAAATCCGCCGAATACAGAAAGCAGCAGCTTATCGTAACGCAGCACCGGGAAATGAATAAACGTAATGCATAGTCCCAGCAGTACGATGCCGGTAACCGTTTTAATAGCAAACTTTTTACTAATTTGTACGGCGCCCATAATAATGAGTGGAATATTGGCCAGGATAATAACCAGCGTAATGTTCCAGCCGAATAACCCTTTTAGGAGCAGCGAAATACCCGTAAGACCGCCATCTAAAAACTTATTGGGGATAAGGAAACTTTCTAAACCAAAACCATATATAACAGCTCCGAAAGTAATATATACCATATCCTGAAGCAAATTGTCATGATGCTCATGCTGCGGTGTAACAGTAGTCGGTCGTTGCGCCGGTTGTAGTTTCTTTTTCACTTCGGTTAAATGAGTGTCTTTTTGTTTTTTGCGGGTGTGGATAGCTGTTTGTGTAAAATAATGATGCTGTTCCAGAAATTGCACCTGCATTTGATCCCATTGTACTTCATTTTGTAAGACGTCTGCTGCTTTTAGTTCTTCAAAAAGCAGTTTGTTTACTGAAAAAAAATCATCACGGCCCAGGTAATCCAGGTCGGCATCGCAAATAATTTTTTCCAGAAGATTGCCCGGCTGTTGCGGTATGCAGGTAGCCATTATTATTTTACAGATAGTTTCTATCTGTTCAGCCGTATAACCGAACCGGGGCAGGCTTTCCCGTGCAATATTGCAGGATATACTTTCATGATCTTTCTTTTGAACCAGGTACCCACTGTCGTGGTACATAGCCGCCGTAAGCAACAGGGTAAGTTCGTCACCTTTTACCCCTTCTGCCGTTGCCAGCCGGGCAGCAGCGTTGTATACATCCAGCACATGAGCCAGGTTGTGGTAGCTTAAGTGCGCCGGTAATTCCGTTTCCATCCGGTTACTAATGTATGCTTTGGCCTGTTCAAATTCCATGAAATGAGCGTTAATGGCTATTCACCAAAAATATTGGTTTAAACGGGCTTTCAAATTTTATTTGCTATGGTAAAATATTTCCCCTTTACTTTGTGTCATAATAACGCAAACAAAATTGAAAACTTTTGGCTCTTACCAGAATCCTTCGCTGGCCGTAGACATCGTTGTGTTTGGCTACCAACCTAAAACATTATCGGTGCTGCTACTGAACCGGAAAGAAGCGCCTTTTAAAGGAGGTTGGACACTTCCGGGAGCCTTTTTACAAATGGAGGAAACCTTTGCTGCTGTTTGCAGCCGTATCCTTTCTACCAAACTGAGCATGGACAATGTATATGCCGAGCAACTTATACTCCTTCGATGATCCGCAACGGGATCCCCGTGGCCGGGTAATAACAGTTGCCTATTATGCAGTTATCAACCCGGCAAAGTTTAAAATTGCTGCCGGCTCTATGGCAAACGATGTACAATGGGTTTCCCGTAAGTAATATGCCTGCATTAGGCTTTGATCATACGCCTGTTTTCCAACGTAGCATTGCAACGCCTTCAATCTAAAATCCTTTATTACCCGGTTGGCTTTCAATTGCTGGACGAACAGTTTACCATGCCCGAATTGCATGAATTATACGAATGCATCCTGGGTATAACGATTGACCGGCGTAATTTCAGAAGAAAGATTCTGGATTCAGGCTATATCATCAACACTGGAACGAAAAGAGAAGGCCTCCAGAACCGACATCCGGATTTATATACATTCAACAAAAATCTTACCCCCAATAATTTTAAACCTCAACATCAACCTATCATGAAAATCTCCCCTATTCTGCTAAAAGATGGCTATAAAGTAGGCCACAAATTCCAGTACCCCGAAGGCACGACCCTGGTGTATTCCAACATGACGCCCCGTAAAAGCCGCAACCCCGACCTGCACGAAATTATCTTTTTCGGCATGCAGTATTTTATTAAAGAGTATCTTATTCACCAGTTTGATACCGCTTTTTTCGGCCGCCCCAAAGCAGAGGTGGTACAGGAATATGCCCGGCGAATGGATAATTACCTGGGTAAGGACAGCATTACGTATCAGCATATTGCCGACCTGCATGATCTGGGCTATTTACCGCTGGAAATAAAGGCATTGCCCGAAGGCTGCACCGTGCCCATGCGGGTACCGGTATGCACGCTTAAAAATACAAAGCCTGAATTTTTCTGGCTCACCAATATGCTGGAAACACTGATGAGTAATGTGTTGTGGAAGCCCTGTACCTCCGCCACTACCGCTTTTGAATACTTAAAAACCTTTACCCGCTACGCAAATGAAACCGTGGGTGAAGACCGAA
>CBDFGC010000017.1:0-241561 GCA_965246935.1 Chitinophagaceae bacterium | reverse complement strand
TTTCAATCTGAAAAACTTTAGAACAATAGATGGCCGTTTGGCGGTCATAATATTTTTCAATCAGGTAGATCAACAGATTTAAAAAAGAGTATGCACCACCATTGGTGTAAATTCCTTTTTCATCTGTAATCAGTTTATCGGTTTGCAAATTTACTTTCGGAAACATGGCCCTGAAGTTTTCAGCTACTGACCAATGCGTTGAACAAACTTTGCCATCCAGTATACCTGACGCAGCAAGTATAAATGCCCCGGTACATATTGAGGCAATTTCTGCTCCGTTTTTATATTGTTTATTTACCCAATCTATCAACAATTCATTTCCTTTTAATGCAAGTTCATAATTATGATTCAGGGAAGGAATGATGATGAGGTCTGTTTTTGCAATGGCTGAAATATTTGTGTGCGGTTTTACTGTAAACAAACCTGCATTAAACGCCACATTTTCTGAAATTCCTGCCAGTTGAATGGTAAACAATCCTCGTTTCCTGTTCTCCATCCAATACTGATTGGCCTTCTGAAATATTTCATAAGTGCCGGTAATACTGCTCAGGTTATTTTCTCCATTAGGAATAATGATCGTTAGATGTTTCATTTCTTTTTTCTGCAAAACTAAGTACACAACATGTCCAAAACAACCCGTTATATTGTCTATTGCACACCCTTTCAAAGTGGAATTTAGGCAGTTCCTTTGAAAAATAGAATGAGATGAGAAGAGGGAACAAATAAAATTGAACAATCAAGTAGTGATATGCAATTACATTAGATTAATTTTTAGTCATTGCGAGATTGGGTTCTTGCCCAACGAAGCAATCTCCCTGCTAATGTAGGAGATTGCCACGGGCATCCGCCTAGGCGGACGCAATGACCCATCACTTTACCTAATTCCGCACGCATACTTAAAAAAAAAAAATACTATGGCACAAATGACTGCGATTTACAAAACACCAACCGACATAGAATTTTTTGAAAGGCATTATTTTAATGTGCATATTCCGTTAGCGAAGCAGTTGCCTGGTTTGATTAGTTATGAAATAAATGATGGGCAAATTGTTTCAATCACAGGGCATTCAGATACATATAGAATAGCCAACCTCTACTTTGAAACGATAGAAGCAATGATGAGCGCTTTTCAATCGGAGATTGGACAACAATGTGCTGCCGACAGAAAAATCCTGGCAGATAATGAATATGTTCAGATTTACCTGTACGATGTAAAAGCTACCTGATGCTTTTAAGTAATAAAAGCTCAGTTATTTCTTACCAATTAAAAGTTCAAAAATGAATTCAACTGAATTAGTAATCAAAATGCTATTCGACCGATGGAATGCGCTGCTTAAAAATTTTGATTCCATTTTAAACGCTATTTCGGATGAACAACTTCAACAGGAAATAGCACCCGGCAGAAACAGGGGAATTTATTTATTGGGGCATTTAATTGCCGTGCATGATGACATGCTTCCGCTGCTGAATTTGGGCGAAAGGGAACATGCACATCTTTTTGAAGTGTTTGTAAAATCACCAGACAAGTCTGTCGATAACATACCTTCTGCACAGGAATTACGAACGATATGGAAAAATCAGATAGAAACATTGACTTCTACATTAGAAAGCCTTTCGGCAGATGAATGGTTTACAAAACACAATTCGGTTTCCGCTGAAGACTTTATTAAAGAACCTCAGCGGAATAAACTAAACATCTTAATTACCCGAACTACGCACCTGGCTTACCATGTGGGTCAAATGATATTACTTAAAAATAAAGCATGAATAAAATTGTCGCCTTACTGGCAGTTAGTGCAGCCATGTTAGGTAGCTGTAATAACAGCGGGCATCAGTCCTTTGAAGAAAAAAACCAAACAGAAACTCAAACAAAAAAAATGAACAACAAGGATTTCACAACCAGTATTTTAGTTGATAAAACGTCTGCCACAGCTTTCAATGCTATTAAAGATTTCAGGGCCTGGTGGTCGGAAGAAATACAAGGTAAAACCGGCGAGCTAAATGAAACTTTTTTCTATCACTATAAAGATGTGCACTTAAGCAAAATCAAACTCATTGAAATCATTCCTGATAAAAAATTAGTGTACCAGGTTGTTGAAAATGAATTCAATTTTACCAAAGACAAAACGGAATGGGTGGGCACCAAATTAGTTTTTGACCTGATACCGGAAGGCGACTCAACTAAAATAGTATTTACCCATGAGGGATTAGTACCGGAATATGAATGTTACAATGTGTGCAATGATGCCTGGACAAGCTATATACAAGGTAGTTTGAAGAGTTTAATCACAACCGGCAAAGGAAAACCAAACGGTAAAGAAGGCGGGTTGAATGCTGAATTAGTTGAAAAATGGGGATTACCAAAAAAATAAAATCAGTCAATTATTATGAACCAGGAAAAGGAATTCACAACAGCAATTGTGGTGGATCAATCACCAGCGGAAGTATTTGATGCCGTCAATAATGTTCGTGGTTGGTGGCAGGGCGAAATTGTGGGCAACACCGAAAAACTGAACGATGCATTTACCTATCGAATGGGTAACATCCATTTCTCAAAGCAAAAAATAGTGGAGATGATACCCGCTGAAAAAGTGGTTTGGCTCGTCACCGAAAGTAATTTAAGTTTTGTTGCCCAAAAGGACGAATGGACAAACACCAGCATACAGTTTGATATTCATTCGGAGGGAGGCAAAACGAAACTTACATTCACACATCATGGTTTGGTGCCGGCATTTGAATGTTACGGAGGCTGTTCAGGAGCCTGGGAACAATTGATTCATAAAAGCTTGTTTAGTTTTATCACCACAGGTAAAGGCGTGGACGTATTTTAATTACCTGATTATAAAGATATAAGTACTTGCACAGAATTAGATAAGATTAATTACGAGTTATTGCGTCCGCCTAGGCGGATGCCCGTGGCAATCTCCAATAAAATCAGGGAGATTGCTTCGTCGGGCAGGAACCCAAGCTCGCAATGACTGCAACTTTAACCTAATGCAATTATGAATGACAACTTTAAAACATATTAAGATGAGTGATTATCAAACATTTTACAACTTACATCACCAGGAAACACCCTTGATTCTGGCGAATGCATGGAATGTAAAAAGTGCCCAATTGATTGAGCAAAATGGCTATGCCGCTATTGGCACATCAAGCGGAGCTATTTCCAATTCATTGGGGTATGAAGATGGAGAAAAAATGCCTTTTACCGAACTCCTGTATATGGTGAAAAGAATAAAAGCCAGCACCAGTATTCCTTTGTCGGTTGATTTGGAAAGAGGTTACACAAACAATTTAAATGAGTTAACTGACAATATTCAAAAACTGGTTGATGCAGGCGTGGCGGGAATAAATATGGAGGATTCGCAAGGCGAAGAAATTTATTTAAAAAAGCTTCATACCATTAAAAATCATTTGGAGAAAAACAACCAACCCTTATTTATCAATGCACGTTCGGATGGCTTTCTACAAAAACTCGATTCACCGCTTGCCTTAACTATTAAGCGGGCAAAACTTTATGAGGACGCAGGTGCGGATGGTCTTTTTGTTACCGCTGTAGCCGATGCTGCAGTTATCAAAGAAATAGCCTCCGCTACTACCCTTCCATTAAACGTCGTTGGCTCTCCTAAAATTCCTTCATTTAAGATGCTGTCTGATTGCGGCGTAAAGCGAATTAGCATGGCTGTATTATTATACAAAACAACTTACAATCAGTTAGGCAAATTAATCAAGGCTGTTACAGCAGATCAAAGTGTAGAATCCTTGTTTTAGTTTCAAACATTTCGATAAATCCTGTTCACAATGAATGATTACAATAGAATTACTTAAAGCCCGGTATGGTTCTCCGCACTGGTGCATCACAGATGTTCGAAAGAAATGCAGGCATAAATAAATAGATATATTTTGATGGAATGTATGGACTTTAACAACTATGCACAAGGCAGGCACCCATTAGTGTTCGAAACTTATATAACGATCAAATTTTTTTGCAGGAATACGCCTTACAGTGTGTTTTAAATGGCAGAAAGTTTGATTTTATGGTAAAATCTGCCTACCCGCTGAACGTGCCGCAAGGCATGTTCCTACAAAACCCGTAATGAAATCAAGCATTTTAAAAGGTTTTGAACTCCTATAGGCAGGAGCCCTGCGCAAGCGTAGTGTTTTCGGCTAAAGCCGACACAATTGCCCTATTACCTTGCCCTAAAAAGTATGGCAATTAATCACCATCCTATTTACCTGTTTCCACTTGTAGAGAAATATTTCCATCCTGCGACTTCACCTCGTAGCTTTTTCCTTTTTGTGCAAAAAGGAAAGCAGCGGGCAATGAGCAAATCGTTAGTAAATAAGCAAATCGTTTTTTCATAATAAGGCTGGTTCATGCTGGTTGACAGCGCTTTCCTGATTGAGATTGAAAGTACTGCAGGGCGGGAGTCCTGCGTAAGAGCAGATAGTGATTGAACGATTTCTATTTACCTGTTTTCTTCAGCGAACAAACGCTTCCAGCCACTAAAGGCTGGCCGTCCAAAAATATAGTTGATGTTGGTGAGTGGCAGAAATGCGTTCCCCGGCGTACTTGCTCATTTTGCAAATCTATCCGGTTACATCGTTCCGCTTCGTGAGTGAAAGCGAAGCAGAGAAACATCAGGAACTAAATATTACTTTGGTAAAAGTTGGCGTCGTACCATTATCAATATCATAAAAAGCTTCTGTTATTTTATTTAAATCACCATTTTGATCTGTTTCCAGTGTAAGCAAAACATAGCCATTGGGCAACAGGATTGTTGGTAAAGGATTTGCATTTTGCCCCCCTACCTGCCACGCAACATTGTCATTATTTACCAAAGCTGAAGCATAGCCATACGGCAGGCCACTATGCCCCAGGCACCTGGCTAAGGTGTTTGTGGAAAAGGGGGTTGCCTGGTATTTAGAAACGGGGATGTTTACCTGGTCGTTATACACAATGCCACTGTGTACATGGCCCCAATACCAGGCAAACGGATCGGCCCCTAATGCACTGTTTACTTCGCCCCATAAAGAGTAGGAGGAACTACAGTCGAACGCAAAACCGGTATGGTGCGTCAGCACAATGGTGTTTTCGGGCTTCAGTTTCAAATCTTTTATCCATGTTGTTTGCAAGGGTGCATTACTGTTGCTGTCGAGGGCTCCTAACATAAAGGCGTTGGTAACAGATGCATTAAAGGCAGAATCAAGCCCTAATATGTTCCAGCCGCCGAAGCTTAGTACAAAGCAGCTCATTCCCTGCTGCGCAGAAAACACAGTGCCCGAGCCGGCCGGGGTAGCGTTTGCGTGTAAAGCGTCCAGAAACAAACCAGTACCGCCGCTATACATTTCATGATTGGAATTAAGCGTAAACGACCTGCCATCGTACGAATTCCCATTCACATCCTGTTTAGGCCACAGGTCAACGAGGTTTGCCTGTTCCTGGTTGGGCGAAATATAAGCTGCACCGTTGGGGTCGGTTGCCAATGGTGTTCCGGCATAATATACGTCGCCCAGGTGAATAATATAGTCAGGGTTCATCTCTGCCACCTGGCTGATTAATGTTTTAGCACCCGCATCGCCGGAACCCCAGTCGCCCATCATCGCAATGGTAACGGTATTGGCATTAGCGCCCGAAAGCCCGATGGGCTTTGGGTTTACCGGCATGGGAAATTTGTGGTTATTATACCACCAGTTATTCATGAGGGTAATAGCCATATTAAAAAATGCCGTAAACCAGCCCTGGTCGTACGTAGCATAGGTTAATGTACTGATGATACTGCCATCGTAGTACACCAGCGGCGCTGCAAGATTGGTTAGTACCGCATAGCTGTCGGCATTCATATTTGTAGGAACCAATATTTTAAGCAGTGTGTATTCCCAGGGTTTTAAATTCAGGATATAACCACGTACGGTAGTATCCTGAATGAGGCCGGGGTTGTGAATCCAATATGGGAACAAACCAAAATCAATGCTGCTTTGAAGGGCATTATACCCGTTAGGCGCATTGGGTACCGTTCCCTGCCATACATTTTGGTCAATCATAAAGCTGATAAGATCCCACTCGCAGTTGGGAAGAAATTGCAACAGTTTCGTTAGGTCGGCACAAATATCAATTGATAGCCCCATTGACTGTTGGGTCTGCGCAAACAATTGTTGGGTGGTTGTTTCCATACAAAATAATTAAGAATAAAGAAAATTTTTAATCCGTAAATATAATTCTCCGTATTGAAATTTCTACATGAAATTTTCGGCATTGCTTTCACTCACTAATCGGAATGGTTGCCCTAAAACCCTTCTCCCATACGCATTAAAAAACGGAACGCATCTACGCCGTTCTATCATCCTTGAAAAAGCAATATTTAAAAACCACTCCATGTTGCAACTGCTATAATTCCTGCAATTGCAATTATTGTAATTAGCGCTAAACTTATGCCCAATACATGTGAACCTATAGTTGCACCTTTATTTTTTTTATAAACATCGACCTTTGATATCATATCCATTGGAATGGAAACTTTCCTACTGTCCGGCACTTCAATACCTTCTGCATATACGTGCACCTCATTAAAAATAACATCAGCATCAGTGCTCTTATAATGATTTCTGTACCTGGACGAAGGATGTAAGTATTTAACTTCCTGATCACTTAAATCAAAAAGATTTCCTGTAAGTACATTATTGTTTATAGATACATCCTTGAGTGCATATGAAGTGCCTTTTAAATGAGCAACAACTTGCTTTGAAGTGTCAAATGGAATTTCATGGTCTGCTGCCTTTACTACTTTATTTGAATTTACTTTGTAATAATTGATACAACCGGTATTAGCTAAAATGATACAAAGTATAATAACCACTTTTCTATTAATATCAGGAAAAGGGATACGTAAGCTAATATCAATACAACAGTGATTCTGCATAAAAAAAATTTAAGTAGTGTATAACCATTTTATTAAACTCCAATATTAAAAATGGCAAAATCAATTGGTAATTCGATACAACAGGTGCATTTGTTATACGAATGGGTAAACGTAATAATAATAAATGAAGTTTGCAAGCTCTTCATTAAGATAATACCTGCTTTTTTTGCCCCTATTCTGGTGCATGGCTGCCTTTCTTTGGCGCCGGACTTTTCCAGTGCCAGCCTGTTACTTTTCCGCAAAAAGCATGATAACTGAAAATAAGTAACAATAATGTACAACTTGTCCCGGACCCCAAATTAGGAGGGCAGGAACCCTGCGCAAGCGTGGATAGCGATTGAACGATTTCTATTTACCTATTTTCCGCAGCCAATAAATGCTTCCAGCCACTAAAGGCTGGCCGTCCAAAAATATAGTTGATATTGGTGCGTAGCGGAAATTTGTTCTCCGGTGTACTTACCCGTTTCACAAATCTATGCGGTTGCATCACTCCGCTTCGTGAGTGAAAGCCGGGGCGAAAAAGGGAGCAAGTATGCCAGACAGTTCTCAATCACTGATGTGGTAAAACCGCGGAATGGATTGGTAACCAGCACTACTGCATCAGCTATAAAAAAAAGTTGATAATTTCATTTTTCATCGGCTGCATTGCAACGCCTGTTTATTATTTTTACGCCTGTGCAATCGCAGGTTTATCTGTAAACAAAACCCTGTGCCGCCTGACTGTTATGAAGAAAATATTTACGCTGTTACCGGTGGTCTTACTCTTTTTTTTGCAGGATATTCAGGCTCAGGATAAAAAGCGGGTGCCACCAGGTGCTATCTCAAACACACTTATACCAATACCAAAGGATTCGGTATTGATCTGTTTGCGGGCCAAAGCAGATAGTTTTTTACAGCTATATAAATGCGGTGACGCCTCAAAAAATAGCTTGGCTTGTACAAACTGCCCTGCTTTTCTGATTACAAAAAACAGGAAAAGAAATCCCATCCGGGCGGTATTGCCCAATGTACCTGATGCCGCCTTTGTCCCTGGTTTCAATACAGTTATCCTGAATAATGACAACTCTATTAATGCAGGAAGTGCCGTTTCTGTTGTGCAGGACAACAATGTGGCGGCAGTAAGCGCCAATTATGCCTGTAAGCGCACGGGATTGCGCCATTTCCAATTTTTTAATGTGGGTGTAAGTGCAGAAACGAATGGTAGTGTGTGGGATCTGTATTCGGCTGGTTCGTGGCGTAGCGGTATTTTGGCAACCGTGGGCCTCACGCATGCAGGCCGGAAAAAAGGTCAGAATTTTTATCCTGAAGCGTGTGAAAAGCTCTTCTATAAACGTCGTTTATTTTTGAACTGCCTGCTGGCGCAGTATAAAACAAAGCTGGAAACGGAAGCTGAAAGAAAAGCCCGTATACAGAAAATAGAAAACCGATTGGGCGTAAATGAAGGCAGCGATTCGGTGGTGACTATTGATCAGTTAGGCCTGGTAACGGACATGCCGGAACAAGCTGAGCAACTACAAACAGGAACTGGATTCGCTAAAAGAAGTGCAGCAGGAAGTAGCTCATTTATCCGGGCGTGATGCCAGGAGTACGGGTTATGACAGTGTGATGCAAAACAAAATAGCCGGTTTTGATTCGAAGCACCTGCCTGCGTTATCGGGTTATCATACCTGGTGGTACAATCTGAAAGCTTCCATTGGCAACACCCGCAATAAATTGTACGACGATACCATTTCTGCCGATAGCCGGGTCATGTACCATCTCAGCGATTACGCAAGGGTTAAGATTTCCTGGGATGGCAACTGGATGTGGAGTAAAAAATCTGCGCTATGGTTTCTAAAAGGTGAAGCTGTGCTTTATAACCGAAACTTTTTGCAGAATAAAGCGATGTCGGACCTGCCTTATATTGAAAAAGATGCCACCGGTAAAAAGTATGTGTACTCTTCGGACAATATTACCCGCTATAGTAAGTTAGGCTCGCTAAGTAATCTGAATAAAAATATCTGGGTAGTGTATCCAAGCGTTTATGGAGCCGGTTTTTTTGCACACAACAAGTGCATTGGTATTGAAGCATCAGCCGGTTACAAATTTAATCTTACGAAGCTGCCGGATGTTCCCGACCCCAATACCTATACGATGTATAGTGGATTGATTTTTCGGGTAAAGAAAGATGAAGCGGTTTCGAAAGCTACCATATCGGTAAATGTTGGCTTTTACGAAGCCAAAAAAGGAAGGCGGGCACCCGACGATTTTGCTTTTCGCCTAAAAGTGGGTATCCCTTTCAACACGATACCGAAAAATGGTTAATATTTTCTTTCCTGTGGGGCCTCATTTCTGTGCTCCGCCGCCCTGCTTCTGTCCTCATTTTGGCGCCGGACGCAGGCCGGGAGCCCTGTGCAAGAGTAGAGCCACCTTAGCGATTGAACAATATCCAATTACCTGTTTTCATTAGAGGCTGTCTAAAATTATTTTAATAAATAATCTGTGCTGCTTTTTGGCTGCAACTGCGTTGGATTTTTCGCCTTAGAACGCCGGCTATGGCTGCAAAATCCGCCTTGTTTCGCTCCAAAATCAACTACATATTAAAGTATCAAATAAATGTAGACAGCCTCTTAGCCAACAAATGCTTCCAACTGTAAATGGTGGCAGTCCAAAAGAGTCATTGGTGTTGGTGTGTAACAGAGATGCGTTCCCCGGTGTACTTGTTCATTTTACAATTTTTTTCCATTATTCCGCTTACGACATGAAGCGTTGTGGAAGCACAGAAAATAGGCTATACAAAATGTTTTGAACGCTAACGGTAGCGACATGTTCCGGTGCGAAAACATTTTTCTTAAAAACGTTAAAGTAAAAATGGCAATCGTCCGTCTTCCCTAAAATGAAGTAAATGAAAAGATGTTTATACTAAAAATTAAAACACAACATCTTTTTGAAAAAAAATAAAAACTTTAAAGTAAAAATTAAAAATAATCGTCTTCCTTAAAAAGACATTCATAACAAAACAAAAACAACATGAAGAACAAAATGCTTTTTATTATGCCCCGCCTGGTTGGCGCCACCGTGGTGGTTGGAGCAGCCGCCTTAATTGTTTCTACCTTATTTAAATTATTACTGGGCCTTACCTTAATAGGCGGCGTAATAACCCTGGCAACTCAAAAAGCGGGCCGGCGCCGCAACCGCTTTATGGCCGGATATGATCAGGATGCACTACTACCCGGTTTAGGACGAAGAAATGCCCTTGGTAATAACAATTTTTGGGGTAACCAGCGAATAGCTGTTGGCCAGTCCGCACAAAAGGCCGCTACCATTATTCCCATTAATTAAAAAAACGATCCATTTAATAACAACAACAAAAATAATAAACGATGTTTAACAGACAAGCAACAGCAGATAATCAACAACAGGATTTCAGATCCTTCGGCCGTGGATGCGGCAGTCATTCAGGTAAAAAATTTGGCGGCAGGTTTGGTGGCCACTTCGACGGCAAAGCCCCGTGGATGAAGGCTTTTGGCGGATGGGGTAACCGTAAGTCAGCCAATATAGAAGAGAACGATGATACGTTCATCATCTCTCTGTACGCCGCAGGCCTCAGCAAAAGTGACTTCACCCTATCGGTAACCAATGATGTGCTGACCATCAGCTACAAAGCCCCGGAAGCCAGTGAAGGCGACCAGAACAAGTACACACACCAGGAATACCAGCCATCCTCTTTCGAACGCTCATTTCAACTAAACGAAAAGGTGCTTACAGATAGGATCAGTGCCACATATACGGATGGTGTGCTGAAAGTAACGCTTCCTAAAAACCCCGATAATAATCAACCTGCACAACAAATAAAAGTTGACTAATATCAAATCCAAATAGGCAACAGACAATAAGCAATAGGCAAATTCAGGTCTAAACACTTAAATGAAGTTCACAACCAAGTTGAATCTGGTATAACACACTCTAAAGCAGGCAATAAGCAAATCAGTTGCAATAACCAAAGCAATTTCTGCCACCTGTTTTAAGCCTGTACATTACAATAATGAACCCATACAAAAAGGCTGTCTCTGTTTTTGAGCCAGCCTTTTTTTTATTTGGATACTTTTCCTCCCTTCACCAGCGACACATCATCCACATAACAAAAAGCATTTGCAGTACCGGCTGCCAGAAAACCAATCTCCACCTTTCCGGCTCTGACGGCAATATTTGCTATCGTAATCGTTTGCCAGGTTTTGTTTTCATCCTTTATATTGTATGTAAGCCTTTTGCTATTTGTTTCTGCATACATTTCCAGTTTGGTAAAACCACCGCTGTTCTTTACGGTAGCGGTCAGCGTGTACAATCCATCTTCCAGGTTCACGTAGGATGAAGTAGTAATTACCTGGGATATTTTTCTACTAAAGCCTGCCCTATCGCTAATGTTCAGGCTCTTTTCACCAATGACTATTTTCCGGTCACTTTCGCTGTTGGAATAATTTAAAACCGGTGAATGAGCAGTGCTGTCAAGGCTAATGCTGTTTCCTTCTATAACGGTCGTCATCCAACCGGTTAATTGCTGCTGAACGGGTTTAATGATGCTGGGAATATTTTTGCGGTCTGCTTCAAAGCTGCCGTTCTTTACATAATTGTTGTCACCGGCTGCTTTCCAGCCGCCTGTTCTGGCATCCAGATCCCAGGAACTGAGCGAATTGAAGTATGGTGTTTTTCCATCAAATGAAAGCGGACACCACTGGTTGTATCCTAATCCGTTGCCGGCAAAATCGGCCCACCGGTCACCGCAAAAAATAACGGTTTCCTGTTTACTGCCTTTTACCGCAACAAAAAAACCAGTCTGCGTTACATGTGCAAAATCATCCATACACCCATTTATCACCTGCATGTCATTGGTGGGTATATAAGGTCCCCGGATGTTATCTGCCGCCAGGAAGTAAGCATACGAGGCATCCCAGCCATAAATATTGGATGCACACATGTAGTACCGGCCATTGTACTTAAACATACAATTCCCTTCCCGGCTTTCTCCCTGGAAAACCTTTGTACAGTCTAACAAATCAACCTTTCCTTCTTTAACGCCGATCTCCGAAACATATATTTTGTTTCGTCCTTTTCCGTAAGAATAAATAAGGTACGACTTGCCACTATCCTCATCGGTAAATACTGTTTGGTCGCCGGTATTGGTGGTACCAATCATTGACTCCATGTTTATTTCCTGGTGCCAGGCAAATGGACCAGTCGGCGAATCGGCAACCGTGATTAGCACCCGGCTGCCATGCTGAACAATCAAGGCATATTTATGTATTTCTGCGATATAGGCCACTCCCAAACGGCCTACCCAGGTCTTTCTCCCGGACTGGTTCACGGTATCTTTGGTCAACACATCGCCTTCAAACGTCCAGTTTGCCAAATCGGTAGAACTATAACAGGTAACCGATTCAAAGTTGTTGTTCGTTAGTGTTACAGAAGGATCATTTCGATAAGTCTCAGCCTCCAGATAATGAACGCCATACCAGTAATATTTTTTTACGCCCGTCACCGGATCTGCGAACCGGAATATGCCGCCACCCTGGCTGTAAATGGGACGACCATCTTTCGTATTCCAGAACACATCGTTTTTAATATTCCGGGCCTGAGCTTTTACCATGTTAGTTATCAATATCTCTGTCGCACAAACCAGTAGTAGTATCGCAATCGTAAAAGCGTAATTATTTTTTCTTTTCATCATATTGTATTGCTCTTGTTATTGTTCCTTGCAGCGGCGCCATTGCATGCTATTGTCACCTTGCAACTGCGCAGGCATCGATGAAGGTATGGTTTAGCTGCTTTCCCTGCCAAACTACAAGATTACGTCTTTAAACATTTTTGTAAACGTTCCATTTGCAACAGTTACATCAACTTATACAATACATTTGGAGCTTTCGTAAAACCAACAAGTCACTATTCGCAGGTTTCAACAGTGGCAGGTAATGCGTATTTTAGTGTTTACCGGAATATTGCTTACCAGGCAGTTATAAAACTTGGAACCTACCTGCCGTTTTGCGTTGGATACCAGCATTGAATAAGGAAGGATGTTCGCTTACTATCATCCATAGAAAGGAATTACCATTAAAAAGATTTTAAAAATTAATAACATGACATTTGAAATAGAATTTGATCATCTGAATGTGCTGTACAAAGCCGATGTTACGATAAGTGGAAAAGATTTTCTGGTTAACCTCACCAGCCCTGTTCAGTACGAAATGTCTCCCACCATGGCTTTTACTATCCATGAAGACGAATCCATGAAATATGACAGCAGTATGTTTGATGATAAGGATTTTATGCCGGCCATCGAAACAACCATCCGGAATTATATTCACTCGCATAACGTCGTTGTTGCATAAGCAACAGCATTGGGGAGGAAATGCAGATGTGCCTGCACCTTATTAAGTAAGTGATCAAAATTAGTTGATGTTGATTTTAAGTAGGTCATTGCGAGGGTTCCTGCCGGTGGCAATCTCCTACACATGCGGGGAGATTGCTTCATTGGGCAGGAACCCAATCTCGCAATGACTAGTAGATTAATCTAATGTGTTTGTAGTCGGGCAGTTAGAATCTTTTGTTTTAATATCACTATATGCAGGGATGTATTTATTACATGAAAATGTTTTACAAAAACCAATTAGGTAGACTATCGGCCAGCCTGCCACTACTCATTATCCTCACCGTAAGTACAAGTCCGCTTCAAGCCCAATCGTCACTGCAAAAATTTGATGATCGAATTTTAATTAACCTGCAAACCGATCGTACACCAGCTCAAACGGGTGTGTTTCTGTTTCTTTCCAAAACGGTAAATTATGGCAATATTGGCATCCCTGCCGGGTTGATGATTGCGGGGATTACCAGCCACGACCGGCAAATGCGGCAAAATGCAGTGTACATTGCCAGCAGTACGGCCTCTACCTTTTTGGTTACCGCACTGCTGAAATTTATTGTAAAGCGGCCCCGGCCTTACATTCAAAATCTCAACATTGTTCCGGTGTACAAAGCCAGTTATTATTCTTTTCCATCCGGGCATACGTCTACTTCTTTTTCCACTGCAACGGCTGTGTCTGTAGCTTACCCAAAATGGTACGTAATAGCCCCTGCTGTTTTGTGGGCGTCATCGGTTAGTTATTCCCGCATGTACCTGGGCGTACACTATCCAACCGATGTTGCCGGTGGCAGCTTTTTAGGAACAGGTACTGCCCTGTCGTTACAATTTATCAGAAAAAACTAAGCATTACATAAAAATGTCTTTATTTGATGCTGAACCGGTGCCGCCTTTGGCATATCATTTGACCGGAATCAATACACCTCAAAAAAAAATTTCTTATGTATAAGCCAAGCGTAATGAATACACTGTCACAAATTCTGGAAAAGCTCCGCATTAAACGCCAGGACAATGAATTCACGATTACCCCACAAGGATTTACGACTACCAATGGTAAGTTTTACCAACCGGAAGAGCTCATGATTATCAAAATGTACCGCTTTGAAAGCGAAACAGATCCGGCTGATTCTTCGGTTGTTTATATTATTGAAGCGAATGACGGCACCATCGGCTATACGATGGATGCGTATGGCGTTTACAGCAACCACGATGATGATGGCTATGATGATTTTATCCGCAAAATACCGGTACAGGACAGGGACGAACAATTGATTTTTGAATAGAAATTCCTATTTGAATTTTTATAGAGACGTTGCAATGTAACGTCTCTGTGTATTTTTAGAATTTCAATTTGCCTGTTCATATTGCCCCTTGCCTATTTGCCCTTTGCTATTATATTCGCTCCTAAATTATTGCCCTTATGAATTTGCATGAATACCAGGCGAAGGAACTACTGAAAAAATACAATGTTCCGGTTCAGGAAGGTATTGCGGTGGATACCGTGATGGCTGCCGAAGAAGCCTATCGACAACTAAAAACCCAGACCGGGATTAATTTTGCGGTGGTAAAAGCGCAAATACACGCCGGTGGACGTGGAAAAGGCAAGATCAATGGCAGTGAGCAGCGTGGCGTAGCCGTTGGCAAAAGTCTGGAAGACATTACGAAATTTGCAAATGGTATTTTGGGCGGAACGTTGGTTACCATTCAAACCGGGCCTGCGGGTAAAAAGGTGACTAAAGTGCTGATAGCGCAGGATGTGTATTATCCCGGCCCTAACCCGGTTAAGGAGTTTTACCTATCTATTTTAATGGATCGTGGCCGTGGCCAAAATGTAGTGATGTATAGCACGGAGGGCGGTATGGACATTGAAGAAGTGGCACACAATACCCCCGATAAAATATTTAAGGAATATGTGCATCCATCCGGCGGGTTACAGGGTTTTCAGGCCCGTAAAATTGCATTTAACCTGGGCCTGAGCGGCGATGCTTTTAAGAACTGTGTAAAGTTTGTAACCAATCTGTACAATGCCTACGTGGGGCTCGATTGCGCCATGCTGGAAATTAACCCGTTGTTTAAAACCAGTGATGAAAAAATAATTGCCGTTGATTGTAAAATGAGCCTGGACGACAATGCCCTGATGCGGCATAACGACCTGGCTGCCATGCGGGATACCAGCGAAGAAGACCCAACCGAAGTAGAAGCCGGCCAATACAACCTGAACTTTGTAAAGCTGGATGGCAATGTGGGCTGTATGGTAAATGGCGCCGGCCTTGCCATGGCCACCATGGATATGATTAAGCTAAGTGGTGGCGAACCGGCTAATTTTCTGGATGTAGGTGGCAGTGCTAATGCCCAAACCGTAGAAGCTGGCTTTCGCATTATCCTGAAAGACCCAAAAGTAAAAGCGATCCTGATTAACATTTTTGGTGGTATTGTACGTTGCGACCGGGTAGCCCAGGGCGTAATAGATGCTTACAATACCATCGGCGAAATAAATATTCCGATCATTGTACGGCTACAGGGTACCAATGCAGAAGAAGCTAAAAAGCTGATTGACGAAAGCGGCCTGAAAGTGCAAAGTGCAATCCTGCTCAGCGAGGCTGCTGACCTGGTAAACAAGGCAGTTGCTTAACAATTAAACCGTTTTTATATGGAACCCTGGTATTAATCCGGGGTTTTTTTATGGCTGGATAGTAATTAGAAACCGGAATTCGCATGGCTAACCTTAGATTTACGCAAAACTATGTTTCAGAAAAAAGGGAATGACTATAAGCATCAAAAAGTACCCGTTAGCTGCCATAGCTTTTCACCAACTGTTTTATATTAACGGCAAAAAATTGTATTTGTGAGCCTCCTCAAAAAATTGTTCAAGGGCACCGATAAGGAGCGTGCTGAATGGAATAAACAGATCAAAAACGTGCTGGGTTTTGTGCCCGGCAAGCCTGATGTATATATTGCCGCCCTTAGTCATCGTTCCGTAAAAGAAACCTCTGAAGAAAATAATGAACGGCTGGAGTACCTGGGCGATGCCGTACTGGGCTCCATCATTGCTGATTTTTTATACAAGCGCTACCCAAAAAAAGGAGAAGGATTTCTAACGGAAATGCGCAGTAAGATGGTGAACCGGCAGCAATTAAATGATATTGCCCTGAAAATGGGCCTCAAGAAAATTACCCGTTTCAATAAGATAGATGGCAGCCTGAAGAACAGCCATATTTTTGGTAATACCCTAGAGGCGGTAGTGGGTGCTATTTATATTGACAAAGGCTATAAGCGTACCCAAAACTGGGTAATGAAACGCCTGATTATTCCACATTTGTTTATGGACGACCTGGAACTGCTGGACATTAATATTAAAAACAGGCTGATTGGCTGGGCTACCAAAAATAACCGTACAATTACTTTTGATATTGTAGAAGAACGGCTGGAAAAAAGCCGGCGACTGTTTGTAATAGGCGTACTGCTGGATGGCGAAGTAGTAGCTACGGGCAAAGGGTTTAATAAGAAAGATGCCAGCCAGCTTGCAGCCCAGGCAGCAGTGGCGAAGCTGGAATTGTAACCACACCCCTGTAATTTATCCGCCGCGGCGGATCTGACCAACACTTTAAGACAAAACAGTAATTTTAGCGGGCCAGTATCCGTAGCAATCCGCTTTGTACAGATTTTTAAAGAAATTTTTCAGCTTATAAAATTAAGAATTATTACATTTTCTTCAATTCATTATCTATCATCTGCTTTAATTGCTCATAGGTTTGCAAGCCTATTACCGAGCTACCCTGTTGTGCATTTTTAATAAATACAAGTAATGGAATAGAAGTAGCATTGTAATACCTGGCTGCCTCAGTACACTCATCCACGTCTACAGAGGCAAAGTTTATTTTACCATCATACTCTTTTACCAATTTTTCTAATTCTGGTTTTAGTCTTTTACAGGGACCACACCAGGTGGCATTAAAATCAACTAGTGTAAGGGTTGAGGAAGCCAACACTTCTTTTTTAAAGCTTTCATCCGTCATCTCTTTTATACCACTCCATTTAACAACAGGTAGCTTTGGCTGAACATCCGGTGTTGTGGCTTTTGTCTGTGTTGTAGTTACGGTTGTATCGGCATCCGTTTTCCCGTTAACAGGGCTGTTGTTGGCCGCATTACAGGCAAATAATAACGGAAGGCATCCGAGAAGAATTTTATACATGCTTTTAATTTTTAAAGTTAAGTAAGCCATTCTTCTTATTATCGAAAATTCAGAATAAATCCATTTCGCAAAAAGCTTGGCGCAGGGCGGCAGAAACAAAGATAGGTTGGCGAGTTGTGTCCACCGCCTTGTTCCAAACCGATGTAAGCTACCGTTTTGTGTTTGTCAAAATAAACGTTGAAAATAATAGTAAACGGTTTTTGAATCGTATTTGTCCTCACCACGCCAATACTCAACAAAGTTCCAATCGTGTCTTCCCGTTGTAGGTCTATCGTAACTTTTAGGATTCAATATTTTGCAACAAGCAAGTATTTCTAAAAGATTACTTCTCTCATCTTTTGATGATTTATAAACGTCTTTTAATCTGTCACGAAGTTTACTTGGATAGTCACCGCTGGCTGATTCTTCTACGGTTTTTAATATTTTACTGAAAATATCAAAGTCGTCTTGTTTAGGTTTGTCAATTTGAAGTTGGGAAAAAAGATTTAAGTCGAAATAATTATAAAGAGCCTGACTGTGTCTAACGCCACCGAATTTTATTCTCTCAAAATTTAAGACGTTTAAGTCCTCATTTGCATACTCATTTGGGAGATCCCAACTTTCTATTTTCTCTCCACTTATGATTCGTAAAGCGTTTGTATAACTAGCAATTGCTGAACGCATCTCAAATTGCTTTGTCGACAAACTGCTTAAGAATGCATTGGCAATGTCCTCTTTCGAAATTTTATTTACAAGTTCTGTAAGTTTGCTAAAAAGTGCTTTTTTATCAATTGAAAACGATTCAAACATAACTCCTTTAGATTTTGCATATTCAAAATCAGCAGGGTCGATTTTCCGGTCCTGATCCATAATCCATCCAGTCGAATTCCAATAAGTTTTAAATAAAATATCCTTTGCTTTTTTGTCCACGGAATGTTTGTTTAAATGGCAGCTTACATCGTATTAGCATTCAATTAGTCCATCACTATATTTTTCAGTAAATCATTGAACACATCCCGGTGGCGGATGAGACTGGGCGAACCATTTTGTACCAGTACTTCAGCAGGTTTTAGCCGGCTGTTGAAATTACTGCTCATTTCAAAACCATACGCACCTGCATTGTAAAAGACCAGCAGGTCGCCTTCCCGCACTTCATTTAGCTTTCGATCCCAGGCAAAAGTATCAGTCTCACAAATATTTCCCACTACCGTATAAATCCGTTCCGGTCCTGCAGGGTTGCTCATGTTGCGGATGGCATGATACGATTCGTAAAACATAGGCCGGATTAAATGATTAAAGCCACTGTTGACGCCTACAAAAACGGTAGCAGTCGTTTGCTTGATAACGTTGGCTTTTACAACAAAGAATCCTGCCTGGCTTACCAGGTATTTTCCCGGTTCAAACCAAACATCCAGCTTTTTTCCGGTCTCTGTTTCAAAGTTTTTAAAAGCTGCTGCTACGTTTTTTCCTAACTGTGCTACATCTGTTTCTACATCGCCATCCTGGTAAGGCACTTTAAAGCCACTGCCCAGGTCAATGTATGTCAGTTGCGGAAAATGGGTAGCCATACTGAACATGATTTCCAGCCCCTGTAAAAAAACATTGATGTCTTTTATTTCACTGCCGGTGTGCATATGTATCCCCTCTACATGCAGACCCGTGGTTTTTACAATCCGCTCAATATGCCGCACCTGGTGAATGCTGATGCCAAATTTGCTATCAATGTGCCCGGTGGAAATTTTAAAATTACCCCCGGCCATAATGTGCGGGTTCAGCCGGATGCAAATGGGATAGCCGCCGCCATATTTATTACCGAATTGCTCCAGGATAGAAATATTATCAATGTTCAGGTGCACACCCAGTGCTTTGCCTTCATCAATCTCTGCAAAATCAACGCAGTTAGGCGTAAACAAAATAGCAGCAGGTTCGAACCCGGCCATCAGGCCTAGTTTTACTTCGTTGATACTTACACAATCCAGCCCGGCGCCTAAACCAAGCACATATTTTAGTACATGCAGGTTGCTAAGGCTTTTGCAGGCATAAAAAAACCGGGAGGGATGGCTACTGAAAGCGTACTGCAACTTTTGATATTGTTCACCTATTTTTTCGGCATGATACACATACAGCGGGGTGCCGAATTCTTTTGCAGCAGCCATTAATTGCTCATCCGTTAGTGATTGTTCCATGATTGTCTGTTGGCATTAAAAAAGTCCCGGCACAGGTGCCGGGACTGCAATATAGTTAGGGATTGTATGGCAATGATTAGTGAACGAATTTTATGAAAGCCATTAGGATACCAACGATGCCAATTCTGGTAACAGTGAAAATGTTTATAGTATTATTGTACGTTTAGGGCTACTTAAGACGATAATAATTTTCATTTAGGTTGATGCTGCTTTATAAGTTCAGCTATCTTATTTAATCCACCGGCTTTTTCAAACATTTCCCTGGCTCTCTCAACTTGTTTGGGAAAAAGCACAACATTATCATACTTATTCAGCGATTTATCAATGCGCACCTTTGGTAATTTCAATTTTTCCTGATTAGTTGTTTCTTTCATTATCCAAACTTACTTCTTTTTTGTAAACAAAAAAAGCCTTGTAATTAATGCTTTTTTCGAATGTCAGCCAATCGTCATTTTCTGCTTGGCCTAAAATCATGATATCTGATTCTGAACGCTCAAAATATTTACTGATTGCCATACGGTACAAACGGTTTCTTGCTATAGTACTACCCGTAGCATATATGCCTATATCAGGATGTTGGTTAAGAAAAAGATTTACAGCCACCGCTACTGTTGCAAGAATTTTTTCTGTATCACCATTATTTGTTACTGATAAATCGTCTAATTCTCCGCTATCAACATTTACATCCCCAAACGCAAGATTGTAGATAACATAAGTGCTACTCTCAGCTATTATTGTAAACTGAACAATTTTTTTTGATATTACCTTTTGGTCCTTCGCTGGTGAATTCAAAAGTGGCAATTTTATCACCTGCACTCAATGGGTAATGTACAAGCTGCATGAAAATTTATTAGGTGTTCATCGAAGCGGTAAATACAAAACGGACAGAGCTTGACGTTTGTGGCGGCATTGAAAAACGTCAGCCCGGACACTTGCTCGGTTTTATTCGTCACGCTGGGACTGCAGTCTATAGGTAGGTGAAGTTGAGGCGGCGTTATCAGTCCGCCAAACATAACGCCAAACAGCCTGTTATACGCATTACAGTTAGATTGAGCCATAAATTACTTCAAACGAAGTGTTGAGTTGTTCCCCGATTTCTGTCAACTTAACCTCATTTAAATTTTCAAGAATGGCAACAAAACATACATACTGGTTGGTGATTGAAATTTCCTCTTGATAAGTAAGTTCAGAAAACTTGCTTATTTGACCACACTTGGGGCAAACCAATTCCACTATTGCCATATCTGTTTCCCTGTTTTCGTCAAACTCCTTTTCTGTTATTGCAAATAAGAGGTCATTTACATCCTCTTTTACGTTTGTAAGGCAGCGTTTACATTCAACAGGTTCTTGAATACCTTCAGGAAGAAGCCTTTTGTTTACAGTGTCATGAATTTCTACGTACTCAAAAGGCGGATTTTCCTCCATTGTGTTGACGTCAAAAATTGTATGTGCGTTATCACCCGCATTGAACCAATTATTGTCTTCATTATAATAGCCATTTATAATATTCAACTTTCCGAAAGTGGTTTCAACTTTCAGTTTAAATTCCCCGACTTTAAATTGTCTCTTTGAAATAAGGTATGCAGTTGTTTCTGACATAAAAAGGAACGATTGTGATTACGTATAACAGAATTTTTTAAATTGGCTTTTCTTCTGTATCCGTATTCCCATTTTCATCCTGGCTTCCTATTTCATCGTCTGGTATATCTGTATCCGTATTTTCATTTCCATCTCCTTTCCCTGTTTCATCATCTGACGCTTGTGTATCTTCTTCCTGTGTATCAGTTTGTTCATTCGTATTATGATCTTCTTGAACAATGTCTTCCATTATCTCTACCACCTCTCCGTTTTCATTTACGGCCATGTGCAATTCAGCTTCGCCCATCATATCTTCTTCAACCGGGTGGGCTTCCGTTACCGTGGTTGCTTCAGTTACATCCTGTGGAAACAGGTCATTTAGCTTAGGCAATTCATCCAGGCTATTCATGCCAAAGTAATCCATAAAGCTACGGCTGGCAGCGTACTCTAGCGGCTGGCCGGGTGAGCCTTCCCGCCGCCCGGTAATGGTTACCAATTCTTTTTCCAGTAATTTCTGTACGGCATAATCGCAGTTTACACCACGGATATGCTCCATTTCCCCTTTGGTAACCGGCTGTTTATAAGCAATAATGGCCAGCGTTTCCAGGGCAGCAGTGGATAGACGTTTCAGGTATTTATCGCTTTGCAGCAGTGCGACTGTTTTAAAATAGGCAGGTTTGGTTAAAAACTGGTAGCCGCCGCCGGATGCGGTTAAACCAAATGGATATGTTTCCGTTTCGTATTTCTCCCGAATTGCTTCTAAAGCCTCACCCACCTGTTCCGGGGTAGCTTTATCGTCCATAAAGCTCAGGGCATTGTTTACCAGTTCAGTCAGTTCCGAAATGCTTACCGGCTTATCACTGGCAAACACCAGGGCTTCAATATGTGGAAGGATGAGGTTAAGTTCCATTTTAATAATGTGCTAATTTGCTAATTAGCAAATGTGCCAATGCACTAATGCATCAATCTAACTATTAGGTACTTTAAGATAAAATAATATGTAGAATACTGTAGTCTGATAAGTAGGAAATATAAAATTTAACGATAACCTACAGTAGAATTACTAAAGATTAAAAAAAGCTCCCATCAAAAGAAATAGCAGAATGGTTTGAACCATTTGCACATTTGCTAATTATCTTATTAGCACATTCGATTCCTATCCCTGCAACGCAGCAGCGCCACTTACAATTTCAGTAAGCTCGGTGGTGATGGCAGCCTGGCGGGCACGGTTGTAAGATATTTTCAGTGCCTTGATTAATTCGTTGGCGTTTTCGCTGGCCTTATCCATGGCCGTCATACGGGCGCCATGCTCGCTGGCATTGGCATCCAGCACCGCTTTAAACAGTTGGGTATTTAAAATTTTAGGCATCAGTTCTGCCACTAATTGTTCCTTGTCGGGCTCAAAAATAAAATCAGCCTTTGCCTCCCCTTTTTTTGCTTCT
Organism: Chitinophagaceae bacterium; assembly: GCA_965246935.1. Lineage (GTDB taxonomy): Bacteria > Bacteroidota > Bacteroidia > Chitinophagales > Chitinophagaceae > JAZKFT01. The sequence continues at coordinate 218,869 of CBDFGC010000017.1, read as the reverse complement.
ACTTTGGGTATTGGCAGCATGGGTTCCCGTACAAAGCGTTGTACCGCCGCATTCCGGAATTCACTATACACAATTTCCACTACATCAAAATCACTCCGTAAAAAGCCTTCCACCGCTGCCTGGGCTGCTGCCTGCACACTTTCAAAATTAAGATGCAGGAATACGTCTTTAAAAGCCGCATCTGTCTTATACCCCTGCTTGCTCATGCTTTCAAATCCCTTTTTCCCAATACCCCAAACGGTTACGTTGCCCTTTTGTTGTTGTGCCGGGTAGCTGCCGGCAATAGTGCTTTTAGCCAGCTTAATCAGGTTGGCATTATATCCGCCGCACAAACCGCGGTCGCTGGTAATCAGGATGATCAATACTTTCTCCACCGGCCTTGCTATGGTTAAAGCACCGCCTGATACTACTTCCGTATTGCTAACGATATTACTGAGCATCTCCTGTAGCTTAGCAGCATAGGGCCGCATTTGGGTAATAGCATCCTGGGCACGGCGTAGCTTAGCTGCACTAACCATTTTCATGGCCTTCGTTATTTGCTGGGTGCTTTGTACAGATTTTATCCGGTTGCGGACTTCTTTTAATGCGCCACTCATGTAGTCGTGTAAATTTTAGGTTGGCAAAACAACTTGCCTTTTTAGCGGCGGCAAAAGTACGGCAGGCCGGGGAAAAAGCCAATGTGCAAATGTGACAATTAGCAAATCTGCAAATTACTCAATTGCTCAATGAATACAAACAGGCAATAAGCAAAAGGCAATAAATACAAATTGAATACAATTGAATACAAAAAGGCAATTGTATTCGCCCTGAAGCTAGCCCCGTTCGTCCGGGAGGGCAGCTCTGTTCCAGCATAGTCCCCCAATACGGATATGAACAACCACGGCAATGCCCTTTGACAAACAAATGTGCAACGCCTGATGAAACAGGCAGCAATCCTTGAAAATCAATAGCCAAATTCTGTTCTGGCCCTATTTTTAGAAGTAGGTTCAACAAACAATACTGATACCAATGCACTACTTATTGAATGTATTACTCCAGGCCGACGGAGCTATCTATAACCGTAGCTGGATTATCGCATTAATATTATTTTTAGCCGTTGCGGGTGGCTATTTTGTATGGCATAGAAGGAGAAGAAAATAAGAAACACCAGAGACAACGGACCACAAACGACCGCTTGTTAAGTGCTGCTTATCTGTTATCTAAAACCTGTCTGCTGCGTTCTGCCATCTGCTGTTCGTGATCTATCGTCTGTTCTCTGCTTTCTGCCCGTTGTGCCTGCCTAAAATAGGTTGACAGATTATGAAAGTTGTTGAAACAAATTTAGTTGCCTTGATTTAAAGTTATCCTGATACTTGTTGGCAGTATAAATTTTCATTTTTGTCCTGTTTTCTTTAGGTATCAATTTCAATTTTTCTTCATAAGAAAGCGGGGGCACCTTTCCGATGCTTTCATGTGGCCTGGTTTCATTATAGGCTTCCACAGCTTGCTGCAAGCGCTTATTTAATTCTTTGCGGCTTGTGATTTCCCATCTGCGTAGGTATTGGTTTTTGATCGTCCCATTCACCCGTTCAATATGCGTGTTCTCATACACTTCATTACACATGCTGATCTGTATACCATGGCTTTCCAGCAGTTCCGTATAAGCATCGGCGGCATACTGGCCGCCTTTGTCAGAGTGGTGGATCAACTTGCCCCCGTAATCCTTTACACCCCGTGCCCTCAGCGCCATCCGTAATGCTACCACATTATGCTCTGCCCGCATGTTCTCTGCTACACTATAACCCACAATACAGCGGGAATACACATCCATTATAAAAACAATGTAAAAGAACTGCCCCAGGCAATGAAAGAAGGTAATATCGCTGCTCCACAACTCATCCGTGCCCCTGAACTCCTTGCCCCCCAGCAGATTACAGTAGCGGTTGGTTTTAACGCTAAAGGTAGTGCGGGTCTGCCTTTCGATGCTTTGCAGCCGGTAGCCTTTCTGAATGCCTAAAGCAATAAAGCCATCCCGGCCAATACCCTCCGGCTGTAGCATCTCGTACATCGTGCGTAGGCCCATGCCCGGGTGCATTTCTCTTATTTGCTCCATCATGCCTACATACAATATCGCTTTTTGCTGCCAGCGCCACTGGCGCTGCAAGGTTTGAAAATGGGCTTGGCGGCTGATGCCGCAAAGACTAAAAACTTCCTTCATCGCCCAGCGGTGGTTTTGCCGGTTGAGCCTGTACCATTCAATGGCAGCGGGTTGTCCGCCACGGCGGATTAAAGTCAAAGCCTAGCTCCTGGCTGCCCAGTTCCATAAGCTTGTTTAAAAAGTCGATCTCCAATTGTTTTTGGCCTACGATGCGTTCCAGTTCGGCCAGCCGCTGGCGCAGTTCATGGTTTTTAGTTTCTTCGCTTTGCATTTGTACCACTAAGATAGGCTTCTGCTCATGCTGTGGCGAATACTTGTAGAGCCAGGTGTAAACGGAGTTACGATTGACCTGATGCTCGCCTACTACGGCACGCAGGGTGGTACGTTTGCTTACCAAATCCTTTACGATTTTTCTTTTTAGCTCTTCGGAGAAAACACGCTGCTGGCGGATCTCCAAGGGTGCCTTACTTTTACTCATCGGTTGACCGTTTTTTGTCAACCTATTTTAGGCAGGCACAATCTGTCGTCTGTTGTCCGTGGTCTGTATTCCTGCCGGCTGCCCACTGTTCTCTGCCTTCTACCCTCTGCTTTCTGCCTTCTATGATTACCTTCGCCGCAACATGGAAAAAATCCTGATTCTTGACTTTGGTAGCCAATATACCCAACTGATAGCCCGTGCCGTACGGGAGGCCAATGTGTACTGCGAAATTCATCCTTTTCATAAACCGGTTGTGTACGATGAAAATCTGAAAGGCATCATCCTGAGCGGCTCACCATTTAGTGTAAATGAGGAAGCAGCACCTTCGGTAAATGTGCCGCAACTGGTACAGCAGGTTCCGGTATTAGGTATTTGTTACGGCGCACAGCTTACCGCCAAAATGTATGGCGGCACCGTTGCCCGTAGCGGCCACCGGGAATTTGGAAGAGCCTCCCTGAAACTGGAAAAAACGGACGCTTTGCTATACGGTGCCTCCCCGGAAAGCCAGGTGTGGATGAGCCATGGTGATGCCATTACTGAACTACCCGACGTATTTGAGTTGCTGGCTACTACAGATAACATACCGGTAGCAGCATTTAGATTGAAGTCGGGAAGTCGGGAAGACCGGAAGTCAGAAAGTATAGAAGAGATAGAAGTTGGTAATTTCAGGGTACAGGATGTAAAAGAAAGTCCGGAAGTCCGGAAGCCTGGAAGTTTGGAAGAAGGTCAACTATCGGTCGATACCGCAGGTCAGACCGTTGTAGCGGAAGCAGTTCAAACGGCACAAATCACAAATCATAAATCAAAAATCACAAATCCTTTATATGGGCTCCAGTTTCATCCCGAAGTATATCATTCCACAGAAGGAAAAGTGATTCTGAAAAATTTCCTCTATCGTATCTGTGGTTGTGAAGCAACCTGGACGCCTGCTCATTTTGTGACTGAAACCATTGCCGGTTTAAAAGAAAGAATTGGCAACCGCCGGGTGGTAATGGCACTGAGCGGTGGGGTGGATAGTACTGTAGCCGCAACACTCATCAGCCGGGCCATCGGAGCTAACCTGTTCGGTATTTTTGTAGATAACGGGGTACTTCGTAAGGAGGAATTTGAGCAGGTGTTGCAAACCTATCACCAGCTTGGGCTGAACGTGAAAGGTATTGATGCCAAAGAACATTTTTACACCAAACTGGCGGGTAAGACAGATCCGGAAGCTAAGCGCAAAGCCATTGGCAGTGCCTTTATTGACATTTTCGACCAGGAAGCACAATTGCTTACAGAGATTGATATGCTCGGGCAGGGAACTATTTACCCGGATGTAATTGAAAGCGTATCGGTACATGGCCCATCGCAAACTATTAAAAGCCACCACAATGTAGGCGGCCTGCCGGATAGCATGAAGCTGGAATTGGTGGAACCGTTGCGGAATTTGTTTAAAGACGAAGTACGCAAAGCCGGGCTTGAGCTGGGCATACCGGAAGCATTGATTAACCGCCACCCGTTCCCTGGCCCCGGATTAGCGATCCGTATTTTAGGAGAAATTACAGAAGAGAAAGTCCAACTGCTGCAGGAAGCAGATGCTATATACATCAGCGGCCTGCGGGAATATGGATTGTACAATGAGGTATGGCAGGCCGGCGCCATTTTGTTACCGGTAAAAAGCGTAGGCGTTATGGGAGATGAACGCACGTACGAGTACACTATTGCCCTGCGGGCTGTAACCAGCGTAGATGGCATGACTGCTGACTGGGCCCGCCTGCCCTACGATTTTCTGGCGCATATCAGCAACGAAATCATTAACAAAGTGCGTGGCATCAACCGGGTTGTGTACGACATCAGCAGCAAACCACCGGCTACCATTGAGTGGGAGTAACCCCACCCATTTCAGTTTATGCTGTAAGCATCTGATTCGCACCCGATTAAATTATAATCGGATTAATATGCAAATAGTAATGCGATTCTGGCTTTGCTCCCCACTTATTACGGGTTACCGGATCCAATCTGATTTTTTTGGGCCGGGCAATTGAATAAAAAAGGGCGGTATTGGCGATAGCACCGTTCGGGGACATAATACCGGTTGAACATCCATAATCCTGAACCCGCTGATAAATTTTGATCTTCCTACAAAGCAGCCATTACCGGATATTAAGGTGCTGTGAAAGCTATCGAAAGGTTTTATTACTTCAAAATGGGTGCTCAGGCTGCACAATCTTAAAAACTATACAAGCCTGTAGAGAGAGGCCGGGGGTAGGGCTATTCTATTCCTTTACTTGCGCCGGACTCCGTCCGGTGCATGCCTGTTACTTATCTGCAAAAAGCAATAAAGTGGCAAAAAACAGGTGAAGTTCACACCCCATAGCTCCTTAAAACAAGGTGAGATTAGTAACATTCTGGCACTGGACAGAGTCCAGCGCCAAACACAACAGCCCTGGGGACGGGGATGAGGGGCCAAAAAAAGCACAAACACCCGTAGTTACAGGCATTTGTGCTTATGAAGAATAGTATTTGCTTTATTTATTTAGCGGCATCGGAACCTTCATTCGGTGCCGTTGCATCTTCCTTAAATGGAACTTCCTCTGTCTCGGTAACAGGGGCTGTTTGTGCAGATGGTTTCGCTGCTTTTTTAGGTGCCGCTTTTTTAGGTGCTGCTTTCTTCGCTTTTGCTAAAATGGTAGCCACATGTGCAATGCCTTCCGCTTCCGTATGGGCTTCGGGGGCACCTACAGGGGTCAATGATGCACCACCACCAAGTAAATCCTGACCGGCGCTACCATGCTTCACAAATTTGCCCCAGGTCAGGTTGTCCTGTCCGTCTACCTGAGCCTGTGCCCGTTCAATGGCATAATTAGCAGCCGTTTCTACTACCCAGTCAAAATTTTCCTGTCCTACGCTGGCAATGTCAGCATCAGGGGCAGGGTTGCAGAAGTCAATGGCATACGGTACACCATCCCGAAGGGCTAATTCAACGGTATTAAAATCATAGCCTAAGTATTGGTTGATTTTCAGCACAATCTCTTCCATTTCCTTGTAGCGTTCCGGCGAAGGAGAGAAACTGGCCTGGTAGCGGAGATGATGCGGATTGCGTGGCTCGTACGGCATAATGCGTACATGCTTGCCACCAATGCAGTAGCAGCGGTAGTATTCATCAAACTTAATTTCTTCCTGCAGCAGCATCACCAGTTCACCGGTTTCGCCATGCTTCTGGTAAAACTCGTCTATGTTGTCCAAACGGTATACGTTCTTCCAGCCGCCGCCTGCAAACGGTTTCATATATGCCGGGAAACCCACATACTCAAAAATGCCGGGCCAGTCCATCGGGTAGGCCAGGTTGCTGAACGACTGATCAGTAGTATCGACCGGATGGGCATAGGAGGGAAGGATAGCCGTTTTAGGAACCGGCACCCCAATTTTAGTAGCCAGTGCATTGTTAAAAAACTTCTCATCGGCACTCCACCAAAAGGGGTTATTAATAACGGCCGTACCGGTTAGGGCGGTATTTTTCAGGAAAGCCCGGTAAAAAGGTACATCCTGCGAAATGCGGTCGAAAATAACAGCATACCCGCTGCTTTCGCCTTGCTGTACTTTATCTATACGAACCGGCTCTGCCGTAATGCCGTCAATATTTTTACTGTTGATTCGTTCGATTAAAGCCTCGGGAAACGAGCGCTCTTTTCCGAACATGACACCAATTTTTTTCATAAATGTAGTTTTTAGTTGATAAATGGTGGTATTTGGGCGAATATATCCACCTTAGGCAAACTGCCAAAAATTAATGTGAAAATGACTCAATTGCTCAATGACTCAATATAAAACCGTAATACGTTGAACATTCAATCCATTATTTGAAAACTATAAAATTCATTTTTATGTTAAGATAAAATGTAATTTCTCAATTGAGTCATTGAGCAATTGAGTCATTGAGTAATTGTACTTTGCGGCTTATGTTTCGTTCCGCAGGTATCACATTTGGCAGTAAACTGCTCACAGCGCTGGTCAATTTTACCATTGTCATACTACTGAGCCAGTGGCTGGGCGATGCCGGTAAAGGACGCTGCAGTTTATACTTACTCGCTTTTTCCACGGCTCTCATTTTTTGCGAGTGCATCAGCGGTTCAACGGTCGTTTACCTGCTCTCCAAATATTCGCACCGGCAGTTATTGCTTATTTTTTATGGCTGGAGCCTGTTTGCCAGTGTGCTGGCCGGGCTCGCATTTGGCTGGCTGGGCAAAGTGAATGTATTGGAAACATCGTGGATTGTGATCATTAACTGGCTGAACGCGGTGGCGGCCATACACCAACTCGTAGCACTGGGCAGGCAAAAACTGCAACTGTTCAACGGGCTGAATGTGTTACAGGCTTTACTGACACTGGGAGCAGTTACCGTACTGTTTCTGTATGTAAAAAAAGAACCGGTTGTGTACCTGTGGGCTTTGTTCGCAGCCTGGACACTCACCGGGTTGATTGGCTTTGTTGCAGTGTATTTTATAAAGGACAAGCATCCTTTTTCGTCGTGGACAAAACTGAGTAAAGAAGGATTTAGAACCGGTATCGCCAACCAGGCTGGTACCTTTATGCAGTTGATCAATACCCGTGTTGCCTATGTTTTATTGCCGGTATCCGGCACGGGTGTTTATTCCAATGCCGTTTCGCTTTGCGAAGCCTGCCTGCTGATTAATGCCAGCATAGGTACGGTGCAATACAGCCGGATCGCACAACTGGGAAGTATGAAAGAAGAATCGCCTGCTCAAATCCGAAAACAGCAAATAGCATTGACGAAACAGTGTTTTTGGGCCAATGCGCTACTGATGCTGATAGCGCTGACGGTGCTGGCATTGTTGCCTGCATCCCTGTACGCATGGCTGTTTGGACCGGAGTTTGAAGCCGTAGCCGAACCCCTGCGATTGCTACTGCCCGGGATTTTTTTGTACAGTGGCTACATTATCATTGCTTATTTCTTTTCCGGTACGGGCCGGTTCATGGTCAATAATTTTCCGGCGCTGGCAGCACTGCTGGTTACGCTGCTGAGTTATGGTGTTGCCCGCCTGCTGCATTTACCGGTAAGTATTCCACTGGCTGCATTGGTATCGGTGCTTAGCTACGGAACGTTGTTTGTAGTGGCTATAATGATCTTTTTACAGCAGGAAAAAGTAACAGTAAAGTAATGGCTACAGGTGCCGCGGCGGGAAAACTGAAAGGTTGCCAACTTTGGGAAAGTTGCCAACCTTTGTTCGCTCAAGGCGACCTATATGTGAATCAATTCTACAATCTCTTCTAAATATTCCTTATCCGTTTTATCATAGGAGTTTAATGCTGCACTGTCCGCATCTAACACAGCTATTACTTTTCCATTGCGGATGATGGGTACGACAATCTCTGATTTTGACAAACTACTACAGGCAATATGGCCGGGAAATGCTTCTACATCCGGTACAATCAGCGTACGGGCTTCGGCCCAGGCGGCGCCACAAACACCACGGCCTTTTTTGATGCGGGTACAGGCTACCGGCCCCTGGAATGGGCCTAACACTAATTCTTCGTTTATTGGGAATTCTTCTATTTTGAGTCCCGAACCAAACCCTTCAAAAGATGGAGAACTTTTGAAGGGTTTTAAAGTTGCGGAGTTTTGGGGTTTCACCAAATAAAAACCTACCCATAGCCAGTTAAATTGCTCTTTTAACGCCGCAGCCACATTGGCCAGGTTGGCTATCAAATCCGGCTCTCCTTCCAGCAGACCTTTTATCTGTGGAATGATTGATTGGTAGGCTTCAGCTTTGCTGCCCTGTATAATTTGTAAGTCTTCTGCCATATAGCATTCAGTTGATCAACCTAACCCTTGGGTATCGTTAATGATATAATTCCTGGCGGTAGGTTAAATAAGAATTCCTGTTCTATTACACTTCCTGCCGCAATATTTCCAGCGGTGATTTGGTGATTACGGCCCTGCTGTTCAGTAGCCCGATGATCACCGTAAGCAGGCATATGGCTCCAAAAATAAGCAGAACCGGCAGGATCGGAGGCGTAAAGGGCGTTTCAAAAATATAATGTGCCAACGCCCAGCCCCCGGCCAGGGCCAGCACAATGCCGGTGAAAGCTGCAAAGGCGCCCAGGAAAAAATATTCCAGCGCCGTAATAGCCAAAATCTGCCTGCGGCTGGCGCCAAGTGTTCGCAGCAGTACACTTTCCTGCATGCGCTGGTACTTACTGATTAACACGGAGGTAATCAGCACTACTATCCCGGTAATAATACTGAAAGCCGCCATAAAACGGATCGCAAAACCAATTTTGCTGAGCAATTGGTTCACAACACCCAGCACCAGGCTGATATCTACAATGGAGACATTGGGAAACTGTTTCACCACCGCCAGTTGAAAACGGGCCGATACTGCCGGCGATGGAATATGCGTGAGTAGCAAATGATATTGCGGCGCATCCTCCAGCACACCCTTGGGAAAGAGTACCAGAAAATTGGCTTGTATCCGGGCCCACTCTACCTGGCGTAGGCTGCCTACTATTACCGGTACCAGGGCGCCCTGCACATTAAAAACCAATGAATCGCCAATGGCAATATGACTCTGGTCGGCAAACCGTTCATCCATCGAAATATATACGGGACCGGCAGCGCCTGCTGTACCCATTAGTTTCCCTTTCGTAATTTTTTCAGAACTAATCAGGGTATCCCGGTAAGTAATCCGGTATTCCCTGGCGAAAGCCTGCGGTGGTATCAGGTTACTACTGTCTTTCTGTACACTGGTTGCGGTTACGTTATTCACTTTCTCCAGCCGCATATTCACAACCGGTACCGTACCGATTGCCGGTAATCCAAACTTTTTTGCCAGTGCCAATACACTATCTTTTTGACTTGCCTGAATATCGAATAAAACAACATTATACTGGTTTTCGCTGCTGAACATTTTGTTGCGGTTCAACAAAATGGATTGTACAAAAAACAAGGTGCAAATAAATGCTGTGCCCAAACCAATAGACACAATCAGGATACCCGTCTGGTTATTGGGACGATACAGGTTGGCCAATCCCTGCCGCCATAAATAATTCCAGGACGACGGAAAAAAGCGGCGTACCAGCCACATAAGTAACCAGGCAATACCCATTAATACCAGAAAAGCGGCGACTACCCCCACCGTAAAAGCCAGGGATTGCCGCCAGCTGCGAAGTTGTAAACGGCTGAAAATAAAAATGAATACGATAATGAGTGCATACACCATCCATTTCAGCGGATCCTTTAGCATATTGGTTGCCCCGAATGACAGGCGTAGTGTATTCAGCGGTGATACATTGCGGATGGATACCAGTGGCAGCAAGGCAAATAAAACGGAGATAATCAATCCTAATACAATACCCTGGCCGATGGCGGGAAAGGAGATGGCACTATGTACGTTAACCGGCAAAAAATAGGTCAACAACAGGGGTAATAGCTGCTGGATAGCAGTACCCAGTGCGGCCCCGATGACCGATCCGATGAAACCAACGCCAACAATCTGTATCAGGTAAATGAGAAACGATTGGGATGCTTTTGCACCCAGGCAACGCAATACTGCAATACTGTTTATTTTTTCCCGTACATAAATATGAATGGCACTTGCCACACCAATGCAGCCCAACAGCAGCGCAATAAAACCCACCAGCGATAAAAAGCGGGTTATATCTCTGAACGACCTGGCCGTATCTGCTTTCCGGCTTTCTATCGTATCATAATTCCAGCCTACCGCAGCCAGACGCGGCCCGATTTTTTCGGTTAGCTGCTGCATACTAACAGGCCGGTTGTATTTAAAATAAAACCGGTAATTAACGATACTTCCTTTTTGTTCCAGGCCTGTTTGCTGTAAGTACTGAAGCGGAATATACACAACCGGCGCCACTGATGTTGTGAGGGCTGTTTGCCCCGGCGCACTCAATAAAGATCCGGCTATGGTAAAAGACAGATTACCCAGTTTTATTGTATCGCCCGGTTTTGCACCATACTGCAACATCAGGGTACGATCTACCAGTGCCTGCTGCCCATTCCTGAAAGTTTGGGCACCAGCCGCAGGTTCTGTTTCCAACTTTCCGTAATAAGGAAAGCCTCCCTGTAATGCCCGCACCTGTATCAACCGGGAACCACCGGTTGCCTGAAAATAAACCATGGAGGCAAATCTTCTTTCCTCCGATTTTTGGTCGCCCAAAGAGTCAACCAGGCCTTTTATAGAGGGAGCTACAGGCTTATTGCTGCTGATTTCCAGGTCGGCGCCAATCAGCGTTGCCGCCTGGTTATCCAGTTCCTTCAATAAATTATTATTCAGCGTATAAATAGCTACCAGTGCGGCAATACCAAGAATAATAGAAGATACAAATAGTAACAGCCTCGAACGGTTTCGCCGGCTATCCCGCCAGGCCATTTTCACGAGCCATAAAAATTGCAGGCCGCTGTTGTATTGTCTGGGATTATATTGTTTTGATACGTCTTCCATATTCTTATTATCATTCTTTTCTAAACTATTGTTGATTGCGAATCTGTCTTTCGTTGTAGCGGTACCGGTTGCCCCCAACCCCTAAAGGGCAATGTCATTAATTTAAGCCCCATCGGGGCTTTCTGTTTGTAGCAAACAAAGCGAAAAAGGGGATCTTTGCCACGTAGTGGCTACCCCTATTCTCTGATTAGGCAGCCACTACGTGGCATGCACCAACATCATTGATGTCTGTTTGCTACAAACAGGTTGCACCTACGGCGCATAGCCGCTACTCCAATCCTTAACTTAATGACATTGCCCTAAAGGGGAGCTCTGTTTAACCATGTTCACAAGTTCAAATTCGCCGTATCAAAAAGTTCTAAATAAATATTACATGCAACGTGGTCATTCAGGAACATACATAACTCTTTCAAACGTTAGCTAAAATTCCCCTTTAGGGGTTAGGGGCCTAAGTGCGGCGAACAGCAGCCCTCCCCATTTTTTGCGCACATATATTGTTCCTATAAGCTGTGCGAAGCGTCCTCGCTTCGCATTCCTATTCTGTAGCCTTAGGCTACTTATGAAAGCACTTAATTCATGCTCTCCGTTTGCTCATCGCTCACCATTTTCCCACCTTTCAGCCGAATGATACGGCCGGTTCGGGAAGCGAGTTCCGGATCATGTGTTACCAGGATTAAAGTAGTACCGGCTTCTTTGTTTAAGTCAAATATCAGGTTCACAATCCGCTCACTTGTTTCGGCATCCAGGTTACCGGTAGGCTCATCGGCAAATAAAATTTGTGGTTTGTTGGAAAAAGCCCGTGCTAGGGAAACCCGTTGCTGCTCGCCCCCGCTCAACTGTGCCGGATAGTGGTGGCCGCGGTCTGCCAGTCCTACTTTTTGGAGTAAATCGGTGGCGCTGGCCCGTATGTTTTTTTCGCCCCGGAGTTCCAGCGGCACCATTACGTTTTCCAGCGCCGTAAGGGTTGGCAGCAACTGAAAGTTTTGAAAAATAAAACCCACATGCTGGTTGCGTACCCGTGCCCGCCGGTCTTCGCTCAGTTCGTCCAGCCGTATATCGTGCAGGGAAATAGAACCGGCGCCTGCCCGGTCGAGGCCGGCGCATAACCCCAGCAAAGTAGTTTTACCACTGCCCGACGGCCCTACAATAGCAAGCGTGGAACCAGCCGTTGCGGAAAAACTGATATTATCCAGCACCGTGAGTGTACGGCCTGCACTTTGATAGGTCTTGCTTACGTTTTCAACGTTCAGTATTGTTTTCATCAATAGTTTTGACGGGTCTTGTTTTATTAATAAATGAAGCGGGCATAAATACCGGAACAACTGCGAATATGGGCAAATTATTCGTTATAAAACGCAGATTACCCGTTTTATATTACCCGTCACCGCTACCCGTATTTTGTAAATGGTTTACAATAAAAATTAAAATATATGGTTGCAGATTTTATAAAAAAGTTTTGTCATCACGTAAGCCCGTTCTGCCTTCGAAGATTTGCATCCATGCTGTTTACCTGTTTCCTTTTTACAGCAATGGTTTCGTGTAATGCCAACAATAACAAAACGATTACGCCGCCAAAGGATACGGCCGGTACACCCGCAACAGCCACTACTGCTGATACTACTAAGACCATTGTGTTTTTTGGCAATAGTCTGACTGCCGGTTATGGCCTGGAACCTAAATACGCTTTCCCGCAATTAATTCAACATACAATTGACTCACTGAAGCTGGAATACCGGGTGGTTAATGCCGGGGTAAGCGGCGAAACGTCGGCTGGCGGCAATGCCCGGATTGACTGGATATTGAAACAGCGGGTAGATGTATTTGTGCTGGAACTGGGAGGCAATGATGGGCTGCGGGGCATTCCGGTAGCGGAAACCCGCAAGAACCTGCAAGCGATTATTGACCGGGTAAAAGCGAAACATCCGGATGCCAGCATATTGCTGGCTGGTATGCAGATAGCGCCGAATATGGGGGAAACGTATTCAACCGAATTTCGGCAAATCTATCCGCAGTTGGCAAAACAAAACAACCTGGTTTTAATTCCCTTTCTGTTACAAGGTGTGGGAGGCGAAGCAAAGCTAAACCAGGTCGATGGCATGCACCCCAACGAAGAGGGTGCTAAAATAGTAGCGGATAATGTATGGAAGTATTTACAGGGCGTTTTGAAATAGAAATACCGAAAACAGAAACGACTTTATACAGATGAGTGAAATAGCATTCCGTCCGCCCGTAATTAAAGTACAATTTATAGGTAAAAATTAATTGTTTGTTCTCCTGCTTGGCTTTATTCGTCACGCCGAACTGAAGCTTGGATTTGCAAAAAGCCGATTGTTATTTGGCTGCATCACTTGCACAAAATCGCATGCTGTGCATTCGTTCATTCGTCTTGTCCCCAATGAAAAAACCTATATTTCTTTGTTAGAATTAAATTGTCAACGAACCTAAACAGAGTGTCCGTCGTTGGGGTCTTAAAGTTGTCAAACGTACTGGAATGTGATGAAAAGAAGCTTTTTTTATAGGAAAGCTTCATAAATAATCCGTCCATGATGCCTTTAGTCTCGTAAGACGATTTTAAAGTGTCAAGCTGTAGGGAATTAATGAACTCATAAATACTATCACTTTCATTTTTCGTGAACGTTCTTTTATACACTGCCTTTTCTTTGCAATTTTCTAAGTCACAATTTGTATTAATCTGCAAATTTTTTTCATTCAAGTTGTAAATGATGGTCAGACCTGGACCGCCTGCATAATGTTTTATTATTAGTGAAAAGTTTTGTCTGCCGTCGCTGTTGCAACTTGTCCCAATTAAAATGCAAACAATTATGAAAAAGATTAGTCGTGTCATAAGAAAATAGTCTTATCGCTGCCAAACCTAAAAGAGGGTTGTGTTTGAATGATGCACAACAATGAATATGTTTATACATTTAAAACCCTTCTTTGCCTACATAGTGAAATTCCAGACTAAATACTAAACCTCGTGAAACTACATCATTTACGTTTATTATTATTCGCTGTTATTGCTCCGGCAATAATGATTGCGCAGCAAAAGCCGCCGGCTACCATAGTTGCCGGAATACCTGTTAACTATAATGAAGATTCAGTTGGCAGTTATACGCTTCCGGACCCGCTGGTACTATTGAATGGTAAGAAAGTAACGGATGGTAAAACCTGGCTACAGGTACGCCGGCCCGAAATTGTAAAGCTGTATGAGGATAACCAGTTTGGTAAAGCGCCTGTCCGCCCTGCCGGCCTAAGCTTCAATGTATTCGATGCCGGAACACCGGCATTTGGGGGAAAGGCCTTGCGTAAACAGGTGAGGATTTATTTTACAAAAGATACTTCGGATCATAAAATGGATCTGTTGATTTATCTGCCTGCCAAAGCTGCTAAACCGACACCCCTGTTGCTGAACGTTTCGTTTAGTGCCAATATGAATGCAGCCAATGATACCGGGATCAGGCCAGGCATGGTATGGAGTAAGGAAGGCAAAAAAGTGCCGGCTACCAAATCAGCATTCGGGCAACTGGATGTTGAAAAATTCATGGATGCAGGCTTTGGCATTGCTACCGTGTGCTATACGGATATTGAACCCGACTTTAAGAATGGAATTCAATATGGTATCCGGAGTTTGTACCTCAAACCCGGTGCTACACAGGTAGCAGCAAATGAATGGGGCGCTATCGCATCCTGGGCCTGGGGATTGAGCAGGGCGATGGATTACTTTGAAACGGATAAAGACATCGATAAAAAAAGAATCGCTGTTACCGGTGCTTCCCGGTTAGGTAAAACTGCTTTATGGACAGGGGCATCCGATACCCGGTTTGCCATGGTAATAGCCAGTATTTCCGGTGAAGGCGGTGCTGCCATTAGCCGGCGTAATTATGGGGAAGCAGTAGCCCATATTACTGATACCAGCCGGTACTTTTACCAGTTTACTCCTAACTACCACACCTACAGTAATAGACTAAATGAGTTGCCGGTAGACGGGCATATGCTTATCTCATTAATAGCACCCCGGCCCCTTTTGCTGCAAACCGGTGATACCGATGTATGGTCGGATCCAAAGGGTGAATTTGTGGCTGCCGTAGCAGCAGAACCCGTGTACCGTCTTTTTGGTAAACAAGGCCCCGGCACTACAGAAATGCCAAAGGCCGGCGACAGCAGCTTACTAAACCAATTGGGTTATTATATGCATACAGGTGGCCATACGGTGCTCCCCACCGACTGGGACATCTTTATAACATTTATGAAGAAATATCTGTGAGTGCAACAGTGAATTACAATTTCAGTAAACCGTTTTAGCATAAACAATGGCTTGTATATTTAGTTTATTTATCAGGTACTAATTGAAAGCCATGCATCATGTTAAACCACCGTTACATGAACCAAAAAGTATTTACTGACTATGTAATTCCGAAAATCCTTGACAGATTTCCACAGTTCAAAGGCTTTTGTATTAACAAGCCAAATGACACCGTTGACATAGATTATAAAAGCCAACATAAGAAACTTACATTTAGGTTGACGACACAAGACAGCGAAATCACTATTGGTTTTGCCAGTGATACCCGATTCGATTGGCATACTCACATGAATATGTTCGGGGCTAACACACCAGATGAAGAGGTACAAGTGGCAATTAAACTTATAGATGACATTATTTCAAATAAACAAATAATCGCATATTCAACAGTTTCGGGTTATTTCATTACTGACGACCTTGATGGATTAAATGAGGATAAGGAAAATGGTGAAATCTTTGAGACATATTATTGGAGTGAGCTATAAACACCAGGGCAAACGCATCTAAATTAAAAATGATAAAGATCCTTATCAATTCAGTAATTAAGTGTATTATGCTCCAGCGGAGTATTTGGTGGGTAGAAAAATGGGCAGCAAAGCACGAAGCGTTCCTATGGGAACGCCTGGTAACCCCAAAACGCCTGCTTCTACCCACCAATTGTGCCATACGGCACAAAAAAAGTGGCTTTCTCATCCCGCAATTTAGATGCGTTTATCCTGCTATAAACCAACTACTATGACATAAAAAAATATATCTCATAATATTCATATTTCGTATCGATAGTCACAAAACGTAAATGCACAACAAGGGTTTTTAATTTTTCCTCTGTAAGAAGTTTATTAAAAACCTTATTTTCTAACCATCGTCAAGCCCTGAAATTTGTTATTAAAAGAAATTTTACAATCATTGGAATAATCATTCACCTATAGCTATGGAAAAAGTAAGATGGGGCATTGTAAGTACCGCAAAAATTGGCCGTGAAAAAGTAATTCCTGCTTTGCAAAAAGGAGAATTCTGTGAAGTAGTGGCCATCGCTTCGCCGAGTAAGCAACGATTACAGGAGGAGGCAACCCGGCTTGCCATCCCGGTGCAATATGATAATTATGATGACTTGTTACATGATCCGGCTATTGATGCAGTGTATATTCCGCTTCCCAATCACCTGCACATACCATGGGCTTTAAAAGCGCTGGAGGCGAATAAGCATGTGCTTTGTGAAAAACCAATTGGTCTTTCATCGGCCGAAGCATTAGCATTACAAAAAGCTGCGGGGCAAAAACCGCATCTTACAATCATGGAAGCATTCATGTACCACTTTCACCCCCAATGGGTGCAGGCTAAAAAGCTGATTACCGATGGTGCTATCGGGGAGCTGAGAACGGTACAATCCTTTTTTTCTTACTACAATACTGATCCTGCAAATATCAGGAACCGGAAAGAAGTGGGCGGAGGCGTAATGATGGATATCGGCTGTTATTGCGTTTCTTTTGCCCGTTACCTTTTCGGGCGGGAGCCTGTCAGGGTTTTTGGAATGGTTGATCATGATCCGGAATTGAAGGTTGATCGGATGGCTTCCGGCATACTTGATTTTACGACCGGAACTTCCACGTTCACCTGCTCTACCCAATTAGCGCCCTATCAGCGGGTGAATATTGTGGGCGCAACGGCCAGGATAGAAATAGAAATTCCGGTAAATGCCCCACCTGATGCCATAACCCGGATATGGCTTCATTCAAAAACCGGCACAGAAGAAATGTTGTTCGACCCGATTGACCAATACACCATACAGGGTGATGAATTTTCAAAAGCCATTTTGAACAATACACCGGCGCCTCTTTCGCTGGACGATGCGGTCAATAATATGAAGGTGATAGAAGCGGTTTTTCAAAGTTCAGAAAAAGGTGTATGGATCAACACCTGAGAAACAAAAGAGCCTTTACCGGTTGCCAGTTCTCCGCACTCTCCGCATAGGTTCGTGAAGCCACCAATAGTGTTCCGAAGAATGTTTATTAGCCCTTGCAGGGCTTTTTATCATGCGTTCTAAATCTTCTTCCGAACAGTATTGGTGAGGCACGAACCGGTGCGGTGAGAAAAACAGCCTTTCCAGGCTGTTAATTCAAAAACTTCTCAGGATGTTTTTTATTAAAACCGGTGGCATCTTGGTAGGCTTTTGCCACTGTAAGAATACTATCCTCATCGTACAGGTTTCCTAAAAAGGTAATACTTACCGGCAGTCCGTTTGCTGAAAACCCAACCGGCAGACAAAGGGCCGGGTTCCCCGTAAGATTGGTAATAGATAACTGGCTGCCACTAAATGTGGGTACAATGAGTATGTCCCAGTTTTTCATAAAATGGTTCATTTCAACCATCAGTCCGTAGCGGTGCCGGTTGGCATTAATGTACTCTATGGCCGGTATAAACCTTGCCGCCCGGAAAGTATTGGGCCAGTCGTACCGGTTCTGCCCGGTCAGTTCGTCGTCGAGCCGGCCGCGGGAAAATGCATCAAACGCAGCACCTGCTTCTGCACTCAGAATAATGTCGGCCATATTGAAGGGATACATTACCGAATCGGGAAATACGACATCCTGCACCTGTGCACCCATTTTTTTAAGCTGCTCTATTACCTGCCATTGCGGAGCGTCCTTCGGTACATTCTTAAAATAATTGGAAGCATACGCAATGCGAAGCTTCTTCCAGTCGGGTTTGCCGGTATAGTTAAAAGCACGGTTTACTGCACCGGCATCTTTGCCATCGGTTCCTTTTATATAGCTAAAAACAAGTGCCGCATCTTCCGCACTACGGCACAGCGGGCCAATTTTATCCATGCTCCAGCATAGTACCATGGCGCCACTGCGGCTTATGGAGCCAAAAGTGGGCCGCAGGCCGGTGGCTCCGCATACATTGGAGGGCGATATGATGGAACCTTGGGTTTCGGTGCCAATGGCAAAGGGTAATAATCCTGCGGAGGTAGCAGCAGCCGAACCAGCTGAAGAACCGCTGGAACCTGCTTTTAAATTCCAGGGATTCCGGGTGCGGTCACCAAACCATAAATCTCCCTGCGCCAGTGCACCCAGGCTCAGCTTAACGCATAACACCGCCCCTGCTTTTTTCAGTTGCTGATACACAAAGGCGTCTTCATCAACCACCTGGTTTTGATATGGTGTTGCGCCCCAGGTAGTTTTAGTCCCTTTTACGGCAAATAAATCTTTTAGTCCATAAGGGATGCCCTGCAGGGGGCTGCGATAAATGCCTTTTTTCAAATCCTCATCTGCCTGCCGGGCCTGCTGTAAGGCAATATCCTCTGTAAGGTTGATAACACAATGCAGGGAATCACCCCATTTTTTTAACCGGTCCATAAAAAAAGTGACAAGCTCTACCGAGCTTATTTTTTTATTCCTGATTAAAGAAGACAATTGTAAGATGGAATAAAAAGCCAGGTCGTTTTTATCGGTTGGCAGTACTACATTTTTAGGAATATTCCAAACAAGGGCCTGCTGCTTTACCGGTACCTCAAAACCCGCAGGAGCAGGATTAAAGGCAAAAGGGTAAGGCTGGCTGTTATCCAGATTGCGCTGGTGCATTCTTTCGTATGTCCGCATTCTTGAGCGCAGGTTGCTTTTCATGGAATCCTTTTCAGCCGGGGAAAACGAAACGTCAATCAGGTTCGACGCAGCCGTTATCAGCGCTGTGTCAACACCGGCGCCGGATGGTGGCTGAGCAAATAATGTATGAATGCCAGAACCTAAAAGTACGATCAGTAGTAAATATTTTCTCAAAACAGCCTGTTTAAAGGATTATTAAAAATTAATATAAAAACGTTACCGGCGTGGTTCGTTTCAACATGTAAAAACAAATCACAATGATAAAACTAAAATACTGTCTACAATAACTATACAGGCTATAATGCACCCCGCTGCCGGAAAAGCGGTACCAATAAACCGCTGAAAACCTCCGCTACATAAAATTGAGTATACAAAACCGCCTTTCCCTTCTCTTCAGGAACAAAAACTAATGATAGTTTTGAGGAGATTCCGCATAACGGTAATAAAAGTTGCCTGTTAACTGTGGAATTAGTTTGTCAGCTTCCACTTGCATGAACGCAGAATGGCAGCAACACCTAAAAACTTCTTATGAAAAAGATACCCTTATTATCAGCGATATTACTACTGGTGACTGCCTGCCCGGCCCTGGCGCAGCCTTCCTTAATTAGAATGAAAGCCAATGTAGAAGTAGCAGGGAGCTCCGCAGCAAGAGACCTGCAAATGACCATTGATAAGCCTACACAAGCCGGTATTCTTTTTTCGGCAACAGCAACCCTTCGGCAGGAACAGGAAGCCGGCTGGCTGCAGGATCAGTTGGGCCTGCGGCAGGGCATAGATATATTGGCGGCAGAAGGGAAGCCTGTCGTTACCGGTGGCTTTACCGTTACTAACCAACACCAATATTACAAAGGCATTAAAGTAGAGCATGGCGTTGTTAAAACAACGGTGCAAAATGGCAAAGTGGCCATGATGCAAATGGAATTTTACCCCATTGCCGATACATTTAAAACCACGCCTGTATTAAGCGAAGCTCAAGCCCTGCAAAAAGCTATTCAGTTTACCGGGGCAGAAAAATATATGTGGGACGATAGCAGCGGTACAAATGCCGGCAGGCTGCCGAAAGGGGAACTGGTCATTATGCAAACTTACTTGGAAGAAGGACAGATCTGCCTGGCCTGGAAATTCGACATTTATGCACGCCTGCCGCTCAGCCGGGCTTATGTGTATGTGGATGCCCGAACCGGCAGAATTGTGCTGGATGATAACATTATCAAACATTCCAACGTACCCGGAATGGCCGATACACATTACAGCGGCACCCAGCAAATAATAACGGATAATGGCAGCGGCGTAGCGGGACGGCCCTACTGGCTATACCAGTTGCGCAACAACCAGGAAATAGAGACAAATAGCTTTAACTTTCAGGTACCAGGCGTTCCGGGAAACATGATCTATCATTTTGTTGATGGTGATAATAACTGGACGGCAAATGAATTCAACAATGCCAACGCAGATGATGCCGCATTGGATGTACATTTTAACATGCAGATTGTAAGCGACTACTGGAAACAGGTGCACAACCGCAATGGCTGGGACGATAATTATGGAAAGATACTCAGCTATATTCATGTAAAAGAAGAGAAAAAAATCGGCAATCTGTACTACACCCTGCCCATGGACAACGCCTTCTGGGGCGGAAATGCCATGTATTTTGGCGATGGCCGCAATGAGGCTGTTTTGCCTGCGGGTGTCGGGGCTAAATTTAATTCCGTTACCAGCCTGGATGTAAGCGCTCACGAAATGGGCCATGCCGTTTGCCAGGCTACCGCCGGCCTGGTGTACCGCTGGGAGTCCGGGGCTTTAAACGAAGGTTTCAGCGATATATGGGCTGCGGCCATCGAAAATTTTGGCGTCCTCAACAATCCCTCCATCAGCCCCAATAAATCAACCTGGTTAATAGGCGAGGAAATTACCATTAACTACCTGTACGGGCTACGGGATATGGCCGACCCGGATACGCATGGCGACCCCAGCACTTTTAAAGGCCCGCATTGGATACCTGCTACCTTCCGGGATTGCAGGGTGCCGGAATCCAACACAAACGATGATTGTGGCGTACACACCAACAGTGGCGTGCTAAATAAATGGTTCTTCCTTATTACCCAGGGCGGGGCAGGCACCAATACAAAAGGCACCCCTTATAACGTAGTGGGCATGGGTTTTAATTCATCGCAAAAAATTGCTTACCTCACCGAACTGAACCTGCCGCCCAATGCCAGTTTTTCTACCGCTAAAACTGTTTCTATTAATGCTGCTACCACGCTTTTCGGCGGCGCTTCCTTTGAGTTAGGCTCCGTAAAAGATGCCTGGAAAGCAGTAGGCGTTGACACCAGTATTTATGACATGAGCAATACCCCGGCATTTACTACCAACAATTTTATCAGTATTGGTGTGGGTTCGCACGGCAATATATGGGCAGGCACGGCTTACAATGGCTTGTATAAATTTAATGATACCGCCTGGGTAAAAAGACCAGAGATTACCAATGTACGGATCAACGACATTAAAGCGGACAAGGCAGGCGGCATCTGGATTGCCCAAAGTGGCACCCAGGGCGGCGGCTCGGCAGCCATTGCCGGTGGCGTTAATTATTTTCCTGACCCCTATTCCGGCATCAGTAGTTTTTATACGGTAAGTACGCAAACGCAGGTGCCATCCCGCAATGCCCGCTGTATGTATGTGGATACATTTCAGCTAAACGATGGCGCCAACCCAAAAGTATGGGTGGCTACACAGGCCTATGCACTTTCGGGCAATACTACCAGTGGTATGCTGGGCCAGGGTCTTTATTCCACTTACAAACAATTTCATCCCGTTTTTGATTCGCTCAATATTTTAAGCAACACGGCTGGCATTAGTACGGTAGGGGGCACCGTATCGGAGGTATGGGGTTTTGCCCAGGCCAATTATGGCAAAAATCAGATACTTACTTACAATCCTTCCACTAATTTTTTCATCCGTTCGTACGATCATAATTCAGTGCCGTTACTGCCTGCTAATTTCGTGGCAAGAGCTATTTACTTTGATGCCAAATACCGGGCCTGGGTAGGGCTTGCCAATGGCGGCGTAATGGTGTTTGATGAGCACCAGGTATGGCACTCTATTAATCTGCCTGCGCTGTTCCCGGCTGGCAGCAGCGTAAACCCCAATGCCATTGCCGGTGACCCCTATGGCGATGTGTATATTGGTACAACGGCAGGCCTGGTATTTTTTGACCATGGCATTGGAGAGTCAACCCGGCTGGACAGCGGGGTGTATTATCATTTATATACCAATACCAATGGCCTGCCGTCCGCTAATGTCAATGCCATTGCGTATGATACATTGCGGCAAAAACTATTAATTGCCACGGATAATGGAATTGCTTTCTGGGATCCGCCCTGCCTGGGTACCAGTTGCGATATCATCCGTACCAGTCTGGCAACACAGGCTTCCAGCAATGGCCCCGGCAACTGGAGCAATCCTGCTACCTGGAGCAATGGCAAAGTGCCCGATTCACTTACCAACATTACGCTGATGCACCCGATAACGGTGGATGTAAATGCCAAATGCAGGTCAATGGCCATTATGCCTGCCGGAGCCATCCATGTGAATGCAGGTGTGAATCTTACCATTTTCGAATTGGAGCGCCGGGTTATCCCCGGCATAGGCCGAAAGCGATAAAGCGGCTTTTAAGCAGTAAGCCTCTTTCGTATTTTAACGATCAACCGGATAGGTATTCTGGTTTTCCGGGTCGCAGCCGGGCGTAGCATACAGGTGTAGGAATACAATTTAACCACATAGGCACATAGAACACATAGGAATACAGGTTTGGGAATGCAGGTGCCGGAGTACAGTTTAATTACATAGGTACATAGTACTGCACATAGGAATACAAAGAGCACAGCAGGTAATATAAGCCTTGCATTGAATTGCCTGGTTCTACAATGAATCCGAATTAATATCACTGTATTTCTATGTGCCCTATGTACCTATGTGTTTCAAAAATGTATTTGTATTTCTATCCCGGTTAAAGTTTGATACCACTTATGCCTGTGCGGTTTATTATGGGTATTAACGGCTTCCACTTGTTACAATACTAAACATCCTCAGTAAGAAACCAGTATTATTTTACAAGCCTTTCCTGGTACAGGAATGTAGTTTTGTAATAAAAAATGCATTATTACAAATCAAAAATTACCTGGACGGGCAATAAGGGAACAGGCACCAGTAATTATCGTTCCTATGAACGCAGCCACAACATTGCGATTGAAAACAAAACCTTAATTGAAGGATCATCCGACCCGGTTTTTCGGGGTGATAAAACAAAACACAACCCGGAGGAGTTGCTGGTTGCTTCCCTTTCTGCCTGTCATATGCTTTCCTACCTGCATATTTGTGCAGAAGCAGGCGTAGTGGTAACAGCCTATACAGACGATGCTACCGGTACCATGGAAGAAACAGCAGGTGGCGGCGGGCATTTTACAGAAGTGAAACTGAATCCTGTTGTTACGGTAAGTAACGAAGCAATGATGGAGAAAGCCAACCAGCTACATCATGTAGCTCATGAACGTTGCTTTATCGCCAGTTCCTGTAATTTCCCTGTCCGCCATTTCCCTACCTGCCATGCCGCCCCTGCCTGAAATAAAACCCGTTTGCGTACACCTAACCCGAAGCTGCCAAACGACAGTGCTGAAGCTATTTCCTGTTTGGGCCAAATTCCTTTTGGCTACAGTCTGCGTCAATTTTAGTGGCTTTCAATATTGCTTATATACAATTTATTGTACCCTGTTGGTATATAAGTATTCAGTACTGAAACTATTTTGTCAGCAGTTGTGTCAGATGTATTATGTAGCTGAAAATTTATTTTCTTTATGTCATCTAAAATTTCAATATAACAGGCAGAGCCACTCATCACACTCATATTTGATTTGTGAATAGCTGATTCCTTTAGTTGGCAAATGAAAGTTGATATAGAATCAATTGACGATATTCTGAAATCGCCTTGTAATAGAGTATCTTTTTGGATTTTTGTTTGCCTGGGAAATATCCAGACTTCTTCTGATGTATAAATAAATTTTGTCCCGTCCACTTTGAAAACCGGTTCCATCTCGAACATGTTTGAACCAAATCCAACAGTTACGAAATTCAATCTGAATTTTTTTTCATCTCGTCTGACTTGTTGCTTAAATGAAACGGTGTTTACATTTATAAACCCAATAAAGTATATTGCTATATAAATCACTAATTGTCCCATAAAAGTGGTTTCAAATTGCCGCTTACAATATATACCGGAACGCCAAAACAACCCTTACCGGTTTAATAAAAGTTTCAGCAGTAAAAAATGGCTGTCTGCGGATGCTCACAGCCAATTATTATTTAGTTCAACCTTACGATTTAGGATCCAGCGCCTTATCCAGCCGCACCAAAATATCCTGCAAATGAAACCTGCTTAACTGATCGGGAACTATAGCCGCTGCTGTTTTTACATTATTGCGGAGTTCCGTTAGCTGACCCCGAACCACGCTGATAATGTCCGTTTTATCGGGCCTGCTCATATTGCCTGCAAATACCAGGTAGTCATCCGTAAAGTTGCCACCATAGCCGCCTCTTAACAGGCTGGTAAGACTGGTTACATACGATTTTTGCAGGTTGCGGCGATACACGTCAATGCTTTTGTGTGTCGGCAATTCGCTCCAGATGCCATTGGTAAGATCCTGCAACAATGCTGCTATGGAATACGCTTTTGTACCTAATTTGGCATCGGCATCTATCAGTTTCATCAGGGTACGGGTTGATAATACCTGCCCCAGCACCCGATCCTGGATATTGCCGATGGTGTTAATGGCATTGCCGCCGGTTTTGCCAAATACGTCGCTATTCAGCAACCAGGTAGGCGTGGTAAATAACTGGCTGTTCAGAAACGCTACTGCTTCTTTTTGCTTTTCTTTAGGCACCATTTCGTATACCGGCCCCTGCTCTTCTACCGTTTTAGGTGTTTCCATAATGCCGCCAACATTTCTGGCTACCTGATTCACATACATGGCATATTGATTCGTTACTTCCTCATACATTTCTTCCAGGTTGTCATAGCCCTTATTGGCTTCCTTGGTCCAGTCTGCCAGATTCGGCACAATGCGTTGCAGGTTTTTAATGCCGTACAGTCCGCCTTTCATGGCATCATCGCCTACCTGCTCCTGCTGCGACCGTGGATCGTCCCGTGCTGTTTCGCTACCAAAAAACAGCCGTTTGTTTTTCATCTTCTCCATCACCCAATTGTTCATCCTTGTTTTCTCCTCTTCCGCAGCAGCATTGCCGGGAAAAACTTTATAGCCCCACTCAATAGCCCATTTATCATAATCGCCAATGCGGGGGAAAAGGCCGGAGCGGCCGATATGATCTTCCGGCTGGGCCACATAATTAAAACGGGCATAATCCATAATAGACGGGGTATGACCATTGGCTTCCACCCAGGCTTTGTCCCGCAGCTTCTCCACCGGTACGGTAGAACTGGAACCGAAATTATGTCGCAACCCCAGTGCATGTCCTACTTCATGGGAGGAAACAAAACGGATGAGCTGGCCCATCAGTTCGTCATCAAAAATCATTTTGCGGGCGCCTGTGTCTACCGGTGCACATTGAATAAAATACCAGTGATGGATGAGTTTCATTACATTGTGATACCAGTTGATATGACTTTCCAGTATTTCGCCGCTACGGGGATCGCTGATGCTGGGGCCGCTGGCATTTTCGATGTCAGAAGGCTTATACACAATGGCAGAATAGCGGGCATCTTCCAAACTCCAGTCCGGGTTTTCTTCTTTACCGGGCGGCATCCTGGCGATGATGGCATTTTTAAAACCAGCCTGCTCAAAGGCTTTCTGCCAGTCGTTTACACCCTGCATCAGGTAAGGCACCCACTTCTTAGGCGTAGCAGGATCAATGTAAAAGATGATGGGTTGTTTAGGTTCAACCAATTCGCCCCTTTCATATTTCTGTTTATCTGCATCTTTGGGTTCCAGCCGCCAGCGCTTTACAACGTTTACTGCTTCCACGCCCTGTGGGTTAGCATCAAAATCGGTATAGCCCACGGAAAAATAGCCAACCCTCGGATCGAAATACCGTGGCTGCATAGGTTTTTTAGGCAGCAGTACCATAGAGCTATTAAGTTCCATGGTAAGATTGCTGGTAGAAGGGGAGGCTGTACCACCTGCCGAAGCCGTAGACAGACCGTACAGGCCGCCACGGCCAAAGGTTTTTACAGCCACAATTTCCACGTTCAGCGGAAAGGATTTCACATAAGAGATATATGATTTGTCGGCCTGCTGGCCACCCATTCGCATGGCCGCTTTCATGCCGGCATTAAAAAACAGTACATCATTATCATTGCTGATAAAATCGGTTACATCAATTACACAGCCGGCGCCATCTTTTGAGTAGGCTTTTATATCAAATGCCATGGCAATGGGCTGCAGATTGGATTTGTTCACCGCCTGGAACATAGAGGAAGAAGAGTCCTTTGCATACTCGCTAAAAGAGATGTTCCGGATAAATATTTTTTGCGACGGGCCTTTTTCGAAGCGGATAATGTTTTGCCCAATCTGATCGCCTGCGTATCCTAAAAAACCGCTACGGCTACCGGCAGCTCCTTTTGAAAATACGGCTTACCACCAACAGCTCACGGCCCATGAGGGAGTCGGGTAGTTCAAAATAATATTTACCGGCTACTTTATGCACGGTAAACAGGCCGGTATCGGAAACGGCTTTATCTGTAATTACCTGGGTATAGGGTTTGGGCGGTGCGGCAATGACGGTCGTATCTGCTTTGTTTTGGCCCATGCACGGTGCCGCAAATAATAAACAAATACAGAAAAGGAGTAAGGAAATAAATTTCAACGGGTAGTGGTGCATAGCTGATTGGTAAAGCGTCAATAAATGATTTGGAAAATTACGGTAATCGCCAACAGCAGGCAATAAAAAGCCCCGGTGAGTCTCTACGCTGTAGGGACCAGCCGGGGCTGCGTTCAGGGATCGTAACTTTTTACGGTTATTCAATCCGTTTACATGTGAAGTAAACTGCCTAAACCACCTCCGCCCATCATGCCGGATAATGAATTTGTAATACTGTCTGTCGTTACGCTGGGGTCGTTTGGATCGGCTGCTTTGTGTGCAAACTTTTGCAGGATACCGGGTAATGCCGCCGCTATTGCTCCTGTTACCATTGGTGGTAGCCCGAATTTACTGGCAATACTGCTTACCAGGCCGCCTTCAATAGCGCTGGTAATGGGGCTGCCGGATGCTATACCGCTCTGTAACTTAGATAATAAACCACCAATGCCGCCCTGTGCAGGGGCCTGGCTTGCCAGGCCTTGCGTAATATGGTTGGCAATTTCAGTGTGCACGGCATCTTCCTGGCCGGCCGGTATAGCTGCTGCTACCTGCTGATTGCCTCCCAGGTGTTCTTTTATCAGCTGTGTAAGTTGTTCAAGCATGATTTCTATTTTTAATTGTTTGATGAGGCTATGCAGTAAACGTACCAGAATAAATGGGATAGTTTTATAAGATAATTCTGCGGCGCAGCATACAGGTGTGGAAATACAATGTAACCACATAGGCACATCCGCCCAGGCGGACACGGTAGGCACATAGCAATACAGGTGTGGAAATACAAAAAATACATGAGGTAACAGAAGCCTTGGTTTTGAACACTTTTTCTTACAATTATTTGTATTCCTGTGTTGCTATATTCTTATGTGCCCTATGTGCCTATGTGGTTCAAAAATGTATTTATTGTACTGATCCTAACCGAGGTGAAGCATCATTGATCCCCTATCATTTTACTGCTGCATCTTTTTGTATCGCTGCATCGCTTCAATAAAATAATAATCGCCATATGTCAGCGGCACATCTATTTCTGTTTTGTTAGGCATATGGCCTACGCTGTGCGCTAAAATAAATCCGCCATTCGTACCGGCAGGCGCCTTGTATTGTTTGCCGGATAATGTACGAAGAATGGTTTCAGCAGTAGTAAAATAGTTTTTGCCTTTTGCAGCATCTGTGTAGGTGCAAAGTTCCAGTAAGGCGGAACTAATAATAGCTGCGGCAGATGCATCCCGTAAAACATTGGGCATGCCAGGTGCATCAAAATCCCAGTACGGAACTTTATCTGCCGGAAGGTTAGGATGGTGCAGCAGAAACTGTGCAATGTTATTAGCCTGGTCCAGGTATTTTTTATCTTTTGTTTCTCTATACATTACGGTATATCCGTATAAGCCCCAGGCTTGCCCACGTGCCCAGGCCGAGCTGTCAGCATTGCCCTGAGCTGTACGCTTTTGTTGTACGGCACCGGTTTGGGGATCGTAATTAATGACGTGGTAAGAACTGTAATCCGGGCGAAAATGATGCTGCATGGTAGTGTTGGCATGGGTTACTGCTATTTTATAGTAAGAAGAATCACCGCTTACCCTTGTGGCCCAGAACAGTAATTCCAGGTTCATCATATTATCAATAATTACTAAGAATTCTGATGGCTTTGAATCCCATGATTTGATGCAACCTACGGTGGGATTGAACCGGGTACTGAGTGATTTGGCACTCGTTAGTAATATGTCTTTATATTCCGGTTTGGGTGTAATCCGGTTTGCATTGCCAAAGCTGCAATACATCATAAAACCCAGGTCGTGTGTACCGGTATTGGTTTTTTCTTTCTCCAGTACGCCCAGTATGCGGTGGGCTTCGTTATATAGGGCTGTGTCCCTCGTTTGCTCGTACAGGTACAGCAGGCTGCCCGGGTAAAAACCGCTGCACCACCAGTCGGAACCGCTGGTTTGTAACTTTCCTTTTTCAAAGGTTTTCGGGAACCGTTCAGGTGGTAGTTCCTGCTTTAATAGTTTATATTGTACAGCTGCATCTGTAAAATTTTTAATAATGGTTTTTTGCAGCGCTGCATTGGTTTTAAAACGGCTGCTTTGTGCTGTAACATTTCCTGTAGAACCAACCAGACAGGTAGCAGCCAAAAGGAGTAATAACAGTTTCATTTTTATTATTATTTATATTTTTTGATGTCACATTCTAATACCTGGATTAGCTGTGGCGGCGTAGCTGTTTTGCCTTCTGCATCTGCCTGCACCACCCGCTGTACAAACAGGTGCAACAGGTTACCCGTTTTCCACAATTCCGTATCATAGGTTGGCTCCCACTGGTCAACCGTTTCCGCCGATAAATCGCTGATATTCCACCTGCCTGATGGTATATTTCTGTTCACGGCAATGGATACTTTGTTGCCCCTTTCTTCATCCCGGAAAATAACAGCAGCCGCCAGGTTTTTACCAGTTTGCCAGGCTACAATTTGTGGCCGGGCTACGGGTATGCGTTTCGTGCCGGCACCGCTCAGGCTAAAAGCCGTTTTTCTGAAAAGAAGATTGTTTACCTGCCAGCCATTGCCTGTGTTGTAAACGATGTGGTATTGCGGTATTGTCTGGCCACTGTCCCGCCAATACGTAGCGATGTAAGCATTACCGGCAGCATCCGCTACCATGGAAGTTTGATTAATCAATTCGCTGCGTTGCGGAATAGTACAGGCATACTCTGCCGAAGCTGCGGTGATGGGTAACCGGTATTTTTCCCCGGTTGATTTTTGCCAGGTAAGGCCGCCATCTTTTGAGCAGGCATAACACAGATCATGGTTGCTGGCTACATCCGGGCTTTCCCGCCATACCCATGATATATGAATGGTTCCCCTGGCATCGGTGCAGGCCTGCCAGTATGCATTGCGTTTGCCTTCGCCGTCAATCAGGTTGCTTTGTAGTTGCGTCCACTTGCCGGTAGGTACATCATAGGTATTCATTACCAGATTGCCCTGCCCGCTGCCGCCATCCCGGTAAAAAAATAACAGGTTACCATTGGCCACCCGGTAAAATTCCGGATAGCTTACCCTGTTTTCGTGCAGGCTGGTCATCGGCATTGCTGCTGTCATTTGCAGGGAGAAAGGAGCAATGCTTCTGACATAATGCAGCTGATTGTTGTGATGATCCCAGGCCAGGTGCAAAAAGCCTTTTCCATCTGCCATAATGCTAATGCAATTATGAGCATCATCGGTATTACCCTGGTAGGCAGTGGTTTGCAGCAACCATTTATCAGTTCCCAGTTTTCGCTTACCCAGCACTACAAAGCGTTGCGGATTGTAAAAGGCAATAAACTGCGTATCCTTGTAGCTAACCAGCGAATTTTTGCGAAACACAACTGTGTTTACGGAGTTGGCTGCCCAGCCGCTATCCACCGGAACCATTTTTACGGCTGCTTGTTGAGCAGAAGCTACAGGTACAAAACCGCATGAATAGCATATACAAAAAATGCTGACAAGCCGGAGGTGCATGACGATTGTTTTAGAAAGTAACTGCATGGAAAAGATGGGTAATAAAACCTGGCCTGTTTTATTTTGATAATATGATTTTCAACTGAATTATTAAAATCCGTTTTTTATATATAACCTTGTTTTTGCATTTTATTGGGCCGCCCTGCTTTCTACCATTTTGCCAGGGTATCCTGCACGGTAACCCATCCCATCCAACTCATCACCACTACTACCAGCCAGCCTGCCATTTGCATCCATAGCGGATGCCGGTAATCTTTCATCAATCTTTTTTGGGTAGCCGCTACCAGTATAATAGCTAAAGCAATCGGCAGAATTAATCCGTTAATAATGCCTGCAAATAACAATAGTTCCCTGGGCTTGCCAATCCACACAAAAACACAGGTGGTAATAATAATAAATATGGAGATACACAAGCGTTCATACTTTGCCAGGGAAGGATGAAACGTTTTAAAAAAAGAAACCGAAGTATAGGAAGCGCCCACAACAGATGAGATAGCCGCACTCCATAATACAATCCCAAATATGCGAAGCCCTATGTTGCCGGCAGCGGAAAAGAAAACGGTGGAGGCCGGGTTGTTTGCATCCAGCATTACATTTTTATTTAATACACCCACCGCAGCAAGAAATAAAATAAAACGCATGACGGCTGAAATAACAATTCCGCTGACGGCGCTTTTATTTACCTGTTTTAAATTTTCTTTCCCTTTAATACCAGCATCCAGTAACCGGTGAGCGCCGGAAAAAGTAAGGTAACCACCAACCGTGCCGCCAACAATGGTTACAATGGCAATGACACTTATTTTTTGTGGTATGATGCTATGCTGTATTGCCTTCAGCAGCGGCGGATGTGCACGAAAGGCAATAAATAAGGTAAGTCCGATTTTAATAACGCCCAGTGTTTTGGTAAACCGGTCCAACATATTGCCAATTTCCTTTATCCAGAATAAAACTAAAGCGATAATACCGCTGATGATAGCACCCTGCTGAAAAGAAAGGCCGGTTAATACATTTACACCCAGGCCACAGCCTGCTATGTTGCCGATGTTAAATGCAAAACCACCTAACACAACCAATACCGCTAAAAAATAGCCAAGCCCCGGTAATAACTGATTGGATAAATCCTGCGCTCTTAATTCACTTACTGCCAGAATGCGCCAGGTGTTTAATTGAGCTCCGATATCAATGATAATAGAAACCAATATCACAAAACCAAAGCTGGTGAGTAATTGCTGGGTGAATACGGTTGTTTGCGTTAAAAAACCGGGACCAATGGATGAATTAGCCATCAGAAAAGCAGCGCCAATTCCGGCACCGCTTAATAATTTTTTCTTGGATGGCTTTACTTTCAATACCGTTTTGTTTTAGAAATGAATGTATTGCTTGCTGCTAATTGGCGCAGGGCCCCTACCCCTATGTGTTCGAAACCCTTTGAAAGGCCTGATTTTATTAGGGTTTTCTGTAGGAACGTGCCGCAAGACACGTTCATCAGAGAAGCAAGTTTCATCACAAAATAAGCCTTTCTGCCATTTTAGAATACGCCGTTAGGTGCGTTCCTACAGAAGCATTTGATCGTTGTAAAGGTTTCGAACATCTATGGGCTCCTACCCTGTGTCAGCTTATTACTTAAATACGAACAGCATGAAAGTTACAAATAACTAATTGGTATGCACAGGGAAGGAGCCTGCGCAAGGAATGAACAACAGCCCCGACTCCGGCACCGCTTACTAATTTTTTCCTAAATGGGTTTACTTTCAAGACCGTTTTGTTTTGGAGATGAATGTATTGCTTTTACAAAGGCAAAACATGTTTGCCATCAACATCCATACAAATAGTTTCAGCTACAACGAAAATTTCTTATCTGAAAAAGCGGTTATTTTTTTCTTTTACCATTTGCAGTATCTGTTCACAGGTTTTTCTGCTTCTTTTATTAATGCGCTAACTGGCGCAGGGCTCCTGCCCTGTGACTGTTTGTTACTTAGCTAAGAACAGCATGAAAGCTATAAATAATTGGCATGTACAGGGCAGTAGCCCTGCGCAAGAAATGAGCACAAACCTTTTTCTCTTCTTTTATTGATGTTCGCCTACTAACCTGGGCGTTAAAAAGCCCCTGCTGATGGGCAGAGGCTATTATAATCAATTGAATAAAAGCTACTATACGTTTTTTGGGTCAAGTGCTGCGGCAATACGGTCCTGCACATCCTGTAAATGGGCACGGCTGGCGGCATCTTTATACAACGGCAGCGATGCTTTGATGTCGGCAGACAACTGCTTTAATTGTGCCTTAACTACAGAAACGGCATCAGTGGTCTGGCTGTAGTTGGTAGGTAAACCAAATCCGCCTCCCCCGCCCCTGCCTCCGGTAATGGGGGTTGCAGCGGCTACAGCAGGCTTCAGGTTGGCAATTAATTTTTCGGTGTACGCTTTCTGCAGATTCCTCCTGAAAATATCAATCGCTTCCCGGGTAGCTAACTCACTCCAGATACCTTTGCGTAAATCAGTCATCATTTCGGTAGCTGTGTAAGGGTTTTTACCTTCTGCTTCAAAACGGAACAGTTTTCCCAATGTGCTGTTGCCTAACAAACGATTCAGAGAGGGTTCCTGCAGGTTGCTGATGATCGTAAGTTTGTTGCCCCCTGTATACTCTGCAATCGTATTATCAACCAGCCATTTGGGCGTTTTGAACAGTTGTTCCTGCAAAAACTGCATGGCTTCTTTTTGCTTTGCTTTCGGCACAAATTCCACTACAACTCCCGGTTGTTCCACCATTTTAGGGGTGGTCATAATACCGCCAATATTTTTGGCTGCATGGCCCATGTACCGTCCAAACTGAGTGGTCAGCTGCCCATACATTTCGTCCAGGCTTGAATAATCTTTATTCGCTTCCTTTGTCCATTCCGGCATTTTATCCAATATCCGCTTCAGGTTTTTAATACCATACGCACTCGCAATCATGGCATTGTCACCCAGGTCTTCATTCTGTCCGCGGGGGTCATCGGGGTCCGTTTCCGTTCCAAACCATAGCCGCCTATTTTTTAAACTGTCCATGGTCATTTTATTCAGCTTTGGCACCTCATCCGCTGCTGTTCTGGCATCGGGCATCCATTTATACCCCCATTCAATTGCCCATTTATCGTAATCGCCAATCCGGGGGAACAATCCTTTTTCGCTGATATTATCTTCTGGCTGTGCCACATAATTAAAACGGGCATAATCCATAATAGAAGGTGTGTGGCCATTGGCTTCAACAAACGCTTTATTACGCAACATTTCGACCGGTACGGTGGAGGATGAGCCATAATTATGACGCAGGCCAAGGGTATGCCCTACTTCGTGGGAAGAAACAAAACGGATGAGCTGGCCCATCAGTGAATCGGAGAAATGCAGCGTACGGGCAGCGGGATCAACGGCAGCCGTTTGTATGAAATACCAATTACGCACCAGGTTCATTACATTATGGTACCAGTTGATATGTGTTTCCAGTATCTCACCACTCCTTGGGTCGTGCACGTGAGGGCCACTGGCATTTGCCACATCAGAGGGCTTATAAACGATAGCTGAACGGTTAGCGCCATACAGGCTCCAGGATGAATCGCCTCGTGGAGCTACCATCGCTGTAATGGCATTTTTCCAGCCGGCCTTTTCAAAAGCCACATTCCAGTCATTTATGCCCTGAATCAGGTAAGGCACCCATTTACGGGGTGTAGCCGGGTCAATGTAATAAACAATCTGCTTTTGGGGTTCTACCAACTCGCCGCGAAGGTATTTATCTTCGTCGCCCGGTTTGGGTTCAAGCCTCCAGCGGGTAACCATCTGCACTCTTTCTATACCTTGTGGATTCGCATCAAAATCCGTATAGCCGGTAGCAAAAAAGCCTACCCGCGGGTCAAAATAACGCGGCTTCATGGGGGTTTTAGGAAGCATGATTATTGAACTATTCAGTTCAAAGGTGCTGGGAGAGCCAGCACCAATCGCTGCTGCAACTTGCAATGCTGCCCCGGCGCCCTGCTGAACCGGGGAACGCATGTACGTTTTAACCGTTTGAATTTCGACATCTTCTTTGTACGGTTTTATATCAATTACATAGGAATTATCCCGCTGATAAGCACTGAGGCCTAAAGATCTTTTCGAACGGTTGTCGAAAAAAAGAATATCATTATCGCCGGTAATGTAATCGGTAACATCAATAACAGAACTCCTGCCACCGCTTGCAGAATCCCTGGCATAGGCTTTTACATCGAACGCGGCTGCAATAGGCTGCAGGTTGGAATTACGAACCGACTGGAACATGCCTGCCGAATCATTTGCTGATTCCTGGAAAGAAATGCTTCTCAGAAAAAGGCGGTCGTTTGGGCCTTTTTCAAAAGAGATGACATTATCACTTATTTGGTCGCCTGCGTAGCCCAGGAAACCCGCTCTATCCCCGGCAGGTGCTTTTGAAATCCGGTTCACTACCAGCATTTCCCGGCCCAATATGGAGTCCGGAATTTCAAAATAAAAATGGTCATCGACCTTATGTGTAACAAACAGGCCCCTGCTGGTTTTTGCTTTATTGGTGATAACGTCAGCATACGGCTTTGGACCAGTGCTGGCCACCCGGCCACCCATGCCTGCCATACTACCGGGCGTATTTGCAGTGCCCGAACCCATTGTGGGTGAAGATGGTCGCTGGGCTACCGCTTGTGAAAAAATAAAAAACGCACCTGCCGCCAAAGCGGCCATCAACCTACACTTCATGTACATGGTAAAAATTAATATTAAAAAAAGGATTAAACTGGGCTGGCGTACAAAAATATTAACTGACAACCGGTAATTACGTTTTCTTAAAATATATTTGATTTAAAGATAAGTAGTGGCGAAAAATAGGACTAATGCTTGTCTGCATTATGGTTTTGTAGGAACGTGCCGCAGGCACGTTCGGCGGGGAGGCAGGCTTCATGATGAATTCTGTCCTTTAACCATTTCAGAACACACCATTAGGCATATTCCTACAAAATTCAATTACGGTAAATGTTTCAAACATCTGCCGTAATGAGACCGCCACAGTAAGACATTACCTTTTCTTACATCGCCCTGACGCCAACACCATTTTGTTGCAGGATGGAGTGTATTACTTTTGCAAAGGCAACGGCATGTTCACCATCGCCATGCAGGCAAATCGTATCAGCGTCCACCGCTACTTCTTTACCCGATAAGGCAATTACCTTTTTCGCTTGTACCATTTGTAATACCTGTGCACAAACTTTTTCTTCTTCCATAATCAATGCGCCGGCAGTTGATCTGGGTGTCAACTTACCATCATCGGTATAGGTACGGTCGGCAAATACTTCATTGGCGGTTCGTAATCCAATTTTTTGTGCTTCCGTAATCAGCAGACTGCCGCTTAAGCCATACAGTATTAAACGGGTATCGGCATCTTTCACAGCCTCAGCAACAGCAGCCGCCAGCTCACCGGATTTGGAAGCGGCGTTGTACAAAGCACCATGCGGTTTTACATGATGCAATGTGGTTCCTGTTTGCGTACACAATTCCATCATGATTACCACCTGTCTTTTCATCAGTTCATATACTTCCGGTATTGGCAACCGCATATCTGTCCGGCCAAAATTAGCACGGTCCGGGTACGAGGGGTGAGCACCAATAGCTACCTGGTATTTCACAGCAAGTGCTATTGTTTCCCGCATCGTTTGTTCGCTGCCGGCATGGTAGCCACAGGCAATATTAGCGGAACTGATAAATGGCATAATGGATTCATCATTGTCCATCCCTTCGCCCATATCGCAATTCAAATCAACGTTCATAAAAATCGATAAAGTTTCTGCAAGTTCGCTAAAGCCTGCCAGTTTGTAGGGCACTCCTGCTATTTTGAGGTTGATGATAAGGCCTTCCAGGTTTCCTGCAATCGAAAAACGCAGGCTTGTTGCAATTGCAGCAATTGTTGCTGTTGCGTAACGAACAACTGTTCGGCTGTTTGCTGATCTGTAAAACAAAATTTTAATACGTCGCCTGCTTTGGCCTGCGCCAGCTTGTGGTGGTGTGCCCGGATAACATGGGCTATACGCGGATAACCACCGGTTGTTTGATGGTCGGCAGCTAACAGCATAAGCTGGCCGTTGGGCAATAATTGCAGTGTACCAAAGCTAACAGCTGTTGAAATTAATTCGTCTTTCACAGTCAGGAATAATTCACCACTTTGTAAGGCATAGCCCATCCGGTCGGAGTGATGGGTAATCATATAAGATTGCCCTGTAAATTGTGTTTGCGAGGCGGCATCTAACATTTCCCATTCATTGCCGGGCAGTACATACATCGTATCAGTATTGCTTACATTCCAATAGTGGCCCGCCCGCCACGGGAGAATGATAGAAGATTTCTCTTTGAGTAACGGTGAAAAATCAATGCGGTTGTTGAAAAATAGTTCATCACCTTTTTGCAATGCCCTTCCTAAAAAATGGAGGCCGGGTATTTTTAAATTGGTACTACAACTGCCCAGCCAGGGAGCTACCTGAAAACCCTGGTATACCGATAAATAGGCTCTTGCACCTTTTCTTACCATCTGAAATTGCAGTGTACTGTTTTGATTAATTAAGATGGGTTGTAATAATGGAATGGCTTTCCCATTAATTGCTGCAGAAAAATCAGCCCCGGCAATCGCAATTAATGCAGGCTTGCAAAATAAAAAAGAAGAAGCCGGGAAATGCAATTCGATCACAGCAGTATTTTTATCATTGCCCGTTAGTGCGTTGGCAATCGTTGCAGATACGGCATCCATTACACCACCAGGGTTAATGCCCCAGTGCTGATAGCTGTAGCGGCCCCTATCCTGCAGCGTATCCAACAGGCCGCTTTTAATAATTTGCAAACTCATGGCTGCTAATGGAATAGAATTGTATCCTGTTGCCAGGCTGTAGCAAAACGGGTATTTGTTTGATTGCATCAAAAATCGGCAGCGGTGTTTTCCCGATGATTTGCCAACCGCCCGGTGAATCCAACGGATAAATACCGGTTTGCTTTCCGGCGAGGCCTACGCTTCCTTTGATGACAGCAACCGGCTTTTTTTTTCGGGTCACCTGTAACGGTTCAGCCGTTTCGCCCATATACGGAAAGCCAGGTAAAAAACCGGTCATATATACCCGGTAAATCTGCGATGTATGCAAATGAATTACTTCCGAAGGTGATAAGCCCTTTTTATAACAAATAAAATCCATATCAGGTGCAAAAGCTGCTTCATAGCAAACCGGTATATCAATGATGGGCGTTCCTTCATATACGGTATCTTCATTTATTGGTAATGCAGCTATTCTTTTTTCTATTTCCTGCATTATCCATTGCTGCACGGTTAGCGTTGCGGTTATATGATGAAGCAAAAAAATATTATAATAAACAGTAAGTGAACTATAAGCCTGCACGGTTTCTACCATACCCGGTAGCGGCTCTTTTTGGAAAACGGTAAATAGCTGTAATACTTTTTTATTTACCTCCTCACTGATGCTGTTACCAAAATCAATGGTTACAGCGTCATCACCTAAAGCATACATGCGCCAGGGATAATTGTTTTTGATGTCAGGCAGGTGGGGCATCCGTAATTCTTTTCAATAATGTTTGTTTGCTTTTACAAATATCGCAGTAAATCGCAATAAAGCAATCTATGTGCATTTCAGGCAGGAATGCAAGCGGTTTTAAATAGTAGCAGTTATTTTTCTTCCAATCGGGTACTGATTCAAAAAATAAGCAGTTATTTTGAAATTATCAATCTTACTGTAAATCATCTGCGATCATAATGAACGTTGATATAAAAAGACTAACGGGAGCGGACACAGATACCTTTAAAGAACTGATCAGCTTGTTTTCAGCAGTTTTTGAAATGGAAAATTTTGTGATGCCGGATGAAAACCATTTAGAAGAATTGTTGAAAAACGATCAGTTTTTTGTTTTTGTGGCGTTGTATGATCATCAGGTTGCCGGGGGCCTGACTGCTTACACGTTACAGCAGTATTATTCCACATTACCGCAGGTGTACATTTACGATGTGGCTGTTGCAATTATTTTTCAACGCAAGGGAATAGGTAAGCAGTTAATAAATGCTATTACTGATTACTGCAAAGAGATAGGGACAGCAGAAGTTTTTGTTCAGGCAGAGGAAGCAGATGCACATGCTGTGGCATTTTACCATTCAACGGGAGCAACTGCTCAAAAAGTAATTCATTTTAATTACCCCTTACGCCCTGTTGAATATAAATAAAAACTAATTCCTGTTTTATTATGCTTGTTCCCTCTTTCCCAGACAATTTTTATTTCCCAGGTAAAAATCACTATCATTAATGATGGCTACCGCTTCTGGTAAACCCGTACATAATCCACTTCAAACCGGTTAGGAAATACGGTGTTAGCCGGGTTGCCTCCATTGTCGCCGCCAATGGCCAGGTTGAGCAGCATATAGTGCGGTTGTTTAAAGGGGTTAATGCCAGCGCCATCTTTGTTTACTAATTTGTTCAATTCCACTTTATTCAACAGTACATCATCCACGTACAGGGCAATGGCAGCTTCGTCCCAATCCATACGCCATACATGAAATTGAGCCGCCCAGGTGGCACCACCCAATGAATCTATCGGCACCGTTTTGCTATACCATTCGGCTTTGTTGGGCGTACCTGTACCGCAGGCAATGTTGGCCAGCAATTTACTCCTGTAATATTCCATGATATCGATCTCACCGTTGGATGGCCACCGGCCGGCTATACCCAGTGTCCACCAGGCAGGCCATAAACCTGCACCAATGTTGATGCGGCCCCGCATCATAAAACGACCGTATTGCCAGCTATGCTTACCGGATGTATTGATGCTGCTTGAGGTGTATTCAATTTCCTGCCTGTTTCTTTTCCAGTTGCTGCTGCCGCTTTCATAGCCTGGGTTTGGCTTTGTTTCTTTTCGCCCTTCGATGATTACATAGCCGTTTTGGCATCCGGCATTTTCGGGCTGATACCATTGTGATTCGTTGTTGCGCACAAATCCTTTTTCGTAACGCCAGTTGGCAGAATCAGGCGGACCATTTTTGTTAAATTCATCTGACCATACCAATTCATATCCCTTCTGTTGCAATGTTTTTACTTGTTCGGATCCGGTAATCATTTTTTTTGATCCGTTGCAAGCCAGCAAGCAACTGATTACACAAACAATGGAGGAAAATTTCTGATACAATGGCATTGATATAAGTTAGGTTTATAATCTTTTAATTCGATTTTTACTTGTTTCCGTTGGCTAAAGCCTGATGTTATATAGCTAAGGGAAATTGAGCGTTTTTTAATTGCCACGCACTTTAGTGCATGGATAAAATATGCCTTCATTATATTGACTTTAGCCCCATAACCTGTTGTAAATGTGGCTAAAGCCAATACAAAAACCAATTTCTTTTTCCGTTGGCTAAAGGCCAATGTCATTAAGATAAGGATTGTGATAGCGGCTATGTGCCGTAGGTGCAACCTGTTTGTAGAAAATAGCCATCCTTGATGTTGGTGCATGCCACGTAGTGGCTACCTAATCAGCGACAGGGGTAGCCACTACGTGGCAATGATTTCCTTTGCCTCTTTGTTTGCTACAAACAGAAAGCCCCGATGGGGCTTAATCTAAATGACATTGACCTAAAGGGCATGGCAATTGACTTTCATCCTTAACTACATAATATTGGGCTGAAGCCAACGGCAATTGAAATAAATGTATCAATAACCGCTATAACGGTATTTCCGCTTAACTAAGTGACGTTGACCTACAGGCACTGGTTCAACTAAAGAACAATATGATAGATTTTTCTTACTGAACAGCCGTAAGGTGTGTCTGGTAAAAAAGCATATTTCATTACAAAATCAGTATTTCATTCATTTCAGAGCACGCCGGGAGGCGTGTTCCTACAAGAAAAATCCATCAATTAGAAGCGTTCCTAAGAACGTTTAAGATTGGTTTATCGATTGCCTGTAACGTGTTTTGTTCTGGTTTTAGAAGCTCCAGCACTTTTATTTCATTTACGCCCTGTTTCAGCCATTCCACCGGTACATACAGCGTTTGTTGTGGCCCGATGCTCCAGTATCTACCCAGGTTATGCCCGTTTATCCAGACGACACCTTTTCCCCAGTTGCTCATATCAAGATACGTATCGCCAACTGCCGGCAGGCTAAAGCTGCCGCTTTTTAGTACAGGGGCATCTGCGTTTTGCCTGCCATCACTTACCACCATTTCACCTTTATCATCATGGAACGGCAGCGAAAACATTTGCCAGTTTTTTAATTCCTTACCTGCCAGCATTACTTTTTCGGTGATGCCCTTTTTGTTTTGTAATAAATAGGGCCCAAAGTTAATACGACCCATATTTTCTACCAGTATATCCAGCGTTACACTTCCTGCAGGAATTTGTAATTGCATGCTATCCTGCGCCAGCCTTCTATCCAGCGTTCCTGCTTTTTTACCATTCAGGAAGATAATGCCATAATCACGCAGGTCTTTTATTTTTAGCAGCCCGGAAGATGCGTTCGTTAATGTAGTACGGTACAGCACATAGCCATATGCCTGGTTCAGGCTTTCAAACGTTAGCGGCACAGCTGATATTTTTGCTTTGGGCAACATATTAAAAAGGCTGGTACTTTGTGTAAAGTGGATGGCAGGTATAGTAATAGCAGGCTTAACGGCAGGCACTTCGGGTAGCTTTTCGCCTTGCGGCAAATGCTTTTCAATCACCTTACGGAATTCCATAAACTTGTGTGTGGCATTACCGGCTTCATCCAGCGGAGCATCATAATCGTAACTGCTTATTTGCGGCTCATAAGGCGTATTGCCTTTGTAATTAGCACCATTCATAAAGCTACGGGTGGTGCCGCCATGAAACATATACATATTAATAGAGATACCTGCCCTTAAAACAGAATCAAGCGGCTGAGTATATTTTTCAGCAGGCACCGTATGGTGCTTCGTTCCCCACCAGTCGAACCAGGCAGGGTACCACTCGGCAATATAGTAAGGGCCTTTGCCGCCGTGGTTATCATTAATTATTTTTCTTACCTGTGCCGGTTTGTCTATTCCATTTACAGCGGGCAACAGGCCGGGCAAATGACCTTTTGCCAGGTCGGGCGCCGGGTCGCAGGTATACAGCAAGCCGTCAAAACCAGCCTCTTTAAACATCTTTTGGTTGAGTGCCAGGTAATCTTTATCGCTGCCGTAGCTGCCGTATTCGTTCTCAATTTGCACCATCAGGATGTTGCCACCGTGGCCGATCTGGTAGGGCGCTAACTGTTTTCCAACTTCATTAATGTACTTGCGATACTCAGCTATATACTGCGGCTCCATACTGCGTACCTGTAAGTTTTTGATGTTTTGCAGCCAATAGGGGTAGCCGCCAAACTCCCATTCGGCACATACATATGGGCTGGGCCGAAGGATCACCCACAAGCCTTCTTCCTGTGCAATTTTTACAAACGCCACAATGTTGTTGGCGCCAGAGAAATCAAACTTATCCTTTTGTGGTTCATGCAGGTTCCAGAAGATGTACGTACCAATGGTATTGATGCCCATTGCCTTTGCCATTTTCATACGGGCCCGCCAGGCTTCCATTGGGATACGGGGGTAGTGCATTTCGGCAGATATCATCTGGAAAGGTTTTCCATCCAGCAAAAAAGCAGTATCGCCTAAGGCAAAGGTGTGTTTTTGAGCAGTGACACTTAGCGTGGCGGCTGCCAGCGCTATTGTAATAATTATATTTTTCAGTTTCATAATGTTCACTTTAAGCTTCCCCAACCCCTTCAAAGGAGGGGCTCATGCGAAGACTGATAAGAATAATGTTTCTGAGGAGCAGGAGGAGGAGTTAAAATGCTACGGTTCTATAGCCCCTCCCTTGGAGAGCCTGTCCCGTTCGTCCGGGAGGTTGGGGAGGCCAAACACTGACAAATCCCATTTGTCCATCCAGGTAATTTCTGGTTTGTCCTCTTTAAACTGAATAGGCAGCCAGATATAGCGGCCATCAATGGCATCTTTGGGAACCCATTTATCAGCCATAAAAATGAATGTATTTTTTTTGCCTGGCGCTGGTAAAATGTACGTGCTTTGACCGCCGTAAGTAAGGTTGGCACCCTCGCCTTTGCAGGGGTTTCCTTCGTAGGTCCAGGGGCCGAATATGTTTTTGGCGGTGAACCAACGTGCCGCATTGGGCGCCCAGCCGGTGCAGCCGGAGCCTATCATATAGTATTTCCCATCCTTTTTAAACAAGGCAGGTGCTTCAGTTTGATGCCCGACATATACTCTTACGAATTTACCGGTGTGGCCCGTGTAGTCGTCCGTTAATTCGGCTATGTGCAATGTGAAGTTTTCTTCTGAAGAAAAGATGTGATAAGCCTTTCCGTTATCATCTA
Organism: Chitinophagaceae bacterium; assembly: GCA_965246935.1. Taxonomy (GTDB): domain Bacteria; phylum Bacteroidota; class Bacteroidia; order Chitinophagales; family Chitinophagaceae; genus JAZKFT01. Next base: position 176,148 of record CBDFGC010000017.1, on the reverse strand, counting down.
CGTAAACAGTCATATCCCGTGCCATTTGGCCGCCAGGCATATCCCGGCAAAAAAAGCCATCGCTTTTATTAGCCGGGGTTGTACAATTCACTTTTTCAGTATCGGAGGTACCCGCCGGGTAGTAGGGCAACTGACCAGCGTTGGGGCGGTAGCTCTTTATGAAGGTATAAGGACCGGTTACCTTATCAGCAGTGGCTACCCCGGCACGGGCGGCTACATAGCCTTTTCCCTTTAGCTCTAGGTGGAACCACATCACAAATTTCTTCGTCTTTTTATTATACACCACTTTGGGCCGCTCCAGTACACAACCTTTTGTAATGTCACTTTGCGGGTCATCGCTTACTGGTAAGGAAATGCCTTCATCCTTCCAGTTGTACAAGTCTTTTGAGGAGTAACAATGTACGCCCACCTGTGCAGTATTGCCCCGGCCGCCGACTACTTTATGTTCGCCAAACCAATAATATGTACCGTCATGCAACAGTATGCCGCCACCATGTGCATTAATGTGCACTCCATTGTTATCGGGCCATAAAGCGCCCGGGATAAAATTGCCGGATTCCGTAGTGGTTGTATCTGTGGTATTGGCTTGCTCCATGGTGATGCTGCCTGTTGCCATCTGCCGGCTTTTACAACCAATATCCGTCATCAGCAATGTGCCTGCTACTGCAAAGGAGAGCAAGCCCGGCCGCAAATTTTTCATACTCATACTTTGTGTTTTCATAGTAAAGAAATGTAAAGGCAGCCTTCGGGATACAGGCCCGTAAAAACAGAATTATGGATTACCAAACTCTTTTTGTCATCACCTTCATTATTCCACGCTATGGTCATTTTTAAAATCCTGACCGCTCCAGATTTTTTGAGAACTCCATTGCTCCGGTGGATTTGCCCAAAAAGGGTCGGTTTCCGGAAGGCCAAGTGGCAGAAAAATATTGGTGCAGAGGTATGGACTGCCCGAATTATTATAAACATCGCCCAGGTTAGGCTGTGAGCCGTATAAGCCAATGGTAAGCCAGCCTTCTTTGGTGTAAGTGGTAGGGCTTTCAAGCGTTTTGCGGATGACGGCTGTTAGTGCACAACGGATACTTGCTGGTGATAATTGAGCAGGTAATTTTTTCCGTAACGCCATATCAGCCAGGTGTTGAAATGCAGCGCCCCGGTAAATAATAGAGCGGCCGGTTGCAGGATAGGTGCCATCCGTATTAATCAGTCTTTCCTGGATAATGGCATAGCGCTCATTACGTTTTGTAATCTTTTCGCCAAAAGCTTTGTAGCTGTTATTTTTTTTATTAATTATTTCGCTAATGGCTGCCAGGTAAGGGTGAATGACAAAGCTGTTGTAATAATCAAATGCATAATTATTTCCATCTGAATACATGCCGTCGCCACGGTACCATTCTTCCAATTGCTGCATGGCAAAATCAACCCGCATAAGATCCCAGTCATAATTATTTTCAGCAAAAAAGGCTTCTGTCATGGCTGAGAATAACAGCCAGTTGGAGAAGGCTGGTTTAAACTGTCGGGTGGTGCGCAGGGAAAGAAGCATTCTTTCTTTGCTAACGGCATCTAAATTTTGCCACAACCAGGGCGCCCGGTGAAAGGCAAGGGCAATGAAAGAAGCATCCACTAATTGCTGGCCGCCAATATTGAACTGCATAAAATCTTTTGCGGAAGAATCCACTGCATTTTTTAACCCTTCCAATGCCCATTGGCGATACTGGTTGCGAAGGGTCACTTCCCCGGTGTTTCCCCCTTCTAACTGTAGCCAGGGTGCGATGCCGCTAAGCACCCGGCCCAGCACTTCCACATATTGCACTTTTTTGCGATTCTCTGCATTATCAATATGGATAGAAACGGTAACAGGCATTTTAATGCGCAGGCTGTCATGTGCCAGACTGCGGAGTACCGGCCGTACCATTTTATCCATTTGTGCCATCCAGAATGTACGATCGTTTAATCCGTTTGCCTCAACAGTCGGCGCAGCATCCGGCACTTTTTTTTTCTTCTGTGCATGGACCGTGCAAACCGTTCCTGAAAGAACAGCGATACACAAACCTGTCTGGAACAACTTTTTTATCATTTTTTAAGATAGCCCTTACCTGATTCAATAAGGTTAAATGCTTACATGGATTGGTAATATGCTATCGGCTTATTACAAACCGGGCTGGCTACACGGGTTTCATTTTCATAAACAGAAATATTACCTACCTGCTACCGGACCTGTTACATTCATTACCACTAAATTACCAGCCGGGGTTCTGCACCATGGCAGGCATCTTTCTTATTTCCACATCCTGAATAGGCAGCAGGTACATTTCCGGACGGAAGGTGTGCAGGAAACTGGTGGGTGCTACGGTGTATTTAAAAGTCAGGCCTGTACCCGTAGCCAGGTTACCGGAAGCATCTGTACGGGTAATAACCACCGTACTGTTGTAACCAATAGGGCTGCCATTGTACAAAGTCATAGCAATTTTCCAGCGGCGGATATCGTTCCAGCGCTGGTCTTCAAATGCCAGTTCTATCCGCCGTTCATTTTGAACAAAGGCCCTCATTTCGGTCTGGCTCATATTCGCTTTCATTCCATACAGGCCATCTGCCCCTCTATCAATGCCGGCACGCCGGCGCAGTTCCATCAGCCTGGGATACGCAAGGTTTGTCTGGCCGGTTTCATTAACGGCTTCTGCATAGTTCAGCAGTATTTCGGCATACCGCATCAGGGGCCATTCCCGGTCCACACTGGATCCGCCGCCATTCGTAACGGTACTGTCGCACATTTTACGGCTATAATAACCTGTTTGGCCGGGTGCAACAATATAGGTTGTGGTAGAAGTTGCCGTAGTACCATAGGTATAAAAGGGCACCTGCACCAGGGAGTTATTGGCATATCCTGATCCGTTGTAAATCAGGGTGTAACGGAACCGGGGATCTCTGTTGTCATACGGCCTGGTAGAGTCGTATCCCGAAGCAGGATCTGTAATAGCTTTACCGTTTTTCATTGGGAAAGCAACTGCCAGGTTATGCGTTGGCCTTGTATTGGCAGCGCCGCTCAAAATAGGAGGAAGATAATACCCTTCAAAATCCTTATTCAGGGGCCGGTACACGGCAAAGATGAGTTCCGGATTTATTCTTGTTAAAAAGGTTTTGTAAAATCCCAGCCCGGCCTGGGTAGTATCCAGTACCAGGGAGTAATACCCTGAATTAATAACTGCCTGCGCCGCATCGGCTGCTGCCTGCCAGCGGGTTACGCTAAAAGTTGGATAGCTGGCTGCCGCTATCTGCTCGGCTGAAGCAGTCTGTATTGCGCCCCCATTAAACAGCGGGCTGGCCGCATACAATAATAACCTCGACTTTAAACCCAGGCAGGTACCTTTCGTTACCCGGCCATAATCAATATTGTCATACCCACCCGGGGCCGGTAAAAGATCCATCGCATCGTCGAATTCTTTGGAAAGGTAGGTTACCAAGTCGGCAAATTTTTGCCTGGGAATATTCAACGTAGCTTCAATATCATACACCTTATCCTCCACATTGGGTACCCCGCCATAGCAAATCAGCAATTGCAGGTAGTACCAGGCCCGCAGGCATTTTGCTTCCCCTTTTATCCTGCTTTGCGTATTGGCAGACAGGGGTGTAGTTGGTAATTGCTGCAACAACAGGTTGCACCGGCGAATATTGGTATAAGGGGTATTCCAGGCATCGGCCAGCGTAGGGTTGGTGGCGCCGTAATTGGTGGGCGAAATGGTTCCGTTGTACAGAATTACATCCGGACGAATGGTGGAACTATATTGATATTCACCGTCATCATAAGAGTGCTCCGTATTGCCATGGCCATCCCACCGCCCTTTATTAAAAGTAAAACCGATGGAGTTATAAATGCCATTCAAAAACTGGATGGTACGAAGGCTATCTGAAAATACGGCCGCTTCATTTAGCGCAGTGGTCTTATTTTCCAGGAAGCCGGATTTTTTGCAGGATACAAATACGGCACAAACACCGGCAATAATGAGAAACTTTTTCATATAGTTATTAATTGGCAGTTTAAAGTTTAAGGTTCTAAGTTTAAGGTTCTAAAATGCGGAATCGTTGTTACTCTTTTAATATCGTTTTATTTCGTTTTCTGATTCGTATTATTCGTTCCCTGAATCCTGATCCTTGTTTCCTGACTCTTATTTTTTGTTTTAAAACGTAGCGCTCACACCAAAATTGATAATCCGTTGTGGCGGGTACACGGTACGGCTGGTTCCGGTGGTAATTTCCGGATCAAGCTCATAGCGTTTGCCCAGTTTGGTCCAGGTAATCAGGTCGTATCCATTACTGTATAACCGGATGTCCTTCATCTTCAGCGACCTTACCCAGCCTTTTGGTAATGAATAACCAATCTCTGCGGTTTTCAGGCGGATGTAATCGCCGGGGATAAGCCAGAAAGTAGATGGGTTTGCCAGCGGATCGCTGATGCCAGGGGTAAAAGTGAGCCGCGGAAATTGTGCATTATTACCCAGCGCAGGTGTCCACGATTGCTGGTGAACGGCTGTAAGGTTGGAACTGAATGCCCGGATGGCTTCTGCTGCAGCACTTACATTAAAGTTGGCAGCTCCCTGGAAAAATACTCCAATGTTGAAGTTCTTATACCGGATAGCCAACTGCAGGCCAAAGGTCGTGTTCGGTACATTCGGATTGCCTTGTACCTTCAGATCGTAGCCATCAATCACCCCATCTCCATTCAGGTCGGCATACCGCAGGTCGCCGGCACGTACTGTTTGGGCCGGCCTGGCCACCTTCGGATCAATAACAGAGGCACTATCGTAAAAGCCGATAAAAGTATACACCCGTTGCGTACCAATGGGCTGATTGGTATAGGACTGATAACCATACTTGTAGCTGGGCTCATCCTGGAAAACAATTTTATTCTTTGCATACGAATAGGTACCTCTCAGGGAATAAGTAAGGTTTTTGCCTATTTTATCTGCCCAGTTCAATTCTATTTCAATGCCCTTATTATTTACCTTACCCAGGTTTACCGGCGGCAGGGTTTGGCCAAAAACAGCAGATACGGAATTACCACGGCTGGTAAGAATATCGTACCGGTTATTGTTGAAATAATCAGCCACAAAAGACAGCCTGCTTCTGAACAGGGAACCTTCCACAGCCAGGTCCAGCTTTTTTTCCTTTTCCCAGCTAACCAGTTCATTGCCTAACTGCCCTTCATAAATAGCATTTCCACTATTGGCATTGGGGTTGCCAAAGTACACGGCGCCGCCACTGGTTGTATACGTTTGAATATACAGATAGGTAAAGTTATTTCCAATCTTGTCATTACCCACCAGGCCGTAGGAGCCTCTTAGTTTTAACCGGTTTATAAACTTTACATTGTTTTTGAAAAAAGGCTCTTCTGAAATGTTCCATCCTGCGGAACCAGCCGGGAAAAAGCCATACCGGTGCGCTGCCGAAAAACGGTCGGAACCATTGCGGGCTCCGTTAAATTCTACCAGGTATTTCTGCCGGAAATCGTAGCCAATACGGCCTGTAAAACCCAATAAGTTATTAGGTATAAAATTGTATGTATTGTTACTATTATAGCGGGTTACTGAGTTTTGATTGTACAAAACCAACCCGTAAATATGGTGCCGGTTGCTGAAGGTGCGGTCGTAGGTAAGAAATCCCTGGGCCTGCACACTGCGGTAAGTAGTACCGGTAACGGAACTACGAATAAGCCTGCGAACCCGGAAAATATTTCCGCTCCGGGGAGAATAGGTTTTTGTTGCCGGGTCGTAAATGTAAGAGGGAAAATCGGAGCCGGACATACTAACCGTATTGTTTGTTACACCCGTATTATTAGAACCGGGGTCACCATAGCTGCTGGCATAGGAAATCGTTCCTTTTACGGAAAGACCTTTGGTAATAAAATCCAGTTTTTGGTTGATGGTTCCTACCAGGTTCATATTATTCTCGAAAGTTCGGGTATAGCCTAAATAAGTAAGCCGCCCAATTACATTATTTACATCGTAGTTGGTAGTACCGCCAAGATTATTGGTTTTCTGAAAATTGCTGTAGCCCAGGGAGCCATCCGGGTTATATAAGGGGTACGCAAAAGGAGAAAGCGTCAGGAAGCTGCCATAGTCGTAAAACAAGTCATTATATCCAAAGGGGCTGCCTACCTGTGGCCGGTTTATCTCGCTGATGTTACCATACAGATCTAAATGCACATCCGTTGTGCTGGTCACTTTCAGATCCAGGTTAGAGCGGTAATTGTAACGTTGGTTATAAAAGTTATTATTGATGCCAACTTTACTGCCATAGTCTTTTACCATACCGTCCTGGTACAGGTAACCGGCAGAAACGAAATACTTCACCCGGTCGGTACCGCCGGAGATATCGAAATTGCCCCGGTATTGCTTGCTGAATTTTTTGAATAAGACGTCCCGCCAGTTTACATCCGGGTGTGTAAATGGATTCGAATGATTGCGGAAAGTATCCAGATCGGCCTGGGTAAACTGGCGCTGAGCCTGCGTAAGGCCGTCGTTAATTTGTGCCTGGTTTACCAGGGTAGCCGTTTCGTACGCATTCAGGTAATGTGGGAAAATGGTTGGCTGCTGCATGCTGGTCTCTCCGCGGAAGGCAATCTGCGGCGGCCCGTTTTTACCCCGGCGGGTAGTTACTACCAATACGCCATTTGCACCCCGCACCCCATACACCGCCGTAGTAGAAGCATCTTTTAAAATGCTCAGTGTTTCAATTTCATTCGGGTCAATACGGGCAAACTGCTCATAGGTAAATTCAATATCATCTACAATAATCAGTGGCGTATTACTACCTCCGTTGTAGGAACTCTGGCCCCTGATGAAAAAAGTAGCAGCATCTGCACCCGGCTGACCAGAGGTTTGCTGGGAAAAGAAACCCGGCAGTCGCCCTGCCAGCGTATTTTGTATACTGGCCGATGGGTTTTCTCGCAGGGCTGCTCCCGAAACACTACTAACCGAACCCGTGTTGGTAAGCGCTTTTTTGCGGCCATAGCCTACCACTACTACTTCATCAGCATTCTCGGCTTTAGCGGCTACCATTTTCACTGTTGTACTACCGGCAGTGCTTACCGCTACTTCCCTGGTTTCATAATTAATGGAAGTAATAATCACCCGGTTGGTTGTACCTCTCAGCAACAGTGTAAACCGGCCTGATACATCCGTTGAGGTGGCGTTTTTCATTCCTTTTTCGGTAACTGTTGCACCTATCACCGCATTGCCGATGCTATCGGTCACTATGCCGGAAACTCTTTTTGCACCCCCCTGGGCTTGCACAGCACCAACTATCAGCAGCAAGAGTAAACTGTACAGTAATCTTTTCATTATACTATTGTTTTGGCTTTAATGATTTTAGAAATTACTTCGGCTCCGGTTCGTGTCTTCACGAACCGGAATAAAGTGCCAGTGTGTAATGGTTCGTGGAGACACGAACCATGGCAATGGCAGTGTTTTTCTGCTCAGGTTCATCTGTCTTTTCTGCCCCGGTTTGTGTCTTCAAAAACCGGAATTGTAGTTGTGTTTACCACCCTTCGTTTTGAATCAGTTTGGTGTTTTTAGTAATCTCGTCGTACGGTATGGGCATGTGGTACAGGCGGTTATAGAAAGCAGTGATAGCCACCGGTATTGTTTGATAGGTAAGTGAAGTGCCGTTGTTGGTAATTTTCATTCCGGTCAGGGTCGTATTATTCAGCACTTGGTCGGCAATCTTCCAGCGGCGGATGTCCCAAAAGCGATGCTCTTCAAACGCCAGTTCTATGCGGCGTTCATTTTGAATAAGGGTGCGCATTTCCGCCTGTGTAATGCCCGTTTTAATACCATAGCGGGCAGGGGTACCAGCGGTAATGCCGGCCCTGGCCCGCAGCCGGTTGATTTGCGTAACCGCCGCTTCCACCTGGCCGGTTTCGTTCAGCGCTTCTGCATAGGTCAGCACAATTTCGGTGTAGCGAAACAGCGGAAAGTTGCGGCTTTGGGTGGAGAAAGCAGTACCGGTTGTAAAGTTTCCCAGGAACTTGCGCAGGTAATAACCGGTTCGTGTTTGTACAGGTGTTATCGTTGGGTTGTTCGGTTTATCAAGCCCACCCTCATAGGTTTGTACCGCACGGCCCAGCCATTGCAGGCCATTGTAGAACACCGTTGCGGCAAGCCGCGGATCCCGGTTAAGCATACGGGTTCGTTGAGTCGTAGCCGGTGGTATTGGTAGTTGTCCTTACATCTTCTGTAATGTATCCACCTTTTAATGTAGGAAAGGCGTTTACAAAATTCTGTGTCGGGCTGGTGAATCCATAGCTCCTCACATTTGATAAGATATACCCAACCGGCGACTGCGATACTTCCAGGCTCTGGCTATTGGGTATTTCCTTGGATAAGATCATATCAGTGGTTTGCCGGGTGATAAATACTGAGGCAATTGAAGTAGATGTTCCACCAGCAACCAGCGCATAATAAGGCAATGCATTAAATTCAACACAGGCATCTACCACTTTTTGCCAGCGGGTGGCATCGGCAGCCGGGTAACCGGTTAAAGCCTTTTTGGTGGCATCTGTTTCAATGCCACCCCCATTAAATAAGGGGCTGGCAGCATATAGCAGCACCCTGCACTTCAGCGCTACGGCAGCGCCACGGGGTATGCGGCCAAAATCACCGGTTGATAATGTTTCAAACCGCAGGCTGTCTTTCACCGCACTGCATTCGTTTACAATATAATCTACGGTTTGTGCAAAAGTGTTCCGGGGCAGTTCTATATTGTCAGTCATGCTTAGCAACGTATCGCCCAACAGCGGCACGCCCCCATATCGTTTCAGTAATTCCCAGTAAAAGAAAGCCCTTAGCCAACGGGCCTCTGCTTTGTAGTAGCGCTTTGTTACAGCAGCAATCGGAACCCGGTCGATATTTTTCAGAAAAATGGTGGCCCGGCGAATACCGTAGTAGCTATTGCCCCAGTAAGGGTCGGGGTTATTCAGCAGGCTTACCGTTCCTTTTGTATAGTTCTCGGCTGGCGCATTGTATCGGGAAGGCAGGGCTTCCCCGGCACCATCGTCCAGAAAATCACCGCTAACACGGTCGAAGCCATCAGGAATATAAGTATAAATATTATTAAGATCGTACCCTGCTACAATCCCATTCTGGTCAAGGCTATCGAATGTAAGTGCGGAGGTAAACCAGTCTTTCGGCTCGGTTTCGTATTTTTTGCTGCACGATGACCAGGTGATGACCATCAAACCACCGGTAATCAGGAGTGCTAAAGAAATGATTCTTTTCATATGGGGTGCAATCTTAGAATTTAACGTTAAAGCCAAAGTTGATGAGGCGCTGAACCGGGTAGCCGCCGGAGTAAGCTTCAGGGTCACGGTCATCCAGCGTAGAAGATGCCCTGGTAAGCAGGTTGTAACCGTTGGCGAAAATGCGTACGCTCTGCAGTTTAAATTTACCGGTAATTGTTGTAGGCAGCGTATAGCCAACCTCAGCATTCTTCAAGCGGAGGTAGTCGCCGTTATGAAACCAGTAGGAAGAAATGGCGTTGTTATTCGTATTGCTTCCAAAGCTGAGGCGGGGGTAGGTAGCGCTGGCAGCAGTGGCCGGTGTCCAGCGGTTAAGGGCATTATTATACGCCTGGCCGGTACCACTGGCCTGAAAAGCCCAGTAGCTGCTGCCACTCAGGTAAATTCTACGGTTTTCCACTCCCTGCACCAGGGCACTTATATCAAAACTTTTATAACTGAAACCTAACGAAATGCCGTAAAAGAACAGCGGTTTTGTTGTTCCGATAGCCGTCTGGTCTAAGTAGGAGATAACACCATCGCCATTCAGGTCTTTGTATTTAATGTCGCCGGGCTGAGCTTTGTATCCCAGTGTAGTGGCACTGGTATTAATTTCAGCCTGCGATTGAAAGAGGCCATCAGCCACATATCCAAATAGTTGCCCTACCGGTTGGCCGGTACGTTTATTATATTCGTATGGTCGGGACACTTCATTCATGAAAAGTACCTTACTGCCTACCGTTGAGCCATTTACAGCAATGAAGTACTGAAAGTTTTTACTATTCTGTTGCCAACTCAACTGGCCTTCCCAGCCGGTATAGCGGTTTTGTCCGATATTTTCATCCGGATAATCGTTTCCGATGGTGGTACTGTTCGTACTACGCTGCATCAGCAGGTCGTAATATTTATTCCTGAAGTATTCTACCGTAAAGCTCAGATGGTTGTTAATGACGGCGCCATTGATTCCCAGGTTCAGCTTAGTGGCTTTTTCCCAGGTAATACTGCGGTTGGGAAGCGTACCTTCTGTAATGGTAGTAACACCGCTGGCACCGGTGCCAAAGTAATAACCTGGCCCATCGAAGAAACGGGGATAGTACACAAAATAGCCTGGGTTATCATTCCCGGTTTTACCCAATGAGCCGTACAGTTTCAGGCGGGAAAGCCAGGTTTGGTGCTGAATAAAACTTTCCTGGTCTATATTCCAACCCAACCCAAAGGAAGGGAAGAATCCAAGTTTTGTTCTGCCGCCATCGGGATACCTGTTGGAACCATTCAGGCCATACGCTACTTCGGCTATATACTTATGCTTGTAATTATAAGCTATGCGGCCCGATGTGCCGGTAATGGTGTAAGGTAGCAGGTCGGCAAATGTGCCACTGGGCGAATTATCCCGGTTGGCAATAACCAATGCATTAATGCCATGCCTGTTTTGGAACACCCGATCATAGCCGATGCTAAACTCTTCATAGTCACTACGCCCCTGGTAATCGATTCCATTGCCGTTGGCTTGTGTTCCGTTGGTGCCATACTGTAAAGATGTGCTGCCGGTACCTGCCTGAAATACGGCAAAGGATTTACTGCGGTTAATGGTTTCGGACAACGTTGAGTAATAGCTTGCCTTTGCCTGGATCCACAGACCCGGTGTTACTTCGTCCAGTGTCCGTTTCAGGTACAGGTTTACCAATATATCCCGTTTATAGTTCTGGCGGTAACCGGAGCCAATGGTCTGGGCTAACAGATTAGATTGATACAACTGATTACCTCCAAATGACCCGTTGGCATTTAATAAAGGGTAAGCGTTTGCCGGTGTATTCAGCAGGTTGAATAAAATATTGTTGGTACCAGAACCAGGTTCATTGCTATTGAGAATACGGCCTAATAAATAAATGCCGCCGGTAAGTTTGCTGGTAATGCTCACATCCACATTGGAGCGGATCACATAACTTTTGAAATTATTATTCGTGTTATAGCTGTTGCTGTCCACCGTTTTAAAAAATCCCGATTGGTTCAGATGCTCCAGTGCCACATAATACCTGGCATACCGGTTACCGCCGGTAGCGCTTAGTGTATAGCGGTTAAGCATCGAGGTTTTATTGGTTATCAGGTCCCGGTAATTGATATCGGGATAGTTAACCGGGTCGGTTTTGTTTTGATAGGCCTGTAGTGCTGCACCGGTATAGTATAAGCCGGAGTTGGCACTGTCCACACCATCATTTCGCAAGGCTTCGTTGCGCAGGCGGGCATAATCATAGGCGTTCAGGGTTTTTGGAAAACCAAGTGGTTGCTGTACAGCCGTTTGTGCCGTAAAAGAAAGCAGTTGTTTTCCTTCTTTTCCTTTTTTTGTGGTTACGATAATGGCTCCGTTCGAACCTCGCACACCCAGCATGGCTGTTCCCAATGCATCTTTTTGTACGGTAACGGATTCTATTTCCTCCAGGTCAAATGAAGTAAGGTTAGCTGCCACGCCATCAATAATAACGGCAGGCGTTTGGCCACGCAGTGTTAGCGAAGCCCCGTCTGCGCCCGGCAGGCCGGATGACTGTAGGGTATATAAACCAGCCAGGCGGCCTGTAATGGCATTCCGAAAACTGGTGACCGGTGATTTTACTATATCCTGCGAATAAACCACATCGGCGGAAGACAGGTTTAGTGAAGCTGGCACTGTTGTATAAATGTGCTGTACCGGCTGAACGGATTTGAGGGAAATAGTTCCTTGCACTGTAAGCGTAATTACCGGCTGCGGGGCGTCGGGCACAATAAAATACATGGTTTCAAATCCACCAGCCATAATTCTCAGGCTATCGCCGGTGGCTGCCTGTATTGAAAAAGAACCATCGGCGCCTGTTTTGGAAAACAGCACCCGGTTTACGTTCTGAATGGTAGCGCCGGTAACCGGCCGGTTGGCAGCCGTAACAATTTTTGATTCGTACGTTTTTACCGTTTGGGCCAATATCGTAAACCCCGTTAAGAAAAGCGTAGTAAAAAGTATTGCTTTTACACAAACATTCGCCAAACAAATGCCGCCGGGAAGGCGTAATGCTGATTTCATAGGCAAGCTTATTTTCATAAGGTTAGGAAAAATTGGTCAGTCTATAAATGCTAAAAAGCTATTTGTTTTTTACAAGCGCAGGCCGTAAATTCTTTGATCGTTAGCTTTTTCATCAATAGTATTTACCGGGCAAGTATTCACTTTATGTATAACAATAGACAATCAAAAATCGTAGCAGAATTTTAACAAATTTATTGCTTTTGAATGTAAAAGTATACTACCTGCCCCTCTTTTCTGTAGGGGTCATTCTCATAAAAACAGGGGTAAAATGGTAATATGCTGGTTAAAAAGGTTCATTTGCCGGTTTGAACCAGCTTTAACCGGTATAGATGAAAAAGAAGTAAGAAAATGGAGTTGGTACTTTCATGAATACGTTGTTCAATCTTTGTTCTTGTGGATGATGCTTCGGAGAATTACCGGCAGATGAATAAAGCTGGCTATATAACCTCTTACTGTAAATACACTAACAAAGTACACCGTTTCACAGTTTAATGTATTTCCATTTGCAGGAACCGGTGAAATATGCTACCATGCAGCCAATATGCTTGTTAACCCGATAGCTTATGGATGTACTTAAAATTGTTGGCCTGCTCGTTATTATTAGTGCTGTTTTCTCCTATCTGAATGTGCGGTTTGTAAAACTACCCGGCACCATCGGCGTAATGACCATATCCATTGTAGTATCGCTGATTATTCTGGTTGCCGGTAAAACCGATAAAGGCATCAGCAGCACCATCCGGTCGCTTACGCAAAGCATTGATTTTTCCAAAGTGTTGCTGGACGTGATGCTGGGCTTCCTGCTGTTTGCCGCCGCCCTGCACTTCGATTTTCAAAAGCTGAAACAACAGCGGCGTGCCATTTTTACCCTTAGTACCATTGGTGTGGTTATCTCAACCGTCGTTTTCGGTTTTCTGTTAGATGGATTGACCACCCTGCTGGGTATTGATTTACCCCTGATCTATTGTTTCATCTTTGGCGCACTCATTTCGCCTACTGATCCCATTGCCGTTGGTGCCATTCTTAAAAATTCAAACATTCCTGCCCGCCTGGAAACAATCATCTCCGGCGAGTCGATGTTTAATGATGCAGTGGGACTTATTGTGTTCGTAACTCTGCTGGGCATTGCCGATAGCAGTGATGCTCATTTTTCCTGGGCGCATACAGCAAAGATGTTTGGGCAGGAGGTAATCGGTGGCCTGCTGATTGGGCTGGTAGCAGGGTACATCGGTTACAAGCTAATGCGTTCCATCAGTGATTTTCAGACCGTGCTGCTGCTTTCTGTGGCACTGGTATTTAGTATTTCTGCCGTAGCAAACGTGCTGCATGCTTCTGTGCCGCTGGGTGTGGTAGCCGCCGGCCTGGTGGTAGGCAATCACAATTTTGGTAAAGACAACCCGGTACATGGCTACCTGGTGCAAATATGGAAGCTACTGGACGAGGTGCTGAATACCATTTTGTTTGTAATGATTGGCCTGCAACTGGTAGTGCTGCCATTTCTGAATAATTACTGGTTCATTGGTTTGTTATCCATTGTGGTGGTACTGATTGCACGGCTTGCCAGTATTGTGTTGCCTGCCATCTTCCTGGTACGTAGAGCATCTGCCGGCAACCTGGTTATCCTTACCTGGGCAGGGCTTCGGGGTGGTATCTCCATCGCCATGGCACTGTCCCTGCCGGAGTCGGATTACCGGGAAACCATACTGGCTGCCTGTTACTTTATTGTGATCTTCTCGGTGGTGGTACAAGGGCTTACACTGAACAAAGTAGTAAGCGCCGCCATGAAAAAGAAACCGGTGCAGGAAGCCAAGCGTTGAAGTAGATGCTGCTCTTCCGATTTAGGTGCTACCTCCGGATAAAAGGTTATCGTAATCGAGGACTATTTTTTACTGTAATCCGATTCGTAGTACTAAATGAAGGATGTATTGCATTCATCTGTCTGTATATTGCTGCTTCTAATTGGCTAACCCACCAATGTAATGAACCAAAACCCCGAACAGCTTGCCCGTGATACCGTTGACCGTATGCTTTTAGCAGCAGGCTGGCAGGTGCAATCCAAACAGAAAATAAATTTAGCGGCCGCCACCGGCGTTGCCGTTCGGGAATACCAAACTGATATTGGCCCTGCCGATTACGTATTGTTCGTAGATAAAAAGCCCGTAGGTATTATTGAAGCCAAACGGGCGGAAGAAGGGGTACACCTGACAGCCCATGAAGACCAGAGTGAAGGCTACGCAAAAGCAAAACTGAAATACCTGAATAACGAGCCGCTGCCTTTTGTGTATGAAAGCACCGGCGAACTTACCCGTTTTACCGATTACCGGGATCCGAAGCCCCGGTCAAGGCCCGTATTTCATTTCCACCGGCCCGAAACTTTTTTGCAGTGGTGTAAACAAGAAAAATCTTTAAGGTCAAGATTGTTAGAAATTCCAACACTTGGGGATTCAGGCTCCTCCCCCGTTGGGGGAGGCTGGGAGGGGGCCGGTTTGCGGGATTGCCAGGTAGCTGCTATTACCGATTTAGAAAAGAGCTTTAAAGCAGCAAAGCCAAAAGCGCTGATACAAATGGCAACGGGTAGTGGCAAAACCTTTACAGCCATTACGTTTATCTATCGGCTGCTGAAATACGCCAAAGCCAAACGCATATTATTTTTGGTAGATACCAAAAACTTAGGCGAACAGGCCGAGCAGGAAATGATGGCCTATGTGCCCAACGATGATAACCGCAAGTTCACCGAACTGTATGGCGTTACCCGGTTGAAAAGTTCTTTTATACCGCCGGATAACCAGATGTACATTTCTACCATACAGCGGATGTACTCCATATTGCAGGGCAGGGAACTGGACGAAAGTGCAGAAGAAATCAACCCGAACGAATACAAGCAGAAAGAACCGCCACCAGTTAGCTACAATGAAAAAGTGCCGGTTGAGTTTTTTGATTTTATTGTGATAGATGAATGCCACCGCAGCATCTACAAAATTTCAATTCAAGTCCTACGTAATCGTGCACCTAAGCGCAGAACAAACTTTAAAAGGAATTACAGATTAATTAACTTAAAAAATTCAGAACGATAAATGACAATAAACTGTCTTTTTAGTTCTTAGATAATAATTCTCAGATAAAATGGCACGAAAATATATCTCGTTTGAAAAGAAAATATCCATACAAACAGCAGAGGTTAAAAATAATATTAATTCAAGCGAGCACTTTAGAACAACCAGACTGACACCTAATCAGATACTGTCAAAAATTCGATTGAACATTCCTCATGAACACTATGACAAAGTAATTACCGAAATCTATAAAAATCCGATAAATAGAAATATCATACTTGGACTCAATAAAGTAGAAAATGTTAAGGACTTAAATACTCAATACTTACCTTATATAGATTTCGACTCTGAATTTTATTGGGCTAAAAGCATACTGCAGAAAAGCCAAGAAAAAATTAATAAATTCTTAATACAATCTAAAGAATATTCATCAAAAATACTTGCGGGAGAGTTGGAAGCAGCAAGTGATATATTAAAAAATATTGAAGAAACACATGGCTATTCAATTTGGCTAATAAAAAACAAAATAGCTTTCTTACAATTAACAAAAGGATTAGAAGCTCAAAAAGACTATACAAACAGCTTAAAAAGTGAACTTAAAAGCGGAAGTCTAATTAAGTTTATTATTCATTGGCTTAGTATAAGGAATGAACCGCAAATATCGTTTAGTAAATTTTCTAGTCAGGTCGAACCAATAAAAAATAAACTAAATCCAGTAACCCAGCTTGGCTACAAAGAATATTGTCAATACCATTTAGAACTAAAGGATCCATCGAATACTGAAGCATCTATTCATGTTTTGAGATTAGAATACTCTTCTTCATTAATAGACTACTACGAGGCTTTTGTAAATCTGCTGAGACTAATGGTCATTGATTCATCTTCCTCATTTAAGGCAAAGGCTGCTTTTTTATTAATAAACGGTGATTATCATATTGATGATCATAGACTTTTCCCAATCTATAAACTTCTAAATATTGAAAAGTCCTTTAAAAACACAAATCAACTATTAGATGGTTTTGATCACCTAGTAAAAGGTGATTATGCTACAGCATACAGCCAAGCAAATAAATATCTTGAAGGCATTCCTGATGACCCTGTTACATTATTAATTGTATCCTTCTCAAAAGCATTCTACAACACAGAAGGAAAAAGTAGGGAAAACAAAATCGTGGATGCAAATGTGAAAGCTGATGATCAACAATCGTTGAAACTACGCATCGTAAATTTACTCTCTGAAGTAATAGAAAATGGAGCGGTAAAATCTTCAAAAGAGTACGGTGAACTACTTAAAATATGTGTGAATTTTTCTAACTTTCCTTGGGCAGCGACAATTTATGCTATACTGTTAGAAGAATTTATGGCATTTAAAAAGCCAGAGGAAATACATTCCATTTTAGCACTTAAAGCTGGTGTTATCCATCCACTTCTTCTTAAATTTTTCCGAAAAGATTCAATTGGAGAGGCTTACCAGAAACTCTGTTCAGAAAAGCGTAAAAATAGTATCTCTTACGAGTATTGTGTTTTATTTTGGTTAGATGAACCTAAATCTCTAGACATAGCAATTCCGTATTCAAACTTGCTTAATTGCATTGCATCGTTTAACAACAAAGACTATTCTACAGCTATTAAATTTGGTGAAGAACTAAAGAAATCTGTTATTGGGTATTTCCAGAGAAGAGGTTACGGAATAGTTTCGCATTCTTTTTTAAGATCAAATATGTTAGAACAAGCCTGCAAAATAGCAGGTGAAATTTATGTTAATGAAAAAACTGTTTATCCATTTTTACCACTAAAAGAAATTTTCGAAGTAGTAGAGCTAGGAACAGATGAATGGCGACGGGTCAATTCACTTATCGAATTTCCAATAATCTTAGATGCATATGTAAAGTATATAAGCCGAAGCTTAGAGGCTGAAAGAAGGTTTGCTTACGAAGATTTTTTAATAAAGAATGGAATAGAAAAACCGTCAGAGCTTGAAGGAATTATAGAAAAATACAAAATTGCTCAACTAACATATTATCTCAGGTTTGTGTGTATAGAAACGATAATGGATACTTCAGGCGCATTCGAGAATGGAAGTCAAGAGGTCATAAAAGAAAGACTAGCTATATGTAGGTTATTAATAAAAATTGACCCAGAAAATGAAGCTATTTACAAACAAGAAGTTAATGATTTGGTAAGGCGACAAGTAATTATAAGCAGAAAGCAAGAAGTTGATCACAGTAGAATTTATGTTGACATTGAAAGTATTAAAGAATGGGCAAATCTTGAACTAAAAGAAAGTTTCGAAAGATATATCGCTTATCGAAGAAATGGCTTAGACCTCAAAGTTTCATTAGAAAAAAAAGACACTTTATCTACAAGGCGAAACCTCCAAGGTGATATTTACGTACCAGAAAATGAAGTTAAAGAATTGCTTAGATTCATGCTTGAAGAAATCACTAATGCCTACTTATCTCCTGATTTTGGCTTAGATCGATTCTTAAGCACTCGCATTCGTCACGGAATACTAGAGGGGCACTTACGGCGACCTATAGAAAATCACCATTTAATTACAAAAAAGGAATATAGAAATGGGCCATATTTAGGTAATGAATTTTGGTTAAATAAGCTAAAAATTATCTCTATAAATTCTATCAAACAGTGGAATAAATCCTTCACTAAATTTTCTGAGGCTTACGATAATTTGATTCATAAAATTACCAATGATTGGCTACAAGTTAAGCGAGAACATAAAGAAAAGGGCTTATTTTTCTTTATAATAACTGATGATGATATCAACAGAGTAACATCAATAATATCTGAGGAAACATCTTTGAAGGATTTTATTGACATAGCTATCTCAGGGCTTGACTCTACTCTTATATTAAATCTTATCAACATCAGAGATACATTAAACAAAACGGCAAAATCAGATGCCAAGAAGCTCCTTAATGAACTTCAAACATCGACATTACTAAATGGCAACCCTATTGCACTAGAATTACAAGGTGCTATTAACATAGCAAGGACCGATTTACAGACCCAATTTGATAAGATAACTGAATGGTTCGTGCCACCATCAAGCGGAAATTCAGCTCCATATGTCATAGAGGATGCTATGATTGTGGCAGAAGAAATCATTAAGGAAGCTTCTCCCTTTTTCAAAATTGAAGTTGAAGTTGACAACGAAAGTTGGTTTCCAATTCACGGACAACTGGCTATATTTGTAGACATCTTTGTTAATATTTTTGACAATGTTGTCAAAAGATCTGGGTTGGAACTTCCAAGTGCAAGTATCAAAATTTGGAATGTTGAATTGCTGGAAAACCTTACAGTAATTTATTTTAAAGTTACAAACGATTTAGGGCTGAAGGTGTCTGTTGATGATTTAAAAATCGAATTAAACAAAAAAAATACACTTCTTCAGACAGGGTCTTATTCGGAACATTTGGCAAAAGACAGGAATTCAGGATTATTTAAAATTCATAAAAGTGTTAGAGATTGCCATGCATTAGGATTCAATACCAAGCCAACGATGGACTTTGGTATTGAAAACAACTTGTTTTATATTACTATCGGTATTCCTTTCAGGATTTTCTCACTAGAATCAGAAGAAGAAAATAGAAGTATCAAAGTATGAAAATTTTATTAGTTGAAGATGATGAAGACAAGAGGGATGAAATAATTATGCTTATTAATGAAAAGTCTAACTACGATTTAGCTGTAGTTCGATCATTTCAAAGTGCGTTAAAAGCGATCAAAGAAGATAGTTTTGTTCTCATTTTGCTCGATATGACTATACCGACATTTGACATAACACCAACAGATAATGGGGGTAGATCGCAACCTTTTGGAGGAGAAATGTTATTATACGAAATGGTTAGACGAGGAATAAATACAAAGGTTATTGTAGTGACACAATTTGACATTTTTGGCAAAGGTGAAGAAGAAATAACTCTTAAAGATCTAGATCATCGTCTCCGGACTAAATTTAAAAAGAACTATTTAGGTTCAGTTCAATACGGAATAAACTACACGGGTTGGAAAGATATCCTTTTAAATAAAATTCAAAATATTGAGCAGAGTGATGAAGCAGAATTTTAATTTACTGATCGTAGAAGATAATAGTGATAAATTAAGAAATATTTTACAAATTCTAAAAGATATTTCAGGAATCGAAATAGATGACATTGATCATGAAGTTGATTCTTTTAGCGCAAAGAAAAAACTGAAAAGTCAGCACTACGATTTGTTAATTTTAGACATTGCTATTCCTTCTAGAAAGTCAGAAACAATAGATATGGAGGGAGGAATAAAGCTTTTAAAAGAGATACTTCTTCGAGATATATACAAGGTACCAACACACATAATTGGATTAACTGCCTTACAAGCTGTTTTTTCAAAAGCAACGAGTGAATTTGAATCTGCTCTTTTATCTGTTATTAGATATAGTAATACGGACATAGAGTGGCAGGCGCACCTGAAGAAAGGGGTTGAGCAAAGAGTCTTATCAAAGGTAGCAGCTCGTGGTTCAGAGCAAGCTTACATTTATGATATATGTATTATTACGGCGCTAGATAAAGAGTTTGCTGCTGTGAAGGCTTTGAGTAAAACTTGGAATAAAATAGACTTTCCTTTTGATTCTTCACCTTATTTTGAAACTCACTTTGAAAAAGATGAAAAAAAATTTAGTGTTGTTGCTGCATGTGCGCCGCAAATGGGAATGAATGCATCAGCCATTTTATCCATGAAGCTTATTTATAACTTTAGACCCAAGTATCTTTTTATGACAGGTATTGCTGCATCTATCAAAGATGTTAATTCTCATGGCTATGGGGATATACTAGTGGTTGATGAATCTTGGGATGGGGGGGCTGGAAAAATCATTGAAGATGATACGGGACATAATGTCTTTTTACCTATCGCTCAGCATCTCCGTTTAGATAAAGATATATCTGAGAAGATGAGAACTATAAAGGATAATGAGCATTTACTTCGTCAAATAAAAGACGGGTGGAAGCCTCATACTGTTCCAAATACAGAACTTAGTGTTCATATTGGTTCAGTAGTATCTGTAGCTGGAGTTGTTGAAAATCATGCAGTGATCCAAGAGCTAAAAAGTAAGGATCGTAAACTTTTAGGTTTAGAAATGGAAGTATACGGAATGTATTATAGTGCATCTAATTGTGGTAACCCTAAACCAATTGCAATTGCAATAAAATCTGTAGCAGACTTTGCAATGCAAGGTAAAAATGATATTTATCAAAATTATGCTTCGTATACAAGTGCACAAGTTATGTATGAGTTTATAATGTCAGAACTCTGAGAATTTAGGTAAAAAAGAGCATGCAAACCACACCTTAACATATTATTGTAATACATGTGTAGGTTATAATACTTTGGGTAGGAGTATTTAAAATAATTTGAATGATGTACTTGTTTGGTTTTACTTAAAACAACAGAGTATACAGCAAGCCACCATATTTTGAAATGCTCATTTCAGACCATCACAATTAGTGCCCCTTAGCGGTAAAAGTGGTGATGAACTGGAATTCCATTACCCCAAACTGCTTTAGGAATTAGGAACAGAGAACGGAATTTCTGACCAAATATTTATCAAGAGCGGTGCCGGTCAGTACTTTACGCCACGGGCACTCATTAAAGCCATGGTAGAGTGTTTGCGGCCACAGCCCTATGCACACCATTGCCGACCCGGCCTGCGGCACCGGCGTAAGCCATCGGCTAAGTCCGTATTGTATAGGTCAAATCGGTACTGTTTATTTGCAATAAAAAACATGCGAAGCAATGCATCGGTACAGCAGGATATGTTTTCAAAAATACGGGGATGGCAAGCAAGCGGGTTAACACAAAGAGGGTGGTGTGAGAGGCATCAGATTAAGTACCATATCTTTCATTACTGGTACAAGCGTTACCGTAATGATGCATCCGGGACTACTCAAAAAAAGTTTATTGCCCTACAGATCGAGCCTGCTGCTATAGCAGGTGCTACGTACATGGAATTGATATTGGTGGATGGTAAACGATTGCTATTTCATCAGCTTGTAAGCAGTGATTATCTAAAAGCCCTGATCAGTTAATCATGTTGCATCTTTCTGCTGCCTGCCGCTACTTTTTATGCTGTAGTGCTACTGATATGCGCAAAGGCTTCGATAGCCTTAGTGGCCTCGTTACTTCGCAAATGAAGGAAGATGTTTTGAGCGGTGCTATTTTTATTTTTCTCAATAAAAAGCACAACCAGGTCAAATTGCTCTTATGGGAAGGGGATGGCTTTGCCCTGTACTACAAACGCCTGGAAAAAGGCACCTATGAACTGCCTGTTTATACCGATGGCATTAGCAGCTTATCTATTACTCAGCAGCAGTTGCAACTCATCCTGCAGGGCATCTCCCTAAAGAGCGTACGGCATCGCAAAAGATATCAACATGAGGCTCCGAAAGGTGGATAAGTGATAGGCTGAAAGATAATACAGTATTGTCTTTTAGTATATTTGTATCTATTATAGAGCCAGTGTCCGAAGCAACTAATTACCCGCTTTTATATGAGCAGTTGAAAGCAGAAAATGCACAACTGCAATACGCTGTTGCCTCCCTTACGCATCAGTTAGAACAATTGAAGAAAATGATCTTCGGCAGCAAAAGCGAACGCTTTGTAGCGGCTGCTGACAACTCCGCCAATCCACAACAACTTACCCTCTCTTTAGATGCAGCAACTCTCACAGCCTGCAACATAACAGATGTTACAAAAGTGGAATACCTGCGCACCAAAACAGAAGTAAGGGACAATCAGGTAAAAGCACATCCGGGCCGTATGAAACTGCCGGAGCATCTGCGCCGGCAAATCATTATACTGCAACCGGACGCAGATGTTAGCGGGCTTAAAAAGATTGGCGATGAAGTAACGGAAGTACTGGACTTTGTGCCCGGTGAGTTGTATGTGAAACAATACATCCGCCCTAAATATGTGCAGCCCCTTGATGAAATTGCCCATACTGTTATCACTGCCTCATTGCCGGAACGGATCATGGAAAAGAGCATGGCTGGTGAAGGATTACTGGCACAAATTATCGTAGATAAGTATGTAGATCATCTGCCACTCCACCGCCAGTTACAGCGTTTTGAAAGGGCGGGTGTCTCAATTGCTCAATCCACTATTAACGACTGGGTAAAAGCCGTGCTGGTACAGCTAATAGCTTTGTATGAAGTGCATAAGCGGCAGGTACTGGCAAGCAGCTACCTGCATTGTGACGAGACGCCTTTGAAAGTGCTGGATGAAAATAAGAATGGCACCACCCACCAGGGTTATTATTGGGTGTATCATAACAGTCAGGATAAGTTAGTATTGTTTGATTACCGCAAAGGGCGGGACAGAGCAGGGCCGGATGACATCTTACAAGATTTTATCGGCTATTTACAAACCGATGGCTATGTGGCCTATGAGGATTTTGATAAACGCACAGGCATTACGCTGTTGCATTGTATGGCACACGCCAGGCGTAAGTTCTCTGATGCGTTGCAAAATGACAAAGCCAGCGCTGAACAGGCATTAGCCATGTTGCAAAAGCTGTATGCCATAGAGCAAAGGATAAAACAGAAAGTATTAAGTGCCGAAGCCATCCTACAGTTACGGCAGAGCGAAGCTGTACCGATACTACAAATGCTAAAAGCGTGGATGGTAGCTGAATATCCAAGAGTGCTGCCTCAAAGCCCTATTGGTAAGGCGATGAGCTACAGTTTACAGCGGTGGGAGAAACTGTGCATCTATACCACCGATGCCCGCCTACAGATCGACAACAACCCGGTAGAGAACGCCATCAGACCTGTTGCAATAGGCAGAAAGAATTATTTATTTGCTGGTAGTCATGATGCAGCACAGCGGGCAGCTATGGTCTATTCCTTGTTTGCTACTTGCAGGCTTCACCAGATCAATCCATATCACTGGCTCAAAGATGTATTAGAACGTATACATCTCTATACCACTAACAACATTGCTGAACTGCTCCCTCAATATTGGAAAAAACAGGATGGCTAATACTTCTTTTTCATTACACCTATATGGGCTTGCTCGATCCCTTACGCACCGGCGGTTTCTTCCTGGCTGCCTACGATTGGATGACCGACCACCTGGAACTGGACAAGGAGCAAAAGGAATTTCTGAAATACCACACGTTTGCCGGCAACGAAATTGTAGCAGGCACCCGGCGGCTGGCCCTCATGAATCTGTTCCTGCACAATATCGGCGACATCAACAGCCAAACGCTTATTTCTCCCAACGATTCCCTCATAGCTGCCTCTGAAGCCCGCTACGATTATGTGCTGGCCAATCCGCCCTTTGGCAAAAAGAGCAGCATGACCTTTACCAACGAAGAAGGCGAACAGGAGAAAGAAGACCTTACCTACAACCGACAGGATTTTTGGGTAACTACCAGCAATAAGCAACTCAATTTTGTGCAGCACATTAAGAGTATGCTCAAAACCACAGGCTTTGCCGCCGTGGTATTGCCCGATAATGTACTGTTCGAAGGCGGTGCCGGAGAAACCGTCCGTAAGAAGCTGCTGGAAACCACCGACCTGCATACCATCCTTCGCTTGCCTACCGGTATCTTTTATGCCAATGGCGTAAAAGCAAACGTATTGTTCTGGGATGCCAAACCCAGCAGCAAAGACCCGTGGACAAAGGAAGTATGGGTATATGATTACCGCACCAATATTCACCATACGCTAAAGAAAAATCCGCTAAAGCCGGAAGATCTGCAGGATTTTATTAATTGCTACAACCCCACTAATCGCCATAAAAGAACCGCTACGTACAATGAGCAAAATCCTGATGGCCGCTGGCGGAAATTTACCTATGATGAAATCATTGCCCGTGATAAAACCAGCCTCGACATCACCTGGCTAAAAGACAAATCCTTAGCCGATTTAGACAACCTGCCCAACCCGGATGTGTTGGCGCTGGAAATTGTTGAGAACATTGAAAGTGCGCTGGATAATTTTAAAAGCATTATTGTGCAATTGAAGACTTAAAACGAGAGAAATAGAATGGCAGGATAATTATCTTATTATAAAAGCCGGTTGCTTTTCAGCAACCGGCTCTTATAATAATTCTTTTCAGTTATCAGGCTGGTAATAATTCGTAAGGATTGGCTATTGTTTTTCGGCCAAAGTGACGGAGCAAGGCAGCTTCATTGGCGGCATCTATATTTTTCGCTTTCAAAATTTCCTGTACTGCCGGTTGCTTTAGTCCGGGTATGCGAATACGAAAGAAAGGCCATAGTGTGTTGCTCTTATATTCTTTATTTATATCGGAAAAGCCTACGATCCGGGTATATTCATCCTGATGATGCTTGAACTCATCAGTATAGTAAAACAACCATTCGCCATTTTCGCAAGTCAGCACGCCAATATTCAGGCTGTCAATTTTAAGTAGGAAAGTATCTTTTTCCTGTGCCGGAAGAATAGCCATATCGCTATCTTCTTTTTTAAAAAGTGTTTTGAAAAAAGATAGTTTCATAAGTTTCTTAATTTATTGAAACGTTCCTGAATTATTAACGTTATTGCCGTACTTCTTTGTATAACTAACAAAGGGTGAAACTCCTTCTCTAACATCTTTAACACGGCTGTTTCGTTTTCTACTGTCACCATACCGGCAAGTGTAGCAGCAAAATTGGCATTTTCACCCTTTAAAAAGGCTACCAATTCAAAATGATTGACAGTGCTGTTACCGTTAATGCTTATCCGGGGAGTAGCTTTTTGTATATACTTTACAATTTTTTGGCCACCGGAGTAATGGTGCTGTAGCTGGATAGCAATATTGTCATCACTCCAATTCCACAACAAGCCTCTTGCCGAATCATAAAGGGGAGCAAACTTAGGCGGTTTTTTGCTCTTTTTAATGTTATCCAAAATGCCCCAGTTATAAAAATGACGATCATCATTGCCTGTTATGGCATCAAAAATAATCATTTTGACCAAGCTCTTAATTAAACTGCTGCTATGTAACGGGTAGATAGATTGTATAGCAGCCCTTACAAATTGAAAAGTAAAAAGTTCTCTTGCCGATTTTTTATCATTGGCTACTGCTTCTGCAAAAGGCATATCTTCCAGATAAGCACCACATATTTCGGCACCGTGCACTAACCGTTCATCTTTACCCCGAAAGTAACGGCTCAAAAAGCGGATTTGCCCGTTAGCCCTTACCAGTTTGCACCCGTTCATGTGTAAGCCCAAAGTCTGACCTATCCGGTTCATCATATATTCAGTAACCGATTCAACCGGGTACCATTTTTCTGCTGTTTTAGCTATGTAGCTACACCAGGAGTTGGGTAGTGTTCGTTTTACACATAAATCATCTCTATGAAAATATGCTTTAATGAACTGCTTAGGGGCATCGCCATCCAGTTTAAAATCTTTTACAAAATAGTTTTTCTCTTCCAGTAGTAGTATTTGGCTGGTATTTAGAACAACACCAGAAATATTTTTTGATGTTTCTACACGTAACCCGGTATTGGAAGGTATCTTTTTAGCGAAAGGTAGCATGAGTAAAAATAAATATCTTCATGCGATTCTGATCTTCGACTATGTGCCTTGTAGCCGCTGGCGAAAATTTATCTACAAAGAAATCATTGCCCGTGATAAAACCAGCCCCTTACCTGGCTGAAAGATAAGTCCTTAGCCGACCTCGACAACCTGCCCGACCCGGATATATTAGCCGCAGAAATTGTAGAGAACATTGAAAGTGCGCTGAATAACTTTAAAAGCATTATTGTACAATTGAAAAAATAGCGATAAAGTTTGCTGCCTTACATACTATGGCCAGGTTTCAATATCTCTATATCACCGCTCCCTTTCAAGCCACCATGCATGGCAAACAAACCGAAAACCCATAGTTTCGCTCCCTCATAAACGTATATTTATTTCCACCCATACAATTAATTAATGAAAGCAGTTTTCCGGATTATTAAGCACCTGCCTGTTGTACTATTGTTTGCATTTCCATTTACCCTGCAGGCCCAGCTTAACTGCCAGGATTTCAGAACCGGTGTTTTTTATTCTTATCCTAAAAATACAAATGACCGCTCGGTCTCCATTGTTGCAAATGATATGCAAACCGAAATTGACCTGGTAAAGAAAGATACTTCGGTATGGGCGGTGGAATGGAAAAAGGACTGCAGTTATATCTTACAATATGTTTCCGGGGGTAGAACATTTCCACCGGAACAACAGGCGTTTGTAAAAAAGCATAAGGTGTTTGTGGAAATTGAAGCCACCAGCCCGGACTATTATGTATACGCCGCTTATATAGATAAAAAATCGCACATTCCGCTATTAAAAGACACTATGTGGCTTCACGAAAAAGCAGTGATCCCCAATAACGAATTATTTAAGCCCTGCCCCACTGTCGTTATTCCTAAAGAAGACCACTTCAGCGATACATCGAAATACGCCCTGCTGTATGTGTGGAGGCCCGGTAAATTCCTGCTTTCCGGTAGCGGTTTCCTCGTATTTTTTGATGATTACCCAATGTGGTTTGCCCGTAACAATTCAGGCTATCTGTTTAAAATACTAAAGGAGGGAACACATAAACTGAGCAGCCGTTTTTATAATGATGAGGCATCGCAGCAAATAAATATTCAGTTTGGAAAAGTATATTACATGAAGATGAAAGATAACTGGGGCATTCAAAAAAACCTGAATAATTTCAAACTTGAAATTGAGGCGGTGCCTGCCGCAACCGGCCAGTTGGAATTTGGTGAGGTAAAGTACCGGTAACGATATGCAGGGCGCAGTTGAGATACCAGCCTGGACTGGCGGTTACGTGGTTTCATCAGCCCGGCGCTTTAAACCCGGCTAATAAATTACGAATAAAAAACCTGGTTGAAAATGTTTATTATTGGAGCAAGTGAGGTGCGTAGTTACAATACTGCACAGCGAATTAAAATAGCCCGGCCGGGACCTTCTTAAAAAAACATGTCAAAAAAACGATCGCCGCACAGCGTAGCACTGCAACCCATGCCTGCTATGCAGGAAGAATCTGTGAGGCCGGGGCCACTGGCTTTTTTATTAAACTGGCTGGCCGGTGCGCTGTTGTTCTTTTTATTTTGCAATGTGCTGCTGCCGTCTGTGTTCGGTATGCGTCAGAATTACGATCCGCAGATAGGCATTACGTTCAACAATTGGGTGTTTGGCATCGGTGGGCTTTTTATCTATTTCGTGGAGCCGCTGGTACATTATAGTTTTTCGTATTGGTATAAAATGGCAGGCAATAATAATCCTCCGGCGCCGGCAAGGTCCATCGCCGGCAAATTCATCAATTTTATTGGCATGTTTGCCGTCGGCCTGCCCTACGCTGTGCTGGTATGGGTAAGACCCATTTTCCGGGCGCTCATCCTGTTCCAAAGTTTTAGCGTGCTGAACCTTGGTGGCGGCGAATCAGCTCCGTTCGTCATCATTGTATTGGCGGATATCCTGCTTTATTACGCTAACCTGGTGTTTCCCAACTGGAAGCATAGCCCCAACAAGATGCTGGCCCGGTCGGCGTTTTTCAAGAGGCCGGTCGTTTATTGGGTGGGTAGTTTTTTATCAATCATATATACCGCCATTATTTGCAGCGGCATGGCCGAAGGGGCTTACCAGCAGGCCAGCCATGCCGCACTTAAAGGAGAAGCCCTCATTACACTGTTAGGGTTTTGGTATTTTATTACCATTTACATACGCATAGATTACCTGGAGCAACACACTGATAATCTGTATGACCTTGTTCGGTCCATGCCGCTCCGCAACCTTCTGCTGAACATACTGATCCTGGTTGTTTCGCTGGTTGGTTTTCTATGGAAGTGGTTTTGGCAATAGAAAATCTTCCGCCTTCGTAAATATCTTTACACAATTTTCGGCTGCGGTTTTCTATCAAAGCGGCCTGAACGAATCCGCATGGCTGACTCCTGCCGATGCCGTGGTGCCAACACTGTCCTATGGTGGAAGCAAAACCAGGCTTTCTTTTAAACCATAGCAGCATGTTTGCGGCCACAGCCTATGCACACTATTGCCGATCCGGTTCCAGCCCATCATCCCCAAAAACTTCCTTGTTCACCCTGTAGGAACTGCCAAAAGCCTTGCGGTATTTTTTGATATAGGCTGATGGGTTCATGCCGAATAATTTATGGAACTGATCCCTGAAATACTTGGTATCGTTGATGCCTACCTGGAAAGCCGTTTCATTTACGTTTTGGCTGGTATTAATAAATAACTCCGCTGCTTTACGCAGGCGTATAAACCGGATAAAACCATTTACGGACTGGCCCGAAATGGATTTTACCCGCTTGTACAAATTAGAGTGGCTCATGCCAATTTCACGGGCCAGGGTTTTAATGCTGAACTGGTCATCGTCCAGGTGTGCCTCCACAATGGCAATACATTTTTCCAGGAAAGTTTTGTATTCCTCCGACACGGTCAGCGTGTTTTGCTGCAGGGTTATTTCGTTGTAAAAATAATTCTGCAGGGTGCTGCGTTTTTTGATCAGGTTGGCTACCCGTGCTACCAGCAGTTCTTTTTCAAATGGTTTGGTAATGTAGTCGTCGGCGCCTTGCTCAATGCCTTTCAGCTTTACGGCATCATCAAAAACACCTGTAAGCAAAATAACGGGTATATGGCTAAGCGACTCGTTGGTTTTGATGGCACTGCAAAGCTCAATACCTGTTCCGTTTTTCATAATAATGTCACTGATGATGATGTCGGGCAGGTGCTGCTGTGCCAGTTGAATGCCTTCATCGCCGCTTTGCGCTTCGTACACCGTAAACGCATCCTTAAAAATGCTACTGATGTATTGCCTTACCTGCCCGTTGTCTTCCACAATTAAAATGGATTTCTGGCTGCTGATTATTTCTTCCAGGTTATTGGTGCCCTTATCAATAGCAAACTCTTTATCCGGTGATGCCACTTCCAACAGGTGCGATTTTTCAGGTGCATCTTCATAAATCATTACCGGGCCAAAATGAGCAGCACCTTTCAATAGCTTCAGGCTAAAAGTAGTACCCTTACCCGGCTCGCTTTCATAGGTAATGATGCCCTGATGCTTTTCTACAAAATTTTTCACAAGGAATAAGCCGATGCCAAACCCGGGTTTCGATGGCATTTCTGTTTCGGGCACCCGGTAGAAACGCTCAAATAATTTATTGCCAACGGCTGCCGGTATACCCATCCCATTGTCTACTAACTTTACGTCGACTTCAGCCTCATTTTCGCTTACCGTAATGATGACTTCGCCACCCGCCGGGGTAAACTTGATGGCGTTGGATAACAGGTTGTATAAAATAATTTCCATTTTCTCCCGGTCGGCATATAACTCCAGTTTTGTATTATTACAATTGAACCGGTAGTTTAAGTCTTTGCTTTTTGCTGCCTGGATGAAGCTGGTAAACACATCGTTGCAAAGCTGGTAAAAGTTGAGCTTCACGATTTTCAGGTTATCGCCTTCGCTGCCGGCCTTCCGGAATAACAACAGCTGATCTACGAGGCTAAGCAGCCGGCGAGCATTCCGATAGACAATATTTAGTTCGCCTTTACCCGCGGTTCCGCCATTTATTACATCTTTTAGCGGGTTAATGATCAGTGTTAGCGGCGTACGGAACTCATGGGAAACATCCGTAAAAAAGGAAAGCTTTTTTTCGTTCAGTTCTTTTTCTTTCTCGGCATTGATATGAGCCAGTTTTACTTCGTATTCCAGTTTCGTTTGCCGGGTTTTATAGTGCACATATACATACACCAGACTTGCTGCTATGCCTATATAAAAAAGGTAAGCCCACCAGGAACGGTACCAGGGCGGCAATACAATAATTTTCAGGGACGTCTCCTTTGGGTTCCAGTTACCGGTAGCGTTGGTGCATTTTACACGCAGGTAATAAGTTCCTTCCTTCAGGTGCGTGTAATTGGCCGTTCGTATAGCACCGGTATAATTCCAGCTTTTATCCCAGTTTTCCAGCAGGTAGGCATATACAATTTTAGCAGGCGCCGAATATTCCAGTGCAGCAAAATCAACTGAAAGCACGGCTTCATCATATGGTATTTTTAATTCCTGTATAGTATTGCCATCCGTTTTGGTTACGTACCCACTATCTGCCGTAACCGGCTGGTTATTTACCCGCAGCCCGGTTAGAAAAACCGGTGGGGTATTTTTACCAAATTGCAGGCTGGCAGGGTTAAAAAGGGTACATCCTTTAATGCCGCCGAATACCAGTTCGCCGGAACGCAGGCGCAAGGCAGCATTGTACGAAAACTGGTTGCTTTGCAGGCCATCACTCTGGTCAAAATTTTTAAACCTTTTGCCAGCAGGCGTAAATTTTGAAAGCCCGTTAAACGTGCCAAGCCATAAGTTGCCATCGTTATCTTCCAAAATATTTAAAACCGAATTGTTGCATAAGCCATCCGCATCGGAAAAACGGGCTGCGATCCTGCCGGCCTGCCGGTCGAATAATATCAATCCGCCCCCCTCCGTACCCAACCAGAAGTTGTGTTTTTTATCTTCATAAATAGCCCTCACCGGTTTACCAATTTCATAGATTTTGTGTTTACCGTTTTGCTTGTCAACCTGTATCAACTGGTGCGAATTGCCCGCCCATAGTTTTCCGGCTGCATCTTCTGTAAAGGAAATCAGGTCGGTAAGGTTAGGGTCGAACAAATCAAACCGGTTGAACTGTCGGTTGAACCGGTATAATCTCCCCCGGGAAAAAGTGGTTGCCCATAGGTTTTTGTCACGGTCTTCGTACAACAGCCATGCATTCTTATTTTCTTCGCCGGTAACGGAATTGATGCACCGGTAATGTTCAAAAGTGCCGGAGGCTTTATTATACCTGTTGATGCCGCCGCCAAAAGTGGCTATCCAAAAATTGCCTTCGTAATCCTGCCGGATGCTGCTTACGAGGTTACTGCTAAGCGAATTAGCATTGCCTGCTTCATGCCTGAAATTGGTGAAGCTGTTTTGTTCCCGGTTCCAGATGCTGATGCCCCCGCCGTCAGTACCAATCCACACATTACGATTTTCATCTTCATAAAAACAAGAAGTAAAGTTGTAAATAAGGCTGTTCAGTTGTAGCGGGTCGTGGGCAAACGATTGAAACGGCTTTTTGAAAGGATCAATCATGTTAATGCCTCCCTTTAGCGTACCCATCCACTTACGGGATTCGCTGTCCTGGTAAATAGCAAATACAGATTCGCTGCTCAGGGAAGCATCGTCCTGCCCCGGTAACAGGTAATTGAAATGACCGGTACTAATATTTAATATATCAACACCACCGCCTTCTGTGCCAATCCAAAGATTATATTGCCCGTCTAAAAAAAGGCTGGCAATTGCATTGGAAGTTAGTTCTCCCGGCACATCTTCAAAAGCCTTTACCAGGCTATCAGATTGTATAAAATAATGATACAAACCGCTGTTGCTGCCAAGCCATAAATTATCGTTTTCGTCGGCCTGCATGCAGCCTGCACTTTTTAGTTTGTTATTGACCAGCTTTATTTTTTGGGTGGTATAGTTGTAGGTGCATAAACCAACGGAGTCAATGAATAACCAAAGCCGGCGGTTTTTATCAATCAGCAGGGATTGTATATTACCGGTAAGGAGGGGTTGTTTCGTACCATTCTCAAATGGTAACTGAATAGCCGTAGCAGCACCTTCTTTTTGCACCAGCAGTCCATAGCCGTTGGCCCCCATAAATACATTGCCTGCATCATCATGCACAATGGCATTGATGCTCATGGTAATTTTTTGCTTTGCTGACTGATGCCACGGTACATAATACACCGGCGAAAACTTGGCTGTAAGGCTATTGTAAATACCAATACCCTGCCCGGTACCGATCCACAGTTTATGATGCAGGTCCTCGTGAATGGAATAGATGTAATTATGTGGCAGCGAAGTAGAATCGTTCAGCCTGTTCCGGAACACTTTGAACGTATATCCATCATAACGGTTAAGGCCGTCATAGGTACCAAACCACATAAATCCGTTATGATCCTGGTACACACATCGTACGGAGTTGTTGGACAGCCCCTGTTCAATGCCGATATGTTTTATAGTGGGATAAGCATCAGCCGATAGTACTATTATAAACGAAAGCCATAAGCAAAGGAAGAAGTAGCACCACTTCCGAATATCCGGCAGCGTAATTTTCATAAAGCAGAAAGCATCGGTAAACCGCACTAAAGTAAGTATAAAGCCGGGGTTATACTTTTAAGCTTTATTTGTTATTTACTGCATTCCTTGCGCAGGTCTCCCGACCTGTGCATTGCGGTTACTTGTCTTCGCTATTGATGCTATTGGTAGAAAAGTAACAATGGGGCACAACTTGTCCCGGACCCCAGTCGGGAGGGCAGTAGCCCTGCGCCAGTGTGAGGTTTCAGGCATTATTTGTTATCTGTTCCTTTATTTACAGGCAGCCGCTCCGCCGGAATGGAGTTGCAACAATCCTTTTACGTTATCATTCAGCAAACTACAGCAAACAAGTAAAATTTGCCAGTCGCAAACGGGAAGGAAATGAAGGTTTGAATAAATGTTCGAAACCTTGTATCTAATCATGCGGAATGTACTATATAAGCGTTTATATCCGGTGCTGGTTGCCCCCAAACCCCCTTTAGGGCAATGTCATTAATTTAAGCCCCATCGGGGCTATGTGTTTGTAGAAAACAAAGCGAAAAAGGGGATCATTGCCACGTAGTGGCTACCCCTGTTCTCTGATTAGGTAGCCACTACGTGGCATGCACCAACATCATTGATGGCTGTTTGCTACAAACAGGTTGCACCTACGTCGCATAGACGCTACTCCAATCCTTAACTTAATGACATTGCCCTAAAGGGGCTTTAATTAAGCATTCAAAGCAATAGCAACATTGAGGTACACAGATTTTGACCTTTAAGTACAGGTCAAACTTAAATTCCCCTTTAGGGGTAGGGGCCTACGATGGTGGCATAGCAACACTTTTCAGGTTTCGAACACTTATGAGCAGCGCCCTGCGCCAGGTTTGGGTCCCGATAATCTGGGATGCAACCCTGCTGATTACAGCAGCAAATGCGGCCCGTTTATTTACCTACTTTTGCCGTCTTAAAAATTTGCCGTATGACGGTTGTTGATTTAATAATGCCCAAACTGGGCGAAAGCATTACAGAAGCTACCATCTTAAAATGGCATAAGCGCAGTGGTGATGCCGTAAAGCAGGATGAAACCGTGCTGGATATTGCTACAGATAAAGTGGACAGCGAAGTGCCCAGCACCGCTGAAGGAATAATAGGCGAACTCCTGTTTCAGGAAAATGATGTAGTACCGGTGGGCGCCGTAATAGCCCGTATCAATACGAACGGATCTGCCAATACCGGCATTTCCACTAGTGGTTCGGCTATAAGCAGTATGGAACCGGACGAAATGGAAACGGATGCTATTCCGTTCCAGCCGGTGGCAATGAAACCTGCTAAAGCAAAACCGGTTTCGGGTAGTATTCGTTTTTATAGCCCCCTGGTATTGAAAATTGCACAGGAAGAAGGCGTGAGCATGACCGAACTGGAAAAAATACCCGGCACCGGGCAGGATGGACGGGTAAGCAAAAAGGATATTTTGGAATTTGTAGCAGGCAAGTCGGCAGTCAGCAGTCGGCAGTCAGCAGATAAAGAACAGAAGGTAGTCAACAGTCAACAGTCGGCAGTCGGAGAACAGCGGGTGGCAGTCAGTCAGCAATCCGTAGGGGCAGGACTTGCCCCTGCTCTGAATGAGCGCAAAACTGAAAGTAATCAACAGCCTGAGCGCAATCAGCAGTTAGTAGTTAGTAATCAGAAAAAAGAAGATAGTCCACCATCATTCGGCGATAGCCAGTCGTCCGTGGTCAGTCGGCCATCGGCGGCATCTTACGGTGGCAATGTGGAAATAATAGAGATGGATCGGATGCGGAAAATGATTGCCAAACACATGGTGGATAGCAAACACATCAGCCCGCATGTAACCAGTTTTACCGAAGCCGATGTAACCGGTATGGTATTGTGGCGGGAAAAAGTAAAGAAGGATTTTGAACAACGGGAAGGCACTAAAATTACATATACTCCTCTGTTTATTGAAGCGATTGTAAAGTGTATTAAAAAGTTTCCGTTAGTAAACTGCAGCCTCGATGGCGACAATATCATCCTGAAAAAAGACATCAATATTGGCATGGCTACGGCACTGCCCAGCGGCAACCTGATTGTGCCGGTTATCAAAGGAGCGGATGGCCTGAACCTGACCGGCCTGAGCAAACAAGTAAATAACCTGGCCGATGCTGCCCGCAACGGTAAGCTCCGGCCTGATGATACGCAGGGTGGGACTTTTACAATGACCAATGTGGGCACGTTCGGTAGCCTGATGGGTACACCAATTATCAACCAGCCGCAGGTAGCTATACTGGCAGTAGGTGCTATAAAAAAACGCCCGGTGGTTATTGAAACCGCCCAGGGTGATAGTATTGCTATCCGCCACATGATGTACCTAAGCATGAGTTATGACCACCGCATTGTGGACGGTAGCCTGGGTGCTACTTTTTTAACCGCAGTGGCGAAGGAGTTAGAGAACTTTGATGGGAACAGGACTATTTAAATCCACTTATAAGCGCTGTAAGACAACAGCAACAACAATGGAAAAAATATTCTGTTTCCTTTCTATTATAATGCTCTTTACAAGCTCTTCAATAGCCCAGAATAAGGACCGGCAGGCAAATATCAATTCTATATTTGGGAAGATGGAACTCCAAGGTGTGGCCATAAAAAAACCCTTACTTTATGGATATTTCTTTTATGACAAGGAAAAATCAGACCTTGAAAAACTGAAAGATGAATTATTAAAAGAGAAATATAAATTAGTAAGATTTGAAAAAACCGATAAGCAGGAATATATTCTTCACGTTGAAAAAGTAGAAACACATTCAAGGGAATCCCTTCTAAACAGGGAAAACCAACTTGATGCTCTTTCTAAAAAGTATAATGTAACTACTTATGATGGTTGGGATGTCGGGAATGCAGACCCAACAAAACCTTTGATTTCAAATAACAGCTTTGATAAGTCACTTGAAAGCAAAAGTATTGTTGAGCTTTACAAATTGGCTTCTGGCTTATATGATAGTGACACTTATGACAAAGCGATTATCGTTTTTCAAAAGTGTGTTGAAAACAACTATAAAAAAGATACCTGTTACTACAAACAAGGAGTAAGTTACATTAACTTAGGACAAACCAAAGCCGGCATAAAAAAATTAGAAGATGCATTAAAAATTAATCCTGCATATTTTAAAGCCTGCTTTAATATCGGCGCCACTTGTTATGACAACCATGAATACCCAAAGTCTGTTGAATATTATCAAAAGGCTGCAAAACTTGCACCTAAAGATGACAGGGTATTCTATGGAATTGCAGCTTCACAGTTTGTATTAGGTCAACTTAAACTCGCCGAAATTAACTGCAGGACGGCACTGAATATTAATCCGAACAATACCTATTCAAAAATTCTTTTAGATAAAATTCAAAACAAATAGCTAACAACCGATAACCGGAATTAATAAACCGGATTAGTTCGTTTTTTTTTGATTGCCATCTGTTTTATTACTTTGAATATATGAAAAAAAATCTAAAGTCAGCCTGCTAATCATTGCGTCTTATACTGCGGATTGTTATAACGCATGATAATAGTTAATCTCATCTAATTGTATTCAAAGACTTAACAGCAGTTGTATTTATGGTAAGACGTATTACAGTTCTTGCTTGTATTGTAAGTATCTTTTTTTGTACAAAGGCGTTAGCCCAAAACGAAGGCCTTGGTACCTGGAACATTGCTAATTTTCGCTATTCGTTTAACAAAAAGTGGAGCGTATGGTCAGAACTGCAAACCCGTTCCAATCAGTTTTATAATCACTTTTATTACCATGAACTGAAAGCCGGCTTTCAATATAACCTTACAGATGCAGCCGCATTGCTGATGGGCACCGGGCAATACACTACTTATAGCCCTGGCGGCAATTTTAAAAGTCCTGTACTTACACATGAGTCCCGGTTGTGGCAACAGGTTACCCTCACCAATAACATCAGCCGGCTAAAGCTGGAACACCGCTACCGCATTGAGCAGCGCTGGCTTACGCAAGGCTACCGCAACCGGTTCCGGTACCGGCTTAGCAGTATTGTACCGCTGAATAACGCAACCTTACAACCCCACGTATTTTACCTGACCGCTTTCGATGAAATATTTCTCACCAATCAAAAGCCGCACTTCGAAAGAAACCGTTTATACGGCGGTGCAGGCTACCAGTTTTCTAAAACATTTACGTTGCAGTGCGGTTTCATTACCCAGTACGACTATCGGGCCATTGGCACTTCTATTACAAATAACTTTTTGCAAACTTTATTACTGTTTAATTTTAAGCAAAAAGAAAATAAGGAGTATCATCCTGCCGCTGTAGATTAAAACAAATAAACCGTCTGTTGATGATTCTATTATAACCCATGAACCAAACCTACCTGCTTACCGGCGCCAACGGGTTTTTAGGCCGCTATCTATATGCGTATTTAGTAGCAGCCGGCCATACCATTATTAGTTTAGGAAGAAGGCGTGGCAATGATATGATCTGTAATCTATCGTCGACTATTCCCGTATTCAGCCAAGCTATTGATGTTGTCATCCACGCAGCAGGCAAAGCACATATGATTCCTAAAACGGAAGCGGAAAAAAAAGATTTTTTTGATGTAAATCTTACGGGTACCGAACATTTATGCAAAGGGTTGGAAGCATTGCCTCATTTACCAAAAGCTTTTGTATTTATTAGCACTGTAGCGGTATACGGAAAAGAGGAAGGCCAAAACATTAGTGAGCAGCACCCATTGCTTGGCACAACGCCATACGCAAGGAGTAAAATAGAAGCTGAGCAGTTTTTGCAGCAGTGGTGTGCAGATCGCCATATTAAACTTTCTGTTTTACGACTTCCCCTAATTGCGGGTAAAACCCCGCCGGGTAATTTGGGAGCTATGATTAAAGGTATCAGCAACGGGCGGTACTTTAATGTTGGTGGCGGGCAGGCACATAAAAGTATAGTAATGGCGGATGATGTGGCAGCGGCCATTCCGGTGATTGCGCAAACCGGTGGCACTTATAATCTCACAGATGGTTATCATCCCAGCTTTGCCCAACTGGCTTTGCTCATTTCAAAACAACTTCATCAACCACCCCCTAAAAACCTACCGCTATGGCTGGCTAAAATCATAGCTTTTGCCGGCAACTTTTTAGGTAGCAAAGCACCCATCAATTCCGATAAGTTACGCAAAATAACCGCTACCCTTAGTTTTGACGACAGCCTGGCAAGGCGCAGCTTTGGCTGGCAACCAAGGCCGGTACTGGAGGCGTTTACGGTTGTATGATAAAAGTCACAGATTCACTTGTTTAGATAGTGGAACTTCAAAACAGAAGGTGGAAAATATTACATTTAATCAAGAAAACAAATACAACCGCTTGTTACCCAATTAAAAAATGCTGCCCCGGTAAACATGTGAACTTCAAACCACTATGTACTATCTACTCGTTTTCGTTTTCCTGTTTATTTTGGAGTTGCTCTATTTCCGTATAGCGGATACGTATAATATTATCGACAAGCCTAACCAACGCAGCAGCCATAGCCAGGTTACACTTCGTGGTGGTGGCGTCATTTTTCCCGTTAGTGTATTACTCTTTTTTCTGCTGCATCATTTTCCGTATTCGTGGTTCATGGCGGGGCTGGTAGTCATATCCATTATCAGTTTTGCAGATGATGTAAAAGAACAAAGCAGGCTCCTGCGTTTACTGATTCATACGATTGCAGTGGGATTATTGCTTTACCAGCCGGGGATGTTTATGCTGCCCTGGTACTGGTGGCCAATAGGGTTTATAATGGTTACCGGTATTATGAATGCTTATAATTTTATGGATGGCATCAATGGTATTACACCTGCTTATTCATTTACCGTATTGGCAGCCTTGTTTGTACTGAACCGGCAGACGCCTGTGTTTAATGAAGGCCTGGTTTTATTTTTAGCACTGGGTAATGCTGTATTCCTTTTTTTTAATTTCAGAAAAAAGGCAAAATGCTTTGCCGGCGACGTTGGTAGCGTAAGCATGGCATTTTGCCTGTTGTTCCTTACCCTAAGCATGGTTATTAAAACCGGCAGCCTGCTGTTTATTTTGCTGTTTGCTGTGTATGGAGTGGATAGTGTGCTTACCATACTGCACCGCCTCAGCAAACGGGAAAATATTTTTGAAGCTCACCGGCAACACCTGTTTCAATACCTGGCAAACGAAAAGGGTTGGCCACAGCTTGCAGTAAGCAGTTTGTATATGCTGGTGCAGGCAGCCATTAGTACCGGGGTTGTTTTGCTTTGGAAAAAAGAATCTGGTGTGCAGGTAATGTATGCCGTTATTGTGTTGATTACACTGCCTATTATTTATATTACGGCAAAATGGAAAATTTTAAAACAAGGAAAGACAATAGACGACAGACAACGGACGACTGACCACTGATTGACTAATAACTGACGATTGACTACTGAATAACTGATAACTACTTATGCATTTTATTTGCCCTGTATGTGAGCGGCCGCTAACCCGAGAAAAGAGCTGGCATTATTGTAAGAAGATCGGTATAGATAGTTTGTTTGAAGGTAAGCCAGATGAACTAACCTTATTATTTGATAAGCTATTTGCTGAAGTAGGAAACTGGGAAGGCGTATCGGCCAGCGCTACCAAAAACTGTATTGTATTTATCGCTGCAAAAACATTCCTGGTGATAAGAATTATGAAAAAAGAATTGGATTTAAAATTCGTACTGCCGGAAGAAAGTGATGACTTTCCTATTTACAAAAAAGCCGCTTACGGCAATAAGCTGGAGCATTATATACGCCTGGGAGATGCAACTGATTTAGATACGGATGTGTTCCGGTTGATCCGTATATCATATGAGTTGATGAAGAAATAATAATTTGGTGACATTGAAGCAAAAGATTGAATTTATAACTGCCTATTTTAATTCGGCAAACTAATTATCATGCCTGTTTAGTATTTTAATAATCAACCACACAGGCACAACATTATCCGGATCGCAGTCGGCGTAGCATACAGTTGTGGGAATACAATTTAACCACATAGGCACATAGGGCACATAGGAATACAGGTGTGGGAAATACAAGGAAAACATTAGGCACCATAAGGCTTTAGTCTAACTACTTAGTCATAAATAATTTTACATTTATATTTCTGTATTCTTATGTGGCCTTATGTGCCTATGTGGTTCAAAAATGTATTTGTATTTTTATTCCGATTAAGTTTTGCAACAACTTGTGCTTGTGTAATCATTATAGCTACTAACGGCTTCTACTTGTTAAAATACTAAACAGCTTCATCCTCATAAAAAGGACATTTTGTTTTACTATCCTTGTAATTGCATTTGTTGCGCTTCACCCATATCCGTCAGGCTACCAATAGGATCCGTTGTTTTGGCTGTTTTTATATACCCAATCTACATCTGGTTAGAATAGATAGATGCCATGTACCCTCCTGCTGCGGTTCCCTGGTGCTATCCAAAAATCTTTTTCGAATACCTTTTTAGCAGGATGCACCAATCGGCCATTCATTCGCCCTAAAATCGCTATCAAAACCCGTCCATATTTTACAAATTGCTTTCTGCCTTCTATTCTATATTCGCTGCCCCAGAAAAGTATATATGAAAGAAGTGATGACAGTATTCAGCCAGCAAATTGCGGCTACCCTAAACCTGAGAACGGCCCAGATAGACGCAGTATTGGAATTGTTTGAAGGCGGCGCTACGATCCCTTTTATTGCCCGTTACCGTAAGGATAAAACAGGTGGCCTGGACGAAGTTCAGATACAGCAGATCCAGGACGAATCAAAGCGGTTACAAGAATTTACCGAACGCAAAACCTTTATTGAAAAAGCCATTACCGAGCAGGGGAAAATGACCGAAGCGCTGCAGGAAAAACTGGCCAAAGCCACTACCATCACAGCACTGGAAGATATTTACCTGCCTTACAAACCCAAACGCAAAACCAAAGCACAAACAGCCAGGGAGGCAGGGCTGGAACCTTTATCGCAACTGATACTGCAGCAACATGCCGTTGACCTGCAGGGAGAGGCGGCTACCTATATTAATGAAACCATAAAAGATGCGGAAGCAGCCTTGCAGGGAGCAAGAGATATTATTGCAGAAACCATAAATGAGGATGCCCAGGTTCGTACGAAAATGAGAAAGTTGTTTGAAGATACAGCCACCTTCCAATGTAAAGTGCTGGAAGATAAGCGGGAAGAAGCCGCCAAGTATAAAGACTACTTTGATTTTAGTGAGCCGATCCGTAAAATTCCGTCGCACCGGATATTGGCCATACTGCGTGGTTTTCTCGAAGGCCTTCTGCGCATGTCTATTGAAGCAGTAGAAGAGGATGCTTTTTATATAATAGAAAAATTGTATGTAAAAGAGCGCCTTAACCCGTGTGTTGAACAGGTAAAGAAAGCCGGTAAAGAAGCGTACCGCAGGTTATTGCAGCCCAGCATAGAAAGTGAATTCCGCATGGCACTGAAAACTAAAGCAGATGAAGAAGCCATCAATGTTTTTGCAGAAAACCTTCGCCAGCTATTATTGAGTTCGCCGTTGGGTAGCAAAAGAATGTTGGCCATCGATCCCGGTTATCGTACGGGTTGTAAAGTGGTTTGCCTGGATGAAGGGGGCGGGCTGCTGCACAACGACCTCATCTATGTGCATGAACCAAAACGCATGGCTGAAAGTGCCGGCAAAATAAAAGAACTGGTAACCCATTATAAGGTGCAGGTATTTGCCATTGGTGATGGCACGGCCGGCAGAGAAACAGAACAATTCATTAAAAGCCTTGGTCTGAACCTGCCCGTTTTTTTAGTGAACGAAGATGGTGCTTCCGTTTACTCCGCCAGCGAAACAGCCCGTGAAGAATTGCCTGCATCTGATATAACTGTACGGGGTGCTGTGAGTATTGGTCGCCGCCTGATGGACCCGTTGGCAGAACTGGTGAAGATAGATCCAAAGAGTATTGGCGTGGGCCAGTACCAACACGATGTAAACGCCTCCCGGTTAAAGGAAAAACTGGATGCAACGGTCGTGAGTTGCGTGAACGCTGTGGGTGTAAATGTAAATACCGCATCTAAACAATTACTGAGTTATGTAAGCGGCATTGGTGATTCGCTTGCCGGCAATATTGTAGCGTACCGGAATGAAATAGGCCGGTTTACCAGCAGGAGCCAGTTGCTGAAAGTGCCACGCCTGGGCAACAAAGCTTTTGAACAATGTGCCGGGTTTTTAAAAGTTCCAAACAGCACCAATCCTTTGGATAGGAGTGCGGTGCACCCGGAAGCCTACCACCTGGTGGAAACCATTGCAGGCGACCTGAAGGTAGATGTACAATTCCTGATTGGCAATGAGGCATTGCTTAAAACCGTACAGCCTAAAAAATATGCGACCGAAACCATCGGTGAGTTGACCATTAAAGACCTGCTGAAGGAATTAACGAAACCCGGCCTGGATCCGCGTAGCGAGTTGGAGCAGTTTGAGTTTGCGCAGATCTATAAAATAGAAGATGTTCAAGTAGGTATGGTGGTGCCCGGTGTGGTAACCAATCTTACCCGTTTTGGTGCTTTTGTGGACATTGGGGTAAAGCAGGATGGCCTGGTACATATAAGCGAAATGGCACATAAATATATCAGCGACCCGGCCGAGGTAGTAAAACTGAATGACAAAGTAACTGTGAAAGTGACGGAGGTAGATATTCCCCGAAAACGAATTGCTTTGTCCATGAAGCAGGCACAGGAAGCACCGCCAATACCTCAGCATACCAAACAATCTATCAAGCCACAGCCTCAACGTAAAGGCGAAGATTTATCTGTCCTGAGTGTAAATGATGCACTTACAGCGTTGAAGAAGAAGTTTGGAAAGTGAAGATGATAGATTTTTAAGCAATGGGGTAATAGACTTCAATCATTTTTACCGTAATGGATATTGGCTGATCTACAGTTATGAACGATAAGTCAATCAATAATGCAGTTATCAATTTAATTATGGCTCTGCCACGGTCCAGGCCATTTAAAATTGTAATGATGATGCTAAATACTATTTTTAAATATGTCTACTATGCCGGCATAGGGAAACTTACGACTGAAAGAGATACAAGTGTACCAAAATCAGTAACCGGCAAATGAGTATAGCTCATTTATAGCAGCAAAATCTTTTTCATACAGCGCTACACCGCAGGTAGTGAGGTTCTCACGGGTACACTAATAGCCAACCTGCGATTGGGCGGACGCAGGTACCAGGACAACACCGTTAACAGGGCAAAAATAAAGGGTGCTGCTGCTCCTTTTATGCCATCACCGCTGGCCAGGTGCGAAA
Organism: Chitinophagaceae bacterium; assembly: GCA_965246935.1. GTDB lineage: Bacteria > Bacteroidota > Bacteroidia > Chitinophagales > Chitinophagaceae > JAZKFT01. Next base: position 133,338 of record CBDFGC010000017.1, on the reverse strand, counting down.
TGACCGCACCGGTCAACAGAAAAAAGAAACCCGCATAAGCCCACTCTTTCAATAGCAGAAAACCTGGTATTAGTATGATAATAATTCCCGCTATCTTCCAGGCGCCAATGAGTGGTAATATATACAATGGATACCCAATATGTATCATTCCATCTGTATTAAACTTTGCCTTTACCAACTGCATGGTGCCGCCTGCCAGCATACCGAATGCCAGTAAGCCGGTTATTATCCGGTACCCAATCAGTTTCCTTTGTGAGATTTTGTTTTGGCCTGTCATAGTGAAAAATGTAAGATGATACTACCATAATGACCGGTATCTATAAAACCGGACAGAAAGAGAAATTTTTTTTACAGGTTTTTTATTTTAGCCTGGATGGTTTGTTTGTCAGCAGGTGTTTTTGCCAATGCGAATGCTTTTTCATAAGCTATTTTAGCCTTCCCGGTATCGGTGTCTTTATACAGTTCGCCCTGCAGTGTAAAATAAAAATGGTTCCCTGTTAATTGCAATTTTTCGGTTTCCGCTAAGGCAGGCGCTGCCCCTTTTGCTTTATACAAAGCATAGAGCCGGTTCAGCGCTACAGCAGGGGAATAATTTATTTGCAACAGCAAATTGTAATGGTATAAAATAGCTTCCCATTTTTCTTTCGTATCCTCTTTTTGGCAATGCCAGAAAGCAATTCCTGCCTCTAAATGGTATGAGCTTATTTCATTGCCTTGCGCAGACATTTCTAAAAAACGATTGCCTTGTTCTATTAATTCCGTATTCCATAATATTTCATCCTGATCGTCATATAAAATCATATCATGATTACTGTTTTCCCTTGCCGGTAAACGGGATGTATGAAAGCACATCAATGCTACTAAGGCATTTGTTGCAGGGATGTTTGTTTTGTCATAATCAATCAATAGCATACCTAAGCGTAATGCTTCCAGGCACAGGTCTTTCCGAAGTGCCTGATTTTGTGTGGTAGAGTAATAACCTTCGTTGAATAATAGATAGATAATCCGTAATACATTATTGAGCCGGGTGCCTAATTTATCTTCAGCCGGCAATACCAGTGTAATTTTTTCTGCTCTTAATTTTTCTTTTGCCCGGTGTAATCTTTTATTAATGGTTTCCTTATTACTGATAAAGGCTTCTGCAATTTCGTCAATACCGAATCCACATAGAATCCGCAGGGCTAATCCAATCTGTGCTTCACTGGCAATGGCCGGATCACAAATGGCAAACATCATTTGCAACTGGCTATCCAGTATATTTTGAGCCGAAAAGTCCGGCTCCGGAATTTCATGCTGAATTTGAGTTGTTTGTTGTAATGCTGGTGCAACTTTTCCGAAAAAGATTTTGTTTCTTCGAAAGTGGTACCATGTTTTTTGCCTGGCTACATGGTAAAGCCAGGCTGCAGGGTTCGGTGGCCCGCCTTTTTTATTCCAGGATTGGGTAGCCTGTAAAAAAGTTTCGCTTACAATGTCCTCTGCCAGTTCAATGTGCTCCAACCCGTACAGTTTACTGATAACCGCCACCATTTTAGAAAATTCGGTACGGAATAAACGCTGTACCAATTCATCTGCATCGCTCATTTTACTCAGGGTTGAATATATACTGGCCTGATTTCAACACTACCTCCTTCATCAAGAGCCGGGCATCCATGTGCCAGTGTGATAGCCTCATCCAGGTTTGCTGCCTGTACAATAATAAAGCTGCCCAGCTTTTCTTTAATTTCTACAAAAGGGCCGTCAGTAATGACCCCTCCGGCTCTTAACACTTTTCCTTCCATTGAAAGTCTGGTACCATTACTTACCAATTTCCCTTGCGAAACAATACTCGTAACCCATTCATGCCACTTTTTACCCAGTTCCTGCATTTTTCCGGGTTCTGCCTTGCTATAATCGTAGTCCGGCTGTCTGAACAGCAATAAAAATTCCTGCATGTTATTCCTTTTTAGTTACAAATAATGCCTGATGTTAGATGAATAGGACAGATGCAGACAAATATATTTTTTGTTCGTTACCAAATAGTCAGCTATTGCTTTAAAATAATCCGCAACCAACGATATTATTTAAGTTTTTGCCTCCGTGCGTAGCTGCAACGCAAAGAACACTTGCGTTCGAAACTTGATAAGTGTGTTTCTAACCGGTCGTCTGAGGTAGCACCATTTCATTAATATAACCAAGCAGCAAGGCTATTGATGATGCTACATATCTGCAATGATAAACCTCCTGGTATATTGGCGTAATATGCCTCTTTCCTGGTGCTTGCGGAAACGCAACAGTGTAAATTAAAGTGTCTGCAATCGCTACACAACATCGTGCTACAGCGTTAGACACTTTGTAGAAAAGATTTGAAATTTAAATACGTATGCTAATAACGGTACACACCCGTACTTTTAGGGCAATGAAAAAAACATCTAAGCTTAATCAGTTACGCTCTGTTACCCGCCTGCTGATCTGTTTAGGAGTAGCAGCCATTGTACTGGCAGTGGCATTGTATTTCAGGCTACAGGTACTCACCAGCATTTTAGTGGCATGGTCGGTATTTTCTTTTGGGATGATTGTACTGAGCTGGATCACTTTTTTTACGGTAGCTAATATTGACCTGTATATGGAAAGCCGGCAGGAAGATGAAAGCGGGCCTGTTATCTTTTCTATTGTCCTGCTCTCTGTTTGTATTAGCCTGGCGGGCATTCTGATCGTAATGCGAAGTACCGATGGCTCGCTTGTACTGAGAGGACTGCACCAGGCGATATCACTATTGAGTGTAGCACTATCCTGGGTATTATTACATACCATTTTTACCCTTCACTACGCCCGGCTGTACTATGCGGATGATCCCACCGGAAAAGCGAAACAGGCGGGTGGGCTGGCTTTTCCGGATGAAGAAAAACCAGACTACCTGGACTTTGCCTATTTCTCTTTTGTGATTGGTATGACGTTCCAGGTGTCGGACGTGGAAATTAGTGCAAAGCACCTGCGGCGGCTGGCCTTACTACATAGTTTTATTTCTTTTGTATTTAACACTATCATTGTCGCATTAACTATCAGTGTGCTTTCCAACACAGGTAAATGATAAATATACAGTATGGAAAAAATACCACCTTATTTTAGTTTCAAGAAAATAGAAATGGAAGTTAGCCGGCGTTGACAATGTATCGTTTCAATTATTGCATTCATGCTATCGAAACCACATAGTTTTCTTCCCGACCGGTATTTTACAAGCTAATTATTTCTGCCAGGGCGGATTGGAATAACTGAACTATATCCACTAAATTTTTATAAGAAAGCCTTGTGTTTTGGAAACAAAACTCCGGACGGAATTGGAATATACTGTCGAAAGTTCATGAAGCTATGTATAACTACTCAAAAAAATAAAATACCACTTTTTCACCTGACAAACAGTTGTCAGGTGTGCCTTCCAATTTTGTACGCTACATATTAAAAACGAAAAACAATGAGTACAAAAACAATCATTTTAAAAGAGGAATTGCTACAACATTGGTTAGCGCACCGGAACCTGACAAGAAAAACAATTGAAAAATTTCCTGAAAAGGAACTCTTTGAATTCAAGATCGGAACAATGCGGACTTTCTCAGATTTGGTAAAAGAATTGTTGGTCCTTGCTGCTCCTGGCCTTAGGGGAATGGTAAACAAGGAAGTGGCGCCTTACAACCACAATCTTCCTTTACCTGCCAAAGAAGCGTTGCTACAACAATGGGACGAGGATACACCAAAAATTACAGCGTATTTCAACCAGATTCCGGAAGAACAATTCCACGAGAAGTACAATTTATTTGGGCAGTATGAAAACACGGTTATTGGCCATATTTTGTATTTCATCGACAATGAAATACACCACAGGGGACAAGGGTTTGTGTATTTAAGAGCATTGGAAATAGAACCTCCGTTTTTCTGGGATCGTTACTAATGCAAACCAAGAATTGAAATTGGTTATTATTGAACAGCGTCCAATCCTATTGGCAGCAGGGGATATATATGGCAATTATATAATTTGGCAGCGCCCAATCCCGTTAAGCGATTCCAGCTATTTCAAAGGGGTTGGGCGCTACCCAACAAATGCCTGGAAATGGCTTTAACGGGGACTACCAACAGGGTTGGGCGCTGCCCAACAAATACAACCAAAAGTATAGTTGGAGGTGATAACTTCTTCGGGAAAAGCAAATAGCTTACCGAACCGAAAAGAAACAAATTGCAAACTTTATTTCCCGCTGTAGCCCGTAAAAACTTTATTAATATTAATAATACTAACAGCGCTTTTTTAAGCGTTCTTTTTTATTTTGCTTAAGCCCGAATTCAATATTTCAAGTAATTGTTTTTGAAGATAAACCGGTTCTATAATTTCACCCATATCAACAAACATCATAAACCAGCGTACAAAATAGGACGGAGGCAGTTTACAGCCAAAGTACATAATCAACTCATCTTCCAGTACTTCTTGTTTTTTAAATCCAAAGGCATCCCGTTCCCAGAACAGGTTATGCGCAAACTGCTTGCCAATTCTTACAGTAATATTTGTCGTTTCCTGTGGGGCATTGGTTTCTCTCAGTTCGTTAATTGGCGGATGTTCGAGTGTAAAATTTTCGGCTGATAAAAAGATTTTCTTTATCCTGTCCAATCTGAAATTGCGATATCCTTTCCTAAGATGACAATAGGCTAACACATACCAGTTACTGCTTTCGTAAAACACACCAATGGGATCTATTTGCCTTGCAGTAGTTTTTTCATCGTCCCTTTTGATATAGTGTATGCCGGCTACTTTTTTCTTTAGGATACCGTTTAGCAAAACATCTAATACATCAGGTAAATAATCATTTGATTTGATGTTTTCATTAAAATATAACTTGTCTTCCAGGTGGAGCAGATCGTTTTTCTGATGAAACCGGAAAGAACTTTTTATTTTTATTAATGCAGCATCAAAGTGTTGTTTAATAAACTGCGTTTCGTGTTTTTGCATCATTTTTTCTGCTACCATCAGGCTCACAATTTCCTCCTGGCTAAATCTTGAAGGCTGCATTCTAAACCCTTCCATAATGGAATAGCCCGACCCGATTTCATTCACAACAGGAATGCCTGCCGATTCCAGCGATTTTAAATCTCTGTAAATCGTTCTTTCGCTGGTACCAAAGCGATCTGTTAGTTCCTGCAGTGTTACGGCAGATTTAGATTGCAGAAGAAAAAAGATGTTGAGTATCCTGTCGAATCGTTTTGTAATGTCCATTGTTGAAATGCTTACTGCCAACGGATTGCTGCCTGGAGTTTGGCGATTGTGAATTGTAAGCCGAATGTAATACAAAAGCCTGATTGAAAATTGATGGATAACCTATTAGTCTGGTAGGTGATGCTCAAGTACCGGGATAGTTGCAGTAATAAATCTTTCCAATAAGGTTATCACTCAGAATATACTCGTACTGCTCTTACTGAACCGGTTTGTGCCTTTACAATTAGTTTGAAAAGGACAAATTCTGCGAGGTAAGAACAGGAACCGGAATAGCGTCCTCAGTTATCAACTTATCTGTATACGACCATTTACTTATTTTTTTAGAAAGTTGTTTCCCAAAGGCTTATATAACCGACTATATGTTTGCGATACATGCACAATCAATTTAAAAAAAAAACAACCTCAACAAAAAAACATGAAACAATCACCCCGCCAACTAATGCTAAGAACAATGGCAGCTATGGCTTTTATCTTTATGCTTACTATTACTGTTTCGGCCCAACTACCAGCTAAGGCAAAACCTTTTCCTGCCGGCCAGTGGACCTTCAAGGCTTACACCGACCAAACAGGCGCCTATTATTCTACCAACAGCATCTGCATTAAGCCGGATGGTAAATGGTATGCTACTAATAATCCTTCCGGTTCAGGAAGCTGGTATATGAAGGGAACTAAACTTTATTTACATGGAAACTATTCTAATTCCCTGTCGGGTTATCCGGTAAATGATTCTTTCGATTTAACTATTAGCGCCGATAAAAAAATAATGACCGGTTTTTTGCAGGAATGGAATGATGGTAATAACTACAACGGTTATTACAGGGTAGAGTGGACCATTGTGAGCACCACCCTTTGTAATGAGGCATCTAAATAAAGCTTGCTTAACAACTAAGGATATGCTTTTTCTGTAAGAAAAAAGCCTGCTTTGTGAGCAGTGCATGGTTCCAAACCTTAGTAGAAAAACCTCATATCTACTTCGCTTAGAGGCTGTCTACATTTATTTGATACTTTAATATGTAGTTTATTTTTGAGTGAAATAAGGCCGATTTTGCAGCCATAGCCGGCATTCTACGGCGAAAAATCCAACGATATTGCAGCCGAAAGCGACACAGATTATTTATTAAAACAATTTCAGACAGCCTCTTAAACCTTATTACTTTATTTTATGCCATTATGTGTTCAATAAGGTAATAAGGTTTGCAGGATTAAAAATACTGCGAATGCTGCTAAGGTTTAAAACGGGTTAATCAGGTGCAAAGATGTAGGATTACCTTTGCCCGTTTTATCAATTGCTTGCTAAGACCGGAATTACGGAATAAAAAAACAACTTTCTGAAGATGTATGGGCTAAAACATTATCCGCTATGTATATCTATAAACATAAAAACGGAAAATTTTTTTGTTGGATTTTCGCTACTCTACTATAAAGTGACACACCTACGTTACTTTAGTTTTCTACCAAACTATCGGCCTGATGGATTCCATACAATATTCACATTTTTAACCCTTGCTAGTATAGCAACAGGTAGCGCTAATTGACAAAAACTACCTGCATACTGGCTATATACACCTGGGCTGCTCTTTTTGATACCTTCAGCATTTTGCTGTTAAGCTCACCATCGCCTGATAAAGTAGTGTCGTTTTTGCCATCCCAGGCAAGTGTAAAATGAACTTTGCTTTTTGCAAGCGCTCCCTTGTTATAACTAATGATAGTGCCGCCGTAATCCCAGCCAAACCCATAGAAGTTAACGGCTGCTTTATTTATTTTGAGGATTGAAAGCAGGGTGCTGCCAACCTGTAAGCTATCCTTTGTATAATACGGACTTTTACGCTGCGCACATTCTACAATAGCTATTGTTTTATGCCATTCATTTTCCGCCCAGGTTATCGTCATTTCAAGCGGTGTTCTTTTATACACAATGGTCACCTTGTAGCTGCCCATGCCTTCTGCGCCGGTATGGGTTTCGTCTGTCAGTTTATCTTTTCCAAACAGGGTTATTAATTCCTGGTAATTGGTTGTTTTAGTAATAGTGCCAAACTGGTCAGCAGTTACCAGGTACCTCCCGTTGGTGGGCATAGCAGCAACGGCTACCAACAGCAGCGAGGCAAAAAATGATGTACTAATTTTTTTAATCATGTTTAATTTCTGATAAGGTTTCAGAGAACAAAATGGATGTCCTGATAATAAATGACCGGCATTTATCCGCCACTGTATTCGCAACTATTCAGGAATAACTGCTGCATCATTTTGCCCCGGCGGATAGCTTCAGCCTGTACCTCTTCTTTGCTTCTGACATATTGATTATGGCCACCTTCTTTCAGATCATACTTCAATACTTTTCCTTTAGTAAAATAAATCCGGTGTTCATCTTTTTGGGTAACGCCATTGTAATCATAAAAATCGAAGAAGGCACAAAATATCAACTCACCATTTGCAAAAAGGTATTCTTCCGAATATTTATTAGCAGCACTTTCTTCCGTTACATTCACTTTGTCGAGAAACGCCATGGGCTTTCCATCACCATGGGATTCCGGATCATCTGAGTACCATATACTAATGTGTTTTTGGTAATTACCCACCGCAGGCCAGCTTGCTTTGGTTGAATTTACCATTATTTCGTTGCAATATTCGCCCTGTTTATTTTTGACTGCGCTACTGATCGTTTGGTTGATTTTGGTATAATAGGCACGTATTTTTTCAACGGTATTGTATTGTGCTTTACCGGCAAAAGCAACGAGCAGGGCAAGCGTAAAAATAATCGTATTTTTTTTTCATGCGTTTTTAGTATTTCAACAGATAGATATACCGGGTCTTTTACGAAAATAGTACCTGCACTCATTTTCAGCATGCACAATTCACCATTGGCCATTCAGGATTTACAATTGGCGGTCTGCTATTCATAGTTAACAATTTGCCATTCACGTATTTATAGCGTTTATCCAAAAATCATTACTAAGTCGGACAGGCCTTACCTCTCCCATAAATGTCTCCACTTATCGGAATGTTTAATAGGTGTGTTACTGAATGTCCGTTTTGCAATTGCCGGAATGGCTATTCATTGTATATAGTCCTACTTCGACAAATATTGAAGCGTTACGTACTTATAGATGACCGATAACTGCGGAGCAGTTTAATATTTGTAGCATACAGCAGAGATATCAGAAACTGTGTAGCAGTTCTATAAAAGAAGCATAAAGAGGTAATGCGACAATTTGAGATGCGATGCACCAGGAGAGATGCAGAATTTTTGTTTACTAAATATCCCGCAACTTCTTCGCCGGGTTCCCGGCATACACGCCAGGCATCGTAATATCTTTCGTAACCACAGCACCTGCACCAATTACAGCGCCATCGCAAATACTTACCGGTAAAATCGTAGCATTACTGCCAATGCTTACGTTATTACCAATGAAGGTTTTTTTCCATAAACTTTTATCGCCATACGCAGGGCCGCCATTGGAAAACAGATCATTAATAAACACAACGCCGTGACCAATAAAGCAGTGGTTGCCAATGGTTACCAATTCACAAATAAAACTGTGGCTTTGTATTTTGCAGTAGCTGCCGATGGTTACCTCTTTCTGTATTTCGGTAAAGGGGCCAATGAATGTGTGATCACCAATGGTGCAGCCATACATATTTACCGGTTGTAAAATGATAACGTTTTCGCCGAACGCAACATTCTTGATTGCAGAATAACGGTAGACGGGTTCATGCATACGATTGTATTGGAAGGTTTAGACAGGTGCCAGGGCGGGCGTTGCAGCATTGGAACCAACGACTTCAGGAACGGCGTGCTGCGCTTCAAAAATATGAATAAACTGCGCTGCCAGTACTTTTATATCATGTTTCAGCATCAGGTGCCGGTATCCTTTTTCGCCAATGGCTGCCCTTTCTTCCGGAGTCATGTGGTACAGGCGTAAGATGCCATCCCGGATGGCAACCGGATCTTCGGGCCGCACCCGCATGCCACAACCCGACAACTTTACCGGGTCGTTGTTATCCACATAGGAAGCCAGTATAGGTTTGCGGGCCAGCATATAATCGAAAAACTTATTGGCAGCCCCACCATAGCAGTACAGGCTCAGGTTGCGGCTTGATATAAACCCAATGTCGAAATACTGAATAACCGTTTGTACCTGCATACGGGGTACTTTATCCAAAAAGGCAATATTAAATAATGTGGCCGCCTGCTTTTGCAGATCGCTTTTTAAATAACCGTCGCCGATAATAACAAAAAAGATGTGGGGATGGTCTTTGAGCAGGCGGGCAGCTTCAATAAAATATTCCATAGCGTTGGCGATTCCTAAGGTGCCGGCATAGCCTACCACAAATTTACCTTCGGGGATGTCTGCCGGCCTGCTGATACCTGCAGGTGGGTTGCCCAATACCTCCTGGTTAATGCCATTGGGTATATGGTGTAGCTTGGCAGGGTTGCCGGAAATAGGGTTGATGTACCCATGCGGATCAGGCATCAGCGCCACAATGGTATCAGCGTTGCGGTATGCAAATTTTTCAAACCATTTCAACAACCCGATTATTGGGTTCCAGCTATGGTAATGGCCTAAATAACGAGGTGTAAGCGGCCATAAATCCCTTACCTCAAATAATAGCTGGCGGGCATTCAGCTTGCGCTTTAGCCGGTAGGCCGGTAGTATCGGAAAAATGGGCATGGAAGATACCAGTATAATATCCGGCCGCCCCAGTTTATCCACCGGCAAGCCGTAAATGCGGAATGCAAAAACCAGCATACTCCAGAAACGCATCAGGCTCAGCGCCTTGTAAGAAGGGGATTTTACCCAGCAGAAATGAATGCCGGCCCTCTCTTCAAATGTGTATTTACCATCGGTTGCCGGAAATTTATTGAATACATGATTAAAAGAGCCTGAGATAATCTGTACGCTATACCCTTGTTTAATCCAGTACTGGCTCAGGTAATAATGTCGTTCGCCCCAACCCGATTCCGGGGTACCTGCAAACTGGTTAATGATCCAGATATTTTTCCCGGTATGGCTCATAAGATGGGTTTCGTTTTTTACCTGGAAATTATGCGGGTTATAATTTTTGGAATAAGACACTATCAGCTACGTAAATTTTAATCATTGCAGTAATGGACGTACGAACCATATAATACCTGTTCATTCATCTGATCATTTAATTGATAATCTGATTAGCCTTGTTCACTTATTTTGGCGACGATACCATTTTGCAGTTGGTAAGTTTCGTTGCTTTCAGCGCAGATAGCTACTCCGTCATCATTAAAAAGAAGCCGGTGGCCAAATTCACTCATCCACCCCAACTGCCTGGCAGGGTTGCCCACTACCAGTGCATAATCCGGAACATCCTTCGTTACCACCGTGCCTGCGCCAATAAAAGCAAATTTTCCAATAGGGTGGCCGCAAACAATGGTTGCATTTGCGCCAATGGTTGCCCCGTTACCCACCTGGGTTTTTACGTACTGGTTGCGGCGGTTCACCGTACTGCGGGGATTGACAACATTGGTAAATACCACCCCTGGTCCGCAAAACACATCGTTGGCCAAATGTACCCCGGAGCAGATAAGAATATTTACCTGGATCTTACAATTGTTTCCGATGGTAGTATCGCCGGCCACCACAATATTTTGCCCCAGGGTACACCCTTCACCAATAACGGCGCCGGTCATAATATGGCAAAAGTGCCAGATTTTAGTTCCTTTTCCAATCTGTGCACCTTCATCAATTACAGCTGTGGGGTGGGCAAAATAGTCGTTTTCCATTTTAGAAGTTTAAAGTTTAAGGTTCAAAGTTTAAAGTTCAAGGTTCAAGGTTCGGAAAAGCGGTACCACTAATTAATTCGGAACGCAGGTAAGGCAAAAGTTGAAACTTAAAAAATTTAGGATTTAAAATCCAGCTTTCAGAATGAAGGATAAAGGGGTAAAGAATCAAATTTTAAGGTGAAGAAAGATCGAAAAATGTTATGCCGTTCAATCAGCAGAACTTTAAACCTTAAACTTTGAACTTTAAACTGTTTTTTTTAACCGGTAAATCCGTTCAATCATGTCCACCACCTTCATACCCTCCAGTGCGTTGGTACCTATTTGCTCGGTACCATTCAGCGTTTTCACTACATTGTCTATAATGTAATGATGATTAGCAGCACTGCCTTTAAACGGGCCATAGTCGTTCGGCGGATTAGTAGGCAGCAGTTGGGGCATGGTATAATCTTTAATATGGCAGTACTCTACTTCGTTCATGTACTGGCCGCCTATTTTAAAACTGCCTTTGGTTCCGATTACTGTAATGCTGCTTTCCTGGTTTTTATCCCAAACGGCGGTACTGTAATTGATGCAGCCAAAACCACCCCGTATAAAGTCGAACTGAATTAGCCCGGTATCTTCAAATTCAATGGAATGCTGATGAACGGCATTGGCAAACCTTGCCTGTATATTGGTAATATCGCCAAATACCCAGTACATAATATCAATAAAATGACTAAACTGTGTATAGAGGGTACCGCCGTCCAGTTGTAAGGTTCCCCGCCACCCGCCGGGCAGGTAATAGCGGTCGTCCCGGTTCCAGTAGCAGTTAATCTGAACATTTACAATATCGCCGATCCGTTCCGCACTTACTACTTCCTTCATCCACCGCACCGGCGGGCTGTAACGGTTTTGCTTTACCACAAAAATCTGCCGGCTAAACTGCAGGGCCGTGTAAATAATTTCCTCACATTCCGCTCTCGAAATACCCATCGGTTTTTCCAGCACTACATGGCTGTGGTTGCGCAGGGCTGCCAGCGTATGCTTACAATGGTAACCGTTTGGCGTTGCAATATTTACCACATCGGTTTTAATGCCCGATGCCACATATTCTTCCATCGAAGCAAAGAAAGGTACGCCCTGCGGATACAACTCCTGTTGCTGTACAGCAGGATTAGTGTCAATAATGGCAACCAGGTGGCAATTAGGATGATGCGTAATGATGGTGGCATGCTTGCGGCCAATGTGGCCAAAGCCTGCTATGGCAAAGCTGATATTCGGGTTAATCATGTGGATTGAAATAACTGGATATATTGGCTGGCAAGGCTACTCCATGCCAGCCGGTTGATCAAAAATTCTTTACCCCTTGCCCCCATTGCCCCTAATGCTGCTTCCGGTAGTCCTTTCAGGTACAACAGTTCCCGGTTGAATGCTTCCGTATCGTCGGCAGGTACGGTACGTCCGCAACCGGCATCTTCCACAATACTCCGGTAACCGGTAAACGACATCAGCACCGGCTTGGATGCATACATATAATCTACCAGTTTTTGTGGTGATATACCAAAGCGGAAAGCTTTTTCCGGTAAGAAAAAGTTAGTGGTGATATGGCAGTAAGAAAGAAAATCCTGCACTTCTGATTTAGGTATTCTTGGAATAAAAGTAATGTTTTGAAGGTCTTTTGCTTTTTCCATGAGTGTAGGCTTATAAGTACCATCGCCTAATATTAAAAAATGAATGTCGGCATGTTGCTTTTCCAGCAGGCGGGCACACCGGATCATCATATCCAGGTTGTAGGCGGTTACAATGTTGCCAATATACCCCACAATAAACTTTCCCTCCGGTATATATTTTTCCCTAAACCCGGGCAGCAGCTTATCCTGTTTGCTCATAAAAGCCGGATCAAAACCTTGTGGGATATAGGTAAACCGGAAAGGCTGTCTAATACTTTCTGCAATATGTTCTTTTACATTCGGAATTGGCGAAGTAATTTCATCTGCATGGCGGTAACCGAATTTTTCCATCATCCGCAACAGCATGATAAAGGGGTTGCGTTTTGAAAAACCGGTTACGGATATAGCAGAAAGCGGCCATATATCCCGCACCTCGAAAATGAACCTGGCTTTAAATAATCTTTTGGCCAGGTAGCCGTTGAGTACAGTGACTAAAGAAAGGGATGATACGATAATAGCATCCGGCCTATCAATCTGGTTTTTCCGGAACAGGATCAGGTTAATGAGCCGCCATTCGAATACCAGCCAGGATACCACCCGTTTAAAAGAAACAGAAGAACCAATACGGATACCTTTTAAAAAAACACCATCACTGAGCCCTACTTTATGTACATGCACATTTTGCACCTGCCGGGGCAGATCCCGGGTCAGGTGGTTGGTGGAGGAGGTAATCACGTAACTTTTATAACCCCTTTTACTAAATTCATCACTTAAAAAAAACAGCCGGGCCTGTGCCCCTAAGCTGGGAGGCAATGCATATTTTGAAATACACCAGATTACTTTTTGCTTCATAATTGATTGCGAAGTCAGGGCAGGCACATAGGTCTGCCCCAACGAGGTCTGCCCCTACAACGATTTTGTTATCGCACTATCGCCGTGGTTCGTATCTCACGAACCGGAATGTTGGCATTGCGGCAATTTGCAAATATGGTTCGTATCGGCTGAGCCAAAAGAACCATAATTACGGAATTCATACCATGTCCGGTAATGCGCTTTAAAGGACGGCATCGCCCTTACATTCGTTACAAACAGAGCCCGATGCAAGCGATGTCGTCCTATATTCATTATAATATTTTCGTTACCCGGGCAGGGTTTCCCATTACGGTTTCTCCGGCCTCTACATCTCTGAAAACCATTGCCCCCATTCCTATTGTAGCGCCATCTGCAACTTTTATTTTATTTAGAATAGCAGCACAGGGCGCTATCCAAACATTATTTCCTATTTCACAACTGCCGGCTATCATGGCCTGTGCTATTACCAGGGTATCTCTTCCTATTTGTACATTGTGCGCTATGTGAACCAAGTTGTCTATCCGGCAATATTCACCTATTGTAGTCGGCCCTAACGTGCCCCGGTCTATACATACCTGGTTGCCAATATCTACCCCTTTCTGAATGTGTACATAGCCAATATGCGGTATTTGCCGGTAGTGGCCGGCCTCATCTTTTTCATACCCGAATCCATCGCCGCCAATGCTGCAATGGGTGCCAATTAATACATCGTCTTCCAGTATCGTATGGCTGCTAATCACCGAATGATGGCTAATCCGGACACCCTTACCGATGCTACAACCTTCTTCAATTACGGTGTAAGCACCTATATAACAATCGCCCGGTAGCACCACCTCCTGATGGATAATGGCCGTGGGGTGAATGCCAGCCAGCTTTTCTTTTGTAAAAAACGCCTCCAGCACCTGCCGGAAAGCAGCCCTTGCATTTGGTACTATTACCAGGCTAACCTGCTGATTTTCCGGTAAATTTTCGGATGGCTCACACAATACAATACCCGCTTCTACCTGGCTGATCAGATCGTTTTTACCCCGACCTACCCACATCAGCACATCTGCCGCTGCATTATTTATATCAAAAGGAATGACCCTGCTGAATGTTGCCGCCTCAGCCCCTTTGCATTGTAATGGCTGTACAACTTTTTTTAAATCGGAAAGGGAAGGCATAAAGGCAAAATGTGCAAATGTGACAATTAGCAAATATGCAAATGGCGGAAAGCCGGTTTGCTAATCTGTAATCAGCTAATCATCAATTTTAGAATGAATAAAACCAAGGAAATTTAAGAACAAAGTTTGAAGATCAAGATTGAAGAACCATTTGCACATTTGCTAATTGTCACATTTGCACATTCGGTTCTCACATAACCCACCGAACCACTTCAAACGCTTCGGCATACTGGGCGCCAATCTGTACGCCCCTGGTACGGGCCAGGGAAAAAATGAACTCCCGGTTCATATATCCCCGGAAGCGTTGCGACTCGTACTCAATGCAGGCTTCCAGCTTTTTCTCTACATGGTGTGTTTCTAACTTCATAAAACACTGGGTATTGAACTGCAGATTATTCCAGATAAGTTCGTAACCTAACATGGTGGTCTGCTTAAATGCCCGGAGACCCTCTACTGCCACCGTTGTGTGATCCTGATGAATATCCCTTAGGCAAGGCATCAGCACCAGGTCGGGGGCTATCTCTTTTTTTAGTTGCACTAAAATATCCAGTATCTCCTGCCGCACATAATTCAGCTTACGTACCGGGTGGTTAAAAATGTGCAGGTTTTCCACCGGTATGCCCAGTTTCAACGTCGCATTTTTTACTTCCCGCCTGGTCTGATCAAGGGGCAGACCCAATTCAGCCAGGCTTTCCTCACCAGTGCTGAATGCAGCATAGTGAACTTCTACCTGTTGTTCCAGCAATTTTACAATAGTCCCACCAGCCCCCAACTCACCATCATCGGTATGTGGCGCCAGCACCAGGCACTTGCTTATTCCGTTGAACATGTATCGGGCAGGTTTAGGTAGCGGCAAATATATTGTGTAATGGTGGTAGCCGTGGTACCATCTCCGTAGAGGCTAAT
Organism: Chitinophagaceae bacterium; assembly: GCA_965246935.1. GTDB lineage: Bacteria > Bacteroidota > Bacteroidia > Chitinophagales > Chitinophagaceae > JAZKFT01. The sequence continues at coordinate 117,780 of CBDFGC010000017.1, read as the reverse complement.
ACTGAAATCGGGTTTGGCATTCAGCATCGCTTTGTATTGTATTGCAATCTCTGTTTCATTTAAAGAAGTGCAGGTAACAAAGTGGTTTTCCACTAACTCCACCCAGGAGGTGTTGGGGTGTAAAAACAGGCTTTTACGGCCCATGAGGTAGGCCTCTTTTTGCAGGCCGCCACTATCGGTAATTACATGGCTGCATTTGTGGAGCAGGTATAAGATCGAAAAATATCCCAGCGGGTCTGTCATTATCACATTCCGGTGAAACAGCAGGTTCAGGGCTTCTGCTTTTTTGCGGGTACGCGGATGAACCGGGAAAATCACTTTTGTAGTAGCTGCAATGTGGTTGATTGCATGTACAATAATGGGAAGGTACTCTTCACGGGTACTATTTTCCCGGTGGCAGGTAAGCAAGGCGAATGGCTCATTATTAATGGCGGCATCCAGTTCGGGAAAGGTTTGCCGGTACATTTTTTCCCGGTAATACAAAACGGTATCGCACATAATATCGCCGGTGCGTACAATATCTATCCCAAAGTGCTCAAATCCTTCTTTTACCAGGTTATCTATGGCGGCTTGCGTAGGGCAAAAGAGGATGTCGCTCAGCCGGTCGGCCACCAGGCGGTTTGTTTCTTCCGGCATGGTATTATCGAAAAAGCGAAGGCCGCTCTCCACATGTGCAATCTTACAATTCAGCTTGCGGGCAGCCAGTACGCCGGCCAGCGTGCTGTTGGTATCGCCGTACAGCAGCACCAGGTCGGGATTTTCGGCAACGAGTACTTTTTCTATTTCAATCAGCATGGTGCCCGTCATAGCGCCATGGCTCATGGAGTTGATATGGAAACGATAATGTGGCTCAGGAATATCCATCTCCTCAAAAAACACCTTGCTCATGCTGTCGTCAAAGTGCTGGCCGGTATGGATAATTTTTTCCTCCAGTTGCGGGTATTTACCAATTTCCCTGGATAAGGCAGCCGCCTTTACAAATTGCGGCCGGGCGCCTACGATGGTTACAATTTTTTTTCTGGTTGTCATATAATTGGATCACTCTTACTTGGGGCTATGGCTGTTTGATGGGTTAATAAAAGGCCTTCGGAATGTTGAATAGCAAAAACAAATAAGCTTCAAAAAGCAGGGAAGTCCGCTGTTTTGCCATTAAAAAACAACATCGGGTTTAAAAGCATAAATAACCCCTTTATTTATCTTTTTTCATCACTCTTTCTACATCGTCGGCTTCAGAATCACCCTATCAGGCACAATATAAGCGGCTTGTTTAATCATCCTGCTTACCTGCTCTTGTAAGTCTTCAGCATCATCTCTTTTAAGAAAATCACCAATTTTTAGTGTAAAGAAGGGAGTCTGATAGCTCATATAAACGTTGTGTCCTGTGTAATGCTCCTGCAATTGGTGTTTCAACTGATATGCTGCATCCCGGTTATTGGTTGTACTTACCAGAATGCGGTAACCTGTTACTTTGTTTGTAAGGGGAAAGCAAACAATAACAGCATCTCTCAATTTGACAAGCCGTTGAACCCGTATATCTTCATGTACAACAAACTGGTTTTGTGCATGGCTGTATATAGCGGATGCAAACAGGAAGACAGTAATAAATAAGGGGATTACTTTCATTTAATTTTTCTCGTCATTCATCAGTCTTTCTACATCATCCGGCTTTAGAATCACAACATCGGGTACGATGTAAATGCCTTGTTTAATCATCATGCTTAACTGCTTCCGTAAGTCTTCGGCATCTTCTTTCTTTACAAAATCACCAATCTTTAGTTTAAAAAAAGGTGTCTGGTAACTCATGTAAACGGAGTATTCAGGAAAGCGGCTGAGCAACTGGGCTTTTGTTTTATAAGCCAGTTCCCGGTCGTTGGTATTCAGTGCCATTACCCGGAACCCTTTGTATTTACCGCTGCTGGTTTTTACCACTGCTACCTTATTAATATCGGCCTGCTTTTTCAACAGCGCATCAATCCGGCTATCCTTGTGCAGTACCACGCCGGCAATTGGCTGGGCTTTGATGGCACTAACGAATACGATGGCGCAAAGCACAACGAAATATTTCAGGTTCATACGTTCTGATTTACAATTGGTTTCAAAAATAGTGGCAATTAGCGGAATGGGCAATAAAGGGCTGTTGTTTAACTTTTATGTAGGTAGTAAAGGGTATCGTCCGGGACGCTGAAGAACATAGGACTCCGAAATCAGAGACCATAGGTATTCGAAACCTGATGGCAAGCCCTGAAAGGGCGGCAATAGCTTAGCGTAGTCCGCCGCGGCGTATACGATTCAAAGCCATTCCTTTCTATCTCAGCAAGCCCTGCAAGGGCGCAATAACTCCTATGACTATTACGTCCTTGCAGGGCTTTTTCATTTCTAAAGAACTTCATAACCCGGGGCTTACACCCCGGGCTGAGTTATGACCGCCATTTCAGGGCTATGCAACACTTTCATGTTTCGAACACTTAATCTCAACTATGCAGGCCCGGATGATAAACTACAGAAGGATGCTGTTCAATAACCTCCTTGCCCTATACCGCCTTGTACAATGGCTACGCTGCTGCTGCAACCAAGCCGGGTAGCACCTGCCTTAATGAGCGCTTTGGCAAATTCATAGGTGCGGATGCCTCCGGAAGCTTTTATCTGAACGTGTGGTGGCAGGTGCTTACGCATTAATTGTACCGCTTCCACGGTAGCACTTGTATCAGCATAACCCGTCGATGTTTTTACAAAGTCGACCCCGGCAGCCGCATACAGTTCACAGCAGCGAATAATTTCCGCATCCGTCAACAACCCGCTTTCAATAATTACTTTAATCAGCTTGCCTTTGCTTTTAATGATGGGCATCAGGTGGTTAATTTCATTAGCCACCAAAGCCCAGTCCGCATTTTTAACAGCAGTAAAATTGATGACCACATCCAGTTCATCGGCGCCATCTACGATAGCTAAAATGGTTTCCGCCAACTTCGCTTCTACAGCCGAATAGCCAAACGGAAACCCGATAACCGTAGCTGTTTTGACAGTTGTATTTTTCAGAAAAGATGTTGCCGTTTTCACCATTAGCGGCGGTATACACACGGCTGCAAAACCATACTCTGTTGCCTCCGCACAAATTCTTTCCACATCCTTCAGCAGCAGGCCCGGCTTCAAAAGGGTATGGTCGATATAAGAAGATAAATTCATAAAAAAGTCCGTAAGTCCGTAAGTCCGTAAGTCCGTAAGTCCGTAAGTCCGTAAGTCCGTAAGTCCGTAAGTCCGTAAGTCCGTAAGTCCGTAAGTCCGTAAGTCCGTAAGTCCGTAAGTCCGTAAGTCCGTAAGTCCGTAAGTCCGTAAGTCCGTAAGTCCGTAAGTCCGTAAGTCCGTAAGTCCGTAAGTCCGTAAGTCCGTAAGTCCGTAAGTCCAATTTGCAACTTGCAAATGTTTGCTTTTTTCCTGACTTATATCTATTCGGCCTGTTGTCTTCCAGACTTTCCGACTTCCTGTCCTTCGGACTTTTCATCTTCCCGACTTTCGGACTCCAACTCATGCTTTTTATCTTCAAATACATTCTGGATGTTCCATTCGATGCGCTGCTGAAAAGGATGCTGGCGTACCTGGCAATCAGCTTTGGCACAAAGGGGGCAGGAAAAATTCAGACAGGGATCGCTGTGAATAAATGTTTCAATCGCATCGCCAAATTGCAGCTTAACGATGTCAGAAAAACTTTCTATTTCCTGGTGTGCCCCGGCAACCGTAAAATACCACGGAACGGTTAAATGGCAATCCACATGCAGGCGGCTCCCATATTGAATTATCCGGAGGTTATGCAGATCAATCCAGTTGGGGCTGCGCTGGCTATTGAGTACCTGTAGTAGCTGACCTAAAATTTCCGTATCCGCTTCATCCATAATACCGCCGATACTTTTGCGTGCAATTTGATAACCGGTAAAAATAATGATGCCTGCAAACAGTAATGCCACTACACTATCTACCCACCATTTTCCCGAAAAATATAAAACAACCAGCCCCAGCACCAGGCCAAGGGTGGAATAGGCATCGCTGACAAGATGCCTGCCGGAGGCGGTAATAGCCAGCGAATGGTTTCGCCTGCCGGTATTGATGGCGATACGGCCAGCTATATAATTCAATAAACCGGACAAGGCTACCAGCAAAATACCCCAGTCCAGCGTTGTTACCGGTGAGGGATGCAGCAAATGCAAAACCGCTTCGATAATAATAAAAATACCGGCTACGATGATTAAGGTGCCTTCTACCGCAGCAGAAATAAACTCCGCTTTGCCATGGCCATACGGGTGTCCTGCATCACGGGGCTTGCCGGCAATATACAAGCTATACCAGCCAATAAACCCCGCCGTTACATTTACAATGCTTTCAAACGCATCGGTAAGGATCGCTATGGATTTGGTGAGAAAATAAGCAACAAACTTAATAATCAGCAGCAGTATGCCCAGTAGCGTTACCCATTTTTGAACGGTAAGGGGTTTGATAATGGATAGTTAATGGTGAATAAAGAAAGGAAGGGCAGTCAAATAGTCGGCAGTCGATTAGTCGGCAGTCAGCAGGAATACAGAAAACAGTCGGCAGAAGTCAGCTAACAGCATTTGAGAAGCAACAATATCATTTTTAAATAATCTACCTGTATTTACTCCTGTATTTACTGCCCTCTGTATTACTGTAGACTAATAGACTGTCGATTAATCGACTGCCGACTAATCGACTAAATTAATTCTGTACGGTAATGAATATCGCTATTCTTTTTAAGCATGGCCGATACACCGCAGTACTTGTTCAGGGATAATTCAATGGCCCGTTTCAGTTTCGGTTCATCGTCGGGCTGCACATCGGTAGCATACACAATGGTAATGTCTTTGAAAACTTTTGGGTCTGTTTCTACCGTTTCAGCTTTCGTTGTTATCTGCAGTTTGGAGAATGCTACTTTCATCTTCTTCAGCATTTCCACCACATCAATACCACTGCAGCCGGCCAGCCCGCTCAGGAGCAATGCCTTGGGCCCAAAGCCGAGGCGTTGATCATTTTCATCTCGGCCGCCGTCAATATGAATGGTATGGCCATCCAGTTCGCTATCGAAAGCCATATCGTGTAGCCAGGTAGTGGTTGTCCTCATACAGGGATTTTTGTCTTTAACTGGGATAAGATGGGATGATTGGGATAATACATGGGATGAATACAGAAGACAATGACCATGAGTTATTTATTACAATGTCGTTGTTTATTCAATTAAACAGGTTTCATCAATTTATAGGTTACTACAATTGCGTCTATCGTTCAACTCCTTGCCGAAACTTGTAACTTTTTCTTGTCATACCAAACCTTATACTTGTCCGGTACAAGAGAGTTAATTAAATAAATAATTCTCCCGATGTCCTGTTGGTAATAATTATCCAAATGAATAGTCTTACTCACATTGTTCTTTTTCATGGTAACCGTCACTTGAGAACCATCATTTCCAAACTTACTTGAATAGTAGCCCTTTAGCTTTTGTAAATTAATCGTCTTTATCTGCCTTAGTGTATCTGAAGAATAAACTGATCTGGAAAAGAGCAAACTGTCTTTTTCTCCAACAATTCCACCCTTATAAATAACGTCCAGCTTTTTGTTTGTCAATACTATCACTATTGCATAAGCTAATGAATAGTCATCATCGACAATTGTTACCTCAAAGTCATCATCCTTAAGAATTTTAGCCTGTCCTATCGAAAATAAATTTGAAGCAAATAAAATTGTCAGTGTAAAAACAAATTGAAGGGATATTTTGCTTACCAATATCAAAGTCCCGATTTTATGTTAGGTCAGCCTTGCGGCTAATGATTGGATTGGCGTCGTCAATTGCATCGCTTTTTATGACACCAATCTATGTTGGCTGTAGTGAATTGGCGCACTTTTTCAACAATTTTGAAGGATCATTACAGCCAACTTGTAAACTTGTTCTCTTTGTCTTGTAAACTTTTTATGCTACTGCATCAAACCGCTGCTGCACTACATCCCAGTTTACCACATTCCACCAGTTGTTGACGTACTCCGGGCGGCGGTTCTGGTATTTTAAATAGTACGCATGTTCCCACACATCGATGCCCAGCAAAGGAGCGCCTTTTATTTCGCTTACATCCATCAGCGGGTTGTCCTGGTTGGGCGTACTACCAATGGTTAGTTTTCCGCTGGTATGATACAGCCACACCCAGCCACTGCCGAAGCGGGCCTTTGCCGCATCTTCAAAGCTGGTTTTAAAAGCATCGAACGAGCCAAAGTCTTTTTCAACAGCTGTTAGTAATTTGCCTGCAGGCCGTTTGGCGCCACCAGGCTTCATCCATTGCCAAAACAATTCATGGTTGTAATGGCCGCCTGCATTGTTACGCATCTTTGCGCTGTATTTTGACACGTTACCCAATAGTGCTGTGATGTTCGTCGTACCTGTATTTACCCCTTCGGCTGCAACAGCGTCTTTCAGATTTTTAGCGTAAGTAGCTGCATGTTTGGTAAAGTGGATGTTCATGGTTTCCTTATCAATAATGGGTTCCAGTGCGTTCCACGCATAGGGCAATTCGGCCTGTTCGTAGCCGGGTGCATACAGGCGGGCATTGGTAACTATACTTTTAGAGCCGCCACATCCCGGCAGTACCGAACTAATAGCACTGATGCCGATACCGGCTGCTATTGTGGCTTTTGTGCCTTGTGCTAAAAATTGCCGCCTGGAGGTATTGTCCTTCGTCATGCTGAAATGGTTTTTGATTGTTTGTAAGCTGCTCTTTTTTGCTGTACCAATGTGTTGATCCCTTTTATAAACCGGAAATAGTACTCTTTGTTGAATAACTGCGAATCCCGCATGGCTTTATACGTAAGGAAAAACCCGATCGGGGTAAGCACAAGGCTGGCTAGCCACATCCCTATTACTGGTGGAAATACCCCTTCTCTTGCAAACTTTTCACCGAAAGTGTTCATCAGGTGGAAAAGCACAAAAAAGATAATAGCAAATACCAGGGGCGTACCAATACCGCCTTTACGGATAATGGAACCCAGGGGCGCCCCGATAAAAAAAAGAACCAGGCAGGCGGCGGAAAGCGTAAATTTTTTGTGCCACTCTGCATTCAGGTCACGAAGCTGTTTTGTCCGGTCCTTATAATTACTATATAAAACATCCATGCTGTTTTTAGCGCTGGTTACCTGCGAAAGTGCATTTTCCAAAATGCTCGACCGCAGGCTGTCGGGTATAATGTCCCTCATACTTTTTATAATGGCAGGTACCGGTTTGCCCTTGCCTGCCGCTTTATTAGCAGGTAATGGTTTGGCCTCTTTCAGCCAGCCGCTGTCCATATATTTTTGGATGGTAAATGGAAACATCACGGACAATGGCAGGTTTTGAACGATCTTATCCTGCTCCTTTCGTATGGAATCTGTAAAACTGTTAATTTGCCGGATGGACATGATGGTGCGGGTATTGTTGGAATCGGATGTGATAACAGGGTCAAATGAGCTAAGGTCGAGCGTTTTTTTATACTCCTTAAAATGCAGCCGGATAAAATTGTTGGTCATATTGCCACGGTATCCCTGTTCCTCATAGCGGGTACCATTTTTTAAATTAAAATCCAGGTTGTTTTTATCGGCACTGATTTTCATTTCGCCGCTATCAGCCGTTATCAGGTTTTCCTGTACCGTATTATTGGTTTCGTAAATAATTACATCATAAATACCGGTTCCGTTTTCATCTTTACGGCCCACTTTAATAATATAGCCGGGGATCTTGTCGTAAAAGATACCTTCCTTAATATCAAACGTGGGTTTGGTATAGGTGAAGTCGTACTTCATGGCATTCAACTTCAGGTTAGCAATGGGGATGATGTTGTTGGTAAATAAAAAGGCCAGGCCCGATATGATGATACTAACGACGAGGAGTGGGCGCATAAACCGCAGCAGCGGAATGCCTGCCGATTTAATAGCGACCAGTTCAAAACTTTCGCCCAGGTTACCAAATGTCATGATGCTGGAAAGCAGGATAGCAATGGGCAACGCCATGGGTACAATGGTAGCGGCCACATAATAAATGAGCTTGCCAATAGTACCAACGCCCAACCCTTTACCAATCAGGTCGTCAATATACAGCCAGAAAAACTGCAGCACCAGCACAAACAGGGCTATCAGGAAGGTAGCCAGGAATGGTCCGATAAAGGAACGAAGAATGAGCAGGTCGAGTTTTTTGAACAAAGGCTTTTGTTTAGAAGATATGAGTTATGGGAGATAAGATTTGAGTTGTTGGTAGATAAAGAAGCAATGTTTATTACGGTCTATTGCTGATTATTTAATTGGAAAGTTCTGCAAATATCCATCCTACAACTATTGTTTCCGGTGTACATTTATTAGGTATGGGTGATTTTACAAATCCGTTACCAAATTATACCTGAATTGACGTAGTGCTGATTATGAGGTCAAAAAAAGGACACATAAATTCAAAATTCATAAATCACCAACCCTAAATCATTAGCGTTGCTTACCACAGAAGAAATAATCTTAGCCGCCAGCCCTGATGTAATGCTGGCTAAAAACCGGATTATTCAGGCGATGTATGACATGTTTGGACGGTTAGCAGATACGTACAGGAGTGTTGCGGCACTATTACCGGGAATGTTAACCCGGCAACATCCTAAAATAGCGAAAGGCGAAAACTACCTGGGCCTGCCCTGGGTGATGCTGGACTATCCACGTAATTTTGGAAGCCCGGATATTTTTGCCATCCGTACCCAATTCTGGTGGGGACACTATTTTAGCCTGCAGGTATTGTTGCAGGGCACTTACCTGCCAATGCTGCAGGTAACAGAAATGATGAATGCTGATTCCCGGAACGAATGGTTTTTTTGCACCGGCAGTGGGCCCTGGCAGCATCATTTTGAAGCAGATTATATGATGCCAATAGCCATGCTAACACCGGAAATAGTGCAACAGCAAAAAGCAGAAAAGGGTTTCTTTAAAATAGGTGTAAAATTGCCTGTAGTGGAATGGGAAGTAGCAGAAACGTTTTTAGCCGGCAGGTTTGAAGAAGCGGTTAAATTTTTAAGATTGTAGAGACGCCATGCTGGTGTCTCAAACCCAACCCCCAAATCCTACGCACCTATCCGGTGAAACAAATCCTTTACCTGGTAGTTCCATAGCTGTGTCTGGTCTTTAATGTCGGCCTTTTCAGCAAAGTCGGTAACAATCAGGATGGTTTGGTTACTCACTTCAGTTTTTTCAATCCGGAACTCAAAGTACTCGTCTTTTGGCGCCGTTAGCCAATGATAGCGGATAAATTTGTCTAATTCCTTTTCTACTACCCTTGCCTGTTCGGTAGCGCCATTCCAGGTAAAGCTGAATATATTGTCCTTATCATCCACTTTATCTGCAAACCATTCCTGCATGCCATTGCCGGTGCTCAAAAACTCAAACAAAATGGAGGGAGAGCAGCGTACGGGATACTCTAATGTGAAAAGTTGTTTTTTGCTCATTCAGTGGGTAGCTAAAAAGTGACCGGGGGCTGCAATAATAGAAAAATATCTTAACCTCTCACTTTTTTTTTAAAATATTTTATTTTGTAGGAAGTACTGGTTGCGGGCAGCGTTACACATTAATGCATTTACTTGTTTAAAACAGGCTAAAAATTAATTTTGGAATCACTTATCAATACCTGTAAATTGCCGCTCATGTTCTCCCTAATACGATTGGCCTGATAGCAATGGGTAGCTATGTGTGGTGCTGAAAGGAAAGTGCGGCTATGCCTCAATTTTAATAATTGGTTTTCTCTTATTCATAATTGGTTTCGTCTTACTAAAATCCTTCCTAAACTATTGCTGTATGAGTATGCGCCAACTCAAGATTTCCAAATCTATCACTAACCGCGAATCACCCAGTTTAGAACGTTATCTCCAGGAAATCGGAAAATTACATCTTACCAGCCCTGAAGAGGAAGTGCAACTGGCCATCCGTATTAAGCAACATTGCCCCAAAGCACTGCACCGCCTGGTAAATGCTAACCTCCGCTTTGTGGTAAGTGTAGCCAAGCAATATCAAAACCAGGGCCTTACCCTTAGCGATTTAATTAATGAAGGCAACTTAGGCCTCATAAAAGCTGCCGGCCGTTTTGATGAAACACGGGGTTTTAAGTTTATCTCTTACGCCGTATGGTGGATACGCCAGAGTATTTTACAGGCACTGGCCGAGCAGAGCCGTATTGTACGCCTGCCATTGAACAAAGTAGGCCTTACCAACCGGATTGCCAAAGCTTTTAACCAACTGGAGCAGGAATATGAGCGGGAGCCTTCGGCAGAAGAACTTGCCGAGATGCTGCACCTGAACCGGGACGAAGTAGCTGCCAGCCTCAATACCTCATTTCGGCATGTAAGTATGGATGCCCCGTTGTTCGACGGTGAAGATGGCAGCCTGATGGACGTAATGGAAAACCCGAATGCCGAAAGCGCTTCGCTGCAAATGGATCATCACGAATCGTTAAGCAAAGAAATCGGGCGCTCTCTTTCCACCCTAACCGAACGGCAAAAGCAGGTGCTTTGCTTCTTTTTTGGCATTGGCACCGATAGCCCGCTTAGCCTGGAAGATATCGGTACCCGGTTTCAGCTAACCCGTGAGCGGGTACGGCAAATAAAAGACAAAGCCATTGCCAAGCTGCAGCACACCAGCCGCTGCCAACTGCTGAAAGTGTATCTGGGATGACAGTCGTGAATGGTGAATGGTCAATGGTGAATAAATCCTTTGGCTGTGGTGTTCATTACAACTTGTTGCGGTAACTCGTTTTAATTGTTTCTCTTTTGGGAGACGGGCTTTTGTTACAATGATGGGGCGACATTGGCGACAGTCTACCCCGATTATTTCGGGGCTCCATTCTAATGTATATTTTTATGGCATCACTTTCTGTGCATCCCATAAATGATCAGCAACTGCTCCAATTTTCAAAATGACTGCGACCCTTGAAAAGTTCTCAAATCTTTTCAAGGGTTTTATTTGGGAGCCTGTAGTTAGAAAAAAGAAAGGTCAGAATTGGCAGGTTTGTAGTTGGAGACCATAGGTGTTCGAAACATGGTTTGTAGCCCTGAAAGGGCGGTAATAGCTTAGCGTAGGGAGAAGCCCTACGACAAACGATTACATCCTATTCCAGCAAGCCCTGAAAGGGCGTAATAGGATCAGTATCAGCGGTTATATCGCCCTTTCAGTTATACCGTTCAATTCCAAATTAAGTTGCAAACATTTTTATATGTTTGCTTTCCCAGTTGGTAAGCCCGCATTTGCTTCTATGGAAGTTTGGGACGCCAACTGTTTTTTTCTTGCCTTCAGGTTTCTGCCGGACACCGGTGCAGTCTCTGCAATTGTCTCAAAACGGTGTTTCTTTTGTTCTGCGGTTTGTTTCGCTTTTTGCGTTTCTTCTTTTTTAACTGCCTGTTTTTGTGCAGCCTGCTGCCGGTGTTTTTCTTCCGTTTGTTCATCAAAAGGCTTACCCGATTTCAGTACCCCATAAATCACCCGCAGCAGCTTATGCATCACCACTCCCATGGCTTGCTTATGTTTCATGCCTTTGGCTCTGAAACGGGCGTATAGCGTAGTAAACATCGGGTTATATCTTACCGCTGACATGCCCACCATATATAACACGGCCCGTAAATCTCCTCTGTCTTGTTTGCTGATGTGATTGCCCCACATCCCGTCGCCGCTTTGTTTAAAGCAGGGATGAACCCCAAAATAAGATGCTAACTTTTTGGCACTCTCAAAACGAGCCACATCCTCTATTTGCAGTATAATGGCTACCGCACTGTCCAGCCCGATACCCTTTATAGCTACCAGCAGTTTTACACCTGCATCCTGCTGATATAGCTCACCCAGATAATCTTTACCGGTATCGATAAGGGATTGCTGGTGCAGTACTTCTGTGGCTGTTATGCTAATGAGATGTGTCAGTGCTTTGGCCGGTGGTTGCACCGGCTGATGGTCTGTGAACTTCTTCATAATGGCCGCTGATTTTTCCGCACTGATGCCCTTTATCTTTTCCAGTTTAGCCGCCCCGGCATGCACAATGGCCTCGGCAGAACTATATTTTACCAGCATCCGTAACAACCAGCCCGGCAGGCCGTTTCGGCAATACACCAACAGCGGCGACAGATTTTGATACAACAGCTTCTCTAACTGATTGCTAAGCTGTACTTTTTGTTTGGTCCACATGCGGATGCCAGTGATAAACTGACGGCCCGCCTGGTGTTGTTCATCGGTTGGTTTAGCCCTCTTACCATAGTCCACTTTTTCAGGATATTTAGCCAGGTAGGAAGCAATCGTAACAGCGCTGACGCCATCCGTTATCGTTCTGCGCAATAAGGCATCCCCGCCTGCCTTTACTGCTCTGGCATTGAGCCGGGCTACCCACAAGCCGCTGCCACTGCTGCTTTCAATACCTTTGAGCATCGAATGCCAGTTGTTCTCATAACCACCGGTGCTTTCCACGCCACAATACAGTTCTGCCAACCCCTGTTTTTGCCATAGGTCAATTATTTTTTTTAGTTCCCGGTGGCCGGCTGCCGTATCGCTTAACTGGAACAGTTCTTCCTGCACCTGGCAGTCCCTGTCCAGCAGCATAAAATCTGCATAGCCCTTACTTACATCAATTCCCAGATACCCCTTTGTTGTCAATGTAATTTCATTTAAATAGCGTTATAAAAAATCAAGCATCGCCTTGCCTTATAAATATGCGGCATTGATTGCCAGGTTATACCACAGGCGCAACTTGAAGGAGAAAAAACTGAAAGCCGGTATTCATTACCATGGGCTTTTTCTTCCTTGCCTCAAAGTTGATTAAGACACGCTTCTTTTTGATTTTTTATGCCCCCTAAATTTAAAAAACAAACATATAAGGGCTATGTAAAGAGCTTTTTAATGTTCCAAACACCAGTGGTCAAAGACTTTATAGAGCGAAGAATGTATAGGCTAAAACCAAAAATGTTTACGTTGCCACTGTTGCTTATGTACCGATAGATGTTAATATGTAAATGCAAACAGAGGCACCCTTCTCAAACGTAATTGCATCCATTTCCCTTCTCCTAATGGAGAAGGTGCCATAGGCGGATGAGGCTGAGAAGGGAAGGGGATGAGGCTTTACCAAACCTCCACTTCATCTACCATTAGCCATGCCGGGCTACCGGCGCCAGGCATACCGGCATCAATAATTCCATGGTTCATCATTTTTATTTTTACATACCGGCCTACTGTATTATTCACCAGAACAGTAATTGAATTATTACCGGGTTGTGTATTTGCAATCTGGTAAACCGGTTGAGCCGAATACTGATTCCCATCGCTGCTAATGCTTACCTCAATAGTTTTGGGAGGGTACACCCAACTGGGTTGCTGGTTCAGACAATGCACAATTATCTTACTGATGGTATCCTGTTTTCCTATATCAATCATGGTTTCGCAATCCTGTCCATTAAAGCCTAAGAACTCTGTTGATCGTTCTAATCGCCGATCGTTTTGTATACCATCCACCAACGTAAAAGCGCCGTTGCCGGGATAGTTTTTCGAGGGTTCGTTGATGAGGGTAATTTTTTTGCCGGTTGCTTTGTTGAATAAGAAATTTAAAGTTAATATGGGCTCAATACTTATATATGATTCTGGTAGAATTCCTATAAGGACATTGGAATTAATAGCTTCCGATACGTGTCCCACACTAGTAACTGGCACTTTCTTTGTCAATCCATTTACGTTTGTTGTTTTAAAAAACCCTAATATAGAAGAAGGCTTTCTCGAAGTTACCTGTAGCTTAATTTCGCCTAAAGTTTCGCCTGATATTATAGAAACTATTGGCTCAAGGTAAGTTTTACTGTAATTCACTTTCCCATCGTTCAACCGCTCAAACAAAGCCGGCAAACGCTTTTCAAAATCATCCCAGCTTTTGTTTTCTTTTTTCGTCCACAGCACTTCGCTCAAAGCAGCCATGCGGGGGAATAACATGTATTCTACTTTAGCCGGGTTGGTGATATATTCTGCCCATAAATTGGCCTGTGCTCCTAAAATATGTTTGGCTCCATCGGTATTCAGGACAGCGGGAACGGGATCGTAATTGTACACGGTTTCCAGTGGCAGGTAGCCGCCAATGGTTACGCTGTCTTCACTCTTCGTTTGGCTATGGTCGAAGTACACATAATTGGAAGGTGTCATGATCACATCATGTGCCTGCTGTGCCGCCGCAATACCACCCTTTTCGCCCTGCCAGCTCATAACGGTTGCATTGGGCGCCAGACCTCCTTCCAGTATTTCGTCCCAGCCGATAATGCGGCGGCCTTTGCTGTTCACGTATTTTTCCATCCGTTGTATAAAATAGCTTTGCAGTTCATGTGCATTTTTCAGGCCTTTTTCTTTCATCAACTGCTGGCAAAAAGCGGAACGCTCCCAGGCTGTTTTCGGGCACTCATCCCCGCCAATATGAATGTATCTGGATGGAAATAGCGGCATCACTTCATCCAGCACATCTTCCAGAAAATGAAAGGTGTATTCGCCGGGGCAAAATACATCGTCGAACACGCCCCAGGTTTGCTGCACCTGCTTGCCGGTGGTATCACCGGCCCACGCACATTGCGGTGGGTGCTTCGTACTTTCATCGGGGAAACAGCTTAGCTGCGGGTAAGCCGCAATAGCCGCACTCGCATGGCCGGGCATTTCAATTTCGGGGATCACCGATATATATCTTTCGGCTGCATATTTTACCACTTCCTTAATTTGTTCCTGTGTGTAAAACCCGCCGTAGCGCAAGCCATCGTTGCCTTTGCCGGGGTAGCGGCCAATGATGGTGCCATTGCGATAGCCGCCTACATTGGTTAACTTAGGATACTTTTTTATTTCAATCCGCCAGCCCTGGTCGTCTGTTAAGTGCCAGTGAAACGTGTTGAATTTATAAGCGGCGAGATAATCAATATATTTCTTAATGTAAGCAACGTTGAAAAAATGGCGGCTTACATCCAGGTGCATGCCCCGGTACGCAAAGCGGGGTTCATCATATATGTTCAGACATGGAACGGTAAAAGAAGCCGAGGTTTTTACTTTTACGTCCGTCGTTTTTAATGCTGCTGCCGGCGCTGCTAACTGCAACAACGTTTGCATGCCATAAAAAATACCTTCAGGCCTGTTGGCCGTAATAGTGATATTTGAAGCACCGACTGTTAAGGCGTACTGTCCTGCAGGCCCGGGTTGTATTTTATTGGTAAATGAAAAGCGGATTACATTTTTATTGGCCGAGGCGGCTTGCCTGAGGTTTAATCCGGATTGCATTTTTAATTGACTGATAAATAGTGCAACTATTGGTTTTGCCGCTCCATCTGCAACAATGGTGGTAGCATTGGAAAGCAAAAAATTTCCCGGCAGTAATTGCATTTGCTGCGGTTTCGGAAAAATGACAGGTGTATCGGGAAGTTGCGCTTGCAAGGTATTTATGAGGCAAAACAAAAGTCCGGTTACAATGAATTTCATGGCAAGGTTGGAAAGAGGTTAGGAAAATCAGTTTCGTGAATCGTGAATACGTAGGTACATTTCCCTGATCAATTTTTAATAATGAACGATTCCATTTTGAAATCAGCAACGCATCAATTATTCACGATTCATGATTCACGCTAAAGGTTATCATACTCAAAAATCGGATCCAGTGGTGTGTTAGCTTTCATTTCAAAAACAGGATTGATAATACCATCCGACAGGCTGTATACCCAGCCATGCAGGTCGGGCCGGTTTTCGTTTTTCCAGGCTTTCTGAATAATGTCTGTTTTCGCAAGGTTTGTTACCTGCTCCTGTACATTTATTTCTACCAGTCGATCGGTTTTTAACCGGTTATCCGTTATCCCATCCAACTCGGTACGGTGCAGCCGGTACACATCTTTTATATTGCTAAGCCATTTATTAATCAGGCCGTACGAATGGGTAGTCATAGCTGCTTTTACACCACCGCACTCATAATGGCCGCACACAATTACGTGTTTCACTTTCAGCACTTCTACCGCATATTGCAATACACTCAGCATATTTATATCCGTATTCACAACCATATTGGCAATATTGCGGTGCACAAATATTTCACCGGGTTGGGTGCCGGTAATTTCGTTGGCCGGTACCCGGCTGTCGCTGCAGCCAATCCATAAAAATTCAGGGGTTTGTAAATGTTCCAGTCGTGAAAAAAAATCCGGGTCATCCGCTACTTTTTCAGCGGCCCAGGCTTTGTTTTCCAGTAACAGTTTTTCGTAAGATTGCATCGTAATTATTTTTAAATTCAAGATTAAAATTATAGGAGCAGCCATTTATCCGCCTTTGCCGATTCATCAGTAATAGTAATAAATGTAATAGTGCACAATTAAGCCAACACTTTTACCTTTTCTGCTAATACAGGCATCATCGTTTCTGTAAATAACTGATGTGCCGGTTTGTTCAGGCTTTTCTTTATTTCTACTGTAATGTTTTTCAGGTGTGCATGCACCATAAAATTATTTATCTCCTCAATTACATCTTTGTCTATAAAATCGGCACGCACAGCATCAATCAAAATATAAGCGTTGGCAGGCACTTCTTCCAGTTTTGTTTTGATGAGCGATTTATTTAAAAACGATACATCTTTCCGCAGCCGGATCATGTATTTGTTTTCATCGTTTACAATAAATACCGATGAGCGGAAACCGCTACGCAACAAAAAGTAAAGCGATACCAGGATGCCAATGGCGATACCCCACAACAAATCTTTCAGCAGTATCGCTGCAATGGTAACAACAAATGGTAAAAACTGGTCAAGCCCCTTTTTATAAAACGCTATGAACAGCATCGGTTTAGCCAGCTTGTAACCGGTAAATATAAGAATGGCTGCCAGCGCTGCCACCGGAATTTTATTAATGAACGGGGCCAGGAACAGGGCACTTAGCAACAGAAATACACCGTGCAAAATAGCAGACAATTTTGTTTTGCTACCGGCACTTACATTGGCCGAACTGCGAACAATAACGGAGGTGGTAGGAAGGCCGCCTAAAAGGCCGCTCAGCATGTTTCCAATACCCTGTGCCTTTAACTCCCGGTTGGTAGGGGTTACGCGTTTCAACGGGTCCAGTTTATCCACCGCCTCAATGCTTAGCAGGGTTTCCAGGCTTGCAACAATCGCAAGGGTTGCAGCAACAGTCCAGACTTTTACATTGGTAATGGCGCTAAAATCAGGAAACATAAACAGGTTGGTAAATTCCTTTACATCCGTAGCAACCGGCAGTGCTACCAGGTGACCATTGCCCAATGCCATGCTGCTGCCGCTATTCATAAAAAGCTGGTTGATGGTAATACCTGCGGCTACTATTAATAGCGGCGCCGGAACCAACTTAAAAAACTTTAATTTCTTCAATGGTTTTAACTCCCAGATGATCAGAAAGGAAAAAGAAAGTAATCCAATCATAACTGCGGTTGCATTAATATCCTGAAACGCATAAAATATATTAGAAAAGGTATTCCTGCCCTTAACCTCGGCAAAGCTTTCATCGCCCATATAGTCGTTGTCATCGCCTAAGAAATGGGGAATTTCTTTTAAGATCAACAACAGGCCAATACCTGCCAGCATTCCTTTGATAACACAGTTGGGAATAAAATCGCCGATAATACCTGCTTTTATAAAGCCAAGTATTACCTGCAGCAGGCCGGCAATAAATACACATAGTAAAAATACCTGGAATGTAGCAATATTGCTTTTATCGGCTAAGGCGGTAGCTACAATAGCCGTAAGCCCGGCGGCAGGGCCACTGATGCTTAGGTTCGATCCGCTCAAAGATCCGATCACTATACCGCCCACCACACCAGCAATAACGCCGGCAAAAAGCGGGGCTCCGGATGCCTGCGCTACGCCAAGGCATAGTGGTAATGCTACTAGGAATACAACAATAGAGGCAGGTATATCAGACCCTGCCGTACGCATAAAATTTTTCATATACACGGGTTTGCTTTCTTGGAAAGCTTAAAAAGAAAATAGTAATAATGTGGAAAATAACAGGTCTGCTTACGCACAAGCAGTAAAAAGTAACCTGGTGAAATAAGCAATCCCGCACGTACAGGACAAAGTAGAGTGCAGCCAACTTGCATCAGCTACCATCATTTCCATTGCCTGTTGTAAAATAGGATGATGGCCTGTTATGGCGGCGGCGTATGAACTTCTACAGCCGGCCACAGCGGCAATTCCCAATCGGCATGGCAAAGATGGTAAGGCAAAGGTTGGGATACCGGATGCACAGCCACGGTATGATGATAACAGCAGAGGAAGTCCTGATAGCCTGCTGTATCGCTGGTTTTTTTTAGGGGTGTATCACAGCAATCTTCCTGCATTTCGTCCTGTACATCGCTTTTGAAAAAGAAATTGCCAACCTGCTTTACCGGCAGGCTGCTTATTGCAATGATGAGGAGAAAGAAGATATTGATAACTGTTTTTACCAGCATAATTGGGGCGCAAAAATAATGGCTTCGGATGAGAAAGGAATGTGCAAATGTAAAAATTAGCAAATTAGCAAATTAGCAAATGGGCAAAGGGCAATTGGCAACAGGCAAAGTGTGATTTGCAACTATATAACAAGCAACAGGCAAATGAAAATAAACCTGTAGGAAGGGGTCTTTTATATGCAACCTGTCAACGCTACTGAGCAACTTATTATTTGTTATGCTTTACTAATAACTTCTTGTCCTTTTGCTTATTGCCAATTGCTTGTTGCTCCTTGCCTTTTTGCTCCCTATTTTTACCCGCTATGATACTTGTAACAGGCGGCAGTGGACTATTGGGTCATCATTTAATAAAGCAACTGGCTGCACCGGGTAACCAGGTACGGGCTATTTACCGGTCTGCTATTCCTCCCTTGTTGGCGAAAGATGCGGAATGGGTAACCGGCGATATACTGGATATTACCAGCCTGGAAAATGCATTGCAGGATGTAACGCAGGTATATCATTGTGCGGCAATGGTTTCCTTTCATGCAAAAGAAAAGCAGCAACTGCACAAAGTAAATGTAGAGGGTACGGCCAATGTGGTAAATAGCTGCCTTGATGCCGGCGTACAAAAGCTGGTGCATGTAAGCAGCGTGGCAGCGCTGGGTAAAATGCACGGTGGGGCTATGGTTACAGAAGCCATGCAGTGGACGGAAGAAAGTAGTGATAGCGAGTACGGTAAAACAAAATACTTAGGCGAAATGGAAGTGTGGAGGGGCGTTGGCGAAGGCCTGCAGGCGGCCATTATCAACCCATCCATTATAATCGGTGAGTATGGCGACTGGAATAAAGGATCAATGGCTATTTTCAAAAATATCCGGAATGGCTTCCCCTGGTACAGCAGTGGCGTTGCTGGCTTTACCGATGCAGAAGATATTGCCGCTGCCATGATCCGGCTAATGAATAGTGCGGTAACCGCAGAACGATATATTATTAACGGGGAGTGCCGCAGTTTTAAAGAGGTATTTTTTATGATAGCAGATGCATTCGGCACCAAGCGGCCCCACAAGCAGGTAACTCCTTTTTTGGCATCCATGGTATGGCGGCTGGAAAAATTAAAAAGCTGGTTTACTCACCAGGACCCATTGGTTACGAAAGAAACAGCAGAGAGTGCGCAGGCCATAGTTAACTTTGATAACAGCAAATTTTTGAAAACCTTTCCTGATTTTCATTACAGGCCATTGCAACAAAGTATTGAGCGGATATGCAAAACAAATGTACAAATGTGACAATGTGCAAATTAGCAAATGACTCAATGGCTCAATGAGTACAAATTTGCAATAGGCAATAAATACAAATGAATACAAAAATGTATATTGTATTAAGCCATGAAATGGCGGTAATAAATCAGAAAATGCCATCAATCAGTATAGGGCATCGCCTTATGAAACGTAATAACGGTAATCTATGAATAACAGGCAAACTGAAATTTTGTAAAGCGCCGAAAATAATATGGGTTTTAAATTTGCAGATTTGCACATTATCACATTTTCACATTTGGCTCGCCCATCACCTTTTTCCAGAGTTCAGGTATCCGTTTTATCCATATTGACTGCCGGTTTTTTTCTATTGCAGGGATAGCAGGGGTACCGAAATACGTAATGCCACCTTCAATGCTTTTGCTTACGCCTGTTTTGCCCAGCAGCACAGCGCCGTCGCCTATAGTAAGCGTTTTATTGATGCCTGCCTGCCCCCAGATAGTTACATTATTTCCAATAGTGGTAGCGCCGGCAATACCTACCTGCGATGCAATAATGCAATTCTTTCCGATGATTACATCGTGGCCTATTTGAATGAGATTATCCATTTTGGTGCCGCGGCCAATAAGGGTATCATTGGTTACGCCTTTATCAATGCAGCAGTTGGCGCCTATCTCTACATCATCTTCAATTACTACGCGGCCGCAACTACCCATCTTCTTAGCAAATACGTCCCGGTCTTTTTTTATGTTATAATAAAAAGCATCTGCACCAATTACTGTTCCTGCATGAATGGTTACCCGGTTACCAATAATCGTATGATCGTAAAGTGTAACATTGGGATGAATGATACAGTCGTTACCAATAGTTACCTCTCTTCCAACAAATACATTGGGCATGATGATCGTGCTTTCGCCGATGGTTGCAGTAGGGCTATGGAGGGTTTCTGCTTTTTGAAACGGCCGGAAATAATTAACAATGGCAAGGTAGGCCTCAAAAGGCTGTTGCGTAACAAGCAGGGTTTTACCCTCAGGAACCACTACTGCTGTTGTATTAATAATAATAAACCGAGCAGGGCTGTTGAGGCTGGCACTATAATATTTCGGATGATCTACAAATACCATATCACCAGGCTCTACCCGGTGTATTTCATTAATTCCCGGAACGGTTGCTCCGGCATCTCCAATCACTTCTGCTCCAATTAAACCGGCTATCCATTGTACAGTTGTGCTCCCGGGAAATTTCATAAATCAAATAATTTGCGGTTAAAGATAGCGGGTATGGCTGCGTGGAAAACAGGGAGCTATTAGTTTGCAAACAAAAATGTTATGTATGCTATATTATTCAATGGATGTAGCCATGATGTTTATTCACATTTTGTTGGATAGCAATGTAGGAGAAAGGTGAAATAAAAGAAAAAACCAGCAGATAAAAAGTGGCACAGAATGACTTTTAAGAAACAGTAAACTGTTAGCTGAAACGTAGCAACGACAGGCTTTACAGCAGAATGATATTATACACATCAACGTGTAGGGTAAGCAGTAAGTATATGTGTTTTACACAAGTGCTGCCAACTGTTTTAGAAAAATTCTCATACGAGCAAAAAAAATGTGCAAAAAAAATATGGCTGATTTTTTTTTGTTAGATAAAATGTTTACTAACATTGTGCAGGAAATAAAATTTCCTTTTGCTACTTACTAACCCATCCATATACAAAGTCCCGGCCCCGGCCGGGATTTGTGTTTTTATAAAGTTTACTTATTTACCTGTTTGCTGCCCACACGTTGTAAATACAGGGGTAGCATTTATCGTTTAAAAGCGGAACATTTGCTGTTGCAGCTAATATGCTGTTTATTAAAATGATAAAGCGTAATCCCGTTTTGCAGGTTATCTGTTTATACTAATGCTTACCGGATATTTATTGTTCCTTGTGCTTTGGGTCTTATTCCTTGTGTTCTACACTTACTTCTTATTTCATCTTTTCATGCAGTACTATATTATTTACAAACCTTATCAGGTGCTTTCTCAGTTTTCGGCTGAAGGCAATAAGCGGACCTTGAAAGATTTGTTTGATGTGCCACAGGATGTATATCCGGTAGGGCGGCTGGATTATGACAGCGAAGGTTTGCTGCTGCTTACAAATGATGCTTCTGTGAACCAGGCATTACTGCATCCCGCCTATGCACACGAACGGGAATATTGGGTGCAGGTAGAAGGAATAATTACTACTGATGCACTGGAAAAATTACAGTCGGGAGTAAACATTCAGATAGATGGAAAAACACACCGCACAAAATCCTGCACTGCCGTTGCATTTACGCAACCATCTACGGTGCCTGAAAGAATACCACCCATCCGGTTTCGGAAAAATGTACCTGATAGCTGGCTACGGCTTTTACTAACAGAAGGGAAAAACCGGCAGGTGCGCAGAATGACCGCTGCGATTGGTTTTCCAACATTACGGCTTATCCGTTACCGGATCGCAAAGCTTACGATTGATGGCCTAAAGCCGGGTGATATAAGAAGTATTAACCGAAATCAAATAGGCAATAATTAAATAGGCAATAAGAAAGGAAACAATGCTAAAGGAAACGGTATATTAAAATGTAGTACAGTTCCACATTTATAGATTTGCTTATTGCTAATTGCCCGTTGCCAATTGGTCAATTGGTTTTCACAGCAGGAGCTCCGTTAATTAACCAGGTAGCATATGTTTCACTTATTTTAAAAGTATGTGCCATATATTTATCGGGCCTGGCATATACATACATCAGGAATGATATGACCTGTTTGGAAGTGGTCGTTTGCATAGTTGCAAATAAAGGCCTTCCACTGTAAACGCCGGTTCGTATCGTTTGGTCCTGTGGGTCGTTTTGCTGTAGCATTTGCGTAGCAGTAAATCGGATATCTGCAGCCATCGCATTGGCTATGCGGGCAATTGGATATTGTGCAGGATGAAGCAATACGCCTGCCCGGGAATAAAAGCTGCTGTCAGCAACGGTTTGAAACTGAATATCAAACCGGGCTAATTTGAAAATAATAGAATCTTTACCGGGGGCTTGCAGCAGCACTAAAAAGATGGCTGCATCCATTTTGTGTACTGCTGCATCAGGGTATAATTTGGCATCCATTACTGCCCGGTATCCATCGGTTTCTCTTACTGTTCCTTCACCAACATTGATAACGGAATCACCTTCCTGATTCCATGTTGACCGAAGTATAAAGGTTTGTTTGGGCTTTAAAATGATACCATCCGGTGTACTTGCCAATAAATGATAATTATTGGTATCACCCACCTTTTCCGGCGATTCATTGAGTGGTACCACCACTAACTGGCGAATGTATTTGCGGGGTTGTGCCTGTAAGTGTACCGTAAATAATAAAAATAATAACAGCAGTTTCATATATTGTAGTTTAATTGGCAAGATGCATAGAACACCGGTGTATTTCAATACCCACCAGTACTTAGAAACCGGCAGGAAGTTGTTAATGATTCAAACTAAGAATTCAAATAGGCAATGAGCAATAAGCAAATCAGGTATAAACAGCTTAAATGAAGTCCACAACCCATTTGATCCTGGTATAATTACTGTTTCTGATATTCACCATTCACCATTGACCATTCCCGATTTTCGCCATTTACTATTCACTAATTTTACCTCCGCAAAAATGCGGCACGTACAATATGAGTCAACCTAAACTATCGCAGTTAGCCGAAAGCCTGATCGGCAGTGAAATTGTAAAACTGGGCAATGCCATCCGCCAGCGCATTAGCCAGGGTGAAACCATTTACAATTTTACCATCGGGGATTTTGACCCCGAAATATTTCCGATACCAAAAGAACTGGAAGACGCCATTATTGAAGCATACCGGCACCATTACACCAGTTACCCGGCTGCCGATGGCGAGGCTGATTTACGAAAAGCCGTGTTAGCATTTATACAGGAACGGCAGGGCCTGCTGTATGCCGCTGATGAAATACAAATTGCCAGTGGTGGCCGCCCCCTGATATATGCTATTTTTAAGGTATTGGTTGATAAAGGGGATAAAGTGATATATGCGGTACCAAGCTGGAACAATAACCATTATACACATATGAATGGCGGGCAGCACTGCCTGATAGAAGCAACACCCGAAAATAATTTTATGCCGGTGCCTGCCGATATAGCGCCTTACCTGAAAGGTGCTACATTGCTTTGCCTGTGCACTCCTCAAAACCCTACCGGCACTACGCTCACTAAAGAATCATTGACTGAAATCTGCCGGTTGGTACTGGAAGAAAACAAATCCCGGAGCGAAGGGGAAAAAAAGCTGTATGTGATGTATGACCAGATGTACTGGACGCTGACGTATGGGGGGATTATACATTATGATCCGGTATCCCTTTTCCCGGAAATGAAACCCTACACCATTTATGTAGATGGCATTAGTAAAGCATTTGCAGCCACCGGTGTACGGGTAGGCTGGAGCCTGGGGCCTGCAACCATCATCGCAAAAATAAAAGCCATCCTGAGCCATATCGGGGCCTGGGCGCCAATGGCCGAACAAAAGGCAACTGCTACATTTTTGCAACAAGCTGCTGCAGTAGATAGTTATTTAGCACACTACAAAGCAGAATTGGAAATGAGGCTGCGGCAGATTTATGAAGGTATTATCTTATTGAAGACAGAAGGCTATGCAGTGGATGCCGTAGCTCCGCAGGCAGCCATCTATCTTACCTTGCGTTTTGACCTGGTAGGCAGGGAATTACCGGATGGAACCGAGTTGAATTCACAGGAAGACGTAACCAATTATTTGCTGGCCGAAGCCAAACTGGCGATTGTACCCTTCTATGCATTTGGCGCCAGCCGCAACAGCCCCTGGTACCGCCTTAGCGTAGGCACCTGCCGAAAAGAGGAAATTGGCGCTATGCTGGATCAGCTAAGAGAAGCGTTGAGTAAATTAAAATAAGCAACAAGCAAGCAGATCGGCATCGCTGATTTCAAACTTTTTATATAAAGTATGTTGTAGCGATGCCGTCCTTACTATTACTTATGAATCTGCAATAGAAACATCAATGTTAACGGCAGTATGAAACATTTCTTAGCAATCAACATACTGCTTTTCATTAATTTGTTAGTATTTTGTCAACCTTTCAATAAAACAATTGCTTCCGCAAGAGTGTATGCAGATTCATTTAACCTAAGGCGGCTGAACTTTCTTTCAAGCAAATGGGACGACCTTTATGTAATCGATACCATTAAAAACACAAAGGACTCTTTTGTTGTCAATTTTAAAAACAGTAAAGGATTTATAAAACAGCGTATTGACCTGATAAACGACACTGGCTGTAAAAAAGAATCGTTTACAAATTATATCGATTCCAGAAATCTAACGGTATTTAGCGAGCATTGGACATTTTTTTGTTGGGTTATTGACCCTGATCCAAATGACTATAATAGCATATTAGACACATACAGAAGGTTTGAGTATGATAAGTTGTTGCGAGTACGTTCTGAATTTGTAAAAGACCAATCCACAGGAACCTGGCGATATGATTATTGGTACGACCAACATGGCAACCGAGGCCACAACTCAACCATGATTCCTGGTAACCAGTTTTGGACAAACTAATACCGCTAACGTAGATGTTTGCAATATGTCAGCGGACGGAACGCAGTTGAACAGAAGCTTTTCAATTTGGCGTTATATCTGTATCCGGACGGAAGAAATTCTATTTTCGCCACATCGCAAACACTTTGCGATACGGGCAGGTATCTAGGTATTACTGTAAGGTGCGTAACTGCTGTTTATTCATTGCAAGCGATGTAGTTCGTTGATAATGCGAATCAAGGGTTGAATTTGCTTTATATTATTGGGCAGCGCCCAATGCTGTTGGTAGGATCAGTAATCAATATTAGTATATTATTGGGCAGCGCCCAATCCCTTTAAGACATATACTATTTCAAGGGGTTGGGCGCTGCCCAACAAATTACCGGCAATTGTTTTACTGGTGCTACTACCAACAGGGTTGGGCCAAGCCCAACAAATACAATTACAAGCGGCGTAGTGTGAGATGCCACTTATAAGATGACAACCAATTTGCTGAATTAAAAGTGCAGAATAATAAACTTACATTTTCTGTCTTAACCGCCTCAACACTTCATTCGCATTGATATCTATATTAAATTGATACAGTTTTTCTACAATAAGGACGGCATCGCCACAAGTTCATAAACATTTGAACTTATAAATCATCGATGCCGCCCTTTGCATCCCGCAAATGATCGCTTATGAAATTTACCATCTTTTATACATTCATTTTTATTCTTTTTCATACGTGTGATGCGCAAACGCTAATGGGCACTACTGCCGGCAAGCTGCCGCAACTGGCCTACAGCAATGGCGAAGACCGTTTAGGCAGTGCTAAGATGGGTTATATTGATACCGGTGTAGCCCTAAAAATAGTAGATAGTGCTGCCGGGCTATATCATGTTCAGCTATCAAAATACCATTCCGCTTATATTGACGGAAAACAATTGCTGTTTAAAACAATTGATTCCGTACAGCCCGCAGCTATTACGGAAAGCTGGGGTGTGAGAGGGGATAGTTTGTACGATTACCTGAACATCAGCCTGAATAAAAAAATTGCTTATAAAAGCCGGATGGAACCTGTAGGGGAATCCAATACGGCCCGCATTATCGTTGACCTGTATGGAGTAATGAGCAACACCAACTGGATTACGCAATTGCAATCGGTACAGGAAATAGTGAATGTTTCATTTGTACAAACAGAAGATGATGTAGTGCAGGTAACCATCAGCCTGAAGCACCGGCAGCACTGGGGTTATAGTATTAGGTACGTTGGTAAAAGCCTGCAAGTTAAAGTGCGGCACTGGCCTGTACGGCATAAGCTTGAAAATATGACCATTGCCATTGATGCCGGCCATGGTGGTACCAACACCGGTGCCGATGGCATTACTACCAAAGTGCTTGAAAAAAATTATACCATCCTGTTTGCACAGGAACTGCAAAGCCTGCTGCAAAAAGAGCATGTAAACGTAATAATGACCCGTGAGCAGGATACAACTATTGATAACAAAGACCGGGTGCTGTTTCTGCAAAAGCAGTGGCCCGATCTGTTTATTTCTTTTCACCTCAACAGCAGCTCCAAAACAACCGTACGTGGAGTATCTACTTACTATAAACACGTGGCATACCGCCCATTTACACAAGCCTTGCTTAAAAGATTATTACAAATTGATAGCCTGGCAGAATTCGGCAACGTTGGCAATTTTAATTTTCAACCCATCCAGCTTACAGAATGTAATAGCAGCCTGGTAGAAGTAGCATTTCTAAGCAATCCGCAGGATGAACAAATGATACTGGATGAAAAATTTCGCAAGCAGGTAGCGGAACAGGTGTTGAAGGGGATAAAAGACTTTTTAAAGAAATTAAAATAGTGCCTGGTTACAGGTTGTCAACTTTTGGAAAGTTGGTACCCTTACTTCCATAAAAGCTGGCAACCTTAGTTCTGCTAATCTTCCGAATTCCCGATTTCTTAATCTGTGATACATACCGGATATTTGCAGACCCAAATAAGAAAAGTGATGATGGAAACTACATTGGCCGGAAATATTGTAGGCGAAACAATCAGTGCTCCCAAGCCGTTGCTCACAGCCAAAGATTTTGCCACAGATCAGGAAGTACGCTGGTGCCCTGGCTGCGGTGATTATTCTATTTTGGCCCAGGTGCAAAAAGTAATGCCCGGTATAGGAATACCCAGAGAAAACATCGTAATTATCAGTGGTATTGGTTGCAGCAGCCGGTTCCCTTATTATATGAACACGTATGGCATGCACAGTATTCACGGGCGTGCCACAGCAGTAGCCAGCGGGCTAAAAGCTACCCGGCCCGAACTAAGTGTTTGGATTGTAACCGGCGACGGCGATGGGCTTAGCATTGGAGGAAACCATACCATTCACCTGCTGCGCCGCAATTTTGATGTGAACCTCCTGTTATTCAACAACCAGATTTATGGATTGACTAAAGGCCAGTATTCGCCTACCAGCGAGGAAAATAAGGTGACGAAGAGTACGCCAATGGGCAGCATTGACCATCCGTTCAATCCACTGGCTTTGGCATTGGGCGCCGATGCCACCTTTGTAGCCCGCAGTATGGACCGTGACCCCAAGCATTTGCAGGCAATGCTGCAACGCAGTCACCTGCATACCGGCGCCAGTTTCCTGGAGATTTACCAGAACTGCAATATTTTTAACGATGGCGCTTTCGAGATTTTTACCGAGAAAAGCAGCAAGCCTAATGAAGTTATCTTTTTAGAACAGGGACAGCCGATGGTGTTTGGCGCCACACAAGACAAGGGAATTAAACTCGATGGCTTAAAACCCATTGTGGTGAGCCTGGAAGATGGTCATAGCAAAGAAGACCTTTGGATACATGACGAAAAAGATTTTTATAAGGCCCAGTTGCTCGTTCGCATGTTTGATGATCCCCGGATAGAAGGTCACTTGCCACGCCCGTTTGGGGTATTTTACCAAACGGCCCGTGCCTGCTACGAAGATGTAATGGCGATGCAAATTGAGGAAGCGATTGCCAAAAGAGGCAAAGGCGATTTAGATAAGTTACTAAGGGGAAATGAGGTATGGGAAATAGCTTAATCGAGGCTGTAAAAGGCCAGCTAACACTGATGTAGGCAGGCGCAGGCTTAGACCCGAAGGTTTTTAATACATAGGCCGAATGAATGTTCATAACAATATATAAGTATATGAACACAATTAGGTTAGATTAATTACAAGTCATTGCGTCCGCCTAGGCGGATGCCCGTGGCAATCTCCACGAATTACAGGGAGATTGCTTCGTTGGGCACGAACCCAATCTCGCAAAGACAGGAGGATTATTCTATTGTAATTGTGCATCACTACTTATTTACAAAAAAGCCAACTCAGGCAAAGTTGAATTGACTCATTCTATCGGTTCAGTTTTCCCTTGAAAGGTTGCTCCTCAGTAGCGCCTCCCGCCGTTTGAACTGACAACTTAAATGTAGGTGATTTTACGCTGATGACCCAGTGCAGTTTACACTCCTCCATACAATGAGCAACACATCCGTAGGTACTTCTATTAAAGCTTTGCTAACGGGCATCCTACTTCTCATTATATGCCTGCTCCCTGCTCAGCCTCCTTCTGTTGAGGTGGTGAGAAATGATTTTATCGCTTTATTGAAACGGCCAAAGGTGGATCCGAATCCATCAGTTCAATCTTTTACAACGGATTCAGTAATCATTGAAACAGGCTTTTTTTATTCGGAAGCCACGGAGAAAGTTCCCATGCTGATTTATAAGCCTGTTTCAACGGGGAATAAAAAATTGCCTGTTGTTATTTGCCTGCACGGAACCGGCGGCAGCAAGGATGATGCAGGCATGAAAGACCTGCTGCACCGTTTTTCAAAATCAGGTTTTATGGCAGTGGCTATTGATGGCAGATACCATGGTGAACGGGTACATGCCGCGGCCGGCCATAACCCATATGTGGAAGCAATTACGACGGCCTGGCAAAATACAGACAGCAGCCATCAACCGCATCCTTTTCTGTTTGATACGGTGTATGATTTATGGAGGCTGGTGGATTATTTGTGCACCAGGCCCGATGTGGATGCAAAGCGGATAGGCATGATGGGTATTTCAAAAGGTGGCATCGAAACCTGGATGGCCGCTTCGGTTGATACAAGAATTAAAGTAGCCGTCCCGGTTATTAGTGTGCAAAGTTTTAAATGGAGCCTGGAAAATGAACGCTGGCAGGGCCGGGCACATACCATTTGGGGTGCTCATGTACAGGCTGCTAAAGACCTGGGTGATACGGGTGTAACCAGCCGTAATGTAAAAGCCGTTTGGGATAAACTGTTGCCGCACATTACGGATGAATTTGACTGCCCTTCGATGATCCGGCTTTTTGCACCACGGCCCCTGCTGATACTGAATACGGAGAAAGATCTCAACTGCCCGTTGCCCGGTGCACAGATTGCTTTTGAAGCCGCAACCGAAGCATACCGTTCAAAGAATGCGTTAGATAAACTG
Organism: Chitinophagaceae bacterium; assembly: GCA_965246935.1. GTDB lineage: Bacteria > Bacteroidota > Bacteroidia > Chitinophagales > Chitinophagaceae > JAZKFT01. The sequence continues at coordinate 88,000 of CBDFGC010000017.1, read as the reverse complement.
AGGATAGATATTGAGCCGGATCGGCCACATCAGTTTACACCGAAGCATGAGGAAATGGCCATTGATTGGTTTAAGAAATGGCTATAAATGCAATTGCATGTACAAACAACTAATTGTTCCATTACTAAAACGTATAATTTTTGGCAGGAAAATACAGCATTCCGGTTTTAAAAAATGCTAAACGTAACAGCTATTAAAGTCATTAACGACATTTAACCGCTGTACCAAAAGCAATGTATTATGTTTGTGAAGCACTCCCTGTTCAACCTTATTCAATATGATGTGTTGATCATGTTTGCTGCTCTATGTATCAGCCAACGCTGTTTTCTTTTACATTATTCCTTTAAAAAATTACGCATGAAAAAACCATATTTCTACGTTGCATTACTCGTTGCCGCATTTACATTTACCTGTATCGTAGCCTTCAAAACATCAAAAGACGATGATGGAATTTCCGAAGTGAATGACATCCAATCCATCAGTGCCATTGCATTTGGGCCTGACGGCATTTTATTTATTGGCGATAGTAAAAGTGCAATGGTGTTTGCAGTAGCTACCAAAGACACGAAGAAAGGAAAGGCCACTGCCATTGACGTAAAGAATATCGATCAGAAAATAGCGGCTTCACTGGGCACAGCCGTTACCAATATTACCATTACGGATATGGCGGTAAACCCGGTGAGCAAAAAATTATACATTGCTGTGCAGAACAGCGACGGTACTCCCGTACTGCTGAAACTAAACGGAAATCAGTTAGAAGCCGTAGCCTTGAAAGACCTGGATGTTACATCTGTTGTACTGAACAATTCACCGGCGGAAGATGCAAAAGACAACCGTGGCCGTTCGCTGCGAATTTCTACTATTTCCGATATCGGCTATGCGGACGGAAAATTATTGGTGAGCGGTTTATCCAATCACGAATTCAGTTCTTCGTTCAAAAGCATTCCCTACCCTTTTACCGGTAAGCAGGACGAAGCTACCCTTGAAATTTATCATGCATCCCATGGCCGCTACGAAACGGCAGCGCCCATCAAAACCTTTACTACGGCCACCATCAACAATAAAAAATATTTAGTGGCAAGCTATACCTGCACACCACTAGTGCTTTTCCCAATGGACGACCTGAAACCTGGTATGCACGTAAAAGGCAGAACGATTGCCGAAATGGGCAGTGGCAATACACCCGTTGATATGCTTAGTTTGCAAAGCGGCAGCGATAATTACCTGGTAATGGCAAATACCAAATACCCGGTTGCCAAAGTAGATTATAAAAATATGGCATCTTTTGAAGGCACACTTACCGATCCGGTAAAAGGTACAGCCGGCGTAGTTTTTACTGCAACACCGCTAATCAATGTACTTCAAATGGATAAACTGAATGATCAGCAAATAATTATGCTGCAAAAAAAACAAAACGGTGATGTAGATTTACTGACTGCCAATGACAGTTCCTTATAGATTTACGATACAAAGCAGGATCAGGTTAGGCCAATGGCTTAGCCTGATTTTTTTTGTGTGCCTGTTGACCCAACGTTGCAGGCAAAAAGAAGATAAAATAGCGATTATATGGAATGGCAAACAAGCGATTGGCATTACCTTCCCGAAAAAGCTGGCAGGCGATGCTATCAACAATTCTTCAGAGGGCTTGCTGGTTCGGTTGGCAGGGAATACTACTGCCATGCTGGGTAATTATAAAATCACTGATGATCAGATTCTATTTACACCGCTTATTCCCTTTTCGCCTGGCTCCGCTTACGAAGTAATATATAAAAAAAACCAGATTGGTACCATACAGGTTCCGGCGCCTAATGCTGAACATATGGCTTCTGTAATAAATGTATTTCCCACAGTTGATACCCTGCCGGAAAATCTGCTGAAAATCTATGTTCAGTTTTCGGCGCCTATGCGGGAAGGAGAAGCACTACAACATATTTATCTGCAGAACGAACATAATGATACGGTACCCGGTGTATTCCTTGATCTGCAACCGGAATTGTGGGATACAAGCCGAACCGTGCTGACCGTGTGGCTGGACCCCGGCAGAATAAAACGGGATTTGATTCCTAACCGTAAATTGGGCAGTCCTTTGCAGCAGGGGAAACATTATACGATATCTATATACAACAACTGGAAGGATGCGCAGGGATTGCTATTGCGCCAATCCTTTAACAGGAAATTTATAGCCGGAAGCAGAGATAGTATTTCGCCCCAACCGGAACAATGGAAATTAGAACTGCCTGCGGCAAATACAAATAGAGAATTAAAAATAAACTTTGGTGAATCCCTTGACTATTACCTGTTGCAGGAGACCATTCGAATAACAGATGAAAAAGGACAGGTGATGATGGGTAGCGGAACACCTTTCAATAACGGAACCGGCTTTGCATTCTGGCCGGACCAACCATGGAAGGCAGGCCGCTACCGTATGCAGGTTGCATCTTACCTGGAAGACCTGGCCGGCAATAATCTGAACCGGCTTTTCGATAGAGACTTACAGGTAAAAAAAGTAGAAACCGACGAGGAATTTATGGAACGGAAATTTGTAATCAAATAACCTGGTTGACAGGCCCGATTGACGGTTAGTGTGAAACGACATATCAGATGCCTCCTAAGGTTACCGAAGCTGTTAATAAATGCTTCGGCCATTGTTGTATAATTTTTAGGCGTATAGTTCCAGTGCATGTAAGTACAATCATCAGGATTTAAACTTTCCCCCACGCCGCCTCAAACTGGATCCGACATAGAGATAGCTATTAAATTATCAGCCCTTCCTGTTGCCAATCAGTATAGTTCAGGATGGTGCAAAGGGGAAATAGTAGCTAATTTGGCTTACGATTTCTAATCAAGTCAAAACAAAACGATTGCTGTATGAAAAAACATGTTTACAGGTGGCGGAACCGACTGTTTCTGCCGCTCTTACTTTCCTGTCTGTTGCCTTTTTTTAGTAGTGCCCAGCAAACGGTTACAGGCCGGGTTAGTGCCGGTGATACTGTGCTGGCAGGTGCTACTATTTCGGTGAAAGGAACCAGGGTTGCCGTGAAAACAGATGCAGCCGGGAACTTTAGTATCAATGCGGCGCCTAATGCTACCCTGGTGATTACCTCCGTTGGCTACGAACGCCAGGAAATAAAGCCGGGCAGCCGCACGTCCGTTACGGTTTCCCTGGTTTCTGCATCCCAGCAATTGGGCGAAGTAATAGTAGTAGGATACGGTACACAAAAAAAGAGCGATGTTACCGGTGCCGTTACGTCGGTTTCTGCCAAAACCATTCAGGAGCGGCCGGTCACCAATGTACTGCAGGCTATTCAGGGTAAAGCTGCCGGTGTAAATGTGTCCACCAACATGAAACCAGGTGAACTGCCGGTGGTACGCATCCGGGGCAACCGTTCCATCAATGCATCCAACGATCCGTTGTATGTAGTGGATGGTATTCCCATTGTATCGGCGCTGGGTGTTACCTCTTTCTCCTTAAATGACATTAATCCCAACGACATTGCCTCCGTTGAAATTTTAAAGGATGCTTCAGCCACGGCCATCTACGGTTCACGGGGTGCCAATGGTGTTATCCTTATCTCTACCAAAAAAGGAACGAAGGGCAGGGTTTCCATCAATTTCAATTCAACGGTTTCGCTGGACTCCTATAAATCGCTGACTGATTTTCTGGATGCCGGCCAGTACATTGATCAATACCGCACCGCATTAATTAACGGTCGCACCTATCAGACTACTACCAATACCAACCTGAACATGCCGGCTTCCATTGGATATCCCGATCCTTTTTTAGACCGGGATAAAATGGGCCTTACTGCCGACCAGTATGCTTTACGGAATGTGTGGAAAGGGTATGAATGGGACGTATACGGCGTAACGCCTAAACTACGGGCTACTACGCCGGAAGAACAAGCCCTGGGCTGGCCCGCACAAGTACCGGTGTATAACAGCCGCAACATTCCAAGCTACGACTGGATGGATAATGTAGTGCGGCAGGGCATTACGCAGAACCACCAGCTTTCGCTTTCAGCAGGTACAGACATTGCCAAACTATACTTGTCTCTGGGGTACAACAACCAGTTAGGCGTACAGCGTGACCAGAACTTTGAGCGTTTCAACGTAAACATAAATGGAGAAATTAATGCGAATAAGTGGCTCACGCTGGGCACTTCCATCATCGGATCCTTATCCCACCAGAATTATGGCGTAAGCGCCAATAGCAGCAATACCGGCTCCAAAGATTTGTATTCCAGGTCTATAGAGCAACTGCCTTATGCCCAGCCCAGAGATACGAACGGCGCTTTTATCAGAAACCCCGGTGGCAACCTGAACCTCTGGAACCCACTGATTGATGTTGACCAGTCGCTGAACGACCGGCGTACCCTTTCTGTACTGGCTAATATGTTTTCCGAATTAAAGTTCACGCCCTGGCTCCGGTACCGCATCAACTTTGGGGCACAGGTACGCAGCTTTCGCAATGGCGCCTGGACAGGCCCGAATGCTACCGGCCACCTGGGGGCGAAAGCAAATACAGCGGGTTACAGCCGCGACGAAAATTTTTCCTGGGTAATGGAAAACCTGCTGTATTTCGATAAGACGATTGCAAAGGATCATGTGATCGGCGTAACACTGCTACAGTCTACACAAAAATCACGGCGGGAAGGCGTTGCAGCAAGCGTATCCAGCACTACTACGCCGGTAAGCCTTTGGTACGATCTGGCTGCCAATACCGTAGGCCGGCCGGATAGCTACGGCTCCAGCTTTACGGAAAACACGCTAAGCTCCTACATGGGCCGGGTGAATTATACCTTAATGAATAAATACCTGTTGACAGCTTCCGGTCGTTTTGATGGTTCTTCCGTACTGGCGCCCGGCCACAAATGGAGCTTCTTTCCTTCCTTTGCGCTGGCCTGGAAGATGCAGGACGAAAGGTTTTTGAAAAACGTATCCTGGTTATCCGAACTAAAGCCCCGTTTTGGTTATGGCGTTACCGGCAACTCCTCCGTGCAACCCTATACCACTACAGGCCCGCTGAGCAGGAACCCTTATATATTCGGTGCTACACCGGTGGTGGGCTTATTACCGCAATTAGTGCAGAACCCTGACCTGGGCTGGGAAAAAACAGGCCAGTGGAATGCAGGTATTGACTTCTCCGTTTTCAGAAGCCGCATCTCCGGTTCCGTGGAGGTGTATAAATCTATTACTACCGATCTGCTGTTCAACCGTACGCTGCCGGCCGTATCGGGTTACGTAAACAAGTTTGTGAACATCGGCAGCAACAGCAACAAAGGTTTTGAAATCACTTTATCAACCATCAATATTCAAACGAAGAACTTTAGCTGGAGCACTGACCTGAATTATACCCATAATAAAGAAGCATTGGTGGAGCTGACTAATGGCAAAAATGATATACTCGCAGACCGGCTGTTTATTGGCCAGCCATATCAGGTCTTTTATCATTATGCAAATGCCGGCATCTGGCAGAATACCAAAGAAGACCTGGCCGAAATGGCAAAATTTAATGCCAACGGCCACAGGTTTTATCCCGGCACTATTAAAGTGGTGGATCAGAACGGCGACTATAAAATAAACGCTTCAGACTATGTAATACGAGGCACAACCCGCCCCAAATGGACAGGCGGTATTACCAACACGTTCCGGTATAAAAGCGTATCGCTGAGTTCCTTTGTATATGCCCGTATTGGCCAAACCTATTTTGGCGGCTACCCGGGATTGTATGGCCGGGTGGAGAATGATACCTGGTCCTGGACCAACCCGAACGGGCATTTTCCGCTACCCACTACCGGTTCCACAGCTGAGAATTATTCGCCTGCCCAGCAGTTCAACGATGGCTCCTTTGTAGCTGTCCGGAATATTTCGCTGATCTGGGATGTACCTGGTAAAATCATTAAAAGGGCCTACATCAAAAACCTGCAATTGAATGTGCAGGTGCTAAACCCCTTCCTGTTTGGCGGTGAAGTAGTAAAATGGGGCCTCAACCCGGACGACGAAACTAACTGGGATTCCCAATCGCAGGCCAATAGTAACAGCACCAGCCCGCTTGGTGGTACCAACAACAACACCATTCTGCCACAAAGCATTGTGTTTGGCTTACGCTTAGGCCTTTAATTAAATGACCCGTTAAAACTTGTATATGAAAAAGTATAGTTCATTTCTCTTTATCATCGTTGCGCTTAATTCTCTTTCATCCTGTAAAAAATTCCTGGAAGAAAAGCAGGTATCGAACCTGACGCAGGCTTACTACAACAACGAAAGCGGACTTGAGTCGCTGGTAAGCGGCCTGTATGTATATGCCCGTGTAAAACACGAATGGGATGCCAATGGTGTAAAACTGGTAGAGCCGGAAACCGACGCCTATATGACCACCGCCACGGCCGCCGCCCGAATGGATGCCGGTACCTACGGCTCCGATGTAAGCACCATTGCCGGCAACGTAAGCAATTATCTTGGTGGAGCCAATTCAACCTATGCACCCATGGGCGCTTACCCGCACATCAATAACTGCAATATTGCGCTGGATATTATTGATAATGTAAAACCAGGAAGGTTTGGTACCGATGAAACTTTCCGGAAAACACGTAGAGCAGAAGTATTATTTTTACGGGCCTGGGCTTATTATTTAATCTCCAACCAGTTAGGCGATGTACCCCTGTTGCTTGCGGCCCGCCGGGAAGACAATGGTATTTATAATTATCCCAAAGCAAAGCTGGAAGATATTTACAAGCAAATGTTTGCTGATGCCACTTACGCGTACCAGAATCTGCCAGCTACTACCGACAGGGGCCGGGCCAGTAAATGGACGGCTGGCCACCTGCTGGCAAAACTGTACCTGAACCGGGCACAGGCTGCTCCGTTTCAAAACAGCAGCGAACAGTATTTAAAAATGCTGTACAAAGGTAATGTAACTACCGACCTGGATTCCTGTATAGCTGTAGCTACCGAAGTTATAAACGGTGTTGGTGGCGTGGCATCGCTGGCCACCGATTACTACTCCCTGTTCGACCCAAAAGTGGCTGAAGCTACGCCTTCCAAAGAAGTAATCTGGGCTGCCCAGTTTGACATTAATGTTTCCCTGAACGGACGTTTTACCGGCAACCGTTCGGTCAACTACCATATCGGCGATTATACCAACCAAACCGGCGTTACCCGCAGCATGGCATATGGCCGGCCTTTTGGCGAATTTAAGCCTACTGACTGGGCGTACGATAATTACCACGACAAGGTGAACGACTCCCGTTACTACAAAACGTTTTCCTACGAATATGCGAGCAATATGCCGGCCAGCACCAGCACTTCTTATACCTGGACGGCGGCGGCGGCTGCCTGGTGGAATGCTAACAAACCGGCAGGCCAGCCCACGGTTGTTGCTGGTGCAAAGCGCATCTTACAAAACGAACGGGCACTTATTTACCTGGAAAACCAAAAAGACGAAGCCCTGGATTCCACCATGGTTATGAGCATGCCTTTTCAGTTTATGGTACGCTGGGTAAAATCGGCCATTACCGGCAGAATCTATTACCGGCTATGGCACAATGGCAACAATATAGGGCTGGCTAATACCATGACGGCGCCTTATCTTTCTTCCAAAAAATATGTAGACCCAACCCGTGGTGGCAGCACCGACGAGGGCAATTTCAACAGCGAAGCCGGCACCCGGGACGCTATCCTGATGCGGCTTGCCGAAACCTACCTGATACGGGCCGAAGCGTATGGACGTAAAAGCAATTACGCTGCTGCCGTAAGCGATATTAATGTCATCCGCAACCGGGCAGCATATAAAGCAGGCGAAACCCGGCCAAAAGTGTTGGTGGAGTGGGAACCCAAAGCCACTACCCTTACGGCTGCGGAAAAGGTAGCACCTTATGCGGCGGCTGCCAGCAGTTTCTCTAAAATAGCGATTACCGAAAATGTATTTACACCCGGTACACCGGAAGCGTTGGCCGAAGGCTATATTCCTACAGTCAATTCAAAACCGGATATGTTCGTTCATTTTATTTATAATGAAAAAGCACGGGAATTTCTTTCGGAAGGTATTGCCTGGGAAGACCTGCACAACGCCGGTATTTTGTACGACCGGGTAGAATACCTGAACCAGATGGCTTCGGACAAAGCCGGGCTGTGGCCGATAGCGTATAATACGGTAAATGGTAGCGGACAGGATGGAAATGGCAAGGGTCAGATGAAAAAAGCCTTCACCTTCAGGCCCTGGCCCAATGCGTACCTGGTGCAGCTTACCGACGAAGCCGGCAAGCCGCTGGATGCCGCCGCCAGGGCTGCTTACCAAAACCCCGGTTATTAATTGAATATATATTTATCAGAAAGCATAAGGGATACATTTTCCTTATGCTTTTTTTATTGGGCAAAAACGGGTACTTCGCTGGTTGGGTTTGCCGCCTCATACCAGTGCAATGTCAGGCACCGTACTTTGTCAGAGCTTATTGATTTCGTCCGCTGATAATCCAGTGAGCTTGATAATATCAGTTATACCGAGTCCTATTAGTTTTGCCTGTTTAGCAATTTCCATCTTTTCTTCCATCTTCCCTTCTATCTTCCCTTCTATTTTTCCTTCGTCGAAAGCAGTATCAACCGTATTCTTATAGTCCCGATAAATTTTCAGGTTCATTTCATATTTATCCAGGTCGGCTTGTCCTAAGTTGGCAAGTTCTGCCTTCTCAAAAGCCTGCTCAAATATTTTGTCTTTAAAAATGGCTGGGATGCTTTGAAAGTCTTCCAGGTGTTTGATAAAATATAACCATTTGTCCAACCGGGTTTCCAACTGGCTTTCAGTCTTTATGAAGTTGGGCATTTCTAAATATACGTAAGTCAGCTTGTCGTAGAAAATCCTGCCGTTCTGATTCTTAAGTTTAATAGTGTGCAAATACTCACTTCTTTCCGGCTACTTTCGTAATCGTCGAAGGTAAAGTCCAGAATACCGATGCAGTAAACGGCTTTCAGGTTATAGTTCCATTCACCCTTTTCTGCCTGTTCGCGAATGGGAAATGTTGAGTAGTAAATGGTTCTGTCTTTATCCGCCGCGGCGGACTGTTTGGCTTTCTGTAGTTCTACAATGAATTTTTCACTTTTGTCATTTTCGCAATAGATGTCGTAGATAGCTTTCCGGTCAAGGTCGTTCAGTCCGAGTTGTTCGGTGTTTTTAAAAGTAAGGTCAACAATTTTGTTTTGTTCAGGCAAAAGGGCATTCAGGAAGTCTATTAGCAGAGGTTTACTGGCTTCTTCTCCAAAGATTTTTTTGAAACCAAAGTCTGTATAGGGGTTAATGTATTTCGCCTTCATCTGCTTGTCCTTAAATTATAAGACAAATTTACGGTAAGTCCTTCTATGTCTTCCACGAAGGCTCAATTAGCGGTCTGATCGGTTATATAGAATATTGAAATGGTGATAATCAATGGCATCTTCAAACGATTTAAAGATAAGTAGCAGGCGAGGGCGCTATACTGGCACTCCACTCCGTCAAGTGCCTCTCCGTTACTTATGTGCGAATTGCATGCTATACAGATAAAGCATTTTAACGCCGGTAATGAAGAACAGCTTCAAAAGTTTTGGAAATAAGTAACAGGCAGGCACTTGACAGCGTAGAGCAACAGAGAGCGGCAGCCTTGCGCCAGGTGGGAAGGTGTTTTTTTTAGAGGTTTATAATCTCCTCTTCTGAAAGTCCTGTTGTTTTTATGATTATTTCAATGGCTACTCCATTTTCGCGAAGTGCTTTAGCTACCTCTTTATTTCTTTCCGCTTTTCCCTCATCGAATGCAGTATCTATCACCCCTTTTAAATCACGATATACTTTCAAACTGTTTTCGTACTTATCTAAATCGGCTTGTCCCAATTTAGCAAGCTCTGCTTTTTCAAAGGCTTGCGTAAATACTTCATCGCTAAAGATGGCCGGAATACTTTTAAAATCCTCTAAATGTTTTATGAAGTAAAGCCACTTATCTAACCGGGTTTCCAACGCACTCTCCTGCTTATTAAAATTGGGCATTTCAAGATAGATGTAAGTGAGTTTCTCATAAAAAGTTTTACCGTGCTGATTTTTCAGCTTAATTGTGTGAACTACTTCATGCTTCTCTGGTTCATTCCCGTAATCATCAAAGGTGAAGTCTAAAATTCCTACGCAATACACAGCTCTCAAATCATAATTCCATTCTCCTTTTTCAGCTTGTTCTCTAATCGGAAAGGTGGAATAATAAATAGTTCGCTCTTTAAAGTAGTTCTGCTTTGCTTTCTGTAATTCCACAATAAATCTTTCACCATTTTCATTCTGGCAGTAAATGTCGTATACGGCTTTCCTATCTAAATCAGTTTGTCCTAACTGCTCTGTATTTTTGAAACTAAGGTCAATAATCTTATTCTGTTGAGGTAAGAGGGCATTGAGGAAGTCAATCAATAAAGGTTTGCTGGCTTCTTCACCGAAGATTTTTTTAAAACCGAAGTCTGTAAATGGGTTAATGTATTTTGCCTTCATAAACTGGTAAATTTATCAATTCCAGACGGATAAAGTTAGCAGGGAAATTTTTACGCAATATCGCAGCTAACACTATCGCTTGACTCTGTCAAGTGCCTCTTTGTTACTAATGTGCGAATGGCATGCTATAGGGATAAAGCATTTTGACGCCGGTAATTAAGAGCAGCTTTAAAAGTTTTGAAAATAAGTAGCAAGCAGGCACTTGATAGCGTAGAGCAACAGAGAGTGGTAGCTCTCCGCCAGACGAAAAAAATGTATCAGGCCGAAGTAAGTCTAATCAACTTCGGTGTCGTCGCACTCTTGTACATTAATTCTCTATGCAACTTATTTGAAAGACTATAGAAAAATAAAATACAGAAGAGCTACTGTTGGATTGAATCAGTATTTATTTAATGATGAGAATCTCCATATTTATCCAACGCATCTTTCCGATCAAGTTTCTTTACCCTAAGCAAACCGGCTTCAATTTTTTCAGCTTTATATATATCTATATTGTCAATTTCAGTTGGCTTGTTGCGTAAGTTAGCTACTATAACATCAAATGTATACGCATGATCAGTATTTGTTACAAGCCAGTGTACGTTGTCTTTTTCATCTGATATTGATGAGAAACTTCCTGCCTTTCCTGTTTCTTCAACTGTTTGTTTAATGAACATATAATCGCCCTCATCTCTTATTCTATCATACTGTTTTAATAAAAATTCGCCACTCATAATTCTGTGGCAGGAAGTCATGTTTGTATGCCCGTGTGGAATTATTGCCCGGTCTTTTTTCATTCCGAAAATGCGTCCGGAAAAAGAATAGTGTTCTGAAATGCCCTTTACTTTCGGAAGTACAGGGTCTGTTGTGATAGCGCCCTTATCAGAATATTGAAGACTCTTAATTGCTTTCTCAAAGTCAATAAGTTTTAATAGGTCTGTCAATGGTAGTTTATTATGAAACTCACTTATTTTCTCCTGCCACTGAAGTGGACTGATCTTGTCAACCTTTAAGTCTTTGCACATTACATGTAATTCTTTCAACCACTTTGCCGAAATTTCTTTGAACGGAGAAGCGAATAAATTGTTTGTAAACAAGGTATCAAGAAGTGCAATACTCGTAAGTGTCATTAAAGTAGCTCTTGTAAACTCCCGTCTGTTCATAATTGAAAATTTTGCTTGGTACAATTTAAAAGTGGTGAATGATGTTATAAATATATGTTCATTATTTATTCTTACTCTATTCCTCAATCGGTCGTTAACTATTAAATTGTCGCAAGTGATGGTCGATATATTTATACACCATTTGTCCGATTCGTTCTTTTATTATCTTTCAAAAAAATACGTGTACAAAGTTGGGGTTGTTTGGCTTTCGGTACTGTTTGTATATCTTTCCTTGCTATGGAATCGTTCATCGCCTTTTACATTGAAGGAAGGTAGACTCCCGCATTCTCCTATTTCATCACATCCAAATTCACTCCCGGCTTTACCGTAATACTTGCTCCCGGCTTTACGGTAAGGGTACGGCAACTGCTATTGGTGTTTACAATTACATTTCCGGAAGTGATCATTACATCAGTATTGGCATCCGGCACGGCGCCGCAGCCCCAATTGGCCGGGTTGTTCCAGTCGGTACTGGTGCCGCCTACCCAGTTGGCCAAAAACTGCAATGTGTAGGTATTGCCCAACGTAAAATCTGCTCTGCACTGGAACTTGTAGCCATACCATGAAGAAGGCACGGAAGTAAGCTGTAAAGTAGCCGAATTGGCACCGCTGATATTGGGAATACCATTCGCCAATACAAAGCCACTTCCCATATTTACAAACCACTGGTAGCTGCTGCCGCTGAGGTTGCTGGTAAGGCTTGTGCTGCCACCAGGGCATAGCACTGTAGGCGTTGATTTGGTGATAAAGAAATTGCCGAAGCCAGTAGTAGTAAACTCCACGTAATAACCGCCGGGCAAGGAATCCCAGGCCGAAGGCGTATACGTTTTTTCTCCTGCTACAGGTACATATGCCACCGGCATATCATTGGGTGTTACCGGCTGGGCAATAATGGCCAGGTCGCCGGGGTTTTGTAGTAATGGTTCGGTTGCCTTCAGGGCATCAAATTCCGTTTTGGTAAAATAAATCCGCATGGTAGTTGGCACAATCGCCGGCGTATTTTCCGGCACCACGGTCAGGTTACGGTCAAGGTAAGGGGCGCCATTGTATTTGCGGATGGTACCCGTGTTCTGGTACTGCGACATTTGGATGATCCCCAGGTTTTGCAGGTCGGCAATTTCGGCAATGGTGGTAGTGCTGGGCTCGTAATAGATACTGCTGATCTCAAAAGGGGTAAGTGCTCCGGTACTACCCATCAGCACGGCAGGGTTAGCAGCGGTAGGGCCATAAGGGTTTGGTATCAGGCGTACCGGTTTGCGGGGTGGCGAATAGAGTATGTCATCCAGCCGGTCCACATGCCGCATCAGAATGTCTGTTGCATTGTTATTGGTGTTGATAAACCGGTTGTCGTGCCAGGCCAGTACGCCTTTGCCACCTTGTGTATTGGTAAGTAAAAAAGGCTGTTCGTTCCCATAATAATGCATATTGACAATGCCCGTACCGGCAGGCCGGCCCATAGCACCCCAGGTTAGCCGGGTTCGGTTCCAGATGGGGCTGATACGGGTAAAACGACCATTTTCCAGGATCGAAAAAATACCATCGCCATTGCCCGCTACCCGTATCATCGGCAAATCATACGAAATACCGGAACCGCTAAAACCGGTGTACACTTCCCGGCCAATTACATCGCCTTTTTTGGAAGCTGCAACATATTGCAACGATAATGAATCGGTAGCTTCCCGCTGAATTTTCAGACGTTGCAACAGCACATTTTTGGAGCCGGAAAGGCTCATGACGCTGGTGAGGTAAAAATTATTACCGCCGCCCGCCAGGCTAAAATCGGGGTAGTAGTTACCGGAGCCTAATAAGGTGTCCCGGAAAAAGTGAAATTTAGTGGTGGTCGGGTCAAGGTAGTTGTAGCCGAAATCGAAATCCACGCTGGAAGTCCGCTCATAGGGAATACTGTCAAATACTTCTTCTTTAAAAGCGTAGCCCTGCACGGTAAAATCACTCACACTATTACCAGTCAGTTTGCGTTGCGTAGTAGCCAGCAGCGTAATGTTGATGTTGGTATCTGTGGCAATCGTTACCCCTTTCGGATAATTATAATCGTATGCTCCGTTATCGAGGGAAACAAAACCGTTGGACGTAAAAAACCAACTGGTAACGACATAAACCGTCTGACCATCGGCGGAACCGCAAGCAGTGGTCGTAAAGTAGGTTTGCAGATTGTACAGCATATACGTGCTGTCTTTTTTGAATTGCTGTGTTTGCGGGCACACCACTCCGGTTTCGTTGCGCCGGTAGGTCTTCACCATGGAAGCCTTTTTAGCCCGCCAGATACGGTTGTACCCCAGCATCGTACCCTGTGTGCCGTTGGCGTTCAGGCTCATTACAATGTTGCAACCTCCCTGCCCGTCGGACCAGATGTTGTAGTCTTTTACATTGGCCTGCGGGTATTCTACGTAAGGGTGTACGCCTACACAAACCTGAACATCATATTTCTGCACCGCATTCTGGTTCACCGCATTGCTGCTAAAAATCCGCATGGCGCCATTCTCCTCTTTCCCGTTGACAATATACAGGACCTGCCCGTAAGGGTCTTTTTCAAAAGCCAGGTAAAACCCTTTGGCCCCATCAGCAATCAGTTGCGGCGAAGTCAGCACATAAGAGCCATCAGCAGGCACCCGTCCCGCCACATAGCCAGCACCGCCAAACACGGCACTGCCATCGCTGTGTACATGCTGCACGGTGGCACGGGGCCAGCTATAGTTATTTACACTATCGTCCGTATAGCAAATGTAAAAACCACCCGTACTATCGGTAGCAGCAAAGGAACGGTTGCGGTAGTCCTGGTTGGAACTGTATACATAAAACTGATTGTTGACTCCGGTGGTTACCGGCATCCCGTTTTCGGCCCACAGGCGTACCCCGTTTTTATCATATTTCTGGGCATAAATATCCGTTTTCGATACGTTGTAGTTACGGTTATCCTGCCATATTACAAAGTAGCCGCTGTCGGGGTAGCTCTGCACCACCAGCGGGTTGCTCTGGTCAGCAGTAGTTTGCGTAACCGCCATGTGCAGGCTATCGAAAAACTGGTTGCTGGTATTGCTCCACTGGGCTGTGGCACCCAATGCCATCAGTAGTAGTAGCAGCGATAAATATATTTTCATGGGAAATGAATAACGGAATAGAAGGAATAAAAAAGGCAGTTGGCAGAAAGGAGTAGAATCAGACAGATAGAAAAAGAAGGAAGTCTTTGGCAGATTGGCTTTATCGTTTCAAATTGATAATGGCTCATATATTCTTTTTACGTATACTACTGCCTGAAACCATATTAATCTGACGTATCCGGCAGTATTGTCTGCTTCTGTTTATACCCATTTAATAGCAACGGAATGGAGGCTACATCGCCGTTTTGCGAAGCCGGAAATACGCCGTTTATCAGGCACATCATACAGTTGGAAATACAGGTATTATTCCGGACAAAATTGCGGATGGTATTGCCAGGCAACAGCCCAAAGCCATTGTTGTAAATGATAGAAGAAGTACTGAGTAAATGGCAGTAACTCATGATAGTACCACCTGCAGGCGGAGGCGTGGTGCCCACCGTAGCACAAGGCCCGTTTTCAACCGAGGCACAGCTATCAATTGCTCCTGTTACGGTAGGGGTAAGTTGCCAGCCGCACCAGTGCGTATGCCGGGAGCCTAACAAGTGCCCCATTTCATGCATGGTTACTGCCAACTGCCCCTGGGTAACGGTACTACCCGTTGGAAAACCGGTAAAGTTGCCCGAAAAGTTGAGGTCGCAATAGCAAGTGGCCCCGGTACTGTCTGCCGCCTTGTACACGCCACAAGCATTGGGTGTAGTAGCTTTTGCCAGGCCAAAACCACTGGCAAGGCCACCCAGCCCCACGCTCCAGTCCAGCCCTACGCATAAGTTGCCCCAAAAATTATCCTTATGGTAAACTGTTAGTGTATTCCGTGCTAACAACCGGGTTGTTTGGTCGAAGGGGTCAGTAATCGTCCACACGTTGATGCCAATAAGCTGTATATTGATAGAATCATTGATGTAGCCGGTAGTAACCAGGTTAAAAAGTTCGTACACATAGTTGAGCGTTTGCTGGCGGCTACTGCCAAAATGCTGGTACAGGCTATCGAAACAATCTACATACACATTTACACATTTATCCTGTAAAGCATTGGTACGGTTGGTAATAGTGCCGTTAAGCGGTATAGTAGTACCTACCCTGGCATTGTCGCTTTCATCGGTGCCACAGTCCATTTTATATGCCGGGAACTGAACAGTCGTAGTATTGTACAGCCGGTAAGCAAGTGGGCTGGCACTATCGGCCTGCACTATCTGGATGGCTTTATCGAAAAAAGTAGCCAGTAATGAAACAGAACCATCTGTTACGGTTAGGATTACATTATTCTTTTGCCGTTCGCCGCTTACCACGCCCCGGTACAGTACCGGAATAATCAGGTTGGGAATTACCCTACCGTTGTTCTCCGTAATTTTTGCGTTGCCCAGGCTCGCTTTTACCAGTTCACAAGTAATGGATTGCGTACTGCTGAGCGGAATAGTAATCCGTATGGCCTGCGGCATTTGTGCCATTAATTGTTGCCGGAACGATGCACTCAATTGCAGTTCCTGGTAGGTTCCTCTTTGGGCCAGTTGCCGGTTGCCCGCAAATTGAAAAGCAGGAATTTGTACAAAAGTGATTCCGTCCGCTTTTTTATCATTCACTAATTGCTTTACCGGCCAGTTCTGGGCAAAAGCATGGCAACCAATAACGGAAAAAATAATCAGTAGCAGTTTTTTCATGTCGTCTTTTAATGAATCAGGTGTATGAATAATATTTTGAACTAATAGCTTTTGCGCTCAATTTTTTGCAATGTATTGTAACAGACCCGGCATCTGATAAAGGCATACAAGTGAGGGTGCGTCTCAGCTGTGCTATCTGAATGCCGGCCTTCGCCCTTACCCCCGGCCCCTACTAAATCCTAACAGGATATGAGTATGGGTAAGCCTCAATGTAGAATTTAGAACAGCTATCAGCAACGGGTTCCTTGTATTTTATCTTCAAAGCGAATTTTTAGCATGCCGGTTCCCGTAATGCAACAGATTTGGGACGACTTTACAACATGATTTACCTACCCTTAGCTTCAGACCAAATCGGGTATGTGGATAGCAACAGTCATTCAAATTCAAAACCTGGCAAATCCGAGTCTGCAAGACTCTAATTAGAACATAATGCTACAAAGTCGGAGACTTTTGAGAGAGTAAACGGCACATATCATGTTGGAATATCCGAAACAGGTAATTGTCCCCACAGTATGAATTGCCGGTACACTGATTTATTGAACAAATTCTACAAAAAGGACGGCATCCCTTCAAACGATGCCGTCCTTCATTTTTATCAACTTACAATTATATAATGTATTCTCTTACTTCATTACATCCAGGTTAACACCCGGCTTTACCGTTACGCTTGCTCCCGGTTTTACGGTAAGGGTACGGCAGGAGCTATTGCTGTTTACCATCACTGAACCGCTGTTAATTACCACATCGGTATTGGCATTAGGTACCGCACCACAGCCCCAGTTGGCAGGGTTGTTCCAGTCGGTACTCATGGCACCCGTCCAGGTAGCGGTAAATTTCAGGAAAAAGATGCTGCCGGCAGCCCCATCTACCAGGCAGCGGTACTGGTATCCATACCAGCCACCGGGAATGGTATTTAATTGCAGGCTAATGGTATTGGCGCCACTGTAGTTAGTGCCGTTTGCAATATTGGTAAAACCGCCGCCGGTATTTACCTGCCACTGGTAACTACTGCCTGTAACAGCGGATGCAAGAGTAGCATTGCCGCCGGGGCAGGTGCCGAATGCAGGTGGTTTTTGTATAAAGAAATTTCCAAATCCATTCCCGTTTAATTCAAGATAGTATCCACCCGGAACCGCTTTCCAGGCAGTGGGGCTTATTACCTGCTCACCGGCTACAGGGGTATAAGCGTCGGGTATATTGGTGGTAGTATTGGGCTGGCGGATGACTATCAAATCTGCCGGGTTTTGGATGGCATTGTCGGCCAGTTTCAATGTATTAAATTCTTCAGTTGTAAAAAACAACCGCAGCCCGATGTTGAGGCCGGGGCCTGCCGGTGTATTTTCTGTTTTGATAGTATAGTTGCGGTCAAGATAAGGCACATTATTGTAGCTGCGCAGGTCGTACCGGTTTTGGAAAACGACGGTTGATACCGCACCCAAATTATAATCATCTTTAATTTCGGTAAGCGGCCCGGTGGTTTGTACATTATTAATGGTGCTGGCCACTTCTAACAGGCTCCACACTTTGCTGGAACCTGCTAAATAAACCGGGTTGGCAAACGTACCGCCGTAAGGGTTGGGTACCACTTTCACGGGCTTGTACGGCGGTGCGTAATTAAACTCACTTAAGCTGTCTAAATGATGCATGAAAATATTTTCTCCTGTGTTGCCGGGTATATTCCGGTTGTCCCGCCAGGCAATAATGCCGCTGCCATCTAACGGGTGAAGTGCTACAACCGGTTGCTCCAAATTATAATAGCTGTTGTTGTAAAGTCCTGTACCTATTGGCCTGCCCATAGCGCCCCAGGCCAGTTCGGCGCCGTTGCGGATGGGGCTTACCCGTGCCGAACGGTAGTATTCCCGTATGTAAAACATAGCCCTGCCGTATTCATCTACCTTCACCAATGGAAAATCATAATTGATGTTATAACTACTGAAACCGGTATAAATTTCCTTGCCGATTATCTCGCCGTATTTGGTATTGGTTTTATAGGTGACAGCAAATGTATTAGCCGATTGTTTTTCTACGGCAAGGTGCTGCAGGCGTACTTCTTTGGCGCCGCCAGTACTACTTAGCAAAGCGGATGCATAAATGTGCTGGCCACCAACGCCGGTGCCACCACTGGTAAAGCTAAAATCGGGGTAATAATTGCCGGATGCCAGTATCGTATCTCTGAAAGGGGTTAAAATATCAGAAAATGCGGATGGGGTAAAATTAAAACCAAAATCGGGGTTGCTGAAGCTGGCCCGCTGAAAAGGAACACTGTCGTACTTTTCGGCACTATAAGCATAGCAGTTTACTACAAACGGGGATACGGTATTATTAGTATATGTTCTTCTGGTAACGGCTATCAGATCTACATTAATATTACTGACATTCGGAAACACTGTTGTGCCCTTCGGGAAGTTATAATCGTAGCCGCCCTCATCGATTAGCTGATAGCCATTTGATCGCAAAAAGGTAGAGGTCACCACATATATGGTTTGGCCGTCAAGTGTGCCGCAGGTAGTAATAATCTGGTCGGTTGCTAACGAATACAGCCGGTATACTTCATCTTTTTTGTAATCTGTATATCTTGGGCAGGCTACGCCGCTGGTATTCCGAAATAAGCTTTTTACCCTGGAGGCTTTTTTTGCCCGCCACATGCGGTTAAAGGCCAACATTTTGCCCTGGCTACCGGTATTACCGTTAATGGCCATAATTACATTGCAGCCGCCTTGCCCGTCGGGCCAGATATTATAATCCTGTACAGTGGTGCCGGGGTAATCAACATAATAGCGTACACCGCAGGGTGAAATGTCACTTCGCTGTATCGCATTGTCATTCATCCGGTCACCACCATAGTATTTCAGGGCGCCATTTTCATCCCGGTAATCAAAAACATAGATATCGTTGTTATACTGATTTTTACTAAAGGAAAGAAAAAATCCTTTGTTCCCATCTGCAATCAGTAGCGGAATGGAATAAGTAAAGTTTTGCCCGGCTGGCGTGGCTTCTACAATGTAGCCGGCGCCCGGAAAAACGGCACTGCCATTACTTCGCATGTGCTGCACGGCTATCCGTTCCCAACTGTAATTATTAATACTATCATCCACATAGCCAATATAAAAGCCACCGGCGCTATCGGTAGCGGCAAAGCTGCGGTTTCTGTAATCCTGGGTGCTGCTAAATACATAGCGCTGTGCGTTTGGCCCGTTGGCTACGGGTACACCATTGGCAGCCCACAAAGCGTTGCCTGCTGCATCATATTTCTGTGCATAAATATCTGTATTGGTAACCGCTATATTCCGCTCGTCTTCCCAAATTACAAAATAGCCCCCATCGGGGTAGCTGTTCAGTACAATGGGATTTTTTTGTGTTCCTGTTACGTTGCTTACCGGCGTATGCAGGTCATCGTAAAACCGGTTGGTAGTATTGCTCCATTGCGCCGATGCAGTTGCAGCGGTGAGTAATAAAACCAGTGTAATTATATTTTTCATTTCAATAATTTAAGCCGTGGTTCGTCTCTCACGAACCACTATTAGCAATGGTTGAATTGGCTATTAAAGTTCGTGAGACACGAACCACGGCGGAATAAAACCAGCATCACTATGTTTTTCATTTCAATAATTTAAACCGAGCGTTCTTGTTTCACGAACCACTATTAGTAATGGTGAGAATTGGCGATTACGGTTCGTGAGACACAAACCAAAGCAATAAAGAATTCTCTTTTTTTATATTATTATTTTATCACCTTTTAGAACGGTCTTACCGGTTTAATTGAATGGTAGTAGCGGCTGTCCGTTTCAAATACATTTCTTTTGAATCAGGATTCAATATTGGAACCGAAACCGGTGGCGGGCTTTCATTTTTGGGCGCTGCTGTTGACGTTTTATTATGCACCGCCCAATCACTTTCCGTCCGGGATTTATTCTGAATCAAACAGGCCAGGCAACTTGCAATGCAGGGTGTATTATTTACAAAATTGCGGATGGCATTGCCGGGCAGCGTACCAAAGCCATTATTATACGGAATGGAAGAACCAGTTAACAAGTGGCAGTAACTCATAATGGTGCCGCCCGCTGTGGGGGGTGTTGTTCCAACTGTCATACAAGGGCCATTCTCCACCTTGGCACAGCTATCTATGGCGCCAATAATGCCCGGGGCAAGCTGCCAGCCGCACCAATGCGTATGATGAGAACCTAACTGATGTCCTATCTCATGCATCGTTACCTCCAACTGCCCTTGCGTAGTATGCGGCCCTGTTGGAAAGCCATTCAGATTACCGTTAAAATTTAAGTCGCAATAACTAAACGCACCTGAGCTATCTGCTGCATTGTAAATCGGGCAGGCGTTCGGGGCATTGGCTTTCACCTTGCTAAGCCAGGCTAATCCGCCCCGGCCTTTATTGAGTGTACTAAAATCCAGCCCTACGCAGATATTTCCCCAAAAAACATCTTTGTAATAAGTGCCTAAGTCATTCAATGCTATACCACTGCTATCCTGCCGGTACGGGTCCGTCGTTGTCCATACATTTACACCCATTACCTGTATATTAATGGTATCGTTGATATAACCGGTAGCAACCAGATTAAATAATTCATATACATAATCTACTGTCTGCTGCCGGTTATTGCCGAAGTGTAAGTATAAACTATCAAAACAATCTACAAATACGTTCACGCATTTGTCCTGCAAGGAATAGGTTCGGTTAAAAGTGCCATCCAGCCGGATACCACCATGTGTTTGCGATAACCCGTCTTCCTTTGTGCTGCAGTATGGACTTATTGCGGGAAACTGTACCTGTTGACTATTGTATAAACGATAGGTTAGTAGATTTGTACTGTCTACCTGAGCAATTTGAATAAATCTATCATTAGAAGTGATAACCAGCGAAAGGTAGTTCTCGTTGATGGTACAAACTACATTGTTCTTTTGCTGCTCGCCGCTTATAATGCCCCTGTAGGTAACGGGTATATGTATCCCCTCAATAACTCCATCATTATTTTCCGTAAACTTGATGTTTCCCAGATCGTATTTTACCAGTTCGCAGGTGATGCTTTCCTTGTTGCCAAAAGGTATTACCAGTTTCAATGCGTCGGGCTTTTGTTCCATTATTTGCCGGTTGAATGACGCATTTAATGTAAGCTCCTGGTAGGTTCCCCGATCCGTTAAAACTTTGTTCGCAGAAAAACGAAAAGCAGGTAGTTGCAAAAAGGATCCCTTTTTTCCCTTTCTCTCCATTACCATTTTTTTCACCGGCCAGTCCTGCGAAAACGCATGGGAAGCAGTTGCTAACAGAATGATGATAATAATCTTTTTCATTATTTAATTTATTTGAGCCTTGTGTTCAATTATCTTATTGTTAGTAGGCGCCGGGGTATTTCAAATACAGTCAGTAATTGTGGCAAGGCCCGTCAACCAGAATACGACTAAATAATGTAGCTGTGTGCCTTAAATCCTTTTTAATCCTATCAAAATTCACTTTAAAATCAGAAAACAGTACCGGAAAGATAGCCTGCCTGTATGCCGGGAACAGAATTATTTAGCAGGTGGCGCCCTTTATTGAGCAACTGCGGGCAAACAAAGTATGCTATTGCTGAAAGCCAATACGTAAGTAACAGTGTAGAAAAAGGGGAAAGAACGGCAACTGCCCGTAAAAACACGCTTGCACAGGCAGAAAGTAACAGCTACTTTGGCATCTTCATTTACCCATAACACTTGTTTGTATGAAATGGATCCCTTACCGGCTGGTTTGTATAGCCATTATGGTGCTGAGTGCAGGTGCCTGCTATGCACAAAAGGATACAACTGCCATTGGAAAATTAAGAGACACATTAAAGGATCGTTTGGAAGTTAATAAAGTATTACAGGCCAAGTTGGATTCCCTTACCAAACAGGTACCCTGTGTTGCCTGTGTAAAAGATATTACCAATCCTACTCAATTATTCCTGGTGTATGCACCGTTTGTATTGCTTTTATTGTTCACCATTATCTTTATTATCTGGATCAATAAAAGCAACTTCACCCTGGAAGATGCACTTTCTATAAACCCATCTGCAACACAGTATGCAGCAGCAGCGAAAGCGAACGTAGCGATTGCACAAAATGCGGCTGCCAACAATCAGTCTCCCCCTGCTGTACCTCCTGTGCCTGCCGTACCCGATCCGCAGCCGCAACGCAGTACCAGCAGGTTGCTGGCATTTATTACCGGTGTTACTGCTATCCTGGTTTCCATTTGCCTGGTAAGCTACTATGCGTATGCTATGTTTGCCGGTTGTGGCAACGATGCCCAGTTAAACGCACTCTGGAAAATACTGATGGGTTTGGGTATAGGCATTGTACCTTATGGCATTAATGTATGGAATGGCAACCCTAAAGAGCAACCCGCAGCAAAATCTTAAATCATGCTTACCTCTGTTATCAATTTTTTTAAAGAACTGGCGGCTACCATTACCTGGCCGGTAGCTATTTTAATTATTGCCATTTTATTCAGGCGGCAATTAATGCTTACGCTAAAAATAATAACCGGCAGGATAGAAACGGCCGATAAATTTTCCATCACCAAAGACGGAATCAGTTTTGAACAATTAAAACAGAAAGTAGTAGAGGTAGAAAAGAAAACGGTTGAGACCGAAAAGAAAGCTGAAGACGCACAGGAAACCGTGAAGGCAATTGCCGGTGGAGGAGGCGTGGGCGGCAATAAAAATATGGCTGGCGCCACACCCGCTATCGAAACCAGGGAAACACGATCAATAGATGAATCCAGCCCTGATACTGATACGGATCCCACCGACCCGCAACGGGGAAAATGGGGTGGCAGGCCCAAAAATAATAACCGGGAACTACTGGCCACTATTACAGAACTACCCGGCAATGTGCCGCTATACCGCATACAACTGGAAGTTGTTTCTACTAACGCTTCAAAACCACTAAGCGGTAAAGTGTGGTTTTATCTGCACCCTACTTTCCCGAACGATCAACAGGAAGTAACCGTAAAAAATGGCAGGGCTTTGCTGGGGCTCCTTTCATATGGGTCTTTTACTGTAGGAGCCGAGGTAATGGAAGATGATGGCATTACCAAACTTGAATTAAATCTGGCAACGGTGCCCGGCGTTTCGGAGCATTTTATGAATACGTAATTTCTACTATTTATACCTTACATAAGCTATATAATACCGGATTCACATAGGCAACGAATAACCTGTTTGCTACAGGCAAGTATATGTACCTGTTTTATTTAATTCACCATTCAATTTTTCCGGTTGCCTCCCCGTAGCGTTCCTTCATATCACTTAACCTGGCCTGGTTAAAAGAGGTGTTTTTCTTATAGGCAGCAATCAACGCATTGGTTTCCGGATAGCGCTGCATTTCTATATAATTTGCCATTAATTCCAGTACACCGGTTTCAAAATAAGGCATTTTTTTATATAGCTTTTCCAGGTACAGTACTGCTGTTTTATCATCTTTTTTTTGTGTGTAAATCAACGCCCGGAAATAATCGAGTAAAGGGTCGTTTACAGATGAATCGACCTGGTCAAGCACTTTCAGCGCTTTTGCAAAATCGCCACGTAGAAAGTAGCCGTCGAACATGGCAAATTGCGCAGAGGCGTCATTCCCGTATAATTTTTCAAATTCATTCAAAGTTTCAGTATACGTATCATTATCTAATTCCGAGGCGATCTGCAGTTTAATCAGTTGAAAAGCTCTTTCTTTTTTTAACCCTGGCGGCAGTTGGTCGAAAGCTTCTTTTGCTGCTTTAAAATTCTTTTGGGTTTGTAATGCCCGAAGTCTCTTCATATTGTCTGCATACCGGATCATCTGGCTGTTGTTGCCATCACTTTGCTGTAATACACTGCTGAATATCTGTGCCATGGTAGCACTCAGGTTTTCGCCGCTCAGGTAGATGTATATATCCTTTGCGCTGATTTTGTCGTCATATTTCACCAGTTCAAAATCATGATAATTGATACCATTCTGCCCATATAACCGAAAAATAATATGCTGGTGCCCTTCCTTTTCGTATTGTTTTAAGAATTCATACAAACCATCTTTGCCCATGGCACTAAAAATTTCCCGGCTAATGTTTCGTTGCTTCAATCCTTGCATTACGCCATCCCTTAATGATCCGCTGCCTTTCTCACCGGCTACTTTCATTACCTCTTTGGCAAACAAGTCCAGGTCTAAGACCTTATCTAAAAAAGGCTCATCATGTTTTTTAATAGAAGCAGTAATAGCGTTTGCATAAGTGATTGCTTCCTCTTTTGTAACGGGTTGTTCTTTTTTTGCGCAGCCTGTTAGCAGCAACACTAAAAAGAAGTAAATAGCGTGTTGCTTCATTTTAATTTGTTTGAATTGTAATAACAGCTGACATTCCTTTTGTATGATTGAAAATGCTTTTCCAAATAATAGCGCCGGCTTCCCTGCATGCCGGTCTGATGGCAGCCGCCGGGTGGCTTCCATAAACAGGAGGTAATTCTTTATCTATTTATGCCGGCTGCTTTTTTGTTTTGAACTGTTCAATGGCATTTTTAGTAAAACTGCTCAATACCAGCCGTCCGCTGATGGCTGCTCTTTCCTTTAGCAATTCATCCCAGTTTTCGGTACCTTTCCAAAATATTTTTTTCATTTCCCGCATGGCATCCGGGTTGCTATGTGCCAGTGTATTAGCCAGGCGGTACACCGATTCGTCCAGGTTCTCAATATTCGGATGCACTTCGGCAAACAAGCCTTTTCTTTTAGCCCATTCGCTGTTACGCCACATGTTCGCATCGATGGCTAATTGCGAAAAAGCCGACCCGCCGATCTTTCTTTCAATTGCAGGGCCTACTACAAACGGGCCTATGCCTACTGCCAGTTCACTTAATTTGATTTCACATTTTTCCCAGGCAATACCATAATCCGCTGCTGCTGCAATACCTACACCTCCTCCTACACATTTGCCTTGTATGCGGGCAATAATGAGCTTGGGGCATTTGCGCATAGCATTGATTACCCCGGCAAACCCACTAAAAAATTTCAGGCCTTCGGCTTCGGTTTTGATAGCTGCCAATTCAGTAAAAGAAGCGCCGGCACAAAAAGTGCCATCGCCGGCACTGCGCAGGATGACCACTTTGGTGTTCATATCCAGGCCGGCTGCATGTATCTGGTAGGCTAACTGCTCTAATAATTTACCCGGTAGCGAATTGCTTTGCGGATGCGAAAATTCGATCGTATTAATTCCGTGCTCTACATGAGCAGTTACATTTCCTTCCATTTGGGGTTGAATTGTTTTTTACAGAGGTAAGAAATTATTTTGCAAAGAGTGAAGTATGAGTTTACAGAAAATACAAATACAGGGTTTCGCACAGAGATAAGGAGGAAATGAGGAATACAATAAAAAAAATTTGATGCTGGTTTTTGAAATCTGGTGAAGCGGAGATCTAAAGTAATCCGAAGCGGTTATTGATTAGTCTGGTCAATCCATCTTTTAAAAGTTCTTCATTAAAATTAATGAGTAACCCCACCTGTAGACCAGTCAAACGGATATAACTAAGAATCTGCTTTTTGTTGAGCGGAACAATTTTTTCAACGGATTTAATTTCAACGATTACTTCATCATTCACAAGAATATCTGCCCGAAAACCAACACCCATTTTTACATCATCGTAGTACACAGGCACGTCAACCTGCCGCTCCGCTTTAAAGCCTCGTTTCGTTAGTTCATAAGTCAGCACTTCTTCATAAACCGACTCAAAAAATCCCGGCCCCATTACTTTGTGCACTTTAATAGCTGCATTAATGATTTCACCGGTAAGGTCGTTGATGTCCATAGTTTTGTATTCAAATCTAATAGCTTTGAATTAAGAATAGGAGGCAAATCAATAATTGATAGTGATATCTACTTTTCAAATGTATTCTCCTTCTCTCCTTATCTCTGTGCGAAAATGTTTGAGACGCCAGTATGGCGTCTCTACGGGTGTTTCTTCACCATTGTCAAAATTGTTGCTACGCCAATTACTTCATCCGCCTGATCGAATATCTCCACCAACCATTTTACAATTCCTTTCGGTACGTCATGGCCATCGTCTTTTAACTCCTGTGCTGTTTTTTCCCGGCAGGTAAAGCGAACATAAATGGTGGTGCCGGCATACACCGGTTTGGTAAACCGCAACTCATCAATACCATAATTCAGCAGTACCGGGCCTTTTTTGCTATCGGGCACAAAGAGGCCGGCAGCTGCACTCATAATAAAATACCCATGCGCTACCGGGTGCTCAAACAAGGTGCCTTCTAAACTGGTATGGTCGGTGTGGGCATAAAAATGATCCCAACTCAGGTTGGCAAATGCTTTTATATCTGCATCGGTAATCGTTCGTTTGCCGGTAACCACCTGGTCGCCAATCGTCAGTTCTTCAAAATATTTATGAAAGGGGTGAATGCGGTCTTCATGTCCCCTGGCGCCAGGCTGGTGCTGCTGCGTAAGGGCCGAGATAGTAGTTGGCGAACCCTGCACCGCTACTCGTTGCATATAATGTTTTACGCCCCGGACCCCACCCATTTCCTCACCGCCGCCTGCCCTTCCCGGCCCGCCATGTACCAGTAATGGCAATGGGCTTCCAGTACCGGTACTTTCCTTAGCGCTTTCTTTATTCAAAATTAAAATACGCCCATGCCAGGTACCGGTGCCCAGTACATAATCCCTGGCAACGCTGTCGCTTGCCGTAACAATGCTGGATACCAGTGAACCCTTGCCTTTACGGCTTAATGCAATCGCTTCTTCCATTCCGCTGTAAGGCATCAGTGTACTAACCGGACCAAAAGCCTCTACACTATGTACGGCTTCGTCGGCAAATGGTTGCTTATTCAGCAACAGCAATGGGCTGATGAAAGCACCTTTTTGGGCATCGGCGTCAATTACTTCCACACTATCCAGCGAACCATAAATAATTTGCGAAGCCGCCAACAGCTTTTGCACCTGGCTACGTACTTCGTCCCGCTGGCCCTGGCCGGCAAGCGATCCCATGCGTACTTTGTCATTCAGCGGGTTGCCAATGCTGGTCTGGCTAAGGGCTTTGCCCAAATCAATATGAACATCTTCCAGTTTATTTTCCGGTACAAATATGCGGCGGATGGCGGTACATTTCTGGCCGCATTTGGCTGTCATTTCCCGCCTTACTTCTTTAATAAAAATATCCCATTCCGGCATCCCCGGTTCCACATCTTCTCCCAGCACGATGCAGTTAAGGCTGTCGGCCTCCAGGTTAAAAGGCACATTATTTTCCAAAATATTCGGGCGGCTTTTCAGCATCAATCCGGTGGTGGCGCTGCCGGTAAAAGTGATGACATCCTGCGGGCCAACATAATCCAGCAGACTGCCGGCACTGCCGCAAAGCAATTGTAAAGCTCCATCGGGCAATATGCCGGAAGCATGAATTTCTTTTACAACTGCTTCGGTTACAAATGAAGTAAGGGTAGCAGGTTTTACAATAGCGGGTACTCCTGCCAGCAGATTCACCGCTATTTTTTCCAGCATGCCCCATACCGGAAAATTGAACGCATTGATATGAATAGCTGCCCCTTCCTTTGGCAGTAATAAATGGTGCCCCATAAAAGAGCCTGCTTTACTGAGGTTGTGGCCTTCGCCGTCGTAGGTGTAAGGCATATCGGGGAAACGGCGGCGCAGGCTGGCATAGCTGAACAGGTTACCAATGCCGCCTTCAATATCAATCCAGCTATCGGAGCGGGTAGCACCGGTGGCATAGCTAATGGTGTAAAACTTTTCCTTGCAGGCAGTAAGATGTAATGCCAAAGCCCGCAGCATCAGGCCCCGTTCGTGAAAAGTCATGCGGCGCAGGGCAGGGTTGCCCCGCTCCCTGGCGTATTGCAGTACGGCCTGCATATCAATGCCGGCGGTGGAGGCGGTGGTAAAAGGTTCGCCGCTAATGGCATGGTAAAGTGTTTGTCCGTCGCCGGTTCCGGGAATCCATTGACCGGTTACATAATTTTGAAGTGCGTTCATGGTGGCAATCTTTTTTCGTGGGGCAAATGTGATGAAAGGTGAGAGATAAATCAGAACTGGCGATAAATTTTGCAGCGCATTAGGGAAAATGAATAAGACCTGTTCCCGTTTACTAAAGTGACTCTCAGGTTAATTTTGTAATTTCAAGGCGAATAAATAAAAGATCATGGGAGCACTTGCAGTCGTTTCAGGTAAACAATACACTTTTGGAGAGTATCTGAAGTTGGAAGAACAGGACGACACCCGCTACGAATACCATGATGGAGAAGTATTTGCCATGGCTGGCGGCTCCATGAACCATAGCAATATTGCCTACAACATAAATCGCAGCCTAAACGAGGCTTTAAGAGAAAAAGAATGTTTTTCTTTTCAGGCAGATGTAAAAGTAGAATTGAGAAAAGATGGTGCTTACGTTTATCCTGATGTGGTGCTTACCTGCCATACCGATGACATCAGGGATGGCTATTACATAAGAAATCCGCTATTAATTGTGGAAGTGCTGTCGCCATCTACGGAAAGCTATGACCGGAATGTAAAATGGAACCGCTATCGCCGCTTACCCTCCCTACGATATTTTTTATTTATAAGCCAGCAAAAGCCTTTTGCAGAACTGTACAGCCGTAGCGTTCCGAACGCTTTTTACCAATACCAGGCATTTGACCTGATAGAAGATATTATTAGTTTTCCTGATTTAGAATTTTCGCTAAGTCTTAAACAGGTGTATGAAAATATCCGGTTTGCAGAAAATTTGTGATAAAAATCAGAGCTGGTTTTTACATATTACTTGAATGGTGAAAATAGTAGAAAATTGCAGATAGTAAAAAACACTTTTGCTGGATGCTGCTATTATATAGCTATGCCTTGACTACGAACTTTACGCTTTGCAATTGAAACATTTAAATAGTGATAATGAATGGTAACTTCAAAAGTTTTGGTGATGAGTAACAAGCATATACCAGGCAAAGTGGAGCGACAGAGAACGTCACCTTTACGCCAGATAAAAAACGGTAGCCTTGCGTCGGGCAAAACGTATTGAATGTGAATAACCCTGACTTTATCTTTATCCAACTAAGGGGAAAAACGAATTCGAACTCATGACGTAAAAACAAAGCCATGAAAAATTACTTCGTACTCAATTTACTTCAGGTAATATTTACATTAGTGGGTACCGGCATGCTGGCAGCCGGGTACTTTGCAGCACCAACTGCCCTTACCGGTGATGGTTTCAGGCTTAATTACTTTTTTTATGCCATGGGTGGCTTTTTTATTGTCTTTCCCATCATTATTTTTGGAACAATCAAATATTTCTATCGCCGGGCTGCCGAAAAGATTGCTTACCTAAAAGCAAATGGAATAAAAGGTATGGCACGGGTTGTTAAGTTCCGGAGAACAAATATTACCATCAACCGGATTCCCCGGATGATACTTGATCTGTCGGTTAAAACAAATTTGGGAGAGCAGTTCCAGGCTTCTTATAAAAAATGTATTGATCCGCTTTATTATAACCTCCTGCGGCCTGATACAGACCTGCCCGTGTATGTAGACCCTGTTAACCGAAAAAGTTTACATGTAGATTTTGACGAGGCATGGTCCAGGCTGGCACAATGAAGCATAATAAGTAGGAATCTATTTTATGATTAAAGAAATGCTCCTTGCTTTTTAATTTGGCTAACCATCCTGCACTTCCCTCTTATGCAGGGCTCTCCGCGTCTAACTTTCACTTGATTACGAATTGTAGGCTTTACAAATAAAATTTTTGATACCTATAATTAACTGCTGTTTCAAAAGTGCAGAGAATAAGTGCTATAAAGGCATTTGACGGATTCAAGCACCGGAGTAGAACAGTCATGCGCCGGAGTGATATTTAGGACCTTCATATTTACCTAAGAACCATCATTACAATTATTCTTTTATACTTACAATAGCCTATTGCTTTCCGGTTTAGGCCTGCGAAGTATACTAAATGCCGCTTTTATATTTATCCTGTTAGCATTATCGCTCTCTGTATAATCAATACCCGCATCAATAAAATAAATACCTTTCATGGCAAACCGTTTACCCACCCCAATGGTGGTAGTTAATGGGGCATAAAAATCTGTGATATCGATGTCTACACCAGCCATCCCATTCAAAAAAATACCGGTAGTGCCAAACTGATAGCGATAACCACCTTTCAATGCGAACAATACAAGCCGATCATCTATATCACCACGTACGTACTTTGTATACCCATAGCCTGCTAAACTGGTTTGTAACAATAATGCACTGTTTTTGGATATATTCGACTGGCCGGTCACTTCCAGGCCAAAACCTGTTTTTAGTGTGCCGTTTGTATACAAAACCTTTTGTGTAGGAAAGGAAAGCAACAAACCTGCATATATACTTTTCTCTCCTTTTTGCGCATGTAAAACTTCAAAAAGGCAAGCAAGAATGATGAAAGCTAATGTCTTGAATCTCATAACAATTATTTGTTTTACTTCAATTCTATTTGTCGGAAATTTATATTTCTTGGAAACTTTATTTTTACTTATTATTTTAAATTTTAAAACGAAACAACAACCATCTCCGCATTTTGATAAAATGTGGATGAGTTAAACCTGTTTGTTAATGATTATATAGGCAGGGAGGTAGCGGTTTATTATATTCAAAAGAAGGGTTAACAGAAACAAAGCAATTGCTTTACGCAATTCCATCGGGTTCAAGGGAATATTTACCGCTGAGGAAGCAAATTAATAGGATACATATCTACAAAAAGCCCGCAATGAATGAGGCATGACTAACCCGGTAAACAGAAATGCAGCTATTGATTACACCAACACCCGGCTTCCAAACAGCGGAAGTCAATTGGTAGAAAATATGCTTAATCCCGATTTTTAAATTTCTGTAATTGTAAAAACAGAAGTTTGTGCCTTTAACAACGTATCCGTAAAATTACTTTCAATGCAGACATTCCTGAATACAACAATGGATTACCCATTATCTTTATTCCAATTGCTTTGGTGCATTTAATAAATAGTCGTGCCCTATATGAATTACCCTACTAACTACGTAGCCTTTTTTATAAGAAGTAAGCATCTCTGTCTTTTGCTTTTGCTGAATGGCTGGCTGGCAGCCCATGCACAAAAAATAATTACCCTTTATTCGCCGGATGGCGCCTTGCAGTTTTCTTTTCAACCGGAACATGGCACTGCCCGATATAGTGTACAATTTCAGCATACAATGGTCGTTGCACCATCGCTGCTGAGCCTTGATTTTGAGAATGGCTTATTTCAAAATAATTTAGAAACCGGATTACCGGTTTTTAATGATACCACCGAAAACTATACACTGGCAGTAGGTAAGGCCAGCGCCGTACAAACACATTATCGCTCGGTAATTATTCCTCTGCAGGAAAAAAAGACGCCGTACCGGACTATTTATCTTCATGTGAAATTATTTAATGATGGCCTGGCTTTCCGCTATGAAATACCGGCACAAACCGGCTGGGTCAACTATGTGCTGCTGGATGAAAATACCCGCTTTCATTTAAGTGGCAATCCAACGGTGCGAAGCCTGTTGCTACCCAATTATACCTCATCGCATGAGGGCTTATATACCACCCAACTGTTGAGCGAAGTAAAGGATAGTGTGCTTATGGATATGCCGGCATTGTTTCAGTTTTCTGATACGTTGTACCTGGCAATAACGGAAGCGGCCCTGCTGGATTACGCCGGTATGTATCTGAGTAAACAAGGCAATGAATTAATAAGCAAACTGTCGCCACTGCCCGGCCAAACAAAGGTAAAGGTAAAAGCCACTTTGCCCCATCATAGCCCCTGGCGGGTGCTGCTTATCAGCAATCGTATAGGTACATTAGTAGAAAGTAATATTATTACTACCCTGAATGAACCCTGCCACATAAAAGACCTTAGCTGGTTGCATCCCGGCAAAACCACCTTTCCGTGGTGGAATGGAAATGTGGTGCCGGATACACTAAATGCGCCGGGCAACAACTTTGTAACACAGCAGTACTACATCGATTTTTGTGCAAGAAACAGCATTGCTTATCACTCTGTGGTAGAGTATGGCCTGCACCAGTGGTACACAGATGATGGCGAAGGTTTTCAGCCGGGGCCGCACAACGATGTTACCAAACCCGTACCCGGCCTGGATATGAAACAGGTGTGCGATTACGCCGCCTCCAAAGGCGTGGGTATACGGGTATGGGTGCATTGGGCAGCGCTGTATTCCAGGCTGGACACGGCTTTTGCCATATTTGAAAAATGGGGCATTAAAGGAATGATGGTGGATTTTATGGATCGGGACGACCAGGAAATGGTAAATATTCAAACGGAAATGTTGGAGAAGGCAGCACAGCATCACCTGCATATTCAGTTTCACGGGGCTTACAAACCAACCGAACCGGCCTTAGCCGCACCTGGCCCAATGAATTTACCAGGGAAGGCACACTGAATTATGAAGCCGATAAATGGAACCCACAAGGTGTATCTCCCGGCCACGATATCAATATTCCTTTTACCCGGATGCTGGCTGGTTCCACTGATTATCATTTAGGCGGATTCAGAGCTGTGCCGCAAAAAGATTTTAAGGCGCAATACACCCGGCCGCTGATGCTGGGCACCCGCTGCCATCTGCTGGCGATGTACGTAGTGCTGGAAAATTACCTGGGCATGGTGTGCGACTACCCGGCAGCGTATGAGGGCCAGCCGGGTTTTGAATTTATAAAAGAAGTACCTACCACCTGGGACGAAACAAAAGTGCCTGCTGCCCAACCCGGTGAATACATTGTGCTGGCAAGGAGAAAAGGGGCTGACTGGTACGTGGGCGTTATTACCAATCTGCAACAGCGGGATATGGCAGTGACGTTATCGTTTTTGCCGGAGGGCAATTATGAGGCTACCATTTTTGCCGATAGTGCAGATGCGGCACAACATCCCAATAGCCTGGTAAAGCAAACAAAAATGGTAAACCATAAAGAGCTGATAAAATTAAAATTGGCTGCTGGCGGAGGAGCAGCTATACAATTAAAAAGGCAGTAGGAAATGCTTTTAATCAATTTACACCTTTGACCAGGCAAAACACATAGCTATCATTCATGCCATTTACCATCACAGGAGAAATTCAAAGAGGAAATATGGTAAGGAATACTGATTACTTATGTCCAACTTCTGTCTGATGTTTGGTTATTACCTGATTGCGGGTTGCAAGCAATCAGGCTGAAACATTTGAATTGGTTTACATGGATATTTTCAGAAGGTAATGAGATAAATAACAGTAATACACCTGACAAAAGCAGGCGCCGGATAAGGGACAATTAACCAGAACTAAACGGAGAGTAATCAGCAGGACCAATGGCTACGCCGACCATTTTTCATATGATTTCAACACATTTTTCATAACACTCCGACTGCGCCGGATATACCATTAACTCCTGCAATAAGGGGCTTATCTGAAAACCATTCATCCCACTGCTAAAGGGGTGCTGGATATTTATTTCAACGTATCCATATTTGGTGAGTATCCTTTTTTTTCGCCGTCCGGGAGATACCTTACTTAGGGTTTTCTCCGGAAGTATTCAGCCAGGTTCATTAAGTAGTTTGTCAAACTCTTTTCCGTAATCACCCCGGACGTCCGGGATCAATCTTGTTAAGGACCTGTAAGGCATCATACTTTTCCCATGCAATCGTCAGGTATTCTTCTTTTGTCATCATTATAAATGTTGCTTTCCCAAATCTAAACTATTTTAGCTGCGACATTTTGGGATGTACCTTAAAAATTACAAATACAAACAGGTAAATCATTTAAGATGACATTTTTTTGGATGTTAATCCTATGTACTTTACTTTTGCCGTCCAAAAAAATTTAAGCATTTCAGTAAAATTATATCATGGCTAATCATAAAGCTACCAAAAAAGACGTACGGCAAGCTGCCAAACGCCGTGACCGTAACCGTTATTATGGAAAAACAACCCGTAATGCTATCCGTGATATAAAAGCGGTAAAAGATAGCGGCGAAGCTGTGAAACAACTGCCTTCAGTGGAAAGCATGATTGATAAGCTGGCAAAACGTGGTGTGATTCATAAAAATAAAGCTGCCAACCTGAAGAGTAAGCTAGCCCGTAAAATCAATACTGCCACTGCTCCGGTTACAACTGCTACTCCTGCAACAGTATAAGATTCCTTACATAGATTGATTATATCATTTTACCTGTCCCGGCTTGGCCGGGACGGGCTTTTTTTTGTGTATACCCGGATATCTGCCAAATAAAAAAGCAGCTAACCCTTTAGGATTACCTGCTTTAACCAAACCTATTTATACATTTTACTGAGCGTTCAGCATATAATGAGCAGCTGCTTCCGGTAGCCTTCCCAATCCCGATTGTGGCAAATGGGTAAGTGCTACCACTTTTTCGTTTGCCGGTTTTTTATGCAGACGGATTACTTCTTCATAAATATCTGCTGTGGCATTGCTCACCTTTTCCCAGGTAAAAAAGGTGTTCACCCTTTCAATGGCCGCTTCGCTCATATCCAGCATCTTATGGGCATCAACAAATAAACTATATACTTTGCGGGCCAATGCCAGTGGGTCGTTCGGTGCTACCAGGCTACCCGTTTCACCATCGGAGATTGAGTATTTTAAACCACCTACATTGGTGCCTATTACCGGGGTGCCACAAGCCATTGCCTCCAGTGGCGTAATACCAAATGGCTCATACCAGGGGGTTGTAATAAATACGTCAGCCGCTGAATAATAATATTTTAGCAACTCTCTTTTTTTGTAGCCGGTAAAGGTAACGTTGGCAGTAAGACCCTCATCAGCAGCTAACTGTTTTAGCCGGTTCACTTCGGCAGATTCGGCATCGCCTATTGGGCCGCCTACTACCAGTAGCCGTACTTTTCGGATGCTTTTACTGATAAATGCAAGGGCTTTAACAAT
Organism: Chitinophagaceae bacterium; assembly: GCA_965246935.1. GTDB lineage: Bacteria > Bacteroidota > Bacteroidia > Chitinophagales > Chitinophagaceae > JAZKFT01. The sequence goes on along the minus strand of CBDFGC010000017.1, from coordinate 52,678 downwards.
ATTATCAACACTTTTACGGGGGGTAAGACTACCTACATGTAACAGAATAGCTTCCTGACTACTAATCCCTAAAATATTCCGGGCCGTGGTTTGTTCAATCGGGTAAAACTCTTCGGGGTTAAATCCATAGGGCACAATGGTTATTTTGTAGGGCGCTGCATGATAATAGTAGATCAGGTCTTCCTTATCCTGCGGGCAGCCGGCAAAAATATAATCGGCGTCATTTACAATATATTTTTCAATGTCGTGGCGGATGGGCGGGAAGCTGTCTTTTTCGGTTTGATACTGGCGGCGAACTAATCCCAGGGCATGGAAAGTAACGACGTATGGTATGCTAAGGTATTTTTTAATATTGGAAGCAATGAGGGCAGAGGTAAAGCCACTTGCATGAACCAAATCATAAGTAACATGCTCCTGACGGATAAAGCCTAACAAGTGATTGGTAAATTCACCCATAAATCCCAGGCGGTCTGCATTATCCAAAGGGGCAACAGGTCCGGCCGGCAAATGGATAACCCGTACATTGGGCGCCCAATTTACTATTTCAGCTAACGAGTCATTATCCTTGCGGGTGAATACATCTACACAAAAACGTTGTTTGGAAAGATGCCTGGCTAGTTCGGCTACATAGATCCCCTGGCTATTACTATGGCCCGGAAGGGTAAGGGGCGATGCCTGTTCGCTTATAATGGCTACTCTCTTTTTCATATCTCTTAATAAGTTGGTTTTGTTGCTTGCAGGATAATAGAACTTTAGTGTAAACCGGCAACAGAAACAGCAAAGAAATATATGAATAGCCCATGCCGAAAGGTCAATGGACAACTTGAAAAAGAGAATTAACTGTAATTATTAGGAAAAGAAATTTGCTGCCTAATGCTCGATCATTTGACTATACAAAAAAATATGCCATATGCAGGTCAATGGAAAATGAGTGGTGCATGTAGCGAAAAAATCTGATAAAAAGTACAATATGGGGTGACGCTCCACATTTTTTATGAAAATGGGGAATAAGTGTGGAAAAGGTAATCACACCCATGTAGTTTAGGCTGGAAGCTTCCGGCTCACGCCCTTTTATTGAAATTAAAAGGCTTGTGGGTTTTTTTTCATGTTCTATGTAGTGTGAGTCAGATGCTTTCAGCATAAACTACAGCGGTGTGATTACGACTATACCTCATCGAAATCAACCGTCACGTTTTCGGTAACGGGATGGCTTTGGCAGGTAAGAATAAATCCGGCCCTGATTTCATCCGCTTCAAGGCCATAGTTTACATCCATTTGTACCTGGCCCTGGGTAAGGCGGGCTTTGCAGGTGCAGCACACCCCACCTTTACAGGCATACGGCAGGTTAGCGCCTTGTTGCAAAGCGGCATCCAAAATGCTGTCACCATCAAATGCCAGTGGAAACCGGGATGCAATTCCATCCAGTTTTAGGGTGATAGTGCTGAACGCATTTGGGAAAACAGCTTCCCGTTTAGCAATAGCTGCCTGCCCGGCTTTACCTGCCGTAAACAGTTCAAAATGAATTTTTGAACTTTCCACTCCCTTGTTTTCCAGGTAGTCTTTTACGGTAAAAATCATTTCCTGCGGACCGCATAAAAAAAAGGCATTGATAGTGGCAGCATTAATGAGCCGGCCAAAAAAAACCTGACATTTTTCTTTATCAATACGCCCTTCCTGCAGGGGAATATCCATTTCTCCTGGCTAAAGACATAGTACAATGTAAAACGGCTTAGATAGCGGTTTTTCAGGGCTTCCAGTTCTTCCTTAAAAAGAATACTGCCCCGGTTGCGGTTGCCATATATTAAAACAAAGCTGCTGCCTGCCTCCGTTTGTAAGGTAGTTTCAATAATGGAAAGAATGGGCGTAATACCGCTGCCTGCGGCAAAAGCCATGTATTTGTTGGTGTTAGCCGGGTTCAGTTCTGTATAAAAGCGTCCATTTGGTGGCAATACCTCCAGCATATCGCCTTTTTTAAGGGTAGTAGCTGCATGGGTTGAGAAAATACCATCCGGTACGGCTTTTACAGCTACCTGCCAGTGGCCACTCAGCGGACTGCTGCAAAGGCTGTAAGTACGCCGCACTTCCTGCCCGTTGATAGGTGTACGTAATGTAAGATATTGCCCTTGTTTATAAGTAAAGATTTCCTTTAAATGCTCAGGCACATCAAACCAAATGCTGATGCATCCTACACCCGCAGGCTGAATTTTTTTGATGGAAAGCGGATAAAAAGTAGCGGCCATAACTTAAATGTGCAAATGAGCAAATCTGCAAATTAGCAAATGGAGAACCGTAGCGTTTTGATGATTGATAATTGTTATTGATTTTTTCCTTTTCCTGTTGCCTATTTGCTTATTGCCTATCGCTCTGTATTCATTGTCAAATTTGCTAATTTGCCAATTGTCACATTTGTTCTTTTACTGCCTGCACGGCGCTGGTGAGCATCATTACAATATCGTTTTCTAACTGCTCGGCCGTAACGTTTCGTTTATTTCGTTGCCAAAACTCAATGCTACGCACTGAGGCAAGTATCGTAAGCACAGCTACGTACGTATTGAGCGGCTTAAACAATTTTTGCTCAATCCCTTTCTCAATAATGGCTTCCCAGCGCTTTTGATAGAAACGGCGGAGTTGTACGAACTCTGTCAGATGTGGCTCCTTCATGTGCTTCCACTCATTATTATTTACCGAAACCTCCTCAAAGCGTTCCAGCCGCATCCGAATATGAAAACGGATCAATTCCTCCAGTTGGGCTGTTGGCGTAAGGTTGCTGTTTTCTACCCCCTCCATATGAGCGATGAAAGCATTCGCTACACCGAAACAAATGTCCCGGAGTAGTTCTTCTTTATTGCTAATGTGATTGTACAAACTGGCTGCCTCAATACCAATATCTTCTGCCAGGTGCCGCATACTGGTAGCATTATAACCCTTTTGCCGGAAAAGGGCCGCCGCAGTTTTTTTAATTATTTCTTTACGGTTTGAAGTATCAGTGGTTAAAATCTTTGCCATAGCCGCGGCAAAAATAAAGAATGCTAACAAGTGTTAGTATTATTTCACCACATAGGAACACAAGGTTCACATAAGATTCACATAGAAATACAAAGAAGGGAGATGCTAAAAGCGGAAATGAAGCCAGCAAAGAATTGAGATTAAATTGAAATAATTTATTACCAGACAAGAAACTCATGAATTCCTCTGAAATACAAACGTGTTTAAAAAATCTACCCTTAAAAAATTATCAACTATTTTATTCCTATAAATAATATCCTGCGCTCTCTAGGTGATCCTATGTGTGCCTTATGTTCCTATGTGGTGAAAAAGACCCTACGTTTGCAGCGTTTTTAAAAAATCCCCTTATTTATGTCGCTGATTGTATTAGGAACAATGGCCTATGATGCTATTGAAACGCCTTTTGGTAAAACCGGAAAAATAGTAGGCGGTAGTGCCACTTATGTAGCATATGCTGCCAGTAATTTTATAAAGCCTGTACAACAAATAAGCATTGTGGGCAATGATTTCGACCATGCTATTATTGATGATCTGAACCGACGGGGTGTTATGACCGATGGCGTGGAAAGAGTGCCGGACAAACCCTCTTTTTTTTGGAGTGGCCGCTACCACATGGATATGAATACCCGTGATACGCTGGTAACAGACCTGAATGTACTGGCTGATTTTAATCCGCAGGTACCGGACAGTTACCAGGGTGCTGAATTTTTAATGCTGGGTAACCTGATGCCTAAACTACAGCAACAGGTAATTGAGCAGTTAAAAACACGTCCTAAACTAATTGTGCTGGATACGATGAATTTCTGGATGGAGATAGCGATGGATGACCTGAAGCAGGTACTGACAATGGTAGATGTGCTGCTGGTAAATGATAGCGAAGTCCGCCAACTGAGCGGTGAATACTCATTGGTAAAAGCAGCCAAAAAAGTGTTGGAGATGGGTCCTAAGTTTTTAATTATTAAAAAAGGTGAACACGGTGCTTTACTGTTTCATAGCAATCACGTATTTTTTGCACCGGCGCTGCCGTTAGAGGATGTGTTTGACCCTACCGGGGCCGGCGATACATTTGCCGGTGGCTTTATGGGTCACCTCGCTAAAACCGGCGATATTAGTTTTAATAATATGAAAACGGCCATTATTGTAGGTAGTGCCATGGCTTCTTTTTGTGTGGAAAAATTTGGCCCGGAACGCCTGCAGGAAATCACAAAGAAAGAAATAGATGAACGGATACAACAGTTTGTAAACCTGGTACAGTTTAATATTGACGTGGTGTAAGGTCTCTCCGCTTATCTACCTCTACAAACCTCATTCGTATCTACGTTGTAGAGAGTACCTTTTCCACTTGTGAAAAAGGAATAAGAATGCAACTATTTAGAGATATGCCTCACTGCAAAATTGCTGCGTTCTGACAAACCACCATTGTAAATTGTAATTGGAATTATTAATAAATTATATGAGCGGTAATTCAATAATAATAATTTATAATCAATTTTGCACAGCGGAAATTAAAACTATTTCACAGATATACTCTTTCCAACGCAATTACGTTCATTTCCGTCCCTTACCCTTTTAAAGACGATGTCTCTACGATGTAGAGACAGATGAAACTGAAGAGGGAAATGAAAGATGATGCCTCTTTTAATTTTTGTCATATGAATAAAACGTTTGCCTTCCTGCTGCTTGCAGGTACTGCCGGGCTGATAGCCTGTAATACAACCGGTGATAAAGCTGGTTCCGGTGATTCAACGGTTGCCGCCCGTACCCGGTTTCTTGATCCTGCAACGATAGACAGTTCCATAAAACCAGGCGACAACTTCTGGCTGTACGCCAATGGCGCCTGGAATAAAACGGCTGTTATTCCGGCTACAGAAAGTAGTGTCGGCAGCTTTAATGATTTAAGGAAGGGAAACCGGGCCGCCCTGCAAAAACTTTGTGAGGATGCTGCTAAAAGTAATGCAGCAAAGGGAACAGTAGAACAACAGGTAGGCGACCTGTATAAAAGCGGGATGGATACTGCAAAAATTGAGCAGTTAAGTTTTACACCGGTTAAAGCGGAATTAGATGCCGTAAATGGCTTGCCGGATTATAAAGCGATGATGCAATGGATAGCACAACAGTACACTACCGGTAATGCATACCTGTACAATTTTGAAGTACGGCCGGATGATAAAAATGCCAGTCGTATGATTAATGCATTTAGCCAGGGCGGGCTGGGCCTGCCGGATAAAGACTATTATTTTAAAACAGATGATAAAAGCAAAGAAATCCGTACGCAATACAGTCATTACATTACTACACTGTTTACATTAACCGGCGATGATTCCGTTGCTGCAGCCAAGAATGCTGCTACCGTTATTGCAACGGAAACCGGGATTGCTAATGGCCATTTTGATAATGTGGAGTTACGGGATCCGCAAAAAAATTATAATAAATTAGCGCCTGCTGATGTAGCAAAACTGGCTCCGGCTATTGATTGGAAAAGTGTGTTTGAAACCATGAAAATCAACCAGGATTCATTATTGGTGGGGCAGATTAAATTTTTTAAGAATTTGAATACAGTAGTTCCAAAGCTGCCTGTTACTGATTGGAAACAATACCTGCGCTTTCACATTATTAATGATGCTGCTTCTTACCTGAGCAAACCTTTTGCCGACGCCAGTTTTAATTTTTACAGCAAAACCCTTAGCGGCCAGCAGCAGCCACAACCCCGTTCCGAACGTATCGGTACGCTGATTGACGGTGCAATCGGGGAATCGCTGGGCCAGTTATATGTAAAAAAATACTTTACCGACGATGCCAGTAAACGCATGAAAGACCTGGTAAACAACCTGCAGCAGGTATATAAAAAACGGATACAGAACCTGGACTGGATGAGTGACAGTACGAAGCAGGTAGCTATCGCCAAACTGGAGGCATTTACCAAAAAAATTGGATTCCCCGATAAATGGAAGGAATACAAAGTAGATATTGTGCCAACTGATTTTGTGGGTAACCTGAACCGCCTTGGTAAATGGCAGTATAATGATATGATTGCAAAACAAGGCAAACCGGTTGACCGTGGCGAATGGCAAATGACACCGCCCACAATCAACGCTTATTACAATCCGCCATTTAATGAAATTGTTTTCCCGGCAGGTATTTTACAATTTCCTTTCTTTGATGCAAATGCAGATGATGCGGTTAATTACGGCGGCATCGGTATGGTAATCGGCCACGAAATGACGCACGGTTTTGACGATCAGGGGAGCCAGTATGATAAGGATGGCAACCTGAAGAACTGGTGGGGTGATGCCGATAATGTAAAGTTTAAAGCCAAGGTAAACCAGGTAATAAAGCAGTATGATGCTTATACCGTGTTGTCCGACAGCCTGCATGTAAAAGGTGCTTTAACGGTAGGCGAAAACATGGCTGACATTGGCGGGCTGGCTATTGCCTACGAAGCATTTAAAAATACAGAGCAAGGAAAGGGTAGTAAAAAGATTGATGGTTTTACACCCGACCAGCGCTTCTTCCTGAGCTTTGCACAAATATGGCGGATGAAGCTAAAAGACGAAAGTGTACGGCAGCGTATACAAGGCGATCCGCACAGCCCGGCTATGTGGCGGGTGAACGGACCGGTAAGTAATTTTACACCCTGGTACACTGCCTTTGGCGTAAAACAAAGCGATAAATTGTGGAAGCCGGAGGTTGACAGGATACATGTTTGGTAATCAGGTGAACACCGAATTATCAAAAAGCTACCCATACAGTTGGATAGCTTTTTTGCATTTAAAATGTTAGCACTATAGTGTACAGCGCACTAAATACAATTGATAAGTTTGAACACTTTACCCCAAAACCAATTGCTGAACAATAAAAAATCAGCCTTTTTATTGCATTTTTTATGTAACTACTAAGTATTAATAATTTTATTATGTTTAATAGTACTATCTGATTTATAATATTGCGTTTAAATTTAATTTAAAAGCGGGTATAATCAACTACATAATGTTAAATCAAAGTGTTCGCCCTTAATATAACTGATATAGAATAACATAAAATTTGTTTTTCTCCATTCATTGCCTATTTTGCGGCTTCGTTCTGTTTTTTACCCCCATTCCCTTATACGATGTGCTCTTATTTCGGATAATTTTCCGAGAGGCTTTTTTATTTTATTGACCGAAACTAAATCTGTGGTAAGAAACACTTTTACACGTTATCTTTTATTGCCCGTACTCTTCCTCCTTTTTTCATCGGAAGTAAAATCACAAATTACTTATTATGTAAATGATAATAGCCTTACCGGTGATTCCTATACCAGTAATGTGGGCAATGATGCGAACCCGGGAACCGCTGCCGCTCCGTTTGCCACCATTAGCCATGCCATTTCAGTAGCAGTTAATGGGGATATCATATATGTAGATGCGGGCACATTTACCGGGCAACTGGAAATAAATAAGCAGTTGAGCCTATTGGGTCATGGAATTGGTATCACCTATATTAATTCGCCGGACGTGCTGGCCTTATCCTATACTATCCCCCCTAAAGCTACTGTGCACAGGCCAATTGTATATGTGCATGATGCTGCTGGTGTAATTATTAAAAATATTACGGTTGACGGCTTGGGTAAAGGCAATGCAAATGTCCGCTTCCAGGGTATCGCTTACCGTAATGCAGGCGGCACCATACAGGATTGTGAGATTAAAGGAATTCGTAATACGCCAATAGATGGTGCGCAGGCAGGTGTAGCTATTTATGCAAATGCGAATAACGGTACTGCACGGACTCTAAACCTTATTCATAATTTGCTGATTGATTATCAAAAAAATGCAACCGTACTTGCAGGAATCAATCTGACTATAAATGTTAATAACAATACAGTTTCAGGCGCCGGTCCGCTTAATTTTAATGTGCAAAATGGTTTTCAGGTGTCAGACGAAGCTTCCGGAAGTATCACCAACAATACAATTTCAAATATCAGCTATACCCGGGACGCTGTTGTTGCGGCCGGAATTTTGGTTTTTGGTCCGGGAAGTATTCAAGCTTCCGGTAATACGATAACGAACGTACAGGCAGGTATCTATTATAGCGGCGCAGGTGGAAGTATTACCAATAATGTTATCAGTAATATAGCTACCGGCATGGGCGTTACACCATATTGGTATGCCGTAACTGTTGAAAAAGGTCACTATACCGTAACTGGAAATGAAATAAATGGTGGCGGAAACGGAGCCGGAATCGAAGCGGATACCTACGAAGGCGATACAACAACAATGACTGCCACAAATAATTCCGTAGTTAATATGGATGAAGGGTTTGTGATTTCTAAATTTGGTGTAGGCGTGGTAAGTACGAATATTAATAATAATAGTATCACCGGCAGCATTTCAAAGACCATTCATAACTATGGAACAGCCACTTCCAATGCCACCTGTAACTGGTACGGCATAACCGATGGGGTAGTAGTGGCTTCAAAAATCACCGGTCCGGTAACCTTTACATCATTTTCGATGAATGGAACCGATAACCAGCCAGCAACATCAGGCTTCCAACCTGTACCTGGTGCCTGCAATGCATGTATAACTCTGGACGTAATAGCACCCACCATTACCCTAAAATCCAGCCCTACTGTATTCCTTACGGCAGCTAATACCTACACCGTACAATTGAGTGATGTGCTGCAATCTGTTTCCGACAACTGCGATCCCAACCCATCAGCAACTGTTAGTGCATTACAGGTAAGTTGCACTAATCCCGGATCCGGAAGTAACAGTGCACCCCACCAGGCCTTCATAGCAAACAACGCAACCGGCAATCAGGATTATACGGGAGAACAAGGCACGGACTTCCGGGTGAATGCTTCCAATGGCATCGTCGTCACCCAACTCGGTGCCTTCGACCACCAGGGCAATGGAATAATGGGCACACAGCCCGATGGCAATGGCGGCTTCGGAATCCGGGTAGCCATCTTCAACAAAGCTACCCATGCCATCGTGCCTGGTCTGGATGCTGTCATCACCGGCAACGGTGATGCTTTTGCAGGCAACTACCGCTACAGGAACATACCAGCCGTCACCCTTCCGCAAGGCGACTACATCGTGCTGGCCAAGGGCTATAATCCCAATGAGCTGAATGGCAACAGTTACTTAGGCGGTGGCCCTTATCCGCAGGGAGACAATGCAGGTGGAGCCATCAGCTACCTCAACTCTGTGTATTATGCCGATGATGCCACCGGCTTTACTTACCCGGCCAACGCACAAAACACCGGAGCCCCCACCGTACTAAAAGGAGCAACCTTCACTTATGCACTCAATCAAAGCAATATGGTAACCATCACCGCTACCGATATGTCCGGCAACCAAAGCCAAATGAGTACAAGCATTACGGTAGTCGACACTTTCTATACCCTTACCACCAAAGACATCACCATTGCCCTCAACAGCAGCGGACAAGCTACCATTGTAGCGGCAGATGTACTGCAATCATTGAAGAACAACTGTGGTATCGATGCTACCAGCAGCACTTTACAGGTAAGCCCTTCCAACTTCAATTGCTCCAATGTTGGCGGATTTGCCCTATCCTCACCCCACCAGCCATTTATAGCAACGAACGCAACCGGCAACCAGGATTATACGGGAGAGCAGGGCACGGACTTCCGGGTAAATGCAGCCAATGGCATCGTTGTCACCCAACTCGGCGCCTTCGACCATCAGAGCAATGGACTGATGGGCACACAACCCGATGGCAACGGCGGCTTCGGTATCCGGGTAGCTATCTTCAACAAAGCTACCCACGTCATTGTACCAGGGCTGGATGCCGTCATCAGCGGTAATGGCGATGCCTTTGCAAACAACTACCGCTACAAGAACATACCAGCCGTTACCCTTGCAGCAGGCAATTACATTGTCATCGCCAAGGGCTACAATCCTAACGAGTTGAACGGCAACAGTTACTTAGCTGGCGGCCCCTATCCGCAGGGAGATGATGCAGGTGGCGCCATCAGTTACCTCAACTCCGTTTTCTATGCGGATGATGCTGCCGGCTTCACCTACCCGGCCAACGCACAAAGCACCGGGGCCCCCACCGTACTGAAAGGAGCAACCTTCACTTATAAAACACAAACCGCTGCGGGTACAGCAGTCGTTACGCTTACCGCCACGGATGTGTATGGCCATCAGAAACAGGCAACAGCAAACGTATCGGTAGTAGACAACATAGGGCCTGTAATAACTACGAAGAATATTACCCTTGCCTTAGATGCCACTGGCCACGCTTCTATTCAGCCCGGTGATGTGCTTCAATCACCCATTACGGATAATTGTAATGTCAATACTGCAAGTATCACCGTTAGTCCAAACAGCTTCAGTTGTACTGATTACTCATCCGGCAGCGGTAGCTCAATCCGTCACCAGCCCTTCATAGCAAACAACGCAACGGGCAACCAGGATTATACGGGCGAGCAGGGCACGGATTTCCGGGTGAATGCAACTAACGGCATCGTCATCACCCAACTCGGCGCTTTCGAACATCAGAGCAATGGATTGATGGGCACACAGCCAGATGGCAATGGTGGCTTCGGTATTCGGGTAGCCATCTTCAACAAAGCCACCCATGCCATTGTACCAGGTCTGGATGCAGTTATCACCGGCAACGGTGATGCTTCTGCAGGTAACTACCGCTATAAGAATATAGCCGCCGTTACGCTTGCAGCAGGCAATTACATTGTGATCGCCAAGGGTTACAATCCCAACGAGTTGAACGGCAACAGCTACTTAGGTGGTGGCCCTTATCCGCAGGGAGACGATGCAGGCGGAGCCATCAGCTACCCGGACTCTGTTTTCTATGCCGATGATGCCGCAGGATTTACCTACCCGGCCAACGCACAATATACCGGAGCTCCCACCGTACTAAAAGGAGCAACCTTCACTTATGCACTCAGTCAAAGTAACCTGAATGTGAGCAACAATAAAACAGTTACGGTGACTGCTGCTGATACGCATGGCAATGTAACAAGAGCTACTGCCACTGTTACGCTCACCAATCCTTCCGGTAGTTGCAGCGTTGCGGCTTCGCAATTGTACGTAGCTCAACACCAGACAACATCGGTGCAGACCACAGATGTTCCGGCAGTACCCGATCCTCTTACGCAGGGCATAAAAGTATATCCGAACCCATCCGGCGGACAGTTCAGCGTTGAGTTGCATAACCTGAAAGCCTCGAAAGTAAGCTTGCAGATCATGGATGCCAATGGCCAGGTGATCGAACAGAAAATAGCTATGCCAGGCGGCAAAACGCCTTCACTGAGCATACCGGTGGATATCAGCAAACATACAGCAGGCATGTATTTAATTAAAGTAATCAGTGCTGATGGTGTGCAGTTAGCCAAGGTAGTGGTGCACCGATAAAGTGTGAAAGACTGCTAAAAAGTACATAACAAAAGATAAATCCCGGTTGCTAAAGCAGCCGGGATTTTTTATAGGACAAAGCCTGTTATTGAAAGATATACCCTCCAATACTCTTTATGAAAAGGACTTTATATACAAGTGTTCACTGTTTATGTAAATTAAAGGTTGCGTTACCGGTATGATTGGGTAGGGCCAATGCTACCGGTAGCCATACAGCACCAATAATGGTATTCGTTGGGCTATGCCCGACCTTGCAGATAGGGAGAATTTCTACAAGATCGGACGTTGCCTAATCATACATTCGCCATTCATTTCCGGCTACCAACAGGTTTGGACGCTGTCCAAATGCACCTGTCTTTCAACCCTTGATTCGCATTATTTGCTATAGCGGATGTACAGTTTGATTACAAAAATCAACAGGGGAAACCTCTTTCTTTTTTAAACCAAAAAACCAGATAGCTCCGGATGGAAGTGGGAAATGTCCGACATTATGTACCCTTTACAGTACTTTATCAGCTTGCCACCGGGATAAAACGTAGTTATTTTTCAGGTGCCAGTTGTCTGCTAATTCCTGTTATATTAATTTTCTATTTAAGATCATCTGCTTTGAAGGCATTTGTACGAGCAGGTAATTTATGTACAGCAATCCCTTTCAAATCAACGGATCATCCGGAAACCTGCCTTTTTAAAACGGGTAAGTTATTTCCGTTGTAATAAGATGACGTATAAGAAAAGAAGCACAATTAATAAGTAATTTAGAAAATGTTTGCCTGGTAAATTACACCTGCTACGGAAACCTGTATGGTTCTGTCATTAATACTGTTGTTGCAAAAGGCGTTCATCATTATCTTCCGGCATCCCTTACATTTTCCCGGATTTTGAAACAATAGCTGAGTTAAATTCTTAACTCAGTTTGTACGTTGCTCAGATATTATATCGAATACACATTCAACAAAAAAAAAGATGTTTTAATATTGAATATGGTCGCTACTTTTTATATGCTGAAACCCGTTAGAAAGTAATTATCTATACACCACATCTTTTATATTGATTAGTTGAAAAGCTGTTCAGTGTTTTGACATCAAACCATACCGGCTACGATTTTATGTACTGAAATTACCACCCGGCAATTGTTTATACATTAATTATAAAATATTTCCCCGGTTCTATGCTTTAATTTTTTTCTGAGGAAAATAATTTGGGTATAATAAGAACTGTGCGACCGGTTACAAGTATCCAAAAAATAAAATTGTCGGTATAAAAAAATAATAAATTTGTTTTTTTCATTGCAATGGTTATTTTAGCGGCCTCTTACGATTGTCCAAGACCCTTTCCCTTCCTTCAAGCCCCTCTTACGGATCAGGACCGATTGTTTCTTTAGTATTATAAACCCAAAACCGGCTGTATGAAAAGTACTGTTTCTACCTGTTGTCTGTTAGTGCCATTATTTTTCCACCACCATTCATTTATACACAGCCATCATTCTTTCGGCTTTGCTTTTGAGTAATATCAATTCAAAATAATTTTCCGGTTTTATACACTTCCCCAACCCGCCAACTTCCTAAAACATGCCCTGTTTTTTTGCTTCTGGATCGGTTGTAATTATTTACTGCTTTATAGCCTGCAGGCATTTGTTTGCTGAATGGTTTTACATGTTCAATTCCGGGAACCGCACCAACACCCTATTACCTGCTATTAAAATTATGTAAAGGCAAACGGCTTAGCTGTATGCCTTTTTTTATGCCTATAAACCTTTAAAAACTCCGGCTATATGCAACTTATTGCTATGAACACGATGATGCAGCCAAACACAGGGATGCCAAAAAACAGGATGACAACGTGCCTGAACAATGGCAATTCACTGTTAGCTACATTTTTAAAAAGGGTAACTGCCTTTAGCAGAAAAACCTTTTTACCTTTTGGTATTTTGATGACTTTTTTGTTGTCGGGGGTTGCGGCAATGGCGCAGTGCCCTTCACAAATTGAGGGTTCAGTGCTCACTGCCAGTACTAACCCTGTATGCAGCGGGCAGCCAAGCAGTATTAATATCAGCGTATTTGTATCGCCAGGCACCAGTGGTACTTTTAGCGGTTCGTTCACCAACGGCCGCACATTTAACGGGCTTGCACCCACCGCTAATACCATAAAGCCCACTTATACTTTCACTAATAATACTACAGCGAATACGACAGAGTATTTTGAACTGGCAACACTCACCTTCACTACCTCGGGAAATGTTACCTGCAATGCTACCAGCATGACGGGCAATACCACTATTACCATACAACCGGTAGCCGATTTGAATGCCTCACCTAACATACCGCCAGTTTTATGCAACAATAGTGGTGTTTCTATTACTGTAAGCAACCCCAATGGGGTAGGCGGCACCTATAATCGTTCAACGAATTATAACGGGGCCGGGCATACTGCAACAGCCAGCGCAACCGGGCAGGCTTATGGCACTTTTACGGATGCACTTACCAACAACACTACTTTACCCATAACCGTTGTTTATACATTTACGCCTGTTAGTCCCGGGTCTGGCTGCGTAGGTACACCGGTAAACGTTTCGGTAGTCATCAATCCGAACCCAACGATTGTGTGCCCGGCTAATAAAACACAGAGTACAGATAATAATGTATGTACGGCGGTAGTAAATGGCATTAACCCTGTTTCTTTTGCACCTGCCACCTGTAACGGTACCGCACCCACTATTTCCTATACCCTCAGTGGTGCCACTACCACTGCAAGCCCGGTTGCTGGTTCTGCAAGCGGTGCTACGTTTAATAAAGGCATAACTACCGTTACCTATACCATTAAAGATGGCGCAAACAATACCGGAACCTGCAGCTTTACAGTAACGGTAAACGACACCCAGGGACCTACATTCACCAATACTTTACAGGCAGATATGACCTTGAACAGCAGTTCTGACGGTACGGGCAATTGCGGTGCTGTGTTTACTTACGCTCCCTACACGGCTACGGACAATTGTGGTGGCACGGTAACCATTACCTATTCCAAGGCATCCGGTACTTCCTTCTCTGTAGGTACAACCACGGTAACAGTAACGGCAACGGATAATGCAAGCCCTGCCAACATTACCACTGATCAGTTTACCGTAACAGTAGTGGATGACGAAAACCCCACCATTACCTGTCCGGGCAATATGACAACAAACAACAGCACTGCTCCGAATGATTGCGGTGCTTCCGTAACTTTTGCTGCATCTGCATCAGACAATTGTTCGACTGTGGTGACCTACACGATTCCAGGAAATCCAAACCCTGTGGTTATTACGTCGCCATATACCTTCCCGGTAGGAATCACAACTGTAACGGCCACGGCTACCGACCCGGCAGGCCACACCGCACAATGCACATTCAATGTTACAGTAAACAATACTACCGGTAACCTCTATGTAAATGATGGCAGCACTACCGGTGATACCTATACAACTGGTATAGGTAATGATGCAACAGGTAACGGTACGAGATGTAAGCCTTATGCTACTATTACAAAAGCCATTTCAGTGGCTGCTACCAACAATACCATTTTTGTAGATGCAGGCGACTATGCTGAAAATGTGGTTGTAAATAAGCAGCTAACCATACTTGGCCCTAACGCAAATACAAACCCTAATGCCGGTACCCGTGTAGCCGAAGCTACGGTAAGGCCGGCTACCGTTGCAACATCTGCCGAAGGTTCTACATCCGGAACCATTTTCCGCCTCGGAAGCAACAGTGGCCATATTGATATAACCATTAAAGGCTTTACGATTGATGGAACCAATGCTAATCTTACCGGCGGCCGTACGTTAAACGGCGTTAATATTAAAACCGGTGCAGGTATTACAAACAGTGTAGGTTCGTTCGATACCAACCCGGGTGGCTATGATGTAAAAATGATTGTGCAGAATAATATTATCCAAAACCTGGAAAGGTATGGTGTGCTGGCAGACGGCGTTCCGGCTACAACGCCCATAGCTGGCACCGATGTACGCTTTAATAAAATTGACAACCTGCCATCCGGTAACAATTTCGGAGGTGGACGTGGCCGTGGAATTGCTTTTGAAGAAAACCATTATGGCATGGCATCCGGTAACGTAATGACACGGGTAAACGTAGGCTGGCAGGATGATAATTTTTACCTGGCAAGCCCAGGCGCCGGTACTGTTGTGAGCAACAATAATATTAAGAGCTACCACAGGGGCATCTTCCATAACCTGCAATATCAGGGTGCAACGAATGCAACGATTTCTAACAATACCCTTGCAGTTGAGACATCAGGCGATTTCCCTGCGTCCACCAGCAATTTTGGTGTTGAGGTAGCTTCTGTCCAAACTGCTGTCGGTGCTACCGTGTCCGGCAACAATGTTTCAGGACAGGTGTTCGGTATTTTACTTTGGAACAACCCAACTACCAGTACCATCAACGTAACCGGCGGCACCCTTACAAATAATACGAATGCGATATACGCTACCAATGTTGATCCGCAATTTGGAGATGGTGCATCCAGCACATATATAATAGGTGGCGTAACTGTCACCGGTGGACTGAATGGCATTTATGTAAACGATAGTTCCTCTCTTGTAAACAATGTTACGGTTGCAGTTACTATACAAAACAGCACTGCTATCAACGGAACAGCTGATGGCCTTGTACTAAGCGGAGCCGGTGCAACTGCTTCTTTCACGGGAGCTACACCTGCCAGCTTCGCAGCCTCAAATGCCAAATACATTTTGCTTCGCTCCAATGGTACGGATGCGCCAGCCGCAGGCATCACTGCGACTGCGGTAACCTTCAATGGGCAAACAGGAACTACTGCCAGCCCGGCACAAAACTTTGCTATAGAAGACAAGATCGACCACAAGATTGACTCCCTGCCACTTGGCTTCGTAACCGTGAAAGCAAATAATGCTTTTGTAACAGACATTGCCCCGCTGGCACCCACTGCTACCAACAACGATTATACCCGTGTACGAAACGGTATTTTGGCTGCCTCCAATGGTTTCACCATTAACCATGATGGCACCTTCAACTGGGTTGAAACAAATGCTGCCGCAGCCTGGGCTTTGGGCAATGATGGCGTAGCAAATACAGCAGACGACTATTCAATACTGGTGCCCAACAATCTGAACAGCGTAACCTTCACTACGCCGGCGGCTGTAACACCCGCCACCATACAAGGGCCCGGGGATTTACCAAATGCCAATCTGGAAGGCGTACTGGTATTTGATGGCACCTTCAACCAGGGCTGGACAATTTCTAACATGAAGTTCCAGGACTTTGACCTGTCAATCGGTATGTTTGACGGAGGCGGTCCGGATGCCTTTGACAACACCACCATTACCAATAATGCCTTTAGGATTCCGAAAGACCTCAATTCAAATGCTGCACCTGCTGATGCTAATCAGAACATCGGTATCCATTACTCCTTTGGCAGTAATCAAACCATCTCTAATAATACGTTTGAGGTAGATGGCACCGGTGTAAGCAATGGAACGACCAATCTTTCAACCTCCATTGTCATACAGAGCAACACCAGTGGCGGAGCAACTATCTATGATGGTTTGCAGATCACCGGTAATACGATCACTGTAACAGGTGTGCCGGCTGCATCTCCTAACCAGTCTGTTATCCGTGGCATTTGGGAAAACAGCCAGAGCACGGGAGCGGCTATAAATATCAGCAGCAACAAGTTCAGTAACACGGATGCAGGTAACACGGCTCCGCTGAACAGGCAGACGGCATTCTGGGTAACGTCTAATTCGGATGCCAGCAAAAAAGTAGAATACAAGAACAACGAAGTAAGTGGCTATAGGGATGGCATAGCCTGGCTGGGTGGCCTGTTCACCGGCAATGGTGCACCGGACTACAACACGGGCGAAACGCCAACGGAAATCATGAACAACAAGTTTGACGGGGTACAGTTTGGTGTGGTGGTACGTAAATCCGGTACAAGCAGCAATGCGGGTTCACCGGCCATTGTCAATTACAACAGCTTTACCAATACACCAACTGCTTCCGGTGGCTATGCCATCAGTAATGAAGCAAGCGGCACCACAAATGCTACCTGTAACTGGTATGGTACCACAAGTGCTAATGCCATTGTACCAATGATTAATGGTTTGGTAACATATACTCCTTACCTGCTTGACGGCACCGATAATGATTTAGCTGCAAGAGGCTTCCAGACAACGGCTGCCTGCAGCGGTACACCGGTTGTTGCATCTGCCACTACCACGCCACAGGTTTGTTCAGGTAATGGTTCCATTATTGTAACATTTAGCGGCGGCACCAGCCCGTATACGATTACTTATACCAATGGAGCAGCAGTAAGCGGTTCGCAAAGCGGTGTTACTACCAGCCCTTATACTATATCAAATATTCCTGCAGGTAACTACACTGTTACCGTTACCGATGCCAATGGCTCGTTTGCTACTACACCGGCCACGATAACTTATAACCCGGTAACGAATACAAATACCGGTATTAGTTATACTACCATTCAGAACGCTATTGATGCTGCCGCAACTACAACAGGGCATACACTTCAGGTATGTGCGGGTAGGTATGCAGAGCTAATCACTGTATCAAAATCACTTACCATATTAGGTCCTAACGCATCAGTTATCCCTTGTTCAGGAACCAGGGTTGCGGAAGCTGTTATTTTACCGCCATCATCACAGCCCTTTTACGACGGTACAACAGAAGTAAGGATGATGCAGATAACTGCCGGCAACGTTACCATTAAAGGATTAACTTTTGACGGTGATAATGCTGCAATCAGCGGCGGTACGGCAAGTGATACTGCCGATATTAATGCTGCAGATGGTATTGATGTATATGCCGATGTTCAGAATATTACGATTCAGAACAATATTTTCAAAAATCTGAATGAAACAGGCGTTCAGGCCTTCCCATCCGGGTCAGTTACCCTGCAGAATAATACCATTTCCAACAACCAGCTCGTGAATATAGCCGGTAATTTTAGCGCTGCCTATCCATTCTCCGGTTACGGTATTGGTGTGCTGGTGTATAATAATTTCTATGCTGCGGTTAATAATAACTGCATGACCAATGCAAGGATCGGCGTTCAAACCGGCAACTTTAATTTAGCCGGCAGCCCTGCATCTATTTCAAACAATCAAATCGAATCCAAGAGTCTGGGTGTTTGGTACAACCTGCATTACCAATCAGCATCCAACTGGACCATTTCCGGTAATAACCTAACTACAAGAGCTGGTGCAACCACCAATACGGGTGTATTTATATCCTCTATCCAGAGCGGAGTAAGCGGCACAATTACCAACAATAATGTTACCGGAGCCAAATGGGGTGTTGAACTCTGGAATAACCCAACAACTAACCCAATAAATATCAGCGGCGGAACGCTTACCAATTGTGAAACAGGCGTATTTGCCAATAACTTCGATAGCTATGCTTCTGATGGCGAAACCAGCAGCTATACGGTAAGCGGTATAAATGTCACCAGTAATGTGGCTAATAACATTGGTATTCATGTAAAGGACAATTCCGCAAATACCAATAACGCTACTACCACTGTTCAGATACAGAATAGCACTATTGGTTCAACGGCGGCTTCTTCAACAGGTCTGCTGGTTACCGGCGGAGGTGCATTTGCATCGTTTACCGGTGCTGGTAGCCCGGCAGCCTTCACGGGCCAGTCAAAATACATTACCCTTATTGGTAATGGTACGGATGCGCCAGCCGCAGGCATCACTGCGACTGCGGTAACCTTCAATGGGCAAACAGGAACTACTGCTAGTCCGGCACAAAACTTTGCTATAGAAGACAAGATCGACCACAAGATTGACTCCCTGCCACTTGGCTTCGTAACCGTGAAAGCAAATAATGCTTTTGTAACAGACATTGCCCCGCTGGCACCCACTGCTACCAACAACGATTATACCCGTGTACGAAACGGTATTTTGGCTGCCTCCAATGGTTTCACCATTAACCATGATGGCACCTTCAACTGGGTTGAAACAAATGCTGCCGCAGCCTGGGCTTTGGGCAATGATGGCGTAGCAAATACAGCAGACGACTATTCAATACTGGTGCCCAACAATCTGAACAGCGTAACCTTCACTACGCCGGCGGCTGTAACACCCGCCACCATACAAGGGCCCGGGGATTTACCAAATGCCAATCTGGAAGGCGTACTGGTATTTGATGGCACCTTCAACCAGGGCTGGACAATTTCTAACATGAAGTTCCAGGACTTTGACCTGTCAATCGGTATGTTTGACGGAGGCGGTCCGGATGCCTTTGACAACACCACCATTACCAATAATGCCTTTAGGATTCCGAAAGACCTCAATTCAAATGCTGCACCTGCTGATGCTAATCAGAACATCGGTATCCATTACTCCTTTGGCAGTAATCAAACCATCTCTAATAATACGTTTGAGGTAGATGGCACCGGTGTAAGCAATGGAACGACCAATCTTTCAACCTCCATTGTCATACAGAGCAACACCAGTGGAGGAGCTGTTATATATGACGGACTAAAAATAAAAGACAACACCATCACCGTAACCGGCGTACCGGCTGCGGCACCGAATCAGTCTGTTATCCGCGGCATTTGGGAAAACAGCCAGAGCACCGGGGCAGCCATAGAAATAAGTGGTAACAAATTCAGCAACACTGCTGCGGGTAATACAGCTCCGCTGAACAGGCAGACGGCATTCTGGGTAACGTCTAATTCGGATGCCAGCAAAAAAGTAGAATACAAGAACAACGAAGTAAGTGGCTATAGGGATGGCATAGCCTGGCTGGGTGGCCTGTTCACCGGCAATGGTGCACCGGACTACAACACGGGCGAAACGCCAACGGAAATCATGAACAACAAGTTTGACGGGGTACAGTTTGGTGTGGTGGTACGTAAATCCGGTACAAGCAGCAATGCGGGTTCACCGGCCATTGTCAATTACAACAGCTTTACCAATACACCAACTGCTTCCGGTGGCTATGCCATCAGTAATGAAGCAAGCGGTACCACAAATGCTACCTGCAACTGGTATGGGTCAACCGATCTGAGTATGGTTGTACCACAGATTTCAGGCCCCGTTACCTATATTCCTTACCTGAATAACGGTATAGATAATGATTTAACGACAAGAGGCTTCCAGACAACAGCTGCCTGCGTTTCACCAACTAAACTTTATGTAAATGATGGTTCATCTGCCAGCGGTGATTATACAACTGCTGCAGGTAACGATGCTACCGGTAACGGCTCTACTACAGCTCCTTACGCAACAATCAATAAAGCAATCTCGGTAGCTAAATCTGCCGATACTATTTTTGTGGACGCAGGAAGCTACTATGAAGAGGTAGTGGTAAATAAAGAAGTAACCATCAAAGGATTAGATTCTTCTAAAACCATCGTTTATCCAGCAACCAGCAATCCGGTTGGTAGCGGCGGTACATTGGGTGGAAACAACATCTTCCTGGTACGGGCAAATAATGTAACCATCCGGGATCTTACTGCTAACGGAAACAATCCGAATATTGGTGGTAATGTAGATGCCCGCAATGGTATCGTTACCGATTTCAACAGCGGTGATTATACGAATCTTGTTGTACATCATACCACAGTAAAAAACATCTACTACCGCGGCATTTATTCTACTTACGGTTCAACACCTGGCAATAAGTTCAATTTTCATCATAATACGGTGATGAATGTACAGGGTGATGCCGGTTCAATAGCCATATTCAACTTTGGTAACTCAGGTATTATTGACAGTAACAAGGTTACCAATGCTAATGATGGCATTGTTGCCAATCAGTCAACAGGTACTATTTTCTCCAATAATACCACAACAGGAATTGGCATCCATACCGATAACAATGGAGGTAGCGGCGGTACTACGGATACACTAAAAAACAATACCGTATCAAACGTCAGTTCAGCAAACGGATATGGTATTTTGGTGTTCCTTCCTTCACGAAATGTAATTGTTGAGGAAAATACAATCACCGGTTCCTATATAGCAATAGGTAATGTGGGCTCGGGCACAACTGGTGTTACCCCTATCTTTAGAAGAAACACTATTGATGATCAAAACATTGCTAACTCAACAGGTGTTTTCCAAACCACCTCCATTCCAGGATTTGGCCCGTCAAACGTATCAGGAACTTATCTGAATAACTTCATCAGAAACAACCAGCAAGGCTTCTATCTGAAACAGGAATCCGGATTTACCAGCACAATTGTAGCTAATCAGAATTCAATAACCGGGAATTCAACATCTGTAGCTATTGCTGTTGGCCCTGATGGTGCCGGTACATTAACTAATAATTTCAGTTGTAACTGGTATGGTGGTTCTGCGCCTGTAGTCACTGGCGGTTCCCTGAACTACCAGCCTACTTTAATAAATGGAATGGATAACGAGCCTGCCACCCCAGGCTTCCAACCCGTACCTGGTTCATGTAGCAACTGTGCCACCCCTGATGTAATAGCCCCCACCATCACCCTAAAATCCAGCCCTACTGTATTCCTTACGGCAGCTAACACCTACACCGTACAACTGAGTGATGTATTGCAATCCGTTACCGACAACTGCGATCCCAATCCTTCTGTAACCCTTAGCACTTTAAACGCAAACTGCGCTAATCTGGGATCGGGTGGCAGTGGAACGCCTCATCAGCCGTTTGTAGCTACGAATGCCACCGGCAACCAGGATTATACGGGAGAACAAGGCACAGACTTCCGGGTGAATGCAACTAACGGCATCGTCATCACCCAACTCGGCGCCTTTGATCATCAGTCTAACGGGCTGATGGGTACACAGCCCGATGGCAATGGCGGCTTCGGAATCCGGGTAGCCATCTTCAACAAAGCTACCCATGCCATCGTACCTGGTCTGGATGCCGTCATCAGCGGCAATGGTGATGCTTTTGCAAACAACTACCGCTATAAGAATATAGCCGCCGTTACGCTTCCTACAGGCAATTACGTTGTGATCGCCAAGGGCTACAATCCCAACGAGCTGAATGGCAACAGTTACTTAGGCGGTGGCCCTTATCCACAGGGAGATGATGCAGGCGGGGCCATCAGCTACCCGGACTCTGTTTTCTACGATACGGATGCTGCCGGCTTCACTTACCCGGCTAATGCACAATACACCGGTGCCCCTACCGTACTAAAAGGAGCAACCTTCACATACGCACTTAATCAAAGCAATATGGTAACCGTAACTGCTACCGATGTGTCCGGCAATCAAAGCCAGATGAGTACAAGCGTTACAGTGGTTGATACTTTCTATACCCTTACCACCAAAGACATCACCGTTGCCCTCAACAGCAGCGGCCAGGCTACTATTCAGCCAGCCGATGTGTTTAGTTCGTTAAAGAACAACTGTGGCATCGATGTCACCAGCACCTTACAGGTAAGCCCTTCCAACTTCGATTGTTCCAATATCGGCGGATTTACTCTATCTGCTCCTCACCAACCATTCATAGCAAACAGCTCAACGGGCAACCAGGATTATACAGGAGAGCAGGGCACAGACTTCCGGGTGAATGCAACTAACGGTATCGTTGTCACCCAACTGGGTGCCTTCGATCATCAGAGCAATGGGCTAATGGGCACACAACCCGATGGCAACGGCGGCTTCGGTATCCGGGTGGCCATCTTCAGCAAAGCTACCCACGCCATTGTGCCAGGGCTGGATGCCGTCATCACCGGCACCGGCGATGCCTCAGCAGGTAACTACCGCTACAAGAACGTCACCGCCGTTACCCTTCCTGCGGGAAATTACGTGGTGATAGCCAAGGGCTACAATCCTAACGAGTTGAACGGCAACAGTTACTTAGGCGGCGGCCCCTATCCGCAGGGAGATGATGCAGGTGGCGCCATCAGCTACCCCGACTCTGTTTTCTACGATACGGATGCTGCCGGCTTCACTTACCCGGCCAACGCACAATACACCGGGGCCCCCACTGTACTGAAAGGAGCAACCTTCACTTATAAAACACAAACCGCTGCGGGTACAGCAGTCGTTACGCTTACAGCCACGGATGTATATGGCCATCAGAAACAGGCAACAGCAAACGTATCGGTAGCAGACAACACCGGCCCTGTCATCACCACAAAGAATATTACCCTTGCTTTGGATGCTACGGGTCATGCTTCTATTCAGCCCGGTGATGTGCTTCAATCACCCATTACGGATAATTGTAATGTCAATACTGCAAGTATCACCGTTAGTCCAAACAGCTTCAGTTGTACTGATTACTCATCCGGCAGCGGTAGCTCAATCCGTCACCAGCCCTTCATAGCAAACAACGCAACGGGCAACCAGGATTATACGGGAGAGCAGGGCACGGACTTCCGGGTGAATGCTTCCAACGGCATCGTCATCACCCAACTCGGCGCTTTCGACCATCAGAGCAATGGATTGATGGGCACACAGCCCGATGGCAACGGCGGCTTCGGTATCCGGGTAGCCATCTTCAACAAAGCCACCCATGCCATTGTACCAGGTCTGGATGCAGTTATCACCGGCAACGGTGATGCTTCTGCAGGTAACTACCGCTATAAGAATATAGCCGCCGTTACGCTTCCTGCAGGTAATTACATTGTGATCGCCAAGGGTTACAATCCCAACGAGTTGAACGGCAACAGCTACTTAGGTGGTGGCCCTTATCCACAGGGAGATGATGCAGGTGGAGCAATCAGCTACCCCGACTCTGTTTTCTACGACACGGATGCTGCCGGATTTACTTACCCGGCCAACGCACAATACACCGGTGCCCCCACCGTACTGAAAGGAGCAACTTTCACTTATGCTTTAAATGTAAGCAACAATAAAATTGTTACAGTTTCAGCTACTGATACGCATGGCAATGTATCACAGCAAACGGCCGTGGTTACGTTAACAGATCCTATGGGAGCATGTACCGCTCAGCCGGTAATGGCCTATGCAGCTAAAAGTGGGCAAACAGCCGTACCAGTAGTAGTTGATAATGCAACGATGAGCATTAAGGTATATCCAAACCCATCCAGCGGTCAGTTTACGGTACAGTTATATAACCTGAAAGCAACGAAAGTAAGTTTGCAGATCATGGATGCCAACGGCCAGGTAGTGGTACAGAAAGAAGCAACGCTGAGCAGCAAAACGCCATCGCTTTCCATACCGGTAGACATCAGCAAACATGCATCGGGTATTTACTTAATCAAAGTCATCAGTGCAGATGGTATACAAACAGCTAAAGTAGTTGTGAGCAGGTAAGGTGAAAACCCTGCTATAGATTGACAAATTTTAAAAGAGGCTGCCTTGAATTAAGGGCAGCCTCTTTTAGTAAAATAAATACAATTTCCTAAACCAATAAGGTGAACAAGATCAATCAATTCTCTTAGTAAAAGTGTCAAAATAAAACCCTGAATTAAGGGTAAATTCTGTAATTGAGTTCAGGTATCTGGGGATGATGGGTAATTCGTTTTTGATCTATCAATTTTTATCAACTTTTATTGCTGTTTGGTATTCTTTAAGATTAAGTCTGACTACGACTGTCAATCCTGTTTTAGTAGCTGTCTGCTCTATGCATCTTTGAACGGTTTGATAGTCGCAAAACACCACTCCTTCCATGGCTTTGTGTACCTGCGAGAACAAGCGGTGTTCAATTGGATTCCACTTGGAACAATAGGGCGGATAATGGCACACAATAACCGACAGTCCCGTTTCTTTGGCAAATTGCAGCAACCGGTGTTTGAATATAAAATGCCGGTAACTGTTAGCCCCACCCGCATCACACAACAGCATTATATTTTTTGCATCCGGATAATGATGTATGCCATATTCATACCACCACCATAGTAGGTTATCTATTACAAAATCGGCTGTCTCACTACTACTGCCAATAGAAATGTACCCTCTGTTGGCTTGCACATCATAGATGCCATGGGGTATCACTTTGCCTTGCGAAAGATGTTCATAATCATGATCGTATACTTTCAGTGCTTCTGTGCAAAAGCACCTGCCGTTACGGTATAAATTGCCCAGGCGTTCTTTCTTTTTACAATCTATGCTAAGTACAGGGCTTTGACAACTCATTACTAATATCAAAGAACAAATAATGCGGAACTGTTCGTCCCGCTTGCCATAACTACCGGTAGCTAACTGTTTGTGCTGCTTGCGGTAAGCATAGCCCCATGCCTTTAACTGACGTTTGATGAACTGGTGGCTCAGCCTGATTTGATGCTTCTCATAAAACAAAGCAGCAATGGCACAGGGTTTCAGGCTTATCCAATACACCTCGGCTGCTGTTGGGCTGCCAGCTTTATACGTCTCTATCAGGGCAAGTAACTGGCTGGTAATATCAGGATATTTGTCCATCTTTTTTTTTCCTGCCACCGCCCTTGCGACGCTGCCTGCCCACTTCAACAGGCTGCTGTTCCAATAGCTCCTTTCGTCCCTGCCAAAGCGTTTTTTTATCAATCAGCAGTATTTCACTGATATAGTCCACACCACCACGACCCAATTTAAGCGATTCCAGGGCAGCGTAATGCCGGCGATCCTTTTCTGATAAACGGCTGTAATGCAACTGCATCAATTGTACTATCTCATCGGAAAATGGTTTCAATTTCATATCCCTTTTTTGCTCAACAAGATTACAACACTTTTCGGGAACTTATTTTGACAATCTTACTTAATCAAATGTAGAAATGTTCGAATAACCGGCTGTAGCTTGGTACCGGATTAAACCAAGCCGTAGACAAGTGAACATACCTGGTAAGGCTGATAATAGTTGATTAATCTTGATTATATCTTGAGCATCCTACACAATTGTAAATAGGGTGGTAGGAGGCTGGTCAATCGACTCTCAAAGGGTTGCAGGGCTACATAAAAAATAGTAGCCATATCCCGGTTTTATCTTGCATAACAGGCGGTGCCCCTTCTCCCGCCATTTTCTTTTGCACTCATTACCGGTCTCACTTTGCCTCTTGTTCCCAAAAAAACAATGCTCTTCAAAAGAAGCGATCAGTTCCGTTTTTAGCTTTGGCTGCCTGCTCGTCTCCATTACTTGAAGCTGGTATAATTACTGCTTTAAGATATGGTCAGAAACGAATGTTACTTACCAAACAACTGTCATGAGAACATTTTTTAAATTACTTGTTGGATTAGTCCTTATTTTTTTAGTAATTCATCCTGCCTTCTCCCAGCTTTCTGAAAATGTTATCCGGCAAATCGAATCCCTAAACCAGGAAAAAGAGGCCCGTACGCCTGTTCAAAAAAAAATAGACTGCCAGTTGCTATATGCCATAAAGCAGGATCGGGGTGAAGCCATTACTGCTTTAGTAAGAACACTTGAGGTAAACGTAAATAAAGAGGCTGGCGGGTTAGTGCCTGTAGATATTAAGGTAAGCAGCGTTACAAAAGCATTGCTCCAAACAATCGAGAATGCTGGTGGAAAAATCATCTTCGGGTCCTCATTCTATAAAACGATCAATGCCACAATTCCTTTACAGGCCGTAGAAGAGATAGCAGCTTCCGCCGACGTTTTATTTATTTATCCGGCTGACAGCGCATTTACCCATGGCCCTGAGAAAAATTTTAAAAATAAAAATTTTTTTAAAGTGCCATTCAAACTTGTTCAAGGTAACGACAAAAAAGGGGTAAGCAATTTTAAATCAAGAGCAGATGAGATCAGAGACCAGCTAAACGGCTATATTCAAAATAAAGAAGAATTTGACAGGGATTTCTTTTTTATTGGTTCAACTACTTCCGAGGGTGATGTAACCCACCGGGCGGCAGAAGCAAGAGCAGCTTTTGGTGTTACCGGTGCCGGGGTTAAAATAGGTGTTATTTCTGATGGCGTAACCAATCTGGCCAGTTCCCAGTCTTCCGGCGATCTTGGAACGGTAACCGTACTTTCGGGCCAGGCAGGCAATGGAGATGAAGGCACCGCTATGCTGGAAATTATACATGATCTGGCGCCGGGTGCACAGCTTTTCTTTGCTACTGCGGTTAACAGCCAGGCAAGTTTTGCACAAAACATTTTAAATTTACGTGCCGCAGGATGCGACATTATTGTGGATGATATAATTTATCACAGGGAAGCGGTTTTTCAGGATGATAATGTAGCACGGGCTGTGAATACGGTAACGGCAGATGGAGCCCTTTATTTTTCCTCAGCCGGTAATGAAGGAAATAAAGACGATAATACGTCCGGTGTATGGGAAGGTGATTTTAACGATGCAGGAACCGGTATTGTTGGCGCCGTTACCATAGCCGGGGGTACCGTTCACAATTTCAGTGGTGGTATAACCAATAATCTATTAACAGTTAGCAACTCAGGAAAAAATATAGGACTGTTTTGGTCCGATCCACTGGGCGGGTCAGGTAATGATTATGATTTATATGTATTGAATAACGCACTTACATCTGTTGTAAGTGCAGCAACAAACGTTCAGGATGGAAACGACGATCCGGTAGAACTCTCAACTATCAGTCCTGTAGCAGGAAACCGGCTGGTTATTTTTAAAAAAACCGGGGCAGCTATCCGGGCTTTACATCTTAATACTTTTAGGGGAAGGCTTAATTTTAATACACAGGGACAAACACATGGCCACTCTGCCGCTGCTGCTGCTTACTGTGTGGCTGCTACTCCGGCAGCTACCCCCTTTGGCGGTTCTCCCAATCCTGCCGGACCTTATCCCAACCCACACAACTCGTCAAATATGTCAGAAACTTTTACCTCAGACGGACCACGCCGGATGTTCTATAATTCCAATGGTACCGCTGTTACATCTGGTAATGTTCTTTTTGGTACGAATGGTGGTACTGTTCGTCAAAAGCCTGACATTACCGCAGCTGATGGAGTAAGTGTTACCGGAGCAGGCGGGTTTTACGTACCTTTTTTCGGCACGTCTGCTGCTGCGCCGCATGCTGCTGCTATTGCAGCTTTAATTAAATCAGCACTACCATCAATAACGCCGGCACAAATCCGTACGGCACTCACCTCTTCTGCCATTGATATTGAAACGCCGGGGGTTGATCGTAATACGGGGGCTGGTATTGTAATGGCGTACCAAAGTTTGGTGGCAGCAGGCGTTGCATCTGCTCCCATAATAAATACGCTAAACGTAACCCAGCCGACCTGTACCACCCCAACCGGAACGATTGTAGTAAATGCAACTGGTAGTGGTACACTTGAATATAGCATAGATAACGGAGCGAACTGGCAACTGTCTAATACTTTTAGCGGCCTTGCTCCCGGAAATTATAACATTAAAGTCCGGCAGCAAACAAACCCGGCCAACAGCGCCACGTATTCGGGTAACCCGGTAGTCATCAATGCAGCACCGGCAGATAATCAACCTCCCACCATTGTACTCAAAGCCAACCCGACCATATTTCTTACGGCAGCAAATACTTATACCGTACAACTGAGTGATGTACTGCAATCCGTTTCTGACAACTGCGATCCCAACCCGTCGGCAACCGTTAGCACTTTAAGTGTATCCTGCGCTAATATCGGATCGGGTGGCAGTGGAACGCCTCATCAGCCGTTTGTAGCTACGAATGCCACCGGCAACCAGGATTATACGGGAGAACAAGGCACAGACTTCCGGGTGAATGCAACTAACGGCATCGTCATCACCCAACTCGGCGCCTTTGATCATCAGTCTAACGGGCTGATGGGTACACAGCCCGATGGCAATGGCGGCTTCGGAATCCGGGTAGCCATCTTCAACAAAGCTACCCATGCCATCGTACCTGGTCTGGATGCCGTCATCAGCGGCAATGGTGATGCTTTTGCAAACAACTACCGCTATAAGAATATAGCCGCCGTTACGCTTCCTACAGGCAATTACGTTGTGATCGCCAAGGGCTACAATCCCAACGAGCTGAATGGCAACAGTTACTTAGGCGGTGGCCCTTATCCACAGGGCGATGATGCAGGTGGAGCCATCAGCTACCTCAACTCTGTGTATTATGCCGATGATGCCGCAGGATTTACTTACCCGACTAACGCACAAAACACGGGTACTGCCACTGTATTGAAAGGAGCAACCTTCACTTATGCACTTAATCAAAGCAACATGATAACAATAACGGCAACCGACGTTTCCGGTAACCAAAGCCAGATGAGTACAAGCGTTATAGTAGTGGACACCTTCTATACCCTTACCACCAAAGACATCACCGTTGCCCTTAATAGCAGCGGGCAGGCCAGCATTCAGCCTGCAGATGTGCTGCAATCATTGAAGAACAACTGTGGTATCGATGTCACCAGCAGCACCTTGCAGGTAAGCCCTTTCAGCTTCAATTGCTCAAACGTAAATACTGTAGCTCCTCACCAACCCTTCGTAGCAAATAACGCAACCGGCAACCAGGATTATACCGGCGAGCAGGGTACAGACTTCCGGGTGAATGCAACCAACGGCATCGTTGTCACCCAACTTGGTGCCTTTGACCACCAGGGCAATGGAATAATGGGCACACAGCCCGATGGCAATGGCGGCTTCGGTATCCGGGTAGGCATCTTCAACAAAGCTACCCGTGCCATCGTGCCCGGCCTGGACGCCGTCATCACCGGCAGCGGCGATGCCTTTGCAAACAACTACCGTTATAAGAATATAGCCGCCGTTACGCTTCCCCCAGGCGATTACATTGTCATGGCTAAAGGCTACAATCCCAATGAGCTGAACGGCAACAGTTATTTAGGCGGCGGCCCTTACCCTGCCGGAGATAACGCAGGCGGAGCCATTAGTTATCTCAACTCCGTTTTCTATGCCGATGATGCCACCGGCTTTACTTACCCGGCCAATTCACAAAACACCGGTGCTGCCACCGTACTGAAAGGAGCCACCCTCACCTATGCACTCAATCAAAGCAACGTGGTAACCCTTACGGCTACGGACGTATATGGCCATCAGAGACAGGCAACAGCAAACGTATCGGTAGTAGACAACACCGGCCCTGTCATCACCACAAAGAATATTACCCTTGCTTTGGATGCTACGGGTCATGCCTCTATTCAGCCCGGTGATGTGCTTCAATCACCCATTATGGATAATTGTAATGTCAATACGGCAAGCATCACCGTTAGTCCCAATAGTTTCACTTGTGCTGATTATTCATCCGGCAACGGTATCGGGGCACCCCACCAACCCTTCGTAGCCAATAGCCCAACGGGCAATCAGGATTACACGGGAGAACAAGGCACAGAC
Source organism: Chitinophagaceae bacterium (assembly GCA_965246935.1). Taxonomy (GTDB): domain Bacteria; phylum Bacteroidota; class Bacteroidia; order Chitinophagales; family Chitinophagaceae; genus JAZKFT01. Next base: position 22,079 of record CBDFGC010000017.1, on the reverse strand, counting down.
TTCCGGGTGAATGCAACTAACGGCATCGTCATCACCCAACTCGGCGCCTTCGACCACCAGGCAAACGGGCTGATGGGCACACAGCCCGATGGCAATGGCAACTTGGGTATTCGGGTAGCCATCTTCAGCAAAGCTACCCATGCCATCGTGCCGGGTCTGGATGCCGTCATCACCGGTACCGGCGATGTCTCGGCAGGTAACTATCGCTATAAGAATATACCAGCCGTTACGCTTGCAGCAGGTGATTACATCGTTATCGCCAAAGGCTACAATGCCAATGAGCTGAACGGCAACAGCTACTTAGATGGCGGCCTTTATCCACAGGGAGACGATGCAGGTGGCGCAATCAGCTACCCGGACTCTGTTTTCTATGACACGGATGCTGCCGGCTTCACTTACCCGGCCAACGCACAATACACCGGTGCCCCCACCGTACTAAAGGGAGCCACCTTCACCTATGCACTCCCCCAAAATAACAATAAAACGGTCACCGTTTCAGCTACCGATACCAAAGGCAACGTATCACAACAAACGGCCGTGGTTACCCTAACCGATCCTATGGGAGCCTGTACGGCACAGCCGGTAATGGCATACGCAGCGAAAAGCGGGCACACAGACGTACCGGTAGTAGTAGATAATGTGAGTATGACCATTAAGGTATATCCCAATCCTACCACCGGTCAGTTTACGGTACAGTTGTACCACCTGAAAGTACCGAAAGTAAGCATGCAGATCATGGATGCCGACGGCCAGGTAGTGGTACAGAAAGAAGCAACGCTAAGCGGCAAGACGCCAACACTATTCATACCGGTAGACATCAGCAAACATGCAGCAGGTATTTACTTAGTCAAAGTAATTAGTGCCGATGGTGTGCAGACAACTAAGGTAGTTATGGGTAAATAAGATGAAGCATACTGAATTAACTGAAAAATAAAACACCGGCTGTGCTTACAGCCGGTGTTTTATTTAAGGTATTGACTGCCATTAATAAACATACTCTTTTCAACCTTTATCTGTCGGGAAGAATAGGAACGTTATTAGCTGTCTGACAAATTAAATTCCCTTTTCTTTTGTTTACTTGTTTTAACACCTGCAAATAGAAAATTTAGAATAGAAATAGTATTCGTAAAATCTAAAAAAAGTAATATATGAATTTGGATGGCCCGGCATTGCTTGGTTTTTAAAGCCCGTTATGAAAAAAATTACAACTTGTTAAAATACGGAACAGCTTTGCTAAAAAATAAAATGAGCTGAGCAAGTATGTATATTCGTGCCCGAATTACCCTATATAAACCCAAATAAATCCATTTTCAAGATGTTACCATTACTTCTTTAGCTGCTACTTCCATCTCCTGATTTTATAGAATTTTTTAATTATATGGCGATATAATTAAAAAAGGAAAACTATTTTCCTGAACATTCAAATACCTGTTATAGCACAGGAACTATTTATAACCCGATAGTTTCTTAATGGAACCACAACACGTGTTTTGTACCCTTAAAAACAATAACCTTGACAGCAGTAAAGTTGGAAACTAACCTTTCTGACACCAATGTGAGCTATTTTCGGCACAAAGGCATAAAGGTTAAATTTAAAGATATCGAAGATGTCATTGTTGAACATCCCTGTATCAACAAAGTAGCTATTCTATTTGGTGAAGATAATGAAGGCAACCGACGGTTGGTTGCATACATTATTCCCCATGAAAAATTCAATCAAAAAGATATAATGAACTTCCTGGCAGGTAAACTGGAATCTTTTATGATACCCGCTGTCTGGATATGTGTGAAGAAATTTCCATTAACCCACTTAGGCAGTATTGATAAAATTGCTTTACCGGAATTGCAGCCAGTGGAATTGCCTGCCGGTGTGTTTGCAGCTCCCTGTACTAATAAAGAAATACAGTTATCCGTTATTATTAAAAAAATATTAAAACTTGAAAGCATCAGCATTCATGATAATTTTTTAAGGCTTGGCGGAAATTCCTTAAAAGCTTTGACAATCATAGCTTCCATACGTAAAGCATTGAATGTTCCTGTTGATTTAAAACACTTTTTCCTTTATCCCTCTATTGCCGAACTGGCAGCCTACCTGGACGGTGAGAATACCATTAAGAATACCTCACATTCCAAGGGGATAAAGTACAAACCCAATCCTGGTTCAGTTTTTCACAATACATCAATTGTGCCTGTAAAAACAAGTGGGGCAAAAATGCCTTTGTATATTGTTTGTGGCGGGGGCGGTACCGTATTTAAATTTGAAAAATTTGCACACATGCTTGGCGAAGACCATCCCGTGTATGGGCTTCAGCAACCATCAGATATTAACGAGCTAGAACATTTTCCGGATACTATTGAGGATATAGCAGCTAAATATGTAAATGAAATACAGTTGATAGATCCTGATGGACCTTATGCTTTATCCGGACATTGCATTGGTGGGGCCATTGCTTTGGAAATGGCCCGCAAACTACAATCACTGGGAAAAAAAATCCATTTGCTCGCTATGTTTGATGTGATTCTTACCAAAGATCAGGAAAGCCAAAAACCATCCATCAATAATGTTTTCAATTTTAAAGCGATAATAAAAAAGGCAGGTAAAAAAATATGGAATAAATTAGAATTTGAAACTTTTCTATTAACCAGGTATCCCTTACGTATGTTGAATTACAGGCAGCGGAAACTGGCGGAAGTTTTAAATAAAGTTGTTCCTTATAAAAAAGAAGATGCGGATATAAAGGTATTTAAAAAGTTCGAAAAAAAGTTTTTAGATGCATATGCAAAATATAAAGTGAAGCCCTTTTCAGGTGAAATGATTGTTTTTTATGCCAAAGACCGTTATGGTTTTTTTGATAAAGAAAAAAGCATTATTTATAAGAAACATGAACTACCGGAAGAAGTGAAAAACTTATGGAAAGAGCATGTAAACTACGTACAAATATTTGAAGTTGATGGAGAACATAATACCATGTTTGAACCAGGTAATTCAAAAAACTTTGCCGGCATATTACAACAGCATTTACAAATGCGAACTTCATGATAGCATCAGTGTTTCAACAGACAAATTATAAACCATTTTAAACAACTCCAATCATTTAACCGGCCACAATAAATAATTTACAGCTATAAATCCACTGGTTTATAACTGCCGTTTTTTACTAATCCAACACCACTATGCTTCACACCAGAATTGCCTATATCGATTATTATATACCTCAAAATAAATTGCCTGTTGAGGATATTGTGAACAGTGTAAGCAGTAAGGATATACCTGCAACTTTTGCCGGTAAAGAGGCTTACATCAACTTTATAAAAGAGGAACTAAAAGTAGATACTATCCGGGTAGAAGAAACGCTGGATGATAAAGAAATGCTTGCTAACACGGTGGAAAATTTGTTTATAAAAGGCATTATAGAACCGGATGATATTGACCTGATTATTTTAGCACAGGAAGAGGATCAGCGGCAGGTAGCCAACCTGGGACAATTTATTCAGTATGAGTTTGAACTAAATAATGCATACATTTTAAATGTAAGTGGTAACCATTGTGCTAATATTGATCATGCGTTGACCCTTGCTTCGCAGATGGCTAATAGTAACGAGGGCATTAATAATGTATTGATACTGGGCAACGTGAAAATTGATAACCCGGTGAACAGGCTGGTAGGTACCTACGGAATCATATCGGATGCTTCCGGTGCAATGCTGGTAAAAAAAGAGGAAACCGGCCCTCGCCTAAAGGCTAGCAAAATTATTTCTGCCGGCCGGTTTCATGAAGTAAACCTTAACAGGGATGATTCCCTGATATTGTGTAAATATTACCTGAAAACATTGAAGGATTTACTTAGAGACAATCATGTTTCTCCGGAACAGGTCACGCATATTATTACACAAAATGCTAATCCGTTACTAACAAACCAGTGCCTTGAAATGGCAGGGCTTGACGTAGATAAAATATTTACAGCTAACCAAACAAAATATGCACATCTTGATTGCCTTGATTTTTTAGTAAACCTAAAGGATTTGTCGGCAGAGATAAAAGCTTCTAACCAGGACGGTCTCATACTAAGTTTTGGTACGGGTTGGGCAGGCTCCTATATTGCTTCATTATTAGCTTTTAATTAATTATGAAAACCGACAAAATTAATAAGCTAATAGGTGCATTACAAGGTTGTACATCAAACCTGGAAACATATCAGAATGGAAAAAAAATAGTTGTCCCGTTCACACAAATGCAATCCCAAATAGGGGGGGTACACTCTTTTTTTAAATTAAAAAATGTACAACAAGGTGATAAAATAGGCATTATCGGAAGTAATTGTTTAGAATGGGTAATCATTGATCTTGCCTGTATTGCTGCTGGCGTAATTACCGTTCCTTTTGATCCGGTAAATAATTATTGCACAAATAAGCTACTCGCAGAATTTAAACTTGACCTCATTTTAACCAACATCGATACGTATACAAACAACCCTTCTGTTTACTCTTTTGAAAATGCTTGTGACAGTCAGCAGGTAGAGGATACTGCATTGACAGTGCCTGTGCAATATGCTGATAATGATGTACTGACCTATAAATTTACATCAGGGTCCACACAGCGGCCAAAAGTAATAGGTGCTATGAAGGGAAGTGTAGATGCAGCTATCACAAATGTGCAGCACATTTTCCGACATAATAGCGATGATAAGGTAATGGTTTTTTTGCCACTGCATACGTACCAGCAACGTTACTGGATATACTCTGCTATTCTGTTTGACTTTAATCTGCTACTGGTTCCTAAAGAATATGTGTTTCATTCAATGGTAGCGGATAAGCCTACGGTAATAATGGGTGTTCCTTACTTTTTTGAAACAATAATGAAAAATTTTCTGGCAGAAATGGATACCTGTCATCCGTCTTCGCCGGCTGTAATGAAGGAAACATTCAGAAATGAATTGGGTGGTAAAATACGGTATTTATGGACAGGATCTGCACCGCTTGGAATAGACACCCTTTCTTTTTATGAGGAAATGGGAATGCCGGTTTTCCAGGGCTACGGAATGAATGAAATATGTATCGTATCAAAAAATTATTTTGGAAATAACAGGATGGGTAGTGTGGGGAAATTACTGCCTGGCAAAGAAGTAAAATTTGATGCCGGCAATCAGATCCTCATTAAAAGTGATTACCCGGTAAATACCTGTTACTACAACGCAACGGGAGAAGATAACAATGCAACATTTCTGGACGACGGATATGTAGCTACGGGAGATCTTGGTTATTTAGATACAGATGGTTATTTATTCATAAATGGCAGAATAAAAGAATTAATTGTACTGGCAAATGCAATAAAAATACATCCGGCGCCGGTTGAAAAGAAAGTAGAAACATCCTCATTGATAAAGCACTGCATCGTGTATGGCAATAACCACCCTTACCTTGTTGCACTAATTGTGCCGGCCGGTACTCATGCTACGCATCAACATATTAAAGATGAACTTACCAGGATAAATAAATCGCTGCAACCAAATGAGCATATCTGCAACTTTCTCATTGCAGGTGAGGAATTCGGTGAAAAAGATACGCGGTTCTCAGCACAAAATAAAATATTCCGTAATACAATTATCCGGGATTATAAAACAGAACTGGATAAATTATACACCAACTAAACCAACACCCAATCAATATGGATCAGGTATTAGCCGAAATCAATCAAAGCATATTTGTAGTAAAAAAAATTACAGATCCACCCGGTACTGCACTATTAAAAGAAGACCTGGGTATCGATTCTATGCAATTTGTACGCATCATTACAAAGCTTACCGGTAAACTGGATGTAAATATTTTTGAATTAAGCGACCAGGATCTTGTATCCGTAAAAACAGTGAACCAGTTAGCCGATTTATTTCGTAAAAAATAGTAAGGCAGGGCACTTGTTTTTTATGTGGATTAACAGGAACTACACATTTTCTTTCCCTTAACTCTGATACACCATACATGAGCACTTTTTCTCACACAGACCTGATTGGTATTGGTATTGGCCCTTCTAATCTTAGTACGGCAGCTTTGCTTGAACCCGTAAAAAATATTGAGAGCATTTTTTTCGATTTCAAACCGGAATTTCAATGGTATCCTGGTATGCTTTTCCCTGAAGCTACGATTCAGGTTTCCTGGTTAAAGGATCTGGCAACGTTGGTAGACCCTACCAGCAGGCATACCTTCCTTGCCTTCCTGGCACATACAAAAAGGATATATCGTTTTTCAATGGCAAGGTTTCCGCGGGTAAAGAGACGGGAATTCAACCAATACTTTCAATGGGTAAGCCAGTCCCTCCCCAATCTTCATTTTAATACAAATGTTGAAAACGTAGCATTCAATAAAGATCAGTTTACCGTCAGCCATTCCAAAGGGGTAAGTACAGCAAAAAATATAGTGATTGCGGCCGGCCAGACTGCGAAAGTACCCGATTGTGTGCGACCGCATCTGTGCTCTACAGTGTTTCATGCTACTCAGTTTATTAAGGAAAGTAAAGATCTGGCTGATAAAAGGGTGGTTGTAGTTGGTGGCGGCCAAAGCGGTGCCGAACTGGTGAATCAGTTATTATTAAACAGATCAGCATTACCTGCAAACATCAGGTGGATGAGCCGCAGGTCCAATTTTTTGCCAATAGATGATTCACCATTTACAAATGAATTTTTTACACCATCTTACAGTGAATATTTTTTTCAGCTACCCGACCTGGAAAAACGAAAGTTAATAGGACAGCAAAGCATGGCAAGTGATGGTATTAATCTTGATTTGCTGGAGGATATTTACCGCAATCTGTATGAGGTGGATCTGATTGAAGGCCGAGGGAAACTGGCAGCATTGCATTTTAATCATAACCTTATTGATTTTAAAAAAGAAAAGAATGGCTGGTGCCTTATCTGCAAAAACACAAGCACCGGCGAAACAAATTCCTACGAAGCAGACATCGTTATTTTTGCAACCGGTTTCGGGTATCAGCCTCCTGCATTTCTGGCGCCGCTAATGGGCAGGCTACATACAAATCCACTTGGATTTAATATCAACGAAAATTTTTGCATTCAGTGGGATGGACCAAAGGAAAATAAAATCTTTATACAAAATGGCGCCCGCCACGTGCGTGGTGTAGCTGATCCGAATCTGAGTTTGGTGGCCTGGCGAAGTGCCAAAATTATTAACTGCCTTGCTGCAAGAAAGGTATATGATTTGGAAAACGAAAGTTCCGTTTTCAACTGGCAGGAATATATGCCTGAGCAAAACGATAAAATAACGTTCAACGACGAAAGAACTAGTGGCATTGTGAAAGAGTTAGTTGCTTAGTGTATGGGTGAATTAAATTAGTTTAGAGTATCGCCCCGGTTCCTATTCCTGCCAGTGCCGTTCGAAAGAATATATCATCCCGGAATTCCAGCCCAGAGAGGTAGCCTACCGGCAGGCAGGTCACGCAGCCGGGAAATAAACACAACGACTTTAAAAGAAAACAAATATGTTTCTTTCGAATAGTTTTTGTGTTTTCACAAACCGAAGTTCAGAAGATAGATTAAACTGTATACATCATTGAATACAATACCTGAAATTATATTAACAGGCAATGCCTATCAACGGGGATGGCAACATGGACAGGTACTTGCCGTACAGATCAATGATTTTCTGAATGACAACAGGGCAAGGATTAATACCATCAGGGATACGCCGCTGGATGAAAATATCATTCAGGATCAGGTGCGTAAACATACTACCATTATAGAGGCCCAATTACCGGAGATAGCACTGGAATTAAAAGGTCTTGCAGTAGGTGCAAATATTTCGTATGAAAATGCAGTGCTGCTGCAAATAAGAGTTGAATTAATTTCTTACGGTATGACCGATATATTGGAAGGCGATTGCTCAACTATTGCCGGTATTTCGGCTACAGGTGAAACCATAACCGGGCAAACAATTGACCTGCCGGGTGATATGCGTGAATTGGGTTGCATCTTTAGAATTATACCCGAACAGGAAGACCAACCCGAAATTATCATATATGGTTTCGCCGGCCTTCTCGGCTATATGGGTATGAACAGCAACGGGCTTTCTATCAATATTAATATGGTGATTTCCAATGATTGGCAGCCAGGTATTTCGCCTTACCTGATCGTAAGGCATCTGCTTAATTTTTCTACTGTAGCTGATTGTCTTAGTGAATTAAAAAAGATTACAAGAAGCAGTTCACGAAGTTTAATCATTGGGGATACTACTAATTTAGTAAATGTTGAATTTACCGCCCGTGCATTAAGGGTTATCGAAGGCAGGCAACTATTGCACACCAATCACTATTTACATTCCGACCTGGTGAAAATGGATACCATGCACTTTCTGTTTAAAAATTCTTCTGTAAAAAGAGTAAGGCTAATGCAGCAGTTGCTATCTGTAAATACGGATGAAGCGAATATGGAAATGCTATTCGATATTTTTAGTGACCACAGTTTATTTCCCGTAGGTATTTGTGCCCACGCCGAAGGAAACATCCGGCGTTCAGAAACGGTGGCAACAGTGGTGATGCAGCCCGTTTCTCTAACCATGTATGCCCGTAAAGGAACTGCCTGTACTGGAAAAACGGAGATGTTTAGACTGGGTGAATATTCACTTGTGTAATGCAAGGCAAACGATAGATAATACCAGATTCAGATAGGCAATGGACAATTGGCAATAAGCAAATTAAGTTTGAACATCTGAAATGAAGTCCATAACCAAGTTTAATCTAATATAAGTAATCAACTAAAAGTCATTCTACAATAACTTATGCAAACATTCAGGAATTTAAAAGATGGTAAAAGGAAATACCTGTTGATTCCGGTAATGCCTACACCTAACGGTGGAATGCACCTGGGCCACCTGTCTGGTCCTTTCCTGAAAATGGATGTATTGGCAAGAGCCCAAAGAAGAAATGGTAATTCAGTGAGTTTGTTTTTTGGTTCGGATGTATACGAAAGTTATATGAATTTAAAAACCTGGCAAACGGGTAAGGATGAAGTGTTGCTTTGTGAAGAATACCATGCACGTATAAAAGGGGATATGGATGCGTTAATGATCGGTTACGATGCATTCATTAATCCGCTGGACAATGAACATCAGGAAGATTTTGCAGCCCTGTTTACAACCGTATTAAATAAGCTGGTTGCAAAAGGCGCTACAGAAGTACGGCCCGAAAAATATTTATATGCTAAAGATGAAGATTGTTTTGTAGCCGGGTGTTGGATACAGGGGCAGTGCCCGGTATGCGGTTCCGGAAGCGGTAGCTACCAATGTGAAGATTGTGGTACGCAGTACCGCCCAATGGACCTAATAAATCCTTCTTTCAGGCGTGGCGATTACCCGCTTACCACTATTGATGATAAAGAATTGTACCTGGTCGTTCGTAAAAAAGAATTATTCCGGCACCTGGAAAATATGCAGGTGAGCGATGAATTTATAGAGATGGTAAAAATGTATTTTTACGAACAGGGGGAGTATATCCGGCTTACAAGCCCCGGTACCTGGGGAATTCCCTGGAAGTTGGAAGGCAGCAAGGTTCCACATGTAATTTTTACCTACTCCGCATTATACTTTTTTTCTTTGTATTGCGGTGAATTATACAAAAGAAAATATAGGACGCTACTACATCCTTTTGAGGAACATTCAGGGGTGATTACAGTAGCCAGTTTTGGTAAGGATACAACTATTCCATACCTGGCTGCCGGTGTGGCATTAGGGCTTGAGGCAGAGGGCTACAGACCTATCGATTTTTTATTGCCAAATCATTTTCTTACACTCGAAAATGATAAATTTTCAACCAGTCGGCAACATGCTATCTGGGGTAGTAACATCGTAAATAAAACCCCTGTAAGTGTGGACGCCATTCGCTATTTTCTGGTGCTACACAACCCGGAATATGCCATGACCGATTTTAGTGTAGATGTGTTTCTGCAGTTTGCAAATGAGGAATTAGCAAACGGACTTCAGCCAATAATAACCAGTGCGGTAATGGCAATGAAACAGGATTCTATTGCTGATGCTGATGAGGAATTAGCTGCTAAACTGGAACGCTTATTAATGGGGCAAAATACTTGTTTAACACCGCCGGACTTTGAATTAAAAGAAAGTAGTCTGCCATTGAAAGCGTGGATTAATTATGGTGCTGATATTTGTTTTGATGCCGGTACAGCTTACTGGTGGCTGAAAGGCTTTGCACTACTGGCTTTTCCGGTTATGCCGGTATGTGCAACTGCCGCCTGGCTTTTTTTAGGCCATGAAGCTGAACCCATCGAAAAGGATTTTTTCTTGAAAACAGAAGTAAATGCAGATGCCTCGTTACCGGTGTTTTTCAAAAGGATTGGTTTTGAAGACATCCGCCCGGCATTACCTGCAACATTATTTACAAATGAAGTTGAATGCTAATTTAAAATCAGACAATAAATGATATTCCAATCTTCTTGTCATTGCGTCCGCCTAGGCGGATGCCCAACGAAGCAATCTCCTCGGTATCACTTGGGGATTGCCACGGGCATCCGCCGCGGCGGACGCAATGACGGAAGGATTATTATCTGTCAACTAATTTCTTGAGCGCACTTACTAATAGTCAGCTAATCACACCAACAATCAATTACAAACAGACACATGAGCCAACTTCCCCACCTCCCGTTTTTGCCGCCTGAAACGTTTGAAGATACAATGGTTGTAGATGAAATAGATTTTGGTCATGAAGCTAAACAACCTGTAGCACCTTTTAAAGGAGCAAAGTTTATCATATATCCCTGTCAAACTTCTCCTTTGGATATACATGACGTAGCGGAGTGCTGGTTCGTTGCTTCGGGCTGTGGGGTGATTACGTATAATGGTGAACAGAAGAATATTGTTAAGCCCGGTGATGTATTATATTTTAAACCACAGCAAAGCCATGCCGTATGGAATAACGGTACTGAAAACCTGCTGATATTTTCTATATGGTGGCACCAATAAATATACCATCAACGCCTAACGATGTTGATCTGGCAATCATTGGCGGTGGTATTATTGGTATATGCACGGCCTGGTATGCAGCGCAACAATACCCGCAATGGCGGATAGCCGTTTTGGAGCAATCGGCTATCGGCAGTGGTGCCACGCAATATGCTGCAAGCCTCGATATGCCTTACGGACATACGCCTCTGAGACACCGGCTTTCTGCCCGTTCAAGGGAGCTGTATGCAACTTTAAGAAAAGCACTGCCGCTACCCATAAAAGACCTGCCATTTTATGGAATTGTAAATAAGGAAAATGCTGCCCCGGTACTTGCCCGGCTAACAGATACGAATGCGAAAATTGAACCCGGTGAAATTAAAAAACTGAATAATACATATCCTTCGCTGATAATCCCGGATGATAAAACAATTATTGCAGGCGGCATGGCAAGCCAGGCTATCATCAATGATTCGCCGAAAATAATAGCTGACCATTTTGTGAATCAGCACCACCGTATCTACGAACATACCGTTGTTGATTCAATCACAAGTTCTAACGAGCAGTATCACTTACATACTGCAACCGGTAATACTTTTTTTGCTAAAAGAGTAGTACAGGCTACCGGTCCGTGGATCAAGAATTTATTAAGTACTGAAAGCAAACCGTCAGCTTTACCCAGGGTTAAAAAAATAATTGCATTTTATATCAGGCAGCAGCCAGGGCCGGATGATCCCGTTTTTTATTTTTTTGATGACGATGCTTTTTTAATGCCCAGGTACGAAGCAGGGCACTGGCTCTTTAGTTTTAAATGCGACCATTGGGATGTACAGCCCGATATAACAACTTTACATATTGAAGAAACTGACAAAGTAAAAGCCCATCGTATTCTCGAAAAGTATTATCCTTCTTTTGTGCAGTTTTGCCATACAGGCAGCGTTTTTTGCGATGCCTATACCGAAACCGGCGATCCGCTGATTGAACCTATAACCACTGATAGTAATTACATTTTTGCGGGTGCCGGTTCCGGATCAGGATTCCGGCTGGCGCCGGCCATTGCCGAAGAAGCTATCAGCTATTTTGCTCCATAAGTTAGCAAAGTATCTTAATAATGTTTTTATACCATACAAGGGTTAAAGTGAAGAATACAATGTGGGGATATCCCCGCCGAAAACAGGGCGGGGCCGGGCTATCTCTTCAAGTCCGCAGCGCCGTTTTAAATGTGTTAGCTTCGCTGATTCTATTAGTGTTTCGGCGCTTTACGGGCTTTCCGTTCTATCCCTTACCCTTCCAAAATTTATCGCTCAATCCGTATTCCATCATTCACTAATTTATCCCTTGCAAAGTATAAAACAAGTTGAACAAAATCCAATTATAGTTTGGATAAGCGAATAAAACAAACCAGACGATTGCAATTGTTTAGAAAATATACAGAGGCACCCCTCGCCACTTGTGGAGAGGGGCCGGGGGTGAGGGCAATATCGGCAGCTACTTTACTACTGCCAAACGCAGGTTTATTTACACAATACGTTCAGCCGAAACAAGCTACATTTAATTTCTAATTACGTGTTGCATGCCGCATTATATTTTAGCCTTCGACCAGGGCACCACCAGCTCACGTGCCATTGTATTTAATAAACAAGGCGCCATTGTTTCCAGTGCACAAAAAGAGTTTACACAACTGTTTCCGCAGCCCGGCTGGGTAGAGCATGACCCTAATGAAATATGGAGTACCCAATTGGGCGTGGCTGCTGAAGCGGTTAGCAAAGCAGGCCTTACCGTAAAAGACATTGCTGCTATCGGTATTACCAACCAACGCGAAACCACCGTAGTATGGGATCGGAAGACAGGGCAGCCGGTTTACAACGCTATTGTGTGGCAGGACAGGCGGACTGCCGCTGTGTGTGATGAGTTAAAAGCACAGGGACATACTTCATTGGTTCAGCAAAAAACAGGGCTGGTGATTGACGCTTACTTCTCTGCCACCAAGCTGCAATGGATACTGAACAATGTGCCCGGTGCAAAAGAAAAGGCGGCTAATAACGAATTATGTTTTGGTACCATAGATAGCTGGCTGCTGTGGAAACTTACGAATGGGAAGGTTCATGCAACAGATGTAAGCAACGCAAGCCGTACCATGCTGTACAATATCCATACCCTTAGCTGGGATGAAGACTTGCTGCAACTATTGCACATACCTGCAGGCATATTGCCGGAAGTAAAAAGCAGCAGCGAAATATATGGCTATACACAATACATTTTAACAGCCCACAGCATACCGGTTGCAGGTATAGCCGGCGACCAGCAGGCAGCCATGTTCGGGCAAATGTGTATGCAGCCGGGTATGGTAAAAAATACATATGGTACCGGTTGTTTTATGCTGATGAATACGGGAGACAAACCTGTACCTTCTGCTAACAATTTACTGACAACCATTGCCTGGCAGGTAAACGGAAAAACACAGTATGCTTTGGAAGGCAGCGTATTTATTGCAGGCGCCGTAGTACAATGGCTGCGGGATGGTTTACAACTTATCCGGTCATCTGCAGAAATAGAAAGCCTTGCACAGCAGGTATCTTCCAGTGAGGGCGTTTACATGGTACCCGCTTTTGCCGGCCTTGGCGCCCCTTACTGGAACCAGCATGCCCGGGGAATGATGGTGGGCATTACCAGGGGTACCACGGCTGCGCATATTGCAAGAGCCTGTTTGGAAAGCATTGCTTTTCAAGCGATGGATTTGCTGACTGCCATGCAGGCCGATGCAGGCATTGCCATAAAAGAATTACGCGTAGATGGCGGCGCTACGGTAAACAATATGCTGATGCAGTTTCAAAGTGATTTGTTGAATACACCGGTCATCAGGCCCAAAATAACAGAAACTACTGCCCTGGGCGCCGCCTATCTTGCAGGGCTTGCCGTGGGTTACTGGGGCAGTACCGAAGAAATAATGCAGCAATGGCAAGCCGATAAAATCTATCACCCCGCTATTGATGAAGATGAACGAAGGCTTTTATCAAAACAATGGCGAAGAGCTATTAGCGCAGCACAATCATGGGCTGATTATAAAGATGAATGATAATATGCGAATCAAGGGTTGATATTCATGGCTATTATTGGGCATCGCCCAATTCTGTTGGTAGTATCAGCACGTAATGTCTGTGTGTTATTGGGCAGCGCCCAATCCCTTTTGTCCATCCGCTATTATATGGGTTGGGCGCTGCCCAACGACTGTCCCGGGATGGTTTTCATGTTCTACCAACAGAATTGGGCGCTGCCCAATAAATACAACTGCAAGTTTAGGATGATAAAATTTGTTTTGACCCTTGATTCACATTACTAACAATTAATTATTGCCTGGCGTATTTTGTATAAACGTATATGAACAGAGAAATGATGCTGGCACAGGTAAGCGAAACGGTTGCGTGGGATGTTGTGATTATTGGTGGCGGTGCAACCGGCCTGGGATGCGCCGTTGATGCCGCTTCCAGGGGCTATAAAACATTACTGGCAGAGCAATATGATTTTGGTAAAGGTACCTCCGGCAAGTCAACAAAACTGGTGCACGGCGGCGTTCGGTACTTAGCGCAGGGCAACATAAGATTAGTGATGGAGGCCCTGCGTGAAAGGGCTTACCTGTTGCGTAATGCACCACATGTTACGGCGGTGTTTCCGTTTGTGGTTCCTGTTTATTCTTTATGGAATAAATGGTTTTATGGCATTGGCTTAACACTATACGATTTATTAGCTGGCAAGCTATCTGTTGGCAAAACAAAATGGCTGAACAAAAAACAAACACTGGAACAGTTACCAGGCATTCATGATAAAAATTTATATGGCGGCATTCTGTACTATGATGGCCAGTTTGATGATACAAGATTAGCGATAGAACTGGCAGCTACTGCCGTTGCACAAGGCGCTACCGTACTGAACTATTGCAAAGCAGATACATTGATCAAAACCAATGATCAAATAACAGGGATTACTCTACAGGACACGTTGAACAACACCACCTATACGGTAAAAACAAAAGTATTGATTAACGCAACAGGCGTATTTGCAGACACCCTGATGCAACAGGATAATGCATCAAATGGCAAGTTGATTGCACCATCACAGGGCGTACACATAGTGGTGGATAAAAAATTTTTCCCCGGCAATGCGGCCATGATGATTCCAAAAACGGATGATGGCCGGGTATTATTTGCCGTGCCATGGCATAATAAAATATTGCTAGGTACCACAGATACACCGGTTGCAGCCATTACCATTGAGCCAAAACCATTACGGGAAGAAATCGACTTTATTATTCAGCATGCCAACCGGTATTTAATACAAACGATTACCCAACAAGATGTACTAAGCCTATTTGCCGGGCTTCGGCCACTGATTAAGAAAAAAGGTATTGCCGCTACCGCTATGCTTAACAGGGAACATACCATTATTGTATCACAGTCCGGTTTAGTAACCGTTAGCGGCGGCAAATGGACCACCTATCGAAAAATGGCAGAAGAGGTAATTACGAAGGCGGCTGCTACTGCCGGGCTACCCCCAAAAGCATGTATAACCAAAACATTGCGTATTGGTAATATCAATAAAAATGCAACTATTTACGAAAAAGATTTTTTACAAACAGATTTTAGTTGTTCAGAAAAAGATATTGCCTATTTTGTTGCGCAGGAAATGGCGATGACCGTTGAAGATGTATTGGCAAGAAGAACAAGAATTTTATTTTTACATGCGGCTGCTGCTATGGATATGGCGCCATCCGTTGCCAGGCAAATGGCAGCCATGCTCAACAAAGATGAAAACTGGATAACCGAACAGATAAATACATTCACACAGGTAGCCATGCAGTATGTGTTGCCACCGGAGTAATCTTCCTGCCCCATCATAAATTATGTATATTTTAAACACGATGTATGACTCCTTTTATCAGTGAATTTGTTGGTACGGCAGTGCTTATTACATTAGGGGATGGCGTGGTTGCTAATGTAGTCCTTCACAAAACCAAAGGGAATAATGGTGGTTTGATCGCCATCACATTTGGATGGGCAATAGCGGTGTTTGCCGGTGTGTTTATTTCAAATAAGGATAGCGGCGCCCATTTGAACCCGGCTGTAACGATTGCGCTGGCCTGTGCCCATAAATTCTCATGGAGCCTGGTACCGCTTTATCTTGCTGCACAAGTATTGGGCGCTATGGCCGGCGCATTACTGGTATGGATTTCCTATAAGCAACACTTTGATGAAACCGTAGATCCGAACTTACAGTTAGGCGTATTCTGCACGGCGCCATCTATCCGTAATGCGTCGCATAATTTTATCACGGAGTTTATCGGCACCTTTATATTTATACTGGGTGTGCAGTACATCGTTGCACCATCCAACAGCCTGGGTGCGCTGAATGCCTTGCCGGTTGCTTTATTGGTGTTAGGTATTGGCTTAAGCCTGGGTGGCCCTACCGGTTATGCCATTAATCCTGCCAGGGATCTGGGGCCGCGTATCATGCATTCATTACTACCCATTAAAAATAAAGGAGGCAGCGACTGGAAATATAGCTGGATTCCTGTGCTGGCACCCCTTTCCGGCGCAGCGGCGGCTGCTTATGTATGGTTGCTGCTTACTGCTTAAATAGTATTTTCTATTGATATTATTTACCGGTAATATTCCAACGCTACGAACCTGCAACAATTTGCCAGCGGCTAAGTTGTTGGTATCAATTGCTGTTGGCCTGCCTGCGGTATGCAGGTTTAGCCCAGTGTTATTAAGTGAAGGATTGTAGCAGCAGCTATGCGCCGTAGGTGCAACCTGTTTGTAGAAGATAGACATCGGTGATGTTGGTACATGCCACGTAGTGGCTACCTGATCAGAGAAAGGGGTAGCCACTACGTGGCAATGATTCCCCTTGCCTCTTTGTTTGCTACAAACAGGTAGCCCCGATGGGCTTAATTTAATGTTATTGGGCTGAACATGCCTGCGGTAGACAGGGCCAACAGCAATTAATAAAACAAAAAGATTTTTGGGATACGAAGCATGTAGCCGCCTTAACTAATTGCCGTTGGCTTCAGCTAACGGCAATTGATGATTTATCTGCATCGTATTCCGGGAAGTGTTTTACTTCATCTGTTGATGCATTCACTGTGGCACGGGAGGTTAGCCATTCTAATCCTTGTATCCGTTCCGGCGAAAGGAGCACTTTTTTGCCGGGCAGCCAATTGCCGGTATCCAAAATCAGCGAATCAATTTTCCAGGAACTGTCATCAACGATAAAGCCGTCCACATTCCCCACATCGCCGTTGGTAGCTGCTATGGTATAGCCTTTTACATTACCGGTATTGTATAAATGACGCTCATTTTCTTTAATGGAATGTTGCTGCACATCGCTGCCGGTATCTTGCTGGTCATCGGTATGCATGGCATGGTGTACGGCATCTGTCAGCGGTTCTGCTATAATGGGCGTCATCATACCAGCCGTGCCAATGCCGCCTGCCCACTCATCGTGGCTCCAGTAGCCGGCCCAGGGATAGTGCTGGTGCAGTTCTTCTTCCTGCTGGCGGCTAACTGAATTTTCCGTGTCAATAAGAGGGCTGTGTTTTACCTGGTCTACGGTAAGGTTTACGCTGAAAACCTTTTTGTCATGGTCGGTACCCTGCAATGCCTGTGGCGAAAGCAGCACTTTGCGGCCAGCCAGCCAAGTACCTGTTTCCACTACCAGGTAGCGGATGGTCCAGGAGGTATTGTCAAATAAAAAGTCGGTTACTTTTCCTACTTCCCCATCCGTAGCCCCGATATGATAACCGGTTAGCTCTTTCAGATTCCTTTTCATGGTTGTGGTGTTTTTGGTTAGTATTATAAGAGGTAGGATTGCAATTTTACTGCCTGCTTTGAGGTCATCAGGGCTTTCACGCGTTTCAGATAGTAATACAGATGGCGTTGCGTTCATCTTAATAGCGAACTCTTTTAAGCCTTTTAAACTTTTGTATGTACTGCGTGATGATATTCAATTCACGATCGTTGCCAAATATAACAGTGAGCAAACCATCGGGTTACAACTCCTGCATACTCTTTGCCTGCTATAATGTATGGCAGATGTACACACCAAGGAAGTAAGAAGCTTTAACATGAGTAGGATTAAAGGGAAGGATACAAAACCGGAAATGTTGGTGCGGAAGTTTTTGCATGCACATGGCTTCAGATACAGGCTACATGTAAAAGACCTGCCGGGTAAACCCGATATTGTATTGCCAAAATATAAAACCGTAATTTTTGTGCATGGCTGCTTCTGGCACGGTCATGAAGGATGCAAATACTATGTTGTTCCAAAAACCAAAACGGTATGGTGGCTAAATAAAATCAATGGTAATATTGCTATGAATGATTTATTGCCAAACAAATGAATCAGCCACTCATGCTAAACTACTATTACAAAGACACTATAACTGCGTTTTTAAAGAAAAGCACAGCAGAAATTATAGGGACCATAACCTTATCAAATCAATTTGATTCTACAGTCCTACAAAACAAATCGTGGGAGCAACAAATACCTATTCTTAAGCAAGCCTTAAATGATTTTGATGGAACAATTTTTTTTGAGTTTTCTATACCAAGAATGGGTAAAAGAGTTGATACTATTGTAATTATCAATAATGTTGTTTTTGTTATAGAATTCAAAGTTGGAGAAAGTAAGTTTCTCTATTCAAATATTGATCAAGTATGGGACTACGCACTTGATTTAAAGAATTTTCATGAGCCAAGCCATTGTGCGGTTTTAGCACCTATACTTGTTGCTACCGAAGCTAAAAAATCCTTTATTGACATTTCAACCACTTCCCATAGTGACAACTTGATTTTACCTATTAAAGTTGGAAAGGATGATTTAGAAAATGCCATTAGAAATACACTGCTCTTTTTTGATGAAATAATAGTAATAGATGATACTATTTATGAGAAAGGAAAATATTCTCCAACACCCACAATTATTGAAGCGGCTATTCAATTGTTTAACAATCATTCTGTAGAAGAAATAACACGAAACGATGCTGAAATCACGAACTTAACAAAAACAAGTACTGAAATTACTCGGCTTATTGATTTTGCAAAAAACAACAGTAAAAAAATAATTTGTTTTGTCACAGGTGTTCCAGGAGCTGGTAAAACGTTGGTTGGCTTAAAAGTAGCAACTTCTCATTTAGATAAAAACAAAGGAGATGCAAGTGTTTATTTATCTGGAAATGCTCCACTGGTTGCCATTCTACAAGAAGCATTAACACGAGATAAAGTAAAAAGAGAACTAGAAAACGGGAATCGCATTACAAAGGGTACAGCAAAGCAAGCTGTAAAATCATTTATACAAATTATCCATCATTATAGAGATGCTTATTTAAGCAATAATGAAGCACCTTATGACCACGTCGCAATTTTTGATGAAGCACAGAGAGCTTGGAATAAAGAGCAAACAGTAAGATTCATGAGGGACAAGAAAAATCAAACCAACTTTAATTATTCAGAACCTGAATTTCTCATCTCTTGTTTAGATAGACACCAAGACTGGGCTGTAGTTGTTTGTTTGGTTGGAGGTGGGCAAGAGATTAACACCGGGGAAGCGGGTATCTCAGAATGGATTCATGCAGTTTCGAGAAGTTTTCCTTATTGGCAGGTTTTTATTTCACCCAATTTAAGTGACTCGGAATATGCTGCCGTTGAAGCAATCAATTCTTTGAAAGAAACGACAGTGGTAAATTTTAATAATGACCTCCATCTTTCTGTTTCATTACGCTCTTTTAGAGCGGAATACCTTTCATTATTTGTTAAGCAGCTTTTAGATATTAATTTTGAAAAAGCAAGGGAAACCTTTTCGCTTATTTCAGAAAAATATCCAATTGTTCTTACCAGAGAGTTAAGCAAAGCAAAAGCATGGCTTAAAGAAAAAGCAAGGGGAAGTGAACGATATGGGTTGGTTGTTTCTTCACAGGCTCAAAGATTAAAACCTTTGGCCATAGACGTGAAGTCACCTATGGACCCAGTCAATTGGTTTCTAAATGAAAAAGATGATGTCCGCTCTTCGTATTATTTAGAAGATGCAGCTACAGAATATAAAGTTCAAGGATTAGAACTTGATTGGACTTGTGTTACTTGGGATGGAGATTTACGTTATATTAGTGGTGAATGGAAAACGTTTGCTTTTAAAGGAAACAAATGGCAAAATATCAATAATGCTGAAAGGAAAAGGTATTTAGTAAATGCCTATAGAGTGTTGCTAACAAGAGCAAGACAAGGGATGATAATAGTAGTACCTAATGGAGATAGCGAAGATTTAACGAGAAAGGCTGAATACTATGATGGCACTTTCAACTATTTAAAAAGTCTTGGAATTTTGATTATTTGAAAACAATATATTGCATAAGTCCTTAACGTGACTTAAAAGCAAATTTTATCTTTTTTAAGCTGTTTACCTTTGATGCATGTACACGCCAACAGCAAAAGGGTATTTCTCCGGTTGCGGAGTAATGGAACTTGGTATTATGCAAGCCGGTATTACTGTCATTCAATCGCTTGACCTTGACCCGGAAGCTACGCAATGCTTAATAACTAATAGCCATTATTTCTCCCATTCAATATTGACTGCGGATATAAAAGACAAGTTAGTATTAACGCAACCCAAAACGGATATCATCGTCGGGACTTACCCTTGTGCAAAGTATTCTGCCATTGCAGATATACATGGCACTCGTACGGGTGATGATTTGTTTCTGCATTTCTTTAGGCATATTGCTATTGAGAAACCGGAAATGTACATTGTTGAAAATGTACCAGGGATGAAAAAGTTTCAAGTAGTAATGGAGGCTATGACCAAATTGCCTGATTACTATGTGAATGTTTTTTGCCCGGTAGATGCATCTAACTGGCTGCCGCAAAAACGAAAAAGACTAATTCTTATCGGAACACGCAGAAACACTTTTATAACAGCACCTACTCAAATTAAAAACCGACCTCGATTAAAAGATATTTTAGAAGTTGATCCGCAAGTAGACATGCCAGATTATGTCATTAGCCGAATCAATGGGAAATATAGAGACAAACCAATCATTGTTGACCCGGAACAAGTTTCGGCTATGGCTCCAACATGCGTAGCCCATTACTCAAAAGATTTAGGAACAAGGATAGTAATAGATAAAAAGTCTAAATATGGTATGCGTCCATTTTCTATAAGAGAATATGCAAGGCTACAAGGCTTTCCTGATGACTTTCATTTTGACAATAAAAGAAATTCATACAAACTTATTGGTAATGCAGTGCCGGTAAGTATGGGAAATTGGATTGGCGAAGTGGCTATGAAGTATTTCAATTGATTTTTCTTCCGCCTCGGAACATACCCCACGTACAGGAATAGTTGTATAACTCACATTTATGCTTACGAATAACAAGTTGGAGCAATGTAAATCAGCTATGCAGTATGGTGCGTTGTACTTCCGGACAGCCACCATCAACGGTTGGAAACCCCACTGCTACTTTTGCTTTTGTCTCCAGGCACCGGAATAATCATTCATCAACCTTCCTTTCCTGTATATTAGTTTACCAATTTCTATTCAATATGTCTGTGCACACCGCTATTTGTAAAACTTTGTTTGTGGCACTGTTTATTGCCATCCTTTTTTCCTGTAACAAACAGGCTGCTAACCCGGTTACGATTCTCACTACACATACCTGGTATCCGTATCAAACCCGTATCGCAGCTACGGATAGTACCACTGTTACACAAACCAATACGACTACCGGCATTAAAACAATACGGAAGTACAATTCCCGCTACGATACCACTTACCTGAACAGCACCTGCCAGCAACAGTCCACCTTTACGTTTCAGGCAGGGGGCGCTTACTTGGTGAATAACCAATGCTATGTTGTTCAGCCCCTCTTCACCGGTGGGTGGTTGATGTTACCCACAAATCGTATCCGGGCGTATGTGCCCATATCCAATAATCCGTTTCCTGCCAACTATCCTTCTTTTGCTTTTGGTGATATTGAAACGATTGACGACCCAAAATTCATCTTCAACAATTACATACACATATCTATAGATGCAGGCAATATCAACATTGGCTACGATTCGCTGGTGGTAAA
>CBDFGC010000016.1:0-239448 GCA_965246935.1 Chitinophagaceae bacterium | reverse complement strand
CTTCATTATTACTACCAAAATTATAACCGCGGCGCTGCATTTGTAAGTACGGGAACAAGGATGAGTCGGCATCGAAAGCATGCGGCGCAAAGGCATATTTGCTCAGTACATCAATTGCTTTTTTCTGATAAGCTACCGGTACCGGCATAAAAGGCCTGTTCTTTGTTTCCTGCCCGGCAAAACTGCGGTCTACATACACCCCACCGATATAACGGCTTACAGCGGTTAATTGCTGGTTGCGCTGACTGTTTAGCTGGTTCCAGCGGCTACGTAGTTCAGCATAGCTTTGGTTGGGCTTACTAAAGCGGGCCTTTAATTTAGGCATCATGGTATTTACCAGTTTCAGGCGGTCTTCCGCAAACGCAACGGCATCACTGCTCATATCGTTAATCATTACCCGTGGGTCAATCCCATTACCGGGCGTACGCATATCGTCGGCATCATTGCCAAAAGCCAACTGCGGATTAGTGCTGCGTTTTAGAATACCTTCCAGTCCGCCGGCTTCATCGGCCACCCCAAACGGACGATAGCCATACTCAATTGCCCACAAATCATACGGGCCGGGTTTAGTCGTATAATAGTCGCCTTGTTTGCTGCGGTCGCTGCTTACATTAATAGCAGGGTAATCCATTACCGAACCCTGCAAACCTAATTTATGCGTAATGGTCGTATCGTTCAACTGATCGGGCCGCAGCATTTGCGTAGCCTTCATGTTGTGGTTAAGGCCCAGTGTATGGCCCATTTCGTGCAGCACCAGATAGTATAGAAACTGGCGGTGCATCAGGCCTACCATGGCTGCTTTTTTATTGGGATCAGGCTGGTCATCGTCAAGCGTTTCAATAGCAGCCAGACCGGTAGCATACTGTGCCTGCATTTCCCTCGCCATGTTACAGGTAGCCAGGTGGCGGCTGTCAAAATGTAAATAAGGAGTGGTGGCTGTTTCTTTACCGGCTACTTCCCAGGGCATAGCAGCAGGTGCAGCACCAGTACCATTAAAAAGTTCATCGAACACACGGGTGGTGCCTGCGCCGGTAGCCCATTCTACCGTTATATCACTACCCAGTATCTGACCGGTACGGGGATTGATAAAACTGGGGCCGATGGCGCCATAAGCCGGTGTAGCAGATGACACCCACCGGATGACGTTGTAGCGAATATCAGCCGGATCCCAGGTAGCGGTATCCGGCATTATTTTCATCACAACGGCATTCTTAAAACCTGCCTGCTCAAATGCTTCATTCCATTTTTCACCTGCTTCTTTTACAATTTCCCTGAATTCAACCGGCGTTGTATTTTCCACCCAAAAAGTAATAGGTGTTACCGGCTCGCTAAGGGCAGCACCGGGGTTCTTTTTCACCAGGTTCCAGCGGGTAATCACGTCTTTATACGGGGTATAGGAAATCGCCGTCAAATCGTTTACTTCAGAAGTAAAAAAACCAATACGCGGATCGTCATACCGTGGCCGGAAATCATTTACCGGAATCTCCAGAAATGAATGTTGTATTTTAATGCGGTTATACCGGGCATCGGTAATATCAGCGCCACCGCCATTGTACGGCATCGGGTTATCATAAGCCAGGTCCACCACCACATCGGTATTATCCGGGTAGCTACGTATTTTCTCGTACTTGGATTTTAGCGGATTGAGCGAGCCCAGGCTGAAGTAAGCGGATGGTGGCATGCCCATTGGTGGAAGCGGCCGAACCGGATCCAGCTTTTCGCTCAGGAACATGGCATCGGCAGAAACAAGGTAGCCATCAGCATCTTCCGCTACTATTTTATCATTGTAAAACACGGCTTCCGTAACATCCACATTGGCAGCCCGGCTTACGGCATTGAGGCTATCGTAGTAAAAAGCAGTATTCTGAATATTGAATTCAATTTTATCCCATGCCTTTTTTATCTTGAAGATAAAGGTAGACCGGTGCATACTCTGGTTAAGAAACAGCGCCGTTGGCCCACTGATAGAAAAGCTTTGGTAGATGTATTCCTTACCCAACTGGTCTTTGCGGATATACATCTGCAGGCTACCGTTGGCAGTATCCTGGTACAGGGTAAACAGGCCGGGTAGTTTGGTGCTGGTTTTAATTTTTTCGGCAATGGATAATGGCTTTTTTGCTTTGGCGCTATCAGCAGCAGGAGTAGCAGGCATTTTTGGCTTATCCTGCGCTGAAACCGCCTGCATGAGCAGCAAGGCACTTAGGGTATACAAAATTTTCTTCATAAGCTGTTTTTAGTAGTTCCGAATATAAAGCGGGTGTACGAATTTGGTCGTAAAATTATGATGAAAGGTAAAAAAAGGGTATAATAGAAACAGGCAGTATAGCAATAGGTAACTATTAAACTGTTATGCATTCCATTGAATCAAACGAATCTAAACGCTACAAATATTGAACTGCTACGCAGGTATGGGCTCAATAGCCAGTCCGGAGGACTTAAATATTTATCGCTATTTATAGGGGTTAGCAACCAGCCATGAATACCGAAACTCCAGGGGAGTTCTATACCATGCGACTATTTCGGATGCACCCTTTTAACATCCGCTTATCTTGAAGTTGTTTAGTATTTTACCAATAGGCTGACAGGTTACACGACTAACTATCAAAGAGATAGCCCCGGCGGGGCATGATGTTGTTTTTGCAGCCTTGATTTTTACAAACAGGTTGTGCCGCCGGCACATAAAACAATTCATTCACTTTGCAAAGCCAACATACAACCATCATTAAAATACTTAACAGCTAAACGTATTGAAGAGTAACACAGCAATACATCTGAAAAAGGTTTATGTGCCGGCGGCACAACCTGTTTGTAGCACTGTTGAAAATCGAATGGGCTTATGCCACGGAGTGGCTACCTGTTTAATAGCATTTACTTTAATTTGAACTTGTTCGCGGATGTTAAAACATTAAACAGCCTTCTTATTAAAATTTGAATAGCTTTAATTGTATAACCTGATACCTGCATCTTTCTATAAAAAGCTGGCTTTCTTTAGGTTCCCTGCTTACATCACTGAATAAATACGGATAATGTGTAAGTTTCTTACAAAACAGACCCTAGTATGCGTTAGTAAAGTTTAGATATATTAATTATCAGTACTGAACCTGTGCAACGGTAGCATCCCTACAGATATAGGTTTTTTGATTTATTTTACAACCTCATTTCCGGCAAATGCCATATTTTCGTTTTTACTGTTGAATATTTATATTCTTCTGCCGGAAAACTTAAAATTTTCTTAAACTAATTTCCGGTTGAATGAATTAGGATAGTATTCTATTTTGAATTGAAAAATCTTTTCCCGAACCCTTTACCGGATGGGAGTGAGATAGCGAACGCTATTTTACAAGGCAATACGAGCCTATCTGTCAGCAACAAAAAGCAGCAACTTACGCAGCCGTACCCCCCCTTATTGTACACCTGATCCGCCGGTACTATCGGTACGTGTAACTGGTTTGTAATATTGAACCTGATAGGAGCAGGGCCCTTTTAACCTACAGCCGCTATTGTAGGTTGCGCAATACCCATTTAGCAGGCAAAAGGTGGTATTTTGTGTTCATGCAAAAACAAATTAAATTTGCCGGAACCCCGCAACCCGAACTACGTGATAATGAAACAGGCAATCAATGTTTTTTGTCTTCCTTATGCAGGAGGAAATAAATACTCCTACCGGGAGTTTAAAGCCAAAGCACCTCCATTTCTGAACTTTATTTTGCTTGAATATCCGGGCCGCGGTGCAAGAATAAGCGAGCCGCTGGTTACAGATATTCATTTCATTGTAAATGACCTGTATAACCAAATCAGGGAATTAATTAAACAGGCAGATTATGCGTTTTACGGCCATAGTATGGGCGGCCTGGTAGCGTATCTGCTTTCCGTAAAAATTGCAGAGAATCAACTCCGGCAACCGTTACATCTTTTCATAACCGGTACTTCGGGGCCATCATCACTCTCAAGAGGCGAAAAGAAAAGGTTTCAAATGGTTCAGGATGAGTTCATTGCGGAGATTAAGGGATTTGGTGGTATGCCAGACGAAATGCTGGCGAATACGGAACTGTTGTATTATTTCGAGCCCATCCTCCGTGCTGATTTTGAAGCGAGTGAATCTTATAGTCATAACAACCACCCGGCTTTGAACGTCCCGATTACCGTGCTAACAGGAACCAGCGAAGACTTTGAAGCCATCGATATTGAAATCTGGCAAAAGGAGTCTTTGCATAAAGTTGATTTCAGGCGCCTGCCTGGCAAACATTTTTTTATCTTTGATTTCGTACCGGAAATTATACAAATTATAGCCAAAAAATTAACAGCCTTTATAAAAGTTAAGCATCATGAATGATCAGAAAATGTACCTCAAGCCAAACCTGGTGATAGAACCGCTGGTTGATAACTGGTATGCCTGGAGCCACCTGGTTTCGCCGGCTACCGCCGCTATGAACATAACCGGCAGGCATCTAACCATCACTGAATCCTATCTCATGGCTCCGCAGATTCATGCAGAAGCGGTTTTAAATCCAAAAATGCGGGGAGGCCCGTTTATGGATTTTGGCGGCGGAAGGATTGCAGAAGTGACTGAATTACAGCAAAAATCCGTCAAAAAGCATGACCATATTATCAAGTTTGCGAAGGCAGTAAAAGATTTGGATAAAATGCTGGCAGCCGAAGCAAAAGGCTTTGGCCTGGAAGACCTGTACCAGAAAGTACCGGAGATTTTGAAAGGCTATGTGGAACTGTATTACGACCGGAATAATAATCCCGGCTTCCGGTTTTTTGAATCCCTGCTTTACCAGAGCGAATTTTATAACAAAGGCTCACAAAGTATCGGGCTTTGGCTTACCCATAATGACGAACGTCCGTTTGTACTAAGTACGCCGAGGCTGGATGATCCGAATGTAATTAGTTTGGATATACCTTTTGATTACCCTGGCATTGATGAACTGGCTAAAATGAAACGGACTCCCCAGACCCTTGGATACATTAAGGCGATGCTGGGCATTCCTGCTTCGAAGGAAGCGTTATTTGAATCTTTTTTCACCGAAACACCGCCACCGGTGTACGCACGTTATACAGGTGACAAAATCAGGATGCGCTATTTTGGCCATGCCTGCATCCTGGTCGAAACAAAAGACATCAGCATTCTGGTTGATCCCCTGATCAGCTATTATGGCTATGTGTCCGATGTAAACCACTTCTCGGATTCCGACCTTCCGGATGAAATCGATTATGTACTTATTACCCATAATCACCAGGATCATATACTGTTTGAGACCTTATTACCGCTACGGCATAAAATCAAAAATATCATTGTGCCCCGCACCAATAGCGGCAGGCTCGAAGATCCGGACCTGAAGCTGATGTTTAACAATATTGGCTTTAATAATGTGATGGCGGTAGATGAAATGGAAACCATCCAATTTGAAGATGCGCTAATTACCGGACTGCCGTTTATTGGTGAACACTCCGACCTGAACATTATCACGAAATCCTGTTACCTGGTACAGATCGGGGAATTCAAACTCCTGTTCCTGGCAGATTCAAGAATTGTGGAGCCGGTACTGTATAAACATATCAGTAAGCAGATTGGTAATGTAGATGTGATGTTCATCGGGATGGAATGCGATGGAGCGCCGCTTACCTGGCTGTATGGGCCGTTGCTTACCAAAAAACTGCCGAGAGATATGGATGGCAGCCGCAGGCTTGCCGGTTCTGATTGTAACAAAGGCATGTCGCTGGTAGATATTTTCAACCCCAGGGAAATTTATGTATATGCCATGGGGCAGGAACCCTGGGTGGAGTTTATCAGCAGCGTAAAATATACCGACGAATCTAACCCCATTGTACAATCGGATAAACTGGTGCGGCTGTGCCGGGAACGCGGAATTGTGGCAGAAAGATTATTTGGTGAAAAAGAACTGCTGTATGATAAGCATACCATCAATAGCGATATGAGTCCGTCACTTTCGACGTAACCTGGTTTTAGAGGCTGTCTACATTTATTTGATACTTTAATATGTAGTTGATTTTTGAGTGAAGGGAGTCGGATTTTGCAGTCGGAAAGCGACACAGATTATTTATCGAAATAATTGTAGACAACTTCCCATAAATAAAATTTTGTATTTAATGCGTATTACACCCTTCCCCTTACATACTGCACAACAGGATATTTATACAGACCAACTGATAGATAGTACCAGTTCGCAATACAATATAGGCGGGTATTTAAAATTAAAAGGTTCTTTAAATACGCAGATACTTCACGAAGTGGTAGCATCTGCTCCGAAAGTATTTGATGCTTTTAAGATCCGGTTTAATTTACAGGAATCAGCACCGGTTTGCTATTTCGATGAGGAGTATGAGGAATCTAAAATGGTTGATGTAGATTTTAGCAGCCATGCTAATCCTTCGGAAGCGGCTATTGGCTGGATGCAGGAACGGTTTAATACAGCTTTTCAGTTAGAACAAAACAATCCGTTATTTGAACAATGCTTATTGAAAATAAGCAATGAGGAACACTGGTTTTTTGGCAGGTATCATCACTTGATGGCCGATGGATACGGATTTGTTGTGTGGATACAATACATGGCGCAAAAGTATCAATCATTGATAGCGCAGGATGGCCGGGAATTTAAATACCCTTCCTATCAGCAGGAAATAATTACTGCTAACAAAAACCTCCATTCGCCGGATTACGAGGCAGATGCGGCTTACTGGAAAGAAAAAATCCATACAAAGCCGGAAAAACTACTGCAGAAAAAATATTATAAAAACAGTAAGGACCGGCGAAGTATAACGTATATACTAAATCTTACATCCCATCAGCGGGCACAACTTGAAAACCTACAACATCTTACAAAATCCGGCCTGCAGCAACTCACCATTGCTGCATTGCTTATTTATTTAGGAAAAACTTCCGATCAGCCGGAATTTATATTTGGGATACCTGTTCATAAAAGAAGCTCCAAACACCTCAGGAGTACGATGGGCACCTTCACTGGTATTCTGCCATTTAAAGGCGTTTATCAGCCGGGTCAAACATTAGCTGACTTCTTAAAAGATATTACAGCTTCACAAAGAATGGATTACCGTCATCAGAATTATCTGGTAGGCGACTTAACAAGGCATCTTAAAATAAATGCAGCAGAAGGATATTTAAGCGATATTATCATCAATTATGAGCCGTTAAATTTTGACCTGGATTTTGGAAAAGATATACAGGCATCCATATCACGGTTGACGAACGAAGATGAGCGGAATCCACTGAAAATCGTTTGGCGTGATTACAATACGCTGCAGCCCTTACAACTTCATATTCATTTTTCAAATGAATATTTTAGCCGGGAAGAAATAGAACTGCTGGCTCAGCGGACGATTTTTATTTTAGAACAATTTACGGCTCACCTGGAAGGCGCCGTTGAAAACATACCGGTTCTCCCGGAAGCAGAAATTAGCTTATTACACCGGTTTAATAATACGGAAGTTGCTTATCCACTGGATAAGACGATTATAAATGTATTTGAGGAGCAGGTGTTAAAAAACCCTGGCTTGCAGGCAGTTGCATTTGGGCAGGAGCAACTTACGTATGCAGCAATTAATGAAAGGGCGAACCAACTGGCACATTACTTACAAAGCCAGGGCGTAAAAGAAGAAACGCTGGTAGCTATTTGCATAGAGCGCTCCATCGAAATGATTATCGGGATAC
This sequence comes from Chitinophagaceae bacterium, assembly GCA_965246935.1. Classification (GTDB taxonomy): domain Bacteria; phylum Bacteroidota; class Bacteroidia; order Chitinophagales; family Chitinophagaceae; genus JAZKFT01. The sequence continues at coordinate 231,755 of CBDFGC010000016.1, read as the reverse complement.
TGGGTATTTTAAAAGCAGGAGGCGCCTATGTGCCCATCGATCCGGATTACCCGGCTGAAAGAATAGCATACATATTGGAAGATAGCAGTGTCAATATGCTTTTAACGGGCAAAGATGACCGCTTTAAATTATCTGTTACAGACCTTCATATAATAGAACTTACTAAGGAGTCGGAAATCATCAGCCAATTTCCGGTAGATAAGGTTCAGTCTGCTGTTGCACCGCATCACCTGGCATACGTAATCTATACTTCAGGCTCCACCGGAAAGCCAAAAGGGGTAATGATAGAACACAGGGGCGTAGTGAACTTAGCGTTAAGCCAGGCTACTGCTTTGCAGTTACAGCCCGGCATGAAGACCCTGCAGTTTTCCTCTATTGGGTTTGATGCATCCTGTTATGAAATTTTTAATACGTTATTGAGCGGCGGATGCCTGGTGCTATGCACAAAGGAGGATATCCTGACGGCAGACGGATTGAAAGCAGTCATCGATACCCAACAGGTGGAATTAGCCGTTCTTCCGCCTTCATATCAACAAATTATTGCAGATAACTTAGGAACGATACAAACCATCGTATCAGCCGGGGAACCCTTGAATGAAGCACTTGGCCGGCAGCTACAATTGAAAGGAGTCCGGCTGATTAATGCGTATGGCCCTACAGAAAATACGGTATGCGTAACCCTGTCTGGCGACCCGATCCGGGATGATCATACCATCGTAATAGGAAAGCCCATAGCCAATATGCAGGTATATGTGCTGGATAAGGACAACCGGTTATTGCCGGTGGGTAGTACAGGGGAAATTTGTACAGGGGGTATACAGGTAGCAAGGGGTTATTTAAACCGCCCTGCATTAACGGAAGAGAAGTTTATTAAGCATCCTTTTAGTAATGATCCTGATGCCCGGTTATATAAAACCGGCGATTTGGGACGCTGGTTGCCGGATGGCAACTTAGTGTACATGGGCAGGATAGATGACCAGGTGAAGATCCGGGGATACCGGATTGAACCCGGAGAAATAGAGAACGTGCTGATACAAAGCGGATTAGTAAAACAGTGCGTGGTGCTGGCCGTAGGAGATGGGGAAGGTAGCAAACGCCTGGCAGGATATGTAGTACCAGAAGGGGTGTTTAGTAAAGAAGCTATTACCTCTTATTTGTACGAAAAACTTCCGGAATACATGGTGCCGGCTTTATGGGTGGAAGTGGAAAGCTTTATAGTAACTGCCAGCGGAAAAATTGACAGGAAAGCATTGCCGGATGTGAATACAATGAGTGCAGCAGCGGATGCGTTTGCAGCACCCCGAAATGAATTTGAGCAGCAGCTTACGGAAATATGGCAGGAATTATTAGAAATAGAAAAAATAGGAATTAATGATAATTTCTTTGAATTGGGAGGCGATTCCATTATTACTATCCAACTGGTAAGCAGGGCAAGGCAGTTGGGATATGGGTTAGATGTGGCAGACGTTTTTAATTTCCAGACAATAGCCGGCTTATCAAAACTGGTATCAGAAAAAACCGGTAATAATAAGGCATTGGTTGAGCAGGAGATTCTTACCGGCGACTGTGGATTACTGCCCATACAACAATGGTATTTACAAAAGGAACACGGGCATGTTTCTCATTACAATCAAAGTGTACTATTATCTATTGATAAAACGATAACAGAGCCGGTGCTACGTGCAGCCATCGAACAATTAACTGCCTATCATGATGCACTCCGTTTCAGCTATCATCAACAAAACGGAACCTGGCTGCAGGCGTATGGAACAGCCGGGGGTAGTGTACTTACGGAAGATCTGCGTTCGGCTTCCCCCGCATCTTTCAAAACTTTAATCAATGAAATTGAAGTTGCTCATCAGTTTGCCCTGGATATCACCAAAGGTGAATTGGTACGGGGGGTATGTATACAAACACCTGAGGCAGATACAAACAACAGGCTGCTGATAGTGATACACCATTTGGCAGTAGATGGGGTTTCGTGGCGGATCTTACTGGAAGATCTGGAACAATTAATTAATGGATTAATAAACGGGCCGGCTCCTATTCTTAGCCCGAAAACAAGTTCGGTCCGGCAATGGTACAACGCACTCGAAAATTACAGCAACAGCCACCGCTTGTTATCTCAAAGCCTATATTGGAAGCAGGTAGCGGCCAACTATACTCCATTGCCAACTGACAGAGTATTTGAAGGTGTAGTAAGAGTAAAAAATATTTCCAACTATACGGTGCGGCTTAGCCGGGAGCAGACCCGTAGTTTGCTGCTGGAAGTGCCAAAAGTATATCATACGGAAATTAATGATCTGTTATTAGCTGCCCTTGCAAAAACGATTTGTGAATGGAGCCATGCAGATTCAACCTTAATAGGTTTGGAAGGCCATGGCCGGGAACATATAGCGGAAGATATAGATACCAGCCACACCGTGGGTTGGTTCACTACGCTGTACCCGGTGTTGTTGCAGGCAGGAGGTGATAAAGAAATTAGCGATTGGATTAAGACGGTAAAAGAATACCTGCGCCAGGTGCCGGATAAAGGGCTGGGGTATGGCGTACTAAAATATATCAATAAAGACGAATCATTAGGAGGCAATGATCCCTGGGATATTGTTTTTAATTACCTCGGGCAGCTTGATAATGTAATAAAAGAAGGCAAATGGTTGAAGGATGTCGTTCAATCGGGCGTAGATACCATTAGCCCGGAGCACATAGTGCAGGAGAAGCTATCCGTAAACAGTATGGTGCAGGAAGGTGCATTGATCATCAACTGGGGTTACAGTAACAAACAATATGATACTGAAACCATAAAAACCCTTGCAGAAAATTATGTATATAACCTGCAATTGTTTATTACGCATTGCCTGCAACAGGGGGTAGCCGGTACCGTGTATACCCCATCCGATTATGGACTTGGTACCGTTATCAATTATAAAGACCTGGATGTATTTTTAGAAGGGACATTTAATAGCCGGCCTAAAAAAGATCAGATAGATAGCTTGTACCAGCTAAGTAGTTTGCAACAGGGTATTTTGTTTCACGGGTTATACGATGCCGCATCAGGAACTTATATCAGCCAGTTTAGCTGCCATATGCAGCATGTGGATATGGCGGCTTTTAACGATAGCTGGCAAACAGTTATGAAGCGGCACAGCATCCTCAGGTCTGCCTTTTATCATGATGCATTTGCTGTGCCGCTGCAATGTGTGTACAAGGATGTAAAATTACCAATAGCGGTATTGGATTACCGGGCTCTGAATGAGCAGGATCAGGCTACAGCTATTAGTCAGTTTGAAAGAGAAGATATTAAAAAAGGATTCAGCTTTAGCATGCCTCCGCTAATGCGGATTACGCTCATTCGTTTAACGGATGAAAGCTATCGGATGCTTTGGACCATGCATCATATACTGCTGGATGGCTGGTCCATGCCGTTGGTGTTAGAAGAGTTTTTAACGATATATGAACTGCTCCTGTCGGGTAAAGAAGTAGCAACTGTTAAGGAAGATCGTTATGAAGATTTTATCCGATATATAGAACGTGGTGACAAAGATGAGGAAGAACAATACTGGCGAACGTACCTGGATGGTTTGCAGGAAAACACCTTATTACCTTTTATTGGAAAAACATCCGAACGCACAAAAGGGGTAGGCGAATCTAAATCAGTCGTATTACAGGTCGACAACACTGCCACAAAAAAAATACAGGCTTATGCACAAAAAAACAGGTTAACGGTCAATACGGTTATGCAGGGAGTTTGGGCGTATCTGCTGTATTCATATACCGGCAACAATCATATCGTATATGGCGCCATTGTATCGGGCCGCCCGGATGGCTTACCGGATGTAGAGCAACGGATTGGCATGTACATCAATACACTGCCGCTGCACGCTGTAATTGATGAAACGCAGGGAGTAGCCCAATGGCTGAAGCGTTTGCAGGAAGATCAGGTACAGTCCCGCCAATATCAGCATACCTCATTAAACGCTATTCAGGGATGGACGGATGTTCAGGGCGATTTATTCGATAGTATTTTAGTGTTTGAAAATTATCCTGTCAGTAAAATCGTAACCACCAGGCAATGGGTTTTACAGTTATCCGATATACAGATACACGACCAGAACAATTACCCGCTCACCATTGCTATTACCAGTAATGAGCAAATTGAAGTACAGTTTAATTATAATGCTAATTTAATCGAACCGTTTTATGTAAATAAACTGCGGGATCACTTTGAGCATATATTATACCAGCTAACGGACGAAAAAGAACAGTTGCTGGGTGATATTACCTTACTAACGCCTTCAGAAGAATACCAGTTACGGGTACAGTTTAATAATTCGGCAGTTGCCTATCCACCCCATCAAACAATTGTAAATGCGTTTGAGGAGCAGGTTTTAAAAACGCCTGATGGGCAAGCTGTTGCATTTAAGGATGAGCAATTAACGTATGCAGCAATTAATGAGAAATCAAACCAATTAGCCAATTATTTAATAAGTAAAGGAGTAAGAAAAGAGTCATTGGTTACCATCTGCATGGAGCGATCAACCGACATGATCGTAGCAATTTTGGGCATATTGAAAGCAGGCGGCGCCTATCTTCCCATTGATCCCGATTATCCGAATGAAAGGATCGCCTACATGCTGGAAGATAGCGGCACCAAAATCATTATCAGCAGTTCAAAAACCGCGTCTGAACTACCTGTTTCTAATGATGTTCAGATAATAGAAATAGATGAAGCGTGGCTGCAAATTGACCTGTATCCTTCGGTTAACCTTACGTTGAATATCGTTCCTGAGCAACTTGCGTACGTCATCTATACTTCCGGCTCCACCGGCAAGCCCAAAGGCGTAATGATTGAGCATAGTGGCGTAACGAATCTTGCTGCAAGCCAGGCAGATGCCCTGCGGTTAAAGCCCGGAACAAAAACGTTGCAGTTCGCCTCTATTGGCTTCGATGCCTCCTGTTATGAGATATTCAATACGCTGCTGAGTGGCGGGTGCCTGGTTGTTTGCACAAAAGAAGACTTGCTGTCGGCAGAACGGTTTGAAGAAGTGATCAATACGCACCAGGTAGAAGTGGCCGTGCTACCGCCTTCCTACCAACTTGCGATCGCAGATCGTTCAGGCGCCATCAAAACAATTGTATCAGCCGGCGAACCGTTGAATGAAGTCGTTGGTAGGAAGTTGCAATCCAAAGGCGTGCGGCTCATTAATGCATACGGTCCTACCGAAAACACAGTTTGTGTGAGCCTTACGGACGATCCGATAAAAAAAGACGGTACGATAGTGATCGGCAAGCCCATTGCCAATGTACAGGTGTACATACTTGGTAAAGAAAATGAATTGTCGCCCATTGGTATTACCGGGGAAATTTGCGTAGCAGGAGCACAGGTAGGCCGTGGTTATCTTAACCGACCGGAGCTATCAGCAGAGAAGTTTGTAAAAGACCCGTTCTCCAAAAGGGAAATGGCCAGGATGTACAAGACAGGCGACCTGGGCCGTTGGCTGCCGGATGGCAATATTGAGTATGTAGGCCGGATAGATGACCAGGTAAAGGTGAGAGGTTACCGCATTGAACTGGGAGAAATAGAAAGCGTATTGGAACAGAGCGGGCTGGTGCAACAGGCGGTTGTTTTGGCGAAAGAGGATAGTGAAGGCAACAAGCGTTTGGTAGCCTATGTAGTGCCAAATGGCGTGTTCGAAAAAGAGGCGCTTATTGATTACCTGCTTCAAAAATTGCCGGAGCATATGGTTCCGGGTTCCTGGACAACCCTTGAACAAATGCCGGTAACGGCCAGTGGAAAAATAGACCGGAAATCGCTGCCCGACCCGGAGGCGCCAGGTGTATTATCGGGTGAATTAATAGCACCCCGCAACGAAACAGAGCAAAAGCTGGTGGAAATATGGCAGGAACTGCTGGATGCACATACGATCAGCATACACGATAACTTCTTTGAACGCGGAGGCGATTCCCTGTTAGCCATACGCCTGTTGTCTTTTATTCTGAAAGAGCTTACAATAGAAATCAGAATCGGCGATATATTCGAATATCCTACTATAGAACTGTTGGCAGCACATCTGCAAAAACAATCCGGAACAGCTTTGCCAATTTCATCAGAAATACGGCAGCGGCCCGAATTCATTCCACTTTCCTTTGGCCAGGAGCGTTTGTGGTTTGTTCACCAGTTAGAAGGCAGCGTTCAGTACCATTCACCGGCAGTGCTTCGTTTAAAAGGGAAACCGGACCTGGGCGCTTTAAAAAATGCTTTTCAAGCAATTGTTAACCGCCACGAAGTCTTACGGACCGTTTTTCCGGAAAATGACGGACATCCTTACCAGCACATCCGGCCCCAGAACGAATGGCAGTTACAAGTAATAGATGGTTCAAAATATAAATTGGATGCAGCGCTTTTGCAGCAGGACATATACCAACTGATCAGCCACCCTTTTGATTTGTCTCAGGAGTATCTGTTACGTGTTCATCTTATTGAACTGGAAGCGGAGGATGCATTGCTGGTAGTTGTGATGCATCATATTGCTGCTGATGCGTGGTCATTGCCCATCATGATAAAAGAGCTGGCAACGCTTTATGAATCTTACATATATAAGCGGCCTGTACAATTAGCGCCGTTGCCACTTCAGTATGCAGATTATGCCATCTGGGAACGCCAACATCTTCAGGACGAATCATTAAATGCTCAGTTAGACTATTGGAAAAAGAAGTTGGATGCAATTGTTCCGTTACAACTTCCTGCAGATTATACCAGGCCGGCCGTCAGGAGTACGAAAGGTGCTTTAGCAGCATTTACAATTGACAATGAACTAACCCGGAAATTAAATGAAGTAAGCCAGCAACATGGTGCAACACTGTATATGACGTTGCTTGCGGCGTTCAATGTTTTATTATATCGCTACAGCGCTCAGGAAGATATTTGTGTAGGTACTTCCATAGCCGGCAGGCCGCAGCAGGAGCTTGAAGATCTGATAGGTTTTTTTGTTAATACACTGGCACTTCGTAACCAGGTAAAAGGCCACATGACATTTACGGAATTGCTGGAAGGGGTACGCACCACGATGCTGGAGGCATACGCCCACCAGCAAGTTCCTTTTGAGAAAGTGGTTGAAGCCGTTATTAAAGACCGGGACCCTGGCCGGAGCCCGCTGTTTCAGGTAATGCTGGTGCTGCGCAATACGCCGGATGTACCGGATGTGCAACTGGGCAACCTGGTTGTTTCACCCGAACCTTTTGCATTCACCACCGTAAAATTCGACCTTACTTTTTTCCTTACACAAACACCGTCCGGAATGGAGGGGTCTGTTTTATACAGTACTGATTTGTTTGGTAAAAAACGAATGGAGCAGATGATAGCGCATTTCATTATGCTGTTGCATTCAGTTGTGTCGAATACCAGTGATCAGGTAGGCAGCCTTCGGATGCTGAGTGAAGCAGAAGAAAATGAGTCAAAGCAAGGATTCAATATAAGCAGGATTACTAATATAGAAAATCAAACCATTGTAGCACTGTTTGAGAAGCAGGTACTACGATGGCCGGCATCGGCTGCGGTTAGTTTTGAAGGAAACGAGATTAGTTATGAGGAACTGAATGAACGTGCCAACAGGCTGGCGCATTATCTCCGCCTTTGCGGTGTAAAAGAAGATACACTGGTACCCTTATTTATTGATCGGGGGCCGGATATGATTACCGGTATTTTGGGTATCCTGAAGGCCGGTGGGGCATACGTTCCTATTGACACGGGCCTGCCGCCCGAGCGGATAAATTTTATGCTCCGGGACACAGCAGCACGGGTAGTGGTGTGCAGTAGTGAGAGCAGGGAAAAACTTCCTGCCTTTAACAAGGTTATCATTGAAACGGATAACGTTGTTTTGGACGGGCAACCCAAATATAACCTGAACACCAGTCCTGCTTCTCACAACCTTGCCTACGTTATCTATACATCGGGATCGACAGGACAGCCAAAAGGGGTAATGGTTACACATGGCAATTTAACCGATTATGTACAGGGCCTGGATGAGCGTACCGGCATTAACTCCTGCCATTCGTTTGCATTGGTATCCAACATCGCTACCGATCTGGGCAATACCGTTTTGTATAGTTCCCTTGTATCCGGCGGTACACTGCATGTTTTTTCACGGGAGGCAGTCAGCGATATAGAAGGCCTGCACGATTATTTTGCGGAGCACCAGATTGATTGTGTGAAGATTGTTCCTTCACACTGGAAAGCGCTGATCATGGATGGGCAGCCATTGCTTCCCCGGCGTTTGCTGGTATTTGGCGGCGAATCTTTACAGGCAGAACAACTGGCATTCATCCACCAGAGCAAACGCCGCAAATGCCGCGTGGTAAACCATTACGGCCCAACAGAAACCACGGTAGGTAAGCTGCTATACGAGGTAAATTTCAACACGGCATATACAGGCACCATCCCCATCGGTAAGCCTTTTTGCGATAGCCGGATATATGTGCTAAGCAGCGATATGTCGCTGTGCCCGGCTGGCATTCCGGGGCAGCTATACATTGGTGGCGCCGGCGTTGCCAGGGGCTATCTGAATAATGAGCAGTTAACCAGCGAAAAATTTATAGCCGATCCTATTGATAAAACAACAGGCCAGGTAGTGTACAAAACCGGTGACCTGGTAAAATATGAGCCTGATGGTAACATCCTGTTTTTGGGACGGATAGATGACCAGGTGAAAATCCGTGGTTACCGGGTAGAGCCGGGAGAAGTAGAGCGGGTGCTATCCCAAAGCGGACAGGTAAGCAGCGCAGTGGTACTCGCCCTTGATGATAAGCAGGGAAACAAGCGGCTGGTTGCTTATGTAGTTGCGGACTATTTTGACCGGGAAGCACTGAACGAATACCTACAGGAAAAGCTGCCGGAGTACATGGTACCGTCGGTGCTGGTGGAATTACAGGCAATGCCGCTTACAGCCAATGGCAAGGTAGATCGCAAGGCACTGCCCGATCCGGAAGCATCTGCTGAACCGGGAGATAAATATGTGGCGCCACAAACAGCAGCAGAGTTGCAGATGGCAGCCATCTGGCAGGAGGTATTGGAAGTAGAGCAGGTAGGCATTCATGACGATTTTTTTGAATTAGGTGGTCATTCACTGCTGGCTATCCGGCTCATATCCGCTATCCGTAAAAGCTTTAATGCGGAGATTACGATCGGGGCAGTATTTGACTATCCAACCATCGCAGGGCTACTTACACAAATCAGTCAGCCAAATGCAACCGTAACCCTGCCGGCAATAACAGTTGTACATCCACGGCCGGAACATATTCCGTTGTCGTTCAGCCAGGAGCGTTTATGGTTCATTGACAAACTGGATGGCAGTGTGCAATATCATGTGCCGGCAGTGCTGCGATTGAAAGGGGAATTAAATGTAGATGCTTTATCTTATGCATTACAGCAAATCGTTAACCGTCATGAAGTGCTCAGAACGGTAATAAAAGATGATAATGGCAAACCCTATCAGCATATTAACGGAAAGGGGCAATGGAAATTGAATATTATTGACGGGAAAAGATTCGATCAGGATTCGCCTGCGTTACAAAAGGCAGTTGAAAAACTAATTCATCACCCTTACGATCTCTCAAAGGATGATATGCTGCGGGCCACCGTTTTTACATTTAGTGAAACGGACAATTTGCTGGTGTTGGTATTGCACCATATTGCTTCCGACGGATGGTCTAAATCGGTGGTGGTAAAAGAACTGGTTGAACTATACGATTATTATGCAACCGGAAAGAAAATAACGCTGTCACCATTACCGGTGCAATATGCAGATTATGCCATCTGGCAACAAACCTATTTACAGGGAAAAATATTTGATGAAAACCTTGGATACTGGAAAAGAAAGCTGGATGGGGTAGAGCCATTGCAACTGCCTGTAGATTTTAAGAGACCTGCTGTGTGGACAAACAAAGGTTCAATGACAGCCTTCCATATCGATCGGTCAATAGCACAGGCATTGCAGGAATTCAGCCATCAGCAGGGTGTTACTTTATTCATGTCGCTGATTACGGTGTTCAAAGTATTACTGCACCGCAATACCGGCCAACAGGATATCTGTGTAGGTACGCCGGTAGCAGGCAGGGTGCAAATGGAATTGGAAGGATTGATCGGTTTTTTTGTAAATACCCTTGCATTGCGGACAAATGTGCATGGGAATTTATCTTTTGCGGAATTACTGCAACGGGTAAAGGAAACGGCGATGGAAGCCTTTTCCCACCAGGAAATACCTTTTGAAAAAGTAGTGGATGCAGTAGCAGATGAAAGAGATATAAGCCGCAATCCCATTTTTCAGGTAATGTTTATATTAAGGAATACGCCTGAAATACCAGCTTTACGTTTAGGAGAAGCAACACTGACGCCGGAAGGTCATGACCATAGCACATCAACATTTGATATGCAGTTTTTTATTACGGAAACTGATGACGGCCTTGAAGGAACGGTTGAGTATAATACCGATCTATATAAGGAAGAAACCATATCACTGTTGATAGCACATTATACAGCGTTACTTACTGCTGCTGTAAAAGAACCTGCGCAACAGATCGGATTATTACCGATGCTTACAGAGGCGGAAAAGCATCAGGTGCTGACTGCGTTTAATGATACGAAGGCAGATTACCCGAAGGATAAAACAATCGTTACCTTGTTTGAGGATCAGGTAGAAAAGACGCCTGAATTAACAGCAGTTGTATTTGAGCGGGAGCTGCTTACTTACAAAGAATTAAATAAACGTTCTAACAAACTGGCACACTACCTGAGAAGCAAGGGTGTAAAAGAAGATTCACTTGTACCTGTTTGCGTAGAGCGTAGCTTCGAAATGATAGTAGGTATACTTGGTATTTTAAAGGCCGGTGGCGCATATGTTCCTATTGATCCTGAATATCCTTTGGAAAGGATCAACTTTATGCTCGGAGATATTGGTGGTAACCTGATACTTAGCAATAAGGCAGGCCGGTTAAAATTAGCAGATACAGGATATACCAACATCATCGAATTGGATGGCGATAATAAAATAATAGAAAACCAGCCGCCGGACAATTTAGATATACCGGTTCAACCCCATCATCTTGCTTACGTTATCTATACCTCAGGTTCTACAGGCAAGCCCAAAGGGGTAATGATTGAACATGCAGGATTGGCAAACCGGTTACTTTGGGCGCAGGATTATTACCAGTTAACCACCCGTGACGCAGTACTTCAAAAAACGACTTATAGTTTTGATGTATCTGTTTGGGAACTACTATGGCCTTTGATGACGGGGGCCAGATTGGTATTTGCAAAGCCAGGTGGGCATAAAGACAATGCATATTTAAAGTTTATTATCAAGGATCAAAGTATAACATTGTTACATTTTGTGCCATCCATGTTGGGTGTATTTTTAACTGACCTGCAGGTGGGTGAATGTGACGGACTTAAAAAAGTATTATGCAGCGGGGAAGCTTTAACCACTTCCCATGCAAAATTGTTTAGGGAAAAACTACCTGAAGTTGAATTACACAATTTATATGGCCCCACAGAAGCAGCCATTGATGTAACCTACTGGAGTTTATCAGCAAAAGAAATTCCTGCAGAAATTCCGATTGGAAAACCTGTTTCAAATACTTGTATATACATTTTTGATGATTTTACCCAGCCTGTTCCAACAGGGGTGGAGGGGGAAATTTATATAGGCGGTATACAGCTTGCACGTGGATACTTAAACCGGCCGGAGTTAACGGCTGAAAGATTTATTTATACCAAAGCAGGAATCCGGTTATATAAGACCGGTGACCTGGGTCGTTGGTTGCCTGATGGAAATGTGGAATACCGGAGAAGGATTGATACTCAGGTTAAGATTCGTGGTTTCCGGATAGAACTGAGTGAAATAGAAAGTGTATTGAATAAACTTGATGAGGTGACCAGCAGTTGCATTGTGGCAAAGCCGGACATAGATGCTTCCAACAAACTCGTAAGTTATTATGTACCCAATGAAAAGGCGGTAAAGAAAAAAGAAGCAGGGCTGTATCAGCGGCAGGTAAATATTTGGAAGGAATTGTATGAAAACGAATATGAACAAACACAGGCAGATGAAAATATAGATCCTGAATTTAATATCATCGGATGGAATGATAGCTTCACCGGTCATCCGATTCCTGCCAGGGACATGAAAGAATGGCTGAATGACATCGTAGCTGTACTATTCGCTGAACCGCTTGGACAGGTATTGGAAATAGGTTGCGGAACGGGATTGATTTATTATCAGCTGGCGGGAAAAGTGGAAAAGTATATCGGTTCAGATTTGTCGAAATCATCTGTTAACCAAATCCAGCAACAAATCGGTAAACAGTTAAGAAATTACGGGCCTACCGAATTGCAGACGGTTGCAGCACACGAGGTTTCGGTACCGGAAAATGAAAATATAAATACGATCATCCTTAATTCTATCGTTCAGTATTTTCCCGGCGAAGCATACATGAATGATGTAATTGATAAAAGCATCTCTTTCTTAAAAGGCAAGGGCCGCATTATCATTGGTGATGTAAGAGATTACCGCCTGCTCCCGGCATTTAAAAAGAGATTGCTGTTGCAAAAATTGCAGGGCGCCGTCAGCGTAAAGGAATTTAACTGGGCCGCAGAGCAGGATGTTTTACAGGAAGAAGAACTTTGTTTTACCCCGGAATATTTCTTTGGATTACAACAACGGTATCCGCAGATTACCCATATAACTATTCAATGGAAAAAAGCGGATTACCTGAATGAACTTAGCCTATACCGCTATACTGTGGTACTGTATGTAGGTATCGAAAAAGACCTGTTATTACCAAAATGGCAAAGCTGGAATGATGGAAATGCCAGCCAGGCTATCATCACCCAACAACTCCGGGAAAAGCACAGAATCGTTGCCTTAAAAGATGTTCCGAATCCGCGTTTGTGGAAAGAAAGGCAACTGGAGAAAGCGTTAAAAGCTGGTACGGTAAACAATGTGGGCGAGATTACGGATGCGCTGAAAATGGAAGATGAAAATGCAGTGCAGGTAAATGAATTGCTGAAAGTTGCTGAAGCAAACGGGTATCACTATCAATTCCTGTTGGATGAAGATCCTTTACTAATTAATATATTGTTTGAACTTCATCCATCCGGTAATTTTATCGGAAATGTTTACAGGGATAATGATTGGAAGCCTAACGCAGCAAAAACAAATGTTCCCTTGTTTGCAGACATCAGTTTTCTGCTGCAAAAAGATATGAAGTCATTGCTCCTGGAAAAATTGCCGGAGTATATGGTTCCTTCCCAATGGGTAGCATTGAGTAAATTACCGTTAACCGTTAACGGAAAATTAGACCGTAATTTTTTAAGTGAACGGGAAGATAAATTCATTTCCAATCAATTAAATTATGCACCTCCACGCAATGAGGCAGAAGAAAAATTAGCAGCCATCTGGAAGGAATTGCTGCACCTGGAAAAGGCGGGTATCTATGACAATTTCTTTGACCTTGGCGGCCACTCGTTAATGGCAATGCGGGTAATAGCTGCAATCCGCACAGCACTTAAACAGGAGTTAACGATAAAAGACCTGTTTCTCTATCCAACGATAGCCGGCTTAGCATCGTTTCTTTCTTCACAATCCTTTGAATCAGCAATCCCTGGTATTGGCATACAGGCAAGGCCCGAATACATTCCCTTGTCATTCAGCCAGGAACGCCTGTGGTTTATAGATAGCCTTAGCGGAAGTGAACAATATCATTTGCCATCCGTCATCAAACTGGCCGGTCGTGTTGATATTACTGCTTTAAAACATACGTTACAATCCATCCTTGAGCGGCATGAAGTTCTCAGGACTGTTATCCTCCAGAAAGACGGGCAAGGTTACCAACACCTGCTTGACGAAAAATTGTGGGATATGGAGATCGTTGACGGCCGTGCCTATACAAATAACAGGGAACTGTTAGATCGCTTTTTACAGGAAAAAACAGATGAACCTTTTGTATTAGCAAAAGACTTCATGCTTCGTGCCCATCTCATTTATTTGAATGAGGATGAACATATATTACTGATAACCATACATCATATTGCAGCAGATGCCTGGTCCATGGCCATCATCGTAAGCGAAGTGGCAGCATTATATGGAAATGCAGTGAGTGATAAAAAAATAGCATTACAGCCGTTACCAATTCAATATGCAGATTATGCCGTTTGGCAACGGAATTACCTGCAAGGCACGCTACTGGATAAAAAGTTACATTATTGGAAAGAGAAGCTGGCGGGAGTTGAACCGATGGATCTGCCGGCAGATTATCCCCGTCCGCCGGTATGGCGTAACCGGGGGGCCATTTCGCATTTCAGCATCAACAAAAAGGTTTCCAACGCACTTCAATCGCTGAGCCGCCAACAAGGCACCACCTTGTATATGAGTTTACTGGCTGCATTTAAAATCTTACTCCATAAATACAGCGGGCAGCAGGATATCTGTGTAGGCACTTCGGTTGCTAACCGAACCGTTAGAGAAGTGGAAGGCCTTATCGGGTTTTTTGTAAATATGCTGGCACTTCGCAGTGATGTTCAGGATGCACTGTCATTCACGGAGTTGCTCCGGCAGGTAAAGGATACCACCATGGAGGCGTATGAGCACCAGGATGTGCCTTTTGAGAAAGTGGTGGATGCGGTGGTGAAAGAAAGGGATATGAGCAAAAACCCGCTGATCCAGGTAATGTTCATCATGATTAATACGCCGGAAATACCGGACCTGGAATTAGGTGACGTTACGCTATCGCTGCTGGATCCCAAACAAACGAAAACGCTTTTTGACTTTAGCTTCTACATGAAGGAAACGGGTGATGGCCTTCAATGCTGGGTTAGCTATTCCACTGATCTTTACAGAGAAGATACGATCGTTCAAATGGTCGGAAATTTTCAGGAGTTGTTGTTGAATATTGTAGCAGATCCTGAACAAAAAATAGGTAGCCTGCCCATTCTTACCCGTGCGGAGCAACAGAGAATATTGGTTGATTTTAATCACACAAAATCAGTTTACCCCACAGAAAAAAGCATTACAGCAATTTTTGAAGAACAGGTGGTACAAACGCCTGATGCCATTGCATTGGTTTTTGAAGATGAATCAGTAACCTACCAACAATTAAATGAAAGATCAAACCAGCTTGCTCATTTTTTACGAAGCCAGAATGTTAGTACAGAAACGCTGGTGCCTGTAGCTATTGACAGAAGCATAGAAATGATCGTTGGCATTCTTGGTATTTTAAAAGCCGGTGGAGCATATGTGCCACTTGATACACAATATCCGGAAGACCGCCTCAGCTATATGCTACACGATATTTCAGCAGGTATCATTTTAACAGATCATCACAATTCCGCTTTTTCTTTCAGCGATAATCTGAATACAATTGACATCGTTAATGAGTGGGATGCCATCAGTAAGCAATCCAAAGAAAATTTGGGATTAACGATGCAACCCTCACAACTGGCCTATGTAATTTACACTTCGGGTTCTACAGGTACACCTAAGGGGGTAATGGCGACACACCAGAATGTGGTAAGTTTAGTAAAAGGGGTTGACTATGTTTCTTTTAGCAATCAGGATGTATTACTGTCAACAGGCTCATCATCTTTTGATGCTACCACCTTTGAATACTGGGGTATGTTGCTGAATGGTGGAAAATTAATATTGTGCAGGGAAGACCGGCTGCTTGAAAATGAATTGTTGAAAGGAGAAATAAGTTCGAAACGGGTAAATAAAATGTGGTTTACTTCTACCTGGTTCAATCAACTGGTGGATGCTGACATCCGTATTTTTGAAGGGTTGGAAACAGTGGTGGTGGGTGGGGAAAAACTTTCTGAAAAGCATATTGAAAAAATGCGTCAGGACTATCCCTTCACCAACATTGTAAACGGATACGGGCCAACAGAAAATACGACATTCTCTTTAACGTACACCATTACGGAAAATGAGATGAAAAGATCCATCCCAATCGGGCGGCCTGTCAATAACCGGGCTGCGTATGTGCTGGATCCGCAAAAAAACATAGTGCCCATTGGTGTTACAGGCGAAATATACCTGGCGGGTGCAGGATTAACAAGAGGGTATTTGAACAACGATGTATTAACGGCGCAAAAATTTGTTCCTGATCCGTTTAGTACGGTTGCGAATGCAAAAATGTATAAGACCGGTGATGTAGGTTGCTGGCTGCCGGATGGCAATATTCAATTTCAGGGACGTGTAGACGATCAGGTAAAAATAAGAGGTTTTAGGATTGAACCAGGTGAGATTGAAACCGTACTTGGGCAGCAGGAATCCGTTAAGCAATGTGTAGTAATAGCCAATGAAGATCAGCATGGTACAAAAAGGTTGGTAGCGTATGTAGTACCGGAAACAACTTTTGATAAGGCGCTTTTAGTCAATTATCTCAAAAGTAAATTGCCTGAGTACATGGTTCCGGCCATTTGGGTGGAACTGGACTGTCTTCCTTTAACGTCAAACGGAAAAGTAGATAGAAGAGCTTTACCTAAGCCCGACGCCAGTGCAACCGTTACGGATGAGTATGAAGAACCCCATACAGAACCGGAGAAAAAATTGGCTAAAATCTGGCAGGATTTATTAGAAATAACTAACATAGGAATTCATGATAATTTCTTTGAGTTAGGAGGTGATTCCATTCTTGCTATTCAATTGGTAAGCCGTAGCAGAAATGCAGGTTATGAAATGACGGTTGCAGACGTTTTCGCTTACCAAACCATTTCGCAAATAGTTAAACGTATTGAACCGGATACTGATAAGAATGCAAATGAGAAAGGTGAGCAGGGTAAATTAACAGGCACATGTGGACTATTGCCAATACAGCAGTGGTATTTCGAAAGGGAGCATACAGCTATTTCCCATTTCAACCAAAGTGTATTATTAAAAATTGATAAAACCATAACTGCAACTGCTTTACGAGAAGTACTTGAACAAATGGTGTGGCAGCATGATGCTTTACGACTCATGTTCAATGATAACGATGGCCGGTGGCAGCAGGAATATGGTAATAACGAAAAGATCTTTGCAGAAGAAGATATTGCTCATACAGTAACAGGAACATGTAGTCAGGAGTTACAATTAATTACGGAGCGTTATCAAAAAAGCCTGGATATAGCGCATGGAAACATGATGAAAGCTGTATGGATAAAAACGCCTCAGGCCGAAGTTGCCAACAGGCTTTTTATTGTTATCCATCATTTGGCGGTAGATGGCGTTTCGTGGAGAATACTATTACAGGATTTGGAGGAATTGCTTACGAACCATGTTGCAAATGGCAAGCCTGTTAGTAAAGTAAAAGGTTTTAGTTACAGGCAATGGTATGAAACACTGGTACATTATGGAAAAACACAACGGCTGATTGAACAGTATACATACTGGCAAAATGCCGCTGCAGCCTATCAGCCACTTCCGGTTGATAAAGAATGGGAGGGCGTCATTCAATTAAAAGATTCCGCAGGCCTTACTGTAAAACTTGGTGCCACATATACCCGAAATTTAATTCAGGAAGTACCACGTGTGTATCATACAGAAATTAATGATATACTCTTATCAGCATTGGTAAAAACGATGTCGCAGTGGAGTAATCAGGATCATTTGGTTATTGGACTTGAAGGTCATGGAAGGGAACCTATTGCAGCATCAATAGACTTAACGCAAACAGTAGGATGGTTCACCAGCCTGTATCCGTTACTCCTGAGCATTGGCAGCAACAGTGGCCCCGGCGATACAATAAAATCGGTAAAGGAGCAGTTGCGGAAGGTGCCTGATAAAGGGCTTGGCTATGGCGTTATAAAATACATTAATAAGGAAAAATTTGCATCAGGAAAAGAACCCTGGGATATTCAGTTCAACTATCTCGGACAATTGGATAATGTAGTAAGGGAAAGCAAGTGGTTTGCTATCGCTACAGAGCCAACCGGTGAAGGAAGGAGTAGTGAACAGGTAATCCATGAAAAGCTATCGGTAACGGGGCACATTATAGGCGGCGATCTGGTATTGAGCTGGAACTTCAGCACTAAGCATTTTGAAGAAGAGACCATTCAATACCTGGCAGATAACTATATAACCCAGATAAAACTGCTGATTGAGCATTGTATGAGCATAACGAAATCCGACGCCATATCTACTCCCTCGGATTATGGACTTGGTTCAGACATTTCTTACCAGGAACTGGATGCGTTTATGGAGGAAGAAGACTCAGATAACATTCTGAGTTTTTAAATTTTTTTTTATGCAGATTAAGGAATTTATAGCAACACTCACAAAATCCAATTTTTCGCTTACGGTGGAAGATGGGAAATTGAATTTGCGGGGGGATAAAACCAAATTATCCCAACAGGAAATTCAGGCAGTCAGGAACAATACCAATATCATCGATTTCATCAAAAATAATAAAGATGAACTGATTGAATATGTTTCGGCTTCCAATGAGTTTGCTTCGATTAAGAAATCGAAGAATATATCGGGTATTTATAAACTAACCGGTTTGCAGCAGGGCATGTTATTTCATGGCTTGTACGATGAGGGTACCGAAGTACATAAAGTGCAATTTACCTGTGATCTTAACCAGGTTGATATAAAAATATTCAGGCAAAGCTGGCAATACATCATCCAACGCCATACCATACTACGTACGGGGTTTTATTATGATTCATTTAGTATTCCGGTTCAGGTTGTATATAAAGAAGCAGAACTTCCCGTTGAACTGTTGGATGTTAGCGCACTTTCAAAAGCAGAACAGGCTGCGGAAATAAACCGGTACGAGGAAACCGACAAGGTTCAACGCTTTGATTTTAAAAAGGCCCCGCTTATGCGCCTGGCATTAATCCAAACCGGCGGGAATTCCTTTCATATGGTATGGACTTTTCATCACATACTTTTTGATGGCTGGTCACTTCCTGTAGTGATGGAAGAATTCTTGAACAATTATGATTTACTGGTTACAAATAAAGAAATAAAATTTAAAGAAGAAGACCGGTTTGAAGATTACATCAAATATATTGACCGTATTGACAAAGTAAAGGAGGAACAATATTGGCGTAAATACCTGGCCGGTGTAACGCAGGGTACATTGCTGCCATTCATAAAAAATACAACGGAAAGAACTAAAGGCGGTGGTGCCTACCAATCAATAGGTATCCGGTTTAGTGCCGAAATTTCGGCTGGTATTACCATGTATGCTCAAAATAATCGCTTTACGGTAAATACGCTGGTACAAGGTTCATGGTCATACCTGCTCCATCAATATACCGGAAGTGATGATGTTTTGTTCGGCGTAGTTGTATCTGGCAGGCCGGATGACCTGCCCGGAGTGGAAAAGAAAATTGGATTGTATATCAACACACTCCCGCTACGTACAACTATAAAAGGTGAACAGAAAATAACGGACTGGCTGTCAAACTTGCAGGCTGAGCAGGTTGCGTCAAGAGAATTTCAGCATACACCATTAAGCGAAACCCGGCAACTGGCAGGTGTACCCGGCGATTTGTTTGACACCTTGCTGGTTTTTGAAAATTACCCGGTCAGCAAAATCATTGCTGATAACCAATCGGGCCTTCAGGTAGCGAATGTGCATTTTCATGATCCGACAAATTATCCGCTCACCATACTGATCAATAATTCGGAGCAGCTAAGTGTCGTCTTTAATTATAATTCGCTTTTACTGGAAGAAACATATATCAAACAAATCAGTGATCAGTTTGAAAATGTATTATTGCAATTTGTACAAAACAGCGATACAACAATCAGTGATATTAATTTATTGACTCCTGGTGAAGAAGCCTTGCTCACCTCGTTCAATAACACTAGCGTTGCTTATGCAGAAGAAAAGACAATTGTGGATTTATTTGAGGAACAGGTAGCCAAAACGCCTGCCCGTACAGCCGTAGTATTCGATAGGGAACAGTTGACATACAAAGAACTGGATAAGCGTTCCAACCAGTTGGCACATTACCTGAAAAGTAAAGGCGTACAGGAAGAAACACTGGTGCCTATTTGTGTGGAAAGGTCGCTGCAAATGATTGTGGGCGTACTGGGTATATTAAAAGCCGGGGCTGTGTATGTGCCCATCGATCCGGAATACCCGGCAGCACGGATTCATTACATGCTGGAAGATACCGGCGCTGCTGTCATCATCAGCAGCAACAGGAGTAAATCAAAATTAGTGTCGGCCACACAAGCGGTACAGATAATAGAAATAGATCATCATTGGCCCCTGATTGCCAGCCAGCCGGTAACTCATTTACAAACGGATGCCCTGCCCCATCACCTGGCTTATATTCTGTATACGTCCGGATCCACCGGCACACCGAAAGGCGTACAAATGCCGGGCAGCAACCTGGTAAATTTATCACGGTGGCAGGAGAGGCAATTTGAAAAAGGGGAACGGCGTGTTTTACAATTTGCAAGCCTCAACTTCGACGTTAGTTTCCAAGAGATCTTCTCAACCCTGTGTTTCGGAAATTCCTTATACCTGATAGCTGAGGATCGTAGAAAAGATATGGCGGAACTGGTAAAAGATATAAACGAGTACGCCCTAACTCACCTGTTCGTTCCCTACATTGTATTAAAAAGTCTGGCAGAATATGTAAGGCCGTTAAACAGTACTACACTGAGCCTGCGGGAAATAATGGTGGCCGGCGAACAGTTAAAGCTAACGGAAGATATCGACGATTTACTGAATCGGAACGATATAAAACTAATTAACCAATATGGCCCTACAGAAAGTCATGTGGTGAGTAGTTATACTGTTACTGGTACTTATATTTCAAATCCTTTACCACCCATCGGCAAACCAATTGATAATGTACAATTGTACGTACTGGATTCCGGTAAAAGAATATGCCCTGCAGGAATCTCAGGTGAATTATTTATTGGAGGGGCACAGGTGGCGGCGGGTTACCTGAACCGGGATGAATTAACAGCAGAAAAATTCATTCCAAATCCGTTTGACCCCGGTGGATCAATGATGTATAAAACGGGTGACCTTGCCCGCTGGCTACCCGATGGTAATCTGGAATACCTGGGAAGGATAGACGAACAGGTAAAAATCCGCGGCTACCGGGTAGAATTGGGTGAAATAGAAACCGTACTGCAACAGCACCAGCAGGTAAAAGGGGCGGTTGTACTGGCGAAAACGGATAATAGCGGTAACCAACGGCTGGTAGGATACGTGGTGCCGCAAGTGGCATTTGACCAGGAGGCAATCACGAGCTATTTAAAAGCGGAGTTACCCGAATATATGGTGCCGGCACTGTGGGTATCGATGGACAATTTTCCTATATCGCCCAATGGTAAAATAGACAAACGGGCTTTGCCGGATCCTGATTTGAACACCGCAACCCGGCAGGCTTATATCGCACCGCAAACAGAACTGGAAGTGGAACTGGCCCTCATCTTTCAGGAGTTACTGAGTATTGAAAAAGTGGGCATACAGGATAACTTTTTTGAATTGGGCGGCCATTCTCTGCTGGCAATGCGGGCTGTATCCGCTATCCGCCGGAAAGTTCACAAAGAGCTTACTGTAAAAGATCTGTTTGAAAAGCCTACCATTGCTGCGTTACATCATTTTATAAAAAGTAAAAGCAATGGCATCGTACTGCCGGTTATACAGGCCGGGCTGAGGCCATCATCTATTCCGCTTTCCTTTAGCCAGGAACGCCTATGGTTCATTCATCAGTTAGAAGGTACCGTTCAATATCATATCCCGGCGGTATTACGATTGAGTGGAATAGTAAATATAGAGGCACTCCGGTATGCTCTTCAACAAATTGTTAGCCGTCATGAAGTAATCCGCACCGTAATTCGGGAAATTAATGACCAGCCGTATCAGTTTATCCTTGATAATGTAGCACCTGATTTTATAGAAGCAGACGGCTCCCGTTATCAAAATAATCCGGAGGCATTACAGAACCAAATACAGCAGTTCATACAAGCGCCTTTTGATCTCACTTCCGACCTGATGGTAAGGGCAGGTCTTATTCGTATAAGCGAAGAAGAACATGTATTGATGGTGTCGATGCATCACATTGCGTCTGACGGATGGTCTATTTCAATCCTCGTTAAGGAACTGGTAGAGCTATATGAATCTTACCTGCAAAACAGGCTTCCGAATCTGGACCCGCTGAAACTGCAGTATGCAGATTATTCCATCTGGCAACGGAATTATTTACAGGGTGAACTATTGAATAAAAAATTAGCTTACTGGCAGCAAAAACTTGATGGTGTAGCGCCTTTGGAGTTGCCGCTTGATTTTGACCGGCCCGCTATTCAAAGCACCGAAGGCGGTGTTATCCAGTTTAGCATTGATGCGGCGTTGACAGATCGTTTGCAACAATTAAGCAGGCAACAAGGCGCCAGTTTATTTATGACTTTGTTGTCGGCTTTCAACGTTTTACTGCACAGGTACAGCGGCCAGGAGGATATTTGTGTAGGAACCCCCGTTGCCAACCGTGCCCGGCAGGAAATAGAACCCCTGATCGGCTTTTTTGTAAATACACTGGCATTACGAAGTGAAGTAAAAAGCGATACCGTTTTTACGGATTTGTTGCAACAGGTAAAAGCAGACACCCTACAGGGCCTATCAGCACCAGGATATGCCATTTGAAAAAGTAGTGGACAGCGTTGTAAAAGAAAGAAACCTGGCCCGTACACCATTGTTCCAGGTACTGTTTGTATTGCATAATACACCTCAGGTTCCGGCACTTCGTTTAGGAAATATTTCGCTTACAGGTGAATCATTTGATAGCCAGCATTCCAAATTTGATTTTACACTGGGTATTACTGCTGATGGCGCAGGGCTAAGGGCTTCTGTACAATATAGCACGGCTATTTTAAGTGAAGCTACGATGCACCGGATGATGCTGCATTTTGTACAATTACTGAAAGCGGTTGTTGCATCACTACAACAAAAGATTGGCGCTTTACCCATGCTTTCCGAGGCAGAGAAAGACCAGGTTGTAGCGGAATTCAATAACACGTACGAACAGGTAGATGATGATTGTACGATCATCTCCTTATTTAAAAAACAGGCTGCATTAACACCTGATGCTATTGCATTGGTATTTGGAACAGAACAGTTAACGTATACAGAACTTGACAAGCGTTCAGATCAGTTGGCCAATTACCTGCAAAGCAGGGGCGTAAAAGCAGAATCGATTGTTCCGGTTTGTCTCCATAAATCATTGGAACTGATCATTGGAATTCTTGGTGTTCTGAAAGCAGGCGGCGCATACGTTCCTGTTGATCCCGGCTACCCAAAAGATAGGATCCGCTTTATGTTGCAGGATACAGCCGCGGAATTACTGCTAACAAAAGAAACGCATATCGAATCACTAAAAGAAATTTTTACGGATGATAAAATTATTGCATTAGACAGGGATTGGGAAAAGATCAACTCTGGTATTGATGGAATATCCGGGTATGACATTAAACCCGGGCAACTGGCGTATGTGCTATATACTTCAGGCTCTACCGGGCAACCAAAAGGGGTGGCCGTGCAACATGATTCGTTGGCAAATCACCTGCTTTGGTTCAACAGGCAATATCAGCTTACTAAAGATGACAGTTCCTTACTGATATCGTCTTTTAGTTTTGATGGTTCTATGACGGCTACCTGGCCGGTTTTATTAAGTGGTGGTACCCTGCATTTGCCGCAGGACGATCTGTTTGATCCGGCAGCCGTGCTTCAGTATATCTCCGAAAATTCCATTACCTACATTAAAACGCTGCCGGGTATTTTTAGTGCCCTGGTCGAGCAGCTTCCATTACAAAATAATCAGTTATGTAAATCACTACGGTTAATTATTGTTGGCGGAGAACGGATGAATATTGCCGATTTCAAAACCTATATCAATGTTTACCCGAATATCTTATTTGCCAACCATTACGGGCCAACAGAATGTACCATCAGCAGTAGTTATTACCTGGTAGATAAATCGAATATTGACGTAACAAGCCGGAAGTCAATTGTTGGGAAACCGGTTGCAAATACACAAATCTATATTGTAAATGAGGAAGGGCAATTAAACCCGGCAGGTGTTCCGGGCGAAATAGGTATTGCCGGTATTGGGGTAGCAAGAGGCTATTGGAACCAGGCAACGTTAACAGCAGAAAAATTTGTTGCTAATCCATTCGGTAGCCCGGGTTCAAGAATGTATAAAACAGGTGATATTGGACGCTGGTTGGCTGATGGGAATATTGAATATATCGGCAGGCGGGATAACCAGGTAAAGATCCGGGGATACCGGATTGAACTAAGCGAAATAGAAGCAGTAATACAACAAAGCGGGCTTGTAAGCCAGGCAGTAGTGGTAGCAAAAGAAGATAGCGAAGGCAATCAACGCCTGGTAGCCTATGCCGTGGCGGATGGCGTTTTCGATAAACCGGAACTCATATCCTGGTTAAAAAATAAGTTGCCGGAGTATATGATTCCGTTAATATGGATAGCGTTAGAAAAGTTGCCATTAACACCAAATGGGAAGGTAGATACAAAAGCATTGCCGGAACCTGACGGCGCTGCGGTGGTTACCGACCAATATGTTGCTGCACGTAATGAGACGGAAGAAAATATTTCGAAAATATGGCAGGAATTGCTACATGTAGAGCAGGTAGGTATACATGATAACTTTTTTGAGTTAGGGGGCCACTCACTGCTTGCCATCCGGGTCATTTCAGCCATTCGGAAAAATCTGGATGTTGAATTACGAATTAAAGATTTATTTATTCATCAAACAATTGCTTCACTTGCCGGGTATATTAATACACTTAATAAAGGATTGATAATTCCAAAAATCGAAGTTCAGGAGCGGCCTGGGCAGATCCCGTTATCATTCGGCCAGGAGCGGTTATGGTTCATGGATCAGTTGGAGGGCAGCACTTTCCTATCACCTGCCAACCGTTTTGAAACTAACCGGAAAATTACAGGTTGAGGGACTAAAGTACGCCCTGCAGGGACCGTAATGAACCGGCACCAGATTTTACGAACGGTAATCCTGGAACAGGATGGCAACAGCTACCAATACGTGTTGGAGGTAAGGATGAGTTGCCATTGCCTGATTATTGATGGTTCGGCGTATGCAAATACGATGAGGAAGGCTTTACAAAATTACATTCAGCAATGCATTGATGCTCCGTTTAATCTGTCGAAAGACCGGATGATGCGTACCGTGCTTATACAACGGTTAAGTGATACGGTTCATGTACTGGTAATTACCATGCATCATATTGCAACAGATAGAGTGGTCAACCTCCGTTTTTGTGAACGAAGTAGTTGAATTATACCAGTCTTATCTGCAAGAGCCGCCAGCCGGCTATTAATGCCGACTGCCTTTGCAATATGCCGATTATGCCATCTGGCAACACAATCATTTAACTGCTGACCTTTCTGGAGCAAAAAATACAGCTTACTGGAAAGAGAAGTTACAGGGCGTAGCCTGGCTGGAATTACCCACCGATTTTCCCCGTCCGCCAGTACAGGGTAAAACGCGGAACCGACTGCCACTGTTTAGTATTGATAAGCAACTAAGTGATGCGGCTAAAGAGAATTGAGCCGGCAGCAGGAAACCACCCTGTTCATGACCGCTGCTTGCTGCCTTCGATGTTTTATTGTACCGATACAGTGGCCTGCAGGATATATGTGTAGGTACCTCTATTGCCGGCCGGCAGCAGTACAGGAAATCGGAAAACCTCATCGGGCTGTTCGTAAACCTGCTGGCACTACGCACAAATGTACATCCGGCTGAGCCTTTTACTGGCTTGCTTACAGCAGGTGAAAGCAAACGACCCTGGAAGCGTATGAACATCAGGAAGTGCCTTTTGAGAAAGATGGTAGATGCGGTGGTACAGCAAAGAAACAGGAGCCGCAGCCCCCTATTTCAGGTGATGCTGGTGACTGCTGAATACGCCTGAAGTAACCAAAATTGAGGTAGGAGAACCTGGAACTTTCCGGGGTAGGCAGCAACTTTGTTTCGTCCAAGTACGACCTTAGCTTTTTTGTAACGGAAACGCCGGAAGGCTTGTCCGGATCGGTGGAATATAGCACCGATTTATTCCAGTGAGCAAACCATTCAGCCGGATGGTGGCTCATTTTGATATTTTATTGCGTTCCATTGTTTCTGACCCCCGGCAGATCAGTTGAAAAACTGCCCATGCTGGGCAAAGCAGAAACAGCAACAAATACTGATTGATTTTAATCATACTACCACTGAATATCCTGCAAATCCGAAACGATCATTGATGTATTTGAAGAACAGGTGGCAGAGCAGGCACCGGGAAGACATCGCTTTGGTTTTTGAACGAACAGGAATTGATCTTATACCGCCAATTAAATGAAAGGGCAAACCAGTTAGCTCATTATTTAGCAGCCAAAGGGGTAACAGCAGAAACACTGGTTCCGGTATGTATAGAAAGAGGTGTAGATATGATGGTAAGTATACTTGCCATATTGAAGGCAGGTGGAGCGTATGTAACAATTGACCCGCAATACCCTCCGGACCGTATCCGCTTTATGCTTGAAGATACAGGAGGAACGATTGCTATTAGTAATGGCAGGAACAGGGTACATTTTGATATTGGAAAAAGCATTGATATTATTGATCTGGATACGGATTACCTGGCAATCGAACAACTACCCGTAAGCAATCTTTCAAATTCGGTCGAACCACATCACTTGGCTTATGTAATCTATACTTCCGGCTCCACCGGAAAGCCGAAAGGAGTGCTGGTAGAACATGGCAATGTGGTAAGCCTGGTTTCAGGCGTTGATTACGTTGCTTTATCTGATCGGGATAGCCTGCTGTCAACTGGCTCACCAACGTTTGACGCTACTACTTTCGAATACTGGAGCATGTTACTAAACGGAGGAAGATTAATCTTATGTCCGGAAAATAAGCTCTTGGATATTGAGCTGCTCAAAAATGAAATACAAAGCAGGAAAGTTAGTAAAATGTGGTTTACTTCCGGTTGGTTCAATCAATTAACAGAAGCGGATATTACGGTTTTTGAAACATTGGAAACCATATTGGTTGGTGGTGAAAAATTATCTGAAAAACATATTGAAAAATTCAGGAAAACGTACCCGTCCATTCATCTCATCAACGGGTATGGCCCAACCGAGAATACCACTTTTTCACTAACGCATGCGATCAGGGGCAACAGCAATAAACAATACCTATTCCTATTGGAAAACCGTTGAGTAACCGTACCGCTTATATATTGGATGATGCACAGCAATTAAAGCCTGTGGGAGTTGTAGGAGAAATTTACGTAGGTGGTGCAGGCATAGCAAGGGGTTATTTAAACCGTGCTGCACTTACTAATGAAAAGTTTATCAGGAATCCGTTTTCTAAAGAACCGGGATCACGGTTATATAAAACCGGCGATCTTGGCCGTTGGTCACCTGATGGCAATATTGAATATATTGGGCGGGCAGATGACCAGGTTAAAATCCGGGGATACCGGATTGAATTAGGTGAAATAGAAGCTGTATTACAGGAATTAAAGGAAGTTCGCCAGGCAGTGGTAATTGCAAGCGTTGATGGAGAAGGTACAAAACGCCTGATTGGGTACATCGTACCCGGTGATGGCTTTGATAAACAACTTGTACGGCAGCATTTAATAGATAAACTGCCGGAGTACATGGTTCCGGCCATATTAATTGAACTATCAGCATTGCCGTTGACCTCCAATGGTAAAATAGATAAGAAGGCATTGCCGGATCCTGAGGAAGGTGATAGGGCAACCTGTGAATTTATAGCACCACGCAATCACGTTGAAGAGGTATTAGCCTCCGTCTGGCAAAAATTATTGGATGTAGAAAAAATTGGTATACATGATAATTTTTTCGAGATGGGAGGTGATTCGCTGTTAGCTATACGGGTAGTTTCGGCCATCCGGAAGGAGTTAGAAACTGAAATAGCGATCAGTAGTTTATTTGAATACCAGACCATTGCTTCGCTGGCAGCGCAGATGGAAACAAAAAATGAAGCCGCCATTCTTCCTTCTGTAATGCAGGCAGTTCGTCCGGATAAAATTCCCCTATCATTCAGCCAGCAGCGCCTGTGGTTTATCGATAAGCTACAGGGCAGTGTGCAATACCATATACCTGCCGTATTCCGTTTGTCAGGCAACCTGAATGAACCCGCCCTACAACATGCACTGCAATCCATCGTAAACCGCCATGAAGTACTGCGAACGGTTATCCGGGAAGATAATGGATCAGGCTACCAGTTAATATTGCCAAAAGATTCCTGGAACTGGCAAAAAATAGATGGAGCTGCTGATGCTTTCCAGGAAGCAGGACTACCCGCTTTTATTGAAGCGTTAGTGAATGCACCTTTTGATTTGTCCCGGGATCACCTGTTGCGGGCTCAAATTATTCAACTGCACAAAAATGAGCATATTTTGGTGGTAACCATGCATCATATTGTGTCAGATGGCTGGTCGGTTTCGATTATGGCAAAAGAAGTGATGGAATTTTACAATGCCTACCTGGAAAACAGGCCTGCGCAACTTCCTGATCTCAACATTCAATTTGCTGATTATGCTATCTGGCAAAAGGCTTATCTTCAGGGCGAAGTACTCGATAAAAAATTAGCTTATTGGAAATCAAAACTACAAGGAGTGGCCGATCTGCAGCTTCCTTATGAGCATATTCCAGCGGGTAGTGCCGATGCCAAAGGGGCTATTGTAAAATTTGATATTGATGAAGCCGTCGCCGAAAAACTGCAGCAAATCAGCCGGCAACATGGTGCTACCTTGTTCATGACTTTGCTTACTGCATTTAAGGTGTTGATGTATCGGTACACCGGGCAGGATGATATTTGCGTGGGCACTTCCGTGGCCGGAAGGCAATCGCAGGAATTGGAAGAATTAATTGGTTTCTTTGTAAACGCCATTGCATTACGGAGTAACGTAAATGCGAATGAATCATTTGCTGAATTACTAAAACAGGTAAGCATTACAACACTGGAGGGCTATGAACATCAGGATGTTCCTTTTGAAAAAGTGGTAGATGCCGTGCTAAACGATCGGGACACCGGCGCCACCCCATTGTTCCAGGTAGTTTTCTCCATGAATATTACCATTGAAACGCCGGAACTGTATTTTAAAGGAGTGCGTGTATCAGGTGAAAAACTGGTAAGGGACGTATCAAAGTTCAACCTGGTATGCAACGTATCAGAAACACCGGATGGATTATCGGGTGGTATACAATATGCAACAGATAAGCTCAGCAGGCAAACGATTGAACAAATGATCAATCATTTTCAGGAATTGCTGGCTGCCATTGGTGCAGGAGCTGATCAAAAAATTGGAGAATTAATTAAAGTGAAAAACAACGAAGCCGGACAATTAGTGAAAAGAGCTGAAATAAGTGCGGACTACCTGTGGGACAAAACAATGGTTGACTTGTTTGAAGAACAGGTAGCGATGTCGCCGGATGCCATTGCCATTGTGTCTGAGGCGCAGCAATTAACCTACCGGGAACTGAATGAATGGGCTAATAAAGTTGCCCGTTATTTAATCAGCGCCGGCGTTGAAGAAGAGACCCTTGTACTAATATGTATGAACCGGTCGCCGGAATTGTATGTTGCCATACTTGCCGTGCTGAAAGCAGGCGGCGCTTATTTGCCTGTTGATCCCGTGAACCCGGAAGAACGGATTCAGTATATGCAGAAGGACAGCAAGGCTGCCTTTGCCATTACCGGGAAAGACACCAGCGTTCTGCTGGATGGATTGAAAAATATTGAAATTATTGAACTCGAAAAGGATAATACCGCCATTAATAAACAAGGCACGGCAAACCTGCATACAGAAATTGAACCCAACCACCTGGCCTATGTAATTTACACGTCTGGCTCCACCGGCAAACCCAAAGGGGTTTCCATTATGCACCGCAGTAATGTGAATATGTCCATGGACCAGGTCAGGCAATTTGGCATTACCGGTTCGGACAACATTTTACAATTCGCTTCTATTTCCTTCGATGCATCGGTATCGGAAATTTTTATGACCTTTTATGCCGGTGCAACGCTGGTGGTGATGAAAAAGGAAATCACGCAGGACACCGGAAACTTTACGGCAGCACTCAGAGAAAATAAGGTCAGCGTAGTAACCCTGCCCCCGGTTTACCTGAAAGCATTGCAAAATGACGACCTTCATTTTTTACGGGTGATTATTACTGCCGGCGAAGCAGCGGATGTAAAGCAGGCAGCCAGCCTTAGCCGCTATGTGGATTATTACAATGCGTACGGCCCAACCGAATGTGCCGTTTGTGCATCCATCTATAAAGTAACGCCGGAAGATAGTTCAAGAACCAGGATGCCGATTGGTAAAGCAATTGCCAATACGAATATGTATGTGCTGGACGAAGATTTAAATATTCTTCCGGCAGGCATGCAAGGCGAAATTTACGTGTCCGGCGTTGGGCTTGCCAAAGGATACCTCCGCCGCCCGGAACTAACAGCAGAAAAATTTATACCCAATCCTTTTGGAACCGGAAAGAAACTATACAAAACCGGGGACCTGGGCCGCTGGCTAAATGATGGCAACCTGGAATTTTTGGGAAGAAAAGATGACCAGGTAAAACTCAGAGGTTACCGGGTTGAATTAGGCGAAATAGAAAATACGCTGCTGGAAAATAGGGATATAGAAAATTGTGCAGTAGTCATACACGAACGTAAAGAAGACAAACAGTTAGTAGCGTATTACCAGGCCAAAAAGAAAATTACGTTATGGCCATCGGTTGCTGAGTTTTATGTGTACGACGATCTGCTATATAAAACCATGGCAGGTGATGAAGCCCGGAACGCTAAGTACCGCAATGCTTTCCGTAAAGTAGTTAGGGACAAGATCATCCTGGAAATAGGTCCCGGCTTTGAAGCCATCCTATCCCGTATTGCCATTGAAGAAGGCGCTAAAAAAGTATATGCCGTTGAGTTGCTGGAAGAAAGTTACCTCAAAGCAAAAGAAACCGTGGAGTCATTGGGGCTACAGGATCAGATCATTGTTATACACGACGATATTACCAAAGTGGAACTTCCGGAGAAAGCAGATTACTGCATTTCAGAAATAGTAGGCGCCATCGGCGGATCGGAAGGTGCTGCGGTACTCATCAACAGCAGCAGGCACTTGCTCAACGATCCCTCCCACATGGTTCCCACCCGGAGTCTTACCAAAATAGCCGCCATCACATTACCGGCGGATCAGTTCGATTATAGTTTTGAAGAATTAGGCGCTTACTATACCTCGAAAATATTTGAGGAAGCAGGCCGCAAGTTCGATCTGCGGTTATACCTCAGCGGTTTGCCTGCCCAGAATATTATCTCTACTTCAGATGTATTTGAGGACTTGGATTATACGCAGGAATGCAGCCTGGAAAGTGAGCATGACATCCGGCTGGACTTTCAGCAGGACGGAGAGGTAAATGGATTTATCGTATGGCTAAACCTGTATTGTGATGCGGAAGAATTGATTGATACCGTTAGTGGAAAATACACCTGGCTGCCTATTTATTTCCCGGTATTTGATGGTGGTGAAACGGTAGCGAAAGGCGACTACATAGCGGCAAAAGTAATTCGTAAGCTATCTGCCAACGGCTTGAATCCCGACTTTGAATTGCAGGGTACGCTTGTTCGGAACAGCCTGCCACCGTTACCCTTCCGGTACGAATCCTTCAATTCTACCCGGACTTTTAAAGGGAATTATTTTTACGAAAAAGTCTTTGAGAAAGACGAAGTAAAAATCAGCCAAAAAATTAGTAAGGAAAATCTGAATGCATACTTAAGTTCAAAGTTGCCGGATTATATGGTTCCATCGTTATTTATGGAACTGGACACATTTCCGGTAACGATTAGTGGTAAAATTGATAAGAAGGCGTTACCAGCACCGGACACAGCAGAAACATTAGCGGATCAGTATGTTGCTCCCCGCAATGATACAGAAAAAGCATTGGTAGGCATATGGGAGGAAATACTGGAAATCGAAAAGGTTGGTATCCATGATAATTTCTTTGAATTAGGCGGGCATTCCCTGCTGGCCATCCGGTTGATCTCCCTTATCCGCCAGCAATTAGGAACAGAAGTTCCGATTGGGGAAGTGTTTGAAAACCCAACTATTGCATTGCTTGCCGGTACACTGGAAAAACCATCGTCCAGGCGAGACGTCTGCTTCAATCACTGTACAGGAAAGGCCCGAACACATTCCCTTATCTTTTAACCAGGAAGGCCTGTGGTTCATTGATCGTTTACATGGCAGTATTTCCTATCATCTTACCTGCTGTTATGCGGTTGAAAGGAAACCTTAGTGGTTGAGGCATTGAACTACGCTTTGCAATCCATCGTAAACCGGCATGAAGTGCTTCGGACAGTCATCCGGGAAAAAGAGGGACAGGGTTATCAGTATATCATGGGCCAGAATGAATGGCAATTACAACTTATTGATGGAGCAAATTACATAGACGATGCCGGCCTGTTACAGGAGCGGCTGCAGCAACTGATTAAAAAACCTTTTGACCTTTCTGCAGACCCGTTGTTCCGTGCCACCCTTATTCAGATGGGCGAACAGGATCATATCCTGGTGGTAGTGATGCACCATATTGTTTCGGATGGCTGGTCGTTGTCCATAATGGTGAAAGAGGTAGTGGAATTGTATGCTTCTTTTATTGAAAAGCGGACGGCACTGTTGCCCCAACTGCGGTTGCAATATGCCGACTTTGCCATTTGGCAGCGGGCATACTTACAGGGCGATGTATTAGCAGAAAAATTAAATTACTGGAAAAATAAACTGGAAGGGGTAACGCCGGTGCAATTCCCGGTTGATTACGCATTGCCTGATATTAAGGATAAGAAAGGTTCCTATTATTATTTCGATATTGATAAAGACCTGTCAGATAAAGTACAACAAATAACCCGGCAGCAGGGTGCTACTTTGTTTATGACGCTACTGGCCGCTTTAAAAGTGTTGTTGTATCGTTATACCGGCCAGGCGGACATTTGCATTGGTACTTCCATTGCCGGCAGGCAGCTACAGCAAGTAGAAGGATTGATCGGGTATTTTATCAATGCACTCGCTTTGCGTACAGCGGTAAATGCAGATGGCTCTTTTGAAGAACTGTTGCAAAAGGTAAAAACAACCACGCTGGAGGCCTACGAACATCAGGATATACCCTACGAAAAAGTAGTAGACGCTGTGATTACGGAAAGGAGCATCAGCAATTATGCCTTGTTCCAGGTAATATTTGTATTGCAGAATACGCCCGACATTCCGCAATTAACTTTTGGAGATGTACAGTTATCACAGGAAGCTTTTGTACAGGATACCTATAAGGCCGATTTAATATATCATGTAACCGAAACGCCGCTTGGCCTGCGTTGCTCTATTCAATATACCGCTGATAAATACAGTTCGCAATCCATAGAAAGTATTGCAAATCATTACCGGGAATTGCTTCGTTCTATTGTAACAGTTCCAAAGCAAAAGCTTGCATCATTACCCATGCTAAATGCCGGGGAAGCGCAACAACTGCTGGCGTTTAATCATACTGTTATTGCCTATCCAACGGATAAAAGCATGGTGGATCTGTTTGAAGACCAGGTACTACAAACGCCGCTTGCAGTGGCTGTTGTTTTTGAGCAGGAACAGTTGACGTATGCGGAACTGAATGAACGTTCTAACCAACTGGCACATTATTTAAAAACACAGGGCGTTGATCCGGAGATGCCAGTGCCGCTATGTATAGAACGGGGCATTGAAATGGTGGTTGGCATACTCGGTATTTTAAAAGCTGGTGGCGCTTATGTACCCATAGATCCGGATTATCCGGAAGACAGGATTCAATATATATTGGAAGATACCGGGGCTACCCTTGTTGTAAGCACCAAAGCCACCCAATCAGACCTGCAGGCTGTAGGCAATGCTACCATTATTGAATTAGATACAGCATTGCCGGTGATTAGTAGCTTCCCGGTTACGAATATAAAAGCGGGTGTTGAACCCGGCCATCTGGCGTATATTATTTATACCTCTGGTTCCACCGGGAAGCCAAAGGGCGTTTCCATCATGCATCAAAGTAATGTAAATATGTCGCTCGACCAGGTGCGGCAATTTGGCATTACGGCTACAGATAAGGTGCTTCAATTTGCTTCTATTTCCTTCGATGCATCAGTTTCTGAAATTTTTATGGCGTTTTATGCAGGCGCTACTTTGGTGCTGATGCGCCGGGACATGATAAGGGATGCGAATAATTTCAGCGCTAACCTTCGCAACAATGGGGTGAGTGTCGTTACCCTCCCGCCGGTTTATTTGAAGGCGTTACAAAATGATGACCTCCATTTTTTACGGGCGCTTATTACTGCAGGGGAAGCAGCCGATGTAAAACAAGCTGCTTCGTTAAGCCGCTATGTAGATTATTATAATGCATATGGCCCAACAGAATGTGCTGTTTGTGTTTCTATTTACAAGGTGGCGCCGGAAGATGTTTCCAGGATACGCATTCCCATTGGAAAACCGATTGCGAATACTACCGTTTATATCCTTGATGAAGATCAGCAGTTACTGCCGGTGGGCATACAAGGCGAAATATATGTGGCAGGCGCAGGCCTGGCCAGGGGATATTTTGAACGGGCTGAACTGACCGCAGAAAAATTTATTCCGCATCCATTCGAACCGGGTAAAAAGCTATATAAAACAGGTGATTCCGGGCGTTGGTTAACCGACGGCAACCTGGAATTTTTAGGGAGAAAAGACGACCAGGTTAAAATACGGGGTTACCGGGTGGAGTTAGGCGAAATAGAAAACACCCTGCTGTTAAACAAAGACGTTGCACAGTGCGTGGTAGTAATGGATGAAGCGAAAGAAGACAAACAATTAGTTGCATATTACCAGGCCAAAAAGAAAATTACGTTATGGCCATCGGTAGCTGAGTTTTATGTGTACGACGATCTGCTATATAAAACCATGGCCGGTGATGAAGCCAGAAACGCTAAGTACCGCAATGCTTTCCGTAAAGTAGTTAGGGACAAGATCATCCTGGAAATAGGTCCCGGCTTTGAAGCCATCCTTTCCCGTATTGCTATTAAAGAAGGCGCCAAAAAAGTATATGCCGTTGAGTTGCTGGAAGAAAGCTACCTCAAAGCAAAGGAAACCGTGGAGTCATTGGGGCTACAGGATCAGATCATTGTGATACACGACGACATCACCAAAGTGGAGCTGCCGGAGAAAGCGGATTATTGCATTTCAGAAATAGTAGGCGCCATCGGCGGATCGGAAGGCGCTGCCGTACTCATCAACAGCAGCAGGCACTTGCTCAACGATCCCTCCCACATGGTTCCCACCCGGAGTCTTACCAAAATAGCAGCCATCACATTACCGGCCGAACAGTTTGATTATAGCTTTGAGGAATTGGGTGCTTACTATACCTCCAAAATATTTGAGGAAGCAGGCCGCAAGTTCGATCTGCGTTTATACCTCAGCGGTTTGCCTGCCCAGAATATTATTTCTACCTCAGATGTATTTGAGGACTTGGATTATACGCAGGAATGCAGCCTGGAAAGTGCGCATGACATCCGGCTGGACTTTCAGCAGGACGGAGAAGTGAATGGATTTATTGTATGGCTGAACCTGTATTGTGATGAGGAGGAACTGATAGATACGGTTAGTGGTAAATACACATGGTTGCCTATTTATTTCCCAGTATTTGATGGTGGTGAAACGGTGGCGAAAGGAGATTACATAGCAGCGAAAGTGATTCGAAAGCTATCCGCCAATGGTTTGAATCCCGACTTTGAAGTGCAGGGCACACTTGTGCGGAACAGCCTGCCGACGGTAGCCTTTACGTACGAGTCATTTAATTCTACACAAACATTTAAGGGAAATGATTTTTACAAAAAGGTATTTGAAAACGACGAAGTAAAAATCAGTGAAAAAATCAACAAGGATGAGTTAAGGGATTTATTGAAGAAGCAATTGCCGGATTACATGGTTCCCTCTTTATTTATGGAACTGGATGTATTCCCGGTAACGATTAGTGGTAAAATTGATAAAAAAGCATTACCGGCGCCGGATGCGGTGGAGGTAGCAGCCGGCCAGTACGTTGCTCCCCGCAATGATATCGAAAAGGCATTGGTAGAAATCTGGCAGGACATACTGGAAGTTGAAAACGTAGGTATCCATGACGACTTTTTTGAATTAGGGGGTCATTCCCTGCTGGCCATCAGATTAATATCCCTCATCCGCCGGCAATTAGATATAGAAGTTCCGATTGGGGATGTGTTTGAAAATCCGACGATTGCCTTATTAGCGGGCAAAATGACGAACCAGGATTTTGGGGGCGGAACGGCTGCCATCACTGTTCAGTCACGGCCTGAATACATTCCGTTATCTTTTAGCCAGGAACGTCTGTACTTTATTGATCAGTTGGAAGGCAGTATTCAGTATCATGTTCCGGCTGTGTTGCGGTTAAAAGGTAAACTGGATAGTATTGCGTTGGCAAATGCCCTGCAGACAATCGTTCAGCGCCATGAAGTATTGAGAACAGTCATCCGCCAAATGGAAGGCAAAGGGTATCAGCATATTCTTCCGGCTACCAACTGGGAACTGCAAATGATTGATGGTGAAGAAGCCGGGTACCGGGATGGCTCCGCGTCTTTACAACAATATATCGGGCAATTAATCCGGGAGCCGTTTGATTTATCGGCAGGTTACATGTTACGTGCCAGCCTCATATCACTTAGTAAGGAAGATTATATCCTGGTATTGACGCTTCACCATATTGCATCAGATGGCTGGTCTGCCTCTATCATCATAAAAGAACTGGTAGAATTATACGGTGCCTATACCGAAGGCCGGCCGGCACAGTTGCCCGTGTTGCAATTGCAATATGCCGACTATGCCATTTGGCAGCGTAGTTACCTGGATGGTGAAATGCTGGACAGCAAGATGCGCTACTGGGAAAAAAAGCTGGATGGCACAATGCCATTACAACTGCCAACGGATTATGCCCGGCCTGCCATTCAAAGCGTACGGGGCGCTGTTACCAGCTTCCGGCTGGATCCGGAGTTAACGATGCAGTTAAATCAGTTGGGTCGCCAGCAGGGTACTACCTTGTTTATGACCCTGGTAGCCGCGTTCCAGGTATTGCTCCACCGCTATAGCAGGCAGTCAGCTATTTGTATAGGTACACCCACCGCAAACCGCGGTAGCCAGGAGTTAGAAGGTTTGATTGGGTTTTTTGTAAATACGCTGGCTTTGCGTAGT
Source organism: Chitinophagaceae bacterium (assembly GCA_965246935.1). Lineage (GTDB taxonomy): Bacteria > Bacteroidota > Bacteroidia > Chitinophagales > Chitinophagaceae > JAZKFT01. Next base: position 194,466 of record CBDFGC010000016.1, on the reverse strand, counting down.
CAGGTAAGCAGCGAAATGGCGTTTACGGCCTTTTTGCAGCAGGTAAAAACAACTACGCTGGAAGCTTTCCAGAACCAGGACGTACCGTTTGAGAAAATAGTAGATACTGTAATGCAGGAACGGGATATGAGCAGGCATCCGCTGTTCCAGGTGATGTTCATTTTACAAAATACACCCGATGTACCTGAACTGCGATTGGGAGAGCTAGAGCTTCTAAATGAATCGTTTGCACTCAATACCACCAAGTTTGACATCACTTTTGCGCTTGTTGAAAAGGATGCAACGCTTCAGGGTTCCGTAGAGTACTGTACGGATCTGTACAATGAAGAAACAATTGTACGGATGATCGGCCATTTTGAACAACTACTTCGCTCCGTTGTGCGTACGCCCGACAAAAAAATAAACCTGCTGCCCCTCCTTACAGAAAAAGAGAAAGAGAAAGTACTCATTGAATTCAATACTACGCAGGCAAATTACCCAACCGGTAAAACCATTGTGGATTTATTTGAAGAACAGGCAATAAAGTCACCGGCTGCAATAGCCGTGGTGCAGGATGGTAAACAACTTACTTACGGAGAGCTGAATGACCGGTCCAACCAACTGGCACATTACTTACGGGACAAGGGCGTAACGGCAGAAACAATGGTGCCGGTTTGCCTTTCAAGAAGCCTTGACATGATTGTAGGCATAATAGGCATCTTAAAAGCCGGCGGGGCTTATGTGCCTATCGATCCGGAATATCCGCTGGACCGGATCAGTTATATGCTGGAAGATACGAATGCTTCACTGGCAATTACCAGTAAAAGGGATCGCTCAAGGCTTACCGGTAATCAACAAATTGATGTGGTAGAAATAGATGGTCACTGGCCTGCCATTAACAAGTATCCGGCTGATAAGATACAAACGGTTGCAGCACCACATCAGTTGGCGTATGTCATCTATACGTCAGGCTCCACCGGCAGGCCAAAAGGGGTAATGATTGAGCACCACAATGTTTATACGTTTATCTGCTGGTGCCGGCAGGAGTTTTCCGCCAGCCATTTTGATATCCTGTATGCTACTACTTCTATCTGTTTCGACTTATCGGTATTTGAAATTTTTTACCCCTTGAGTATTGGCAAGCCACTACGCATTGTGGAGAATGGATTATACATCGGCAAATACCTTCCGCAGGACCATTTTGTACTGATTAATACCGTCCCTTCCGTTGTTGACAATCTGATAAAAGAACGCACCGATCTAAAGCATGTGAGTGTTATCAATATGGCCGGGGAACCCATCCCGTCCACACTCATGCAATACCTGGATACGCAAGCTATAGAAGTAAGAAATTTATATGGCCCAACGGAAGATACAACCTACACGACCATCTACCGTTTGCAACAGGATGCCCCTATATTAATAGGTAAGCCCATTGCCAATACAGGGATTTACATTTTGGGTGAAGAGCAGGAGGTATGCCCGGTAGGAATAGCAGGGCAAATTTGTATCACCGGTGAGGGGCTGGCAAGAGGCTATCTCAATCAGCCTGCGCTTACGGCCGAAAAGTTTGTTCCGAATCCTCTTAGTACTGTGCCGGGTGCCCGGATGTACCAAACCGGCGATTTAGGCCGCTGGCGGCCGGATGGTAATATTGAATACCTGGGCAGGATGGACAGCCAGATAAAAATGCGTGGTTACCGGATAGAATTGGGAGAAATAGAAAACGAATTGCAGCAAAGCGGGCTGATTACCCGTGCGGTAGTACTGGCAAAACAAGGTAAAACAGGCCCGCAATCACTGGTTAGCTATTATGTACCCGATGCAAAAGCGGTAAAAGAAAAAGAGAAAGGGCTGTTTGCGGAACAGGTGGCAAACTGGAAGGCAGTTTATGAAACGGAATATGAGCAACCGGTAGCAACCGGGGAGGATGCGGAGTTCAATATCGTTGGCTGGAAAGATAGCTTTACCGGCGGACCCATTCCCAGGGAACAGATGGAGGAATGGGTAGCGGATATCGTAAACGTAATTGAGCCGGAACAGGCAGGTGAAGTACTGGAGATAGGCAGTGGTACGGGGCTGATCTATTACCAACTGGCCGGCAAAGTGAAGAAATATACCGGCACCGATTTTTCCCGTTCCTCTATCAGCCAGATCCGTCAAAGAATTAGTAAAGGGCTAAGAAACTACGGCCCAACGGAACTGCAGGCATGTGCCGCACACGAGGTTTCGTTGCCGGACGGTGAACGGGCAGATACTATTATCATCAATTCGGTGGTTCAATATTTCCCCGGCGAAGGGTATATGGATGAGGTAATAGCAAAAGCCATCTCACTTGTAAAGAGCAGCGGGCGTATCATTATTGGCGATGTGAGGGATAAGCGTTTACTTCCTTTGTTCAAAAGCCGTTTGCAGTTACAAAAGTTAAAATCTTCGGTAAACATCAAAGATTTTGAATGGGCGGTAGCGCAGGAAGTATTGAAGGAAGAAGAGCTTTGTTTTTCACCTGAGTATTTTTACAGATTACCGTCTGTCTATCCGCAGATTACGCATATAGATGTACAATGGAAGCAGGGATCTTATATCAACGAACTGACACTATACCGCTATACCGTTGTTATTTATGTAGGCATTCAAAAAGAGTTGGTGGCTCCCCAGTGGCAAAACTGGGATCAGTTAAGTGATCAGCAAACAATCATCGGGCAGTTGCAGGATTCACAACCATTAATCGGGTTACGGAATGTTCCGAATCCACGCCTATGGCAGGAAAGGTTGCTGGATAAAGCAATGGTAGAGACCATTTCAACCAGTACAGTGAGTGACCTGCTGGAAGCCGGCGATCAGAAATATGAAGAAAAGGATGCCATCAACCGGATGTTAGACATTGCCCGTTCACAAGGGTACTATTGCCACCTGTTGCTGAACCGGGACCCGTTGCTTGTCAATATGGTAATGGAACGGAATAGCCAGGGAAACTTTATTGAGCAGGACTTCAGCAGTGTTCAGAATGATGCGTCCTATACCAACATTCCGTTGTTTGACAGCATCGGTAAGTTATTGCAAAAAGACATCAGGGCTTTGCTGCACGAACGGCTTCCGGAATACATGGTGCCATCAGAGTTGATAGCGATAGGCAAACTGCCACTGACGAACAATGGTAAAATAGACCGGCTGTTTTTAAGCCAGCGGGAAGAAAAGGATTCCGTTAATAAACATACCTATGTAGCTCCCACTACCGAACTGGAAGAACAACTGGCCGTAATCTGGCAGGACTTGCTGGGTATCGAAAAGATCGGCATCCGTGATAACTTCTTTGAACTGGGCGGCCACTCTTTGCTGGCAATGCGGGTCATATCGGCCACTCGCCGCCAGTTACAGGCAGAACTGGCTATTAAAGATATTTTTATCAATCCTACTATTGCCTCATTGGCCGGCCATCTTCAGGTGCAGGAGAAAGGATTGTTACTTCCTTCCATCGGAATACAGGTACGTCCGCCGCACATTCCTTTATCTTTTAGCCAGGAGCGGTTGTTTTTTATTGATCAGTTGGAAGGCAGCATTCAGTACCACATGCCGGTTGTTTTACGATTAAAAGGCAACCTGGAAACGGAAGCATTGGTATATGCCCTCCAAACAATTGTTCGCCGCCATGAAGTACTGAGAACGGTCATCCACAAAAATGAAGGACAGGGCTATCAGTATATCATGGATGAGCAATGGGAATTAAATAGTATTGATGATTTTAAATACAAGCATAACAACGAACAGTTAGAAGTGTATATCCGGGAATTAATAAAAGCCCCTTTTGATCTGTCGAGGGATTACATGCTTAGGGCAAACGTGGTAACATTGGCAGAACAGGATCATGTACTGGTTGTTGTGATGCACCATATCGCCGCAGATGGCTGGTCGTCATCCATCATTGTAAAAGAATTAATAGAGCTATATGGAGCTTATGTGGAAGGCCGCACGCCATTTTTACCTGCTTTGGAAATACAATATGCCGACTATGCCATCTGGCAGCGGGCATACCTGCAGGGAGAAATATTGGATAAAAGGATGGATTACTGGATTAAAAAACTGGATGGCGTTGCCCTGCTGGAATTCCCGTCAGATTATCCACGTCCTGCTGTTCAAACTACCCATGGAACGACGTTAGGTTTTCGGCTCGATAACCAACTGGTATCGCAGTTGCAACAGCTAAGCCAGCAGCAGGGGGCCACTTTATTCATGACGCTGCTGTCCGTATTCAAAATATTGCTGCACCGCTACAGCGGGCAGGAAGATATTTGTGTGGGAACACCCACCGCCAACCGCGGCAGCATCGAACTGGAACCGTTGATTGGTTTTTTTGTAAACACACTGGCCCTGCGCAGCGAAGTGAGCGCAGAATTGTCTTTTGAAGGATTTCTGCAACAGGTAAAAGCAACAACGCTGGAGGCCTATGAACACCAGGATGTGCCGTTTGAAAAAGTAGTGGATGCAGTGGTGAAGGAAAGAAACCTAAACCGGAACCCGCTTTTTCAGGTGATGTTTGTGCTACAGAACAACCCGAAGGCGTCGGAAATTCGTTTGGGTGATGTAAAACTGTCACCGCAAGGCTTTAATCACAGCACCTCGGCCTTTGATATGCAGTTTTTCATTACGGAAACGGCTGATGGCATTCACGGGACAGCGGAATATAATACCGACCTATACAGGCACGAAACGGTGTTAAGGTTGATCGGACATTACAAAGAACTGCTGGCTGCCGTTGTAAAAGAGCCTGGTGAAAAGATAGGATTACTGCCAATGCTTGGAAAGTCCGAAAAGCAGCAGTTGCTGGTTGAGTTCAACAACACAAGCGTTTCTTATCCGAAAGAAAAGACGGTTGTCGATTTATTTGAAGAACAGGTATTGAACACGCCTGAATCGGTAGCAATTGTTTTTGAACAGGAGCAACTTACTTACCGGCAACTGAACGAACGATCAAACCGGTTGGCCCGTTACCTGATAAGTAAGGGCGTAAAAGAAGAAATGCTGGTGCCCGTTTGCATAGAGCGCAGCCTCCAGATGATGGTGGGAATACTGGGGATCTTAAAAGCCGGCGGGGCCTATGTTCCCATTGACCCTGAATATCCGATGGAAAGGATAAGCTATATGTTGCAGGACATCGGAGCCAGCCTTATCGTAAGCAGCCGGGCTTGCAGAGTAAAATTGACAGGTGCAAAAAATGCAGCTATTATAGAATTAGATAGTGATTGGGAAGTAATAGAAAAACAGGCCGGCGAAAATGTAGGGGCTGCCATTAAAGGGGATCACCTGATTTATGTAATCTATACCTCTGGTTCAACCGGCAAGCCAAAAGGGGTAATGATTGAACATAGAAGCGTCATCAACTTATTGCAGAGCATAGCAGAAGAAGTAGGCTTTAATGGTAGCTCCACGATGCTGTCTGTAACCACGTACAGCTTTGATATTTGTTACCTGGAATTATATATGCCGCTGATAAACGGCGGAAAATTGATCATTATTCCACGGGAAGTAGCGATGGATGGTCATGGATTGGCAGATAGTATTGCACGTTATCATCCCAGCCATATGCAGGGTACACCGGCAACCTGGCAAATACTTCTGGATGGGGGATGGAAAAATAAGGAGGGGATTAAAATACTGATCGGTGGTGAAGCCGTAAGCGAGGCATTGAAAGAAAGCTTGACGAAGAATAGTAATGTGTGGAATGTATATGGCCCTACGGAAACAACCATCTGGTCAACGATTAAAAAGTTAGAAGCCGGGCAAAAAATTGTAATCGGTAAGCCAATTGCCAATACAAGCATATATATTTTGAACAGCAGACAAAACCTGGTTCCGGTAGGGGTAGCGGGAGAAATATGTATAGCAGGCGATGGCCTGGCAAGAGGCTACCTGAACCGTACCGAACTAACCAAAGAAAAATTTGTAGACGATCCGTTCAGTGAAGAAGCAGATGCCAAAATGTATAAGACCGGCGACTTAGGTAAATGGTTGCCGGATGGCGACATTGAATTCCTGGGCCGGATAGATGACCAGGTAAAAATCCGGGGTTACAGAATTGAACTGGGCGAAATAGAAAATGAATTGCAGCACAGCGGGTTGATAAACCAATCAGTCGTACTGGCAAAACAGGGCAGTGAAGGCATCAAATCGCTTATTAGTTTTTATGTGCCCGATGGAAAAGTGGTAAAACAAAAAGAGACAGGGTTGTATGAGGAACAGGTCGCAACCTGGAAGGATGTGTATGAGACGGAATATACGTACACCGGAGAAAACGGAAACGATGAGGAGTTTGATATTGGTATATGGAAAGATAGCTTCACCGGCGGCGCCATTCCTGAAGAACAGATGCAGGAATGGGTTAATGACATCGTAGAAGTGATTAGGCCGGAACAGGCAGGTGAGGTGCTGGAAATAGGTTGTGGTACGGGATTGATTTATTATCGGTTGGCAGGTAAAGTGAAGAAATATATTGGTACCGATTTTTCTCAATCCTCCATCAGCCAGATTGGCCGCCGGATTCGCAAGGGATTAAGAGACTATGGCCCTACCGAACTACAGGTAAGTGCCGCACATGAAACCTCGTTAAAGGATGGGGAACGGGTAGACACCATTATCCTGAATTCCATTGTTCAGTATTTTCCGGGAGAAGGATATATGGATGAGGTAATACAGAAAAGTATCAGCCTGTTAAAAGACCAGGGCCGGATTATTATCGGAGATGTAAGAGACCTGCGGTTGCTGCGATTATTTAAAAGCCGTTTGCAAACGCAGAAATTGCAATCTTCGGTGAGCATAAAGGATTTTAAATGGGCGGTGGATCAGGAAGTGTTGAAGGAAGAAGAGCTCCTTTTTTCACCGGGGTACTTTTACCGGTTATCATCCATTTATCCGCAGATTACGCATATCGATATACAATGGAAGCATGGGTCTTACATCAATGAGCTGACGATGTACCGCTATACGGTCGTTATTTATGTGGGCATTAAAAAGGAACTGGTGGCGCCCCAATGGCAGAACTGGGATGATACAACGGACCGGCAAAGTATCACGAACCAACTGGAACAGTCCTTGCCTGTAATAGCAGTAAGAGACGTACCGAACCCACGCCTGTGGCAGGAAAGCTTGTTGGATAAAGCATTGATGGAGGCGGTTTCAACAGCAAGGGTGGGGGATATACTGACTGCTGCCGCTACGGTAGATGAAGAGCGTACTGAGATAAGCCGGCTTTTGCAATTGGCTGATTCCAAGGGGTATCATTATCAGTTGGTAATCAATGAAAATCCGTTGCTGGTAGATATATTACTGGAACTTACTCCTTCCGGCAATTTTATTGAGCAGGGCAACCGGCACAAAGGTTTCAGGATGAATGCAGAAAACACCAATGTGCCGTTATTTAATACCATCAGTTTGTTGCTGCAAAAAGACATCCGGGCTGTTTTAAAGGAGAACCTGCCGGAATACATGGTTCCATCGGAGTTTGTAGCATTAAGCAAACTCCCGCTGACGGCTAATGGTAAAGTTGACCGCCAATTTTTAAGTGAAAGAGAAAGCAGGGAAGTAGTTAACAAGTTCAACTATGTTGCTCCTCATACCGAACTGGAACAAAAGCTGGCTGCTATATGGCAGGAACTGTTAGGCATAGAAAGAGTAGGCATACATGATAACTTTTTTGATCTCGGTGGACATTCGCTGCTGGCAATGAAAATGGTGGCACATTTGAAAAAACGATTGCAGATAACCATACCCATCCAAGTGTTATTTCAGTTTACCACCATCAGCGATTTAAGCAATTACCTGGAATGGGACAGTGAAGCTTCAGACAAGCAGGATGATACTGCCTATGAAGTAATAAAACTTTAATGTAACAAAATTGGCGACCAAAACTTTCGATCTGTTGCAACTGGCTAAGCGCAACGGTATCTATATTTCTTTGCTTGATGGAGAGCTTCAGTTGAAGATTTCCAGGGGGAACCGTATCGACCCACAACTGCTGCAGGAGATAAAAGATAACAAACTTTCAATTATAGAATTTTTAAACAATTCCCGTTGGAAGTCAAGAAAGGTAGAGGCATTTGAAAATGAATTGCATCCATTCGACCGGTCGGCTGTTCAGCACATTCCCTTATCTTTTAGCCAGGAACGGTTATGGTTTATTGATAAGCTGGAAGGGACGGTTGCGTATCATTTACCAGCCGTGCTTGGATTAAATGGAAACGTAAATGAAGAAGCATTGGCCTATGCTTTTCGGACGATTGTAAAAAGGCATGAAGTATTGCGGAGCGTTATACAGGAACAGGATGGCCAGGGATCTCAATATATTATGCCGGAAAATGACTGGCAATTATCTGTTGTAAATGCCGGGTCATTAAAAACCGATCCGGACGCATTGAAAGAGGAGATTCAAAAACTGGTCATTCAGCCATTTGATCTTTCCAAAGATTACATGCTACGTGCCAGCCTGCTGCAGCTTTCAAATGAGGAATGTGTCCTGGTCGTTACGGTGCACCACATCGCTTCCGATGGTTGGTCGTTATCCATCATTGTAAAAGAGGTGGTCGAATTATACAACGCCTTTATTGAAAAGCGTTCCGCTACATTAGCTCCGTTACCCCTGCAATATGCTGACTATGCGTATTGGCAAAGAACCTGGTTCCGGGGTGAAATGCTGGATAGCAGGATTAATTATTGGAAAAACAAACTGCAGGGTGTTTCACCGCTTCAACTGCCAACCGATTTTGAAAGACCGGCCATCCAAAGCATGGAGGGGGCTACTATTAGGTTTAGTATCGACCAGGAACTCATTGCTCAGTTAGCCGCCTTATCCCAGCAGCATCAAACTACGATGTTTATGTTGATGATGGCTGCCTGCCAGGCGTTGATGTACCGCTACAGCGGTCAACCGGATATTTGCATCGGTACGCCTGTTGCCAACCGTCCTTACCAGGAAGTAGAAGAACTGATTGGTTTTTTTATCAATACGCTGGCCATCCGAAGTGACCTGAGTGATAATATTACCTTTACGGATTTGTTGCACCAGGTGAGGGAAACAACATATGAGGCATATGAGCACCAGGAAGTACCATTTGAAAAAGTAGTGGAGGCAGTGATGAAGCAGCGGGACATGAGCCGCACACCCTTGTTCCAGGTAATGCTCATATTCCAGAACACGCCTGATGTACCCGAATTGAAATTGGGAGATGTACAGTTGTCACAGCCCGCTCTCAATAATCCAACAGCCAAATTCGACCTCACTTTCAACGTTGCAGAACATGCCCAGGGCATGAATATTTCTGTGGAGTATAGTACCAGGCTGTTTAAGGAAAATACCATCCGGCGGCTGATAGCTCATTTCAAACAATTATTGTATGCGGTGGCAGCCGTACCCGACCAGGGAATAGATGAGCTGAATATTATTACCCCGGAGGAAGAAACCCACCTGCTTTCAGATGTAAAGAACCCGGTAGCAGAATATGGACCCGGTAACATCATCACCCTATTTCAACAGCAGGCTGCACTTACACCAGGGGTAACAGCCCTCGTTTTTGAAGAAAAGGAACTTACCTATCAGCAATTAAATGAACAGTCCAACCAACTGGCTCATTATTTAACCGGTAAAGGCGTACAAAAGGAAACCCTGGTACCGGTGTTTATAGACCGTTCGCCGGAAATGCTGATTGCCATACTGGGTATTCTAAAGGCTGGAGGCGCCTTTGTACCCATAGACCCTGGCTACCCGGCAGAAAGAACCAGCTATATGCTGGCAGATACCGGCGCCGGTCTTGTAGTAACCGGTCAATCTGTTACAAAAAAACTGGAAGCAGAAGCAGGTATTGAAATCATTGTGTTGGATGACTGCCCGGCTTTGAGCGAACAACCGGTAACTAATTTGCCGGTAAGCCCTGAAGCAAATGAGCTGGCTTATGTTATTTATACATCCGGCTCTACCGGCCTGCCCAAAGGAGTAATGGTGCAGCACGGAGGCCTGATTAATTTATTACAAAGCATTCGCAGGGAAATAGCCTTTGATGTTGCAGGTGTTTTTCTTGCCGTAACTACCTACAGTTTTGACATCAGCTATCTGGAATTATTTGTGCCCTTAATCTCCGGCGGAAAACTGGTAGTGGCTCCCCGTGAAGTTGCAATAGACGGTTTTCTGCTGCAACAGCGTTTAGCCGCCAGCGGAGCTACGCACATGCAGGCCACACCTACTACCTGGCAGTTATTACAAAATAGTGGCTGGCAAAATAAGGAAAGCATCAAAATTTTAGTGGGCGGTGAAGCATTAAATGAAGACCTGAAAAATTATGTAACAGCAAAAGGGGAGAGTTGGAATGTATACGGACCTACGGAAACCACCATCTGGTCGGCAATAAAAAAGCTGAATGGGGCCGAAAAAGTAACGATCGGTGTGCCCATTGCCAATAACCGGATTTACATTGTAAGCAAAAGCGGCCGGTTGTGCCCCATAGGTGTAGCCGGCGAAATAGCCATTGGAGGCGTACAGGTTGCAAGAGGCTATCTGAACCGGCCTGAATTGACCAACGAAAAATTTATTACCGACCCTTTTGGCCCGGAAGCAGGTTCAACCTTATTTAAAACGGGTGACCTGGGCCTGTGGCAGGAGGATGGAAACATCGCCTACCTGGGGCGGATGGACGACCAGGTAAAAATTCGTGGCTACCGCATAGAATTAGGCGAAATAGAAACAATACTGCTGCAGCATAGCAGCGTACAACAGGCGGTAGTAGCAGCAAAAGACGACGGCCATGGCAATAAACGGCTGATAGGCTATGTAGTACCACAAGGCGCTTTTGATAAAGAAGCAGTAATTGCTCATCTTAAGAAAAAGCTGCCTGATTACATGGTGCCGGCATTGTGGGTGGAACTGGAAAGCCTGCCCCTAACACCGAATGGCAAAGTGGACCGAAAAGCTTTGCCTGATGTGGATGTAGCCGGGTTGCTGGAACAGCAGTACGTGGCGCCACGGAATAAAACGGAAGAAGTACTGGCAGGTATCTGGGAAGGGTTGTTATTGGTAAAACAGGTAGGCATACATGATAATTTCTTTGAGTTGGGTGGGCATTCGTTGCGGGCATTACAGGTCATTTCGCTCATCCGCCGGGAACTGAATACAGAGCCTGGCATCCGGGAATTATTTATGCACCCAACGGTGGCCGAACTGGCTGAATATATCGGCAGTCAAACGGCTCAGCCTTTATCTTTTAATTCGCTGGAGGCAATACAGGATCGGCCGGAGCGGATTCCCTTATCTTTTAGCCAGGAACGGTTGTGGTTTATTGACCAACTGGAAGGAAGCGTACAATATCATGTACCGGCTGTGTTACGCATGAAAGGGATGTTGGATGAACAGGCACTGGAAGCTGCATTGCAAACAATCATCAGCCGGCATGAGATCTTGCGGACGGTTATCCATACGCAGGAAGGGAAACCTTACCAGGAGATCACGGAGCCGGGCAACTGGCGGTTGGGTATTATGAACGGCTCAGACCGTCCGGAATCGTTGAAAAGTGATATTCAGCAAATGATCCGGAAGCCCTTCGACTTATCGAAAGATTATATGTTGCGGGCAACCCTCATTCACATGAATGAGCAGGAACATATGCTGGTGGTGGTCATGCACCATATTGCTTCCGATGCCTGGTCGGTTCCGATACTGATGAAAGAAGTGGCTGCTTTGTACAAGGCTTATATTGATAAACAGGCAGTTCAACTGCCAAAGCTCCTTTTCCAATACGCCGATTATGCTATTTGGCAACGGGCCCATTTACAGGGTTCAACATGGGAAAAAAAAGTAGACTACTGGAAACAAAAACTGGAGGGTGTTTTACCCTTGCAGTTACCAATGGATTTTCCAAAACCGGCTATTAGAACTTCACGTGGGGCTTCGGTAAATTACTTCATTCCAAAGACCGTTTTAACCGGCATTCAAAAGTTGGGCAGTCAGCAGGGCGCCACGCTGTACATGACGTTGCTGGCTGCATTTAAGGTGATGCTGTACCGCTACTCCGGTCAGCAGGATATTTGTGTAGGAACATCGGTTGCCAACCGCACCAATCTGGACCTGGAAAAGATGGTTGGTTTTTTTGTGAATACAATAGCACTCAGGGATGAAATAAATAGTGATGTTTCCTTTACCGACTTGCTCCGCCAGGTTAAAAATACTACCCTGGAAGCGTATGAACACCAGGATGTGCCTTTTGAAAAAGTAGTGGAAACGGTTGTGAAAGACAGGGATCCTGGTACAAGTCCTGTTTTCCAGGTGATGCTGGTGCTGATAAATACGCCAAATACCGGTGGGTTGCAATTGGGTGAAATTGCATTTTCAGGGGAAGCTGTTGAGCAAACATCTGTCAAATTCGATATTACATTTTTCGTAAATGAGAGCAGCAGCGGATTGCAGATAGTAGTAGAGTACAGTACCGATTTATACAGGGAAGAAACCATTAAGCGGATGCTGGGCCATTTCAGCCAGTTACTTTCTGCTGCTGTGCAAACACCAGCGGAAAAGATCGGGCTGCTACCCATGCTCACTCTATCCGAGCAGCAATTAATACAAGGCTGGAATGAGGCAGCCGTTAGCTATCCGCCGGATGCAACGGTGGTTTCCCTTTTCCAACAACAGGTTGTTAACACACCAAATCAAACAGCCGTTGTATTTGAAGGAGAACAGCTAACATTTGAACAGTTAAACGAACGCTCCAACCAGTTAGCCCACTATCTAAGGCAACGAGGTGTACAAAAAGATAGTTTAATACCGCTCTTCATTGAGCGTTCCGTACACCTTGTTACCGCCATGATGGGTATTCTGAAAGCAGGTGCCGCTTATGTGCCCATAGATACCGATTTTCCTGCCGACCGTATCCGCTACATGCTGGAAGACACTGCAGCCGCACTAATCGTCAGCAGCATTGGTGGCAGTGTACAACTGCAGCTAATAGCACCGGCAGGTATAGAGATTATCGAATTGGATGCAACTAATGCTGCCCTCAATAGACAACCTCTTACCAATCCGGTTGCTCCCCCTCCTGCTCCCGATGATTTAGCTTATATTATTTACACTTCCGGCTCTACCGGCAGGCCTAAAGGGGTAATGATCGAGCACCGCAACCTGGTGGATTATGTGTTTGGTTTGGACCAACAGACACAGGTAAATAAGTGCACTTCTTATGCCTTTGTTTCCACCATCGCTACTGATCTGGGTAATACGGTCATCTTTAGCTCCCTGCTTTTTGGCGGGGCATTGCACCTGTTCTCCAAAGAGACGGTGAGCAATGCAGCCGCCTTGCAGCGTTATTTTACCAAACACGCAATTGATTGCCTGAAAATAGTTCCCTCACACTGGAAAGCCCTAAGCGGGGAAAACGAGTTACTGCTGCCTGCCAAACTGCTGGTATTCGGTGGTGAGGCTTTGCCGGCAGGTCACATCGCAGCCATTCGTATCAGCGGATCAACTTGTACAATTGTAAACCACTACGGCCCTACCGAAACCACCATTGGTAAATTACTGCATGTGGTGGATAAAGGAAAAGAATACCAGGGCACCATCCCCGTAGGAAGACCTTTTTCCAACACCCAGGTATATGTTTTAAGCAAAGAGATGCAGCTATGTCCGGTAGGTGTAGCAGGCCAGTTATATATCGGCGGCGATGGGGTTGCAAGGGGCTACCTGAATAATGAAGCATTAACAAAAGAAAAATTTGTACAAAACCCATTTATTGCAACCAGTCCTTCACGGCTGTATGCAACCGGTGACCGGGCAAAATGGCTGCCGGACGGCAATATTGAGTTCATTGGCCGGGTAGATAACCAGGTAAAAATCAGGGGCTACCGGGTGGAGCCGGGAGAGGTAGAAAATATCCTGCAACAAAGCGAATTGGTAAGCGGGGCTGCCGTACTGGCAAAAGAGGACAGCCAGGGCAACAAACGACTCATCGGCTATATTGTACCGCAGGGCTATTTTGACCGGGAAGGCATTACAGAATACTTACAGGAAAAGCTGCCGGAGTACATGATACCTTCCATACTAATGGAACTGGAAGCATTGCCGCTGACTCCGAATGGTAAGATAGACCGCCAGGCATTGCCCGATCCGGAAGTTTCAGTGCAGTCAGGTGATCAGTATGTAGTACCACGCAATGAGGTAGAGCAGCAATTAGTTGCCATCTGGGAAGAAGTACTGGAAGTGGAACCGATAGGTGTGCATGATAACTTTTTTGAATTGGGTGGCCATTCGTTGCTGGCCGTGCGGTTGATCTCTTCTATCCGCAAAAGCATTGGGATAGAAGTATCCATTGGGGCAGTGTTTGATTACCCGACGATTGCGGAACTGGCAGATCACCTGCAGCAACCTGTTAGTGCAGATGTGGAAATACTACCAGTTATCACCATCGTGCAGCCACGGCCGGAGCGTATTCCTTTATCCTTCAGTCAGGAACGGTTGTGGTTCATCGACCAGATGGATGGCAGTGTGCAATACCATGTGCCGGCTGTACTACGGTTAACAGGCGATTTGAATAAAGAAGTGTTGGCCTACGCATTACAGGAGATCGTTAACCGCCATGAAGTGCTTAGAACAGTTATCCTGGATGAACAGGGACAAGGCTATCAACATATCAAAGAAAAAAATAAGTGGCAATTAAAGGTTGTGGATGGTTCAGCTTACAAAGAAGATGTCAAAAGTTTACAATCCTATATAAAGCAGCTAATTGATACCCCGTTCAATCTATCAAAAGATGATATGCTGCGGGCTACCCTCATTCCCGTTGGCAGTGGGGATCAGGTGCTGGTAATAACCCTGCATCACATTGTATCAGATGGCTACTCCACATCCATCATTGTTGCAGAACTGGCTGCCTTATACAATGCCAGGGTAGCGGGTAACGACGCCAGGTTACCGGAACTACCAGTACAGTATGCAGATTTTGCCATTTGGCAGCGTGCATATTTGCAGGGAGAAGCCTGGGATGAAAAACTGGGTTACTGGAAAGAAAAACTGGAAGGTGTAAGCGTACTACAACTGCCTACGGATTATGCGAGGCCACTGGTACAAAGTATAAACGGAGCAACAACGGGCTTTAAAGTAAGTAAAGAATTGGCTCAGCAACTTCAGCAGCTTAGTCAGCAGGAAGGTGCGACTTTGTTTATGATTTTACTGGCGGCATTTAATGTACTGATGCACCGCTACACCGGCCAGCAGGATATTTGTGTAGGCACCCCGGTAGCCGGACGTCAGCAGCAGGAACTAGAAGGGCTGATTGGTTTTTTTGTGAATACGCTGGCGTTGCGTACACAGGTAAGCGGCGAGGCCACTTTTATAGAGCTATTAAAACAGGTACGTACTACCACACTGGAAGCTTATAGCCACCAGGAAGTACCATTTGAGAAAGTAGTGGATATGGTGGTAAAAGACCGGGATATGAGCCGCAGTCCGCTGTTTCAGGTAGTATTGACCGTACAAAATACGCCGGAGGCGGACGAACTGCGTTTGAACAGTTTACAGATAAGCCGTGAGGGCGCCGGAGCAGAAGGTCATACTACTTCAAAATTTGACCTGGCTTTTGTTGCTACTGAAACCTTACAGGGCCTGAATATAGCTGTAGAATATTGTACAGACCTGTTTAATGAGGCCACCATTCACCGGATGACGGCTCATTTCACTAACCTGCTACAATCTATTGCCGGCCAGCCCCATCAGCGTGTTGGTACGCTACCCATGCTGGATGAATTGGAAATACAGCATTTATTGGTAACCGTAAATGATACTGGAAAGCCATTTTCCGGTAAAACAGTAGTGGCAGCTTTTGAAGAGCAGGCAGCTATAATGCCCGGAAATATAGCAGTGGTTTTTGATGGCCTGCAGGTAAGTTATGCAGAACTAAACAGGAAAGCAAACCAACTGGCATATTACTTGCGTAGCCGGGGCATAACCGCAGAAAAACTGGTGCCCGTTTGTATGCACCGCAGTATTGAAATCATCGTTTCGATATTAGCTATCTTAAAAGCAGGCGGGGCATACGTGCCCATTGATCCTGCCTATCCCGCAGACAGGATCAGCTTTATGCTGGCGGATACCAGGGCTACCCTGGTACTGGCGGGTAAAGAAATCTTAGACCAATTGCCGGTAACCGCAGGTATTGACATTATTAATCCCGTAGTTATCTTATCTGGTAAGGATCTACCGGAAGCAAATCTTCAAACCGAAATTACACCGGGCCAACTGGCCTACGTTATCTATACTTCCGGTTCCACAGGAAGGCCCAAAGGGGTAATGGTGGAGCATAAAAATCTGTCAAACCTGGTGAACTGGCATAATGAAGCGTATGATGTATCGGCAATAAGCAGGGCTACCGCCATGGCGGGTGTAGGTTTTGATGCATTCGGATGGGAGGTGTGGCCATATTTGTACTGTGGCGCAAGTGTTTATGTGATCAGGGACGAGGTCAGGCTTCATCCCGCCGGGCTGGCGGCATCATTTGTTGATAACAAAATATCGCATAGTTTTATTGCCACGGCGCTGGTGCAGGATTTTGTGAAGGCATTAATAAATAAAGAGATAGTTTTACGATACCTCCTTACCGGGGGCGACAAATTATCCTATATAAACACCGATGAATTTTCTTATAAGCTGGTAAACAATTATGGCCCTACGGAAAATACGGTGGTTGCAACTTATTATGAATTACTGGCCAGCGAAAGCTATCCGTTACCACCTGTTGGTAAGCCAGTTACTAATACGGTTGTATATATTGTAAATGAGCAGGGGCAACTGGTACCGGTGGGAGTTACAGGAGAATTGTACATCGGCGGAGCCAGCCTTGCCAGGGGATACTTAAACCGCCCGGAACTAACGGCGGAAAAATTTATTGCTGATCCGTTCGGTAAAGCACCGGGTGGCAGGTTGTACAAATCGGGAGATATTTGCCGTAGGTTACCTGATGGTAACATTGCGTATATTGGCAGGGTAGATGAACAGGTGAAAATCAGGGGTTACCGGGTAGAACTGGGAGAAATAGAGCGGGTAATACAGGAATGTACCGGAATTGTGCAGGCAGTTGTGCTGATGAAAGAAGATTTAAATGGTAACAAAAAGCTGTTGGCGTATGTTATCAGTGATGGTGAGTTTAATAGGGAAGTAGTATTAACTCAGATAAAAGGGAAATTGCCGGCTTATATGATTCCTTCGGTATGGGTACCAATGGATGCGTTTCCGCTGACAAATAATGGTAAAATAAACAGGCAGGCATTACCGGATGCTGATGTTAGCGGTTCGGCAGGAAATCTTTATGTTGCTCCCGTTACGGAAACAGAAAAGGTGCTGGCGGAGATATGGCAGGAACTGTTAGGAGTGGCACGGGTGGGCATTTATGATAACTTTTTTGAACTGGGGGGGCACTCTCTAATGGCGATGAGAATGGTAGCACATATCGAAAGCCGCTTGTCGGTATCTATTCCGGTTAAAGTGTTGTTCCAATTTACCTGTATTAATGATTTGAGCAAATATGTAGCATTACAATCCAATACCTTGCCGGAAGATAGCACAACGGAATTTACTTTATATGATATTTAATTTTAAGAATTTAAGATAGATTCAGCAGGATTACAGACATGGAACATTCTTTTAATAAAGTGATTGATTTATTGTTTCTGGCCAGGGAGGAAGGTGTTGAGCTGGTTATGAATGATGAGCGCTTGCAATTGAAGGTTGGCGTAAATAAAGCTATTGATGAAACTTTACTAAAAGAAATCAGGAATAACAAGCAATTAATTATTGATTATTTAAAAAGTGATAATTGGCAGGCAACACGGGTTACTAAAAATAATAATCACAAAATCACCCGTTTTGACCGGGATTCCTTACCTCATATTCCTTTGTCCTTTAGCCAGGAACGTTTATGGTTTATTGATCATTTAGAGGGAAGTGTACAATATCATTCACCTGCTGTAATGCGGCTGGTCGGCAACCTGAATAAGGAGGCACTATTGTATGCCCTCCGCGCCATCATTAGCCGCCAGGATGCACTTCGAACCGTATTTCATGAGATCGACGGTAAAGTGTACCAGTCTCTGAAAACAAACGAAGACTGGGAATTACAATTAGTAGATGGTTCAGCTTACAAGGAAGATGCCGGTGCCTTAAAGCTGTATATCGAAAAACTGGTAAAGGAACCATTTGATTTAGCAAATGATTACCCCATCCGCGGATCATTGATCCGGCTGGATGACCAGGAACATATTTTAGTGGTAACCATGCACCACATTGCCTCAGACGCATGGTCCATTTCCATTATTGTAAAAGAAGTTGTAGAACTATATAGTTCTTTTGTACAAGGTCGTCAGGCGAACCTGGAAACACTGCCTGTTCAATATGCTGATTTTGCAGTGTGGCAGCGGAATTATCTGCAGGGAGCAATTTTAGAAAAAAAGATTAATTACTGGAAAAATAAACTGGAAGGCCAGGAACCGCTGCAATTACCAACAGATTATACCAGGCCTCCGGTCAGGAGTACCCGGGGAGCTTCAACCGGGTTCAAGATTGAAAAGGAATTAGCGGGGCAGCTTCACGAGTTAAGCCGGCAACAAGGGGTTTCCCTGTTCATGTTATTATTAGCTGCATTCAAAGTATTACTACAGCGTTACAGTAGCCAGGAGGATATCAGCGTAGGTACTTCTATTGCCAGCAGGCAGCAAAAAGAACTGGAAGGGCTGGTTGGTTTTTTTGTAAATACGCTTGCACTCCGCACCGAGTTTAGCAGTGATATTAGTTTTGCCGCTTTACTGGAAAAAGTAAAATCCACCACCCTGGAAGCGTATGAACATCAGGAAATTCCATTTGATAAAGTGGTGGAGATAGCCGTAAGCGAAAGAGATCCTAGCAGAAGTCCTTTATTCCAGGTAATGCTGGTGTTGCAGAACACACCGGAGTCTTCAAAGCTAAAGTTAGGCGAGCTGGTATTATCTGCAGAGCCTTTTGTCACGAACGTAGCTAAGTTCGATATTACCCTTTTTATAACGGAAACGCCGAATGGCTTCATGGGTAGTGTTGATTACAGTACCGATCTGTACCAGGCTGATACCATGAAGCGGATGACGGATCATTTTACAACGCTGTTACGTTCGGTAGTAGCAGATCCACAGCAGAAGATAGGACTGCTGACCATGTTAAGCAACGAAGAGGAAAGGCAGTTAGTGGAACAATTTAACAGCGCTGCAGTTGCCTATCCGAAAGATAAAACATTTGTTGAGCTTTTCGAAGAGCAGGTGGTAAAAACACCCGGAAATATAGCATTGGTATTTGAAAAGGACCAACTAAGCTACCGGGAGTTAAATGAGCGCTCCAATCAACTGGCTCATTATTTAAAGAGCAAAGGTGTAAAGCCAAATAGCCTGGTACCCCTGTATATGGAGCGTTCTGCTTCTATGATTATTGGGTTATTGGGTATTATGAAAGCCGGGGCAGCGTATGTTCCGGTTGATACCGATTTCCCTGCCGACAGGATCAGCTATATGCTCCAGGATGCAGGTGCTTCTATTATTGTAAGCAGCAAAGCCGCTCGCATAAGTCTCGAAGCAGAAGCCGACGCAGAAATAATAGAAATAGAAGACCCGCTTCTTGAACGTCATCCTTCCGGTAATCTGCCTGTGAAGCCTTCGACCAATCATCTGGCTTACGTAATTTATACATCAGGTTCTACGGGAAGGCCCAAGGGTGTAATGATTGAACACTGTAGCCTGGTAGACTATTATTACGGATTAAATAAATATACTCACATTGACCAGTGTAGTTCATTTGCATTGGTATCTACCATTGCTACTGACCTCGGCAATACCGTTATTTATGCCTCGCTTCTGTCAGGCGGTGCATTACATGTGTTTACAAAAGAGTCAGTAAGCAATATTGAATACCTGCACCGGTATTTCAGAGAAGTACAAATAGAATGTGTAAAAATTGTTCCCTCGCACTGGAAAGCGCTAAGCACCACAGAGGAATTGTTATTACCCTCCAAATTACTGGTATTCGGGGGCGAAACGCTACAGGCAGAGAATGTAGCGGCTATCAGGATGTCCGGCAGCCTTTGCCAGGTAGTCAATCACTACGGCCCTACGGAAACAACAGTTGGTAAATTATTGCATCTGGTACAACCGGAAGGCAACTATGAAAAAAGAATCCCGGTAGGTAAGCCATTTTCCAATACGCAGGTGTATGTTTTATCCAGGAACATGCAGCTATGCCCTATTGGTGTACCGGGTAAGCTGTATATAGCCGGGGATGGCGTAGCAAGGGGCTATTTTAATAACCGGGAGCTTACGGAGGAGAAATTTATTCTGAATCCATTCAAACTGGCAGAACATCGGGGAGCTAAAATGTATGCCACCGGTGACTTGGTAAAATGGTTGCCGGATGGTAATATCGAATTTATTGGCCGGGTGGATAACCAGGTTCAGATAAGGGGATACCGGGTAGAACCGGGAGAGGTGGAAAACGTGCTGGAACAATGTGAACAGGTGAAGCAGGGCGTGGTACTGGCAAAACTGGACAGGCAGGGCAATAACAGACTGATAGCCTATGTTGTAGCAAATGAAGTATTTGACAGGGAAGAAATTGTAGATTATTTAAAGAAGAAACTGCCGGAATACATGATTCCGGCGGTACTGATGGAAGTAGAGCGTATACCCTTGACAGCCAATGGCAAAATAAACAGGAAGGCTTTACCCGATCCGGATGTAGCGGAAATAGCGGGTGATAAGTATGTAGCTCCCCGCAACGAAACAGAGGAAAAGCTGGCCCGGATATGGGCAGAGGTATTGGAAGTAGATCAGGTAGGTGTACATGATGATTTTTTTGAACTGGGTGGCCATTCTCTGCTGGCAGTGCGATTGATTTCCGCCATGCGGAAGGCATTTAATGTGGAAATGCCGATCGGGGACATTTTTGATTATCCTACTGTAGCGATGTTGTCGGCCCGGGTACCCGGTAAAAAAGATACAGTAGTATTGCCATCAATTGAGCCGGTGCATCCACGGCCTGAATACATTCCACTTTCATTTAGCCAGGAACGTTTATGGTTTCTTGACCGCCTGCAAGGTAGCCAGCAGTACCATGTACCCGCCGTATTGCGATTAACCGGAAAGCTGAACAAAGCGGCTCTTGCTGCTGCGTTACAGAATGTAGTTAACCGCCATGAAGTATTACGAACAGTGATTTTACAGCGGGAGGGAATATCTTATCAGCAAATTACCGGTAAGGATTCATGGCAGCTATCCGTTGTAGATGGTTCAGTGTACAAGGACAACCAGTCGGCACTGCAACGTTACATTCAGGAGCTAATATTTGCCCCTTTCGATTTACCCAAAGATCACATGATGAGGGCGCACCTCATTGCCTTTGGTGACGAAGAGTATGTGTTGGTATTTAACATGCATCATATTGCCTCCGATGGCTGGTCCAGATCTATTCTCGTACAAGAGGTAGTAGAAGGCTACAGTGCTTTTGAGAATGGAAGACCCATAAATTTACCGGCATTGCCGGTGCAGTATGCCGATTATGCCATCTGGCAGCGGAATCATGTTCAGGGTGAAATATTAGAAAAAAAGCTGGGTTATTGGAAAGACAAATTACACGATATAACTCCGCTTCAGTTACCAACCGATTTCAGCAGGCCTAAAGTTCAAAGTGCAAGGGGAGCCTCAGCCGGCTTTGTCGTGGACGAACGAACCTTGCAACAATTACATGAGTTAAGCACACAGCAGGGCGTAACCCTTTTTATGACCTTACTAGCTGCGTTCAATGTATTACTGCACCGCTACAGCGGCCAGCAGGATATTTGTGTGGGCACACCCGTTGCAGGCAGGCAGCAGCAGGAGTTAGAAGGGCTGATCGGTTTTTTTGTGAATACCCTTGCATTACGCAGTGAAGTAGATGGCAGCCTGCCGTTTAACACCTTGTTGAAACGGGTAAAAGCTACTACCCTCGAGGCTTACGAACATCAGGAAATTCCATTTGAAAAAGTGGTCGATAGTGTTGTAAAGGAAAGAGACCTGAGCAGGAATCCCCTGTTCCAGGTGATGCTTGTTTTACGTAATACGCCTGATGTTCCGGAACTGAATTTAGGGGAAGTGAGCCTAAAAAGAGAGGCCCGCACCTATTCAACCTCCCTGTTTGAAATAAGCTTGTTTATTACGGAAAATGCTCATGGCTTACAATGCGCCATGGAATACAGCACCGATTTGTTTACAGAGGCTACCATTGGCCGGATGACGGTTCATTTCAAAGAACTGCTCCATTCCATTATTGAAAGTCCGGAACAACAGGTTGCACTATTACCCATAGTGAGTGCTGAAGAAAAACAACAATTGCTCGTCGATTTCAATGATACACTAACTCCTTACCCGGTTGATAAAAGTATTGTTGCACTTTTTGAAGAGCAGGTTGCTAAAACACCACGTGCTGTTGCAGTTATTTTTGAGAAGAAACAGCTCTCTTTTACAGAATTGAACCGTCGGGCAAATCAATTGGCTCATTACCTGGTAAGTAAGGGAATCGGTGGAGAAATGCGGGTGCCGATATGTATCGAAAGATCGCCTGAAATGATTGTGGCGATATTAGGGATCTTAAAAACCGGGGCGGCTTTTTTACCGGTTGATCCTGAATACCCGGTTGAGCGGATTAATTATCTGATTGCTAATACAGGGGCCGAAATAGTAATCAGCAATCAGGAAAGCAGAACTAAATTACAAAAGATTCAGGGCCCCGGCATTATCCTGATTGATACCGACTGGCCTTTAATAAATAAGCAGCCCGCAACCAACCTTCAGATTCCGGTTTCCCCACAACAACTGGCATATGTTATTTATACTTCCGGTTCAACCGGTATGCCAAAAGGAGTATTGATTGAACATGGCGGAGTCGTAAATTTATTAAAAAGCATCGATCATACAGTTGGCTTTACATCCGGTTCCGGGCTATTGTCGGTAACTACTTTCAGTTTCGATATATTTTACCTGGAATGTTTTATGCCGCTCATCAATGGTGCAAGGCTATTCATTGTTTCCAGGGAAATTGCTACCAACGGATTTAAATTAGCTACATCCATCCATCTTCACCAGCCTACCCACATACAGGCCACCCCGGCTACCTGGCAGCTTTTACTGGATGCCGGATGGGAAAATAAAGAAGGAATAAAAATCCTGGTAGGCGGCGAAGCCATCAGGGAAGAAATCAAAGATGCGCTAACGAAAATAGGTGATGTATATAATTTATACGGACCCACTGAAACAACGATCTGGTCAGTTACAAAAAAATTAGAAAAGGATGAAAAGGTACTGATTGGTAAACCCATAGCCAACACCAGTATTTACATCGTAGGCGAAGCCATGCAAATGACACCCATAGGCGTAGTCGGGGAAATATGCATTGGCGGGGTAGGGCTGGCAAGAGGCTATCTAAATCAGGCTATACTAACGGCAGAAAAATTTATTGGTAATTCCTTTAGCACTACCACAGGAGCAAGGATATATAAAACGGGCGACCTGGGCCGGTGGTTGCCGGATGGGAATATAGAATACCTGGGCCGGATAGACGATCAGGTAAAAATTAGAGGCTATCGCATTGAATTAGGAGAAATAGAAAACACCCTCCAGCAAAGTGGATTGGTAGCGCAGGCGGCGGTTGTAGCAAAGGAAAATAAATACGGTGATAAACAACTGGTAGCTTATATCGTTCCACAGGGAGCGTTTAGCAAAGATGAAATTGTTATCTTCTTAAAGGACAAGTTGCCGGCATATATGGTGCCACCGCTACTGATGGAAATAGAAAGTCTGCCGTTAACTCCCAATGGAAAGGTGGACAAAAAAGCTTTGCCCGATCCGGAAGTAGAAAAAATATTAATTCATGAGTATGTAGCTCCCCGCACAGCTACTGAAATAGCTTTGGCAGAAATATGGCAGGATCTGCTTGGCATAGAACGGGTAGGCATACGAGATAACTTTTTTGATCTGGGCGGGCATTCTTTGCTGGCCATGCGGGTGGTAGCCGCTGTTCGTAAACGGTTAAATATTGAATTATTAATCAAAGACATTTTTGTTTTTGATACGATTGGTAAACTCGCCATACACCTGGAAGCGCAAAGCACCGGGTTATTATTACCGGCTATTGAAGCTAAGCCAAGGCCGGAGTTTATCCCCTTGTCATTTAGCCAGGAACGCCTTTGGTTTATCGACCTCCTCGAAGGCAGCGAACAGTATCATATCCCTGCTGTGTTGCAATTACAAGGCAAGCTCAGTTTCGCTGCCCTGCAACAGGCTTTGAAAACCATTATTAGCCGCCACCAGGTACTCAGAACCGTAATCCACGAAAAAGAAGGTTTGGGCAATCAGTACGTTATAGATGAAAATAACTTTTCAATAAATCGTGTAGATGGCACGCCTTACCGGCATGACAGGCAGGGTTTGTTAGAACTGGTAGCAGGGTTTGTAAAGGCCCCCTTCGATTTGTCCGCTGACTATATGCTCCGGGCTGTCCTGATACAGTTGGCGGCAGAGGAGTTCGTACTGGTGGTAACCATGCACCACATTGCATCCGACGGTTGGTCAATGTCTGTTTTAGTAAATGAGTTTGCGGAGTTATACCGTTCATTTATCGAAGAACGGCCTGCTTTGCTGGCTGACTTGCCCATTCAATATGCCGATTATGCTATCTGGCAACGGACCAATCTGACAGGAGCGTTATGGGATAAGAAAATTGGTTACTGGAAAGAAAAACTGGAAGGAGTACTGCCACTTGACCTGCCAACCGATTATGCCCGCCCTGCTGTGCTAAGCACCCGTGGGGCAGTGTCCAGGTTCAAAATAGACCAGGATTTAACCAACCGGTTGCACAACCTGAGCCGCCAGCAGGAAGTTACCTTGTTCATGACATTATTGTCGGTCTTAAAAGTGCTGCTGTACCGTTATAGCGGACAGCAGGATATTTGCGTGGGTACGCCTGTTGTCAACCGAACACAAAAAGAAGTTGAGGGATTAATCGGGTTTTTTGTAAACACACTTGCTCTGCGTAGTGAGGTAGACGGAAAGACAACATTTACGGAACTATTGCAACAGGTAAAATTGACAACGTTCGGGGCTTACGAGCACCAGGAAGTGCCGTTTGAAAAAGTAGTAGATGCAGTGGTAAGAGAACGGGACATGAGCCGCAGTCCCTTGTTCCAGGTAATGCTTGTATTACAGAATACCCCGGATCTGCCGGATGTAGCTCTTGGCGGACTTCGTTTGTCCGGCATACCTTCCGTACATACCACCTCTAAATTCGATCTGACATTTTCTCTGATAGAGTCTGCTGATAACCTTTACCTGTCTGTAGAGTACTGCACAGATTTATTTTATGCGGATACGATAAACCGCATGGCGGGTCATTTTGTTGAACTGCTTCATTCGGTAGTAAAAGCACCTTTGCAAACGGTTGACACACTACCCATGCTAAGCAGTGCTGAGGAAAATCAGTTGTTAGTTGCTTTCAATGATACCACCGTAACATATCCAGCAAATAAAACAATCGTAGACCTGTTTGAAGAACAGGCAGCCAAAACACCTGAACACATAGCAGTCGTATTTGAAGAAGAACAGCTTAGCTATGAGCAGTTAAATACAAAAGCAAACCAGTTAGCCCATTACCTGCGCAGCAAAGGCGTAACAGAAGACACACTGGTGCCCGTTTGTATTGAGCGTTCAGTAGAGATGATTGTTGCTGTAATGGGCATCCTCAAAGCCGGCGCAGCCTACGTACCCATTGACCCCGAATATCCGCAGGAAAGGATTGCCTACATGCTGGCAGACACCGCTGCGGCACTCCTCATCAGCAGCAAAGAAAGCAGCATCAGGATAGCTGGCACACCTGCACTTGAGCTCATCGAAATAGATAGAATCGAAGATATTTTAGTGCAACAGCCTGCTCACAATCCGGCTCTTGCCATCGCATCTCATCAGCTTTCCTATGTCATTTATACTTCCGGTTCTACCGGTAAGCCAAAAGGGGTGATGGTGCAGCACAGCAATCTCTACGCATTTATCTGCTGGTGCCGGCAGGAGTTTTCAGCCAGCCATTTCGATATGGTGTATGCCACCACCTCCATCTGCTTCGACTTATCGGTATTTGAAATATTCTACCCCTTAAGCATCGGCAAGCCGGTACGAATAGTAGCAGACGGGTTAAGCATCGGCAAGCACCTGCCGCAGGATGTTGGCGTATTGATTAACACAGTTCCGGTAGTGATCCGTAGTTTGCTGCAGGAAGGTACTGATCTGAGCCATGTGACGGTTATCAACATGGCCGGCGAGCCGATACCGGTGGATGTACAGCAGAAGCTGGAAGTAGAGAAGATAGAAGTCAGGAATTTGTACGGCCCCACAGAAGACACGACCTACAGCACCGTGTTTCGTTTACGCAAAGGGGAGGCTGTACGGATCGGCAAACCGATTTCCAATACGACGGTACACATTGTAAACAAAGCAGGCGGGCTGGTACCGGTAGGGGTAGCCGGAGAGATATGCCTGGGCGGCCTGGGTGTAACAAGCGGATATTTACACCAGGCAGCGTTAACCAAAGAGAAGTTTGTCGGTAATCCGTTCAGCACTGCAAAGGGCGCAAGGATGTATAAGACAGGCGACCTGGGAAGATGGTTGGCGGATGGGAATATAGAATACCTGGGCCGGATAGACGAGCAGGTAAAGGTGAGAGGCTACCGCATAGAGTTGGGAGAGATAGAGGCTGTGCTGCAGCAAAGTGGATTGGTAAAACAGGCAGTAGTAGCAGTTAAAAATGACAGGCAATCGGATAAGCTGCTTGTAGCTTACATTGTACCGCAAGGGGCATTTAACAAAAATGAAATTATTGCCTTCCTGAAAGATAAGTTGCCGGCATACATGGTACCCCAACTGCTGATGGAGATGGAAAGCCTTCCATTAACACCGAATGGAAAGGTGGACAAAAAAGCTTTGCCCGATCCGGATGCAGAAAAAATATTAATTCATGAGTATGTAGCTCCCCGCACAGCTACTGAAATAGCTTTGGCAGAGATATGGCAGGATCTGCTTGGGATAGAACAGGTAGGTATATATGAAGATTTTTTCTCACTCGGTGGTCATTCTTTATTGGCCATGCGTCTGGTGTCCGCCATTCGTAAAAAGCTACAAGCTGAGATTGCGATTAGAAGCCTGTTCCAACATTCAACTATCGCTGCATTGGCTGAGCACCTCCAAACCCAACAGGAAACTTTACTACTGCCAGCGATAGAAGTTCAACCAAGACCTGCACATATTCCATTATCCTTTAGCCAGGAGCGGTTATGGTTTATTGATCGGCTGCAAGGCAGTGTGCAATATCATATACCCGCTGTACTGCGGTTACAAGGTACGCTGGATGTGACAGCATTGTCCAATGCCCTGCAGCAAATTGTGAACCGCCACGAAGTACTACGCACTGTTATCCGGGAAGAAGAAGGCACCGGTTATCAACAGGTAAAAGAAGCCGGTGGCTGGCAATTAGAAATCATCGATGGCTCCATATTTAAAGACGATTCTCCGGGCTTGCAGCAATTAATTGGTAACAGCATTAAAGCTCCTTTTGATCTCTCTACTGACTATATGCTGCGGGCAACGCTGATTAGTTTGGATGAAGAAAACCATGTATTATTAGCGAATGTTCATCATATTGCTTCCGATGGTTGGTCTATTTCTATTATTGTACGGGAACTGGCCGAGTTTTACAACAGCCGGCTGGAGAACAGACAGATAAGGTTGCTGTTATTGCCCGTTCAGTATGCAGACTATGCCTTGTGGCAGCGCAGGTATTTGCAGGGAGAAGCCTGGGAAAAGAAGCTGGGCTACTGGAAAGACAAACTACAGGGAACAGCGCCCCTGCAACTTCCCACCGATTACAACCGGCCACCGGTACAAAGCAACAATGGTGCAATCACCGGGCTGAGAATAGATAAGCAAATATCGGATGCGTTGCAAACCTTCAGCCAGCAGCAAGGCACTACCTTGTTCATGACGTTGCTGGCCACCTTCAATGTACTGCTCTACCGCTACAGCAACCAGCAGGACATTTGTGTAGGTACACCCATTGCCGGCAGGCAGCAACAGGAACTGGAAGGGCTCATCGGCTTCTTTGTAAACACACTTGCTCTTCGCAGTGAGGTAGATGGCAGCCTGCCGTTTACATCGCTGCTGCAACAGGTAAAAGCCACTACTTTGGAGGCCTACGAACATCAGGAGATACCGTTTGAGAAAGTAGTGGAAGCGATAGTAAAAGATCGGGATATGAGCCGTAGTCCCTTGTTTCAGGTGATGCTGGTATTGCAAAACACACCGGAGGTTGAGCAGTTGCAATTAGGGCAGTTACAATTATCCCGTGGTCTGCCAGGTATGTCATCACATACCTCTTCCAAGTTTGATCTTATATTTAATGTATCGGAAACAAGTCGGGGGCTTGCGCTTACAGTAGAATACTGCACTGACCTGTATGGAGAGCTTACAGTCAGCCGCATGATGGCTCACTTCTTGGCCTTGCTTCATTCGGTAGTAAAAGCACCTTTGCAAACGGTTGACACACTACCCATGCTAAGCGTTGCCGAGGAAAAACAGTTGTTAATTGCGTTCAATGATACTACAGCAGACTATCCAACAAATAAAACGATTGTTGAACTATTTGAAGAGCAGGCAGCCAAAACACCTGAACACACAGCGGTCGTATTTGGAGAAGAACAACTTAGTTATGGTGAGTTAAATACAAAAGCAAATCAGTTAGCATCCTACTTGCGAAAGAAGGGTGTAGAACAAGAAACACTGGTTCCCTTGTGTATGGAACGAAACATAGAGATGATCATCGCTGTAGTGGCCATTCTGAAAGCAGGGGCCGCCTATGTACCTATCGACCCCGAATACCCTCAGGAAAGGATCGCCTATATGCTGGAAGATATGGGAGTAGCACTGCTTATCAGCACGGAGCAAAGCGTAAGCCGTTTAGCTACTGCCAAAAGCTACGCAGTGGTAAACCCGTTGGAAGAAGCACTGTTTATACATAAAGAACCAGCTACCAACCGGCCGCTTGCGGGAGGTGCAGATAAACTGTTGTATGTGCTGTATACTTCCGGTTCTACCGGCAGGCCCAAAGGCGTACGGATGGCAAACAGCGCATTGGTAAACCTGCTTAGTTGGCAACAGAAGCAGTTTATCAACAAGGGCAACCGCCGGGTATTGCAATTTGCCAGCCTCAATTTCGACGTTAGCTTTCAGGAGATATTCTCCACACTTTGTTTTGGAGGCCGGCTATATCTGATAGCTGAAGAAAGAAGAAAGGATATAACAGAAATGTTAAGTGATATTGATAAGTACGCCATTACCCATTTATTCCTGCCATATATCGTTCTGAAAACGCTGGCTGAGTATGCCATTTCGCTTTCATCTTCTGTTTCTTCACTGGAAGAAATGATGATTGCCGGAGAGCAATTAAAGCTGACAGATGACATCAGAAAGTTACTAAGTAATTCTTCCATTAAGCTAATTAATCAATATGGGCCAACGGAGGCGCATGTAGTGAGCAGCTACACCATAAACACTGAAAAGGATGTATCTGCTTTGCCACCCATTGGCAAACCCATCGACAATACGTATTTATACATCCTGGGTGCCGGGCATCAGTTGGTTCCCGTTGGCGTAGCCGGAGAGCTATACATTGGAGGGGTTCAGGTAGCCCGTGGTTACCTAAACCTTCCGGAACTAACAGCAGAGCGGTTCATGAGTGATCCGTTCCGCAAAGAAGTGGCGGATTCGAGGATGTACAAAACAGGCGATCTGGCCCGCTGGCTACCAGATGGGAATATAGAGTATTTGGGTCGCATAGACGGACAGGTGAAAGTAAGAGGTTACCGGATAGAGTTGGGAGAGATAGAGGCTGTATTACAACAAAGTAAACTGGTAGAACAGGCCGTAGTAGTAGCGAAAGAAGATAGCAATGGAAACAAAAACCTGATTGCTTATGTGGTTACAGCAGGGGTATTTGACCAGGGGTCACTTATTTCTTACCTGAAAGCAGAATTACCCGCTTATATGGTACCTCAGGTATGGGTACAAATGGAGCATTTTCCACTAACCAATAGTGGCAAAATTGATCGGCAGGCATTGCCTGATCCCGGTATTTCCCAACTGAGCGCTAAACAATACGAAGCACCACGGGATGAACTTGAAACAAGGCTCGTGAATATATGGCAGGAACTTTTAGGGATTAGCCAGGTAGGCATTCACGATAATTTCTTTGATATTGGCGGGCATTCCCTGTATGCCATCCGCCTGGTATGGCTGATCCGTAAAAAAATGAATATAAGTGTCAGTGTGAATGATATATTCATTTATCCGACGGTTGCCGCCCTGGCAGGTAATATTGTAAATAAGGTCAGGAACCCATCATTGCCGGATCTGAATATCAAATATCTGGTTCCAATTAAAACTACCGGCTCCAAACCTCCGTTATATGTTGTGGCAGGCGGAGGAGGTACTGCGCTTAAAATTAAAAAATTTGCGGAACAGCTTGATGCCGGACAACCAGTGTATGTTTTTCAACCTCCGATCGGGGATGCAGATTTAAAGGGTTTCCCCGATACGATTGAAGGAATTGCTACTGTTTTTATTGAAGAGCTATTAATACAAAATCCGGATGGACCTTATGCTTTGTCAGGACATTGTATAGGAGGTATTGTTGCTTTTGAAATGGCTAAGCAATTGCAGTTGAGGGGTAAAAAAGTACACTCACTTGCCATGTTCGATACAATTATCCGCAGGCAGATTGAACCGGAACCGGGAACACTTAAAAATCTGTATCATATACCATCTGTTATACAAAGATCACTTTCCAGGTTTATGTTACGGGTTAATTTCCAAACGTATATGTTGCGGAACCATCCCCGCCAATCGATGCTGTATAAAGTAAACACGTTCCGGTCCATACGTAACAGAATCAAGCGAAAGAATTTTAAAAATGATTATCTGAAATATGCGGGTGAAGAGATTTTTGAGGATTCCATTGAAATTTATATAGCGGCGTATAAAAATTACAAACTACACCCATATGACGGGAAAATAATATTGTTTTTTGCTACAGACCGCTATTTTTTCCTTGACCGGAATAATAATATCGGTTATAAGAAGATGCTGTTGGACGAAAAGACAAAAACTGCGTGGAATGATTATGCCACCAACACTACTGTGTATGAAATTAAAGGCGAACACTCCGATATTTTTGCCCCGATACACGGTGAAGAATTTGCTAAAACGTTACAAAAACATCTGGATCGTCCTTGAAAGACAAATTGACAGAAATTTTATGCTGCTGATGGATCGGAAAAGACTATTATTGCCTTTGGAAAACTGCTGTAAACAGATAATGGACACTTGATGGGCAAAGTTTTAATCCGAATTTATCAATATAATCGGGATCAGAAACGGCGCTACGGATAAAAGAAGATAAAGCCTGGAAATAAGATAATATAAGGATAAAGAATGCCAAAGTCAACCCATCCGGGTGTTACCGGATGAAGCATCGCTATAAAAGCCTGTTTATAGTACGAAAGTTTTCAGGTAAGGCATACTGGTGTCTTACTTTGAAATGATGATAAATCAGTATTTTTTACACCAATATTCCTTTATTCAGCCATATTCGTTCATTGCTGAATAAAAATTAAAAACCATTAATTTACCAACACATATTGTGATGCATAGTATATTCCAATGAACTGCGCTGAGCCAATTACTGTCAGTTAATGATAGTAAAACAGCTCCAACGCTTTCGATAGTCAAGGTTGTTTGAATTGATTCTTAGCCGTTCCAATAAACTATGAACCGTCCCAAGTTGATAGAATAACACTTGCCTTGCCGGCAGGAGCGGCCTTTTGTGAATTAAACAGGCTTGTACAATCAATTTTTAGGTTGGAGCTTATTTTTCATTCCTGGGCGGGGTAGTTTGTGCAGTTGTGAAAAATAAATACTATATCATTTCATAAAAAGCTCTTTGTGCACTCTACCTTAAAACCGGATACTAACCATATCCGACAACTAAATAATCAACGAAATTTTCCTGCTATCAAGGTACAGGCAAGGCCCGGCCGTGTTCCTTTATCCTTTAGTCAAGAGCAATTGTGGTTTATTGACCGCCTGCAGAGCCATACTCAATACCACATACCTGCTGTATTACGGCTACGAGGTAAACTGGATAAAAGCGCTTTATCCAATGCGTTACATCAAATCGTTAGCCGCCATGAAGTACTACGCACCGTCATCCGGGAAGAAGAAGGTGCCCGCTATCAACACATAAAAGCAGCGGATGGCTGGCAATTGCAAATGGTGGATGGTTCCAAATACCGGGAGTGTTTCACAGACTTGCAGCAATACATCAAAGACTATGTTGAAACAGCATTCAATTTGTCGGACGATTATATGCTGCGGGCAGTGCTGATTAATATAGAAGCCGAAGACCATATACTGGTAGCTACCCTTCACCATATTGCATCCGATGGCTGGTCTGCCGCCATTGTAATTACGGAACTGGCAGAATTATACCATGCATATGCAAACCAACTTACGCATTCTTTACTACCACTTGCGGTTCAGTATGCTGACTATACCATCTGGCAACACAGCTATTTACAAGGAAAAGCATGGAGCAGGAAATTGGCATACTGGAAAGGAAAACTACAGGGGGTAACGCCGCTACAACTTCCAACAGATTACCCGAGGCCATTGATACAAACCACCAGCGGTGCGGTTACCGGCATATTGGTAGATCAGCTCCTGACAGATCAGCTAAAAGCATTTAGCCGGCAGCAGGATGCTACCTTGTTCATGACCCTACTGTCTACTTTAAATGTACTACTGTACCGCTATAGCGGCCAGCCTGATATTTGTGTGGGCACTTTCACAACCGGTCGCCAGCAGCAGGAACTTAAAAAGCTTGTTGGTTCGTTTATCAATACCCTTGCCTTACGCAATGAAGTAGATGGCAGCGCCTCATTTACAACTTTACTACAGCAGGTAAAGATCAATACGCTGGAGTCGTATCAACACCAGGAAATCCCTTTTGAAAAAGTGGTGGCAACAGTGGTGGATGAGCCGGATATAAGCCTTAATCCCTTGTTCCAGGTAATGCTGGTATTACAAAATACACCAGAGGTAGAACAATTACAGGTAGGAGGGCTGGAACTGTCCCGTGGTTTAGAAGGCCTATACGTCAATACCATTTCAAAATACGACATCACGTTTCATATTACGGATACCGGAAAAGGACTTTACTTATCTGCAAAATACTGTACGGATTTGTATAAGGAAGCTACTATTCACCGGATGATGGCGCACTACGAAAAACTATTGCATTCGGTAATAAAAGCACCCGGACAAAGTATTGGTAATTTACCCATGCTGTGTGAAGCTGAGGAAAGCCGGTTACTGAGCGGTTTTAACCAAACGACAGTAGCATATCCAACAGATAAAAGTATTATTAGTCTTTTTGAAGATCAGGTTTTAACCTCACCTGAGAAAATATCAGCAATATTTGAAGGAAATGAAATTAGCTACCAGGAATTAAATACAAGGGCTAATCAATTGGCTCATTACCTGCGCAGCAAAGGCGTTAACGAGGAAACACTGGTGCCTGTTTGTATAGAGCGTTCAATAGAAATGCTGGTGGGCATAGTAGGCATTCTGAAAGCCGGTGCGGCCTATGTACCTATAGATCCCGATTATCCGTTAGAGCGGATCAGGTATATGCTGACAGATACGTGTGCTACAATAATTGTGAGCAGTAAACAAAGCAGGACGGTATTGAGTGGGAATGACGATGTCGATATTATTGAAATAGATGGCGACCGTTCTTATCTTCATCAGCAGCCTTCCGGCAATTTGGACATTGCCATTCATCCCAGGCATCTTGCCTATGTAATTTATACGTCCGGATCCACCGGAAAGCCAAAAGGTGTGATGGTAGAACACACCAGTGTCGTGAATTTGTTGAAAAGTGTAGCCGCCACTGTGCAATTCCATTCCGGTTCAGGTTTTTTATCCGTTACCACCTATAGTTTTGATATTGCTTATCTGGAATTGTATCTCCCCCTCATTACCGGGGGAAAATTAATAATCGTTCCGAAAGAAGTGGCGATGGATGGTTTTAAACTGGCCGGCTATGTATCCGTTCACCGGCCTACCCATATGCAGGGAACCCCATCCACCTGGCAGTTATTGCTGGATGCTGACTGGAAAAACAACGAAGGCATCACCATGCTCATTGGCGGCGAGGCCATCAAAGAAGCGATGAAAGAATCGCTTACCAAAAGAGGAGACGTTTTTAATTGTTACGGGCCCACCGAAACAACAATTTGGTCAGCTATGAAGAAGTTGGCCGCTACTGAAAAAGTAGTTATCGGTAAGCCCATTGCCAATACGAAAATGGTGATTGTAAACCGGCAAGGTGCATTGTGCCCGATAAATGTAGTGGGAGAAATATATATAGGGGGAGTAGGTTTGGCCAGGGGCTATTTCAACCGGCCGGAATTAACAGCGGAAAAATTCATTAAAAATTATTTTAGCAACGAAGCCGGAGAAAGATTGTACCGCACCGGCGATTCAGGCTTTTGGTTGGCGGATGGTAATATAGAATGTCTCGGCAGGATAGACGATCAGGTAAAAATAAGAGGCTACCGGATTGAATTGGGAGAAATAGAAAATACCCTACTGCAAAGTGGGTTAGCAGCGCAGGCGGCGGTTGTAGCCAGGGAAGATAAATATGGCGATAAACAACTGGTAGGTTATATCGTTCCACAGGAAGCGTTTAACAAAGCGGAAATAAGTAATTTTCTACACGATAAGCTGCCGGCATACATGGTGCCCCAACTGCTTATAGAAATAAGTAGCCTGCCATTAACCCCAAACGGAAAAGTGGACAAAAAAGCACTGCCCGATCCTGATTTGGAAAGAACAGTGAGCCATGGTTATACCGCTCCCCGCACTGATATGGAAACAGCCCTGGCAACCATCTGGCAGGAGCTGTTTGGTGAAGAACGAATCGGCATACATGATGATTTTTTCTCTTTGGGAGGGCATTCATTACAGGCAATGCGCCTGGCATCCTTTATTCGTAAAAGGCTGCAATTAGAGGTTACTATTCAAAGCCTTTTCCAGTGTACTACCATTGCTACCTTAGCCGCACACCTGCAAACCCGGGATGCAGATGTATCGTTACCTGCTGTTGAAGCATTAACGAGGCCTGCACATATTCCATTATCCTTTAGCCAGGAACGGTTATGGTTTATTGACCGGCTGCAGGGCAGTGTGCAGTATCATATACCTGTTGTATTACGAATAAAAGGAGATCTTAATAAAGCAGCATTATCAGATACCCTACAGCAGATTGTGGCCCGCCATGAAGTGCTGCGAACCATTATTCGGGAAAAGGAAGGATGTGGTTATCAGTACATAAAAGAAGCAAATGGATGGAAATTACAAACTATTGATGGTTCTATATTCAAGGACGATGCCCCTGGCTTGCAGCGGCTAATTAGTAATAGCATTCAGGCTCCTTTTGATCTTTCCGCCGATTATATGCTGCGGGCATTACTGGTAAGTTTGGATAAAGAAGAACACCTGTTGGTGTTTACTTTCCATCATATTGCTTATGATGGCTGGTCTGAAGATATCCTGTTCAACGAGCTGGCTGAATTGTACAAAAGCTATACGGATGGCAAAGAAGCAATGCTGCCAAAAATGCCCGTTCAGTATGCAGATTATGCCATTTGGCAACATACGCATCCACAGAAAAAAGCCTGGGATAAAAAGCTGGGATATTGGAAAGAAAAACTGGAAGGTACACCACTGTTACAGCTACCTGCCGACTATAGCAGGCCGCCGGTTCAAAGTACCAATGGGGCTGCTATCGGTTTAAAGTTAGACAAAACTTTATCGGACCGACTGCAGGTATTTAGCCGGCAGCAGGATGCCACCTTATTTATGACCCTGCTTTCGGTTGTCAAGGTGTTGTTGTACCGCCATAGTGGCCAACAGGATATTTGCATTGGTACACCTACGGCAGGCCGGCAGCAGCAGGAAGTAGAAGGGCTTATTGGTTTTTTCATAAATACCCTTGCCCTGCGGAGCCAGTTGGATGAGAATACTTCATTTGCCGGTTTGCTGCAACAGGTGAAAGCAACAACACTGGAGGCTTATGATCACCAGGAGATACCATTTGAGAAGGTGGTAGAAGCAGTGGTGAAAGAAAGAGAGGTAAGTTATAGCCCCCTGTTCCAGGTGATGCTGGTGCTACAGAACAAGCCGGACATCGCTCAGCTGGATTTCGGTAAATTACAGTTATCAGATGGCAGCATCGGCTTGCCCTCTCATACCACCGCCAAGTTTGACTTACTGTTCAATATAGATGAAACCACGCAAGGTCTCATCCTAACGGTAGAATATTGTATCGACCTGTATAAGAAGCAGACCATCGAAAGGATGATGGCCCATTTTGTAGTGTTGCTGCATTCAGTAATAGAAAACCCGGACCAGAACATAGCTGCTATACCCATATTAAGCAGCGCAGAAAAAACACAGCTACTGGTTGAATTTA
Source organism: Chitinophagaceae bacterium (assembly GCA_965246935.1). Taxonomy (GTDB): domain Bacteria; phylum Bacteroidota; class Bacteroidia; order Chitinophagales; family Chitinophagaceae; genus JAZKFT01. Next base: position 157,799 of record CBDFGC010000016.1, on the reverse strand, counting down.
ATAATACGTCTGTAGCGTATCCAAAAGATACAACGATTACTGACCTGTTTGAAGAGCAGGTTACCAAGACGCCTAAGAAAACAGCAGTTGTGTTTGAAGGAAAGCAACTTACTTATGAGGAACTGAATGTAAAGGCAAATAAACTGGCAGCATATTTAAGAAAAAAAGGGGTAAAAGCAGAAACGCTGGTGCCGTTTTGTATGGAACGCAGCCTGGAGATGATTGTTACTGTGTTGGCAATTCTGAAAGCTGGTGCTGTATACGTGCCTGTCGATCCGGAATATCCGGCAGAAAGAATTCGCTACATGCTGGAAGACACAGGCGCCGGACTCATCATCAGCAACATCGGAAAGCTAAGTAGTTCTGCCACCTTATCAAACTATGAAATTGTAAACATACCAGAAGACTGGCCGCTCATCAGCGAAGAGTCAGCGGCCAATCAGCCCATTATGCGGGATGCTGATAACCTGGCTTATGTGCTTTATACATCCGGCTCTACTGGTAAACCCAAAGGTGTACGCATGCCGGGCAGCGGGCTTGTAAATTTATTACATTGGCAACAACAGCAGTTTACCAATAAAACAGAACGGCGGGTGCTGCAGTTTGCCAGCCTTAATTTCGATGTCAGTTTCCAGGAAATCTTTTCCACGCTATGTTTTGGCAGCGAATTGTATTTAATAAATGCAGAAAGAAGAAAAGATGTGCGGGAGCTATTGAAAGACATAGATATATACCGTATTACCCATTTATTTATCCCATATATCGTTTTAAAAAACCTGGCTGAATACACCGCTGAAATTTTAAAAAATCGTACCTCGATTGAAGAGATTATGGTAGCCGGAGAGCAGCTAAAGCTAACGGACGACATCAAAGCGCTGACCCGTAATGCCAGGGTAAGATTAATAAACCAATACGGGCCTACAGAAGCACATGTGGTAAGCAGTTATACAATAGAAGCGGATACGGAAGTACCTGATTTGCCGCCCATTGGTAAACCCATACACAATACATCCTTATATATCCTGGGTCATCAGCAGCAACCGGTGCCTGTTGGAGTAGCCGGTGAGTTATACATTGGAGGGGTGCAGGTGGCACGCGGTTACCAGAATCTGGCTGGCTTAACAGCCGAACGGTTCATAGCCGATCCGTTTGGTAAACCGGAAGCCAGGATGTATAAGACCGGAGATCTGGCCCGCTGGCTGCCGGATGGGAATATAGAATACCTGGGCCGCATAGATGGGCAGGTAAAAATAAGAGGTTACCGGATTGAGTTGGGAGAAATAGAAAACCTGTTGCAGCAAAGCGGACTGGTTAGCCAGGCTGTGGTGGTGGCAAAAGAAGACAGGAATGGCAATAAAAACCTGGTTGGCTATATCGTACCGGCACAGGCTTTTGACCGGGCACTCCTGCTCGCTTACCTGAAGTCGAAATTACCTGATTACATGGTACCTGCATTATGGGTACAAATGGAACAATTGCCGCTAAATCAAAATGGCAAAATTGACCTGAAAGCCTTGCCCGCCCCGGATGCCGGTTCAATATCTGCTCATGCCTATGCAGCACCCCAAAATGAAACAGAGATAAGTCTTGCAGCTATCTGGCAGGAACTATTGGGTATAAAACAGGCAGGGATTAATGACAACTTTTTTGAACTGGGCGGTCATTCTTTGTACGCCATCAGGCTGGTCTGGCTTATTCAAAAAAAATTAAATGTGAATATTAGTGTAAACGACATATTCATTTACCCTACCATTGCCGGCCTCGCCACTAATATTACCAAGAAGGCCCTCAATTCCGGCCTGCCGGATGTGAATATTAAATACCTGGTTCCTATTAAAACCACCGGCCACAAGGTTCCCCTGTATTTTGTAGCCGGCGGCGGCGGCACTTCGCTCAAAATAAAGCAGTTTGCAGCTATGCTCGATGCTGAACAGCCGGTATATGCTTTTCAGGCGCCCATCGGGGGTAAGGACATGAAAGGGTTTCCTGTTACGATTGAGGGAATTGCCAGTGTTTTTATTGAAGAAATGCTGATACAGAATCCGGTAGGGCCGTATGCACTGTCGGGGCATTGCATAGGGGGAATTATTGCCTTTGAAATGGCAAAGCAGTTAGAGGCAGCAGGTAAAAAAGTACATTCACTTGCTATGTTCGATACCTTCGTTAGCGAGCATACCAAACAAGCAGCAGGAACTATTAAAAATTTATTTCACGTACCTGCTGCCGTACACAAATCAATATCAAGGTTCATCCTGAAAACTGCTTTTCAGCTGTATTTGCTGCGCAAGCACCCCCGTCAATCCATACTGTATAAAATAGATACCTTTCGGGCAATGCGCAACCGCATCCGGCGGAATAATTTTAAGGCCAATTACCTGGAATACGCAGGCCTTGAAATTTTTGATGACTCCATCGAAGTGTACATGAATGCCTGTAAAAACTATGTATTATTTCCATATCAGGGAAAAATAACTGTTTTTTATGCCACAGACCGTTATTTTTTCCTCGACCGGAACAACAATATCGGTTTCAGGAAAATGCATCTCGCTGACGAGACAAAAAACAGTTGGAAAAAATATGTAGCAGGCGGCACTTTAATCCATGAAATCAAAGGCGAGCACTCCGATATCTTCTCTCCAATGCATGGTGAAGCATTCGCCAGAATCTTACAAAAACATCTGGATAATCCCTGACCTGTTGAACTTTTTAAAATAGCAGGCCCGTTGATTTAAAAGATCTGGCAATTCTGTTAGCTCCGGATGCAGGCCGTTAAAATACGTTTGTTTTCATACGCAATTGCCTGTATTACAAACATGTAGGGTTACATTTGCTAATGGACTTCTGCTATTACAGGTAATAACCACAGGTGCAGCAGTCATATGTAGGTCTTTTATCATTCCGGTTTCCGATTATTTTCGCTGCTATTTTAAGGAAGTGCCGCTATGAGATACTAAATTACAATAATCGAAACTGTAGGCTATCATCTGATAAATGGAAAAACTAACATTAAAGGATCGGCTTTCTGCATTAACCAACGTCCCCAAATTTTTAAGGCTGGTATATAAAACCAGTCCGCTGCTCACCATTTCTAACCTGCTGTTGCGACTGATTATTGCTGTATTGCCTGTAGCTATGTTATACGTTGGTAAGATGATCATAGACCAGGTAATTTTAATTATCAGGGGGCACGGAACTATTTCCCAGGCCAGCCTTTGGGAATTTATTGCGTTAGAAGGATTACTGATGATTGTGATAAATGCAATTACTAAAATCAATATTCATTTAGAAAATCTTTTAGGCGATCTCTTTGCCAATTATTCTTCTGTCAGGATTATGTCTCATGCCGCTGTGCTCGACCTGGAGAAATTTGAAGATTCTGCATTTTACGATAAGTTGGAGCGGGCCCGGCAGCAAACAGCCAACCGGTCAACCCTTTTATCCCAGGTATTTAGCCAGATCCAGGATGTAATTTCTTTAGGCTCGCTGGGGGTCAGCCTGCTTGTTTTTAATCCCTGGTTCACGCTTATCCTTCTTTTCTCCACTATTCCTTCCATGTTGGGCGAAAATTATTTCAACGCTAAAAATTATCTCCTTACGCGGAGCCAGATAAACAGAAGAAGAGAATTAGAATACCTGAGTTCCATAGGGGCTGGTGACCAGGCCGCCAAGGAAGTACGTGTGTTTGACTTGTCGGCATTCCTGATCAATAGGTTTAAAACAATTGCCGAAAAATTATATATCGATAACCGAAACCTTGGCACCAAGCGGGTGGTGTGGGGAATCCTGCTTGCCGTTATCGGTGTGATTGGTTATTACACCGCTTTTGTATACATTATCAGACAAGTACTTGCCGGCTACCTTACCATTGGCAGCTTAACTTTTTTACTGGGATCCATACGTGCTTTAGCCAGCGTTCTCCAATCTATGATCAGAAGGTTTAGCCAGGTGGCGCAGGGTGCACTATATCTGAAAGACTTTTTCGATTTTTTAGAAATTAAATCAGGTATGGCTGTTTCCGCAAAACCCCGCCCTTTTCCGAATCCAATTGTTCAGGGCTTTGTTTTTGAAAACGTCGGTTTCCGGTATTACAACTCGACCCGCTGGGCCAACCGGCATTTGAATTTTACGCTTGATGCAGGTGAAAAGCTGGCATTTGTAGGGGAAAATGGCGCCGGTAAAACCACATTAGTCAAGCTGCTCGTACGGCTCTACGATCCCACGGAAGGAAGGATATTATTAGACGGGTACGATCTAAAGGAATATGATCTTACAGAACTCCGGGCGGGTATGGGAATTATTTTCCAGGATTACCTGCGCTATCAAATGACGGCGGCAGAAAATATTTCAATGGGGAATATCAATCAACAGCACGACCGGGAGCTCATCATTAAATCAGCAAAGCAAAGCCTGGCAAGTATCCTGATTGAACGGCTACCCAAAAAATACGACCAGATGCTTGGGCGCCAATTTGACAATGGCGTTGAACTATCAGGCGGCGAGTGGCAAAAAGTTGCCATTGCACGAGCCTACATGCGGGATGCACAACTAATGGTGCTGGATGAACCAACAGCGGCATTGGATGCGAGGGCAGAATACGAAGTGTTTGAACGTTTCTCGGAATTGACAAAAGATAAAACGGCAGTCCTTATTTCGCACCGCTTTTCCACCGTTCGCATGGCAGACCGGATTCTTGTACTGGAAAAAGGGGAAATACAGGAAATAGGCAGCCACAACGAGTTATTGGCAAAAGATGGCAGGTATGCCGAACTGTTTAATTTACAGGCGGCTGGCTATCAGTAAAGCCAGATTTGAATAGGCAACAGGCAATTGACAAAAAGCAAATGAGTATAGGCCAGTCAACTATTTCCGCAACCTGGGTTAGATATTATACCAGATTCAATTTGATTATAGACTTCATTTTCGCTGTTTAGACTTGCATTTGCCTATTGCCAGTTGCCTATTGACTATTTTGATTTAATATTACAATTCTATTTCCTGTAAAACTATTTCCGGCATTACCGCATCTATGCACAGGTGAGACACATACCCGGCATCCAGTTTGATTTCGTGCAGGAACCAATCTTCATTTTCCCATCGTATCTTATTTTCCTTTACAGAAACCTGATTAAGCGGTACCTGCAATCCCTTACCGATTGCCTTCAGAAATGCTTCTTTTTGTGTCCATAAAGAATAAAAATAGCGCAGGCTTTTATCGTCTGATATGGCTGCCATTTCCGTAGCAGAAAATTCTGCTGTAAAATCCGCTGTGGGAATATCATTTATTTCCTCTATATCTATTCCTACCCGGTTGGTTTTGCTGATGGCACAGATAATAAATGCTCCGCTGTGGGAGATATTAAAATCAGCACTTTTAAAATAAGGCCGCTGATATTCCGAATAGGATAACTGATCCAGCGTATAGCCGGTTAAGCCCGTTACATCTAAACCTTTCATCAACAGTAGCTTGCCAAATAAACTGCGTTGTGCATCCTGCCAGAAGTGAAACCGGTTTACCCGGTTTTGAATAGCTGCCGGCAGCATGCTTATATATCGCCGGTATAGGGTATCATCCAGTTTTCCTTTCATCCTTGTATATAATATTAGCACCATAACTACTAAACGGGGTATCTGATTTAAGTGTTTCCAAATTATTGATCGCCGGAGCTGATATCACCTATATTCTTTGCCAACAAATCCGGTAGATTGTATACGGTGAAGGTATTGATGAAAGAGGCATACAAAGCGCTAAGATGATGATGCGGTGAAAACATGAGATCATAAAAAAAATGCCCCGGAATGTATTTCCGGGGCAGTTTTATCTGTAATTTACTCCTATTCGTACCCACTATTTCTGCTGGTGGCTCTATTTTTTAGCTGATAACTATTAGCTATCAGGCTTTTGTGTAATCGTACCCCCAGTTCTTCAACGAATAATTCCAGTTTGTTTCCGACAAATCCCCATCCGGTTGCTGAGCCGTATGCCGCTTGATGTAGCTGATTACTTTTTGCATGTGCTTGTAATCTCCCTCTTTCAGGTCAGTTTTTTTCTTATGCAGGATATCAATAATCTTCTGCCCTGACTTGTGCCCTACTGATTCGCCGTCACCGCTATCCCAGCCTACCTTTTTCGATTCTTTAGTAGTTAGCCATTTTTCAAGGGCAGCAGGCGTCATATTTACCAAGTCCTTAAATTCTTTGTAAATACCTGCTGTATCAGGTTCTTCCTCTTTTTTCATTATTCGGTTATTTAATAGGATAATCAAATTTCCAGTTTGCCTTCCACACCAAGGTCCATAGTTTTACCGGTAATAGCACCTACCGCTATTTTTAACAGGGAAACAGCTTTGTTGCTTTTCGTATCCCAATAGTACACATCCGAGGGCTTTATCTGTACCAATGTAAGATTAGGATCATCTACACCGTCATTGAACCATGTTTTAAGTTCCGGTGTCCATAATTCCCGTGCCTTTTCTTTATCCGTTATTACAGAGGCTTCGCCATAGACACTCAAAAATTCAAAATTACCTTTGTTGGCAAAAAACAACTGCACCCGGTTATCCTGGTCAATCTCATCGTTTTTATGGCTCTCTTTACTACTAAAAAACCAGATGTTACCATCATCGTCAATCTGCTGGGTGCTCATTGGCCGGGTGGCTAATGGTAGCTTGGTTAATGCAGTTGTAAACAGGCAGATGTCTGCAGACTTTACCAGCTTTTTCAGCTTATCAATGGCTTCCTGATCGCTCAGATTTTTTACGTCGCCCATAATTTTTTGTTGAATGGTTATTGTGTAAAGATTTGACTTCCAACTTTCCGGCCAAAAACAAACCTTTAGTTACATGTTGCAATAAAATGAGGCTGCTTTGAAGTAGGGCTCCCTCTAGTATATCAATATTAAGCCCTGCATAAAGTATGGCAGCTATATAACTTTTTCAACATAATCTCTATCTTTAAATCTAAATCCTGCATATGTATAAAAATCTACTTCAACTTTTATTCATTTACTTACTATTATTTTCCTGTTTTCAACTACAGGCCCAAAAGAGCAGCACGTACGACCAACTGGTTAGCGTAAATACTCAATGGAAAAATCAACCCGATGCCAGCGCTGCCTTATATAAACAGGTTGCTGTGCCATTGCCGGAACAGCAACTCATTCAGTTGCATTTACAGGAAACAGAAAAGCTGTTGCGTAGCCGAAAGCCAGTTGGTTTATCCCCTTTGCAGATGCAAAACAGGATGAAAAATTTAGACGTGTTGCATGAATATTGGCAGGTAGGTTTGTTTCCTATTAATTCAAACCATGAAAACCGCCAGCCCTACTTTATTGATGATCATAATACCTATTGTGCAGTTGGCTATTTAATGAAAATGAGCGGTGCTGATGCAATGGCAAAAGCAATACACCATACCCAGAATTTCAATTACCTGGTCGATATTCATTACCCGGATTTAATGAACTGGGTTGCTCATTCAGGGTTAACGCTGGATGAACTGGCGCTGATCCAACCAAGTTACGGTGGTGAATGGCCTACCACACTTGTTGAGATGCATTATAACAATATAGGGCAGGATATAAATGAATTCATTGAAGTGCACCGTGGTAACGGTTTTTTTAGGCCTTTAACCAAACTTTTGTTTTATGACCATTTAGGTAATCTGTATAAAACCCTGACTACCGCAGATTTGCAACTCGTTAACCCAGCGAGTGCAAACGGTTTCTATTACTACCAGTTTCCTGCCGGCGAAAACTTTGCAGACAGTGGTAAAATTGTTTTAAAAGGTACAGACGGCGGCCTCGGTGAAGTAGCATTATCAACCGTAGATTATAATTCAGCAGGCATCCGGCTGGAAGACCCGACTCCATATACTGCTCCCCAGGTAAGGCAGTATGCTGCAAAAGAAGATAACAACACACCTGTGGGAAGTTCGCTTACATTTTGTGGCCTGTACTATACCACCTGGAGTCCTTCTGTATTACCTAACACAAGTGGTACGGTTAATCCTTGCACCGTTGGTTCTGTACCGATCAACCTGTTGTCGTTTAGTTATCAGGTTCAGGACAAAACCATTCGTCTTGACTGGCAAACGGCTACCGAAACAAATAATGATTATTTTGAATTGCAAAGAAGCGGTGATGGGATCAATTTCACACCTATAGGAAAAATCAAAGGAGCAGGCACAAGCACCCTTATCAATCGTTATACATACACGGATAAAACCCCTGATTATTTAAATCATTATCGCTTAAAACAGGTTGATAAAGATGGTAAATCTTCTTATTCAAAAATCCTCTACGTTACGTTTAATAATGCAAACCCGCTGGTAATTGTTCAAAATCCGGTAAAGGGAACTTTACAGATTCAGGTGAACAGCAGACAGCCAGTTACAGGGAGCATTATTATTTATGATATGCTGGGTAAAGTTTTGATCAATGCTAATGTCCGGAATGGAAGTTACAATATGAATGTTTCAAAATTCGCATCCGGAAAATATGTAGTCCGGTTTCATACAAATGAAGGCCAGGTTTACGGCCGGCAATTTGTGAAAGAGTAATATCAGATTCAAATAGGCAATAGACAGTAAGCAATAATCAAATTTAATACAGCAACCTGATATCACATTAAAACAGGCTGCGGAAAATACTTGACTATCTTACTTGTTTTGTTTACTATATCTACCTGGCAGCGATCCAACTTGCCCCATTTGTATGGCATTACCATCTGAATCTGAAATAATACCAGATTCAAATGGTACATGGAAATATCTACGATTGTTGTACTGAATTTGCTTGTTGCCCTTTGCTTATTGCCTATTTTGATTTGATATCACATGGCATTCTCCGCCTTGCCTGCCATCTTTAAATGGCTATGGCTTTTCAACTGCAGGTAATCGAGAAAGTAAATTACTTTCAGTGAAAAATTATTGTTCTGCGGCAAATCGAGTACGTCTCTAAAGTTTTTCAGGTAGCTGCCTGTAATGGTGCGGTTGAAATCGTTGATGGCATTTTTCCAGCCGATATTTACAAAGCTGCCAGGCCCAAATTGCCAGGTAAATAAAGCATCTACATTAAAGTAGTTCGAATTCTGATTCCTGTCTTTATTGAAGCTGTTATTAGCTTTCAGGTCACCGCTTTCCTGTAGCGTAAAGAACTTTTTATAATCGGCCCGGCTCCAGTAGTGGCGTAAACGGGTGGTAAAATATACTTTTTTACTAAAGTTATATTTGAGGCTCAGTACATTTTCGACCGTGTTGCGGTTTCGCAATCCAAAAATAATGTCATGTGTACTATCATCTATGGCAGCAAAGCCTACATTGTTGGGTTGAAGGCCTGTAAACACGTTATGGATGAGTGTAAACTTTTGATTAAAACGATATTGCTGCTGTAAGCTCAGATCCAGGCGTTTGCCATTCATCATCTTGCGAACAGCATATAATACCTCACCATAACCACTATATTTTTTTGCACTATTTGTTTCCGCCCATACATCGGCAAAATAGTCGCTCCATCCTTTAAATACACGGCCTGGCACCCGTGCCTCATAATAGTCGTAGGGGACAGGCTCGTAGCCAGTTGAAATACCGGCATACCATAGGTTTTTAAGCTGCCCGTTCACATTCATATTAAAATTAGCATTCTGGTAAGCGGTGGGCTTCAAACGGCGGGAATAATTAGCATTGAAATTAAGACGGAGATTGTTGTACCACTTGCTTGGCTTTATCCATTTGTAACCCATCCAGAGCCCATGGTCTAAAAAATTAGTGGTGGAGATATAACCAAGATCATTAATATCGTAATTTGCATCCGTCAGGTCCTCATATACATTAAAATTAAAACGGCCGCTTACTTTGCCAAAATAAATGCTATGGGTGTAACCGGTTTGCGTTTTGCCGCCCGGTAAATAGCCCATCAGGTTGCTGGTTCCCACTTTACCACCTATATTCCATTTGTTCTTTTTATCGTAAAAATCGAATAGAGCCGCTGTTACGTTGGCATCGTAATCGTGCCCGCTGCGCCAAACATTTGTATTTACCAGGCTCACGCTGCTATTGTGCTTCAGGCTTTGGTTCAGCACAATGATGTTGTAGTTGGTTAGCGGGTTGGTTTGTATTTCGTGCTGTTGTTTGCCGGCATCTTCTACTATGGCATACTGCGGTGCTACCAGGGCATTAAAAAAACCAATGCCCAGGCCACCCTGCAGCCTTCCTGATAATTTGGTGCCATTAATAAGTCTGGTAGTAGAGGGGTTTTTAAGAACATGCCCGTCAGGGCCGGCAGCGGCTTCTACATCGTAGTAGTGCAGCGGCTCACTACCAATGCGGCGGCTGTAAAACAGGTTGCCTTTATTAAATAATTCGGTGCCTTCGGTAAAGAAATTACGATTCTCATTAAATTTCACTTCAAACGGTGAAAGGTTTAGCACCTGGTTATCACTTTGCACTTGCCCAAAATCCGGTATCAGCGTCATATCCAAAGTAAGGGCCTGGCTGATGCCGTATTTTACATCCATGCCCCCGGTGATGGAACTGGTCCAGCTTTTTGCATCGGTACCATTTTGCGGATAGTGGTTGGCATAAGTGGAAAAATAAGGGGTGAACTGCAGGCGCAACGGGGGTTTGATATTTTCAAGTCCTGTCCAAACTCCCTCTTGTGTTAAAAACCCATTTACATTCGGGTCAATAGAGTTCCAGAAAAGCTGTTGTCCCGATTTCTGCCTTTTGCGTACAATATTCAGTCCCCAGTCCTGCACATTTTTTTTGCTGAACCGGATGGCCGAGAAGGGCAGGAACATTTCGAACGACCAGCCATCTGCGTGTAGTTGTGAAGCGCTGCGCCATACTGCATTCCAGCTAAAATCTTCATCGTTTCCATTGCTATTCGGCGCCGTCTTAGCATCCATCTGTTCACCAAGCGGCGTAACAAAATATTCAAAACCGTTTAGCTTATCCTTGTAAGTATCGAAAATAAACCCGATAAAATCGTTGTTACCAAACCCGTCTCTGCCGCTTAGTTCTGTTGCAATACTGTCCCTGGTTCTTTCGTGGCAATAGCCGCCAAGGTAAATGCCTTCATCGTTGTACACCATAAAAACTTCTGTGCGGTTAGCGGTGTCTTCCAGCCTGAAAGGCGTGGGCTTCAATTCTATAAATTCCGTTGCCTTAGGGGCAGTTTGCCATCCGCTGTCCTTGAGGTCGCCGTCAACCAGGATAGTGCCCGAAAAGCGTTTGGCATTGATGTGCTTTGGAGCGGGTGTTGCCACTGTTTGCGCCTGCGGTAAAAAAAACAGACTGGTAAAAAGGCAAAGCAGAAGAAGTTTAGCGAAAAGCATCCGGTGAAATTTGATTGTACGAATTTATACGTAGCTACTACAATAAATGTTACCGTTCATCAAACAATGTAGCCCGTTAACCCATTTTTGAAGGGTTAATGTTTTACCTGTCTGGCCCGGAGTTAGCTAAAGAGACTATATGATTGGTGGTGTTTCTGTAAAATAAAAGAGACGCCAGCCAGGCGTCTCTACAGTGTCAGATATATCAACAGCTATACATCAAGCTTCCCTTCAACGGAATCATCCAGTGTTTTGCCCATGGCAGCCCCGGCAAGCATTTTTACAAAAGCAACAGCGTTACCATGTTTGTTATCCCAATAGTAGCCATCTGTAGGATCAACTTTAATTACCGATATACGTGGATCATCAACGCCTTCAGTAAACCAGGTTTTTAAAATGGGTTCCCATAATTCTTTTATCTTCTCTTTATCCTCACTTACGGTGGCAGTCCCATAAATTGTAAGAAAATCGGAATGGGCTGAACCCTGAAACAGCAATTGCACATTCGGGTCTGTTTGCAGTTCTGCATTCTTGTGGCTGTCGTTAGCACTCAGGAACCAAAAATTCCCTTCATCGTCTAATTTTTGTACCGACATCGGGCGGGTTGGAAAAGCTTTGCCCGGCTTGATAGCTGTACAAAAGAAACAGGTCTTTGCTTTGTCCACCAGGTCTTTTATTTTTTCAATGGCTTCTGTGCCCTGAAGATCTTGCATATTGTTTTCGGGCTGGTTTTGATTAATGCTGTCCATACTATTTTTTTATTGATGAGAAATGCTTTTACGGAATCACATTACAAACCTATTTGCTTTCGGTTCGCTGCCTGGCTAAAATATAAACCGGTAAGTGTAGTAAAACATCCTACGGTTTGGTTTTCTCTTATACAGTGTTACAAGGCTTTCTTATAAAAAATAAGAACCTCGAAGAGGTGTTATTATAACAATAAAGCTAAAAATTACTGATTGGAGCTCCGAAGGAGTGATATATGTCACTCCTTCGGAGTTCTGAGGAACTGTTGAATGGCCGACTCTATCATCATTTCATGCCTTCGGCATTTTTTATGAGAAAGCCCTGTGCATTGTTATAGTAGCTATTATCCGTGCAATTACAACTAACGTATAAACGTCCTATTGTTTTACAATAATGCCTGTATAAAATTGCATGCATTCTGCTGCAGATAATATTTCACAACTTATTGTACGACAAACACCCAACCGGTAAATTTTTGTTTCAACTCCGGTGTATTAATAATATAGTAATAGGTACCAGCCGGTACTTTATTTCCGTTATAAGTTCCATCCCAAGGCTTTGAATAGCCTACACTTTTATAAACTATTTGCCCCCACCGGTTATATATCTCTACGGCAACATTGGCAAGATATTGTAGCTGGTTAATTCTCCACGTATCATTAATGCCATCGTTATTTGGAGAAAAAACATTTGGAATTTTTATATCTTTGCAAATCAAACTGCTTACAATAACGGTATCGGCCGCTTTGCAATTATACATATTCGTTACCCGCACCCAATACCGGCCCGGCGTTCGTATAACCAGCGTTGGAAGTACTGAATTATTACTCCACAAATAATTGGTATAACTGCCAGGATTCAGCACAACAGAATCACCAAAACATAGTTGAATACCGGGACCTGCATTTAGTTGTGGAACCGGGTTCACTGCCAGATTAGTTATGATAACAGAACCACAGTTTGCATTAGCAATAACGGTATCATAATAAATGCCGGCAGCTGTTTGGGCTGAGCCGCCGGCAAAGTATTTCTCTCCCTCACAAATGCTGACGTTCCGATTTACAATGTCGTAAGATGTTACCGTAAGATGTAAGGTTCGTATACTATCGCAGCCGCCAATTGATGCAAATGTATCAACATAAACGCCGGAAGTGCTGTAGCCATAATAGCTCCGGCCCTGACAAACAGCTATATTAACGGTGGAAGTTACTTTTTCATTCACCGTTAGCTGAAGTGTACGAATACTATCGCAGCCATTCGCTGCTGTAAAGGTATCAACATATATACCGGATGTACTATAATTTAAATAGCTCTGACCCTGGCAAATAGATTGCGTAATAGTTGTGGTACGTTTCGGTTTTACGGTAAGGTTCAATGTGCGGATACTATCGCACCCGTTTGGTATAGCAAATGTATCCATATAAGTTCCGCTTGTGCTGTATCCCAGGTAAGATTGACCCTGGCAAATAGATCGGGTAATCGTTAGTGTAGGTCTTGGATTTACGGTAAGATTCAATATGCGAATACTATCACATCCGTTTGCCGTAGAAAATGTATCAGTATATACGCCGGTAGTATTATATCCTAAGTAAGACTGCCCCTGGCAGATGCTCCGGCTGATGGTGATAGCACTGCCTGCCCTGAGTACTAATTGCTTTGTTTTAATGTACTGATTTCCGCAGGAAGTATTGGTTACTGTCAACCTGATATTTTTTGTTCCTGGTGTGCTCCATACAACCTGGTAAGGTCCTATGCCGGAGCCCGATACCACTGTTCCGCCATCCCAATCCCAGTTAAATGTATAACCTGCGCCGGGCAGTACAATATCGCCGGTGTAGGTAATGGCTATGTTTTGCGAAAGCGAGCAACTATTATTAGGCGTAACCGTAAAATCAGCAGCATTTGTGGTATTAGCAATAGTGCATATATTACTGTAAACAGCGTTGACCGTTGCCTGCGGGGAGTACTCGTTGGTAAAGGCCAAATAGGCAAAATTTGCCTCGCCTGATTCGCAGGTCACAACCTGGTCGTCTCTATAAATAAAGATGGGCGTTCCTGCTATGCCTACGTAGCGTCCTGAAGCGTCGTTATAGGAAGTAAATAAGGTATTATTTATATAAACATCAATATTATTATTCGCACCATTTCTGGTAAAGGTTAGTAAATAATATTGCGAAGTTGTAAAGTAAGGGCAGGCGCCTACTATTCCGCTTGGGTAAAAATCAAGGCACCTGTTCGCTGAACTTCCGAAGCTTTTATAGTAAATACCTGCATCAGATGTACCATTAGAAAAATCAATGATTCTTGACCACACGCCATTACCCCAACTAATATTTTTTACATATAAGTGTATGGTATAGGTGCTGGTAATAGTTCCATTGGTATTGGGGTATCGTAAACCCCAGTGCAGGTTGTTGTGATATACGGTTCTGGTAATACCGCAATAAGGTAAAGTATCCGTTACAAAACTGCCGGGTGATCCGGAAGCGTTACAGTTGCCTAATGCCTGCGCCTGAATTAATGACGGGCCGCATTCGGGTGCGGAAACCAAAAAATAGTTATAAAACCGGTAAGAATGTTTAATCACCTGACTTGTGGCTACAATTGGAAAGTATAGCAGTAAAATAACCGGTAATACTATTTTCAGAAATGGCATATTCATACAACCGGCATTTGGTTATTTAGCAATTACTATTTTTTATAAAGTTAGGGGAAAGTGTAAGTATAGGAAACTAACGCAGTTGCATAATGATGTGATAATTTGAAACGGCTTTTAAATAGGTTCTTTAGTAAATGTAGTGGAATGGACTTATAGTTGTTGAATCTTAACAGAAACTGCAGCTATTTACATTTCTTATTAAACCGGGTTTCTACACAATACAGTAATAAAGTTGAATAGCAGTGGTTTGATTGCATTATTACAAAGGTGTAAGAGCCTATAGCAGTCGTTATATGCCTATTAAAATTCCACAGCATTTACCGAAGTGCTTTTGAACAATACGATTCGAAAGTTTTCTGTATGACAACTTCGTTGTGCTATTTATCAGGCGTAACGTCATTGGAATGGTAATCATTTTTTAAAATAGAAAAGCGCAGGTATTGCCTGCGCTTTTCCTGAATGAATGGGTTCATTTTATGCTTCATCCTTCAGCGATTGCATATCTATCACATACCTGTAGCGTATATCTTCTTTCATCATTTCCCGGTAGGCGTCATTGATATCCTGTATTTTTATTATTTGTACTTCCGGCAGAACCTGGTGTTCGGCACAAAAATCCAGTACCTCCTGCGTTTCGGCAATACCGCCAATAACAGAACCTGCTACCGATAAGCGGTGCATGGCAATATCCATATTCATCAAGGGCTTTTTGTATTCACCTAATAAACCCACTGTTACAATTACACCGTTTAATTTCATGAGTGATATATACGGCGTAAGGTCAAAAGCATCGGGGATAGTAATTAACAGAAAATCGAGTGACGAAGCAGCTGCTTTCATGGCATCGTCGTCTTTGGATAACAACACTATATGTGCACCGAATTTTTCAGCATCTGCCTGCTTTTCTTCTTTGGTCGTTATCACCGTTACTTCAGCACCCATCGCTGTGGCTAATTTTACAGCCATGTGCCCTAAGCCGCCGAGACCTGCTACGCCCACTTTATCGCCCTGCTTTACGTTCCAGTGTTTTAGCGGCGAGTACGTAGTTATACCGGCACAAAGAATGGGTGCGGCAACCTTTATATCCAACGCATCCGGAATTTTTAAGACAAAGGATTCTTTCACTACAATATTATCAGAATACCCGCCAAAAGTGTTGAATTTTTCTCCCGGTTTGGGTTTCATGTAGCCATTATAAGTGGCTGTCCAGCTAACCGGCCCTTCACAATAATTTTCCTCACCTTCCCGGCAGGGATGGCAGTGTCCGCAGGAATCAATCATACATCCTACGCCTACCGTATCGCCTACTTTAAATTTGGTTACACCGCTGCCTGCAACAGCTACTTTGCCAATAATTTCGTGGCCGGGTACACATGGGTAAATCGTATTGCCCCAATCGTTTTTTACCTGGTGAAGATCGGAGTGGCAAACGCCGCAGTACAAAATATCTATCTGTACTTCATCATCTTTTGGAGCTGTACGCTCAAAATCCATTCTCGACAAACCGCTCAAAAACGAGCCGGTTGCCCCATAGCCTTTCGTTGGGATGCTTTGCATATTTTAATGTTTGTTGTTGTAACATCTAATAACATACCATGAAATGAGGGATAATGAAGATGATAGGTAATGGCCGCCCGTTTCTGAATGGCTATGCTGTTATCCATATCATATTATGTTATTGATTGATAATATATTGTTGCGCCCGTATTCCTCCAGCCCAACTTTTATTAGGCCTCTTGTTGGTGGCAGGGTTTCATCATTCGTATTGGTGAATTATTGTTGGTTATTAACCCTTCTTTAATAGTTGTCTTATAGCTGCTACATGGGAAAATAAAACCAGGGGTACCAGGCACGCAGGCAGTAATACAAAAGGGAAAAATCCAAGTGCTTTATTTGGTTGCTCAAAGCCAAACTGTTGAAACCGTGCCGGTAAAGACAGTATTGCATTTGATACAACGTTTACCAACAATAGGAGACAAATGAAATTCCAGGTAAGGATAGCTGTCCTACTTATCTTCTTTTTTACAAAACCAAAGTAATAGATAAATGGCGTCGTAATACCGGAGAAAATATCAAAGTTTCTACCATGAAAGGTCATAGCTTCGGGAATGGATTTGTGTACGAACAACCAAAACAACACAAGCTCCACCGGGATTCGGATTACATGGAAAATGGTAAGCGCCGGCAAGTCTAAATTGTCGATAAATACGTTTCCTTTCCTGGTAATAAATGTAGATACAAGGAAAAGTAATGGAGGAAGAACTAACAGCGGAAACCTCACTGTTATGGTATTAGGATTGCTGTAAAATCCTGAAACAGCAAGTATTGATTGAATGACTATCCATGCCATCAACACGACCAAAAAAAGTTTTGAATAATGAGTAGCTTTTAAAAATAACCAGATTGCAAGCAATACGGTTACGCCAAAAGTGAGATAAACGTAAAAAGGTAAGTTTTGCATGGTAACATATTTCAATTACAATGCAAAGAACGACAAGAATCTTCTGAACCGGCTTGCCATTTGGCAAGAAATGATTTGTCAAATAACAGGAAGTAACAACGCTATTTTTTTGTAAACTCTTTCCTGATTCTGCTTAACGAAGTATCTGTCATTCCCAAATAGGAAGCAATATGTTTAAGCTGTGCAAATTGAAATATTTCTCTGTTGGTGTTCATCAGGTTAGCATATCGCTCCTCTGCACTTTTATTGATCATGGATAAGGTTCTTTGCTTATAGGCAACAAATTCTTTTACCAGCATGGCCCTCCCAAATTCTCTGAATTCCGGTACGGTGTGAAAAAGCATGTTTAGTTTTTCAAAGGAGGTGGCAAAGACACTGCAGGCAGTGATAGCCTGTATATTCTCCGTGGATGGTGAGCGTAGGAAAAAGGAGGCTGCCTCAAATATCACATGATCTTTGGTATAAAAATAAGTGGTAATCTCATTGGCATTTGTATCAAACGTAAAGGCTCTTGCAAAGCCTGCTGCTAAATAAAAGTAGGCACTCACTTTACCCTGCTTCAAAAGGTATTCATTTTTTGCAAATTCAATTCCATCAAAATTGTCAGTAATCTTGTCAAGCCCCTCTTTAGTTACCGTAATGTTGGGAATGTTTAGTATAATAAAATTTATCAGCAATTGCTTGTTCATTTTGACGATCAAAATTTTGTCAGCGATTAGAAGTTTTTGAATCTGCATCGGGTACATCTTCTAAACTGTAATAAATTTGTAGTCCTCTTTCTTTTGCTACGTTCACATCTTCATCCGCTCCATTTGAAGCCCCTTGCAAACGAAGAACGGCGTCACATTTTTCCAGTAATCTGTGGGCTACCGGGTACTGTATTTCTTTCCATGCTTCATCACCAGGCTTTGTGGAACCTGCAAGCGTAATTAGCGGCAACGCAACCCATTCACCAATCATGGGAATATGTCCTTTTCTAAATAACGGCAATGCAACGGATTCCAGATAGTTTAGATTTTGTTGCATTAATGTGCGGTCGTCATTTGTGCCGCTTCTGTACGGACCTGCTATTAGTATTAGCATGATTTTAAATTTTAGTTTTCACAAAGGACGAGGGTAATTCTGTGATAAAAGTTAAGGTATATTAAGAAGTTTATTTTTTACTTTTATTATTTCTGATAGCACTTAAAAATTCAGGTGTAATTCCTAAATAGGACGCAATTTGCTTTTGAGTGACAGCTTTTGCGATGTGTGGATATTTAGTCAAAAAACTATCATACCTGTCTTCTGCTGATAACGACAAATTTTCAATAACTCTTAATTGCTCTCTTGTGTAGGCGTTTTGCATTAATATCCTGAAAAATCTTTCAAACTTTGGCACCTTGTAAAACAGCTTTTCCAGGTGTTCTTTGCTTAATTGAAATATGCAACTATCCTCAATGGCTTCTATATACATCATTGCCGGCTTTTCATTTAAAAAGCAAAACATATCTGTCACCCACCAATCGGCTACGGCAAACATGATTGTGGCTTCTTTACCTTCTTTGTCAATGTAGTATGCTCTTAATGCTCCACTATGAACATAATTGATGTATTTACAAGCCTGTCCCTCTTTTAAAATTAAAGTCTTTTTTATTATGTCCTTGTGTGTAATCAGAGATATGAAAAAATCAACTTCTTTGTTATCAGGGTGAATATGTTTAGCAATGTTTTTGAGAATCAGATCATACATACAGTTACGAAAGATCATGAAGTTAAATACCTGTTTTCAATTAGCAGTTTATCAAAATAAATGTTTGCAAAAGTTTGGAGACTGGTTACAGATCAGGACTAATTATTCGCATGATTAATAATCATTTTCCTTCCAGGATTTTCATAATTACCTGTTCTTCAGGTGTAAGACTGGCTTTGTTGTCGTTGACTTCTATCTTTTCCAGATGGTTAAAATATTTTTGAAGCGACTTATCTTCGTATAATTGAATGATAAGCGGGTGTACATAATATTTTTTACATACCGTGCGGGTATTGCCCAGGTGTTTGGCTACCTTGTCCAATACTTCTACTATTTTCTTTTTAGATTCGGTAACTGTTTCTGCAAACCCTGCAGTAGCAAACTCCATTAAGGCATGTACCGTTCCTGCCCAGGTACGAAAGTCTTTTGCGGTAAAATGGCCGCCTGATATTTCGTGGATATAACTGTTCACCATGCCGCTGTCAACACAGTGGCGGGTACCATCTTCGTTAATGTACTGAAACAATTCCTTGCCCGGAATATCCTGGCATTGCTTTACAATTTTTGCAAGGCGGTTACTTCTGATGTCAATGTTATGATATACCCCTTTTTTCCCTTTGAATGAAAAATGAAGGTTGCCACCGCTAATCCCTACGTGTTTATCCTTTAGTGTGGTAAGGCCAAATGAACCATATAATTTTTCATACATGCTGTTGCCGATACGGATGTTGGTACGTTCCATCAGGCTAACAATGGCAGCCAGTACTTTCTGCTGGGGCAGACCAGACAGGGCCAGGTCTTTTTCCAGTTGCAACCGGATGGCGGGCAGCACCTTCCCAAACTCGTACATGTGGTAGAATTTGGTTTGGTTACGTAGCGAATTCCAAAAAGTATGGTAGCGGTACTGCTTGCGCTTCAGCACATCAATGCCGGTAGCCTGCAGGTGTCCGTTTTCCAGCGTACAAACCCATACGCTTTCCCACGCAGGTGGTATCACCAATTTTTTTATACGGCTGATTGTGGCCTCATCTTTTACTTCCTTTTCGTCATCTACGTATATAAAATGAGCTCCCTTTTTTTTACGGGTGATGCCCGGCTGTGTATCACTTACATACACCAGGTCTACAGCCTCTGCCGTTTTTACCGGGTCGGCTATAATTGCTTTTATTTTCTTACGGGGAATTTGGAGAATGTCTTCTTCAGTCATGGGGAAAAGTTTAAAGTTTAAGGTTCATCCGCCGCGGCGGATAAAGTTGTGAAAGTTGAAAATTGCTGTGCCAGAATTCTTTAAAAATGTCTAAAGTCATATTCTATCCGCTTTAAATTATGTATTGAAGTTCTAAAATTCTGAATGAGAAACTTTATTTTAGTAACCGGTACTCAGAACTTTATCCGCCGCGGCGGATGAACCTTAAACTTTAAACGGTTTTAAATCCGGCTTACCCATTCACAATTTCACCGCCATTTACATGAATTACCTGGCCGGTTACATAGCTTGAATCATCGCAGGCCAGGTATAAAAATGCTGGTGCTACTTCGGCAGGCTGGCCAACCCGTTTCATAGGTACGTCACTTCCGAAAGTAGCTACTTCTTCCGGCGATTTACTGCTTACGATCAGTGGTGTCCAGATGGGACCAGGTGCCACGCCGTTCACCCGTATCTTTTTATCCACCAGATTTTGCGCCAGGCTGCGAATAAATCCCACAATAGCGGATTTGGTACTGGCATAATCAATCATTTCCTTGCTACCCCGGTAGGCTGTAACGGAAGTGGTACAAACAATAGCACTCCCTTCTTTTAGGTGGGGTAATGCAGCACGGGTGACCCGGAACTGTGAAAACAGGTTTACTTCATATGTACGAAGTAGTTGCTCGTCTTTAAGTTCCTCAAGGCTATTTACTTCCCAGTGCAGTGCTGCATTGTTTACCAGCACATCTATCCGGCCGTACGTGTCAATTGTTTGTCTTACGATATCTTCCGGTACTTTGGGGTCGGCAATATCACCGGATATAGTCAGGCATTTGCGCCCATAATTTTCAACTGCCTGTTTTGTTTCTGCTGCATCACTGTCTTCGTTCCAGTAGGCAACAGCTATGTCGGCTCCTTCTTTGGCAAATAAGACTGCTACTGCCCGGCCAATGCCACTATCTCCACCGGTAATGAGGGCTACTTTCCCTGCCAACTTTTCGCTTCCCTTTTTATCCGGGTAATCATATACAGGCTGCGGGTTCATTTCGGATTGCTTTCCCGGCCTTTCCTGATGTTGAGGCGGCTGCTGTTCTTTTTGAGGGATGGTTTCTTTTGCGTTAGGCATTATCTAAAGTTTTGAAAACCAAAGAAATAATTATGCCTGATGTAAATGAAAGAAGGCGCCGTACTATTTGCAGGCAACGGTACAGCCAGTTGCAACAATATGAGGAAGCTGCTACACATGAAAAGGCTTTGCGGTAATGGGCGAAATGCTTTTCTTTGTGGCTGTTCAGTTGGACCGGTAGCTCAGCTGGATAGAGCAGCTGCCTTCTTCGTCTTTACGGCAGCGTAGTACGAAGAAGCAGCAGGCCATTGGTTCGAATCCAATCCGGTTCACAGAAAGCATTATAAACATTGAGTTTCAGCAGTAAGTATGACAGATAGTATGACAGTTTCTTAAAACGGATATCTTTACCCTGTTTATAAATTGCGACACATCACTTTAACGCCCCTGGTTTTTACCTGGGGCGTTTGCTGTAACTGAAACATTTGAACAATGTGTAACAAAATGTTTAAATGTTCCACTATGTTCTAAAATGTTTCAATATTCCGGTTGCCCGGTTTGTTACAAGTCTGATTTTTGCACTTTACTGTAATAAAAAGAATATTGTAATAGTCGGGAGCCCGATGGTTAAGGAAAGTTATCAAAATGGTAAAAAAATAAACGCCCCGATATTCATGGCCATTGGCGATGCCGACGGCGTACGATATGAACATGCACCGGAACTTTTCGGGCTAAAGGCGGGGGAAAAATGGGTGATATAAGCGGGCTGCCAAAATCCCGGCTGGCCATTATACCGGGGACAACGCATATAGGCATGATACAACGAACAGATTGGCTGATACCGATAATCACCGATTTTCTTGATTCAGACTTAAAGGCAGCACCACCTACGTTTTAAAATAATACTTAGCACCTGGCAGGTGTTGCCGCCCTTGTCAGCGCCATAGCCAACATACAGCGGTTGCGTCAGATCACCGCAGAGGTGAAAACAGTAACAGTACATCAAACCGCGGCCGCTCCGGACTTACTATATCCATATGCTACAGTTCTCCGTAGGCCCTGTTTAAAAACTATAATAATATCGCCGGCTGATATGTAGGGTCGGGTTCGATGTTGGTGTCGTGCTGCCGTGGCGCCATATACCGGTAAGCCGGATCCTTCCGTACATCATCCATCCGGATCCCGGCTTACTCCGGTGTTATGATGCCCGCCACTTGCAGCACCTTCTGCCGGATTGCACCACTTTACCGGCGCATGGAAATTCGGGCAACGATTTCATGGCCACGGCTTCCCCGGACAAATAGTTGGAATGGCATTAGGGAATAAGCAGGAAAGAAATTTTTTTAAGGGCTTTCATAACGGTGCAGTTGAACGCAGTGAGGTATCAGCTACACAGGTTAAACGTTTAAATCTCTCTTACAAAAAAGGAGAATTAAAAAAGCCATTCCAAAATTAATCAGAATGGCTATCCAGTCATAGGTAGGGAAAACAACTGAAATATGTTAATACAAATTGTAGTAATGATTTATGATCCTGTCACTGCGTATAGCCAATTGTGTACCTTATGTGACATCTTCGACAAAAAAAGGCATTTTCAAGTTTTGCAAAAAGCAGTTTTATTTATTTCCGATTTGCAAATAATGCAAAAAAATCGTTTTAAAAATAATTCATAATTGCTCAGGCGTACTAAAGCTCAACCATTTGTTGTTTTTTATGGCTATAAGTATTGTAGGCAATTCAGTTGGCATTAAGCGATTAGTCAGAAAAAATCCAAAATTGTGTACTGCCGTATGTGTAAATAGTTGAGGGAAGACAACAAACGGGCCCTTTGATAAGCAGTAAAATGTTTTAATACGTTCTTTCAAGAACGATCCAAGTCTATGAAAACGAAAGGCCGTCTATAATTCAATTTCAGGAGAACCACTACTTCGTCAAAGGGCCTATTGTTTTTATTCCAGCTTACATCGTTGCTTCCTGAAAAGGAGGTAATTGTTTGCCGGCACTTTTCTGCTCAGTTAGTTCCCATGTATCCGCAAGCATTCATGTTGCCTCTACAGGATTCTTTATGTACTCAATTCCTCCTTGGAGTCATGCAGTTTTACCACCTCTCCGGTTTCATCGTTGATATCAGACAAGTAGTGCCGGGCTCATTTCTGATACACTTCACTTAGGCTCCGCAGTAACTGCTATCAAGCCGCGGAAGCGCAGGTAGGCATTCGTATAGGTAATCATGGCGGCCGGGGGTTGCTCGTCGCAACGGTTTGCCCGCTAAGGGTTAGAATTGTTGACGAAAAGGGATAATGGCTGAAAGCAGGCGAGCCGGGTGGAATAGAGACATTTGTTTTTCAATTACTTGCACCATACTATTGCATGTGTTTACAGCGTTAGGCACAATACAATCGACCAGACTGCTGACCAAGCCTTTATAACAGACATAAAACGACTTACCATAAATTTGTCTTCTAACGAGATAAGCACATGAAGGCAAAGTACATTAACCCCTATACAGACTTTGGTTTCAAAAAAATTTTTGGAGAGGAAGCCAGCAAACCTTCGCTGATTGACTTCCTCAATGCCCTTCTGCCTGAGCAAAATAAAATCGTTGACCTTACTTTCAAAAAGACCGAACAACTCGGACTGACTGACCTTGACCGTAAAGCCGTTTACGACATATATTGTGAAAACGACCGGGGCGAAAAATTCATCGTAGAACTACAGAAGGCCAAACAAAATTATTTTAAGGACAGAACCATTTACTACTCAACATTTCCGATACGGGAACAAGCAGAAAAAGGAGAATGGAATTATAACCTGAAAGCGGTTTACTGCATCGGTATTCTGGACTTCACTTTTGACGATTATGAAAGTGATAGACATAAAAAAGTGTATACAGAGCTTCGGCAAAGCCAAAGTAAACCAGAAAGAAGCGAGTACCTGCACACCATTAAACTCAAAAACCAAAACGGCAAGGTTTTTTACGATAAGCTGACCTATGTGTATTTAGAGATGCCCAACTTCATAAAGACTGAAGGCCAGTTAGAAACCCGATTGGACAAATGGTTATACTTTATAAAGAACTTAGAAGACTTTCAAAGCATCCCGGCTATTTTTAAAGACGAAGTATTTGAACAGGCTTTTGAGAAGGCTGAACTTGCCAATTTCAAACAGGCCGAATTGGAACGATATGAGGCCAGCCTGAAAGTATTCCGGGACAATAAAGCCGTATATGATTACGCCGTAGAAACAGCTTTTGACGAAGGAAAAAGAGATGTTGCCCGAATAATGAGAAATGAGGGAGAGCCTATTGAAAAAATAATGAAGTACACAGGACTTACAGAAGACGAAATCAACAAACTTTAAAAGTACTGTGCCTAACAATGCATTGGTATTAGGCGGCAGACACACCCTGGTAGGTTAAGTTTGCTTATAAGCCGTCCAACGCCAATGCTTGTTCGTAAGCTGCAAACAAAACTTAACCCGGTAAATAATTAAATATGGACACTACAGTTGAACAGTATATATCAAGCCAGCCTTCAGACAGGCAAAGAATTTTGACTGACATTCATTCAATCATTCTTGAGGAAGACAAGGCAGTTATTCCCATAGTAGAACCAATGATGGGAAAAGAAATGATTATTTATAAGGGTAAAGCCACAATGAAATATGGGCTTGCCGGTGTGAAAAAATACATGTCGTTACATGTGTTGCCGATATATGTTTTATCAACACTATTTTCAAAATACCAAACACTTTTACCTAAAGCCGGTTTTCAGAAGGGTTGTATCAATTTTAATACTGCAGCGGAAATGCCTTTGGATATAATAAAACAGTTAATTGCGGATTGTTCTAAAATTGATATGATGAAAATCCGGGAGGATCAGTTGAAAGAAAGGAAACAAAAAAGTAAATTAAAGGATTAGCCTTTCGGATAACCGCTTACAGCAGCCATTTTATCAAAGTGTTTTTTTAATGTAACGCCAGTTTCTTTTGCACACTCACGAAAGACCCGCCTCTGAGTAGCAGTCCGGCAGTTTGAAAAAAGCCAGGTGGTAATAAGGCATTTCAGGTGATCGTTCATGAATATAAGGGTTCAGGTAAAGGAAATGGTAACAGGCCCCGTCAGTCCCATTGACTGGATGGGCTGGTCTTTGCGTTTTTCGTTTGTCCAGTATTGTGCGATGCCGTTGTCTTTGAGCGTTTTCATGTAATTACCCATGGTGGTCACCACCCTTATCTCCACGGTGTTAGCGCCGTTCTGCAACAGCCCGGCAAGCGGATATATGCGCCTGCCATACCACTGTACGCCCAGCGGTTTGTTATTGATGGCTACCGTGGAGATGCCATATACCTTGCCCAGGTTGAGAAAACCGGACTTTGTAGGGTCGGCCACCTGGAAGGTACTGCGGTAAGTAACAGTGCCGGAAAAAGAAACGAATTCAGGCAGGTCTTTCAGGTCTTTGAGCGTCTGCATGCTTGTCTTTTTTACAGAGCCATCCAGGTGATGAAACTCGACGGACCAGTCGCCGGGAGCTGCATCGCCGGCTGCCGGCAACGGTTTTGGCTTCCGGGCAGTGCCCTTTTTATTGTTGTCGAATACGATGAGCACGGAATCCGCCGGGCCTAGGTCGAGACGGATGCGGTGCGGGTCATCAAGCTTGTATCGCTCGCCGTTTTCCGCATTCCATATCCATGCCTGCCTGTTACCGGCAATTTGCTCGCAGGGCATAATGTCGAACGCATGGGCATTGTCGAGACTGGAATTAATGAAAAGCAGGATTTCCGCATCCCTTGCCTGGTAGCGCACCTGCGTCACAAACGGATCCGGTTTACTAATGCGTACATAAGGGTTGATATTGTATGTTGACTGGATGTCTTTGTACCATTTGATAAATTCTTTTTCGGGTTTGTTGAGCAGGACAAACCGTTCAGGGATCAGCTTCATTTTTTCTACGGCCGCCTGCACTTCCCCGTCACGTTGCTCGTGGTTCGTCCAACCCGGCGATTTAACCGGGTAGGTATCCAGGCAGAACACCCTTCCGCCCCCTTCTACAAAAGCCAGAATCTTGCGGGCAGTGGCTGGCTCCACGCTTTCCACCTGTATCATAAACAGTGTATGATAAGACCTGGGCCCGTAGCACAAACGCCCGTCTTTCACAGACGCCTCCTCAATTACCGGCTCCGAAACGTAATCGCATGCATGACCGTTCTGGTGAATTACTTCCCAGATCAGCGGAAGATGATTGGGATAGAAAAAGGATGGAAACGGTTCGTTCTGGGCGCCGTACTGAGCCCACATATCGGCCAGCGGAGTGAGCACTGCCATGTCAGCAAACATATCGCCTTGTTGCAGCAGCGCCGAGATCCGCACCTTGTAGTCATTGAAATATTTGAAGTAGGGCCACAGGTTATTGCGTTCGTTGAGATAGCAGCCATAACGTATCCAGCCGGGAAAAGGAGCATCGGGCGGTGAGTAGTTGAACCCATGGAATACCGGGTGGGTAACGCCGGATATGGTGCTCAGGTCGCCGGTAATCTTCATCAGCTCAAGCGTTTCGTTGAATACCACATCCGTATTGGTCAGCTCTTCGCAACTAATCAGGCGGCGGCCTTTGAGGTGTGCAGCGGAGGAAACATACTTATTTACCATGGTATAGCCCCGGCCAGCCCGAGGATCGGTTTCACCCATTTCTGTTCCGATGCCAGCCTTGATCCAGGTCTCGCATTCCGGTATGTCCATCTCAAAGCTGCCTTCCAGCGGAAAATAGCCCCGGCCATAAGCCTGGGCCCTTGATTTTACTTTGTTGTCGTGGCACCATTTTACAAACGTGTCGATAAACCTTTCTTTTACCAGCTCGGCTTTGGTAAGGTCAAAATCGTACCGTATGCGCTGGATCATGTTTTTCATCTTCGGCCCCATTTCTGCGCCATAGCTGTAGTTGAATACATTGCCCATTCCCCCTAATTTAAATTGCGTAAAAGCCAGGTAAGGCATCAGGTCGTATCCCCTTCTCTTTTTAAATTCCTCAGCCATGTCTGTAGTCCAGTTAGCGCCTTCCAGTTCCAGGCTATCAGTAAAAAGCGCCCGGATATGATCAGATAACGGCCCCGTTTTTTGCCGGATTGTGTCCGACATGTGGTTCAGGTATTTTGAAACGGCTGCCTTGTTGTAGTGGTTAAGCACGGGTCCGTTTGCGCCTGGTGCACCATTGATTACTTCCAGAAACCCGTCTATCTTTACCAGTGCATACAATACCCAATTGCCCCTGGGAATGGTGGTAGTGATATAACCACTCCTGATCTGGCCCGACAAATCCCGCACCTCGTCCATGCTGTTGAATGGGTCCGGAACCAACTGCACGGACAGTACTTCCATTTTCCTGCGTGCATACGGACTGGTTACCCCCGGATCGGCTTCTTTCATCAGGTCGAACAGTGAAACTTCGTATTCTATCTTGCCTTCCAGCCTTTTGGTAGCGATCACCACAATCTGTGCCCGTTCGTCACCTTCCAGGTATTCAGCGCCAAAGGGCCAGCCCGAACCTACGATCAGGTCGCAGACAAGTCCGAGCGACTTAGCTTCATTAAATGTATGCAGCAGGGCATCCATCCATGCGTCGCCCAGCCAGGGGAGTGAAGGAATGTCCATATCATCCGTTCTGGCCGGGAACTTAATCGGGTTAATCTCCACACCGCCGATGCCTGCTTCTTTCAGCAGCCGGAGTTCCCTGGATAGCTCTTCCTTTTTTACCTTATCGCCGTTCCACCACCAGCGCACAAAAGGCCGGTAGCCGGAAGGCGGGTTTTTAAACAGTTTGTACAGTCCGTCGGAGCCCGCCAATACATCTGTAGCTCTTGCGTGTGCAGGAAACGGCAGGGCCTGCACAATAGCCGTACCGGCTGTAACAACAGAACTGTTTTTGAGAAATGTTCTTCTATTCATCAGTAGCGCCTTTTTTTAGCTGTTGGGTGGTGTAGTGTTGAGGGATCATAAGGTTAATGCTTTTTCAATTGTTTTTCTATACGGTCCCGCTTACGTGCTACTATCAAATCTGCCTTCTGTCTACTGGTTAGCTTTTTTGTTTTAGTGCTTCAGCAATCCCCAATGTTACCATGTCTTCTTCCATTCATGCAACAACGCCGTTTATAATTGCGAGGATGAAGGTAAGGCCCAAATGAACGTATGAAACTATGTATGACAGTTTTTCCGGTTCACTTATAAGAACGGCTGAAACTCAATACAGTATTGAATTTCAGCCGTTCTTTATTTATAGCTAAACATGCCTGGCTTCTTAGGTTAAAGCAGTTGATATCAACTTTATTTTAATAGCTTTTATTTCCTGTAAGTTCGGTAAGGAAGCAGTATGAGATTACATTCTGACAATTCACAACTATCATTTTTTCATCACTTTTTGGGATGCTTCCATTGTACCTGCGGCACTTTTCAATTGCACATAATATAAGCCGGGCAGCAAAGACTGCATATCCAGCGGCCAGCTATTAGCGCCGGTTTGCATGAGAATATCTTTTTTTATCACTGTTTTTCCTGCGGCATCATTTACCCAGATAGCGGCTTGTGCTGCTACGTAAGAATGATAGCTGATTGTAAGATGATCACTTACCGGGTTAGGATAAGCGGAAAATAGAGACTGCTCTTTACAGCGGATATTTACAGCAGCCATCCGGCTGTAAGTAACACTGCCGTCTTTGCCCCCCATTTTCAGCCGGTACCATTTCATAGCATCCGTCTGTGGCAGGGTAAATGAATAAATACTTCCATTGGTATTGCCATCGGCAGTTACTGTTTTTGAAGCAGCAAAATGCACTCCATCACTGCTGTTTTCGATGATGTAGTTATCCCCGGCTTTATCATTAGCTACCCACTGAAGCATGGCATTACAGCCGTTGGCAAATGCAGTAAAACTTTGCAATACAATTGGAAGTATAATCGTGGTGCTGCTGCAATTACAGGCAGTACCCATATTATAATTCATCAAAGCAGGGGTGGCGCCGCTGCCGTTGGTATTTGGCAGGCCAATGGTTGGGAAATTGAACGACTGTACAAAATAGTAAGGTGGCGTAATCCGGTACAGGCTCCTGTCATTTAAAGCTGATGTGCCAGTTGGCGTAATTGTTCCTTTTACATTATTGCCATATACAAAATTACCATTACCCGTAAGGTTGAAAAATCCGGTAGATATATTCGTAATTTCATTACCAATGATGTTGCTGCTGTCGCCGGCACTGCTGTTCATAAAAATGCCATACGTGCCACCCCGGTTGCGGAAATAGGTATTGAAAGGCCCATTTTTACCATGCGAATTATCGATGACCATGTTCTGCCCGATGTTGCCTTCAAACAAATTGGCGTACACCCAATTGCCATGCAGTACCATATCGCCGGCAGCATTGGAGGGCGATAGTACGCCGGTCCAAAAAGGTTCAATGGAATAATTATATGCCAGTACATTACCATTTACCCCGGCCTGCAGCAACATGGCGTGGCGCAAATGCCTGAACACATTATTTTCCACCAGGCACTCGCTGGTAGTCGTTTGCAGATCTACGCCGTAGCCCTGCCCGTCACCACCGTAGCCAAATGCACCATGCAGGTAGCAGCCCGTCACCTCAATATTAGCCGAATTAGCAATATCGATATGGGCAAAGTTGCAGCTATCACTTTCCACACCCCTCACCCAGCATTTGGCCGCATATTTTATTTTGATATTAGCCGTTTGACCGGTGGTCGCATCCAGCCGTTTTATTTTCAGGCACTCAATACCGCTGCCGGTTTGCATGTTCAGCTTTGTTATTTGTGGGGCATCAATTAATGTATATGCTTTTCGTAAATCACTTTTCAGGTTAATAAAATTGCCGCTGATATTATCTATCTGCACAATTTGACCTACACTACCTAATGCCCAGGAAGAGGTTACCAGTGCCGCATCATTTTGCGATAGTTTTATATAATCGCCTGCGGCAAAACCCGCAACCGTATTGACTCTTATTTGCGTTGCACTTTTTGGAGCATCCGCAGTAAGGCCGGCAATAGCATTGCCCGGATTACCATTGATGTTTATCAGGTTGTCATTGGCGCCTGCCAGGTTAAATAAGAGTTGTGTTTGTGCATTGCCTGCACCTTTTAGTATGGTGTTAGAAGGTAACGTAATAGCCTGGGTAAACAGATAATTGCCTGCCGGGAAATAAACGGTGCCAGATGTACCGGCAAAGCTATTGATGGCTGCAATTAGTGCTGCGTTGCAGGGTCTGATACCGGAACTGTCAGCATCAAAATTACTGATACTAACCTGCGGATAAGAGGGAACCGTTCCATTATAACCAGCCTTGCTCCAATCAACCCGGCGGTTGGCAGGCAATATACTTTGTGCAATAACGCAGTTCCAACATATACCAGGCAGTAATATAAAAAGTAAAATGCGGTGCATAGAATTGGTTGGCGTATTTTAAAATCAATTGGCTTTACAAACGCCTTACAAAAGGCAGAAGTTATCCGGTAGCAGTGGCGCCGCTGTTATTATTTAGCTAAAACGTTTTTCAGATGGTTGCAACAAAACCGGGCTTGCATAGTATTAATAGGGTGCCCGGCTGCTCTGTGAATATATGTTGTTTACTTAACTTTCCAGCCTTCTATACCTCATGTTGTTCGAATTCGGCTTTTATTCTTCCCTGCTGCTTATTTTTTTTGTGCATGGGTCGGTGTATGCCTTTTTATGTTTGCGCAAATCCTGGCAAAATGGGAGCCGCAGCAATTACTGGCTGGGTATCTTTTTGTTCCTATGTGTTTTATATATTTTTCCGTGGATGGTGGGCTTTGCCGGCTGGTATGACCATCAACCATATCGGGACCTTCTTTTCTACACGCCATTTCAGCATCTCTTTTTCATAGGGCCGGTCATCTTTTTTTATGTGCAAAGCCTGCTTAATCCAGGCTTCCGTTTTGGCAGAAAGGATTGGTTGCATTTGGTACCTGGTCTACTTTACCTGGTATATAGCGCAGTTATGTATATCACCGATTATTGGGTGCTGGAGGAGTATTATTTCCTGGCCGACCAAAGCGACCGTGACTTTGACTACTGGTATCAATTCACAGGTTTTATTTCTATGCTGCTGTATTTTTTTCTATGCCTTCGATATTACCGCCTGTACCGCCGCCTTATGGTGCAGGTAACCAGCTATGCCGATGTATTGGTTTTCCGCTGGGTACAACGTTTCCTGATTGCCTTTTTTGCCATGTTGGCGATATGGCTAGCATTTGAGTTTCTTGGTCAATACATAAAAGGACAGTATATCCGATCCTGGTGGTATTACCTCTGTTTTTCAATTTTGCTGTATTATATCGCAATCTCCGGTTACAGCAATGGTGTAGTTACTAAAGTGCCTTTTGTGGCTAATTTGCTTGCCTATAAACCCAGGTTACTGTTACCGCCTCCACCTGATAATCGGCAAACAGCTAATCGTATTGAGGACATTTCATACATTGAACTGGAACAATTGCCCACCTTAACAGAACCCGATGCCCTCCTGCAAACCTGGAAAGAAAAAATAGGCAAAGCAGTTATTGATAACAAAGCTTACGAAAATCCGGAACTCAGTCTTACCGAACTGGCACAGCAGTTACAAACAAACCCGTCTTTACTTAGCAAAATGGTTAACCGCGGCTTTGCTATGAACTTCAATGATTTTATTAATTACCAACGGGTGCAGGCCGTCATCACCCAATTAGAAGATGGCCGCCATAAATTGCAAACGCTAATGAGCATTGCGTACGATTGTGGTTTCAACAGCAAAGCAACCTTTAACCGTGCATTTAAAAAAGCTACCGGCAAAAGCCCGCAGGAGTATTTAAAAAAGCAGGAAATATAGGGGGTATGCCTAATCCGCGGCGGCGGAAAGGGCCGGGCTATCCGTTGCAATTTTTTTGCGAAAACCAGCAATCCGCTACGGCGGATCACTACTATCCCTTACACATGAGTTGCCGGCCGTTGTGACTGTCGGCGCCTCAGTTGCTCTACGAAGTCTCCGACACTTCACTACAGATAAAACTTTTGATTCCCGGGTTTCTGCATGCTACGTCCCGAACTAAACTTTTGGAAAAATTTGAAAACTTTCCAAAAGTTGCGGTTTTCTAAACCTTGTGCAAGCTGCTGATGGTTTGTGAGATGAACAGCGGGGAGATGCTATGAAAATATATCCCTGATCCGCCGCGGCGGACGCCGATATCCATCAATAGCAGTACCGGCCCCTGTCTCTAAAAGTTGTATTAAAATATAATTTTCGAAGGCTCAAATCATCGCTTCAACACATCTAACCTGCTCATTTTCAATGCTTCAATATTTGATACCTGCTTGCCTGGCCTCATATCATATAGTGAGGCGGTAAGCGCTGGTAGTAATGGCATTTTGCACTGGCAAATAAAAACTGCCTACCATGAAGCCCATCCTCTTTACCTTTTTTACCATTATTGGTCTGAGTGCTATTGCTCAAAAGGATTCTATTGCTACAGTTAAAGACACGTTGACGGGTGCTACACAAAACGTAACGGTAAAAGCTGTTACACCGTTGGTGCAGTATCAACCGGATAAAACGGTTATCAATGTTGCTGCCAATATCAATGCACAAGGCAACAATATTTTTGACGTGCTGCAGGCCAGTCCCGGCCTTAGCGTAACCGGCCAGGACGAACTGGTAATGAACGGCAAACAGGGAATAAACGTTTTTGTGGATGGCCGGCCTACGCAACTTACGGGACGGGATCTGGCAGCGTATCTAAAATCACTTCCGGCAGAAACGGTAGAAAAAATTGAATTGATTGCCAACCCTTCGGCTAAGTACGATGCTCAGGGAAATGCCGGTATTATCAATATAAAAATGAAGCGGAACAAAGCCTTTGGAACGAACGGCGCCATCAACGGATCGTACACACAAAACACTCATTACCGTACCAATGGCGGATTGAGCCTGAATTATCGCCGCAAAAACCTGAACCTGTTTGGCAATTACAGCATTGGTAACAGTTTCCAGCACGTGCAGGTGGTTACGAACCGCTTTGTGCAAAGCTTGCAAGGCACTAAAACTTTTGCTACCCAACAGGTGGAACAAGACTGGTATACTTCTCAAAATTTGCGGTTGGGCGCTGATATTACATTTTCTAAACAAGCTGTAATAGGTGTGTTGTACACCCGTAGTCAAATTGACAATCCTACGTTTTCACCCGGTACTACTACAATTGGTGGTAACATAACCGATTCTATTTTGAAGGTAGAAAGCAATTACCGCTTTGGCAGCCTGCGACAAAATGCCAATTTCAATTATCGTTTTGAAGATACATCCGGCAGTACGTTGAATGTCGATGCAGATTATACGTGGTTTAGCAGCAATATGCTCAATCCCGTTCGCAACGATTTATTTGCACCGGGCGGCAGTTTGTTGCGCAGCCAAACCATCAGCAACGGCCTGCTGAATAACATTGATGTGTACAGTTTGAAGGCGGATTATTCTCATGCAATAAAAAAATGGAATGCCAACTTAGAAGCTGGTGCAAAAGCAACTACTGCCCGTACCAACAACGATTTTGATGCACGGCAATTGCTATCAGGATTCTGGAAACAGGATACCGGCCAAATCAACCGTTTTATCTATAACGAAAAAATATTGGCCCTCTACAGCACCTGGCAGGGCAGTGTAAAAAACTGGCAATACAAAATCGGCCTCCGGAGTGAATACACGGATGTAAAAGGCGCTGCTTCCAGCCTCAAAGGATTATCTACTACTGCACCCGATACCAGTTATATCAGTTTGTTTCCGTCCGCTTATGTTTCTTACTCATACGCAGATGGTGCACAGCAAATTAAAATAGCCTACAGCCGCCGCATTGGCCGCCCGGCCTACCAGGATCTGAATCCGTTTGAAAAACGTTTAGATGAGTACAATATCGAAAAAGGTAATCCTGCACTACAGCCTGCATTTACTAATAACCTGGAGCTAAGCTTTGTACTGAAAAATGACCGGAGCATTACCCTGGGTTACAGTCGCACAGCCAATGTAAGCGAAACAGGTGTAATAGCAAATGGCAATATTTTGTACTTGCTGCCACAAAATACAGGCACTCAAAATAACACGTACCTCAGCATCAATATACCGGTTACTATTGCCAAATGGTGGAGTACATTCAGCGATGCTACTTTATTTTATAACCAGTATAAAGCAATGCTTCCGCAAGGGTTGTTACATGCAGGTGCTGTAGGTTTGAATCTGTACAATCAACAGGATTTTAGCGCCGGTAAAGGATGGAAGTTTTCTACCGAATACTGGGGTTATCTGCCCGGGCAGCAGGGCATGTTTAAAGGTAAATACCTGGGTAGCCTCAGTTTAGGTTTGCAAAAGAAATTGCTGAAAGACCGGGCGGCCGTCCGGTTCCATTTCCACGATGTGTTTCGTACGCAACGCTGGGCACAAACGGTTGATTTTGGAAATGTGAAAGGAGATACAGAGCGTCGTTGGGAAGGCCGCGGAATACGGCTAAGCTTTAGCCTGAACTTTGGTGGCACAAGTGTGAAAGGGAGCCGGCAACGCAATACGGAAAGTGAAGGAAGAATTAAGGAGAAGTCAGGGGATTAAGATGCTATAGGTAGTAAAAACGGTGAAAAGTATCATCGCCTTGTTATTCAACATAGCCGGCTTACCTGTTTCTGCTCAAAAAAGGCATACACATTGGTAATGATCAAAATCAAAAATAATTCGTCGTTGCCTGAAAAACTATCCATCATTTCCTGAGAACTGTGTTAATGTAGGTAACGGAACACGGTAATTACTTCGGTGTCAGGGATCACAAGTTGATTGTTGCTTTGGCACGTTATTTACTCTTGTTCCGCATTCTTCATTTATTTAAATCTTTCCGTTATGAACAACGATGATGCTAAAGACTATAACAATATTCCGAATGATCCGCTGGTAAAAAATCCGGTGGAAGAAGGCGATGTGCTTCACCAGAACGATGATACCAACACCAGTGGTTTAGGCCAGGCACAGGATATTAATGATGTGCCGGATAGCCCGTTGGTGGATGGTAATATTGAGGAAATTAATGATACGGCAGAAGAAGCGTAAAGGTGGATTTTATTAAAAGAGCAGCCTGTATATTGGGCTGCTCTTTTATTTGGTAGGTCGAAAACTTTTTGACTAATAAAGCCTATTTAGTTGTCAATTTGTTCGGAATCATTAACCCATTACGACTATACACAATTATCAAAACCCCGATCGTTAATAGATTCAGCACTACGGCCAGCACAGAGCCTTCCAGCCCAAAAGCACCACCATTTAACCATACAGGTCCTGATAAATCCTGCTGCATAACGGATGGTATGGAAATACCACTTACCTTATATCCAAGTACCGGCCCCTGGAAAAAGTTCCAGGTGAAATGCAGGAAAATACCAAACCACAAATTGCGGGTATAGATATAATTAATTCCCAGCATCAGCCCGCCAATAAATACTTCTGCAACCGGTAAAATACCTGCCCCCGGATTATTGATATGCACGGCTGCAAACAATACCGATGTAATCAAAAGCGCCATCCATTTATTAGTGCTTTGCAAAAAGTTGTTTAGCAAATAACCCCGAAAAACAAGCTCTTCACTTACAGCAACCAGCAGCATAACAATGATGCTGCTAATTAATGCTAAAGGATCAGTATTCCATTGGGTAAAATGCAGGTAATTCATACCCACTAATAATAAGGTGGCAATCCCAATCATAGCAACAGCTGCAAAAGCACCGGTAAATGCATACTTGCTATTCCCCCTCCACCTGAAGCCAAGTGACATTACAGATTGTCGGTCTATTAATTTTCTAAAAACTAACACACTAACAATACCGGCAATAAAACTGATGAGTACACTTACCCACAAACCCTTACTGAGTTCTCCGAAAACAGCAGCCTTATCCTTTAACAGCCAGGGGGTAATAAACGCCTGGGAAGCAGCTGAGCATGCATAAACAATCCCTATCAGGAAAATAAAAAACACCACTGCCCTGAGCCATCCCAGGGTTATTGCTGGTTTTGAAGGTTGCATATCAGAAGGAATAATTGTTTCAAAGAAAGGTAAAACTTTGAAGCAATGCTTTACGACCACTACATTCGGAGTTTTACATCTTTGATCAGCACAAAACAAAAATTGTGTTTTGAAAACGCAACTACAAGAACCTGCTTCTGCTATTCATTTTTAAGTTGCACAGTGGCACCCTTCTTTGCGCCCCGGCGTGGAGAGAGCCCGTCCCAGACTCCAGTCGGGAGGCCGGAGGTGAGGTATTCACCTTATCTTGCCTTAAAATCATCATCATGTTTCAGGCCGGTTATAACTTCACGGTAGTAGAGCGTTTTATGCGATACGTACAGGTCGATACCCAAAGCGATCCTCAGAGCAACACGCATCCCAGTACGGAAAAGCAAAAAAACTTATCCGTCATTTTAGAACAGGAATTAAAAGAAATCGGGCTAACCAATGTAGAGACGGATGATTATGGCTACGTGTACGCTACTATCCCGTCTAACACAGAAAAAAAAGTGCCTGTGGTATGTTTTTGCAGTCATGTTGATACTGCTCCTGATTGCAGCGGCACCGGGGTAAAACCCATTTTGCATACAGCTTATAACGGAAATGATATTGTCTTACCTGATGATGAAACACAGGTGTTAAGTATGCAGAATTATCCTTATCTGAAATCACATATAGGCCATGATATTATTACGGCAAGCGGAACTACGCTGTTAGGTGCCGATGATAAGAGCGGTGTAGCAGCTATTATGGATATGGCAAATTACCTGGTGCATCATCCTGAAGTGAAGCACGGTGACATCCGCATTTTATTTACGCCCGATGAGGAGGTGGGTAAAGGAACGGCTAAACTCAATATGGAAAGGCTGGCAGCAGCTATTGCATACACTTTAGATGGCGGGGAAGCCGGTTCGCTGGAAGATGAAACTTTTAGTGCCGATGGTATGCAGATAACCATTCATGGTGTAATTGTTCACCCTGGTTATGCAAAAGACAAGCTGGTAAATGCACTTAAAATAGCCGGTGAAATACTGGCTGCATTGCCCACCACGGAATGGAGTCCGGAAACTACTTCCGGTAAAGAGGGATTTGTGCACCCCGTACGGGTAGAGGGAATAGCCGAGCGGGCAACCATTGATTTTATTATCCGGGATTTCACTACTGCAAACCTGGGAAAACATGAGCAGCGGCTGCAGGCTATTGCAGAAGAAATAATTACCAGGCATCCCGGCAGCACCATTTCGTTTCAGGTGCAGGAGCAGTACCGGAATATGAAGGAAATATTGCAATACCATCCTAATATTACGGCTTATGCAAAACAGGCAATCGAAGATGCCGGCCTGCCCATAAAAGTGGAAAGCATCCGTGGCGGTACGGATGGTAGCCGGCTCAGTTTTATGGGTCTGCCTTGCCCCAACTTATTTACCGGTATGCAGGGCATCCATAGTAAAACCGAGTGGATAGGCGTAAAGGATATGCACAAAGCGGTTGAAGTGCTGGTACGTCTGGTACAACTTTGGGAGTTTAACAGTTAAGAACTAATAACCAATAAAATAATTCCGATTACCGACAACTGATCATAATTGATTGACAGCCGGAATTAAAAACGTATAACTTATATCTCATCTCTCATCTCTTTTTATTGTGGCCGATTATATTTCAATAGGAAAAATAGCAGCTGTACATGGTACAAAAGGCGAAATGATTTTGTCACATGCATTGGGGAAGAAAACAAGTTTAAAAAACCTGAAAGCCATTTTTACACAGGAAAAAGGGAGTACTTATTTTCCTTGGTTTATCCGGTCGGCCAAAGCAAAAACAGCAGTTGAAACTTTTGTTAATATTGAAGGCATTGATACCCCCGAAGCAGCCCGAAAACTGTTGAAAAAAATAGTCTGGCTCACCCAAAAAGATTTTGATGAATATGTTTCCGTTGCCTCTTCATTATCGCTGATAGGGTTTAGCATTGTAGCTGACGAAGAAGTGTTGGGGGAAATTACAGAAGTGTTTGAGCAGCCACACCAGTTACTTTGCACCGTTATAATCGCAGGTAAGGAAGCATTAATCCCATTGCATGAAGAATCACTACAAAGGATTAACCGGGAAACAAAGCAGGTGTTCGTGGATTTACCGGAAGGTTTGCTGGAATTGTATTTGTAAAATATCGACTCAGTCATAGAGGCTGTCTACATTTATTTGATACTTTAATATGTAGTTGATTTTGGAGCGAAACAAGGCGGATTTTGCAGCCATAGCCGGCGTTCTAAGGCGAACTGCGAAGCACCTCACTGAATGCCATTGAAAACAATAAATATTCTATGAAGTAAAAATCCAACGCAGTTGCAGCCAAAAAACAGCACAGATTATTTATTAAAATAATTTTAGACAGCCTCTTAATTTCAGGATAACTATTCAGGCCATTATTAGAAATAATTTTCAATGCTAAACTGCCTTGAAGATAAAGAAGATAAATTCAGGTTGCTATTGAAAGATGAACAAGGACTTAATCATACAACTTTAGCAGGAACAAGTGCAGCATCAGTGCGAGCTGATATCGAATCTGAATCCGGAGCTGCAACTATGATGCAATAATGCAGGAAGTCCTGCACTTAAACTGTAAATCTCAATGCAGGTAACCTTACGAGTCTACTATTAAACTTTCGTATTTCTTTCCAGCAGTTGAAATGGTATTCCCTAAAAGCCATTAATCACCTCCTTTGTATGAAAAAGAAATTTGCAAGGTAAAAAACTGCAAAAAAACTTTTCTATGTTTGTCCGGTAACCATTCCTTCATCCGTCATAAAAAAATCAATAACTAATCAAAAGAATTATTATGGAAAAGTTTATGCTCATTTTTCATGGCGGTATTAAAAGCGAATCCTCTCCCGAAGAATTACAAGCTAACATGGGCAAATGGATGGCCTGGATAAATAAGCTGCATGCAGAAGGTAAATATGTATCCGGCGAAGCCCTGTTGCCAGGTGGTAAGTTAGTTACGGGCAAGAATGCGGTAACAGATGGCCCTTACACCGAAGGCAAAGAACTGGTAGGTGGTTACTTTGTAATTAATGGAGCTACCATGGATGAAGCCATCGCTGAGGCCACAGAGCACTATCCCGATTACGATTTTGGAGGTAGTGTGCAGGTACGCCAGGCTATGAAGTTTGATATGTAGGAACGTGCCTTGTGGCACGTTCAGCAGGAACGCAGGTTTCATCATAAAATCAGCCTTTCCGGCATTTTAGAACACGACGTTAGGCATGTTCCTACTATAAGCATAAAGACAAGCAACACCAGGCCCTGTCTTTATGCTTTTTTGTTTTAGGTTTAAATTGTATTTCAAAAATGTCGCCTGCACTCCACCAAACCGTTGATCACCTCTTCCGCCATGAATCCGGCAGGATGGTGGCTGTTCTTTCCAGGCTGCTTGGGCTGCAACACCTGCAAACCGCACAAGACCTTGTGCAGGACAGTTTATTACAGGCACTAAACACCTGGAGTTATAATGGCTTGCCCGATAACCCTGCTGCCTGGTTGCATAGGGTAGCTAAAAACAAAGCCATTGATTTTTTGCGCCGGCATAAAAACTTTCGGCAGAACATCAGTCCGAAATACCGCTACCTGCTACAGGACGAACAGCTACTAAATTCAAGGGACAATCAACTTTTTAATGAAGACGACATACAGGACAGCCAGCTTCGAATGATATTTGCCTGCTGCCACCCGGCTATACCTGTTGAATCGCAATTGGCCCTGGCATTAAAAACACTTTGCGGCCTGAGTGCGGCAGAAATTGCCAAAGCTTTTCTTACAGCTGAAGATACAATTGCCAAACGCATTTACCGTGCTAAAGAAAAAATCCGTATCGAAAGCATAGAACTTGAGCTACCGTCACCACCTCATTTACCCAAGCGTCTTGATACGGTGCTACACTGCCTGTACCTCTTATTTAGTGAGGGGTACAATTCATCGCACCCGGTACAACTCATACGGGAAGAGCTTTGTGAAGAAGCCATACGGCTGGCTTTCCTGCTTACGCAAAACACCACGACCAATCTTTCCCATACAAATGCCTTGCTGGCCCTGTTTTGTTTCCAGGCTTCCCGACTGACTGCAAGGCTGGATGGCGGGGGAAATATCATTTTACTCAAACAGCAGGACCGTAGTTTATGGTTCCGCCCACTTATTGAAAAAGGATTTCATTACCTGGAAATAGCCACCGGTGAGGAAACTTCTGTTTATC
Source organism: Chitinophagaceae bacterium (assembly GCA_965246935.1). Classification (GTDB taxonomy): domain Bacteria; phylum Bacteroidota; class Bacteroidia; order Chitinophagales; family Chitinophagaceae; genus JAZKFT01. The sequence continues at coordinate 117,299 of CBDFGC010000016.1, read as the reverse complement.
ACCTGGAAGCAGCCATTGCATATTTTCATGCCGCAGCTTCCTCCTTTGAGAGCACCGACTGGCCTGCCATTTACTACCTCTATGGCGTTTTACATAACCAGTATCCTACACCCTTTATTGCCCTTAACAAAGCTATTGCCGCCCTGCATGCAAAGGATGCCACCACGGCTCTTGAAGAATTAGCGGCAATAAAAGGGTTATCCGATTATTACCTTTACCATACTGCTATAGGCGAAGTACATTTTGCAGTTGGCAATAAAGCCGAAGCCTGCATTCATTATCAAAAAGCCCTAACCTTAACTTACACAAACTCCGAACAACAGTTGCTGCATGAAAAGATTAAAAGTTGTGCGTAGACAGAAAGTAGGTGGAACAGGAGATTATATGAATTTATAAAGAAGGGAGAATGGATGTAATATTTTTTATATGTAAATTCGTTTCAAATTTCTTTATACCAGCCTGGCAAAAGAAAGTACCGGAAAAACAATAGGGGGTTGCTGTTAATATCAATTGCTACTCATGTCATGATAACAATTTTAGTTATTCCGTGTATTCAGTTCGTTTACTCATTATAGTTTAAATAAGCGGTTGCCTCTATTTCTTTATTGTGCTGAGATAAGACAAACGTCCGTACAGCGTATTCAAATTAACATTCAACTAACCGCTACTAAAATCACGTAAACAGTTTATTACCCTTCCCGCCGCTGCACCCCTTTCATATCTCTTGTATTTTTCTGAACAGCGATCGCAGCAAAAATGCTCAGCACAAACGCCATGGCATAAAAACCCTTCTCGCTTCGGGCAAGGGTGGCATTCCATAACCCTACAGTAAGAAGCACAATTGATAAAATGGTGGCAAACCAGGCAATCCCATAATAGAGATTGGTAACAGGAATATCTTCCATCTGGTCACGTACTGCCTTTTGTACAGATATAGCGGAGAATAGCCCAAACATGAGTACGGTGAAATAGTATCCCTTTTCATTTAATTGCATACTGGCATTCCATAAACCAATATTAAATGCGGCGATGCCAATTAATAACGACGTCCAGGATGCACCGATGAAAGCCACAGAAGGCTGATATTGTTTCTGTTCCATTTTTATTTGTTTTAATAGAGCAAACGTATAGCAGCCCAACTACCCGTTTTTTGACATTTATCAAAAAAAGAAATTCGTAATGTTAATGGCGGCTGCGTACCCGGCTCAGGGTTTCGGGACTAATGCCCAGGTAAGAGGCAATGTAGCCCAGCGGTACCCGTTCAGGTATATGAGGTGTTTGCTGCAACAGGTCCTGATAGCGTTCAGTTGCTGTTTTGAAATGGGCATTCACAAATCGTTCTTCCAGCCGGATATAGTATTTTTCATAAGCAATCCGCACCAGTCTTTCTATCTCGTGGTGTTGATTCATCAGCGTATTCAGGCTCTCTTTGGACAGACAGTACAATATACTTCCCTCCAGCAATTGAATATTTTCCACAGCCGGTTTTTGGGTAATAAAACTATGAAAGGAAGTAACGAAATCTTCCTCAAAAGCAAACCAGTGTGTTATTTCCTTACCGTCGAGATTGTAAAAACCACGCAGGGCTCCCTGTTGCAAAAAGTACAGGTACCGGCATATTTTCCCTTCCTTTACCAGGTATTCGTTTTTGGCAAATACTACCTCCTCCAAACATCCGTACAATGCATCCTGTGCTTCGGCACTCAGCTGCATGTACTTGTTTAAATGTTGAAAAAACTGCCGGATAACTGAAAATTTTAAATGATGGGCTAAAGTAAGAAAGACAAACGTTTATTAGTCAGGTATTTGTCAAATACTATCTTATTATCTTTTTTAAAAACATATAAGTAAAGGTGTCAAAATAAGTTCAGCAAATAGCCATTATGCTCCATCGGAGTATTTGGTGGGTAGAAGATGATGGTGCGGACGGTAGCACCAAACGTTCCGATGGAACGTTGAAAGCTTTTAGGTTGAATTGCTGCTACCCACCAAATCTCCCTACGGGAGAAACATCACTTGAATTGCTGAACTTATTTTGACAACTTCACTAAGTTGGTGCTGCTGTATTACAAATGCGTAAATTAGCGGTTAGGCTAAAAGATGATAATGAGTAAACAAACAATTATAATAAACGGAAACAATTTTTCGGACTTGAATACTTTCTATGACGAAATTGACCGTGTATTAACGAAAGACCTTGATTGGCACACAGGACATAACTTAAACGCATTTAACGACTTACTTCACGGTGGTTTTGGCGTGTATGAATATGATGAACCTATAACGCTTATTTGGGAAAACATATCCAAAAGTAAAAGTGACCTTGGTTTAGAAATGACCAAACGTTGGTATGAGCAAAAGATTTTGATGACGAACGAAATCAATATTCAATACTTTAAAGACAAATTAAAAGAACTAACTGACAATAAAGGACAAACGAAGTACGATATTATTATCGAAATTATTTCCGAACACCAACACATTGAGTTCAAACCAGAAAATTGAGAAGGAATTTGGTAACAAACATGAGGAAGCCCGAACCGATAAAAAATGCTTGCTAAAATAGCGGCTCACGAAAGCCATTCCACAATAGGAATCCTATTAAATGATATAACTATGTTTGAGCTAACGGATGCTAATAACGCTACTGCTGTAAGCAATAAATTGCTGTCTGTTGCTAATTTTGTAAACGCTTTCAATCTGTTTTTCTAATTATTTATGAAAAGGGTTTCCAAACCTGCTGAATTTTATTTCTTCTTTACTGAATAGGCTTACTCAAAAATTAAAAATCGTTATTCCGATTAGGCTTTAGTGATAATTTTATATTAAAAGTGCAAGTTATTGAATGAAAACGCCTGCTGAATCCTGCACTTCATTTATTTTATTCGAACCCAATGTTTGTGAAGCACACGAATAGGTAAGCAAGCTTTTTATTGTATTAAATGAAGTACATATTTGGCTATCAATTGCCGTTGGTTTTAGCCAACGGCAATTGATAAAAGACCGATCAACCTGAGTTGTTGAGTAAGCCCTAATTGTTGCACCCGAGTCATGGCAAAGCCAAATGTTGAAAGCTACTTTTGTATGCCTTCTTCTGCAGTTACTTCCTGCACAATGTCGGTAGTGAGCCGGTGGTCTTCATCCACCAGCCTTTTCTTTTTCCAGTCGCCTTTTGCATACACGCCCAATGTAATCAGTGCAATCGTAATGTTCGTTATAGGGAAGGCCCACCAGATACCTTCTTGCCCAAGCCCTGCATGATGGGATAGTACGTAAGCCAGCGGGAACTGTAATACCCATTGCGATATCAGCGTAAGCACCATGGCTACAATCATATTTCCGGAGGCTCTCAATACGCCGGTAAGGCAAAGCTGAAGCCCCATAAACCCCCAGGCCCAACTGATGGTATGAAGGAATGTGGAGCCACCCCTGATGACAGCTGCATCTTCGGGAACAAAAAAGGCCACGAGGTGAGACGCCGTAAAATAAACGGCGATGCCAACAATGGTAAAGATACTAAAGCCCAGGAGGGAACCGAGCCGGGCAACCTTTACTGCCCGCTGCATATTACCTGCCCCAATATTTTGACCGGCCAGTGTTGAAATGGCCATTGACAATCCCATAGCAGGAATCATAATCATTTGTAATACGTTAGAACCTGCTCCGTAACTGGCTACAGTAGTAGTGCCAAAGGAGGCTATTAAAAAAGTTAACATGGTAAGGCCCAATGCCCGCATCGATTGTTCGATAGATGCCGGGAAGCCGATGGAAAATGCCCGTTTGATGTGTTGCCAGTCCGGGATGAAATCCTGCCTTTTTACCTGCACCCCTCGTTTGCCTTTAAAAAGAATAATAAACCCGGTAACTGCCGCAAGTATTTGTGTAGAAAGGGTAGCCAGTGCTGCTCCCATTACCCCTTGCCCTTTAATGGGTCCCCAGCCAAATATGAATAGCGGATCTAATACAAAGTTGAGTACAACGGTACCAAACACGATATAAACAGGTAACGTGGGATTACCTACGCCTCTCATAACAGACTGAAATACAAAAAAGCTGAAATTAAATACCAGCCCGATAAATGAAACCCGGAGAAATCCCAATGCGCCCCTGTAAACATCCGGACTCACTTTTAGCAGGCGTAGAAAAAAAGGGCTACATACATAGCCTGCTGCACCCAGCAAAACAGATATTACAACAATCAACACTAAGGTTTGAGCAGCGATATAATTCACCATCCGCTGATTGCCTGCTCCAAAATACTGGGCAATTAAAATAGATCCTGCCAATGCAAAGCCGGTTCCCAACGCCATGGTAAGAAAGGTGACCGGCGTACTTACCGATACTGCAGCAACGGCATAACCGCCCAATCTGCCGACCCAAAAAGCATCTACCAACTGGTAAGCTGCCTGCAACAGATTAGCCAGCACAATGGGAACAGCCAGCTTAACAAGTGAGGTTAATACGGGCCCTTCTAATAAAGCTTTGCTTGTTGTTGTAGCCATGCGGTATGTCTTTCCGGCATCCTATCAATTTTGAAGCCGTTGGCTGGTCGCTGATTATTATAATCGTCCCTGTTTAAAGATAGTTCATGAAAAAAGCCGGATTGATATTCCGGCCTTTTGATAAAACATAGAAGATGTTCTTCAAGCAGAACGGCTATTATCCATTATTTAATTAAATCAACTGTTTCAACCACACCGTTATATATTAACTTTAAAATGTAAGCCCCTTTTGCTTTGATAAAGTGCTCACTTAGCTGAAACGTTTGCTGGCCGGCCTCCTGCTGCCTGTCAACCAGTCTGGTAAGCAAGCGGCCATCAGCCGAGTACAGGCTCAATTGCACCCTTGTATTTTGTGGCAACAGATACTTTACAACAGCATTGCTTGTTACCGGATTGGGGTAAATGGACAATCCTGTTTTAGAATTATTAATGATGATGGTTACCACTTTGCTATACGTAAAATGTCCGTCATTATCTATTTGTTTCAGGCGGTATTGATAGGTACCTGTGGCAAGAAGCTGATCTGTGAAACTGTATTTCATCAACCCACTGTTTCCGGTGCCGGATACAAATCCAACGTTGGCCCAGGTGCCGGTATTACTACCCTGCCCATCTGTCCGTTCAATTTCCCAACCCTTATTTTGAATCTGGCTGGTAACCTGCCAGTTCAATAGCACATTTGCCCTATTTGCGGTTGCTGTAAAAAAGAGCAAATTCACCGGTAATATTTCATAACTACTTTCGAAACTGCCTAAATCAGGCGCCGCTCCGTTGTAGAGAAAACCTATGTTTATTCCTTTATCAATCGCATCACTGTTGCTGGCCAGCCGCATAAAATTTACAACGGGTAAACTGCCGTCTGCCTGTCGTGGCGCCGTCAGCAGGGCTTGATCAATACTTATAAAGTCGGCGCTATTAATCGTTACGGGTAAATTAAAATAATTAGTATCCGCATTGGAAAGTGTTTGATCGAGGTTGCTGAACTCCGCACTGCGGGCGCCAAAGCCAATATTATTTTTTAAATTATGATTGTAACCCGGCACATCGGCTGTATAGGTGGCGTTGCGGTTGAGCATGTTATAATTCACCGCATTTAAATATGCCGAATTGTTGAACCAATCATTTCCATTGAGGTGATGATTGGAATAAAAACCACTGCTCTTATTTCTTACCGCCAGACAAAACCGGATAGTGTGGCGGGGAATTACATCAGGAACACTGGGTGTTGTAGACGTACCAAACCCACCGCTTTTAAAACCGTTTCCATCGCCCAGGCTGGCAAAACTGGTAGAGTAGCCGTTGTAAAAAGCCCAGCAGTTTTCAATCGTTACCGCCTCAAAAGCATTGATCAGGTCAAATCCATCGTCGCTGTTGAACCAGGCCCGGCATCCCCGGAAAACATTGTTGGTATAGCCCACATTATCGTTGTTGGGATGGCAGCCAAACCCGTCTACATTACCGCCTGTACCTCCTTCCGAAACATTGTCCCAATTATTATAAGCGTCACAGTTGAGTACCAGGTTATTGCCACCTTTGGTCAGGTAAAAGCCAATGCCTTTACCGTCGTGCATACTCAGCATTTCATAAATGTTATTGCTGCCCTGGTTTTCAAAGCATTCACTTTGGGTATGGGTAGTAATATTTACCTGTACGCCAATTATTTCCAGCCCCCGGATATGAATCCAGGAACCATTTACCTGGAACACGGTAATGCGATAATTGGGAGGATTAATAGCACTCACATCAAACACCGGCCTTTCGCCGGGGTAAGCCCAGTAGTTGATCCGGTGGCCTGAAGTGCCGCTTTTAGTCAATAACGTTACGTAAGCCCAGATACTGGAGTAAGTTGATACCTGTGCGGTTGTCATCGCATAGGTGCCGCCCCTGATATAAACCGTATCCCCGGCAACTACGGAGGTTTGTGCCCTGAAAATGGTAAGAAACGGCTGGCTAATATTGCCTGTATTGGCATCGTTGCCATTGTTGGCTACATAATAAACAGTAGCAAACAGCGGCAGGGAAAAAAACAGCAGGCATAGCGAAAAGACTGGAATCAGGTAGATTTTTTTCATGATGGCTTTTATGGTAAAAGAAGAAATCGTTAGCAGCATTGGCAAATGCTATTCAATAAAACTAACGACAGCTAAAAGAAAGACAGTCCTGTTGCATCCTGCAAGGGATTCTGAAAAGAGCGCAACAGCTAAAAGTTTTGAACTGGTTCGCCTCTTCGCACTGGTTCGTGCCCCACCAATAGTGTTCGGAAGAAAATAGAAGGAGTTTCTGTAATTGTATATAGGCGTAAGCAATGGGAAGTTGTTCTTTCTTTTTCTTGAAAAAAAGAAAGAACGAAAGAAAATTCAAGGCCGGACTGAGGCGCATGCCGCCCGTTAGTTTGATCATGTTTATTGTTCGTGTTGGGCGGCACCGCAGCTGCCATTTGTATGGCAGGAACATTTCCCAGCCCATTTGTTTCTGATTGTATTTTGCTAATTGCCCGTTGCCCCTTGCATTTTTAAGGGCTGGAAAACACCTGCCAAACATGGCCCTGCATTGCGCTGCAGTCCAGCCATGGGCAACAGTGTTGATTTCCCCTGTGAAAATGGGATTATAAACCTCTTGCTTCCTTTACGCTCTGACAAACGATTTTCTTCCGAACACTATTGGTGTCCCACGCACCAGTGCGGAAAGTTAAAAAAATCGCACTGAATCCAGTGAAGAGTAGCCGGTTTAATAAATAATCATAGATTACGCATAAGACGTATCCTAAAAGGCACCAAAAGCTTGAGTGTATCAAGTTGTTTTATACTCAGATTACACAGTTCTTTTCGAAAGAAAAGTGCTGCATTTTCTTTTTGAACTGAAATATAAGTATTGGCAATAACTCTAAGTGGTGCCTGAATATCTTTTATACTGTCCTTGTAAAAAAACAGAGAAACTTCCGCTTTACTTCTTCGATAGCTTGTATCAGGATTATCAGTAACTCTCTTATAAAAATTTATTAACAGCGTTGTGTCCATATCTTCATAATCAATAGAAAGCTTCAATCTGCTGTCAGGTATCCAATCTCTATGGCCTACTAAACTGATATTGATATTATTAAATATAGATGGTGGATTAGGGTAGATTTTTACATAAGGAAATAATTTTTTTTCTCCGCTACTTTTTTGAAGTTTACCCAGACTTTGCCAGTAGCTTTTTGTTGATCTTATCGTATCAAATGAAAGCTCAATATTTCTAATTGAGTTTTCCAGTAAGTACTTTTTATTTTCGCAAGTAACAACCAATTTGCTCAAAGGAGCAGATTCGAACTTCTGTTTATTGTTGTTGCAGGCACCCAATATGCTTAAGAACAATAAATATTTCAGTTGTGCAAACATGTTGTTTTTATTGCTTGGATTAATTCTAAAGACATCACTCCACCTTTACCACTACTTTTCCCATTGTTTCTCCCTTTTGAAAAAGTTTGATTGCCTCATGCAGTTGACCAAAAGTGTAAACATGCCCGATATGCTGCGGCTTTAATTGAAGTGCCTGCAGGTTATCCAGCATTTCGTGCATCAGGTCCGTTTCATCGTACAGGTAAATAAGGTTGAAGCCCATTAAAGATTTGTTCTGGGTGGGCAAACGCAGTGGGTCAATTTTGGGACGTTGCAGGTATTTCCAAAGCATTTTTAAATAATTGGGTTTACTGCCATGCGTAGCAAAGGAAGCGCTGCCATAAGCGATCAACCGGCCCATACTCGCCATAGCTTTCCAGCTTTGCATTAGTATTTTACCACCAATACATTCCATTACGATATTTAATGTACGATTAGCCAAGGCCTTTTTCAGCTTTTCATAAAAGTCATCATCCCTTACAATTACATCATCATACGCTTCCTCTTTCAACAGAAAATCTTTTTTAGCAGGGTTGCCTACTGTACCAATGGTATAAGCATTCCATTTTTTACAAATACGATTAGCCAAAATACCTACGCCACCCGCCGCACTGTGGATTAGCACGGTCATTCCTTTCTGCAGATTTCCCAACACGGTTAGCGCATAGAAAGCTGTCAATCCCTGCACCAGAAACCCGGCGCCTTCTTCGAAGCTCCAACCGGCAGGCAACGGAAGTACATACCGATGATGGCTATTGATGTGTGACACATAGCCGCCGAATTTGGTAGCGCCCATCACTTTGTCACCCACTTTCCATTCCTTCACATCAGCACCTACGGCAATGATTTCACCCGAAAATTCCAACCCCGGAATAAAATCGTTTTTGGGAGCCGCTTTATATAATCCCTGCATGGCAAAAACGTCGGCAAAGTTGAGCCCGATGGCTTTCACTTTCACGCACACTTTATCAGCTTTGGGAGCTTCTAAAGATTGTGTTTCCATCTTTAAGTTTTTGATGGAGCCAACTTTGGGCATCCGGTATACCTGTCTTTCTAACATAAACGATATTATTTAGTTTCTGAATCTTTTAAAGGCGACTTTTAAAAACTTCCATCAAGAGTAGGAAGATAACTTCAATTATTTTACCTATTTTTCTTTTAAATTCCTGCCATGACAAAATCTTTTTCCCGGCGCCAGCTTATTAAAACCGGTTTTCTGGCTGCTGTGGGTTCTTCTTTTATCGGAGGAGCCGGCGCTTTGCCTTTTGCTGACGATGCGGAAGATGTGACAAACGGCACCGGTTGGCAAAATTTTAAGGTGGGAATTGCCTCCTATACTTTTAGAAAAATGAGTCTGGAGGATGCGATCAAGGCAATGAACCGCCTCAACCTTCACTATATTTCCATTAAAGATTTTCATTTGGCGCTTACCAGTTCTACCGCTGAAAGACAGGCAGCGATGCAGAAATTAAACGACGCTGGTATCACTCCTTTAAGCTGTGGCAACATTACCCTGCAGAATGATGAAAATAATATCAGGCAGGCTTTTCAGTATGCAAAAGATTGCAACATGCCAACGATTGTTTGCAGCCCGCATCCTGATTCTTTTGCCATCCTGGATAAAATGGTAAAAGAATATGATATAAAGATTGCCATCCATAACCATGGGCCGGAGGACAAACGGTTTCCTTCTCCGTATGATGCAATGAAAGCGGTGCAGGGCTTTGATAAAAGGATTGGACTATGTATTGATGTTGGCCACACCGCACGGGCAAAAGTGAACCCTGCCGAAGCGATTGTAAAATGTAAGGAGCGTTTGTACGACCTGCATTTTAAAGACATTACCTCAACCGAGCCAAATGGTGCTACCATTGAAGCCGGCCGCGGTGTATTGGATCTTCCTGCTGTCGTTCATTCCTTAAAAAGGATTCATTATAAAGGCCTGGTAAGCATAGAGTTTGAAGGCTGGGAAAATGATCCGTTACCGGCAGTTGCAGAAACCGTAGGTTATGCAAGGGCATTGCTTACAACCAATAAGGGAAAGAAAAATAAACTTCCGGCATCGGCCTGAACGGAAAAAAATATAAAAGGCGATCATGATATATGACCACCTTTTGTTTTACAGGGCTTTCTTATAAAAAAGCAGTAGCGTTTGAATAACAAATATTTTTGAGTTTCTGAGGAACAAAAAAGATGTTATGGAGACGCTACTGCCGGTGCAAAGTAATACATTATATGAAGCACTAAAAAACTGTGAGCAAGTGGATTTGCGGGATAATCGTGGAAAAGTGCATTGTGTGGGCTTAGTGCTGATGGGGGTTATCATCGGCTTGTATCGTAACCGCGACGGGGTTTTGTCCGGCATTCACCGCTCTCTTACAAATACCCATGCCCCTTTGTGCCACTATTTAGGTATAGAAAACACTACGCCTATTTCAAGAGCACAACTGCCTATTCTACTAAAAAAGATAGATCCGCACCTTTTTGCTAAGCTGCTCTTTGATTTTGCAGGAATGGTGTTAAGTGAGCAGGAAAAACAGTGGTTTGCTGCCGATGGTAAAGAGTTGAGGGGCACGATTGCCAAAGGTGAAAAGCGGGGTGAGGCAGTCGTGCAAGCTGTTAACCATGCCAGCCGGCAGGTGTATGGGCAAGCTTTTTACAACGGTCAGAAAGAAAGTGAACGCCCCTGTATCCAGGAAGTAATAAAGGCAGGACTGGATGCTCAAAAAATAACGCTGGATGCCCTGCATTTTATTCCCCAAACCATTAAACAGATAGCTGGCAGCCAGGGCATCTACCTGATAGGATTAAAAGAGAATCAAAAGGAACTGTACGATGATATGGTTAAGGTAAGCCAAAATTACCGGCCGCTCAGTGAGCGCCAAACGCTTGAAAAAGGGCATGGGCGAATAGACAAGAGAACGTATAAAAGCTATGATATTAAGGATGAATTTTTTGATGAAAGATGGGCGGGTGCTAACTTTCAGACGTTAGTGGAGGTGAAAAGAGAAACGTTTCAATGCAAAACAAAAGTGGAAAGTAAAGAGGTATCTTACTACGTGTCAAATGAGGTGGTAAGACAGGGCAATTCGAAGGAGCTTTTCGGGGCAGTACGGGGGCATTGGGCTGTTGAAACCAATAACCATATAAGGGACGTCACCTTCAGGGAAGATCATTTACAAACAAAAGAGCCCGTCATTTCTAAAGTTATGGCTTGTTGCAGGACGCTGGCATTGACGTTTTTAAATAAATTGAAACTCAAAAATATCAAGGCAAAACTCGAAGATTTTGCAGATAATTTTGACCTCCTTATTAAGTGGATGGCTAGTATTAATTTTTTATAAGAAAGCCGTGTTTTGTTTTAAGTAATGAATGAATTATACCAGATTGGAACTGATCGTGGAAATACCTGAATGGCATACACTGAATTGCTAATTGTCCATTGCCAGTTTGAATCTGGTATTATTTCACCGGGTTGCCATCCGCATCCAATTCTATAATCTCGTAGCCCAGCTTTTGTAAGCCAGGAAGAATCTTGTTCTTATCGCCAACCAACAGGATGTTCATCTTATTTACATCCAGGTATTTTTTTGCTAATGCGTCCATCTCTTTTTTAGTGATGGTTTGCAGAATCTGGCTTTGCCTGCTTACATAATCAGCAGGCAGATTGTACTCGAGAATGCGGCCTATAAAGGCTGCTTTTTGTACACCTGTTTCATAATTACGGGCATCGGCCTGCCCAATTGATTTGCGCATAAAAGCAATCTCTTCTTCTTTTACACCACTTGCAGCATATTCTTTTATTTCACGAATTACTTCACTTAACGCACTGTCCGTTGCATCGGCTCTGATACCACTGCTAAAAGTGAACGTGCCGGTGTATTTATCGCCGCTGAAACTGCTGCGTGCCCCATACGTCCAGCCTTTATCTTCCCGCAGATTCAGGTTCAGCCGGCTATTGAAGGCAGCACCTAAATTATAGTTGGTAAGTACAGCACGGTAGTATTCACCGGTGGGATCATACATCAGGTTCGTAACATTACCAACCCTAAACTCCGTTTGTGCTGCTCTTGGTACATCTACCAAATAGATCTTTATTTTCTCTACTCCCGGCGCAGGCGCAAGGGCAGGCAATTTAAAAGATTTTTTAGGCAATTTATTCAAAAACTGGAGCTTTGGTAATATCTCGCTTTCGGTAATATCACCCACTACTACTACACGCCCATCTTCTGATGTAATGTAATTGTCGTAATAATTCTGTACGTCAGTAAGGCCAATGTTCTTAATGGTTTCAGGCGTACCATTGGAAGGAATACCGAACAGATTACTTTTACCATAGTTCAACCGGTCAAATACATTATTGGCAATGGTAGCCGGTTGTGTTTTGCTGCTAATGAGACCTTCATTCAACTGCCTTTTTATCCGGTTAAAATTCGCTTCATTAAACTTCGGCTTCAGCATTCTTTCTTCCAGCAGGGCAAGGGTTTTATCCAGGTTCTTTTTTAAGGATTGTACACTGAATACAATAGCATCATCCGCATTATTTACACTGATAGAGCTGCCAAGCATCGCCAGTTGCTCACTGATCTGTTCGCTGGTAAAATTCTGTGTATCGTCATTCATCATGGTGGCAAACAGATTACTTACGCCGGCTTTTGAAAGGTCCGCAGATTCCAGTAACCGCCCACCCTTTAATGCAATACTTACTGTTACAGCAGGTATTTCATTATTCTCCGTTCCGATTACCTGCATGTCATTTTCCAATGGCTTTTTGTAAAATGCGGGAACTTTTACCACCGGGTTCGGGCCATTGCCAGGTACCTGCTTACGGTTGAAATTGTCTTTTGCCTTTATATATTTTAATGCTGCATAACCGTAATCCGGTGCTTTATAACTGGCTGTATTCACCGTGTAATTATCCGGCGCTGCTTTTAAGTTTTCCATACCGGCCGTTACCACACTTACCACCAGCCGGTTTTTGTTTTTAATATACTTATTGTAAACACGCACCACATCTTCCTTCATTAGCTTGCGGTACATTTCCAGTTGCTCACTTATCTTGTTTGGATTACCCGTAAAAGTTTGAAACGCTGCTAACTGGCTTACTTTACCCTGTACACTCGATAAGCCATTAATAGCACGGGACTCATTCTGGCTTTTAAATTTTTCAATGTCATCATCCGTAGCACCTCTTTTTTCAAATTCAGCCAGGGCTTCGTTTGCCAGGCCCTCCATTTCGGCAAGCGACTTCCCGGGATAAGGGGTTATGGTAATAGAAAATTCTCCTGCTAATTCATTCAGGCTGCTGTTAGCGCTTGCTGCTGCTGCTTTCTGTTCTTTAACGAGCAACTGGTAAAAGATAGAGTTGCGTGCTCCACCGCCTCCGCCACCACCACCTCTGCGGCCACCACCACCGCCTCCGCCACCTTGTCCTAATATTTGCGCAAGGCATGCTAAAGCAGCCATATCCGGATGATAATTAGCAACCGTAGGATACACAATCGTTAACCTCGGTGTACGGGCATAGTTATCGGTATAACTCACATACCGGTTTGTTTCTAACACAACCGGCTCCACTTTTACAGGCGTTACTTCAGGGCCACGGGGTATGGAGCCAAAATATTTTTCAGCCAGTTTTACCACCTCCTTTGTGGTCACGTCACCACCAACGGTAAGGGTTGCATTGTTAGGGCCGTACCAGCGTAAAAAAAAGTTTTTCAGGTCGGTCACATTACTGCGGTTCAGATCCTCCAGATAGCCGATGGTAAGCCAGGAATAGGGATGGCCATAGGGGTATAAATTTTTGGCAGATACTTCTCTTAATAATCCGTATGGCACGTTATCATAGTTTTGCCCCCGTTCGTTCTTTACGGTAGAGCGCTGTATCTCAAACTTCTTTTGAGTAACGGCGTCCATTAAAAAGCCCATACGGTCGGCTTCCAGCCAAAGCATTTTTTCCAACTGGTTGCTGGGTATAGTTTCGTAATAGTTGGTTCTGTCTGTGTTGGTGCTTCCGTTTAAGGTACCACCTGCTTCTGTTACCAGTTTAAAATGTTGTTCATCCGCCACGTTATCCGATCCCTGGAACATCATGTGTTCAAAAAAGTGAGCGAAGCCGCTTTTGCCAATTTCTTCCCGTGCACTACCCACATGGTACGTAACGTCCACATGCACTACCGGGTCCGAGTGATCTTCGTGCACGACTACGGTAAGACCATTTGGTAACACATACTTTTCGTAGGGAATGACAATTTCGTCTCCTTTCTTCACTACTTTATCTACCAGCCTGGCCTGCCCATATGCAAAGCCGCTAATAAACAGGCCTGCAATGGCTACAGCGCCTGCCATCTTTTTTCTCATACAGTATAATATTTCGGCAGGGCAAGATAAAGCACAGTTAAGCAACTACAATAAGTTGAACGGAGAAAAGAGGCAGAAAAAATTAGCAGAAAAATGGAGAATTGCAGGCAGTACCATTTCTTTCTAAGAAAAGTTATCAAAATAACTTGAACATTTCATCAATCTGGCCTGTTCGCCTCCAAACCTCCTGACCTATCGGTACGGGACAGGCTCTAAAGGGGGCTTTTGGACACTTTCAAACTTCATAGGAACTTCAAAATACTCGTAGTTATCACTAATTTTTCAGGTAAAAACGAGTTCCCCTTTAGGGCAATGTGATTAAGTGAAGGATTGTAGTATCAGTTATGCGCCGTAGGTGCAACCTGTTTGTAGAAGATAGAAATCCTTGATGTTGGTGCATGCCACGTAGTGGCTACCTGATCAGAGAAGGGGTAGCCACTACGTGGCAATGATTCCCTTTGCCTCTTTGTTTGCTACAAACAGAAAGCCCCGATGGGGCTTATCTTAATGACATTGCCCTAAAGGGGTTAGGGGCAACCAACGCTGAATAAAATCCTGCTTCAATTGTACAAGTTATTTTGACCACTTTACTTACAAATGGAAATATAGATATACATACAATTTATTTTGCATCAGGTAACATTTTCAACTCATACGATTGTGTTATGAATTGCCGGATACAATTATACGCAATTACCCTACTATCCGGGCCGCTATCAGCATCATAACTTTCCTCATTTTTCCAGAAAAAAAGTAATGAAAAATTACGCAACCGAACGATTGCGTATTATATTTGCAACTGAATGGTTGCTAAAATAATGTAGAAATGAGACGAGACGTATTTCAGGCAATTGCCGACCCCACCCGGAGGGCAATTCTTAGTTTGATTGCCTTACAGGCAATGACACCCAATGCCCTCGCAGAACAATTTGCCAGCAGCCGGCAAGCAGTATCCAAACACATTCGAATACTCACAGAATGCGAACTGGTAAAACAGGAACAATCCGGCAGAGAAATATACTATCACTTGAACCCCCAAAAAATGAAGGAAATAGATGAATGGCTACAGCCTTTCCGGGTAATGTGGGAAAGCCGGTTTAATCAATTGGACAATGTATTAACCAATCTACAAAATAAAAAACCATGACAACAGACAAGCAAACGCACATCTCAAAAGATGTAGCCAACAAGAAATTGACAATCGTAAGAGAATTTAACGCACCGCCGGAGCAGGTATGGAAAGCCTGGACGGAAAGTGAATTATTAGATCAGTGGTGGGCGCCAAAGCCCTGGAAGGCAGAAACAAAAACAATGGATTTTAAAGAAGGTGGTGCGTGGCTTTATGCTATGGCAGGACCGGATGGTACAAAAATGTGGAACCGGGTTGAGTTCCATACCATCGTTACCCATCAGTCTTTCACTTCTACTGATGCTTTTTGTGATGAAGCGGGTAATATCAATCTGGATTTTCCGGCGGCGCAATGGAAAAATACATTTAGCGAAACAGCTACCGGAACAAAAGTAGAAGTAGAAATCACTTTTTCAACGGAGGCTGACATTAAAAAAATATTAGAAATGGGCTTTGAAGCCGGCATTACAGCAGGACATGGTAACCTGGATGAGTTACTGAAGAAATAATTCCATGCCTTACAAGAAACACTGCCCAGTGCAGGTTTTAAGCTGGCGGCTAAACGGGCGCATACCTGTGGCCGTTTGTGTACCTTGTACATCAGTAACCAGCAAGCTCAATCCATACCAAGGCATGATCGCCAGTTTTTCCCATCCCTGAACATTAGGGTTAACACCGGCAGCCATCAGTTGGCTGCCGGGTGTTTGACTAAGCAACAAATGATCGATACGCAATCCTGCATTGCGGTGGTATGCATTACGGAAACCACCAAAAAACGTATATACGATTTCCTCC
This sequence comes from Chitinophagaceae bacterium, assembly GCA_965246935.1. Lineage (GTDB taxonomy): Bacteria > Bacteroidota > Bacteroidia > Chitinophagales > Chitinophagaceae > JAZKFT01. Next base: position 101,136 of record CBDFGC010000016.1, on the reverse strand, counting down.
GGATATAATTTTCGGATGGCATCCGTCCATCCGTGGGCGAACAGTATTTGCAAAAGGGATCGTACTTCCGGATAACGGCTTTGGTCATCCTCTTCAATACCCTGCAGCGCTTATCAATTTTTTAATCCTGCTATGTTTTTATTTCAGTAAGGATAAAGCTTATAGGTAAAAACAATTTTATTATCAGAGAATAGCGAATGATAACGACTATTACAGTCGCAAAAAGTGATTGCAATTTCTTTTTATTGACATGATTGGTTTTCGATGTTTCCGGTTGTATTCTTACCTGAAGATTTAAAACACTTACCTATCTTAGGCCCCTCCAAGTCTAATCTTAAACTGCTTCTTCATGAGGAATGTAACTGCCCTGCTCTGCTGCCTTATTGCCCTTACCTGCGTTGCTCAAAAGCGAAAGGCCGCTGATAACCGCTTTGCCGGTTTGGATACCGCCTTTGCCCGTGTATTGAAAGATTGGAAAGCAGCCGGTTTTGCTGTAGCTGTAGTGGAAAAAAACAAGGTGGTTTACGCCAAAGGATTTGGTTATAAAGACCGGGAAGCAAAAGCACCTGTAACGGAGAATACCCAGTTTGCCATTGGATCTTGTACCAAAGCGTTTACTGCATCCTTAATCGGGCTGTTAATTAAAGAAGGTAAAGCAGATCTTGATAAACCGGTACGCAATTACCTGCCCTCCCTGAATTTTTATAACAACGATATGAACAATAACGTAACCCTCCGGGATATGATGAGCCATCGTACCGGGGTTTCACGTTACGATTATTCGTGGTATTTTTTCCCTTCGGCATCCAGAGATACATTAATGCAGCGTGTTAAATACATGGAACCTTCGGAGCCATTACGAAGCAGGTGGCAATACAATAATTTTATGTATATGCTGCAAGGCGTAGTAGCCGAAAAACTGACTGGCAGAAGCTGGGAAGATAATATTCGGGAGAAGCTGTTGCAGCCATTAGGCATGAGCAACACCAATGTATCACTGGCTGAATGGAAGAAAGCTGCTGACCTGGCTGTAGGTTATAACGTAAAGCACGATAGCATCATTAATAAAATAGATTATTACGATATCAGCGGTATGGCGCCTGCAGGCAGCATTAACAGCAGCGTAAGTGATATGGCTAAATGGCTTACCCTTTGGATCAATGGTGGAAAATACCAGGGCAAAGAGATCTTACCATCTCAGTTTGTTACCGAAGCAATGAGTTCGCAAATGGTGATGGCCGGAGGATTACCCGGAACCGAAAGGCCCGATATGTACCTGTCTAATTATGGCCTTGGCTGGATGCTTAGCAGCTATCGGGGTCACTACCGGGTAGAGCATGGCGGCAACATCAATGGCTTTAGCGCCAGTACCAGCTTTTTCCCAAGCGATAGTATTGGTATGGTAGTATTGTGCAACCAGGATGGGTCACAGGTACCTGCAATGATTAGAAACTTATTAAGCGACCGGATGCTTGGCCTGCCCTACCGTGATTGGCAAACGCAATTTTATAGTTTGGATACTGCAGGTAGATCAAAAGCAAAAGCTGCCATGAAAACAGCGGTATCTAACCGTAAAAGAGGTACGGCCACTACGCATCCGCTTAGCGACTATACCGGTTTGTATACCTCTGCCGGCCAGGAAAGCTTTGAACTGTCGTTACAAAAAGATTCACTGTTTATGCAGGTGCCCAATAACAAGCTTTATTTACGCCATTACCATTACGATGTTTTTGACTTGTTGGATAAAGACGACTTGCTGGAGAATGATACCTCCAATACTGATGGCCTGAAAATCATGTTCAGGATGGACGAAGCCGGAAACATAACAAGTGCATCTATGCCGCTTGAAGGACCGGCAAAACCCATTGTATTTACGAAAGGCATAAAAACAAAACCTGTATCGAAAGATAGTCTTCAAAAGTATGTAGGCGATTATACCCTGAATGGCGCCATTGTGAAAGTGTATATCAAAGGTGAAAACACGTTATATGTATTCGTACCCGGCCAACCCGAATATGAATTAGCAGCAATTGAGAAAGACAAGTTTAATTTAAAGGTATTAACGGGGTATAGTGTTCAGTTTTCCGGCAATGCCAAAGGTGAAATAGCCGAACTTACTTTCATACAACCCAATGGAAGCTTCAAAGCAACCAGGGTAGTAAAATTATAAAAAGATGATGGGCAAATCCGGAAGTTAAAAATGCGTTCAAAAATGGATATATTCTAATTGTTATACTTTTTTGCGTTTTCTTTTTAATTATAAAAACGCCTGAAGAAAGCGAACTGTAATTGACAAAATAAGAAAAATTAAACCAACGATTTTTGTAGCACAAACCGGTAATAGACTAATTGACCACTCTGTAATTGTACGTGTGCTGCCGAGCCTTTTACGCCGGCAAATTGCTTAAATAGTTCCTGTAGCTTTTGTGGTATGTTTTCAGCGATACGCTGTTGTTTGATGGGCTCTTCCAGTTCCATAGCACGTCTCACCTGGTCGCTTATATTCTCTTCCAGTATCAGGGTAAGTCCGCATGCCTGCATCTGGCGCCTGAACGTGGCTACATCAGCGGCGGTTCTTATATCGGTACATAGCAGGTATCCGCCTTTACGCAACACCCTTTTAACCTCCGACAAAAAAAGGGGTACCGATCCATACGTATGGGATGATTCCACATTCATCACTATGTCAAAGTTTTCATCGGCAAATGGTAATTGCTCGGCGCTTCCCTGTACAAACGTAAGGCCTGGCGAACTGAAGTATTCACTGGCTAACTTAACAGCATTTACTGCAATGTCTAATCCAATGATCTGTTTCGGTCGTAGGTATTGGTTGAGGTATGCTGCACCGCCACCACGTCCGCTTCCTACTTCCAGCACATCCAGCCCTTCTATATTTACTTTTGCAGCCAGGTAATGATACAATTGAATCGGATAGCGGTTTATTTCATCTTCGTCATTCAATGCTAACAAGGGTTCACCATCTGATGGTGCATATCCGTAGTTCATCAGCGACCATTCCTTTGACCGGAATTTCTTTGCCAGTAACTCATAAATCGGTTTCCACAAAAGCCTGCGAAAAGCCGGATAACCGGTTAGTTTCAGAAAGAGCCGGGTGATCATAAAAAGAAGAGGTAATTAAAGTACAGATAGATCGCTGTCATAAAGGATGAACAGGAGAGGAGCCGGAATATTGTAACAAATTACAGCTAATTTGTAATAAGTATGCGAACAAAATTAGATGAGTTTAATTACAAGTCATTGCGAGGGTTCGTGCCCGTGGCAATCCCCAACGAAACCGCGGAGATTGCTTCGTTGGGCAAGAACCCAAGCTCGCAATGACACTAAGATTAATCTAATGTAATTGTATTCGTATACTTCAATTACTATATTCTTAGTCTGTAACCTGATTTAAATTAGTAGGCTGATCAGTTTCATAATAAAGTGAATACGCCTGACACAATCGCCTGGAAAAGGTGGTAAAATACCAGATTCAATCTGGTCGTGGATTTCATTTCAACTGTCAATACCTGATTTGCCTATTGCCTATTGCCTGTTGCCCATTTTGATTTGTTATTCATTAATTATTGCCCATTCATCAATGATCAGCCAATTCAATCCATACCGGGGCATGATCGCTTGTTTTTTCCCATCCCCGAACGTTATGGTCAACACCGCCGGCAATCAGGCGACTGTTCAGTTGCGGACTCAGCAGCAAATGATCAATTCGCAATCCTGCATTGCGGCCGAATGCATTCCGGAAAAAATCGAAATAAGTATAGACCACTTTCTCCGGATATAGTTTTCGGATTGCATCTGTCCATCCCTGATCTACCAATGCTTTAAAAGCCTTGCGGGTTTCCGGCCTGAACAGCGCATCCTCCACCCAGCGCTCCGGTTTGTAAGCATCCAATTCGGTTGGAATTACATTGTAATCTCCGGCTAATACCACCGGCATATCAGATTGTAGCAGCGAAGCAGCATGAACCGTGAATCGTTCCATCCAGCGCAGTTTATAGTCGAATTTAGGGCCGGGAGCCGGGTTGCCATTAGGCAGGTACAAGCAACCAATAAGCACACCTTTTACCATTGCTTCCAGGTAGCGGCTGTTTTCGTCATCCTCATTACCGGGCAGGCCCCGCCTTACTTCTTCCAGTGGCTGGTTTGATAAGATAGCTACTCCATTCCAGCTTTTTTGCCCTTGCCAGATGGCATTATAACCGGCATCCTTTACAGCTTGTTCCGGAAAATTTTCGGTTGTCGCCTTTAGTTCCTGCAGGCACACCACATCCGGCGTTGTTTCCTGCAGCCATCGCAGCAGTACGGGTAATCGTGCATTGATACTGTTCACATTATAGGTAGCTATTTTCATGGTAAAAACTAACCGGGTTTATTTGCAAAATGGATGTAAAAATAGTGTCTGAAGCATGTATTGGTAGCAGTATACTGTTTAGACGCTATGTTGGTTATTGCTATCGAAGTTGCCTGATCCTGTTCCATTATTCATTCCTTCCGTTTTTGATTGCAGATAAGCTGTAAGCCTGCTAACATCCGGGATTGAAATTTCTTTTTTATCAAGTGTAATTAAATTTTCTGCTGCCAGTTCATTTAGCATCCGAAATGTTGTTTCGTAGGTGGTGCCGATATAGGAAGAAAAATCCTGCCTGCTCAATTCAATATTTAATGCACCGGTTTCGGACAAGCCAAACTTTTCCTGTAAGGATAGTAACGCCTGAACGATCCTGCTTTTCACCGGCATGTGAACCAAATCCCGCATTTTTTGCTCGGATAATTGTAGCTCTTCCGCAAAAAAGTGTAGCAGGTGATGAATAAAGGATGGGTTTACTTTCAGCGAATCATTAAAAAAATCCAGCGACACAAAGCAGACAGACGCTTTTTCTAATGCTGTGGCACTGATCGGGTACCTGTTTCCTAACCCCATACCCCGATGACCTACAATATCCCCGCCTTTTGCAAACCGTATAATTAGTTCTTTATCGGCCCCCCAATGTTTATGCACTTTTACAAGTCCCTGGTATATAAAGTACATACCGGATACCACTTCGGTTTCTTTAAAAAGAAGCTCTCCTTTTGAAAGGTGTAAGACCTTCCGGTTACCGGCAATGGCTGGTATCCAGGCCGGAAGACAATGCCGGCATAAATAGCAGCTACTCAGATCACAATTGTTTTTGACCTTCATGCCATAAAGATAAGTGTAGCAAGCCTTTGCCAATATGGGCAGCAGATGCTATAATCCGGCTTTTTTACGAAATCATTTAATTTGAACTGTGGCAAACGTTCTTTCAAATCCAACATTTGCTCATGCAATGCTTCCTGCACACCCGGCAACTGTACCTGGTGGTATTTCACCTGCTCCGCTACATGATCTTTACGATAAATCCATGCATTTGCATTATCTCTCAACGTGCTGTAGCGGATATTAAAGGTCATGCTGTTGAGGGATTGAGCGGTAACGATAGATGAGATAAACAGGGAAAGGAAAACCAGATGTTTTTCATACAGTAAAATTGAGTGTAGTAGCAAAGTCAAATATATTTATTTAGTTGAAGCAATCAACAAACAGGCTGGGTGTATTACAAATTTTCGCAGATAGAGGGGCAGCCCTGAAAGGGCGAGATAGCACAGCACAGGGTGCAGCCCTGTGTTGGGAAATGATTTATCCTGGTAAATTAAGCCCTGAATGGGCGTAATAGGATAGCGGTTATTGCGCCCTTTCAGGGCTTGATGGATGGGAAAATGCTACTCTTTGTCTCTTTGTCATAGGGCTTCACCCTATGCTAAGCTATGCCGCCCTTTCAGGGCTTTTACACCGAGTGCGAAAAATTGTAATGCACCCAAAAGGCTTTGAGAATGGAGACCATGCAGGGTTAATAAATAATGCAGTTAATTATCAAAGACATCACCTGTTACATGAATTATTATTTTACAGGTAACCGGACTATATACAACGCTCAGTAATGCTTCTTTTGAAAGAATTTCTGTTATTCCCATTTGCAACCGCTTCAGGAATGATCATCTTATGCAGTTGTTGGCGGGGCAGGTAATTTCCCAATCCAGTTATGCTGATGTTCACTACTCCATTTCTGTTTCCATCTGCGATGACTCCACAACCACATCTCAGGATTTTTACGGATGGTTTTTTCCATGAATGCAGCATACAGTAAGGTAAGTCCGCCGGTTGATAAGGCAGATGGATTTTCAGTTGCGATTTCGAACGTAGCATGATAATACCCTCTTTTAGGTTTGATAATGGATGCAAAAACAACTGGTAGATTACCGGCTCTTGCGCCTCTCTCCGGGCCGGAAACAAAAGCGGTAGGCGTGTTGAAGAAATAGGTCCAGTAAGCAGTATGCGTTTTGCCGGGGCTCTGATCTGCAACAAGCCCCAGCAGGTACTGCCGGCCTGTATACGCTGCTATCGATTGGCTCAGGTTTTTCGGAGAAATAAAGGTGGTTCCATGACGGGTTCGCAGCTTATACATCATCTTTTCAAAAGCAGGATTGCTGATGGGCATATACACTACCAGCACAGGATAGGTTGTATTGGCTGAAAGTACGTGGTGGCCCCATTCCCAATTGAATGTATGGCCTAAATGAAGTTGGCAGCTTTTACCACTTTTAAAGAGTGGCTCCAGCACTTCCCAGTTGGCCGTTACTCTTTTTTGCAGAAAACCTTTGCCGGCGCTACAAAGCTTAATCATTTCAACAAAAGAATCGAGCAGGTTATGATAAAATTGTTTGGCTATCTTTCCCCTTTCCTGATCCGTCTTTTGCGGAAAAGCCAATTGCATATTGGTATTCACTACTTTTCTCCGGTAGCCCAGTACATGATACACCAACAGATAGATTCCATCGGACAGCACATACAATATACGCATAGGCAATAAAGACAAAAGATAAAAGAAGCCATATACTACATAATACATAAACCTGAAGGTATTACAATCTTTAGCCCTGGCAATATATAATACCGAATCCGAATAGGCAATGGACAATTAGCAATAAGCAAATTAATGCAATCCAGCCGTGTATTTTTCGAAACCTGTTTTAATTTAGTATAACGGTCAAATAGCAATTATAATCTAATTGAATAATTATTGAAACGATAATCAATTGTTGAAACGGTCATTCATAAATTTAGCAGCAGTAATCTGCCCGCCATGTAAAGCAGTAAAGTACCTTTGTTTTATCCATATAACTAAATTGGCTCATGTCCTTACATAGATCGGGAGCCTACTCGTAAATACGTTCATCCTTTTGAAAATCCAATGAATGGACAATGCAGTAAGAATCTTAATTTGAATAAGCCTTTATTATTTTTTAAATAGAATTGTCAGAATTCTCGGTAATTCATTTTTGTTGTCCGCATCGAAGTATTCGTTCACATCAACCAATGTCAATCCATGTTTTTTGGGTAGCTGCGTAAAGTCCGAAACCTGGTGGTTGAAGCACTCTACAATCTGCTGTCCTTCTGCTGTATCAAACCGGGCTTTGGTGCCTAAGTATTGTTTAAAAGGGTGCAGTTCACCAATATAGAGGTGACCGCCGGGCTGTAGTACCCTGGCTGCTTCTTTAAAAATGAAATCCAAATCTTCAATGTGCTCCAGTACTAAGCTAAAAGTAATGAGGCCATACAACTGATCTGCAAACTCCCAGGGTGTTTTGATGTCAGCCAGCCTGAAATGCACCCGTTCATCTCTTATTTTTTCTTTTGCTTTTGCCAGCATTTCTTCCGATAGGTCAACAGCCATTATTTCCCGGGCTTTACGCATTAGCCAAACGGTATTTTTCCCGGTACCGCAGCCAATTTCCAGGCAGTTGTCAAACGAGACAGTTGCCAACTCCTTTTGCAAAGCATACGCTTCTAGGTCTCTTGTATTATTTTTATTCGTATCGTATTGATCAGCCCAACTATTATAGGCTTGCTGAGGGTTTACCGGCATGTATTATTATTTGGTAAGTTGTTGCCAACTCATTTTATCTGTTATCATATTTAATGCAGTCCATATTTTCCCGTTTACTATTCGTTCTTTCGTCTTCCCCGGATTTATTACAAGGCCGCTTCGCTGATAACATTTGATGGCAGGAATGTTCCAGTCAAAAACATTTAGTTCCGCTTTTTCAACATTTAATTGTGTAAATGTAATGGTCAGCAATGCTTTTATTAATTCCTGGCAAAGACCTTTTCCTCTAAACGCTATATCTCCAATTAAAATTCTGCAAAGTACGGCCGTTCCGGTACCGGGTAGATGAATTCCGGCATGGCCAATACTGGTACCGGTAGCTGCAACTACTATCTTAAAGGCAAACCTGTTCTTATTCTGCAAAGAAGCGGCAAGTTGAGGTAGCGTTAATGGAAAAGTAAAGTGTTGCCCCGCAAATTGAACCAGTGTCTCTTCACTATCCACCCAGCGGATCAGTGTATCAAAATCTTCAGCACTAAAAGGTTGTAATTCTATCATGTAAAGTTGTCATCATGTTATAAAACATCCTCATTTTTTCGAATGGCATATACCAATTCGTCCTGGTACATACCATTCTTGAAATATGTTTTATCAAACCTGGCTTCCAGTGTAAAACCTGCCCTTTCCAGTGCTTTTTGCGAACCCTTATTTGTTCCGAAGGGTCTTGCAAAAATCCGGTTGATGTCGAATGTAGCAAAGCCATAATCTGTCATTTGCAAAATAGCTTCGGTAATAATTCCTTTTCCCCAAAAGGGTTGGGCCAGCCAATAGCCTAACTCGGCATTCTTACAGTGAATATCGGTTTGCGGATGCAGGCCAATGCCACCGGAGGCCCGGCCATCTATATCAATCGCAAAAATAGTTGCCGGATTTCCTTCCGTTGCAAACAGGATAAAGGCTTCCCCGGCTTCGGTTGTATACGGATGTGGAAACTGATTCGTCATGTATTTAGCAATTTCGTAATTATTGGCGGATAGAACCAGATTTTCTACATCAGTTGGCGTCCAGGGACGAAGGGAAAAATGCATGCAACTATTTTAAAGATTTTTTTATTGCCAAGGCAAAACTGGTGTAATCTATTGTTTTTAAGGTATACCCATTATCATGGGGACTATTTTATTACCGGGCCTTTCATCTCTGAAAAAGGCCTGATATCAACCGGCCGGTAAATTTTGTTCATTTACTTCTGGTTTCTCATCAAAAGAACTATTTTACCCCTCCAAAGTCTTCTATAAAATTCCGGTAATCAACTAAATACAGTTATGATTCATTATTTACCCGCCGTTTTGTATTCAATAGCCCGCAAAGTAGGGGTATGCTTCCTGGTATTGGTGTCCTGCACCTTTTCTTATTCGCAAAATACGCCACTTGCTACTTCAAAGTGTGGTTCGGTAATCGACTGGAACGCCCTGAAGGCTGACCCGGTAAAGTGGCAACAGTTTCAGTTGAAGGAGAGCAGGATGCAGGCAAGAATGCAGCAGTTAGCCCGGCAAACGGCCGATGCAAATAAGGAATATGAAATTCCGGTCGTTTTCCATATTGTAGATCCAAATCCGGCCAGCATTTCAGACGTGGTGATTGAACAGCAATTAGTTGAGTTGAACCTTTGCTTTGAAGGGACGAACAGTGCTTCGAATACAGGCGCATTTTCCGGTATACGCGGCCACACTAAAATACGTTTCGTACGGGCATTTCGCTCCCCGGATGGTTGTGATACCAATGGCATTACCCGTACGGTTTCTAATCTGACGGTCACTTACGGCACCGCCGGCAATATTAAATACAAGGCTACCGGCGGCATTGATGCCTGGGATAGTTATAATACCAAATACCTGAATATCTGGGTGGGTAATTTTGGGCCGGAGCCTGGTGGCGGGGCCGGAACTGGTATTGCTACCTTTCCCGACGGCAGTAATCCATTGGCGGAACAGGGTGTAGTAATTAATAAAACAACCCTGACTTTCTCGGGCGGCCGTTTTACCGAAGGCAAAATACTGGTACATGAAGTAGGCCATTTTTTCGACCTGCGGCATATATGGGGGGATGCAACCGGCTGCTTAACAGACGATGGTATTGCCGATACACCACTACAGGATGATAACACATTAGGTGGCTTTACCGGGCCTAAATTCGATGCGTGTTCGCCTAATTCGCCTGGTATTAATTATCAGAACCACCTGGATTACACCAACGATACCAGCCGTACCATGTTCACCCAACAACAGGCACTACGTATGCTGGCCTCGCTTGATTTGCCTGACAGGGCTATACTTACTGATCCATCCAATAAAGCATTAGTGCCACCGGAAACAAATACGTATTTTAATATATGCACCACCGCTGCATTTACCACTAACGATTTTTATGCGATAGGAGTAGGCAAGGGCGGCTATGTGTGGGCTGGTACCAGCCGGCAGGGCATTTACCGCTACAACGGCACCACCTGGGATAAATATGGTGCTTACACCAACAACCTGGTATGGGATATTAAAGCCGATCAGAACGGCGGCGTTTGGGTGGCACAGGCAGGTTATACCAGTGGTGGCACTACCGCTATGACCGGCGGGCTTAATTATTTCCCCGATAGTAGCTATACCGGAGCTGCCTACTATGCCGTAGTAACCGATGGCTTACCCAGCCGTTATGCCCGTGGCTTATTCATCGATACCACCCGATACAATGGTTCCACTATGAATCCGCTGATCTGGTCGGCACACATGGCTAATAATACAAGCGGAACCTCCGGCAATGGGGGCATTGGCCGGGGCTATAATGCCACTACGCCGCGATTCAATACATACCGGGGTGGCCTTGATGTGGCCAGCACTACGGCAGGCATTAATGCAGTAGGCGGCAACGCTACCGAGTTGTGGGCCATCGCCCCTACCAATTTTTCGGGCAGAAGCCAGATTTTGAGATACAATGCTACCTCCGCTACGTTTGTTGATGCCATTGATAATACAACCAACCCTGGTATTTTTCCGTCGGCCAATTTTGATGCAAGGGCTATTTATTTTGATAAGAAAGACAGACGTTGGATTGGCTTTAATACCGGTGGCACAGGCTGGATCGTTAGTGATAACGGAAACTGGTTTGTAATAAATAGTACGGTAATTCCAACCATCCTGCCGGCAACTGCAAGGGTAAATGCCAACGCCATTACCGGTGATAAAATGGGCAATGTATATATCGGTACAGACAGCGGCCTGATTGTGTATAAAGGCGGGCCCGTTTTAAAAGACAGCAGTTATAAACGGTATACGAAAATCCATGGCCTGCCAGACAATAATGTAAAAGGCATTTGTGTAGATACATTGCGTAAAAAAATACTGATTGCTACTGCTAATGGCATTGTTTTCTGGAACCCGCCCTGCACGGCAATCGCTATTAATCCGATGCCTTATGTTACTGCGGCCAACGGCGACCTGAACAATGCTGCAACCTGGTGTGGCGGCGTAGTACCGCCACCCGGCAGTCGTATTATTGTACGGCATCTACTCACCATCAATACCAATATTAACCTTCAATCCATACGGCTTGAGTTTCCAGGTTATTTTACCGTAGCGGCAGGGGTAGATTTGCGGGTAGGGCAGTAAGTCTGAATCGCGGATTAAAGGGATGAAAGGATGACACGGATTAAATACAAGGGTAAGAGAGTTTGAAATCTGTATTAGTCTGTGCTATCTGCGTTATCTGCTTAATCTGTGATTCAGATGTCAGAATCACGGATTAATAGGATGAAAGGATGACACGGATTAAATACAAGGGTAAGAGAGTTTGAAATCTGTATTCATTTGTGCCATCATCTGAATCACGGATTAAACGGATGAAAGGATGACACGGATTTAATACACTGTTGATTAATTTGGAATCTGTATTCATCCGTGCTATCTGTGCCATCAGCTTAATCTGTGATTCAGATTAAAGGGATGAAAGGATAACACGGATTTAATACATTGTTTAAGAATTTAGAATCTGTATTCATCTGTGCTATCTGTGTAATCAGCTTAATCTGCGGTTCAGATTAATAGGATGAAAGAATGACACGGATTTAAGGCACCAGTTGAAGAATCTGGAATCTGTATTCGTCTGTGTCATCAGCGCAATCCCATTAATCCGCGATTCAGATAACGATTCTTTCATAATCTTTGGTTCCTAAAATCAAAATAGGATGAACGAATTAAAACATAGTGAGATCACCAAAACGATTATTGGATGTGCTTTTGAAGTACACAAATTTTTGGGTAATGGTTTTTAGGAAGTCATTTACCAGCGGGCACTCGCCTTAGAGATGCGCAGGGCCGGATTGAGCTTTGAGCGGGAATTGGAACAACCTATCTTTTACAAGGATTTTGAGGAAGAAATCGGCACCCGACGTGCTGATTTTATTGTAGAAGGAAAAGTTTTGGTAGAGCTAAAAGCAATCATAAAACTGGAAGATGTACAACTTGCACAGATTCTAAATTATCTGAAAGCGTATCGTTTTGAGGTAGGCTTGCTCATTAATTTCGGCAGTAAAAGCATGGAGTTTAAAAGAGTAGTACTGAGTGTATGAATCTGAATCACAGATGAAACGGATGGAAGGATGGCACGGATTCAATACATAAATAGTTTAGAAATTACATTAACCTGTGTCATTTACGTAATCAATTTAATCTGAATCACAGATGAAACGGATGGAAGGATGGTACGGATTAAGTACACTGGTAAAAGGTTTGGAATCTGTATTCATCTGTGTCATTTGTGTAATCAGTTTAATCTGAATCACGGATTAATAGGATGAATGGATGACACGGATTTAATACATTGTTAAAGAATTTGGAATTTGTATTAGTCTGTGCCATTTGTGTAATCAGTTTAATCCGTAATTCAGATTTTCATCTGTGTCATCTGTGAAATCATACGAATCTGTGATTCAGACATTCTATTCATCTGTGATACCCATTCCAGATTTTCCAGCTTTCTTCTGCCTGTATCTCCAGCATATCGTGGCCGTTTTTAACGGTAGCGCCGGCAGCTAAGGCTTTTTGTAAAAATAAAGTAACAGGAGGATTATATACCAGATCATAGCAATAGTGCTGTGGCGTAATTAATCCATACGGCAAATCGGGACAATTATTAATTGCCGGGAAACTGCCCAATGGGGTGGTGTTGATAATGATATGGTGGGAAGCCATTACAACTGCATCTAATTCATCATACGTAAAAGAAGCACCGGCACTGCGGCTCACCACATTAAAAGGGATTTGCAGCTTTTGCAAAACATATTGCACTGCAATTGATGAACCTCCGGTGCCCAGTACCAATGCCCGGTTGTGATGCAGCCTTTTTTCTCTTACAAAAGAAATCTCAAACCCTGCTACATCGGTATTATATCCTGTTAATTTTCCATCTGTTATGGTGATGCAATTGCAGGCAGGCAGCGGCAGGTTGTTGTTATCATCTAAAAAAGAAATGACCTGCTGCTTATATGGGATGGTTACATTAAGGCCAGCTAATTCGGGGTAGGATTGCAACAATGCAGGTAACTCATCTATATGATTCAGTGGAAACAGTTCATACCGGCAATCCGTAATTCCTTCCGCAGCAAATTTTGCCATAAAGTATTTTTTAGAAAAGGATTGGGCTAATGGGTTACCAATGAGGCCGTATAGACGCATGATAAAAATTAGTGGATAATCACACCCATGTAGTTCATCCGCCGCGGCGGATCTGATCCATGCTCTACAAGGTTGATGAAAATAGTAGCATTATTAAGTAAACTTCGGAAAAGCTCAATAGATATTCTAATTTGAATGGTGCCATCGCCGGCCTCATCCGTGCGCCGCGGCGTACACCTTCGCCATCAGGAGAAGGAAAGCGGATGCAATTAATTTGTTCTTTTCCTGCACAATTGCCCGGCCCATAAAAAACCAGATCAAATAATGCAACCCGTGATAGCTAACTAAGCAAAACAAAATCTAAAGTATCTCATAACTTATATCTTCTCTCTCATATCTTCCGTGTGGGTCAGATCCGCCGCGGCGGAAATAACTACAAGGGTGTGACTATTTATTTTAAAAACAGGTGAAACGAATCGCCCCGCAGGCCCATCCGCATGGCTTCCAGCGGTATAACTTCGGTAGGAGCAATATTACCTAAGTTTACATTACAGCCGATGAGTTGCAGAAAGTACAACTGCTGGTCTTTTTGCGGTGCTTCCCAGATAATTTTTTCCGCAGGTATCTGCGTTAATATTTCCTGCACCAATCCTTCCCGCACTTCGCCGCTGCCACGGTAAATGCCCACCGTGCCTGCCTCCCTGGCTTCGGCAATTACATACGTACTGCCGGCACTTAGCTCAGCCCGCATTAATTCAATCCATTTATAGGGCGGAATAATATGCGCTGCATCTTTGCTACCCACTTCGCTCAATACAATCACCGTTTTCGCCAGCTTTTCAATGTATCCGCATTTCTCTGAATGGGGTATTTCAATGGAACCATCGCTAACTTCAATCCAGTCAATTTTATAATCGCTGCATACCGCTAAAAAATCGTCGAACTGGTTGCGTATCAGGAATGCCTCAAACAGCGTACCACCAAAGTATACGGGCATATCATAGCTTTGGTACATCTCAATTTTAGCCCGCAGGTTGGGCGTTACGAATGAAGTCCCGAAACCTAGCTTTACCACATCTACATGCGGATGAGAGCCGCTCATAAAGTTCCGGGCATCTTCCAGGCTCAAGCCCTTATCCATCACCATGGTAAGGCCGTATTGACGAGGTTTGGGTTCGCGATAGGGTAACTGACTCAGCTCAAAATTCATTGGGTATGGCAGTTTTTTATTGGCGGCAAATATAGTAGTCAACAGTCAACAGTCGTCAGTCATCAGTCATCAGTAAAGATTTAGCTATTCACTATCAACTGTTGTATTTGACTGCCGGCTGTTGTATTTGACTGCCGGCTGTTGTATTTGACTGCTAACTGCCGACTACTGTCTCTTTCCTTACATTTATCCACTTAAAAATGATTCATGCAGGCATTAGCGGTTTTTTGCGGGTCACGTACCGGGAACAATAAGTTATATCAGGAACATGCCATTGCACTGGCCAGGCTGATGGTGCATAACAACATCTCCCTGGTGTACGGTGGTGGCAACAATGGCTTAATGGGTGCTGTTGCCAATACGGTAATGGAAAATGGCGGCAAAGCCATTGGCATTATTCCGCAGGTATTGGTGGCCTGGGAGCATCAGCACACCGGCCTTACCGAGTTGAAAGTGGTGGAAGATATGCATGTTCGCAAGCGGATGATGTACGAACGATGCGATGCGGCGATTGTACTGCCCGGCGGTTTCGGCAGCATGGATGAATTGTTTGAAATGGTTACCTGGAACGCCTTAAAGATTCATGACAAGCCTGTTTTTTTACTGAATAGCGCCGGCTTTTACGATCCGCTTATCGCCATGATGCACCGGATGTTTGAATCAGATTTTTTATATGATAAGGTGGAAAATAAGATTATTATTTTACAGAAGCCAGAAGAATTATTAGCGTATTTATAAAAGGAGTTATTTTTTAAATGTAACAACACACCTGCTGTCCCCAGGGTTAAAACCCTGCGCTCCAATATGGATCGTGCCTACGGCACTTTAAGTCAGGACTTCATACCCGTACCTGTCTTTCACACCCATAGCCTCGTAGAGGCGGCTCATTTTGTAGCAACGGATTTTAATCCGTTGTATGAATTGCAACGTTGTAATTAAATTAATACCTATAATGCCATTGAAAAAAAATGCAGCCCATTACCTGGCTATAGCTTTTTTATTCATCACTTCTTTACCTGCCTGCGCCCAGGAGCTATACCCCGTAAAGCTTTCAGACAGTTTGTGGCATCATGAACAGCGGGAATTGCGTTACCAACCGGACGGAACTGATTTTGTAATCACCAATGGCGACCGGCTTTTTACAAGGGCTTTATATGGTACACATACGGCTTTTAGGGTAGAAACCGGCGACCGGCCCGAATTTGCGTTGTACATGCCGGGCATGGGCGGTAATTTTAAATTTGGCCTGCAGGTTGGCGATAGCAGCAAATGGCTCACGGCTTTCAAAACAATTACGGCGAGGTACCGGGCTGGTTCCAGAATTTACACGATTGAAGATCCGATGCTGGGAAACGGTAAGCTGACGCTGACGATTCTGGCTATGGCCGATGCAGAAGGCTTTATCGTAAAAGCCCGTTTTGACAATGTACCCACTGCGCTAACCTTATTGTGGTCATTTGGCGGTGCTACCGGTAAAAAGTTTTCCCGTGATGGCGATATGGGCCCCGATCCGGCCTCTAATTTTTTCCTGAAACCGGAGAATTGCAACGGCAATAGCTACACCATCAGCAAAGAAAACTTTACCTTAAAATATGGCGCCGGCCTGCAGGTGGGGCAGGATGGCCGCTACTTTACGGAAGATTTAAACCAGCAATCCCAAACCAGCAAAGAACAATTATTAACCGGCACTTTCCCCTTAAGTGCCCTGCTTAAAATTGGAGATGCAACACACCAGACTTCACCGCCGGAGTTGTATAATTCATCCGTTGACAAAGCGCCTGCTATGGCTGGTAAGCTGATGGTTGCGAATGGTACAGATTATTATTTTTCTATACATAACCCGGCTACAAAATCCCCTTTTAGTTATGCAGATGCCGCTCAAATATTTCAACAGGCAGAGGATGCCCGAAAACTAATTGCAGACCGTATCAAAATACATACGCCAGATCCGTTCATCAACACCATCGGCGGAACGCTGGCCATCGCCTCGGATGCTACCTGGGAAGCACCCTCATACCTGCATGGCTCTATTGGCTGGCGCATGCGGCTGAACGGCTGGCGGGGCGCCTACACCGCCGACGCACTGGGCTGGCACGACCGGGCAAAAATGCACCTGGAAAGCTATGTGCAATCGCAGGTAATCAGTCCGGCAAGCGGGCCGGTAATAGCCGATACGGCTATGCATCTTTCCCGCAGCCTCGAAAAATTAGGCGCCGGCATGTTTACAAGTGGTTACATCAGCCGTGACCCGCTGGGCAAAAGTTTACGTGCCCATCACTACGATATGAACCTGGTTTTTTTCGACATTATGCTGCGGCATTATGCCTGGACCGGGGATATGGAATTTTTGAAAAACACATGGCCCGCTTTTAAACGCCACCTGGAATGGGAAAAGCGAAATTTTGATGCAGACGGTGATGGATTGTATGATGCATACGCAGCCATCTGGGCCAGTGATGCCTTGCAATATAGTGGTGGCGGCGTGGCGCATACTTCGGCATATAATTTTTTTGCGAATAAAAAAGCAGCCGAAATTGCCAAACTACTTGGCGAAGACCCAACGCCTTACCGCCAGGAATCCGAGAAGATTTTGAATGCCATGAATAAACAGTTGTGGTTAACAGACAAAGGTACGTATGCGGAATACAAAGATGTATTGGGTAACCAATTATTACATTCATCCCCTGCTATCTGGACCATCTATCATAGTATGGATTCCGAAACGCTTGATCCGTTTCAGGCTTATTTGAGTATGCGGTTTATTGATAACGAAATACCGCATATACCGGTACGGGCAAAAGGCTTAGACGATGAAGGATATTACAATATTTCCACTACTAACTGGATGCCCTATACCTGGAGCCTGAACAATGCAGCACTGGCCGAAAGTATGCACGCCATATTGGCCAACTGGCAGGCAGGCCGTTCAGATGAAGCATTTAAATTATTTAAAAGTGAAATAATTTCATCTATGTATCTGGGCGGCAGTCCCGGCAACATTACGCAAATTTCTTATTACGATGCGATCCGCGGCGAGGCTTACCGTGATTTCGGCGATCCTGTCGGGATGTTTTCAAGAGCACTGGTAGAAGGCCTTTTTGGGATTGTACCGGATGCACTCAATAACACCGTTACTATACGTCCCGGCCTGCCTGCCGACTGGAATTACGCATCTTTTTCCACACCCGATATTTCGTTTGATTTTAAAAGGACTGGCAGAACAGATAACTATGTTCTGATACCGACGTTTCCAAAAAGCCTGAACCTGAAATTCCGGGTCATTGCACAAGGGCAGGTTCGGCAGATAATGATAAATGGTAAAATAGCAACATGGGAAAATTTACCGGCATCTGTAGGTAAACCGGTAATTGAAATACTGGCACCGGAAGCAAAAAAGTATGCAATTACCATTAACTGGACCGGTGCGAAACCGGTGCTACCTCCTGCTGAAAAAACCTATATACCTGAAAGTGTCATTCATATAAATCTCCCCGGCGCAAAACTGTTAAAAGTACACGATCCGCAACAGGCTTTGATGGATGTAACAATAGCAGCGGCAGGCCTGTCCGGGCAAATATCCGCAGGATCCTTCCGACAAGCAGCAAAGAGAAACTATACGGTGTTTGCACAAATACAACAAGGCTCCCTTTCCTGGTGGATGCCAATCTGCTTTACGGTAGTTCCTCCGATTACACTCGTGTCGGCAAACAATATTGAAGCAAATAGCAATCGTTTTCGTTTACATAACAATTCGGATAATAACGTAACGGCTACTGTTTCGGTAAATGCTTTTGCAAAATCACTCGCTATTCCCGCCGGTAAAACATCTGATGAAATTACTTTATCTAAAGATGAATTGATTACCGGTACAAATGCCATAAACATCACCCTGCCGGATAATACAGCGATGACGGCACCCCTTATCAACTGGACAGCATCTACAAATAAAAAAATAGAAACAATTGATCTGTCGGCCTATTTTAATGACAAGGTAACACAGATTTTTAGAAACAAATACCTGGCGCCACGGCCACAGGTCACTACCTTGCAATTGCCCTGGCAGGGCACCGGCGACTGGCCGCACCCGTTGGAAACGCATAACATAGATGACAGCGGATTGCGTAAGCTGGCCGGAGAAAAAAACAGCATCACACTACCACAGGGGATATCCTTTTCTACGCCCGGCGCAGCAGATAAAAATAATATCCTGTTTACCTCGCAGTGGGATAACTACCCAAAAGAAAAAAGCATTTCGCTTACCGGTACCGCCTCACATGCCTGGTTACTGATGGCAGGTACTACCAACCCGATGCAAAGCCAATTAACAAATGGTTCGGTGGTGGTGGAATATACAGATGGTACCACCGATTCATTAGCGCTACGCAATCCCGAAACCTGGTGGCCTATTGAAAAAGATTATTACACAGATGGTTTTGCATTTTCACTGAAACAACCACGGCCAATCCGTCTTCATTTAAAAACCGGTGCCATTGTATCCGGTGAGGAATCGAAAGCCCGCTATAACGGCAGAGAAATTGACGGCGGCGCCGCAACGGTTTTGGATCTGCCTTTGAATAATGGAAAAAAATTAAAACAACTTACTGTAAAAACAATTGCCAATGATGTAGTAATTGGATTAATGGCAGTAACACTTTTGAGAGAATAACTGAAATTGATTCAGGTCTGATTTTTATAAAAACGCGTTACCATCTTATCAATGCACTTGCCCACGTAAACCCGGAACCAAAAGCTGCCAGGCAAATAAGACTGTCGTCTTTTATTTTGCCCTGCTCCCATGCTTCGCAGAGTGCAATGGGAATGGAGGCTGCAGTTGTATTGCCAAATTTTTGAATGTTATTATAGACTTGGTCATCACGCAAGCCAAGCCTTTGCTGCACAAATTGCGAAATGCGAAGATTAGCCTGGTGTGGTACCAATAGGTTAATAGCTGCCGCCGTTAAATGATTGGCAGCAAGCGCTTCCATAATTACTTCGGGGAATTTTACAACGGCTTTTTTAAAAACTGCCGGCCCGTCCATTACCGGAAAATTTTGCACTTTATCAACCATTTCATGGCTCATAAACATATCGGCAATTTCTGCATCATTAAAAGCTGCAACCGGGTCCGGCGTCCAATGATTTGCGTGTGTACCAGGGTTAAACATCGCAAGTATTTCTGCACTTTCGCCATCGCTATGAAGGTGTGTACTTAAAATTCCTTTACCTTCTTTTTCAGTGGGCTGCAGTACCACGGCACCTGCACCATCACCAAAGATTACGGAAATGTTTCTTCCCCTGGTACTAAAATCCAAACCGAAAGAATGTTTCTCACTTCCTACCACTAAAATGTTTTTATACATGCCTGATTTAATAAACTGGTCGGCCACTGATAGCGCATACACAAAACCACTGCATTGGTTCCGCACATCCAAAGCGCCGATTTCTTTCATCTTCATAGCCCGCTGCAACAGCACACCACATCCCGGAAAATAATAATCAGGCGAAAGCGTGGCAAACACAATAAAATCAATATCCTGTGGCGTAATACCAGCTCTTTCAATAGCAATCTTTGCAGCCTCAACACCCATTGTTGTGGTGGTTTCTTCGGTACGGTGTGCATACCGCCGTTCAGTAATACCGGTACGTTCCTGAATCCATTCATCACTGGTATCCATGTATTTTTTCAGGTCATTATTGGTAACTACATTTTCGGGTACATACATGCCAATACCGGCAATAAAACTTTTAGGCATACAATCGTCTTTTTTTAGAGAAGCAATGTAAAGAGAAAATGATAAAGAAGATTTTGTAAACAGCAGTACGGCTTTAGGCAACGTCATCTACCGGTCTGCCAAAAAACAGAGGCGGTCAATTAATAATTGTAATCAGTGTTGTTGCATGAATTATATTGCATTATTGACGGCTTATTTTGTCTGCTACCAGAGCTTGCTGTTGATCGTTATACTTTCTTTTTGGCAAAAAAGAAAGTATCAAAGAAAATGCTTTGGCCGGTCTAAGGCGCATGCCGCCCGGTGGTTCATTCGTATGATGGTTCGTGTCGGGCGGCACCGCAGTTGCCATTTGTAAGGCAGGAACATTTTCCAGCCCGTCTCTACATTTTACTTATTGCTAATTGCCTGTCGCTCCTTGCATTTTAAGGGCTGGAAAATACCTGCCAAACATGGCCCTGCTTGCGCTGTAGACCGCCCATGCCTCTGCGCAACGGTGTTTATTTCCCCTGGGCAACTTCTGTTTTCTAATAAGACCGCTATTGCCTCATCATCTTCCTTTCATGCAATTAACAATTGTAATAACCAATAATTTAGATGAACCGAATAGATGCCATTTATTCAACCGTTTGTATGAAGGGTTTCCTCATTTAATTTTGAGTTTTGCACTGTTTCTTTCATCCATAAATAAACCAGTAGCGATACAGCAATACACCCGGTAATATACCAGTAAAACCAGGATTCGTGGCCGGCTGATTTAAACCGTAATGCAATATATTCTGCGCTGCCTCCAAAAATAGCTACGGTAAGGGCATACGGCAATCCAACACCTAATGCACGTATCTCTGCCGGAAATAATTCTGCTTTTACAACAGCGTTGATACTTGTGTAGCCACTTACAATCATTAGCCCTGCCATCAATAATATAAATGCACCCCATTGCGTAGTAGTATGACTTAATGCCGTAAGCAACGGTACCGTGAAAATAGTACCCAATATGCCAAAACCCAGCAATAAGGGACGGCGGCCGATACGGTCGGACAATAGACCGAATACGGGTTGCAACAGGGCGAATAGTGCTAACGATGCAAATGAAACAAGCGTTGACTGGCTTTTGGTAAGATGCACCGTATTTACCAGAAACTTTTGCATATAAGTAGTGTAGGTATAAAAGGCAAGGGTGCCGCCCAGCGTAAGCCCCACTACCGTCAGTAAAGCCCGTGGGTGCTTCAGTAATTCCTTTAGAGATCCTTTCGTCTCCGTTTTCTCCTGCTTGCCGGCGACAAAAGCCGTAGTCTCTTCCAGGCTTTTTCGCAGGTACATGGCTACCAGTGATAAAACGGCCCCAATAACAAACGGAATGCGCCAGCCCCACTCATGCAACTGATCTTCCGTTAATAATATATTTTGTAGTATAAGCTGAATACCTAATGCAACCAGTTGGCCTCCAATCAATGTTACGTATTGAAAACTGGAGTAAAACCCACGCCTGTCCCGACTTGCCATTTCGCTGAGATAGGTTGCAGAAACGCCATATTCTCCACCTACACTTAACCCCTGCAATAACCGGGCTACCAGCAATGCAACAGACGCTGCAAGACCAATCGTTTTATACGTAGGTGTAAGTGCGATGAGTAAAGAGCCAAATGACATCAGCAAAACAGAAAGGGTCATTGATAATTTACGACCTTTCTTATCTGCAATGCGGCCAAATAGCCAGCCACCAATAGGCCGCATCAGAAAGCCCAGCGCAAATACACCCGCTGTGTTCAATAATTGTGCAGTTGCATTACCCGATGGAAAAAACGCTGCGGAAAAGTAAAGGGCAAAGGCTGAATAAGCATACCAGTCGTACCATTCCACCAGGTTGCCAACTGAGCCACCTAATATAGCTTTTAACCTGCGGGCAGAAATATTATTTTGTTCTTTAATCATTGTAACCACCTTTTTGTAAAATAAAAATACCGCAATGCTACAGAAGCAAGATGCAGTATTTTAATGATACGAATGTAGGTTGGCTACCGGTACAAATCTTTATTTCAACCTGCCATAAGTTTGCTCTTGCGAACCCTTCTCTGAACATACAATAAAAGTAACGACAGCACTACAGCAGCCCCTGCTATCCAGTAATAGGAATATGACTTTTTGGGTTCCAACTTCAATGGTGACGTATCTCCCATTAGTACCAGGCCTGCCCAATATTGTGGTGCTGCTGTTCTGCCACTGCTCTTTTGCAGATAGCTTAGTTTGGCTTGTTGCAAGGCTTCATCTTTTGGCATACCCGCCGACAGGTTTTTATAAAACTGGTCTATTAATATGGTACTAACCTGCTCGTCAATTTTCCATAAGCCGGTTAAGATGCATTCGCTGCCGGCATAGTTAAAGGCGTGGGCCAGTGATATCATGCCTTCGCCATCCCGGTAGCCCGGTTTACCACTTTCGCAGGCCGTTAGTACCGTAAGTGATGATGTTAGATCACAACTATAAATGTCCGGCAGAAAAAGAGAATTTTCCTCATCTTTCGCCATTGTATTTTTTGCAAAAATCAGCCTTGAGTACTCCGGATGAAGATTATTGGATTCTGCATGGGTGCCAACATGAATAATTGTATGATGCCCTGCATTTGCTTTAAAAATGGCAGTGGTGGACTGATTATTTAAATAAGCGTCGCCACCAAAAAATTTTTGTGTTTTGGCTGCTAAATCAATGGTAAAGGGCTGTGGTAATAAGGATAAATAATTTCTATCTACATCTTCCCCGGCTTTGATACTACTTCTGTAACCTGATTTTACTTCATCCGTAAATCCGGGGGCAAATGCCACAAAATTTTCTGTAAAGGCCGGTTTGTTTTCCGGAGGGCCCAATAAAAGCAAGCTGTACCGGTAAGAGATGACGTATTTTGCCAGCAGACTTTTAGAAACCAGTTCCCGAAAAGCAGTAGTCTTTTGTGGCGTTAATGTTTCAAAGCTCAGGTTATATAAAATGCCATCTGGTATAATGATTACTCTTTTTTGTATAACGGTGGCCGATAATGGCGCCCACAACTGCTGATACAATGAGGATAGTAAGTCACCGGTTTTTACCGCATCCATACTGTATAGCGGCAGGGCAGCAATTTGCTCATTGATTAATTTGCCTGGCAGGGCATATAACTGCTTCTGTTTACGATCTGCCACTAACGCATACAAATCTTTACCGATATAAAAATAACGTATCACTGTTGTGCCATCCGGTATCCATTGCTGGATGTCGGCAATAGATTTAAAAATGGATCCATACCTCATTTTGTAATAGCGTGGATATTTATTGCGTATGGTTTCCTGGTATTGGTTCCGGCGTTCTGTAGCGGTAAAATAGGCTTTCATGTTTTCGTCATGTGTACCGCTGCCGCTTAACGCCGTTGTAATAGCTGCCGTTAGTTTTTGCTCTGTCGCCTGTGCTGCCGGAGGTACATCTACAAACTGCAAATTGGTAGCTATATCCAGCCGGCTACGGATGCGGTTGTACAATCCTGATTCATGTAAGCCTACCATCCGGTCAATGTAACCGGTGTTTTTTGTAAGGCGAAATAATTCCAGGTTCAACGTTTTAATGAATTGCAGCAGCTCTTCGTGATCCGCAATTAACAATCCTTCATTGTCACTGTTACCAATTACTGATTTACGCCTTTCGAGTAATATTAACCCCTCCTCTAATTCTTTTAACAAGGCAGCCAGGTTAGCCACATTTTTTACCGGCAGCAAACTATATTGGGCTTTAGCTCTTGTTAGAATCAACTTTGGCTTTTGTAATTCTGCATTTACGGAGTCCAGCAAGTTGTTACTTTTATGAACAATTGTATTGATGACGGTTAGTGCTTTATCAGCATACGATAATGCCTGTGGATAGCGGTTGCCTAAAAAGTATACATCCGACAAATTAGCCAGTTGTGCCGATGCCTGCAGCGTTTGTGCTCCCTGCGTTTTTACGATATACGCATAGCCCTTATTCGCTTTGTTGATAGCGGTTTGCAACTGTCCGTTTGCCGCAAAAAAGCTGGCCGCATTGGTTAAAAAGTCCAGGTAAATATTATCATATTCTCCCTGCAACGATTCTTCGTAAAGACTGTCAGCTTTTTCATAAAAACGGGTAGCTGCTACATTATCTTTTTTAGCCTCGTATAGTAAGGCCAACGTACTGGTGGCATCGGCCTGCCAAAATAAATAATCACCATCGGCTGTTGCAAAGCCAGCCAGGCCACTATTTAATAGTTGTACGGCCTTATCATATTCCCGCATGGCATAATACAACTGACCTAATAAAACTTCCGATTTAAACACCGCATCGTTTCCTGCAGGTAGTTGCTTTTGTTTTTGCTGATACGAATAGGTTAGTAAATCCTGTGCCTGTTGATAATCCCCCAGTTCTTTATAAATACCCGCCAGGTTATCTGTTGCCTCAAACTGAAATTCAATGGCATTTTGTTTTTTGGGATGTGGTTCTTTGGTGGATAGAAAGAGTTTTAAATAATTAATGGTTGCTTTCATTGCAGCAATGCCGGCAGTGGTTTTGCCTTGTACACCATAGATGCCTGCAATGTTGTTTTGGATAATGGCAGGCCGGTAATATTTGTTCTGCGGCGTAGGCTGCGCTTTTGATAAGGCATCTAATGCTTTATTGAAAAAATAAATACCACTGTCCAGCTTTGAGATATAATACATGCCGCTACCCATGGAATTATAAATCAGGTAATACTTTTCATAATCGGGTTTATGTAATTGTATTACCCATTGTAAAGCTTTACGATCATGAGAAATACTAAGGCTGATGTCGCCCATTCGCTGTGCATAAGCCGCCATATTATTTTCAATATTGGCCAGTCTCAGTGTGTGCAGTTCATCATTTGCAATGGCAGCATATTGCAAGGCCTGCTCATTGGCCTTGTATCCCATGTCGTTGTTGGAAACAGATCCGAAAAATTCGCCGGCTTCAATATATGCCTGGCTGATAATTACCGGTGAAGTGGTAAGTGTTTTTATTTTTTCGACCAGCTTATTCACTTGTTGAATGGCATTTTCTTTACTGCCTTTTTTGATTCCCAACTTCCCTGCCCAACCAATATAATTCGTAAGGGTATCTATATTACCCGTTTTTAAAAATTGACTGACATCTGCCTGCCAGATCTTTTCTGCACCTGCATAATTGCCTGCTGTATAGGCTTTTTCAATAGCGGGAATCCCTGTGGTTTTTTGTGCAATGCCTGTTTGAAACCCTAAAAAGCAACAGACACAAATCATTGATGGTAGCAGGGCGGCAAATTGAGCAGCAGCTTTTTTCATAATTACAGTTGAGGGTAAACACCTTATGGGCTGTTAAGGTAAGACCTGATTGCCGGAGTGCGGAATGCATCAATGGGTCAATGAATAATTTGCATCAATTGTTCATACAACGGATTAAAATCCGTTGCTACAAAATGGGTCGTCCCTCCGGGACTTTGAGGGTGGAAATTGTGGGTATTCGAAAGCGCCATCGTTTAGCACAATCCTCTTATGTATTCCATTTGCTAATTTGCTAATTTGCATATTTGGTTATTCCCCAGCAATCCTTGCCATCATGGAATGAAAAGCTGTTTTCTTTCGCCTGCTTACCTGTATTTGTTCGCCGGTTGTCATCTTCAGCATATTGTTGCAGGAAACTTCTTTCACAAAGTAGCGGTTAATGATATGTGTCTGGTGGATGCGGTAAAAGAAATCTTCCGGGAGTTTTTCCTCAAACCAATGCAACACTTTAGCTACCGTTAGCGGCTGCTCGTTGCTGAAATAAATTTTGCTGTAACTGCTGCTGGCCTGCA
The DNA here is from genome assembly GCA_965246935.1 of Chitinophagaceae bacterium. GTDB lineage: Bacteria > Bacteroidota > Bacteroidia > Chitinophagales > Chitinophagaceae > JAZKFT01. The sequence continues at coordinate 74,785 of CBDFGC010000016.1, read as the reverse complement.
CCCGGATAATATTCTGTGTTAGTACTATTCTGATGCCTTTGTTGGTGGGAATGATGATTTGTTTCATGTGTAATTTTTTAATGCTACAATTGGTTACCTACAACGGACTGAAGTCCGTTGCTACAAAATGGATCGTGCCTACGGCACTTTGAGTGTGAATTTACGTGTAGTGCCGTAGGCACGATCCATTTTGTAGCGCAGGGTTTCAACCCTGGGATAGTAGGCACGACCCATTTTGTAGCCTGGGATTTTAATCCCCGGAACTGGATTTTTTATTTTAAAACCATAACATTCGCCCCTGTCTTCACCGTTACCGTTGCGCCGGTATTTACCCGTAGCGTTCTGATAGTTACACTTGTATTCACATCCGGGAAACGCTCCTTGCTGCCCGGTATCACCACATCTGTATATTGATCCGGCACAGCGCCGCAACTCCAGTTGGCCGGATCTTCCCATGCCTTGCTTACGTTACCTTCCCAGAAGGTAGCAAAACGCAGTATAGATACATCGCTGTAGGTAGTGCCATTCACCAGTACCCTAAATTGATAACCATACATTGGCCCGGCGGCATTGATAAGCACCAGGGTTTTGCTATTGGTGCTGGTGTACATACCGCCATCAGTGATGTTAGTAAAACCGCTGCCGGTATTTACCTGCCATTGGTAGCTGTTACCGCTTATGTTACTGGTAAAAGATAAGGCACCGCCCAGGCAACTATTGGCAGTAATAATTACACTGCCCATATTCTTCAGCCCTTCCCGGTTGCCTACATTATCGGTAGCTTGCCCTTGGAAGGTATAGGTATGGTTTTGCTCGCCGTAGAACAGCGTATCTGTACCGGTCCAGTTGGCAACGTACAACACTGGTGCTGATTCGTTGTCACTTACATACAGGTCTACGTATTTCAAACCGGAGCCGCCCAAATCATCCACGCCATTGTACCGTAGATTCACTACCGGGTTATTGCTGGTAGCAGGCAGGCTGCTCAGGCTGCTGGTGGGTGCATAGGCATCTATTATGTTTGTCCAGGTATTGGTTTCCACGGGTTCGTTTTCGTCGAACACGATGGCTGCTTTAACTGTAACGCTATCACCGGTAACATCAGCAGCCAGTGGTTTGATGGAATATTTTACAAAACCGTGGCCTCTTTCCAGTGAGTCATTTACCGGCAGCAAGCCCAGAAACACATTGGTAGGCGGCAGACCGGTGGCCGGGTCAATTGTCTGGAAAATCCAGAAGGCTTCCCTTCTTACGATATCCACCCCGGCAGTTACTTCTACCCGGTAGCCAAGGCTATCAAAGTTGAGCGTCGTAAAATAATTAGATACATTTTCCGGTACATCGAAGCTGTTGCCGCCAAAGCCAAACGCACCTAATTTAAATGTCAACGGGTCAGCCTTAGCGCTAATAGGTTGCCGGACCACTACCCGTTGTGCCGCCACCTGGGCAAAGCTGCTGTCGTTTTCAAAATCTATTGTGTAGGGCATAGCTAGGTTGCGGCTTACAAACTTGGGTTGGGCATAACCTGCCGGGCCGGTAATCTGGTTAGGATCGCAGGATTTTACGATTGTACTACTCGTTGTGCTGCCCATGTATTTGGCTAATTCTCCCAAACCGTATGCTATCAGATCAGCCGGGCTGGACACAGCAGGAATACCTTTTATCAGGAAATTTACGACAGTACTTCCCTTGTATTGTTTGGAGCCGAATGCCTGGGTAGCAATATAATCGCTCACTTTCAGCAGATACACCGCTGATTTGCAAGCCAGTGAATATTCCATACCAGAACCTGCAGCTGCCAAATCAAACAGCAGGTCTACTGCCTGTACTGCCAGGCCGGTTGTAGGCGACCCTTCTTCTACGGTTTGGCCAAGTACATCCAGCAGCACACTCAAACCAACTCCTGCTACACCGTCTTCACTAAATTTGTTACTGAGATCCCATATTTTCTTGCCACTTGCAATCAGGCTTTCTCCTTCCTTTTGGGCATCGGAACCCGCAGGAAGCAAACCACTACACGGCGGACAGTTGATGCCGGTACCCTGATTTCCCTTTTTGCCTGACACGCCATCGGGTGCTGGTCCTATCGGGCCATTGCCACCTTTGCCGCCATCACCACCGGTGCCTCCTTCTCTACCACCATCGCAATTAACGCCGCCCTGGCCACCATCGCCACCATCGCCGCCCCTGCCGCCATAGCTGCTGTTGGCGCCGTTGCCGCCTTTACCACCTTCGCCGCCATCGCCACCTCTTCCGCCTTGTCCGCCTTTGCCACCTTTGGAACCTTTTCCGCCAGTGCCGCCGGTACCGCCATTTAGCCCGCCATCTTCTCCATCACCACCTTTTGCGCCGCTACAGCCACTACCATTAAAAGTATCACCACTCTCTCCTGCGTCACCGCCGTCGCCGCCACTACCGTGGCCACGGCCACCGTCGCCACCCCAGCCACCTATTTGTGCCAGCGCATACTGGCCAATCTGGTCACTGCCGCGGCCACCTTTACCGCCGGTACCGCCTTTGGGTTTTTGAACATCGCCGGTACCGCCTTTTCCACCGGGACTGCCCGGCTGGCCGGGGCCACCGTCCACGCCATCTACGCCACGTTCGCCGGCGCCGGGTTTATAGGCTGTCCATACCAGCATAATACTGTCAGCGCCCAGGCCGTAGCCACGCCGTAACTGTGTGCTAAAGTGGCCACCCTGAAGTTTATTCAGGTTAGAGAAATACGTAAGATCAATAGCAAATTTTGCTGAGTCGTACCCATTAATTCCCTGCGAGGCTTTTACAATCAGGAAACTGGCATCGTAGGCCGGGTTCCAGCCGGGTAGTTGACTGGTGTGGTTGGGGGTAATAAACTGGCTGAGTGAATTGGGATAAATGACGAACGGATTAATGGCCGTAGCACTTACGAACAAAGTGCCGTTAATATCCAGTAAATCCCAGCCACTGCTTTCGCCAGCCTTGCCCGGTGCACCAGCCGATCCATCGTAGTACCACCAATACTGGCTTTTGTTCATATCCAACTGGAAACTTTCGCCGGGGCGGAATACCTGGCCGGTGCCCAATGAGTCTTTGCCCACATTCAGCAGGCCAGCGGGGTGATAGGTGAAGGTGTCTGCTGCACCAGAGGTAGGTTTTACTTCGGGCAGGCCCTGCAGGCAGCGGCTGCAATCCCAGCGGGCATTCATGCCAATGGTATCCGTCCATTGCATCAGCCCAGCTGTTACGTATTGTGCCATCATGTTTTCAATAAATACCTTGCTGCCGGCCCGGCTATCCCGGATAATCTGTGTGCCGGCGTATTGGTTAGAACGGGAATCGTTTGCCAGCAGCAGCCGCATCATTTCGAAAGTGCGGACCTGGTCACGGGCAAAATCCTCGCCGCTGTAACCAATCATCCGGCATTGAATAGGTAATATATTGCCAGCAGATGAACCGGTACCATGCCCACTGAAGCGTATTTCCACTGTGATACTGAATTCTTCTCCCGGTGCAATGTCCCGCCCAAAGAAAGGAATAGCCTTGTTTTTACCGGTCAGGTACCAGTCTTCGAGCCGGGTAGTATCGGCCTGCGGCACATATTTTTTGTAACGGCGGATGCGGCCCTTGGTGCTTATCCGGTATATGACCGTATTTTCCGCCGGCACTGTGATATCGCCCTGCAGTACTGGTATGTTTACGTTGCCAATGTTTTTTCCTTTATAGGTAAATATGCCGCCAAAGGGACGTACTTCAGCAGGCAGCAGCGGCGTGTATTCCAGCTTGTAAGCATTTAGTGGTTCAATCATTACCCCGTTGCTTAGTACCGTTTCGGCGCCGCCGGAGTTTACTGCCACTACATCATATACACCCAGCGGCACGTTCACCAGGTTCCAGCGGATGCCCAGTTGCGTACTGTTGACAAACTGCTGTATGGTAGCTACATTATAATTGGTGCCATTTTTCCGTAGTAGTATTTGTACACCCGGCTTAAAGCCACCACCCCGCAGGGTACCGGTTACAGTGCCCTGGCCCATGACCGCCGGAGAAACGTTGATAATAGAAAAAGGAATGGCATCTACCCGAAGCGTGGCCGTAACACTTACCGGTATGCCGAAGCTCCCGGCCCGGATATAGTAGGTACCTGTTTGTGTGTTGCTCAGCAGTGCCTGCTGGTTTAAGGCTGCCGGGTTTACACCGGTGATGTCGTAGTCCATAGCATCGGGTACCCGGTTGTAGCCAACATATAATGCAGTAGAACCATTGCCACCATAAGCGGTATTCAGGGAAACAAGCAAATCCTGCCCGGCGGCTACTGTTACCTTGTAGTAGTTTCCATAATTCGGCACCAGTGTATCGGTAATGTTGGTGGCCAGTGGTATGCTGCGGGCTTCTATGTAAGTTGTAGTATCACTGACCCTGATATTATTGTTGCCAAACGTGCCTTCGTACAATGTATTACGGCTGTTGGTACGCAGAATGCTCCGGTAGCGGCCACCCACCGGCGGCAGGGCTTTGCCCGTAAGCTGTGCCTGGAACGACTGGCCGGGCTGTAGCAGCACATTTTGTAGTTCGGCGCTGGTGAGCAGCTTATCCAGGTTACTTTCAAATATAGCATTGCTGCTTAGGTAAAACGCGTTGGTCAGGTTGCCGGCAGCCGGTATGGTAAGGCTATTGTTTTTAATGGTAAATGTGGCAGTGATGTCTTTACCCAACGTAACCGAATCAGGCACCGTCATTGATTGCACAATCAGGTCAGGAGCGGGCCTGGTGTTGTATGGGTAAATGCTTGCAGGCCGTACATTCAGATTGTCAGCATTACCATTTGGGCCTTCGTAAATTTCATCCCGGCCATCAGTGTGTAAAATGAAGTAGTAGTTGCCGTTCAGGTACACCGGTACCTGTATTAGCATGCTATCAGTGTAAAAAGAACCTGGGGCAAGAGGGGTATTGTGGTGATTGCTTTCTGTACCGTACCCATATGGCACCGTACCTGTTTCAATATATACCCGGTCGTACCAGCCGGGGCCGGCGGTTGCTGTACCTATATTCTGCACTTTATATTTCAGGTAAAAGGCTGCATTGCCAAATACCGAATCGGGCAGGTTGTTCAGTGGCGTAATCACCAGGTTAGGCACCGGTGGCACGTTGATGTTGATAGACTGGCGGTAATAATTATCGCTATCAGTGGAATCGTTCTCAATATCATTTCCGGCATCGCTGCGCAGAAGCAGGTAGTAATTGCCGTAATAGGTAAGCGGCACTACAGCGTTACCCGTAATGGTATAACTGCTGTCAGGTTGCAGGCCGGTACCGGTGTATTTGCTGATGGAACTATTTTTGAGTTGTACATCGCCGTTGCTGATAATAGTATCGGCAGATAGATACAGCCGGTCGTACCAGTAGGTTTTGCCGGTAGCCAGCGGCCCTTTATTTTTTATCGTCCAGTTAAAGGAAACAGTGTCGCCTGCTACGATGCTGCCGGGTGCAGTAAAGCGCTGAATACCAGGATTGCTGCGGCGATCCACCACCGGCGGAGCCGGAGGTGCTTTTACAAATACCGGTGTAGTACGTACAAATACATTATTGTCTTCGGCATTGTGTTCGTAAATAATATCAGTAGCGTCTGTTTTAGCCTGTATGTATGCCAGTCGCCCCACCGTTTGGCTGTATGTACTAATGACGGCCTGACCGGTGTAGGTACGCTGGCCACCTGGCTGAATGGTATCACTTCCACCTGGTAAGAAGCGGAGAATATAATCATTGCCCGTAACATCGGGCGTAGTGGTAGTGCGGGCCAGCAGGTGATCCCATCGGCTGCTTGCCAGCGCACTGGTGCCGGCATTTTGCACCGTCATACTCAGGTTGAAAGGCACCCCGGCAGTAACGGTATCCGGGGCGGCAATGGCCGTAATGAGCAAGTCGTACAGCGGGCCGAGGTTAACGATAAAACCATTGCTGCGTAACTGGTTGTTGCCTTCCTGGTCAAACTCAAATACTTCCTTTTGAGCATCAGTTTTCACAAATACATAATAGGTACCGCTGATACCATTGGGTAAGTACAGGTAAGTAATAGTGCTGTAAGTATTGCCGGTACCAAAGGCGGCTGGCCGGTTCCGGTTAGCTTTTCCCTTAGCTACCACATTGGCATAGCTGAAGGTAGGGCTGCTGCAAATCCAGATGCTATCTGACCAGCTTTGTTCCAAAGGAGTATTGGCGCCTTGGTTAGCTACGGTGTAGTTGATGGTTACCCGCTCGCCGGAATTGTAGGCAGGCAGGTTTGGAATGGAAGAAACTACCAGGTCGGCCGGCGGGGTAATGGTAACGTTTACCGAATCCGTGCGGCGCAGGTTGTTGGTATTGAAAGAACCTTCATAGGCATCGTTGTAGCCGTTGGTATAAACCCACAAATATTGTTTGCCATAAAACTCATAAGGAATAGTCAGTTGCTGCTGGGCCGTGTAGCTGCTGTCGGGCAGCAGGTAGTCGGTATAAGGTAGCGTTTCATTCGTGCAATCAGTGGCGCCTGGTTTTAGGAAACGAATGATATTCTGGCCTAACTCCTTTGCAGTGGAGATATTGAAATCCGGCGTCGTAGTAATGAAAAATCTATCCCGCCAGGCCCGCTGTGGGCAGCCGGTGAATACTTTACCTGCGGCAGGCGTATTACCTGTATTTTTTACTTTGTAGGTAAGGGTAAACTGGCTGCCGCCAAATAGGGCACCCGGCACGCCTACGCTTTGTACCTGCAGGTCGGGCACCGGACCGTCCAGGATAGAGACAATATAAAAATAGTAGTTGTTGCCTTCGTTGGTTTCAGTTACCGACTGGCTATGATGATTGTAATGGCCCGGTCCCCCGATTATATTACAAGCATCGCTGAAACAGAATGCTTCTTCATTATCCGTAATTACCGAAAGCCACCAGGTACCGCCATAGCCCGGCGGGATGATCACGGTTTTGGTTTGTGTATAGCTTTCGCCGGGCAACAGGTAGGACGGATTGTCGAATACGCCTAAGAGTGTAGATTCAGAAACCCGGATGCTCCCGCTATAAGACAGATAGATACGGTCTTTCCAGGCATCCGTACCGGTGCCTTTCGTACCAATATTTTTTACACGCCAGGTCACCGTAACCGGTTGGCCCTGGTACAGTGGCGTGGAAAAATACATGGTGTCCATTACCAGGTCAGGCAGGGTGTTATTGATTTCGGCTACCGTAAACTGCTGCACTGCACTTTGGACGCCGGAGCAAACATTCTTTGCCACCACCCGCCAGTTGTAAGGCGTATTCAGGGCAATATTACTGTTCAGCGTATAATTTACCTGCACTAAGTTGCTATCCAGTGGAGAAACCGGCTGGGTATACCCGTTGGGCCATACATACAAATCGTAGAATGTAGCCTTAGCCGATGCTGTCCATTGCAGGGTAAGCGGCAAAGCAAGACCGGTGCTGCCGTTTGCAGGCATTAAGCCGGTAACAGGGGTGATGTTGTAAGCTGTATCTACAAAAATGGTAAAGTTTTGCATGGCGGAACGTACCGTATCGCAGGCACTATAACCTTTTACAGAAAGGATATGATTGCCTCCTGTTTGCCATTGCACAATAGCGGTATCACCACTGGTGGTCAATATGCCGCCACCATCGAGGTTCCACTGGTATAGTGCCCCGGTTATTTTTTTGGTAGTATAACGTTGAACACTGATACATGCCGGTGACGGGCCGGTGACAGGTTCTATCTGCCGGAGGCCAATGCAAAAACTACGGGTTACTTCTGCTGCTGCCTGGTAGTTGGCGTTACCGGCTTGTTTTGCTTTTACCTGCACCGTGCCAGCCCCGGTCATTTTTAATACCGCACCATTGATGGTAGCCGGGCCACTTATAATGGAATAGCTAATTGCCAGACCAGAAGAGGAATAAGCAGACAGTGCAAAAGATGCATTAGCCGTGTAGATTTTGTTTGGAATAGAATCGAACGTAATGGATTGCGGGCCTTTTACCACGTTTACGGTAATGCTTACAGGGGAAGCTGCGCCATAAGTTGTATTGCCATATTGAAAAGCCTGCACTACAATGCCGCCATAACCGGTCGGCCGCAACGTATCGTTACTTACCGTGCCGGGGCCGCTGATAATTCTGTAATTAACCGTCAGGCCCGAAGAAGCTGTGGCGGTTAGTTTTCTTAATGAATCGGGTGAAAAGACAATATCTGAAACTGCCGGGAAGGTAATGGTCTGGGCCTGCGGCGCATCGAAATTGATAGCAGCCGACTGCGGGCTTTCGCCGCAATCATTGATGTAGGTTGCTGTATAGCTACCCGCCGTAGCAGCATAATAAACCGAATCCGTAACGCCAGGTAGGATGAAGCCATCTTTATACCATTGCCTCGTAGCTCCGGCTGGTAGCGCTGCAATGTCCAGGTAACGGCCTTTTACCGTAATGGCAGGAGCAGCCGGCGGCAAGCCTGCACTAACAGTAACAGCGAGTTGCTTTGTAACAGACGAGCCATTAGCATTGCTGATGTATAACTTTACGATATAGTTGCCGGCTGTTGTCCAGTTAACGGTAGCAGTACTATCGGTAAAATTGAGCGTACCACCACCGGTAATGCTCCAGTGGTACACTACGCCTGCATCTAAAGGGGAAATGTTAATTGCTTTGTAAACCGTGGCATTGGTACAGGCAGTGCTGCGTCCGCTGATGCTGAAGCCATTGCCCGGTAGTTTTGTATTTAAATTAAGCTGGTAACTAAATGCGCCGCTACCGGTAAATACCCGGTTATAAATCGTTTGTGGTGCCGTTACTGCAATTTTTACGCTGTCAAAAATGGTAGCACCGGCTGGTACACTAAATCGTTGCCGGTTATAAATATTGGCCTGGGCAGCATTATAACCATAGAGGTAAAAATGGTCGGCGCTGCCCGAATTGTTGGTAGCTTGTACATACAATTTCAGGCTATCATTGCTGCCAAACTCCGTTTTATAATAATCATCCGCCTCGGTAATGCCATTGAATGCATAATTCGTATGCCCCTGTATAATTTGCGTACCGCTTAGGGTAGTAGCCTGGGCAAACGTATTATTAGGCTCAATATCAGCTGTGCTGGTGTCCGTTATTTCGTACCGTAATTTATAAGCGAAGGGGCTACTGGAATACACCTTATAATAAGTAGTATCCGCTGCACGGCCATATACAGTAATGGTATCACGGATCGTAGCATTAGCTGCAATACTGGCGGAGCCGCTGATGTATTTGCCAAAAATGGTTCCTGTTTTACGGCGGTCGTAACCGGCCATATATAGCCAGGCATTGCCGCCGCTGCGGTTAGTACCTTCTACATATAGTTTCAGCGTACCATCATAAGGTAAAACCGTTGAGTAGTAATCGTCGGGATCAAGTGTACCACCATTTGCATTGTAATTACTATGTCCTTGTTTGGTTTCACCCAACATAACAGGGGTGGATGTAGCGAACGTATTGTTGGGTTCGGAATCGTTGGGACTTTGATCCACCATTTCGTAGCGAAACTGGTAGCTGAACGGACTGCTGGCATAAACCCGGAAATAGACCGTGTCAGCAGCCCGGCCATACACCGTAATGGTATCGTAAATGGTTGCATTAGCAGCTATGGAAGCTGACCTGGAAATATATTCTCCAAAAATAGTTCCTGTTTTGCGGCGGTCGTAGCCGGCCATATACAGCCAGGCATTGCCGCCGCTTCGGTTGATGCCCTGTACGTATATTTTCATCGTTCCATCGGCAGGCAAAATAGTGCGGTAATAATCATAGTCGTCATAGGTACTTCCATTGGCGTTGTAATTCGTATGCCCCTGTTTGGTTTCCGATTGGCTGATAGGAAGTGCGGTGACAAAAGTTTCATTTGGTTCGGCATCGTTGGGGCTTTGATCCACCATTTCGTAGCGAAACTGGTAACTGAATGCATTGCTGGCATGTATACGGAAATAGACGGTATCCGCAGCCCGGCCATACACCGTAATGGTATCGTAAATGGTTGCGTTAGCAGCTATGGAAGCTGACCTGGAAATATATTCTCCGAAGATGGTTCCTGTTTTGCGGCGGTCGTAGCCAGCCATGTATAGCCAGGCATTGCCGCCGCTTCGGTTGATGCCCTGCACATATATTTTCATCGTTCCATCGGCAGGCAAAATAGTGCGATAATAATCATAGTCGTCATAGGTGCTGCCATTGGCGTTGTAATTCGTATGTCCTTGTTTGGTTTCCGATTGGTTGATGATAAGGGAAGTAGCAAAAGTGTTGTTTGGTTCTACATCATTCTGGGTAAGATCGGTAAGTGAATAAGAGAACTGGTAACTGAATGTTTTACTGGTTGTGAACCGAAAATAAAAGGTATCTGCAGCCTGGCCATATACGGTAATGGTGTCAAAAACGGTAACGCCGGCAGGTATAGAAGTGCTGCCGGAAATATAGCGGTTTGCAACCACTCCTGTTTTGCGCCGGTCGTAGCCATACATCAACAGCCATCCGTTGCCAGGTGCCCCGGTGCACGTAGCCTGTACGTATATTTTCAGCGTACCATCTTCCGGGAAAACGGTTTTGAAGTAATCATAGTCATCTGAGACACTGTTGATGATTGCTGTTTTTTGTTCGTAGCGGTTAATGGGATTAGCCGTTTCAAACGTGTTGTTAGGCTCTGCTTCAGGGATTTGTGCAAACAGCACAACGCTGATAAAAAGGTTCAGGATGAGTACAAATACTTTTTTCATGCTGGTTGGCTTTGAAAATTTTACGATTAGGACAAACGGAAGCCTGGCCACCCTTTTGGGTAGCTTTACGGATGGAAATAAATAGTGGAATGTTGGAACCTCTTAGTTTTTCATTGCAGGATCAGGTGCTTATATATCGAACTTCTATTTAGAAGCTTGTTGTAACTGTTGTAGCAGCGCCTGTTTTTGCGGGTGTTCCGAACGTTCAATCAGCGGAACTGCTTCTTTAAGATGGTGTTCTTTTATCATGGCAAGCCCGGCATACCAATTGGCATCTTTTACAAGAAAACTTTTACCGGATTTAATGACCATTTGCAGGTAAGGAATTGCTTGTTTGCTGTCCTTGTTTGCCAGGTAAGCAGCACCTATGAAATAATTGAGCGTATCGTTCCGCGGATTATTTTTTTGCTGGCCTTCCCATGCAGCAATAGCCGCTGTGTAGTTGCCGGTTTTATAATCAATCATGGCTTTGTCGAACACATAATTATCAGTAATACCCATGGCCGAAATGAGTCCCGGATCGGGCTGGAAATAAGCAGCATATATTTTTTCATCCTGGCTTTTTTTCCCAAAAAGCAACCAGCTGCTAACAGCCAACACCAATATGATGGAAGCCGCTACCAGCCAGCGTTTCAGGATAACAGTTCTGCTAATCGTGGCAACTGTACCATTGACAGCCGGCAGTTCAGCATGAAAATGAGGAAGGCTGGCACGCAACGAAATTTCCTGAATTCCGGTCAGCATTAACTGCACTTGTTTTACCCTGTCCTGAAGCGTTGCATTGGCTATTAATTTTTCCTCAAATGACTTCTGTTCATCTGCAGCCATCTGCATGCGCAAATAGCGTTCAATTTCTTCAAAAACCTGGGCTGATATGGGGATGTTTCTATCCAATTCATTTATTTTTTTCTTACCATTTCCCGCAGTCTTTCCAGGCAACGGTATTTATTATTGCGGGCGGTTGCTTCTGTCCATTCCATGGCTTCGGCAATGGTTTTCATGGTTTCATTCCGGTAGTAAAATCGCGTTAGCACTTCTTTACAGGCAGGCGCCAGTTGTCGGAAGCCAGCCATTATATCGCTAATGTATTCCTGCTGGTCTTTTGGCAATTCTTCCACCGGCTCATCATACGTATGTAATTCGGTTACACTAAGCATGTTTTTATGATGGGCCGAACGCAGGTAATCAATCCATTTATTTTTGGCTACCTGGTATAAATAACCGCTTAGCGCTGCTTCATTCCGGGGCACAAACTGATCCAGTTGAATATTGCGCCATACAGCAATAAATGCATCCTGGTAAATGTCCTTTGCCTGCTCCGCCGAACCTTTGTTATTCGTCACATATTTTTCCACTTTCCCGTATCCGCTTTGATACAGTTGTTCAAGGGCGTGCTCATCGTTGGCCTTTATGGCGTCCAACTGAAGAAACGAATCGGTATGCCGGCTGAAAGTATCGGGTTGCATGGGGTTTTACAAATCCGGCAAAAGATACTTTAATTTTCCATGTAGCCTAATTCCTGCCTCCTGCTGCCTCGTTCCTATTCCTATGTTCCCCTTCTGATTCTGTTTTATTTACCTATCGAAGCAGCAGCATAAATGTCATCAAGTATTTAAAGATATTTTTTGTAAACTGATAGACGATTCTACATGCACTGCTATTTGGAATGGGCTTAGTCCTGCTGTAGCTGGTTCGCCTGTACCCCAACCCAAACCTATGAAGCGTAAAAATTTTCGTTCGTAAAACACAAATGGGTTGATTAAAAGTTTTTTTCAAAAGCAATCCCCTTTATATTTGCCCTCCTTAACTGCAAAAACAGACTTGAAAAGGTTCTTTTACTCACCTGGTTTGTAAGATTTAGCAGGGAAGCAGTTGTAAATAGTTGGATCGGTAGTTCAGTTGGTTAGAATGCCGCCCTGTCACGGCGGAGGTCGCGGGTTCGAGTCCCGTCCGGTCCGCAAAAGTTGTTATCAAAACAGCACAAAAGCCCACAAATCATTGATTATGTGGGCTTTTTTTTTCTACTCCACCGAATTATTCAAGTATTAACAAAAATCAATGGCGTTATTCGTGGCGTAAAAATTTTCCAAAAATTGACGCACTAAAAACGGTATAACTCATTGATTTTGAAGATGTCTAGTAGCTGAACATCTTGTTTTGAAGTTGCTGCAAATCGAATTTTGTTAATCTCAAAAAATCGATCTTATGCCGGACAAAAGATTTGGACTACATTTTTATTTGAAGAAGCTAAAAAGTTATTGGAAGGGTATTCTTCCAACTTACTTAAGGATTACTGTAGATGGGATACCAAAAGAACTATTTACAAAACGTGATTACGATCTAACCCGGGAAAAGTACGGTAGAACCTGCCGCTTTGCGCAAAGCTTCATTAAGATCAAATACAAATTCAATGATTTCCCTATACAAAGTTTGAATCCGGGGTTGGTCAATCAATACGAAATCTGGTTGAAAATGGTGCGGAATGGCAGGCAGAATGCAATCATGAAGTATACCAGCATATTGTCTTTACATATGCAGTGCTACAATCTGTATTACTTTTACAGTAGCCGTTCATATAAATGGTGAATGACGATTGTACTTATGACAAAGTATCTGTTGCTAATTGGTTGCTTCTTTACGACGCTGCTATGGGCGCAGCATGCTACAATAAAACTTTGGCCGGATAGTGTTCCGGGGGAAATAGAAGTTAAGCACGCACCCGTAGATTATACTGCTAACACAAGTGGCAACAATATCCATCGGATTACTGATATTACCGATCCTGCCGTCATAGTTTATAAACCCGGGAAAAAAGCCAACGGAGCAGCCGTTATCGTATGCCCCGGCGGTGGAAATAAATACCTGGCTATAAACTTAGAAGGTGAAGAGATTGCTGCCTGGTTGGCTTCGCAAGGTTATATGGCTTTTGTGCTGGAATACCGGGTTCCGCTTAAAAATGCCGGAGCTTTCCAGGATATTCAGCGGGCTGTAAGACTGATACGAAGCAGCGCATATGAATGGAAATTGAAAACAGATATGATTGGAGTAATTGGGTTTTCAGCAGGTGGTAACCTGGCAGCCCGTGCCACTACCGGGTTTAAAAACCGTTCTTACCCACCTCAGGATAAAGCAGATTCTCTTTCATGCAGACCAGATTTTGCAATGCTTATTTATCCCGGTTCGCTGGCTACCGCGGACCGCAAATTGATACCTGAAATTTTACCAACTGAAGAAACCCCACCTGTTTTCATATTTGTTGCTGCCGACGATCCTTACAATGCGCCCTTTTCATTGGGGCAGGCCCTTCGGGATAATAAGCTGCCTTTTGAGTTTCATATTGTGCCAAAAGGTGGCCATGGCTATGGCCAGCGCCCTGGCAATCCTGCTGCTGAAACATGGCCCCCGCTGGCAGCAGCCTGGCTCCGGCAAACGCTTGCAGCAAAAATGTAGAATGTTATTCAATTTGTGTACTAATCGCAGTGTAACAAATTTCGTTTAAGTTTTTAGGTTTAGCAAATAGAGGGCAAGAGGGTAAATATTTAAAGCAAAGTGTCACAGAGGAAGGCTGGGTTACAGTGCAAGCAGGGCCATGTTTGGCAGGTGTTTTCCAGTCCATGAAATTCAAGGAGTAATAGATAATAAGCAATTAGCAACAGGTAGAGATGGACTGGATCCGTGCCGCGGCGGCCCTGCCTTACTAATGGCAACTGCGGTGCCACCCTATACGAACTATTAATTGGATGCAACTAACGGGCGGCATGCGCCTTAACCCGGCCTTGACTTTTTTGTTTTTTTTTTATCAGGAAAAAAAGAAAAATCAAAAGAATTGTAGTTAACAATGTATTTAGGAAAGTTATCAAAATAACCTGAACATTTCATCAATCTGGCCTGGTTGCCCCCAAACCCTCCCGACCTATCGGTACGGAACAGGCTCTAAAGGGGGCTTTTGGACACCATCAAACTGTATAGGAACTTCAAAATACTCATACTTGCCACTAATTTTTCAGGTAAAAACGAGTTCCCCTTTAGGGCAATGTCATTAAGATAAGCCCCATCGGGGCTTTCTGTTTGTAGCAGGGCTTTCTTATAAAAACAGGGCTTTCTTATAAAAAAGCAGTAGGGTTTGAATAACAAATATTTTTGAGTTTCTGAGGAACAAAAAAGCTGTTATGGAGACGCTACTGCCGGTGCAAAGTAATACATTATATGAAGCACTAAAAAACTGTGAGCAAGTGGATTTGCGGGATAATCGTGGAAAAGTGCATTGTGTGGGCTTAGTGCTGATGGGGGTTATCATCGGTTTGTATCGTAACCGCGACGGGGTTTTGTCCGGCATTCACCGCTCTCTTACAAATACCCATGCCCCTTTGTGCCACTATTTAGGTATAGAAAACACTACGCCCATTTCAAGAGCACAACTGCCTATTCTACTAAAAAAGATAGATCCGCACCTTTTTGCTAAGCTGCTCTTTGATTTTGCAGGAATGGTGTTAAGTGAGCAGGAAAAACAGTGGTTTGCTGCCGATGGTAAAGAGTTGAGGGGCACGATTGCCAAAGGTGAAAAGCGGGGTGAGGCAGTCGTGCAAGTTGTTAGCCATGCCAACCGGCAGGTGTATGGGCAGGGCTTTTACAACGGTCAGAAAGAAAGTGAGCGCCCCTGTATTCAACAAGTATTGGAGGTAGGATTAGGCAATCAAAAAATCACCCTGGATGCCCTGCATTTTATTCCCCAAACCATTAAACAGATAGCTGGCAGCCAGGGCATCTACCTGGTAGGGCTAAAGGAGAATCAAAAGGAACTGTACGATGATATGGTTAAGGTAAGCCAAAACTACCGGCCGCTCAGTGAACGCCAAACGCTTGAAAAAGGGCATGGGCGAATAGACAAGAGAACGTATAAAAGCTATGATATTAAGGATGAATTTTTTGATGAAAGATGGGCGGGTGCTAACTTTCAGACGTTGGTAGAAGTGAAAAGAGAAACGTTTCAATGCAAAACAAAAGCGGAAAGTAAAGAGGTATCTTACTACGTGTCAAATGAGGTGGTAAGACAGGGCAATTCGAAGGAGCTTTTCGGGGCAGTACGTGGGCATTGGGCTGTTGAAACCAATAACCATATAAGGGACGTTACTTTCAGGGAAGATCATTTACAAACAAAAGAGCCCGTCATTTCTAAAGTTATGGCTTGTTGCAGGACGCTGGCATTGACGTTTTTAAATAAATTGAAACTCAAAAATATCAAGGCAAAACTCGAAGATTTTGCAGATAATTTTGACCTCCTTATTAAGTGGATGGCTAGTATTAATTTTTTATAAGAAAGCCGTGCTGTTTGTAGCAAACAAAGAGACAAAGGCAATCATTGCCACGTAGTGGCTACCCCTCTTCTCTGATTAGGTAGCCACTACGTGGCATGCACCAACATCAAGGATTTCTATCTTCTACAAACAGGTTGCACCTACGGCGCATAACTGCTACTGCAATCCTTAACTTAATGACATTGCCCTTTAGGGGTCAGGGGCTACCAACGCCGGGTAATATCCCGCTTCATTTGTACAAGTTATTTTGACCACTTTATTAAGCGTATATAGGCTTTTAACTAAATTTTTTTAACTTTTAAATTCCGGCATGTGAGGACACAAGCCAGGGCGACTTCTAAAGACAGTAGAAAACAGATAAATTAAACGTAAACAGCTAAAATGAAGTTCACTATCAAATTGAGTTTGGTATAACACTTTACTTTGCACCTATTGTTTACCGTATTCAGCGCCCAAGATTGCTACCTGAAAAATGAAATACAAAGCGGAAATAGTTAATGTGATAACCGGTTTAATATTGGTTGCCTGTCAAAATTCTTTTGATAATAATAAAAAGGCAACAAAAACAAATTCACCTGATTGTTGCACCAGGGTGCCTTCCAGATTTTCAACAGAAAGAAATGATAGTATAAGTGTTGATTCTATAAATCAGGAAAAAAATACTGCTCATTCAGGTATGGTGTATGTGCCAGGCGGTATGTATATGATGGGGGGCGATAATGAGCAGGCTAGGGAAGATGAATATCCAAAGCACCGGGTAAGTGTAAATGCTTTCTGGATGGACGCTACTGAAGTAACCAATACGCAATTCGAAAAATTTATAAAGGCAACCGGTTATGTTACTACAGCGGAGCGTAAACCCGATTGGGATGAAATAAAAAAGACATTGCCCCCCGGCACTTCCAAACCTGCCGATAACTTACTGGTACCAGCCGGACTAGTCTTTCATGAAACAGGCAGCAACGTAAACCTGAATGATTATAGCCAGTGGTGGAGCTGGACTACCGGTGCTGACTGGCGGCACCCTGATGGGCCAAACAGCACTATTAAAGGCAAAGAAAATTATCCGGTGGTACAGGTAAGCTGGGATGATGCCAATACTTACTGCAAATGGGCAGGCAAGCGGCTGCCTACTGAAGCAGAATGGGAATATGCAGCCCGTGGTGGCCTTCTAAATCAAATATATCCCTGGGGAAATGAGGCTGTTGATGCAGGCAACGTAAAGGCGAATAGCTGGCAAGGGCAATTTCCCTCAATAAATACCAAACGGGATGGCTATATACTGGCCGCTCCGGTAAAGAGCTTTGCGCCTAATGGATATGGCCTATACGATATGGCTGGTAACGTATGGGAATGGTGTAGTGACTGGTATAAAAATGATTATTACAAAACGGTACAATCCGGCGTCGCAAATCCGCAGGGACCGGATAAAAGTTATGATCCTGATGAGCCGCTTATACCAAAGAGGGTTGTGCGAGGTGGCAGCTTTTTGTGCAACGATGCTTATTGTAGTGGCTACCGGGTGGCCCGGCGGATGAAGACCAGCCCCGATACTGGATTAGAACACACCGGATTCAGGTGCATAAAAGATAGCGGCAAATGATGTGATCTGACAAGCATTTTTTATATCTTATGCCCCGTTTACGAGTCATGTATAATTAATTCGCATGGCACTTTAATATGCCGGATAATGTGCTCCTGCCCGGTTTCCTGCCTATTGATATTTTCAAAAATGAGACGTGCAGCTTCTACACCTATACCAAAGGAATTTTCTTCAATAGAAGCGGATAGTTTATGATCTAAATACTGTAGCAAGGGCAGATTGCCAAACCCAACAAGTTCAATACTACCGGGTTCTTTATTATATACTTTTTTGAGGCAGCTTATTACATCAAGGCTTACATAATTTTTAAAAACAAATATAGCGGTAGGTGGCTCGGATAGTTGGAGCAGGCGGCCAATAGCAGCACACGTACTGGCTGCTGTAAAATTGATTTCTTCTACCAATGCAGGATCGTAAGGTATATCAGCATTTAATAAAGCCAGCTTATAACCCTGCAGGCGCTGATAGCTGACCGGCATAGAGCCGGGCCCCATCAGGTGTGCAATTCTTTTATGACCTTTAAGCAGAAACTCAACTGCCTTTCTGGCCCCTTCTTCGTTATCCGACGATACGGCATCAAACGCCAGATGATTGGGAATACGTGCAAAAAATACAACCGGTATACCGTTGTTCATTAATTTCTTAAAAGGCGTTGTATCATGTGTTTGTTTGGTGATAGCTACAATAACGCCATCTACCCGGTTGCGTATCATAATATCAATAATCCGGCTTTCTTTTTCCGGATCTTCATGAGATTGTGAAACAATGACATTGTACTGGTATTGACCTGCTAATTCTTCAACGCCATTAATAGCGATGCCATAGTATTGGTCCAGCAAATCGGGTATAATGAGACCAAGTGTGTAAGATTTATTTAGTTTAAAGTGCCTTGCTGCTTCATTAGGTATGTACTCCCATTCCTTGGCAAGCGCTTTTACCCTTTCACTTGTAGGTTTACTAATAGACAGGTCATTACTTAGTGCTTTTGAAACGGTGGAAATAGACATGTTCAGTTTGTCTGCTAAGTCTTTTAATGTTACTCCTTTCTTCATTCGTTATTCGTGCAATCGGTTACATAATCAATTTTGTGCAATATAAAAATAGAAATTAAACAACTTCAATCGTTGTAGTAGGCATTTCGTTAGGTCTGTAATAAACGGTTTATTAATTCATCTACTTTAGTGCCCGGAAGGATTGCTACTTAACTGCTCACTTAAAACGACTGCTATAATGAAAAGATTGCTTTGCATCATCTACGGCTTTCTGCTGCCATTTACTTTTTTTACGAATGTTTTCGCACAAACCTCGGTTGTAACCGGAACGGTTACAGCAGAAGATGGGAAACCTGTAGAAAACGTATCGGTAACCCTGAAAGGTACTACTACCGGCACCACTACTTCTGGTAGCGGAACCTATCGCATTAGTGTTCCTAAACCTACCGGAAATATTCTGGTGTTTACTTCTATTGGGTACACTGAAAAAGAAATAATACAATCGGTGTCTACCCTAAATGTTCAACTGGCAAAAACAAGCCAGTCGCTGAATGATGTAGTGGTAGTGGGCTATGGTACACAAAAACGAAAAGATATAACCGGCTCCGTAGTAACGCTGGACAGGCAAAGGCTGGAAAACATGCCCAATGCAAATGTGTTGCAGGCATTGGAAGGCGCACTGCCCGGCGTATCTATTAATACGAACGGCGGCGGCGCTGAGGGTAATAATGCAAGCATTGTGATACGCGGTAAAAAATCAATAAGTGGTAACCAGGATCCGCTTATTGTATTAGATAATATTCCTTACCGGGGCAGCATTTCCGATATTAATCCCAATGATGTCGCTTCGCTTACGGTTTTAAAAGACGCATCGGCCCTGGCTATTTACGGTGCTGAAAGTGCGAACGGTGTTATTTTAATAACTACAAAAAAAGGATCGAACGGTAAACCGGTAATTGCCTATGACGGCTTCTACGGCGTACAGAATTATGCTAATCTTCCACCTATTTTAATGGGTGATGATTTTTATAATTTTAAAGTTACCCGGGAGCCTAATTCAGTTACCCTTTCGGAAAAAAACTTTTATAATTCCAAGAATTATACAAACTGGCTGGACCTTACCACACACCAGGGCCACCGGCAGCAGCATAATTTATCAGTACGCGGCGGCAGTACTAATTTTAAATATTTCGCATCGCTATCCCTGCTTGACGTAAATGGCATTACTGTTAATGATAAATTTAAAAGAGCCAGCAGCCGTATAAACCTCGAAGCCAACCTTACCAACTGGCTAACCTATGGTACCAATACCACGCTTGGTTATGATGACAGAAGCGGTTTATCGCCAACCTTTAGCGGAGATAACGGCGCCTATTTATTTAACCCGCTGACTACGCCATACGATTCAGCCGGTAAACTAACTATTTATCCCTGGCCCGAGGATACGCATTTTGCTAATCCGCTGGCACCCACGCTGGCAAATAGTTTAGATAATACCTATAAAATATTTACCACCAATTACCTCATTGTAAAATTCCCCTTTGTTAAGGGATTAAGTTACCAGTTAAATACCGGTATTGAATACCAGGGCCGGGAAATAAAATCGTATTACGGAAGAAATACAGCCACGGGGTTACTGGTAGGCGGCAGTTTCTCGCAAAGCAACAGCACATTGAGAGATTATACAATTGATAATATTATTAACTATGAAAATGTATTTAATAAACATTCCATCAATTTTACAGGACTGTACAGTTATGCGGAAAATAAGGCTATTTCCAATAGTTTGTCATCTCAAAATTTCCCGAATGACGTACTTACTTTTTACCAGGCCAATGTGGCTTTATTAAATACGCCAAGTGCATCACTGCAAAAGGAAACAACCATATCGCAAATGGGCCGGCTTGTTTACAATTACGATAGCCGTTATATTATTACATTAACCGGCCGCAGCGATAATTATTCAGGCTTTGGTGATAATTTCAAAGGTGCATTTTTCCCGTCGGTAGGCGTGGCATGGAATATTGCAGGCGAAAAGTTTTTTAATGAAAACCGGATGATTAATAATTTAAAGTTGCGCCTTTCTTATGGAACGAATGGTAATAAGGCATTATCGCCTTATCAAACACTTGCTAAATTATCAACCCGCAATTATATAGATGGTACCACAACGGCAGCAGGTTATGTGCCTACCAGTTTTGCTAACCCTAACCTGCGCTGGGAATCAAATGTAACTGCTAATATCGGACTTGATTTTGGCTTATGGAAAGACCGTTTATCCGGTACCATTGATTACTATGATGCTAAAACACATGATCTGTTACTCAAAAGAAGCGTATCATCCGTGCAGGGGATTACCTCAGTAACGCAGAACCTGGGTAAAACAGCTAACCGCGGTATTGAAATAGGATTAAACAGCACAAATTTTCAAACAAAGAATTTTACCTGGACAAGCAATGCCACCTTTACAATTAACCGCAATAAAATAGTTGACTTATATGGCAATCAGAAAAATGATACCCTGAATCAATGGTTTATCGGCTATCCTATTGATGTTCGTTTTGGTTACCAATATGCCGGTATATGGCAATTAACAGACGATACATCGCACACGGCGCAGGGTGTTACTCATCCAGGCTATGCCAAAGTAAAAGATGTAAACGGGGATGGTGTAATTAATTCTTTTGACCGTACCGTTATCGGAAATATTCAGCCAGATTTTACATGGGGTTTAGGCAATACATTCAGGTATAAAAACTTTAGCTTATACGTGTTTGCTTATGGCGTACAGGGCAGGCACGAAGTAAATGTACTAATGTCGGATAACAATGTAAATTCCGGTGTACGATATACCACGGTAATAAAAAACTGGTGGACACCAACTAATCCTACCAATGATTTTTACGCAAACACTATTGGCGCTAACAATTTAGGTGCGGGCATTGTGCAAAACAGCAGTTTTATAAGAGTAAGAGATATTTCTTTATCTTATGATTTCAAAGGAAAGATATTGCAAAAATCAAAGCTTAGCCGACTCCGTATTTACCTGGAAACCCGAAACCCGTTCACCATTACAAAATGGACCGGCCTTGATCCTGAATTCACCAGCCAGACAGCCGTTCCGCTGCAAAGAGAATTTTTGGCAGGTTTAAATATTAGTTTATAAAAGTAATTTCAACGAAATAAATAGCATATAATGAAAACGTATAAATTAATAATACTATCAATTGCACTGGTATCGGCTTTAGGTTGCGCCAAAAAAGATCTTGATGAAGATACATCCGGTGTGCTTACAGCAGATCTGCTGTTTGTAAACAAATCTGGTTTTGAGAATGCACTGAATGGTTTATACAGTGAAGTGCGCAGGTACCGCTCCGGCTCGTCAATTGACGATCCTATTAATAATATTATGAATATGCAGGCGGTAATTGGCGTTGATAACGCTTATGGAAACTGGCGTGATCCGTACTTAGATATATTCAATTCCTGGAAAGCATTTAACGTGCCATCCGCTACTCAATATTCCAAGGTATTTGCCTGGCTGTACGAAACAATTAACGCGGCTAATACCATTATTAACCGCTCAGCAAAACCGGGTATCGACTGGACGGAAGCCGACAAGAATAGGATACTGGCAGAAACCCGCTGCATAAGGGCCTGGTGCTACCGTCACCTTACTTATTTATGGGGCGATGTTCCTTTAACGCTGGAAGAATCCCGTGGTGATAATATACGTACCGACTGGCAAAGAGCATCCCGTGCGGATGTGAGAAAAGCAATGGAAGCTGACTGGTTATTTGCTGAGCAGTATTTACCCGACGTAGCCACCAGCGATGTAAGATTAATTAAAGGTATTGCCCAACATTATCTCGCTGAATTATACCTGGCAACCGGGGAATATGCCAAAGCAAAAACAGAAGCTGCTAAAGTGATTGCCAACCCCAATTATAAATTGGTAACTGCAAGGTATGGTGTAAACAGGGCACTGCCGGGCACCGCATTTACCGATATGTTTATTGAAGGTAATTCAAAAAGAAGCCAGGGAAATACCGAAGCATTATGGGTAATTCAAAATGAACTGGTGGTTATTGGCGGCGAGGGAAATACCATTATGCGCCGTTACTGGCTCAACAGGTATTACTCGCTGGCGGTAGGCGGCAAAAATCCAATTGCCGTTTCTGCTGATAATGGCGGCCGGGGCATTGGCAGATTTAGCCCAACCCGTTTTGCCATGAGTTTATATGCTGCCAATGATGACCGGGGAAGTATTTATGCCTACCGGTATTATTATTTAATTAATAATACGGCTGGTATTCCAACCGGTACCAACCCCAGAACCAATGCTGCTTATAAATTGGGAGATACTATTTTTTTGAATAGCACCAGTAATGAAACATTAAGTAATGCCAACTGGCCCAGTACCCGTAAATGGGATTATGCGCAGCCGGCGCCATTGGATATCGTTGACAGAGAGTACAATGACCAGGTTTTTTTACGCCTTGGCGAAACGTACCTGGTATTAGCAGAAGCTAATTTCCGGCTGGGTGATTTACAGGGTGCTGCGGATGCAATTAACTTATTACGCACAAGAGCCCATGCCCCTGCCATTACCGCGGCGCAGGTAACCATTGATTTAATTCTGGATGAGCGTTCCAGGGAATTATTTTCGGAAGAAGACCGCCGGTACTCACTATTACGTAATAGTAAATGGCTGGAAAGAACCCGGCTATATAATAAAATAGCATCGCCAAACGTAACCGACAGAGATACTCTATTACCTATTCCGCAAGATGTAATTGACGCTAACCTTACCTCAAAAATGCCGCAGAATCCTGGTTATTAAGCTGTTTGTTTTCAATAAATTTTATTTAAGTTAAGTAGGATTATTCGAAAACAGGGCGCTTTAGATAGCTGAGTTATAAGCTTTTTTTTACTGTATTATCCTTCACGAAAGAATGTCTTTAACTGCTATGCTTTTGCCTAAATAAAAACAGATGGAGCTATTACTATCACCGAGGTATCTGTCGGGCCTTGTATTCCTGCCTGCCGGCAGGCAGCTTTTGGTTCTTTTTTTTACAAAAAAAAAGAACAGAATAAAATCAATTGACAGTTTATCAAAAGCAACAACGAAAAAACTTCTAGTACTGTTTTTATTAATATTCACCTATGTTGTTGCGGTGGCACAGGAAGATGCCGAAGAAGAAGTAAAAGCTACTGTGCTCACACCATTTACCGGCATGGACTATGTGCGGCTTGTATTTGATAAACCAGCATCTGCTACACCGGTTACCTACAAGGCAAGCATCACTGCTACAGCGGATGGAAAAGTATTATGGCAAGGCATGGTGATGCCTGCAATAGCTATCAACGAACGCGGCCAAAAACTGGCAGTAACTATTCAAAACCTAAAGCCCTTATTGTGGACACCTGCCAACCCTTACCTGTACGAAATAACCCTGCAACAACTGAATAAAGGAAAAGTAGTTGCAACACTGAAAGAACGGGCAGGTTTCCGGAGTTTTGAACGGCGGGGCGGTAATCTTTTTCTAAATGGTAAACCCATTTTCTTGCGGGGTATTGCTATCAATCCACCCGGCAGGGGAATACCAAAGGAGATAGAAAGAAGCCGTGCATTTGCGCTGGATTATGTACAGTTTATGAAAAGCATCAATGTGAATATCATTCGCATTCCGGATGCCGAAGAATGGTACGACGTATGCGACGAACTGGGCATGATGGTATTTGGTGGAAACTACAGCGGAAAGGTGGCCGGTGGTGAAAAGGTAGCCGACCAAACAAAGGTAGGTGACGAAACAGACGGCGGCTTTCCTACGGATTATGACAAAGGTGTAGATTGGTACGAAAACAAAAAATTAGGCGGCATTGCCCATCACCCCAGCCTGATGGTATATGCCATGACGAACGAAACGCCTTTTGCAGGTAAACGAGCTGCTCTTTGGGAAAAGTTTTTGGCGTACTCGTATGATAAATTAAAAAAATGGGATGAAACAAGAGTGTACATCGCCAATGCAGGGTACGGCTATGGTAAAACCGGCGACATCACTGACATTCACCGCTATTGGGGCTGGTATTACAGTTCGCCTTTTACGTTTCTGCATATCCGCAACGAAGCTGAAATCAATCCCTATCCCAGCAAGCATCAGCCAATTACTTTTACAGAATGCGTAGGTAACTACACCGGTCCGGATGGTCGCTACAATCTGACACCGGCACATAAAAATCCCAGTTCGCAATTAGCCTGGAGCGGACATGCACCCGATGACGTACAGGCACAAATAGCCGATTACCATCAAAGCTTTACGTTCCGGCAGGCAACAGAAACGTTCCGGCAATATCGAAACATTAATCCCGACCTGAGCGGTGTGTTTCCATTCACGATTCTCTTCTACAACTGGAACACCATTCAAAAATTTGAGGATATGCATCCGAAGCCGGTTACGGAGCAGGTAAAGCTTTCGTACCAGCCGGTGCTGCTAAGCTGGGAATGCTGGACGCCAAATGTATTTGCCGGTGCTACCATTCACCCGGTGGTGCATGTGATAAATGATGCAGATGACTTTACCAACCTGAAAGGGACAAAACTGATATATGAATTAAAAGATAAGGCACAGCAAGTAGTATGGATGGATAGCGCTGCATTACCTGCAATTCCATATTACGGAAGCCATACGCAAAAACTCACTATCCCGATACCGCAAAACCTGGTATCCGGCAACTATGAACTTACCGGCGAAATTATCAGTAATGGCACAGCGGTTTCGCATAATCACTATCACTTATTTGTAGCCGACCGGTTTTACACAAATGCTGTAACACCAACCACGTCCATACTATTGTACGATAAAGAAGACAACACTGGCAAAGCCTTATCAGCAAGCGGTATTCACTTTACTGCGCTTACTTCTTTTGCTGCTATCCCGGCATCTGCCGCTATTATCATTGGCGAAAATGCTGCGGATGAAAACATGGCTGCAGTGGCAGTAAGTATTCAAAAATTTATTGAAAATGGCGGCCATATTCTTTGCCTGCGGCAGGACAGTTCGCACCTGGTTTACGTCAATAAATTACTCATTCACCCACTTATCAACAACAATATTGATATTGACGATCCTGTGTATCCGGTATCTGCGAAATCGCCCCGCAATGGTTACTATGTCAATCCTGAAAGGCCCGGCCATCCTGTATTTGATGGCATCACCCGGGAACGCCTGCGGGTATGGAGCGACTACACCGGTTGGGACGAATCAAAAGCCGGTTATCCTGCCATTAAGCCCGTTACCGATGGGTTTACTTTTACGAACAGGGATGATGTAGGCAGCACTGCAATTTTAGCCAATTACAGTTCCGGTTTGCAAGCCGTCGCACTGGCCGAACAGTTTCAGGGCAAGGGAAGCATTTTACTATGCGGCCTGGACATTGCCCGCCGTACTTCCATTGACCCGGTGGCTGCCCGGCTATTGCTCAACTTAGTGCAATATACCGGCACCACTGCCGGGCATCAGCAATATCCGTTCGTTACCAACCCAATTGTATGGGGTAATTACGAAACAGAGAAAGGGGTAGTGACTGATTTATATAGCGGTTTTTTAGTTAATTCAACCCCAAGAGTAACTGCTGATTATTTAGGAAAAGGAATTGTGGTTACGAAAGAAGGATACCAGTTGGCGGGTGGCAGCCGTTCAGGGTTCAACACCCGTCCAGGCATTCAATACGTAGCCAATGGCCGCAGGCCGTTTGGGCCGTTTGTGCAAAGTTCCGGTGGCCAGCCGCTGCCGGAAGAAGGCATGAAAGAAGGGTTTGGTAAGTTTTGGTGCAGCATTCCCGAAGGACAGAACGAGGCCACTTCTATCGTATGGAACCCCGGAAAAGAACCATTAGAAATCAGAATAAAAGTAAATGAATTGCCGGAAGTAAAAACGGTTATCCCCCCGGGAGAAAAAGTGCCGGTACAAACGCCGGTAGATAAAAGCGATGTCAATATTACCTACACCGGCGACCGGCGGCTGGTAGTGCTGGAAACGGCTTTCAGCAAAATGTAACAAGAGTTGTTTGCCAACCATAAAAACGGATGATGCATAAATATTTTTCTTATGTAATGCTTGCCGGTGTGCTGCTTGTAAATATTGCAAGTGGGCAACTGATTGCCATAAGAAAGATAACAGCAGATTTAAATCGGGTGGCAGGGCCAAAAATTAAAGTGTTCAATGATTGTGTAGGAGCGGGCCGGGCCAACGAAGGTCTGCGGGCCGACTGGCAGCAGCAGCTAACTACCGTTCAGCAGGAATTAGGCTTTCGTTATATTCGTTTTCATGGATTGCTGCACGATGATATGCGGGTATACACTGAAGACAAGAATGGCAATCCGGTTTTGAACTGGCAGTATATTGATAAACTCTTTGATTTTTTACTAAGCATTGGCATCCGGCCCTTTGTAGAGTTTAGTTTTATGCCGGCCAACCTGGCTTCCGGTACCAAAACCATCTTCTGGTGGAAGGCTAATGTAAGCAAGCCCAAGTCGTATGAAAAATGGGATGAACTAATAACACAGTTAGTGCTGCACTGGCAGGAACGGTATGGCAAAGAAGAAGTTGCTAAATGGTATTTTGAAGTGTGGAATGAGCCGGATTTAAAAGGATTTTTTGATGGTGAGCAGGCCGATTATTTTGAATTGTACCGGCACACCGCTCTGGCTGTAAAAAAAGTGTCAGCCAGCTATCGTACCGGCGGGCCAGCCACGTCTGCTACGAAGTGGATTTCTGAATTTTTACAGTATTGCGACAGTTCCC
Source organism: Chitinophagaceae bacterium (assembly GCA_965246935.1). Taxonomy (GTDB): domain Bacteria; phylum Bacteroidota; class Bacteroidia; order Chitinophagales; family Chitinophagaceae; genus JAZKFT01. Next base: position 47,344 of record CBDFGC010000016.1, on the reverse strand, counting down.
GTTTACCCTTAGATTTTATCAGTACGCATGACTATGGTACCACTTCGGTGCTGGATGAAGTGGGTACCAGAAAGCAAAAACTGAAGAGCAACCCGGATACTATTGCCATTAACGTGCAGCGGGTAAGAAGGCTTATAGATGCTTCGCCTTTCCGCCATGCGGAACTGCATTTCACGGAATGGAATACTTCACCTTCTTCCCGTGATCCCATCCACGATACTTATCAGAATGCTGCTTATGTTCTGAATACGCTGAAGAAAGCGGGTGATGCGGCCCAATCCCTTTCATACTGGACATTCACCGACATTTTTGAAGAAGCCGGCCCTGGGCAAACACCGCTCCATGGAGGGTTTGGATTGCTGAACTTACAAGGCATCAAAAAGCCTACTTACTATGCTTACCGGTTTATGAATGAACTGGGCAATATGTTGCTGAAAAACAGTGATGCTGATTCTTACGTCTGTAAAGATACCGGTGGCAATGTACAGGCCTTATTCTGGAACTATACTTTTACCGAAACCGGTACCGCCTTTGACCAAGGCTATTTTATACAGCCGCATCCGTCTGTTGTACAGCAAAATGTCGAACTAAAAATCAATCATATTTTTAATGGCCGCTGCCGGTTGGAAACATACAAAGTAGGCTACGGGGCAAACGACTATTTTACTACCTGGTTTCAAATGGGCATGCCGGCTCAGCTTACCCGGCAGCAGGAAAGGCAATTGGTTGCGAGTTCATCCGGCCTGCCTGCTGAAACACAAATCATACAAATTACTAATGGTATTTTTACCCAGGCGTTTCCATTAAGAGAAAACGATATCGTTTTTGTGAAACTGACAAAACTGAAAGCCAGTTAATGCAGCACATAAAATCAATATATATAGTTATTCCCGGGCTTTTGCTGGCGCTATTTGCCTTCGGTAAAAACTATTACGTAGATGCAGTAAGTGGCAGGGATAGTAATAGCGGGTTAACAACCACTACAGCCTGGAAAACACTGGTGAAAGTGAATAGCTTTGTCTATGAACCGGGTGATCGTATTTTATTTAAAACAGCACAGCACTTTGAAGGAACACTGGTAATTAGTACAAGCGGAACCCAGGCAGGTTCGATAACATACAGCACATACGGAGGCAAACAACCGGCTGTAATAGATGGTAAAGGTGATTCAACAAGTATTTACAGCTACAATAAAGAGTATATTGAACTGATTAATCTTGGCATTACAAATTTTCGGAAAGGCAGTATGAAAATAGATGATTTGTTTGACGGAATTTATATTGTAAACAGTGATGCCGGCACCTTACATCATTTTTATTTCGATCATGTAAAAGTGTTTAATGTAAATAGTACCATTGTCGCTAAAGACGAAGGCAAAACCGACCAAAGCCGTTTCCATGGCGGCGTGCAGTTTCGCACCATAGGTAACATGGTGAGAAGTAATTTTGAAGACGTACTGATTACCAATTCAACCTTTGAAAACCTGAGCCGTACCGGGTTTAACTTCCGTTCCGATTGGGACGACCGCACTGCCAGCAGCCACTGGGGCGATAGTATTGGTAAAGGATTGATAGATAACTGGACACCGAATACAAATGTTATTATCAGAAATAATGTATTTAAGAATGTTGCCGGCAATGCACTGATTGTACGGGTGGCCGTAAATGCACTGATCGAATACAACCTGGTTGATTCCTGTGGTAAGATGATTTCAGGAAATGCAATGTTTAATTTCAATACTGACAGTGCTGTTTACCAATATAACGAAGTTCAGCATACGGTGTATAATGAAGGTGATGTAGATGCCCGTGGCATAGACGCAGATTACCGCACCAAAAATACCATCATCCAATACAATTACCTTCACGATAATGGCCTGGGCGGAGTGTGTGCTATTGGCGGGCCGGGCGTAGGCAACGACCCGGTTAATTTCAATATCGGTACCATCATCCGCTACAATATTTTAGAGAACAATGCCCGGCAGGGTATCTATGCCTCCGGCAGAACGGAAAGCCTGCAGGTGTATAACAATGTGGTATATGCAGATGCCCGTTTTGACAGTATCACTGCTATAAAATTCAACCGGTGGACGGTTTACCCCAACGGCGCTTTTTTTAAGAACAACATTTTTCAATTTGGCGGTAATCATATATCGTACGATTTTACCAGTGCCACTAACATTAATTTTGATCACAATATCTATTTCGGTATTCAGCCACCATCTGTATTTCAGGATGCTTACCCGATACAAGCAGATCCAAAGCTGGCAGCCCCCGGAACAGGTGCAAACGGGTACCAACTCTTACCAGCCTCACCTGCTGTAGAAGCTGGTGTTCATATTAAAAATAATACGGGCCATGATTATTATGGAAGAGAGACAAAGTTAAATCCGGCAATGAACATTGGTATTGACAGCAGAAGCAAACAGTAACAGCACTCACTATTTATGAATGAACGTGTTTAGTATTTTAATAAATGAGATTTAATGAAGAAAAACGGATTCTTTACGGTTCTCTTCCCGACTGGGGTCCGGGACAGGGATGTGTCCTTTGTCAAGCGTAGCGACTTGCATTTTTGTATTTCTATGTATCTTATGTGCCTATGTGGTTCAAATTGTTGAAATACTAAACAACCTCAACATCAAAATGAATAGACAATGATCAGAATTGCAATTTTTTTATACGGCTTTCTTTTTCCGGTATTGTTGTTTGCACAAAAAGCCGGTGACCGTAAAATGGTCATCATCACGTTTGATGGTTACCGCTGGGAAGATGTGTTTAAAGGACCGGATTCAACAAAACTGGCCAATAGCTTACAAGGTAAAAAGGATTCTGCACAGCAAATGAACCGTTACTGGAGCAGTAATTCACCGGAAAGCCGGAAAAAGCTGATGCCCTTTTTATGGAATACCATTGCTGCTAAAGGACAGGTGTATGGCAATAGAGATGCAGGATGCAATGTGAATGTAAAGAACCCCTACTGGTTTTCTTATCCGGGCTACAACGAAATTTTTACCGGCTATCCCGATACGATTATTAACTCCAACGATTATGGGCCTAATCCAAATATTACGCTGTTAGAACATTTGAATAAGCAGGAGCCGGCTTTTAAAAATAAGGTAGCAGCTTTTGCTTCCTGGGCTGCATTTACCCGTATTTTAAATAAAGACCGCAGTGGTATTCCGGTGAATGCAGGTTTTACTGATTTTAACGGAAACAATCCTTCAGAAACACAGAAATTTTTGAACCAGCAACAACATTTGCTGCCCCAGGTGTTTGGCCCCAATGAGCGGCACGATGCAGTTACCTATTTCATGGCAAAAGAATACCTGAAACAAAATCATCCCCGTGTACTGTACATTGCTTTCATAGAAACGGATGCTTATGCACACCGTGATTTGTATGATATGTACCTGGCGTCGGGCAACAACAACGATGCAATGATTGCTGACATCTGGAATTACCTGCAAAGCGATCCGTTTTATAAAGATCAGACTACTTTATTCCTGGCTACCGATCATGGGAGAGGGGACAACAAAATCGATAACTGGACGCATCACAACAGCAAAACACCAGGCTCGGACCAGGTATGGATGGCAGCAATGGGGCCATACACAGCGGCTATGGGCGAAATGAAAAACAGGCAGGTGTACCAAAACCAGTATGCAAAAACGATGGCTGCTCTATTGGGCGTAAATTTCACAGGCCCACACCCAATGGGTGAAATGATTTCAAATATGGTAAGTGCTAAATAATGAATATAATAAATATCAGTAGTTGGAAAGTTATTCTTACAGGTTTGCTGGTGCTTACTTTTCTTGTTGGCGGAGCACAGAAACCGGCAGGTGGCAGGCCTAATATTATTATCATTTTATCGGACGATATGGGTTACTCAGATATTGGATGCTATGGCAGTGAAATACATACACCTAACCTGGATGCACTGGCAAAAAACGGATTGCGCTATACGCAGTTTTACAACACAGCCCGGTGCTGCCCGTCAAGAGCCGCTTTAATGACCGGGTTATATCCGCACCAGACGGGTGTTGGCTGGATGACAGCCGCAGATCATGGCTTACCAGGCTACAGGGGCGAACTGAATACCCAATGCGTAACCATTGCGGAAGTATTAAAGAGAGCTGGTTACGCTACGTATATGACCGGCAAATGGCATTTGGCAAAAGATCCTACAAAAGGCGCCGGTGAAAAATATAACTGGCCATTACAACGAGGCTTCGATAAATATTACGGTACCATTTTAGGTGCCGCTAATTATTTCGACCCTGGCATGTTGTGCCGGGACAATCAATTGATTAGTCCTTATATGGATTCAGCCTACCCATCTGAAAATTATTATTTCACCAACGCCGTTTCTGATAACAGTGTACAGTACCTCAAAGAAAGAGACAAGAATAAGCCTTTCTTTCTATATGTAGCATATACCGCTGCTCACTGGCCTATGCAGGCGCCGGAAAAAGACATTGAGCAGTACAAGGGTAAATACGATAGTGGCTGGCAACCTATCCGGGAGCAGCGGTTCAGGAAAATGGAAACACTTGGTGTCATCAAAAAAGACGAAGTATTATCACCGGAGGATGCTAAATCCTGGGCGGCAGAAACAGATAAAAAAGCGATGGCCCGCCGCATGGAAACCTATGCTGCTATGGTGGACGTAATGGACCGGGGCATTGGAAAAATAATAGCCGAACTAAAGCAACAAGGCCTGTTCGAAAACACCATTATTTTTTATTTGCAAGACAATGGTGGCTGCCACGAAAGCATTGGCTATGGTGAAACCCGGCCGGTAGCAGAAGACACTATGAAAGTGCAACACCTCACAAAAGAAACCATCCTTTACACCAACAAACCGCCCATTACCCGTGAAGGCAAAATGGTGATGCAGGGCAAAAGCGTAATGGCTGGCCCGGCTGATACTTATGTATCATACATGCAGGATTGGGCTAATGTATCAAACACACCATTCCGGCTGTACAAACATTGGGTACACGAAGGTGGAATCTCAACACCGCTGATCGTTCACTGGCCTGCTGGTATTAAAGAAAAAAATGGTATTAGAAACCAGGCAGGTCATGAGATTGACATCATGCCAACTATTGTACAACTGGCCGGCGCTACCTATCCGGCAACCTTTAAAAACAACATGATAACCCCATTGGAGGGCATTAGCCTGGTGCCTACTTTTTCCAACAAGACCATTGCCCGTACTGCTTTGTATTGGGAGCATGAAATGAACCGGGCCGTACGTATGGGCAACTGGAAACTGGTAGCAAAAGCTGAAATGCTGGATGGCGGCTATGGCACCTGGAAGAGCTATAAAACAAGCCCATGGGAATTATATAATATTAATAAAGACAGGAGCGAACTGCATGACCTGGCTTTACAATATCCGGCACTGGTATCTAAGATGACGGCTATGTGGCAAGCCTGGGCCAACCGCTGCAAGGTGTATCCACAGCCCTGGAAAGAAAAGTAAAATTGAATTTTTTTTGGTTACTTTCTGTGTGTCCTGAATGAGAAATGAGTAAAATCATTAATCAATGCTGAATGAGAGATGGCAGCCGGCCTGCCGCACACGTTATGCAGATGAGGTGTGCAAACCACCCAAAGGTGCTTTATTCAAAAGGTAAGGTATTGAGCGTTTGGGCTAAAAGGTGTCGAAAGGCATCAGGTGGGTGTAGTAAAGCTGAACGAGAGTGAACCGTCTACGTAATGTGTCGAAAAACATTAGATGTTGGCAAAACTGCCGGCAAAGAAAGGCTGGCAGGACAGACTGTAACGGATAGCTGCTTACTGGTTACAGGCCAACCGGCATAAAGACGGCAGGAGTGCTACACAGGCTTTCATTGGGAACAGGAGAGGTTTGCTGCTGATGTGCCGATGTGCTTTGCGGAATCCCGATTATTATCGGGAGGCGATATGTCAGAACACATAAAGCCCATACTGCAACTCAATTTTGCCACAGGCAGAAGATGCAGCAGCAAGCGTCGGACGAAGCCATAGTAGTGAGGAAGTGCCTGTAACGGGCATGGAGCGAAGGGCTTCGGTTATCTGGTCTTACTATTTTAAAACAACCGTTGTAAAACAATGGAATGATGGAGAAAGAAAAGACAAAATCGTTAACAAGATTAGATAACAAGAGCCGTATGATGGGAGACTATCACGTACGGTTCCGTGAGCGGCTCGGGCTGTAATGCCCGGGCCTACTCTACTTGTTTCAAGACAAAGAAAGTGACAGACGAAGAATGGTTGATAGTAAACAATACTTTCACAGCCATTATCATTAAATGAATTTTTGTATTAAATAAGTAACAGACTTGTCGTATGAAAAAAAGACATTACTTGTTTGCAGGAGCATTGCTGATAGCTATTGGCACCAGCAGCTATCAGCCGAAGCCACCGGCAAAGCCTCCAAAAGACAACCGGCCCAACATCGTCCTGATAATGGCAGATGATTTAGGTTTTTCCGATATTGGCTGTTACGGAAGCGAAATTCATACACCCAATATCGATTACCTGGCGGCCAATGGTTTACGCTTCTCCCAGTTTTACAATACAGCCCGCTGCTGTCCCACCCGGGCTTCGCTGCTTACGGGACTGTACAACCAGCAGGCTGGTATTGGCAACATGACTAACGATCAACAACAGCCTGGCTACAGAGGTCATATTCTGGAAAATACAGTGACACTGGCAGAAGTATTGAAAGCAGCCGGTTATCATACCGGAATGGCTGGTAAATGGCATGTATCTAATACCATTACGCAGCCCGATCCGGCTGAGCAACTCCGCTGGCTCAACCACCAGGTGTCTTACCCGCTCTTCTCTCCGGTGGAACAATACCCCACCAACCGGGGCTTCGAAAAGTTTTATGGTACCATATGGGGCGTAGTAGATTATTTCGACCCTTTTAGTTTGGTGTATGGTACAGAGCCGGTGAAAACAGTTCCTGCAAATTACTATCATACCGATGCGATCAACGATTCGGCAGCGGCTTTCATCAAAGCGTTTAGCAAAGAAGAAAAGCCTTTTTTTTTGTATGTGGCAGAAAATGCACCGCACTGGCCGGTGCAGGCTTTGCCGGAAGATATTGAGAAATATAAAAATACGTATAAAGGTGGTTGGGAAGCCATCCGGGATGCCCGTTACCGGCGGTTGATTGAAAAAGGAATGATTGACCCGGCAACTGCCAAATTAAGTGCCTGGCAAAACGACACACTCAACTGGGCAAGCAATCAGTATAAAGAGTATGAAGCAAGGGCAATGGCGGTACATGCTGCTATGATTGACCGGATGGATCAGGGAATAGGCAGAATCATCAATGCGTTGCGGCAAACGGGCTGGTTAGATAATACCATCATTCTTTTCCTGAGTGACAATGGCGCCAGCCCGGAAGTATGTGCCCTGTTTGGCCCTGGCTTCGACCGGCCCGGCCAAACAAGAAGCGGGCAAAAAATTGTGTACCCTACTGATAAAAAAGCAATGCCCGGTCCGGAAACCGTGTATGGCTCCATTGGCCCTGAATGGGCAAATGTGTGTAATACACCGTATCGCTACTGGAAGATAGAATCGTACGAAGGCGGGGTGCATACGCCAATGGTGGCATACTGGCCCAAAGGCCTGCAGGTACCTAAAGGAAGCATCACCAACCAACCTGGCCATGTCATGGATTTTATGGCCACATTCATCGACCTGGCAAAAGCTGCTTACCCCAAAACGTTTCATGGCAATTCCATTTCACCGATGGAAGGAATAAGCCTGTTGCCGGTGCTGCAAAATAAGCAGCGGCAAGGCCATGCGGCATTGTTCAATGAACACCACAATGGCCGCTATGCCCGTCAGGACGACTGGAAATTAGTTTCCGCAAATGCTGATACCGCCTGGGAACTATATAACCTGAAAACAGACCGTACAGAAACCCGAAACCTGGCTGCTGAATACCCGCAAAAAGTAAAGCAGTTGGACAGCCTGTGGCGCCGGTGGGCCATTAAAAACAACGTTTATCCAAAACCGGCCAATTAGCAGGAGAAACCTTTTCAATTAATCGTATGCTGCTTAACGGTTCTTTTTTCTTCCGGCCTTTCATGGTAAGCTTCTTTTACACAGGCAAACCGGCAATTCACTCCGGGGCCGCTCACTACACCCTGGACAGACAAAAGAAATTACTGGTAATCAATAGGAGGTAGCGTAAAAATTAAATTCAATTATGCAAAAAATAACTGGAAATCTAAAGGTGCAATTTGTGCTATACATGATGCTGCCTGTCAGTTTATTGGCTCAAAACGGGAGTGCCACTATAAATGACGGCCTTGCCGAACGCAAGTATTGTTTAGCGGTATTGACCAAAATTGCAGACCCGGTTTTAACTGCATTAAGCCGCAATGAACTAAAGAAAAAAATGCCGGTGGAAGCACAGGAACCTGACAAAAGAAAATACAGCACGCACCTGGAAGCGATGGGCCGCTTGCTGGCGGGTATGGCACCCTGGCTGGAACTGGGTCCGGATGATTCACCGGAGGGTAGCTTACGAAAGAAATACATTGACCTGGCCTTATTGAGTATCAAAAATGCAGTTGACCCTGCTGCACCGGATTTCATGAACTTCAACAATGGCCAACAGCCGCTGGTAGACGCTGCTTTTTTTGCACAGGCGTTATTGCGTTCACCCAATATGTTGTGGGGAAGGCTGGATAAGGAAACAAAGGCAAATGTGATTAGTGCACTGAAATCTTCCCGGGTAATTACGCCGTCTTACACCAACTGGCTCATGTTCAGCGCTACGATAGAAGCTGCCCTAATGAAGTTCGATAGCTCGGCAGACAGAATGCGGATCGATTATGCCCTGAAGCAGCATGAACTCTGGTACAAAGGCGATGGCCTGTATGGCGATGGACCAGAGTTTCATTTTGATTATTATAACAGTTTTGTGATACAACCGATGTTGCTGGGGGTGTATGCTACCATCATTGATTCTGCTTCCAAGCCGGCAGATAAGGCGGTGTATGCAGCGGTGCTGAGCCGGGCACAACGCTATGCCGCTATACAGGAACGGCTGATTTCGCCGGAAGCTACTTTCCCGGCAGTGGGCCGGTCGCTGGCGTACCGGTTCGGGGCTTTCCAGTTGCTTGCTACTGTTGCTTATATGCACCAGTTGCCGAAGGAGTTGCAACCGCAACAGGTGCGGGCAGCACTGGTTGCGGTTATTAAAAGACAGATAGAAATGCCGGGCACTTTTGATAAAGGGGGCTGGCTGCAAATTGGTTTTGCCGGTCACCAGCCGGGTATTGGTGAAAACTATATTTCCACCGGTAGTTTGTACCTGTGCTCCGAAGTATTTGTGATGTTGGGGCTTCCGCCAGCAGATGCCTTTTGGCAGGGGAAAGACTTGCCCTGGACGGCAAAAAAAATGTGGGCTGGTGAAGACATGCCGGTTGATCATGCTCTTCATTAAAACAGGGTCAGTAGAAAGATAAATAATTAAGAATGATGAATTAATAAATAACAGATGGATTTTGAAAGCGCCAGGGATGGGCAGTAGTAGCCCACAGGCGGCGGATGAAAATAAATTCAGCGAAGCTATGGAGTAGCCACGCCGCCGAGGACTACTACAGACAGCCCGGCACGCAGTGGGCGCCCTAATGAATACATTAAAAAGTAATAATATGAAAAAAGCATTATCGATTGTTGTAGTCAGTATGTGTTTGCTGGCTTATAAAAGCAGTAAAGGTCAGTCAACAAAAACCAGCATCTCTGCCAAATGGATTGATGAACGGATAATGAAAGCGGATGAACAATACAAATACCTGGCAACCAAAGTGCCGGCAGGTGTGATGCCCCGGTCGTTTACCAATGATACGTTGCGTACCTGTACCTCGGAGAATTGGGTAGCCGGTTTTTACCCCGGCACATTGCTGTACCTGTACGAGAACACGAAAGACAAAGCGATGTACGACGAAGCGTTGAAGAAAATAACCCTGATGGATGACCAGCAAAACAGTACCGGTACGCATGACCTTGGCTTTATGATGTATTGCAGTTACGGCAACCTGTACCGCCTGACGCCGGATGACAAATACAAACAGATTTTAATTAATTCTGCCAGGGGATTGGCGACCCGTTTCAATCCCAAAGTGGGCTGCATCCGTTCCTGGGGAAAGGCGGATGATACAACCATGTTTCGGGTGATTATTGATAATATGATGAACCTGGAATTATTGTTTTGGGCAGCCCGGCAAACCGGGGATAAATCGCTGTACAACATTGCGGTAACCCATGCCAACACAACCATGAAAAATCATTTCCGGACAGATTACAGTTCGTACCATGTGGTGGTGTACAACCCGCAAACCGGTACAGTGATGCGGAAGCAAACGGCACAAGGTGCTGATGATTCATCGGCCTGGGCAAGAGGCCAGTCCTGGGGGCTGTATGGCTATACCATGCTGTACCGGGAAACAAAAGATAAAAAGTATCTGGACCAGGCACAACATATTGCTTCATTTATTCTGAATAACCCTAAGCTGCCTGCCGACAAAATTCCGTACTGGGATTATGATGCACCCGGTATTCCCAATACGGTCAGAGATGCTTCGGCTGCAGCGGTAATGGCTTCTGCTTTACTGGAACTGGCTGGCTATAGCAATCCTGCGCAATCGGCACAATATAGAAGTGTTGCACAAACTATTTTAACCACGCTTGCATCACCGGAATACACCGCTGCAACCGGTGAAAACGGTGGCTTTATCCTAAAGCATAGCGTTGCTCATTTTCCTAAAAATACAGAAGTTAATTCGCCTTTGCCGTATGCAGATTATTACTATATGGAAGCCTTGCTGCGGTACAAAAAGTACCTGGCTAAATAGGAAGTAAGTATTTATAGGAGTGTTACCAAGGTATTGTAAAAAAATATTATGTACAGAAAATTAGGATTGATTCTTTTGAGCATTTCGTTCAGCTCCATTTCTTTTTCGCAGGCAACAAATATTGCTTTACACAAGCCGGTTACCGTCAGCTCAGAAGGACCTGGTTTCCCTGCTTCCAATATGGTTGACGGTACTATTTCACGCCGTTCGGTATGGATAGCAGCCAATGGCAAGGCGCCGCATATCGTAGAAATAGATTTAAAGAAGTATTACACCATCAACGAAATAAAGGTGCACAGCGGCATCATGGACAGCGAGAAAAAACCAGATGAAATGACGCAGGCAGCTGGCTTCTGGTCTGTCAAAAATTTTAAGCTGCAATACTGGGATGATGCCAACTGGAGCGACTTTCCGAAAAGCGAAATACACGAAAACAGGGAGGTAGCTGCCGGTTTTAAATATAGTCCGGCTGTTACTACTTTTAAAATCAGGCTGGTGTGCGATGATGGCGAACCCATTAGTATTATGGAAATAGAAGCCTTTGGAACGGCAGCGGCAAACATGCCTGAACCACCTACAGTTGCTTCGTCTGTAAAGCCGCAGCAAACTTTTGCCAGGCCGCAGCCGGTAACCATTACGGTGGGAAATGAGGTGGTTGGAAAATCATTGAAATATGTGGGTTATAATCAAGGCTATTACATGCCGGGCAGCAATACTTCCGGCTGGGTAGAATATAGTAATACCAATAGTATGCGGGTTTGGACGACGCTAAATTCCTTTGTTCCTGAAAAAGCGGTGCAGGTAGATAAAGAACTTGCTTCGGTTACTGCATTCGATCAGCGGAAAATGGAGATTAGGAGCAGCCCGGAAAGTAACAAATACATCAATTGGGAAATGCTCTTACCACTTTATGACCAGCCCGACTCTTCCTCTACCAATGCGATGGTTTTTAACTACGCCCTTACCGAACTAAAACGGCTGGGTGTAGATGTGGTGCTGCAAATTGGCAGTACTGATTTTGAAGATAACTGGACCAATAAATGGAAGCAATGGCAGCGGTATTATGCACTGGCTTATTACACGGCAAAAAAAGGGGATGTCACCATGTTTGCCCTGCAAAATGAACCCAACCACCGCAATTCCGGCCCTATGAAATTAGATCAGTGGATTATGGCGATGCAGATTGTTTCGGATGCCATTCATTGTGCAGTGGAAGATGTAAATAAGCAGTATCACAAATCCCTGGTACCAAAGTTTGTTGGCCCGGTAACTGCCGGTCAGAATACCGATTGGTGGGCTGCTATTTCAAAAGCCATTCGTACCGATTATCACGGCAATAAAACAGACAAGGATTTAATGGAAATCTTCTCGACGCACTCCTACAATTCGCCTGCTGTGGGTTACGAATCCAGAATTGATAATATCCGCAAAATCAACCAGGAGGCTCATCCTGCCCACCAGGCACTACCTATTGTGTACACGGAGATCGGGCGGTGGATGAATGCCTATCTGATTGACAAAGAAGAAACAATGGATTCACCATCCCTGTTTACTGAATGGGCTGGTATTTATGCCAACAATATGAAGAACGGAGGCTATGGCATGTGGGCATTTAAGTTTGCTAATACCGCCAGCGGCCCTTACCCGGAAGGCATTAAATCAGGGCATCATTACGTATGGCATGGCCAGCGCATTGTAGAAGACGCTTATCACAACCTTGCACTGGGAAAACCGGTAACGACGAGTAATAAAAGGAGTGCTACAAAACTTATTACCGATGGTGATAAAGGAGATGCATCTACCTGGGTTTCTGATGCTGATACTGCTGAAAAATGGGCTGTTATTGATTTGGAGAAAAGCTATAGTTTAGGCAGTGCAGTTGTATATACCGGAGATGCTTCCGGCGTGTACACCAGCCCCGAAAGAATTAGGAATTTTAAACTGCAATTTCAATCCGGCAGTAACTGGAAGGACATTCCCGGCGCCATTGAAAAAGATAACAAATATGCACAATTGTTTATGCAGTTTACGACACCCGTGCAAACGGGTAAGGTGCGGTTTGTAAGCACCGACAAAGGCAGTCTGAAAATCAGGGAAATAAAGCTGTTTGAAAAAGGCGATGGCCCAACTGCTGAGGCGAGCTACGATGTGTCCGGCATTCAGCGCACCGGCGAAGTAGTGCGGCTGTTTGCCAAAGGTTTTAAGGACGAAAAGCCGCTGCTGAAAACGACGGCTTCCGTAAAGGATATAGACCTGGACACCTATACTTCGTACGATTCAATAGCTGGTAACTACTATATGTGGCTGGTACAACGTGGAGGATTTAATTATAATATGAAAATTGATTTGCAAGGGCTGAACGTATCGGCAGGCACACCTGTAACTGCGGAACTGGTAAATCCAACCTGTTACGGTGAAGTAAGTAGCCTTAATGTGTTAGGTACTGATAAGCAACTGTCGCTCACATTATCACCGCAAAGCGTAATGCTGCTAACCATTCCCAAGGAAAAACTAACCCGCAAAACCATTACCGCTACTGAAGATGCAACGGTAAACGGCGGTGTAAATAGTACAAAAAATGAGGGTAAAGCAACTACGCTCAACGTACAGCTAAATGCAGCTCAGCCTGAAAAGAACCAGGTTGCTTATATCCGTTTCAAGAGCGGCAAGTCTCAGCCATCTGATGCCGGAAAAGTGGTGTTGCAGGTAAACGGGTACACCGATAAATTGGCAGCTCCCTTTCGCCTGCATGTGTACGCTATACCATCTGCTGAATGGAATGCAGCAACGCTTACCTGGAATAATGCGCCACTACTGAACAGTAAAGGAGCGTTGATACACGAAGTAGGTACAAAAGCATTTATAGCGGGTGAGATTGCTTTCAGTAATAAGCCACAGAACCACCTGCTGGATGTAACCAGCCTGATGCAGCAGCATGGTGGTAACGACATCACATTCGTTTTTGTAAGAGAAACAAGACAGTTGGGAGATGACGAAGACAAAGGGAAAAAAGTAGTAATTCAATCCATGGAATCCGCAAATAAGCCAGCGCTACTGTACTGGATAAAAGAGTAAAGACGTTTTAGTGAAAAAGGTATTAAAATTAAAATACAATTATAGATATGCAAAATGATTTTAGCCTGAACGGTAAGGTGATCGTGGTAACTGGCGGAACCGGTGTGCTTGGGGAAGCCTTCGTAAATGGGATTGCCGATGCCGGTGCAGCCGTAGGAATATTAGGCCGAAATGAAAAAGTTGCTGAGATGAGGGCGGCGGCTATCAATGAGAAAGGCGGTAAAGCGATGGCGCTGATTGCAGATGTTGGCAGCAAGGAACAACTGGAGCAGGCAAGAGATAAAATACTCAGCCATTTTGGAAAAATTAACGGGCTGGTAAATGCCGCAGGAGGCAATATGCCCGGTGCTGTAGTTGGCCCCGAGCAGGATATTTTTCAGTTAGATTTTGAAGCACTGACCCAGGTGATGAACCTGAACCTGTTTGGAACCATGCTGCCGGTGCAGGTTTTTGGCAGTGCCCTGGTAAAAGAAAAAGGTAGCAGTATTGTCAATATATCCTCCATGGCATCGCAAAGGGCCATTACCAAAGTATTGGGCTATAGTATTGCTAAAAGTGCTATTGATTGCTATACCAAATGGTTTGCGGTAGAAATGGGAAGGCGCTATGGCGATTCGATCCGGATGAATGCCATTGCCCCCGGCTTTTTCCTGACGGAGCAAAACCGTACGTTACTAACCAGGGAGAATGGCAGCATGACCGAAAGGGGCGAATCAGTTATTAAACAAACCCCTTTCAATCGGTTTGGGCATCCGGATGAATTGATTGGTGCGCTGGTTTGGTTGCTCAGCGATGCCTCAAAATTTACTACCGGCACCGTGGTAAATGTTGATGGAGGCTTTTCTGTTTTCAGTGGTGTTTAATTAATTATACACCTGGTCATTATTCTAAAAATCATCATATGAAAATAAAAACCCTTTTCGGATTCCTGTTTATGGCTGTTGTTTCAAAAAGTGGTATTACACAACCGGTTGTTGACAGCAATTTTCATTTATATCTTTTAGCAGGTCAGTCAAACATGGCAGGCCGTGGAGAGATAACCAGCGAGTACCAAGCTGAAAGTGATAGCAATGTGTTGATGCTTGCCAAAAACGGTGACTGGGTAATTGCAAAACATCCGCTTCATTTTGATAAGCCAAAGGCTGCCGGTGTTGGCCCGGGCCTTGCTTTTGGCATCGTTATGGCAACTGCCCGGCCGGGAGTTAAAATTGGCCTGGTGCCTTGTGCTGTAGGGGGCACCTCTATTAATGCATGGAAGCCCGGTGCTTACGATTCAGCTACCAAAACACACCCGTATGATGATGCACTTACACGGATAAAGATAGCTATGCAAAAAGGTATTTTTAAAGGGATTATCTGGCACCAGGGCGAATCAGATAGTAACCCCGATAGTGCGGCTGTGTATTTACCCAAACTGCTAACCCTTATTAATCGTTTGCGCACCGAAATAAAAAACAACAGGCTCCCATTTGTAGCCGGTGAATTAGGTACTTATAAAACTCAGTACAGTGATATTAGTAAAATATTATCTCAATTACCCCAACAGGTACCATTTACAGCTGTGGCATCTTCGCAAGGGTTAACACACAAGGGAGATCTTATTCATTTCAATTCGGCATCTGCTGAAGAATTGGGAAAGCGGTATGCAAGGCAAATGTTACAATTACAGGCAAAGTAAATTACGTATGAAAAATATAACTATTTTGTTATTGGTGTTGCCCTGGTTCGCTGCCTTCGGGAAAGTAACGCTTCCGGGTATTTTTAGCAGCAACATGGTATTGCAGCAACAGTCGCAGGCAGCTATTTGGGGGTCTTCTGATAAAACAGTACCCATCACAATCGTTACGTCATGGAATAGTAAAACCTATGTAGTGAAACCGGGCAAAGACAAACAATGGAAAACAAAGATTGCAACCCCGGTAGCCGGCGGGCCTTACCGCATTACGATTAGTGACGGTGAAAAAACAGTTTTAGAAAATGTATTGATTGGTGAGGTATGGATATGTTCCGGGCAATCAAATATGGAAATGCCATTGCGGGGTAATTCTTCTCCTATTTTTCATTCGGATGAAATTATACTGGCTGCCGATAATCCGCAGTTAAGGTTATATACCATAGACCGGGCAACATCCCTGACACCTGTTACTGCCTATAAAAACAAATGGCAGGAATCTACTTCCGAAACAGCCAGGAACTATAGTGCGCTTGCTTTTCAGTACGGCCGGATTTTGCAGCAAAAACTAAAAGTACCTGTTGGCCTGATCCTGTCTTCGGTAGGCGGAACGATGATAGAATCGTGGATGAGTGCTGAAAGTTTACAGCCGTTTCCGCAGGTAATCATTCCTCCCAACCTGGATACGTTTACCAGCCCGCATAAAGCGCCCACTACTTTGTTCAATGGTATGATTGCCCCGTTGGCTGATTACTGCATCAAAGGTTTTATCTGGTACCAGGGCGAATCGAACCGGCATGAGGCAGTACTGTATGAAAAACTTTTTCCGGCCATGGTAGCAGACTGGCGAAAAAAGTGGGGCATGGGGGACCTTCCTTTTTACTACGTGCAAATAGCGCCATTTGGTTCTACTGATTCTACCCGCAACGGGCCTCGTTTACGGGAAGCACAATTAAATGCCATGCAGTTGATTCCTAATTCCGGCATGGCTTCCGCTATGGACGTAGGAATGGAAAATGACATTCACTTTATGGACAAGACGAAACTGGCACAACGATTAGTCTACTGGGCTTTGGGAAACACATATGGAATAAAGGGAATTGGTTACCAAGCGCCCATGTATCACTCAATGAAAATTGAAGGTAATAAGGTCGTGATAAGTTTTGACAATGCACCGTATCTTACTTCCTATAGAAAGCCTTTAAAACTGTTTGAAGTAGCAGGGGCAGACCGCCATTTTTATCCCGCAACGGCCTCTATTAATAAAAATGAAGTAACCGTACAATCTGAAGTGGTGAAACAGCCGGTAGCCGTTCGGTATGCTTACAAAGAATGGGTGGTTGGCGAACTATACAATAACGATAATCTTCCGGCATCCTCTTTCCGAACGGACGATTGGTGATTAGTAGACTTCCTCTAAAATACCGTGGTGCCGTATGTATATAGCGGAAGCAGTAAGCAAATCAGAGATACTAATGAAGAAAAAGAAATCGAAAAAGAGAAATGCAGTGTATTTTCAAAGCCTGATGGTATCAGAAGGCTTTTCGGGACTTAACAGCCCTGTATTTCTGTTTCAATTCCTCTGCGGTACAATTAAAAGTCTACAAATACCGATGATCGTTCTGACATGGAAAAGTAGTTTCAATTCCTCTACGGTACAATTAAAAGTATCCGGTGAGACCATAAACGGTGTAAATATCCTTATGTTTCAATTCCTCTACGGTACAATTAAAAGGTGTAGTACAGCAGGGCGCTCAGTACACTAATGGGGTTTCAATTCCTCTACGGTACAATTAAAAGGCCGAATTAGCTAAGTACGCCGGAACCCAATTCCTGTTTCAATTCCTCTACGGTACAATTAAAAGTTGCAGGCGGCCATCAGGCGCAATGGCTGGCACATGTGTTTCAATTCCTCTACGGTACAATTAAAAGCCTTGCCAACAGGGCAAAAAATAAACATTCTCATTGTTTCAATTCCTATACGGTACAATTAAAAGACTCACATCCAATAGGTTCATTACCACGCATCAAAGTTTCAATTCCTCTACGGTACAATTAAAAGGGCAATCGCCAATTATCTGTTTCGCAAAATACAACGGTTTCAATTCCTCTACGGTACAATTAAAAGCGCCTGATCTTCGGTTACATCAACGATTACTTTTTTGTTTCAATTCCTCTACGGTACAATTAAAAGCAAACCAACACATAACAATTCGAAAGGATATTTGCGTTTCAATTCCTCTACGGTACAATTAAAAGTGCGATACTGATAGAAGGCATCTGCATAACAGCAATGTTTCAATTCCTCTACGGTACAATTAAAAGTCATATCACACATGACAGCAAGCAACGGGACTTTCAGGTTTCAATTCCTCTACGGTACAATTAAAAGTGATGAACAGTGAGGTAGATGAAGAACTACTGGAGATGTTTCAATTCCTCTACGGTACAATTAAAAGTCGTAATTACGAATCTTAGCATCGATGCAAAGGAAAGTTTCAATTCCTCTACGGTACAATTAAAAGCAGTGCAAAAACAAAAGGCGCAGAAACAGTAGCTACGTTTCAATTCCTCTACGGTACAATTAAAAGGTATTCCACCACTGTTGCGCCGTAACGCCGTTAATAGGTTTCAATTCCTCTACGGTACAATTAAAAGGAAGGTAACAACTTTATTAATTCACTGATTCAACGGTTTCAATTCCTCTACGGTACAATTAAAAGACATTATCGATGTTACGCTGGGTGGTACGGTAACCAGGTTTCAATTCCTCTACGGTACAATTAAAAGAAGTACCCGTTATTGCAATAAAGAAGAAAAACAGAAGTTTCAATTCCTCTACGGTACAATTAAAAGCAGAAAAACAGGTTGCAGCCAACCGGTCCCGGCCTAGTTTCAATTCCTCTACGGTACAATTAAAAGATTACACGGTGTCGTTGGATGCCGGTTTAAGAAATGTGTTTCAATTCCTCTACGGTACAATTAAAAGTATTACAGGCTACAGGAAGGGGAGCAACGAACGATGTTTCAATTCCTCTACGGTACAATTAAAAGTATTACAGGCTACAGGAAGGGGAGCAACGAACGATGTTTCAATTCCTCTACGGTACAATTAAAAGACATATTGATAAGGAATTTATGCACTTCCTTTAGTGTGTTTCAATTCCTCTACGGTACAATTAAAAGTACTTGCTTTTAATCCGGTAGCAAGTTGTTTGTTTGTTTCAATTCCTCTACGGTACAATTAAAAGTATAGGTAATATATTAATGACATGCAAATAATTATGTTTCAATTCCTCTACGGTACAATTAAAAGCCGCTATCCGGTTAAGGGTAGCAGGCTGTTAAGATGTTTCAATTCCTCTACGGTACAATTAAAAGGAGTACAGGCAATGGAGATAATAAGCCTACATCTTAGTTTCAATTCCTCTACGGTACAATTAAAAGGAAGCCTTTGTCATCGGTTTCCGGCGTATAGGAAGGTTTCAATTCCTCTACGGTACAATTAAAAGTGCATCCCGAAGATTTGTCGATCGCCGTCTTCAACTGTTTCAATTCCTCTACGGTACAATTAAAAGTCGGCAAGTGTACGGGGATACTGGCGGGATGAAGAGTTTCAATTCCTCTACGGTACAATTAAAAGCAACATGGCATTCATTGTCATCCCCCCCTGCTAAATTTCAATTCCTCTACGGTACAATTAAAAGGGCCAAACATGCGTCGGAAATAGTAAAAAACATAATGTTTCAATTCCTCTACGGTACAATTAAAAGATGTTTTGCAGCATAGACGATTTGCCACCATAATAAAGTTTCAATTCCTCTACGGTACAATTAAAAGCCGCATATTTATAGAAGGCTGTCGTTCGTACAACTGTGTTTCAATTCCTCTACGGTACAATTAAAAGTTCCGGTGTTGGGCTTCGTAGCCGGCAGCGCAGCTCTGTTTCAATTCCTCTACGGTACAATTAAAAGTACATTAAAGAGTGGGTACATGGCAACGCAAACACGTTTCAATTCCTCTACGGTACAATTAAAAGGGTCCGGATTGATAAAAAGGCGGTTGTCACCATAAATGTTTCAATTCCTCTACGGTACAATTAAAAGGGTGCGTAGGGACATGCACCCGGGCAACAATAAAAATAGTTTCAATTCCTCTACGGTACAATTAAAAGAAATTGTATTGCATGGAACAGGAAAAATTAGTGGGGTTTCAATTCCTCTACGGTACAATTAAAAGCATTAAATGCCCTTTGGGTAGGGGCACGGAACGGAATGTTTCAATTCCTCTACGGTACAATTAAAAGGCAGCTCCGTTACGGGGCGGGGAAGTTATTTCATTAGGTTTCAATTCCTCTACGGTACAATTAAAAGTAAAAACTGGTACACCAGAATATTAGGGGCAACTTTGTTTCAATTCCTCTACGGTACAATTAAAAGAAATTCATCGTAGCTCATATAGTTAGTGCAAACATGTTTCAATTCCTCTACGGTACAATTAAAAGTTTTTTGGTGGCAGTTATGCCATACTACACGAAACCAGTTTCAATTCCTCTACGGTACAATTAAAAGACAAAAAAACTGAAAGCCTTACTGATACTGCGATAAGTTTCAATTCCTCTACGGTACAATTAAAAGTTTCGATAGAAGTGATTTTCACTCGACCGTATTCCGTTTCAATTCCTCTACGGTACAATTAAAAGTACCAATTCCCACTGGTGGTGGAGCCTGTATGCTTGTTTCAATTCCTCTACGGTACAATTAAAAGTGTGCTGCTTTACAAAAAGATTTATTCATTATATCAGTTTCAATTCCTCTACGGTACAATTAAAAGAGCACCCGTTATTATCTCCGAGGTTCTCAATACAACTGTTTCAATTCCTCTACGGTACAATTAAAAGGATAAAGGCTTCTTTATGAAGCATGAAGGCAAAGAGTTTCAATTCCTCTACGGTACAATTAAAAGTGTTGCAATATTTACATTAGCCGTGTTATTGTTACGTTTCAATTCCTCTACGGTACAATTAAAAGTTTTGGAACAAAGGTGAATTGGTTTAAGGATTTTATGTTTCAATTCCTCTACGGTACAATTAAAAGTACTACACCGAAAGGTAAGGATGCGGTACAAATTGAGTTTCAATTCCTCTACGGTACAATTAAAAGCCGGGTTTGTATTCTGATATGATGCCGAATTTAAGCAGTTTCAATTCCTCTACGGTACAATTAAAAGGCGGCAAAGCAGTACGGGCTCACACTTGATATACTGTTTCAATTCCTCTACGGTACAATTAAAAGTGTCCGGCATCTGGTGTAAACCTCTCCGTCAATTGGTTTCAATTCCTCTACGGTACAATTAAAAGCATTGAAGTGCTTTAGTTTCATGCTGTCTTATTTTTGTTTCAATTCCTCTACGGTACAATTAAAAGGCCTGCAGTAAAATTTATACAGTCTATTATGTTCGGTTTCAATTCCTCTACGGTACAATTAAAAGTCGTTTGCTATTATATACTATAGGCGAATTTTATAAGTTTCAATTCCTCTACGGTACAATTAAAAGATTGTATGCCAACAGCCCATACGTGAAGCCGGATATGTTTCAATTCCTCTACGGTACAATTAAAAGAAATATTTCTACTACCATAGAAACGCTGGCAGTAGAGTTTCAATTCCTCTACGGTACAATTAAAAGCGGGATAATTGTCGATTATCAGGTACGGGTTTAAATGTTTCAATTCCTCTACGGTACAATTAAAAGTGCTGATGCTTTAGCAGAAGATAATTACACAGTAGAGTTTCAATTCCTCTACGGTACAATTAAAAGGCCGTTTTGGTAGGGCAAATAACCTTTTTTCTTTTGTTTCAATTCCTCTACGGTACAATTAAAAGCTATAATTATTCAATCTCAATTTTAGCGGCAAAAACGTTTCAATTCCTCTACGGTACAATTAAAAGAGTTTCTATGTCAAGATAAAGAATGTCCTGATTGCCGTTTCAATTCCTCTACGGTACAATTAAAAGGCGAACAGCAGGATATTTCCTATGCTGAACATTCGCGTTTCAATTCCTCTACGGTACAATTAAAAGGCCCATGCTGCCGGCTTTAAAAATATTTTTAATTGGTTTCAATTCCTCTACGGTACAATTAAAAGCCACCACGCCCAACCATCTGCAACCATTTAGCTAAGTTTCAATTCCTCTACGGTACAATTAAAAGCTCTACATAGCGGGGGATCATCGTTTTTCGGTTATGTTTCAATTCCTCTACGGTACAATTAAAAGGCATTGCCCCGGCAAATACAGGATATTGAAAAGTAGTTTCAATTCCTCTACGGTACAATTAAAAGAGCTAACACTTCCAGCATAGCAGGAACCACTACCAGGTTTCAATTCCTCTACGGTACAATTAAAAGACTGGGGCCGGAGGTTTTTAAAGCCGCGCAAACCAGTTTCAATTCCTCTACGGTACAATTAAAAGTGGGATGATACGTACTAACATAAACCAAAACAAATCAGTTTCAATTCCTCTACGGTACAATTAAAAGCGCATTAAACATGAGTTTGACGGCGTGGAAATACTGTTTCAATTCCTCTACGGTACAATTAAAAGCCTTCTATGCTTCGTACCCGCGATCTGGATAAGTAGTTTCAATTCCTCTACGGTACAATTAAAAGCAGTTCCACTACCGGCAGACATATTCAATACCGGAGTTTCAATTCCTCTACGGTACAATTAAAAGACTCAATAGCCCTGTCTATTAAATTACGTTTCATGTGGTTTCAATTCCTCTACGGTACAATTAAAAGGCCGGATATCCCACGGATAACGATACCTTTTTGCAAGTTTCAATTCCTCTACGGTACAATTAAAAGATTCAGCAATGGAAACCCTGCAAACCTGTTTCCCGTTTCAATTCCTCTACGGTACAATTAAAAGTGCGCATACGGGCATGGCTGCAATCCGGCGTAGTTAGGTTTCAATTCCTCTACGGTACAATTAAAAGGGGGCATATTGAATTCGACATTACTTATACAGTTGTGTTTCAATTCCTCTACGGTACAATTAAAAGCTACCGTAAGTTTGTGTGTGTTGCGGCTATACTCAAGTTTCAATTCCTCTACGGTACAATTAAAAGGCATCTGATCATCCATTCCCTCTGCTCCTGTAAGCGGGTTTCAATTCCTCTACGGTACAATTAAAAGAAGTATTAGCCGGTGTTGTATTAGCTCCGGGAAGCGTGTTTCAATTCCTCTACGGTACAATTAAAAGGGGAAGTAAACAGCGGAGCCGTAATAATCTTCGGATGTTTCAATTCCTCTACGGTACAATTAAAAGTTTTGATATAAAGAAATATCCAATACCGATTTAAAGGGTTTCAATTCCTCTACGGTACAATTAAAAGCAGCCATTTGGATAGTATTAGGGTTGAAATATTGGGTTTCAATTCCTCTACGGTACAATTAAAAGTTGGGGCCGTCATCCATCACCAGGCGGGTGCCACCTTTGTTTCAATTCCTCTACGGTACAATTAAAAGTATGCCGGCAGTTGATCATGAAGCTATTTCCGGAACCGAGTTTCAATTCCTCTACGGTACAATTAAAAGCAGTAGTTGTTTCATCTTATCAGTGTTTCATTTATGTTTCAATTCCTCTACGGTACAATTAAAAGTAACAATCTTCAATAGCGGGCTGCTGATAATTTAGTTTCAATTCCTCTACGGTACAATTAAAAGAACTGCATAATTACTTCCGCTACCTCCCGAATTTGTTTCAATTCCTCTACGGTACAATTAAAAGTGGTTAAACCGCCATTGACGATTAGTGTGATCTTGTGTTTCAATTCCTCTACGGTACAATTAAAAGCATAGATAACTTTGGTTTTTTTGTTCGTTGTTGTCAGTTTCAATTCCTCTACGGTACAATTAAAAGTAGGCCACCGGCTGCCAAAGCCAGCCCAAAACGCGTTTCAATTCCTCTACGGTACAATTAAAAGGCAGGCATCTTCAAACGTTTTGATGTCTTCCATCGTGTTTCAATTCCTCTACGGTACAATTAAAAGATGAAGTTATTGCCAATAAGGGTCACTATATGTGGTTTCAATTCCTCTACGGTACAATTAAAAGCAGGCAAACCATCCAAACACCTGGGATACTTCACAGAGTTTCAATTCCTCTACGGTACAATTAAAAGATAAAATAAATCAAACATTTGTTATTTGTTTTGTTGGTTTCAATTCCTCTACGGTACAATTAAAAGGCAGCTCGGCCATGTGGCGCCGGGTCTTCAAATCTTGTTTCAATTCCTCTACGGTACAATTAAAAGGCGTTGTGAATGAGATTGCCGATACTTATTTCACATAGTTTCAATTCCTCTACGGTACAATTAAAAGGAACACCTGGCAAACATTACCAGGGAAATGTACTGTTTCAATTCCTCTACGGTACAATTAAAAGTTGATAATCCAACCGACTATAAACGATTAGGAACAGTTTCAATTCCTCTACGGTACAATTAAAAGGAAATTTTTATTCATGTGTACCGATACAAAATAATGTTTCAATTCCTCTACGGTACAATTAAAAGGCAGCAAGATTGCTGTATTCGTTATGTTCTTTGTTAGTTTCAATTCCTCTACGGTACAATTAAAAGTTTCCACGGATAATCTTCCTTATACTCCTTACCACGTTTCAATTCCTCTACGGTACAATTAAAAGGGTCAATCTTATTTAACCTTTGGAAGCATTAACGATGAGTTTCAATTCCTCTACGGTACAATTAAAAGGCACGGGGCCTAAGCAAAACCACTACCCTGATGTTGTTTCAATTCCTCTACGGTACAATTAAAAGTAACCCTTTTACCTTTTTTAAACCACTAATTTTTCAGTTTCAATTCCTCTACGGTACAATTAAAAGCTATTGCCGGTGAAGGAAATTAAAGGCGTTGCCAACCCGTTTCAATTCCTCTACGGTACAATTAAAAGTCCGTTCATCTCTACAACGCTAAAGCCCCAGAACTCGTTTCAATTCCTCTACGGTACAATTAAAAGGATAAGCGAATCTGATCTAAAGGCTATTTATAAAGGTTTCAATTCCTCTACGGTACAATTAAAAGTATGGAGCGGGCATTGGTGGTACAAACTATTAATTAGTTTCAATTCCTCTACGGTACAATTAAAAGATCCCGGAAAGTTAGGCCACGGGGTTAGGAGGTTTGTTTCAATTCCTCTACGGTACAATTAAAAGCGGATCGATGAATAGAAGGGTTTTTTCACGATAAAAGTTTCAATTCCTCTACGGTACAATTAAAAGTTTAAAAACAGGAGTAGGAATTTAAAACTAAACACTAGTTTCAATTCCTCTACGGTACAATTAAAAGTAACAGCGTTTACAGCGTTCCTGTAAGCCTCGGCATGTTTCAATTCCTCTACGGTACAATTAAAAGCAATCGTAGAAGAATTTGGCCTGGCAAAAACTACCGGTTTCAATTCCTCTACGGTACAATTAAAAGTCGGGTAAAAGAGTGGGAGAAAAAATGTAGCGCAATGTTTCAATTCCTCTACGGTACAATTAAAAGGTATAACGGCATTAGTGCAGTGCTTCCGCTAATAACGTTTCAATTCCTCTACGGTACAATTAAAAGCCGGCAGCCCGCAATACTTCGGTACCCAGCTCCAGTTTCAATTCCTCTACGGTACAATTAAAAGCAAATACCGGTACTGGAATCGGCAGCAGTGGTACCGGAGTTTCAATTCCTCTACGGTACAATTAAAAGGGATAAAGCAGCAATTGCAAAGGCTTTAGGCATGACAGTTTCAATTCCTCTACGGTACAATTAAAAGGTGCCACCGGCACCGGCAGATACCAGCAAAAACACAAGTTTCAATTCCTCTACGGTACAATTAAAAGCGTACAAAAGAGGTGATACACAGGGCGCTGAGGCAAGTTTCAATTCCTCTACGGTACAATTAAAAGTCTGAAACCACACCGCACAGATGCGCTGGATGTAAAGTTTCAATTCCTCTACGGTACAATTAAAAGCACGGCTACCTGCTGTTATGAGGTGAGTGTTCTTTTGTTTCAATTCCTCTACGGTACAATTAAAAGCAAGCTAAACAGCCAGCAAACACAGATGGCAAAGATGTTTCAATTCCTCTACGGTACAATTAAAAGGGGTAGGTAGGTTTTTGTTGGTAGTAATCGCATGATGTTTCAATTCCTCTACGGTACAATTAAAAGAATATCCGGCTTCACGTATCGGGTGTTGGCATACAAGTTTCAATTCCTCTACGGTACAATTAAAAGTACCGGTTTGCGTTGTTGTGTTTGCCGGGCTTGCTGTGTTTCAATTCCTCTACGGTACAATTAAAAGTTTGCTGGTTGTTTATTTATTGCTTTTATTGTTAAGTTTCAATTCCTCTACGGTACAATTAAAAGTTGCGCATGTTTGCGACTTTAAGAGAGTACTTAGGCAGTTTCAATTCCTCTACGGTACAATTAAAAGTCTTAGTTCATCGCAGTTTTGAGCCTGCAATAGCGGTTTCAATTCCTCTACGGTACAATTAAAAGAAGCTGTTATAGCCGTACCCTGCACACCCAGGCAAGTTTCAATTCCTCTACGGTACAATTAAAAGAGTTACCGGCGTTAAGGCCGATGGTTACGTTAATAAAGTTTCAATTCCTCTACGGTACAATTAAAAGTCCATATAGGTTGGGTAGTATGGCACCACCATCGTAGGGTTTCAATTCCTCTACGGTACAATTAAAAGACCTGCTATGCCTTGTAATAATACGTGCCCTTTTAGGGTTTCAATTCCTCTACGGTACAATTAAAAGTACTTCTGCGTACCATACGCCACGGTGTTCAGTTGGTTTCAATTCCTCTACGGTACAATTAAAAGCGGCATCTCGGCATAATTATATGTCGATCTTTTAGCGTTTCAATTCCTCTACGGTACAATTAAAAGTGACGAAGGTTATGACCTGCCACCGCTAAATATTATGTTTCAATTCCTCTACGGTACAATTAAAAGCGATAAAGTACCGCCTTTGCAGGAAGCCATAAAGGCGTTTCAATTCCTCTACGGTACAATTAAAAGAGCAAATGCAGCAAGCGCAGCAGGATTTAAAGCAACGTTTCAATTCCTCTACGGTACAATTAAAAGCCGGCTATCGCACCAGGCAATTACATAGTCTTTAATCCGTTTCAATTCCTCTACGGTACAATTAAAAGAGGTGCTTAAAACACTGTACCGGAAATGGAAACAGCAGTTTCAATTCCTCTACGGTACAATTAAAAGATTGGCAGTATTGAAGCCGTACAAAAAGAATACCCGTTTCAATTCCTCTACGGTACAATTAAAAGTTGCTTAACTAACTATCAATAGGCGGGTAATCACTTGTTTCAATTCCTCTACGGTACAATTAAAAGATTGAAACATCTACAGGTATCACATTCACCCGTATGTTTCAATTCCTCTACGGTACAATTAAAAGATAAAACACTACAGCTAACGTATAAAGGTTTTAAATGTTTCAATTCCTCTACGGTACAATTAAAAGTTAGCAAGGATTGCATTAGGTATAGCTCGTAAGGCTTAGTTTCAATTCCTCTACGGTACAATTAAAAGCTTGTTATCGCCGCCGCCTGTACTTTCTCTTTCCGATGTTTCAATTCCTCTACGGTACAATTAAAAGTATTTGCGTAGGCTTCAGGCATATTGTCAAAATCGGGTTTCAATTCCTCTACGGTACAATTAAAAGTAGCAAGAACAGCGTTAAGTATAGCACGTAAAGCGTTGTTTCAATTCCTCTACGGTACAATTAAAAGGGAGCAACTTCCATTATCGGAGGCAATTTATCGGTGTTTCAATTCCTCTACGGTACAATTAAAAGGAAAAATTAGAAGTTGTCATGATGAAAGATTTAAGAGTTTCAATTCCTCTACGGTACAATTAAAAGGGATTGCTAAGGGAAATACGGCTACAGTTTGCGGCGTTTCAATTCCTCTACGGTACAATTAAAAGCAATCATCAAACCTGCCTGCTGTAACTTATCTCTTACGTTTCAATTCCTCTACGGTACAATTAAAAGCCCTCAAATCTGCCTGCGTTGCTCCACTATCGTGTGTTTCAATTCCTCTACGGTACAATTAAAAGTTAGAAGTGCCAACCTTAGTGGTGCCGACCTTAGTGGTTTCAATTCCTCTACGGTACAATTAAAAGCTGGCAATTGCCGAAGGAATAAACCCAGATGATATAGGTTTCAATTCCTCTACGGTACAATTAAAAGTTGGCTACCGTATAAGATGTGCCAGAGGTTACGTATGTTTCAATTCCTCTACGGTACAATTAAAAGGTTAAGTATAGCACGTAAAGCGTTCGATATAAGGAGGTTTCAATTCCTCTACGGTACAATTAAAAGTCAACGTGGCAATAAAGTAACTGTACAAACCAGCATGTTTCAATTCCTCTACGGTACAATTAAAAGTGGCTGCCGAAGCTGCTAAAGTGCCCGGCCTGGTAAAGTTTCAATTCCTCTACGGTACAATTAAAAGTGCCACTATCGGCCTGAAAGCCACAGTAATTATTGTGTTTCAATTCCTCTACGGTACAATTAAAAGGCTTATAAGGCATTGGGAGACCGGTTTAAACCGGAAATGTTTCAATTCCTCTACGGTACAATTAAAAGTTCAGGTGGCTGGCCACATTGCGCCACATGGCATCGCGTTTCAATTCCTCTACGGTACAATTAAAAGTATAACAGCGCAGGCCATGCCAACAGGGCAAAAAAGTTTCAATTCCTCTACGGTACAATTAAAAGCAAAGGCGGTAAAATATTACTTCCGCTATGCAGAGTTTCAATTCCTCTACGGTACAATTAAAAGTTCCATTCATGCGGCTGCACGGGTTTAAAGGCTGGGAGTTTCAATTCCTCTACGGTACAATTAAAAGCGGGGCAAAGCTTCAATAATGGCACTCATCGCCCTGTTTCAATTCCTCTACGGTACAATTAAAAGCCTGATTCCAGCTACATTCTTTGGTTGAGAAACCCAGTTTCAATTCCTCTACGGTACAATTAAAAGTATAATTTCAAAGTCGGGCTGTGCTTTCCAATCCCAGTTTCAATTCCTCTACGGTACAATTAAAAGTCCGGTGTTGGGCTTCGTAGCCGGCAGCGCAGCTCTGTTTCAATTCCTCTACGGTACAATTAAAAGGTGGACAGACACCGGTGGATACAACTACAATTATGCGTTTCAATTCCTCTACGGTACAATTAAAAGGGTTGTTGGAAACGTTATTACTTGGTCGCTACTACGTTTCAATTCCTCTACGGTACAATTAAAAGTTTCAGCGGTTCAGTAGTTACTCATGGCTGGGTAATGTTTCAATTCCTCTACGGTACAATTAAAAGCGTAACATTTGGGTAAGTACCCGCAAGCGTAATATTGTTTCAATTCCTCTACGGTACAATTAAAAGTATACCTTTGTTCCGGAAAAAAGGCCGGTTGGAGCGTTTCAATTCCTCTACGGTACAATTAAAAGGCGCTGGCCTTCGATGCAGCTTATCTTTTTTTCTGGTTTCAATTCCTCTACGGTACAATTAAAAGGGTACTGGATGTAGAGGTAACCAACACTAACAATATGTTTCAATTCCTCTACGGTACAATTAAAAGAAGCTGCCATCATCGACCGGGAATTCCATGCTAATCCGTTTCAATTCCTCTACGGTACAATTAAAAGCTGATATGTGTTATAGCGTAGGTCAGATATTAGATGTGTTTCAATTCCTCTACGGTACAATTAAAAGACACAAACGGCCATGTAAACGATAGTTACGAATATAGTTTCAATTCCTCTACGGTACAATTAAAAGCCTGCAACGGTTAGTTGCTCATCCGGTGTTGTGGTGTGTTTCAATTCCTCTACGGTACAATTAAAAGCGGTGCTTTTTTATTATTACTCATTAATACTATTTGTGTTTCAATTCCTCTACGGTACAATTAAAAGGAACAACGAACTGCAGCAACGCCGTATAGAGCAAACGTTTCAATTCCTCTACGGTACAATTAAAAGTTGACAACCGGGCTGCTGGTAGAAAAAGATATTGTGCGTTTCAATTCCTCTACGGTACAATTAAAAGTAAATAGATACCAGCCTTATTTAACCCAACATCATGTTTCAATTCCTCTACGGTACAATTAAAAGTTTTTTTCGGGTAACGTATATAATAGGGGCAAAAAGGTTTCAATTCCTCTACGGTACAATTAAAAGTTAGCAATGCTACGCAATATGTTTTCTGCCGCCGAGTTTCAATTCCTCTACGGTACAATTAAAAGTAAAAACGAAATCCCTAAACCCGATTATAATAAAACGTTTCAATTCCTCTACGGTACAATTAAAAGGATACTTTTTCCTATTGCTGTTGTTGGTCGGGCACTGTTTCAATTCCTCTACGGTACAATTAAAAGAAAAAGTACACGTTTGGGTTAATTGATTTGTTGTTGTTTCAATTCCTCTACGGTACAATTAAAAGAACCATCCAGCTTATTGGCAAGCTGATGGCCCGGGAGTTTCAATTCCTCTACGGTACAATTAAAAGGCGTATCGGCTAAGCGGACATTGTTTTCTGTATTCAGTTTCAATTCCTCTACGGTACAATTAAAAGCGGGAAACCCCGTTTAAGCATAAGATAGATTACGATAGTTTCAATTCCTCTACGGTACAATTAAAAGTGCCTTTTGCCAGCCATGGTTAGAAGCCTTCACTAAGTTTCAATTCCTCTACGGTACAATTAAAAGATCTCAGGAGAACGCACACTTATTTTAGAATCATGTGTTTCAATTCCTCTACGGTACAATTAAAAGCTGCCAGTGGTGCCGGTGCTATTGCTGCAGCAAAAATGTTTCAATTCCTCTACGGTACAATTAAAAGTCAACAAGGTTTATAAGTTCGAATTGCCCGTTGAAAAGTTTCAATTCCTCTACGGTACAATTAAAAGATCCGTGGTGTAGGATGCAGACGCATAATTGTGATGTTTCAATTCCTCTACGGTACAATTAAAAGCCTCCCCCTTAATTCTATAAGCTCCTGTGTATGTCGGTTTCAATTCCTCTACGGTACAATTAAAAGTATAAAAAAGCCTGGCAAAATGCCGGGCTTTTTTGGTTTCAATTCCTCTACGGTACAATTAAAAGTTTAAAAAGGTATTACCAACCAAAAACATTTTTTTAGTTTCAATTCCTCTACGGTACAATTAAAAGTAACCCGGCTAACAACATGGGGCAATTGTTTCAGGTGTTTCAATTCCTCTACGGTACAATTAAAAGAAATACGCCTGGCGCCGTTGCCTAAACAAATCTCCTTGTTTCAATTCCTCTACGGTACAATTAAAAGCACTACTTCATCAATGCACCCAGTTAGCCGGTGTCAGTTTCAATTCCTCTACGGTACAATTAAAAGCCGTTACGGCTGGTGTGCAAAATAACCTGTTTTTCAACAGGTTGTAAAAATGAAAATCAGCTTTTTTACTTCCTTTTTGCGTCGACCGGCGATTATACGATTGATAGCGGGGTTCGACGACCCTGCAAATTCCTTTATGGTATTACTTCTTAGCCCTTCCCACTTTCTTATTGTACAAATCAGCACATGCGCAACCCGTTCTGCGACGACTATAATATATTGTCCAGCTCATTCTTTTCCTTACCTATTACCACCTTTTCCAGCCATTTCTCCTGCCGGGTCTTAAAAATAATGATACTGTCTTTCGCTTTATCCATTATCATTCCAGCCTCCTGCAGCAGTTCCTTCAACTTTACATCCGTTAGCTCACCTTCAAATACACTGTTCTGTATCCAGTTCAGATAGCGCCTGCAGAGCTTCAACATTTTTCCAACTCTTTTTTGCTCCATGTCATATACAAGAATGATGTACATAATTCAGGTTTAGTACACGGTAATATAAATAAATTAAACTCTCTGATTCCGGTCGGAGGATACAAGCCGGGGCGACTTCTAACATAATTTATGTTGCCGTGTATGTAGAACAATAATCAAATGGTAAGTAACGATAAGGTAAATAATAAGTAATGGATATTCTTTTATCCATTCTACAGGTTCCGGTTGTATGCTACCACCAGGCCTTAAACGCCTTATATTCTTCCATACCCAATACATGCTTGGATAGTTTATAACACTCCAGTTTTACCAGGTGTTTATAACTTACATTCCGGCTCAGGCTGCGGTGTTTAATCGTTTCATTCAGCTTTTCTTCCCAGGCCCGTACCACTGTTTTGCGGCCACTTTCTTTTAGCAGGCACCGGTTTAGCTCCTTATCAAAATCACTGCCTTGCACCTGCTTTTTATTGAGCAACGAAAAAATAAGGCGGTCGGCTAAAATTGGTTTGAATATCTCCGAAATATCCAGCGCCAGCGAATAACGTCTTTCCCCCGGCTGATGCAAAAAACTAATTGTTGGGTTTAGCTGCGTATGATAAATATTATCCAGGCACAGCGCATAGCACAGGCTATTCACAAACGAGATCATGGCATTTACTTCGTTGGAGGGCGGCTGCTTGGTACGGTTGCCCATTTCAAAATGACTGATGATGGCATCGAATGCTTCGTAATAACTTATACGGATGTTTCCTTCTATGCCCATTAGCTCCGGTATATCCATGGTAAGTGCGATGGATGGTATCAGCGATTCAATGCGGGCAATGGGCGCCGCCACATCCTTTTCCCGGTTGCTGTAATACTTCAGGTTCTTCAGCATGTTAAAGGCGGCGCCATCTACCAGGCGCTGTGCTATCACCAGCCGCTTTTTGGCCGACGCATAACTATTGGCCTGCGCCATTAGTACCTTACCGCTTAGCAAATAATCTTTCGGCATAAATGAACCGGTGTAGTGCTCGTAGTAGTCGAAGAAGTGCAGGCTTATTTGTTCCTTGCCCAGGAAATTATACAAAGCACTATTGGCATCCAGGCTGCCGAAGCAGTAGAAATTATCTACGGTTTCTACCGGTATGTATTTGGGCGGCCCCTCCACACCGGTGGCATCCGTTGGAGTAAATTTTAGGGTATTGTCTTTGCGGCTCATCCGCCCGGCATTAAAAAGGTAGTAGCTTTTTTTCATGGTATGGACCGTGATTAGAGGAATTAATTGTCTGAACCGGGATTAGAGGGATTAAGGGATTACCAGGATTTTAATCATTTTTTGCCGGTATTGATTTAATAAGATGATCTGCTGTTGATACTGCTACAAAATTCGGTTCAGGGTCGGAACTTTTTATTGATAAGCCTTTTGTATTGCAATGACTTTGCACCGAAATTGATTAATAATCCTACCTCCAGGTTGTAGGCTTCTAAATAATTTAAAGCCTGTGCCAGGTGTCCGTCATCTAACTGTATCATGGCCTTTAGTTCAACCATAATAATGCCTTCGATAAAAAAGTCAACACGCCTTGTTCCGATGCTTTCGCCCTTATAAGAAACAGGCATTTCCTGCTCTCTTATAAACGCCACATTTTGCAGTCGCAACTCAATAGCCAACGCCCGCTGATAAATAACCTCCTGGAATCCATTACCTAAGTGCCGGTGTACCTCCATAGCAGCACCAATCACCTGATGCGTTAATGCACCATATTTTAAATTATCCATAGTATACTATTTTCGTATTTATAAATAATCCTGGTTAGGTAAAATAATCCTGGTAATCCCTTAATCCCTGAAATCCTGGTTCAGACTTCTTCTACGTAACAAAAATCAAAGTAGCTACAGCGCCTGCATATTTTACTATTAATGCGGGGCGGGCACAATTCGCTTTCTACGATGGCTACTATTTGTGATACAGCTTGTTGCAGTAAAAAAACATCATCTGCGGAAAGCTCCACAGAGGCGGTATGCCGCAGCTTTGGATACTCCAATATACCGGTAGCGCCATCCACACCATTTTTCGCAAGCAGCCAGATGTAAAACTTTACCTGCCATTCATGTGCCTCTACAATGCTGTCACTTCTTTTTGTTTCGTGAATTACTTTATTTCGGGCATCATAAAAATCAATCTTGCCGGTTAGGTTTATATCCGCTCCAAACGGAACGGATAATTCCACTTCGGTATATTTTTCGGCCCGTTGCGGATAAGTAGTTTCACCAATAAGCTTGCCATCCGCAACCACTTCTGATGTGTGCTCCATACGAATACCATTTGCATGAAGCCACATTTCCCGTTTGCATACGTGATAAAGATTTATAAGGGTGGCATTGATGGTCATTTCTAAATAAAGTTTGTGTCACTAAATGCTTTACTATTTAATCCATCTTTATAAGAATAGGGTTTGCCTTCTGATCTTTCTTCATCCCAATAAGAAAAATATAAATAACCATATCTTTCTTCACCTAAGCCTTCTAATATACTTTTGTAATCCTTTGAAAAGCATAAAAGGGAAAACGAAAACTTGGAAAGAATGCTTTGTAAAATCTTAAAGTCAATCTTTCCTTTAATATCAAACCCCTCTTTATTTTTTCGCTTAACGGCTGCTGAACGAATAAGCTGTTCATAAACCTGCCAAACCTGTTCTCCATTTACACATCCTTCTTCCGGAAAAACATAATACAATTCTAAAAATGCTAATTCTTTAATTGAGAAAATATTTTCATTAGCACCTGATTCAATTCCTTCCACCGTTACCGGCAGTTTTAGTGGAACAAAAACAGATTCAGTACTCTGATCAATAATTTTAAATCCATCGTTTACTTCATTAAACCTAAGTTTTTGAATGCTTTCTTCATAAGAGATAAACGCATCTTTGAAAAGTGGGTTATTATTTTTGTCTATAAGTTTAATCACCTTTTCATACAAAAGTTTGAAGTTTTTATTCTGTAGAATTTCCTGGTATTGTTTTGTGTCAATATGCTCCCTGGTCTGAGCAAAGCGAAAATCTTTTCCATACAATATCCTTGCATCGTCAAGCTTAAAAAGGTACACTTTGCAATGTTCTTTATGAGCATTCCGGTTTACCCTACCAGCAAGTTGCTCGTCGGAATCAATAAGAGAAATGTTTTTAAAACCTAAATCCATGTCAATATCTACTCCTGCCTCTACCACCTGTGTGGTAATAAGTAAAATGCTTACCTGCTCTTTCGCCGACCTTTTAATACGGTTTATAATTTCTCTTCGGCGAGGTTCTAAAACAGTTCCCGATAAAACGAGTACTTCATCATAACAATGATTTGCTAATTCGATGATTCGTTTGAATTCGGAAGCAGACTTTTTGTAAATAAATTCAACAATTGTTTTTACACTGCCATATTCGCTGGCATACTGTTCCGATTTATCAATAACTACTGTAGCCAGTTCTTCTAAAAGCAGCTTTTTGTCAAATAACTCAAAGTTGAAAGAAACCCGTTCTGAAAAATTCTTGTTGGTAATGTATTTTTTTGCTTCGGGCAATAATTCAATAAAGTCTGGCCTTTGTGTAAGCCCGATATTAAGGCCGCTTATTTTGGGTAAAGTAGCCGACATTAATATAAACCGGATATTAAAATATTCGGCATACTGGCTAATGAAGTATAACATCTTATCCCATATTGCAGGATTATAAGACTGTATTTCATCAATAACTACTACTGAATTAGCAAGCCGGTGCAGTAAATAATTTTCTTCCTTCCGGTTGGTTTTTAAAATATTGAAAAACTTCACGTGTGACATCAGCGTTACCGGGTAAAGAGCAAACAGGTTGTCTATATAATCCTTTTTGTCATCACCATACAAACCATCCTCATTTTTTTCATCCTTTTCTGCTTTAGTTCCCAAGCCTGCTTTTGAGTGTAGTTCTGCTATTTCACTATCGGTAAGGTTGAGGCTTTGTTTTAGTACCCCATAGGTTTGGGTAATTAAAGTAGTAAATGGAAATACATAAATTACTTTATTGATTTCGGGGTTTGCCTGCATCAACTCCGCCACTGTTATAATAGATAGATTGGTTTTCCCTCCGCCAGTTGGCGCTTCAATATAAAATAGGTTCTTATCGGTATTTGTTCTTACTGTTTGAATCAGAGACACCGCCATTTCCTGCCGTAAATGATTCAGATTGGCATTAGACTTTTCAATTGGAAAAGTAAAATTATAATCACTAATATTATTGTATGTAGCTGCATTATGGCTGTAAGATTGTAGGTGTTGGATCATTGTTTCCACCCGTTTTCTGCTTTCAAAAACACCAAAGTCTGTTGTTGCTGCTTCACTTTCACCTTCTGAACTACTCATGTACTCATGCGTAGCTAAATAATCAGCAGCAGTTAGGAGTGAAAAGTTAAGTTTAATGAGAGCAAACAGTGGGAAAGAATCAACCAGCAACATTTTTACTGATTCTGTAGCCCATATATTATCAATGCTTGTAAAAATACCATTGATAACTTTTTCATTCAGTTTAAACCCATAGTAAACTATATAGTTTTTTAGTGGCTCAAGCATTCCTTTAAAATGAGCCATGTATTTTTCTCTTTCTTTTACATCAATTAATACCGGACTATGATGCTGAAGAATAGGGTATGCCAAAAAAAAACAATGGCATATCACTTTAGACTTTATTGCGTCTGGGATAGGACTTTCAATAATTAGCTGGATATGATAACACAAAAATAAGAATGTACCAAGATAAGAATGACCATATGGAGGTTGTAAAACACTTGTGGGTAATGAATGAAAATGCTGTTTGTTTTTCATTCTAAGCAACTGAAAGTGTTCATTCACTTTACCAAAATCATGAAAAACAATTGTTTGTACAAATAGTTCTTTTAGCTTTGATGACGAAAAATCGTTGCTTTCCCAATTTTTGGTATAATCCGTTATCAGCTTGTCAATAACTTTATCAAGTCCGTGTACTTGAACTAATTTATCTGCATATGTATTAACAAGCAATATATGTTCATGCAAAAGCTCAGCACTTTTGTTATCATGAATATGCGCCTGATACTGGCTATGATTTTTAAGAATCATAGTAATATCAGGCGCATCGTTTAGAATTTGTGTAAAAGTTTTCAAGCTAAAATAATTGAATTACTTTCTTTTGATTTTTTGCTCTGAGAAGGTATAAGTTTTCAATCTTTGAACTTATTTTAAAAGTCCAATCTGTGTAAGCAAAATGATTGTACTTGTACTGCATCAGGTTTTCATTAAAGCCAATTGGTAGACTCTCGAAATAACAATAGGAACCTTGATTAGTCATGCTTCCAAGAGTAAAAGAAAAAGAAGGTTCCACCAGTTTGTTTTGGATGGTACCCTCTTTTACAAATAAGCTATCAATAACAAATTCTTCAACCGGAAAGAAAGGCTCATATTCATACTCCATCACTTCATCACCGAACCATGCCTGGTACTCATTTTTGCCTAAATACGGAATGAATTCAGCTTTCCCGTTTGTTATGAAATCGTATAGTTTATGCTCTACTTCTTCATCCAGGTTTAAGAGTAAATAACATTGATAGCCAGGTTTTACCAGCATGGTTTCTTCAATCAAAAGATTGCCATCCAGATTAGCATAGCCTACAGTGTTGGTATATTTTACTGCTGTTTTTTGAAAGTTGCCTTTCTCATCTCCAATTGGTTTTATAGCAACTGACAGGTTTTGCAGTTTTAAATAATATTCGGGAAGTAGTCCTTTTCGCTTGTATCCTTCAAGACCCGCAATTGCCCCCAATATGCCCAGCAGTGCCGGCTTATGAAGGATATTGTACGACAACAATAATCCGTCATTATAATCAGGCTTTTTAAAGAACCCAAAGTCTGATTGTATGTTGAAGGAGATTAATTTTTCGTTTGCCATAGCAGTTAGTTAAGCTCGTTGATAATGGCATTTTCCGGAAGGTTGATTACAGTGGTAGCAGCTTTGTTATAATAAATTTCAACCTTCTCGGTTTCTGCTTTTACGTTTTCCTTCGCCAATACTGCTGTTATTTTTTCAAGATTGATTTCTTTAGATGCATTTACTGTTATCAGTTCTGTAAAAGATGGAAGCACGAGCTTGGAGCTTTCTTTCAGTTGCACCCATAGCAATAGTTCATTTTCAACACCTGCCTTTGAAGATGAATCATAGAAGGTAGCTCCATTTCGCAATGCTTCTTTCAGCTTCTCAATATCATCTGTTGTAAGCCCCCTATTGTTCCCTGCTCTACTCATCTCTTCCAAATTGCGGGGATTTACGGAAAGATGATGTACATAATGGCCTTCCTGCAATTTGAATTGCGTACCAAGGGTGGTTTGCATTGAGTCAGCACTCTTTTCATTCGAGTTTCTGAATGGGGAAGAAATCTGTTCGGAATAAATTACACCTTCAACAAAGCGGTTTACACCATGCGTAAACTGAACTGTTCCATGAAGTGATAAATTGGCTCCTTCTTCTGCAAACGTGCCACCAAAGAGGCGGACATCAATACATTTCAGTAAGTTTTCAAGCACAATCTTCCTTGCTTTAACCGTATCCTTTTTATCAACTTTTGGAAACTCTCCAAAATGATTAACGTAATTTTCTTTCAGGTTGCGGGGTTGCATTTCTTCACTAAAACTTTTGAAATAAAATACTTTCTCTTGGGTAAAATTCTTGGCTAAATAGTTTCGTACTGTGTATTTTAAAGCTTTGTCCGTTGCGTACACGGTACCATCAGGCAGCGTTCTTGGCTGATGGGTAAAGTCTGCATTATAATTGGCATTGATGGCTTTTACAATAGCGCATCCGAATACTCTGTTGTTGAATGACTGGCTCATGATAATTTATATTATTTTATTGGTTAAGGTTGTTCTTCTAAAGTTTCCTGGCTTGATATAATTTCTATATCTTCTTTTTCCTCCTTGTCGCTAAATAATGCATTCTTAGAAAATATACCGGCAAGTATAGTAGGCATAAAGTCTCTTACGTTAGCTTTTGTTTCGTAAGCCATTACTTCTGCAAATGGATTTTTAAAATTAAAAGAGAAGTTTTCATGTTTGTAAGAATCAAACATTCTGGAAATTGCTTTATTTAATTCTTTAGCATGAACCTGCTGCATAAAAGGCTCTAATCTTTTATAGCTTCGGTCTGCTGTTTTGCTTTTGGATAGCAGGTAGTAGATAATCTGTCCAACTGCGAACGCATATTGCTCATCTGAGATTATGGTGGTTTCCTCTTTAGTAAGCTGGCCAATAAATGCCCGTAGTTCCTGTAGTTTACTTGTCATTGTTATAGTTGTTTTTGGGTTATTTTGATCAAATTTTTCCGATAAACTAAACCAGATGTTTAGCTTCCTGCGAATGTTTCCGTCCTGTGTATGATAGCCATTTTTTATTTCATCTAACCGCACATCCTCTACTATGCTTGCTTGCAAAATGGTATTAAACATGGCCTGGGTAACTGCCTGCCGCTTCGACTTATAAATAAAATCGTAGAATGCCTTTCGGTACTGCATCACCAGCAAAAAGGTAACTGCCGATTTACAGTATTTGGCATCTATATCATCAAAGTATTTATACTGAAACTCTCCGGATTTTGTTTTCGTAACCAATGCATTATTAAATACAGGAAGCAGCACTGCCTGCTGAAGCTGAAATACATTGCTTACCGTGTTGTAATTATCTGCACTAAATAAGTTCTCAATTTTCCACCCCTGGTCATGCTCATCCTTTAAGAGGTAATCAAACTTGGGTACATAATCAAAATCTTTAATTACATCTCTGTCGTAGAAAAGAAGGTAGTAGTTCCCTAACTCATCTGCATAATCCTTATAAAGCGTTTCTATTATTTCCTTATATCCGATTCTTTTATTTTGCTTGGCTTCACTTTTAAACAGTTGAATAGCCGATTCTTGTATGCTTTTCTTTCCTTTCTGAACAATTTCATCCTGATGAATAAAAATAGGCAGAGGTTTAGGAAAAATACCCCGCCGCATAATATCCTGAAATTCGAAAAGACTTTGTGCTTCAGCAGCCGAAACACGGGCAGCAATATCAAAAGAAGCTGACTGATGCGTTAGAAAGGGTTTTTTGGTTGGGTAGCCGTTGAAAAAATCACTGGTGCCATACGTAATTTCTTCCACTGTGTGGTTGTAGTCGTTTGTATTGAACAGTTTATCTGCCAGATACTTTCCATTAGGTTTTTGATAAACTTCTTCTGCTACATCTAAGTAAAAGACGATGTACTCTGCGTCTTTCAATGTTTTATATTCTGGTATTTGGTCTAAGTAAAAGTGCATTTTGGCTTCACTGTTCAGCACATCCCTGAATACTTTTACTTTTTCCTTTTCACTATCCTCATCCAACAGTTCTATGGCTTTACTGAAATAGGTATTCACCCGTTCATACAACTTGGCTTTTGCATCATTAAACTTGGCACCACCATTTATTGATTCCCGCTTAAAAGCCAGGCAATAAGGAGAGCAGGAGTGAATACCTTTAGCAGGAAGGTCAAAACATTTATTCGTATTTACCATCCAGGCCAATTGAGCGAGTGAGGCAGCCCTTTTTAACAGTGGTGTAAGGGCTGATTTCTTTTTTGAAAACCATTCATACTCAAACACTTTAGAAATATTGAGTTGGTCATCTACATTTTCATACTTAAGCATGATATGCAACCCTTCCTTTGGCAACATCCCAATAGCTTTCATTTCAATGTCGAGTGAATTCGTAAACTGTACTATTTCTTTTATCATAACAGCTATTACTTAAATTAAATGGCCCAAGTTTTTTCTACAATAATCCAAAATATATTTCCACAGCACGTTTGGCACTCAGAATAGTCATCAAATTCAGAACGCTTACAATTATTACATACTCTTGGCTTGTTTATAAGCTTATCCACTCTTGTCATAAAATAAATTTCCCCAAAAGTATAGTTATTTAATCAAGACTTAGAAAAGTTTTAAAAATTATCTTAAGTTCGAACTTACAATTTCAACTCAACGGAGTATTTTTGTTCAAATCCTACGGAATTGAAATAGACTAAGAAAAGTTTTTGGTGGCTTTTTTATTGTACCAATTGGATTTAAACCGGCTGACAATCAGCCGGTTTTGTTTTGATATTCCAAATCCATGTGCATTATACAATCTTATCGTCACCATTATCCAACTTCTCCATCTCTCTCTTCACCTCCGCAATTAATTGCTGTTCAGTGGGCAGGTAAAGCTGGTACTTACTTGCAACAATGGTTTTGTTGTTTTCCGGTAAACTTATTTTTACTACAGCATCATTTTTATCAGCACATAGCAAAATACCAATTGTCAGGTTTTCAAAATCCTGTTTTTCAAACCGGTCTTAATAGTTTATAGACACCTGCCTGTCGGCAGGCAGCTCCAAAATGGACAAACTACATATACCTTCGGATTAAGTCTGCGCAACAGGAAAAGGTCTTCGCTATTTAACTGCATTCAAACGCTTCCTGATACTTTATTTCAAATTAAGTATTCCGGTTTGTGAGGACACAAACCAGGGCGAAAAATAGGTATCAGTTCTCCTTTTTTAAGTTTCAAATACAATCTCCTTAGGCAATAAATGTAAATGGATTACTTATTATTTATCTTCTTACTTCATTAATGTGAATAACTTTTTTAGTAAAAATGCCCATTATA
Organism: Chitinophagaceae bacterium; assembly: GCA_965246935.1. Taxonomy (GTDB): domain Bacteria; phylum Bacteroidota; class Bacteroidia; order Chitinophagales; family Chitinophagaceae; genus JAZKFT01. Next base: position 6,135 of record CBDFGC010000016.1, on the reverse strand, counting down.
TTAGCAAACTGTTTTCCTGCTCTCATTATATCTTCGTATGTATGCACTTCCGTTTTGCTAACCTCCCATGACCCGCAACGATATTTACTGGAAAGGCTTGATTGAAGACCTGTTTCCCTATTTTATTCCTTTCTTCCTTCCGCAGTATGCCACCCTTTTTGATCTTACCCGGCCGGTTGAATTTCTCGATAAAGAGCTGCAGCAGTTGTACCCTGCACCGGACAATGATTCTGAAACCCGGTTTGTGGACAAACTGATAAAAGTATTTGCCACATCCGGCGAAGAGAAATGGGTACTCATACACATAGAAGTGCAGGGCTACAGCGATCCCGCATTTGCTCAACGCATATTCCATTACTTCTATCGTATCCTCGACCGCTATGGCGTTGCCGTTACCGCCATCGCCATTTTTACCGGCCATCATCCTTCCGCTCAGCCCGGCCATTATGTGTATCAGTTTGCCGGTACGGAAATCATATACCACTTTAATACCTACAAAGTGCTGCAGCAAGATGAGCAGCAGTTGGAGCAAAGCAATAATCCGTTTGCACTGGCTATCTTAACCGTATTGCTGGCAATGAAAAAGAACAAGCTGGACGATGTGATAGCCTGCTGCATCTGAAAACCAGACTGGTGAAGCAGTTGTACGCCAAAGGATTTGTAAGGCAAACCATCAGCAATCTGCTCGATTTCATTAAGGCTTATGTAAATTTTGCCAAACCGGAAACCGCCATTAAATTTGATAAGGAAATTGATTTAATCACTAACAACACTACAACGATGGGCATCAGAGAGCAGATTTTAGAAATGAAAAAACAGGAAGGCAGGCAGGAAACCTTTTTGGAACAAAAAACATTATTCGTAGAAAACCTGCTGCGGTCTTCTGATTTTACAGATGAAAAGATTGCTTCTCTGGCAGGCGTGTCTCAGGACTTTGTACAGCAAATAAGAGGAAAGCTAAATTTATAAAAACTAATCCATAAGTTTTTATCCTGCAAACATTATCAGCGTAATCCTTTTCCCTGATGTAAAAAGAAATCCTGGCCATCCGTTCATCCTTTAAATCCTGGTTCAGACAACTGCTACGCATCCCATCCCCTGCGCATTGTGCAAGCCCAATCCAGCCCCCAATGCCAATTCCATCAACGCTGCCGGCGCCTTTACCGCCAGCCTGAACTTTGTGTAACCACGGATTTTTGTTTCGGCGCCGGTGCCCGCTTTTATCGCAATCAATCGTTGCTGTGGCGGATGATTAAAAAACCGTATTTGTACCATAATTACTTTTTGAAATTCCAGCAAATCTGCTTCACTGGCATCGTGTACGGCGCCCCATTTTTCCATCCAGTTGTATACCAGGCAATCAATAAAATCTACATCTTCCGGGCTTCGGTAATCATAATGGCCCCGGTCATTTTTTCTTCCTGTAACCAACGGTGAAAGGGGGTGTAGTAGAATCGCCGTATCGGTTTTAGGTAGCGCCATCGCCGGCTGCATGGCCACCTGCTGCACGGTAAATACTACCCGGCTGTTGTTATCGGCCACTTCTATTTGCTGGTTCATAAATAACCCGCGTACAAAAGTTTCCGCAGCATCGGGCAGGTAAAAACAAATAATGAGTTCTGCCTCGCTGGTTTGCAGGATCATCCGGTCGCCGCTTTTGCTAAACGGTGTCCGGATATCACCAAACGTAAATAATTTGAATGTCTTACCATGATGCGTATACCCTTCATTATGGAGGAAGGCAGCGTAGCTATCATCGGCCCGCTGAATAATTTTATAAATAGCTGCCGACAGCGGATATTGGTAATTGAAAGGTAAACAGGCATACCTTTGGGAAGTGTATAGCGTGAGTTTAAGTTGCATTGTACTATTTTGGATAAAGACTTTGGTAAAAATTTATCCGGGACTAAAGTAATTAGCATTTTTCGGATTGTATAGTGATTTTAAATAAAAAGTTGTTCATTTTACAGCCACGTTTATATAGCCGTTTGCCGGCTCCGTCTTTACGATACCTGCATACTTTTTGCTACGCAAGTGATCATTTTATAGCTGTATAAGAAGGCTTGCCAAAAAACGAGTTATTTCCGCCGCTTTTCTACAAAACATGGATATTGGTTGTGTGGCTGTCCTGATTTAAAGAAAGGAACTTCCACTTTTCTTTTACTTTTGGTTTAGATTGGTTATCCAACTGCTGGTTATCCAAAAAATAACGTAACGTATGAACGAAGTGAACGCATTCGATAATATTGAAGCGATAAAGATTGAAAATCCGGTAGATAAGATTATCAAACAACTTAGAAATCTTATTTCCAGTGGTCAGTTGAAACCCGGTGACCGGCTTCCGTCTGAAAGATTGCTGGCAGAACGCTTTGGTGTAGGCCGTGGATATATCCGGGAAGCAATATTAAAACTGGAATTCTACGGGCTGCTGAAAACCTCTCCACAGAGCGGAACCTACGTATCAGGGTTTAGCTTAAAAATTCTGGATAGTATTTTTACAGATATTATCAATTTTAATAAAGATAATTATGTGTCGCTTATTGAAGCAAGATACTATATGGAAGAAGACGCTGCCAGGCTTGCAGCTGAAAGAAGAACAGACGAAGATATAGCAGCCATGCAGGAGGCATTAGCTGAATATGATGCCAAAATTAATAACGGCGTAATGGCTATTGAAGAGGATATGTTATTTCATTTAAAGCTTGCCGCTGCTACCAAAAATTCTGTTATAGAATCAATGTTAATCATCCTTATTCCGGACATCATCAAAATAAAAAACATAGTGGATGGAGATGTATGCAGGGATAAAGACTATACGATTAACCAGCACCATGAAATATTAAATGCGATTATTAAAAAAGATGCAGGTGCTGCCGGTAAAGCAATGAAGGCCCATCTGACCGGCATGTTACAATTCCGTTTTAAGCTATAACCGCATACACAAAATCAGACTGATAATAGTATGCTACTTTTTGTTTTCATCAGTGCCGGGAAATTAAGTATCCCATAAAAAATAAGTTATTCATTATAATTAGTGGATTTGGGCTTGTGGCTACACCCATTAGTGGCCACCCTATCAGGCCGAAATAATTTAATGATTACTAAAGAAGTTTCACGCAACTTGTGCCTGCCGTTTCCTATCGTGTGACCACACTTCGTAAAATGGTAATTGGTTCCAATAGGAGCCCCGTGCTTGTAGAATAACGACCATTTCAACGGCTTCATGCTCCATAGGCGCCTCCTTAAATGGTGGAATACCCGGCACCTGCGGAACTGTAACAACGTTTTGGATAATAATAGTTATAAACACGAGGCTCCGCTGGAGTCAAATAATATACACGAAAGGCGTGTCTATTCTATACGAACTTTTCGGGAGAAAATACAGAGAAAGAAAGTATCTCAACGTAAAATTACCTTCCCTGTATTCCTTCGTTTCTCTGCAGCCTCTACGTGAAACGTATTCTTAGTAAAGCAGTTTTCTCTATGCCGCCAAAGTGGGACGGTTAGATAATTAATACCTCAAAAATGATTTTTGGAAGACTAATCATCTTGCTATTTAAAAAATTTTTTTTAAAATAGTTGGTATTTCAATATTATTCCTATATTTGGTAAACCAATTATTGGTTAACCAATTGCCGCTTGCTTATAATCAATGTTAAATCACATCACTATATATCCTGTAAACGACATTACCTGAACTTCCAACTAGTTAAAAGCCGGGTTTGTATTCTACGTAAATACATTATCAGGTATAAGAATTTTAAAAGCTTGGTAACGATTTCGATAAAAAATGAATTAAGTCTTGCGTATCTGATTTCTCTAATACTGTATCTGGTAGTTCCCTAACGTTGTGGACTATTATATTAACTGGTAAGTGATTCGAAGGCTGCTTTAATTGTTGGGCTTGCAGCTTACTTCCTGCATGTGTACCAGCCTGCGAAAGCAAGCGTGAATGTATGATCTGCCCAACGCTTTCAGACATTACAGCCTGCCATAAATAGGAGCATCGAAATTGGATTATCCTCTTAAAGGTGTCCTTTTTTGCAAGAGATAATTGCGCTTGTATTACAATTTTTAAACTAACGATATGCCGGACAATCTGCTGATTTCTGCCAATCCTGAAGAAGCTAACCTGGTTTTAAAGCTATCGAATGATAGTGAGGCTGCTTTTACAAAAATTTACGATCAATACCGGCCCCGGGTTTACAACATAGCCCTTCGGTATCTAAAATGCGGGGTGCAGGCGGAGGAAGTAGTGCAGGATGTGTTTATGAAACTATGGCTTAACAGAAAGGAATTAAAAATGGATGCCCCGGTGGAAGCATGGATTTATACAGTAGCCAAAAACAATACCCTTAACCGGTTAAAGAAAATAGCAACAGAAAATAAAGCAAAAGAATACCTGGGCCATCGGTTAACTTATGAGGAGTCTACGGTTTACGACCGGATGAAGATGGCTGATTATAACGCTATGTTACAAACTGCCCTGCAGTCGCTTTCCGGGAATCAATTAAAAGTATACCTGCTGGCAAGAGAAGAAAATCTTTCACATGTACAAATTGCTGCTCATCTTAATATTTCGAGGTTGACAGTTAAAACCCATATGTCACGGGCTTTACAGAACTTAAAGCTGTTCTTTGCCAACCGCAGATACCCTGTTAATTAAACGATTTTAGAATTTGCACTGGTTTGTGTCCTCACAAACCGGAATCAGAGAGTTAAAACAGTTAGCCAACAATATATTAAACCGGTTTTCTCCTTATTTTAATTTTTTGCAGGTGTACGCTTGCCTGTTGAGGAATTTGTCTTCCTGGTAATTAGCATACGAATGGAAAATATACGTAACAGCACAACGAAGTTTTATACAACAGGGTTCTTATTAATACTGATTCTGTTTGCAGTAAACGCTTTGTCGCAGCAGCCTGTTTATAGTTACCTGAACGATTTTTCTTTCAATGATACGGCCAATCAAAAGCTTACCGGCCCTGCAAGAGTCATTACCAGTGATGGAAGAAAAGGCCTTAACCTGACCGGCATAAAAAGTACAATGGAACTAAAAGCACATAACCTGAAAAGCCGGCAGGGTACGGTTTCCCTATGGGTAATGCCCCTGGAAGAACTGAGCACTTTCGATACGAAGCCTAATATGGCGATGAGTAATCCTGACTATTATACTTATCCGTTTTTATCTGATAACCCCAACCCACTTGACTTTAATAAAGCAGCTTTTAAATTAGCCTGGACGCCCCGCTGGCACCCAGGTATGATAGCGCAGTTTGCCAAAGGTTCCTTTTATGAAGAGGCGTTCAATATACCCCACAAAGCCATCATCAGCGTTAGCCATTTTGCTTTTAAAAAAGCTACCTGGTATCAGTTACTGCTTACCTGGAATTATGCCAGGGATGAATATAACTTATATGTAAACGGCATTCAGGTTGGCAAAGAAGACCAGAATAAAGTGCTTCCTTTTCACAGGGACAGCATCAACAACTCCTTATTTATCGGTAACCCAACACTTTGTTTTTCTTCCATCAATTTTTATAATTCGGTGTTTACACCGGCACAGGCTTACATACAATTTAAAAAGGAAGTAAAAGTTTTTGATAAAGCCCTTGATGACGAATTAATGTATACCTATGCCGGCAGAGGACGGAAGCCATTTACATTTCTACCCGACAATAATTGGCAAAAAAAGTTGTCCATCGATCTGAATAAACCTTCTGATCTGGATAGTTTTTATGTACAGGGCAATCCCGTGAAAGTGGAAGTTACAAGTGAGGGATTGTTAATGGAAACGGTTAATAAAGAATACACCGGAAAGCTCCTGGATTCTCAGGCTTATGTATGGACCAACCGGCCCTTCGAAGGCAACCTGTATGTGGAGTATGAATTTAAAGTACTGCGCCCCGGCGGACTGAGCCTGCTGATGGTGAATGCATCGGGCATGGACCGCGAAGATTTTATGGCGGACTACCCGTTAAAAACAACAGGGCGAATGACAACCGTGTACGGTGAAAATGTGCGCAATTATCATTGGGAATACTACCGGGAAATGTCGGACATGCGAAATGATCTGGAAAATTCCGCCCTGATGAAAAATCCTTTTTTATATCCGTTGTCATTCGGAAGCCTGAA